>PALG01000029.1 GCA_002707025.1 Flavobacteriaceae bacterium | reverse complement strand
TTACCATTCCGAACAGGGAAGTTAAGCCCGGCAGCGCCGATGATACTGCGTTCCCGTGGGAAAGTAGGTCGCCGCCTTCTTTGGAAGCCCCTCCAACAACGGAGGGGCTTTTTTTATATCTATTAGTGTTCTTTTTTTAAAATCAGCTGTACTATATTTTATTTTCGTAAATTCACAAATGACATTATATAATTTTAAACCTTGTGAATATGAAAAAAATTACTTTTCAATCCCTTTTTCTATTGGGGATTCTTGTTTTTACACAATCCATCTTTTCTCAGCAAAGGATAGCAGTTATTGATGAACCTTTTGTTATTCTAATCGATCCTGCAGATGGTTCAGTAGTAGATCCCGCATTTATTGACTTAACCCCTTTAAACCAAGGAACTCCAAAAGCCCTATTGCAAGTGGGGCAAGAAATTTGGATAACCGATCAAATTGAAGATCGTATTGACCGTTTTGACCTCGATGGAAACTACGTAAGTACCATTTCTGGAGGTTTAGATAATATTAAAGGTCTAGAACTAGTAGATGGAGAGGTATGGGTCACCAACGCAGGTAGTAATAATGGGGCGCCAGGGGATGCTATTGTTCGTTTTGATACCGATGGTAATAACCTTGGTTTTATTGATACTGCAGGAGCATCTTCTTTCGATATTATTGATGTAGGTGGTGAAGTGTATGTTTCTTATATCAATGCAGCTACAAAAATTGAACGACGAGATTATAGTGGAGCCATCTTAGGTAATGTTGTGGGAGAAGGGGTGGTAAGCTTTATTCAGCAAATGGAGCTTAATCCTTCCAACAATTCTGTCTATGCCGCTGTTTTTAGTACTTCTGGCGGAAATAGTCCCGGTTTGTACGAGTTTTTAATTTCTGATGGATCAATATTAAATTACTACGATCAAGGTTCGTTACGCGGTGTTGCACTTTTGGATGATGGAAATGTGTTAATATCTGGCTCAAACGGAACTTTTGTAATGGATACTTCAAACGGAAATATTCTCGCTACAGTCACGAACGATTCTTCACAGTATTTTGGGAGAATTTCATTTTGTACTACAGCTCCTGCAACCCCAACGGGTGATGCCAACCAAACATTTAATGAAGGAGCTACTATTGCTGATATTGTTGTTACTCCAGCAGACGTTACTTGGTTTGCTTCTGAAGATAATGCCTTAAATAATGTAGATCCTCTAGACCCGAGTACACTTTTGGAAAACGGCAGCACTTATTATGCTGTTAATATTGTTGACGGTTGTTTAAGTGAACCTTTCGCTGTTACGGTAGAAATTATTTTAGGAATCGATGATCAAGTTTTAGGAGGCCTTAAACTTTATCCAAATCCGACAGACGGCATAGTAACGGTAAAGTTCACTTCTGAAATAACTTCTCTTAGGCTTTCTAACTTGTTAGGACAGGAAATGTTATCCCAAAATGTCAATAGAACTGAAACCCAATTGGATTTATCTTCACTTTCAAAAGGAATTTATTTGCTTACAATCCAAGTAGAAGGTATTACAAGAACGGTTAAGGTAATTAAGGATTAATTATTGAAAACAGCTTTCAGGATCAATTTCAACCCTTTGAAAATGAGGTAAATTGTTGCCCCCATAGTAATTATTGCTAAGGGAAGTAATAAATAGAGCGGTAACACATCCTTATTCAGAAAGCTAAAAGTTAAAAGATAAGTACTGGCTATAATCAGGACCACTGAGATAGCCAGTATTTTTATGCCTTTTACCAAAAGTTGTTTATCGGTATGTTTCTGGTTAGGATCTTTCATGATACGCTTTAATGGCAGCTCGTACACTTCCGTGGGTTTTCAGAAGTAATGCCGCTTCTTCTTCTGAAATTGAAAATTCATTCATTAGCATTGCAATTCCTCGAGCAACTAGTTTATTATTGCTCAGTTGCATGTCTACCATTCTGTTTCCTCGAACCCTTCCTAATTGAATCATAGAAGCAGTTGAAATCATATTCAAAACTAATTTTTGAGCAGTTCCTGCTTTCATGCGACTACTTCCTGTAACAAATTCAGGTCCAACAACTACTTCAACTGGAAAATGGGCTGCATCGCTTAAAGGACTTCCTTCGTTGCAGGTAATACATCCGGTGGGAATGCGATTTTCATTACAATTTTTCAATGCTCCAATAACATAGGGGGTGGTTCCAGAAGCAGCAATACCAATTACGAAATCTTTTTCCGAAATTTGGTATTCCTGTAAATCTTTCCAGCCTTGCACTTCAGAATCTTCAGCAAATTCCACAGCCTTTCGAATGGCTGTATCACCCCCAGCAATCAATCCTATGACCAGATTATCTGGGACCCCGAATGTAGGAGGGCATTCACTGGCATCCAAAATCCCAAGCCTTCCGCTGGTGCCCGCTCCTAAGTAGAATAATCGGCCACCTTTCTTTAATTGAGACACTACTTTTTTAGTAAGTTTTTCAATTTGAGGAAGTGCTTTTTCAACAGCGAGGGGTACCTGAATGTCTTCCTTGTTCATGTTTCTCAAAAGGGTAGCCACCTCCATTTTTTCAAGGTTTTGGTAGTGGGATTCTTTTTCTGTGATTTTGCTAAAAGTCAAGGTGTGATTCTTTGATACTGCAAAAATAAGTATAAAAGCCTATATTTATAAGGAATTTACCGCATATGTCTTCAACTATACAAAAAGCCAAACAAGTTTTAAAGAATAATTGGAAAGAGGGTTTTACAATTCCTTGTGAAGGATTATATCCTTTTCAATGGTTTTGGGACTCCGGATTTATAGCCTTAGGGTGGGCACACATCGATATGAAAAAAGCCCAACAGGAGATTAGATCTTTATTAAATGGTCAATGGAAAAATGGCTTTATCCCTCATATCATATTTCATAATGAATCGGATACCTATTTTCCCGGTCCTGAAGTATATGCTGCTTCTCTTAGTAAAAATAGCCCTGAAATTCCTACCTCAGGAATTACGCAACCTCCCGTAACTGGTTTCATTTTGGAAGAAATGTACGGGATAGCCGAAGATAAAGAGGATTTTCTTACCTTTTTAGACGAAGTATATGAAGCGATTTATAAAAATCATGAATATTTCTATACCCATCGGGATCCAGAAAAAGAGGGTTTGGTTTATATCTGTCATAATTGGGAAGCAGGAACCGATAATACCCCGGTTTGGGATTTTATATGGGAGACCTTTAAAGTTCCCGATTACCAATTGGATCGGCGGGATACTAAATTAATTGATGCTTCCCATCGGCCTACCAATAAAGAATATCAATATTATATTCATTTGGTAGAACTCTTCAAAACCTGGAATTACGATGATACGCTTATTGCGGAAAATTCTCCTTTTTTAATTCAGGACCCGCTTTTCAATAGCATGCTAATGGCGTCTAATCAAAGTATGATTCGCCTCGGAAAATTATTAGGAAAGAATTCAGAAGTAAAGCAATTGAAGGAATGGAATGAAAAAGCAAAGGTTTCTTTTCAGAAAAAACTGTACGACGAAGTCCAACAAGGGTATGTGTATTACGATCTTAGGAATCAGCGTCATTTGCCCTACCTATCTTCTTCCAGTTTTACTCCTCTTTTTGCGGAAATCCCTTCTCAAATTACAGCTGAAGCCCTAGTTTCTCATTTCAGGAATGGTAAATTTTCAGGAGTAAACCATGAAAACTTTTTATGTGCTTCCTTTGATCCATCCAGTGAATTTTTCAATTCCCAGAAGTATTGGCGGGGCCCTATTTGGATCAATTTGAATTGGCTTATCTATAAAGGGTTAAAGAAGTATAATTTTGAGGCAGAGGCTCAAAGAATAAAAGAAGATACGCTTTACTTGATTAATAAATACGGTTTTTACGAATACTTCGAACCTAATAAAGAAAAAAATAAATCCCTTGAGAAAGGGTATGGCGGTACTAATTTTTCATGGAGTGCTGCATTAACCATAGACTTACTAACCAACTAACCATTATATTATGAATTGGCTCGATTATATTATTGTAGCAGTCTATATCTTATTCTTTTTGGGAATGGGCTTTTTTTTCAAGGAGAATAAAGATTCCAAAGATTATTTTTTAGGGGGAAGAAGTATGGGCTGGTTTCCCTTGAGTTTATCTACCATGGCCACCCAACTTTCTGCTATTAGCTTTATCTCGGCCCCGGCTTTTGTAGGCTTAAAATTAAACGGAGGAATGAAATGGCTCACTTTCGAGTTTGCAGTGCCTTTAGCCATGATGGGGATTATGCTACTTATCATTCCGCCATTATTTAGGTCGGGAATTGTAAGTATATATGAGTTTGTTGAGCGCCGATTTTCAGCTTCTACCCGTCTTATTCTAAGTGTGGTGTTTCAAATTAGCCGTGCCCTTGGAACGGGAGTCATGGTCTATACTATTGCGTTGATACTTCAGGCTGTATTGGATATCGATTACATCTACACCATTTTAATTATCGGGGTAATTACCATTATCTATAGTTATTTTGGCGGAATGAAAGCAGTTGTTTGGGGCGATGCCATCCAAATGATTTTACTTTTCGGCGGACTCTTGGTTTGCTTGGTGTACGGTTGGTATTTGTTGCAAGATGCCGGAGGTTTGGAGGCAGGCTTCCCTACGGAAAGGTTACAGGTTATCGATTTTAACCTTGGTATTGGTGAAGGTGAGGAATATGGTTTTTGGCCTATGTTGATTGGAGGGCTCTTTTTGTATATGTCCTATTATGGATGCGATCAAACCCAGGCCCAACGAATGCTTTCTGCCAAAAGCGAAAAAACCATACGCCAACTTTTGTTGGCTAACGGATTATTGCGATTTCCAGTAGTTCTGGTGTATTGTACAATGGGACTCATTATTGGTGGGCTAGTGGTTGCAGCTCCAGATTTTATGGGTGAAATTTCAGAAGTAACCCAAAAACACTTTCCGCAAGATGCGCTTAATGGAGGGGTAAAGGCCGATTTAATGATTCCTGTTTTTATCGTAAAATACTTGCCTCACGGATTTATAGGCTTACTTATGGTTGCGATATTATCGGCAGCAATGTCTTCTTTAAGTTCTACCGTTAATTCGTTGTCGGCTGTAAGTATTGAAGATTTTTTCAACAGGGGTAAAAAGAAACTTGAACATACCCGGTACATGTTCTTATCGAAAGCCGCCGTAATCTTTTGGGGAATCATCGTATTGGCTTGCTCTTTTCTTTTCGGTGGAAGTAAAAGTACGGTTATTGAAATTATCAATGCTATTGGGTCGGTATTCTATGGCCCAGTTTTGGTAACATTTGTTTTGGCTATTTTTTCCAAAAAAGTGAATCATGTAGGGATGAATGCCGGTATTATATCTGCCGTGCTTATCAATCTTGTTTTTTCAAAAACCATTCAGAATATTTTCAGTATAGATCTTGGATTCGATATTTTTTGGATCTGGCTCAATTTTACCGGAGTGGTCATTTCCCTCGTTGTTGCATATTTGGTATCTGCTATGACTAGCGTACAACCTAAGAGTGATGAAACTATAGATTTTAAAGTAAAGAAGAGTGATGTTTTCAGAAAGGAGATTTACATCTTGTCTGCCTTTTTTATTGTCATTCTGGTATTTAGCTATTTTGTTCCTCAAATATTCGGTAGATGAAAATAGTTATTGCCCCAGATGCTTTTAAGGATAGTCTTTCAGCCGAAGCGGTTGCAAGTGCAATGGAAAATGGTGTAAAGAAGTTTTCTGAAAATGCGATCTGTTATAAATTATTTGCTTCCGACGGGGGAGAAGGTTTTTTGGATTCGGTAGCTACTTATATCCCCAATCTCAAAAAAAATATGACGAATACGGTGGACCCGTTGGGAAGGTCTCACGTTGCTTATTATTTGTTTGATTCTGAAAAATTGACTGCCTACATAGAGCTTGCAAAAGCCTCTGGTATTGAACTTCTGAAGCCGAAAGAGCGAAATCCGCTTGTAACATCAACGTATGGAACAGGTCTCCAAATAAAAGATGCGCTTGAAAAAGGGGCAGAAAAAATTTATTTGGGAATTGGAGGTAGTGCCACGAATGATGCGGGTACCGGAATAGCCCAAGCCCTTGGATATGAATTTTTGGATGAAGAGGAGAATCAACTTAATGCAAATGGTGAGAATTTGGTGAAAATAAAAACCATTCGTATGCCTGAGGTTGTTTTTAATGAAGTTGAATTTTTTGCCGTTAATGATGTGTTGAATCCATTATTTGGACCTCAGGGGGCAGCGCATACGTATGCCAAACAAAAGGGTGCTTCCCCATCTGAAATCGAATTCCTGGATAAAGGGCTTCAGCATATAGATCAACAGATTCAGAAACATTTAGGCCTTTCGAACGCAAACATTCCTGGAGCTGGTGCAGCTGGAGGAACGGCCTTTGGGTGTAAGTGTTTTTTGAATGCAAATTTTATAAGCGGAACCTCTTTTATTTTGGGCATTTCTGGATTTAAGGAACTTCTTACTTCAGAGAAAATTTCCTGTATCGTGACGGGTGAAGGAAAAATCGATTTCCAAACGGCTTATGGAAAGTTTGTGTACGGAATGATTCAAGAAGCAAACCAATATAAGGTTCCTGTATTGGCTGTTTGCGGAAAATTGGATTTAGATACAAATGGGGTTAAAGAGTTAGGCTTGTTGGCTGCAAAGCAATTATACGATCCTTCAAAACCTGTTTCGTATAGTTTCGAAAATGCAGAACAGCTTGTCATGGAGAAAACCTTAGAGTTGCTGCAAGAAAATTTTATTCAATAGTGAGTGTTTGTGTAAAGGTTTCAGAAACCGAAAAATAACCCAGCGGATAATTATCGGGCTGTTCTACATTATCAAACTGATTGATATTGTCTATGCCCGTCACATCAAAAATATTCCCTCTAATGGTAGCAACAGGTGTTTCAAAGGGGCCAAACCCACCTTCCGATTGTTCCAGAAGTAAATTCATATAATTATAAAATGTTTGATCGGCCCCAATAATAGAAACTTTAACTTCTTGACCAGGTTCTAGACCTTCTTCATAAAAATAGGAAAAATTAAAAGGTTGTCCTTCGTAAAAAGTATCTTCAGAAGTGATAAAATTTCCAAAGTCAAAATCAAAAACATAGTAATTTTCCAGTTCTGGAGTGTCGGTATAAAAAAGTACTACTTCGGTATCTTCCTCATTAAATAGGGTGCCATCCCCCTGAATTAAGTTATCAATTTTCACAGAAGGGGTGTATTGTGTTTTTGCAGCATATCTTCGATCTTCATAATCAATGAATAGCCAAAATGTTAGCTCGCTATTAAGGCCTTCTGTTCGTATACGCTGATCTGAAGAAAAGTTGGGATCGGGCACGTAGATACCAGAACCTACTTCTACTTCAGCAAGGTTGGAATAGGAACCACTGGTAATTTCGCCAAATTCATTTTCAATACCATAAAAAATAAAGATGGAAGATAGGTTTGATATAGGGCTGATATTTCCGAAAAAGGAACTGGTTTCCGTTACCTTCACTTTGACATCCACAAATTCCTGAGTGGTGTCTACCCGTATCAATCCATCTATCACCAACCGCCTATCAGTATCGGGTAAATCCACCTCTATAACATCTTCGCATGAAGAAAACCATAGTGTTCCTAAAATGGTGATAGCGATCCAAAAAACTCTTTTCATTGCTTAAAACTTAAAATTATAGGTAACGGAAGGGACGATTCCAAAGATAGAGGTCCTTACCGCTTCGTTCACTCCTGTATCTTCATTTTGCCTAAAATTGATGGAGGCTGCATTCCTTCTACTATAAACGTTATATATACTGAAAACCCATTCGCTTTGCCAATTTCTGTTTTTATTTTTTTCGGGAGTTAAAACCGCTGAAATATCCATTCGATGGTAGTCTGGAAGCCTTTCAGTGTTTCTTTTTCCAAAGTAAGGAACCACAATTCCTTGAAACTCAAATTGTCCTATGGGATAATTGGTCGGTCTTCCAGTTTGGTAAACAAAATTGCCATTAAAAGACCATTTTTCGTTTAACTTATAATTGGCATACAGCGAAATGTCATGAGGTTTATCATAGGGGGTATTGTACCACTCACCATTGTTGATTCCGGTTTCATTATCATTTCTTCCAGGGGTTCTTTGCTCCGATTTGGAAAGGGTGTAAGAAAGCCACCCTTGTAATTTTCCAACATTTTTTCGAAATAATACTTCCAATCCATAGGCTCTAGCTTGTCCATTAAGAATCACTTGCTCAATGGCATTGTTGGCGATTAAGTTGGCGCCGTCGATATAATCAATTCGATTTTGGATATCCTTATAATAGATTTCCGTTTCCAAGGAATAGTCCCCTTCTTTCAAATTGGTAAAAACACCAAGCGCATATTGGTCGAGAAGTTGGGGTTTTACATAAGGGCCGCTAGGGGTCCAAACATCCAATGGAGTAGGGGAGCTGGTATTGGACAATAAATGAAGGTACTGCGCTAATCGGGTATAACTGGCTTTTACCGAGAAATCATCATTGAAGGCATAAGCTGCAGAGATTCGAGGCTCTAAATTGGTATAAGACTTAAGTTGATCCCCTCGACTCGAAGGGATCGTATCTATAGGTTCAGCTTCCTGATACACCAATGTAAAAGGGTCAAATTGAATAGGATTATTGTCTTCATATACATTAATTTCTTCTTGCCCAAAACGAATAAAATGGCTGAGTCGTAACCCATATTGTACGCTTAACTTTTCTGTTAAATCATGTTTCACATCAATATAGGCAGCACTTTCATTCGCATATTTTTTGATGAGCTGTTCCTCCAGAATCCCAGAATCGGGGCTACTAGGTACAATTTTACCGGGGTTAAAAGTATAATAGATATTATTGAGTCCATAATTAACCTGAAGATTGTCACTTAGGTAATGTTTCAGATCGTACTTTAAATTGAAGTTTTGAATCCCAGAGTTCCATTCAAAACCCACAAAGTCCAGTTCCAATCCGTAGTAGTAATCAGAATAAATTAAAGAGAGGTTGGAGAACAATTTATCTGAAAAAATGTGGTTCCATCGAAAGTTAACAAGGGCATTGCCATATACATTTACAAAGCTATCGTTAATACTGAACAAGTCCCTACCGAAATATCCAGAGAGGAATATATTATTTCTTTCATTGATTCGATAGTTTAATTTAGTATTTAGGTCATAGAAATAAGCGCTATTATCAATATCGAATAAGGGGAGGAATAAATGGGCGTAGGAAGCCCTTCCGCCTACTAGAAAAGCCGCCTTATCCTTTACCAATGGACCTTCAGCGAGCAATCGGCTGGCCACAGCGCCAATTCCACCACTAAACTTGTATTCCTTGCTGTTACCTTCCTTCTGAAAAATTTCTAAAACCGAGGAAACCCTTCCACCATATCGAGATGGGATACTTCCTTTAAAAAGTTTCACATCTTTTATCGCATCAGGGTTAAAAACGGAAAAGAACCCAAAGAGATGGGAAGAATTAAAAATGGTGGCTTCATCCAATAAAATCAAGTTTTGATCGGCAGCACCACCCCGCACATTGAATCCAGAAGAACCCTCTCCGGCATTACTAACTCCGGGCAATAGTAAAAGGGACTTAACTACATCGGCTTCCCCTAACACTACTGGAACACTTTTAATGGTTTGAGTGGATAGAGTAGAAACACTCATTTGAGGCGCCTTGATATTGGTCCGTTCCGAATCGGCCGTCACGACTACTTCGTCTAGTTCTTCCGTAGAAAAAGCCAAAGCGATATTTTCGGTAATACTTTGGTTGAGTTCAATAGTTTTGGTTATCGTAGTGTACCCAATACTGCTGAACGATACTTGATAAGTACCTTTGGGTAATGTGATGGAATAAAAGCCATACTCATTGGTGATAGAGCCAGCATTGATTTCTGGAATGAGTACATTAACCCCAATAAGGGTTTCCCCAGAGGCTGCTTCCGTAACCGAACCGCTTAACGTAAATTTATCTTGTGCGTAAAGAGTTGCTCCCAAAAAGATGAAACAGAGTAGAATGAAATTTTTCAAGGTCAATTTTCTTATAAAAATTAAATATAAAAAAAAGCCACCTTATGGAGGTGGCTTTGTCTGTATAATTAAGGATTATTAAATTTTTGAGAGAATCTCATTAAAAGTTTTACTAGGTCGCATTTCATCAAAAACTACACTTTCATTAGGAAAATAATAGCCCTTAATGTTTACAGGGTTTCCTTGCGCTGCATTTAGCTCATCAACGATTTTAGTTTCATGGTCTAATAAAGCTTTTGCTATAGGTTCAAACTGACTTTTCAATTCGGGATCCTTACTTTGATTGGCTAAAGCTTCTGCCCAGTACATTGCTAAGTAAAAATGACTTCCACGATTATCCAATTCGTTTACTTTTCGGGAAGGGGACTTTCCATTTTCCAGCAATTTTTCCGTGGCTTTGTCGAGCGTTTCAGAAAGCAAAAGTGCTTTTGCATTATCATAACTCTCGCCAAGGTGCTCTAGTGAAACTGCTAAAGCCAGGAACTCTCCCAGCGAATCCCAGCGAAGGTGTCCTTCCTCTACAAACTGTTGCACGTGTTTGGGGGCAGAACCTCCAGCACCGGTTTCAAATAAGCCACCACCATTCATAAGCGGTACAATGGAAAGCATTTTGGCACTGGTTCCCAATTCTAGAATTGGGAAGAGATCGGTAAGATAATCACGTAATACATTTCCCGTCACTGAAATGGTATTTTCTCCTTTTTTTACACGCTCCAATGTATAATGGGTTGCTTTTTCAGGAGAAAGAATTTTAATCTCCAAACCATCGGTATCGTGGTTTGGCAAGTATTTATTTACTTTTTTGATCAATTCGGCATCGTGGGCACGGTTTTCATCGAGCCAGAAAACAGCAGGCCAACCGGTGGCTCGAGCTCTGCTCACAGCTAATTTAATCCAATCTTGTATGGGCAGGTCTTTTACTTGACACATTCGCCAAATGTCTCCTTCAGAAACGGAATGTTCCAAAAGAGTAGTTCCATTTTGGTCGATCACCTTC
Source organism: Flavobacteriaceae bacterium (assembly GCA_002707025.1). Taxonomy (GTDB): domain Bacteria; phylum Bacteroidota; class Bacteroidia; order Flavobacteriales; family Flavobacteriaceae; genus PALG01. The sequence continues at coordinate 247,976 of PALG01000029.1, read as the reverse complement.
ACGGTCCCATTTGAAGGGATTTCAAATGTTTTATCGTGTGAACCATACTCCTCTGCCTTTTGGGCCATAAGTCCTACGTTGGGAACCGTTCCCATGGTGGTAGGATCGAAAGCTCCATTTTCCTTGCAGAAATCTATGGTTGCTTGGTACACTGCGGCATAACTACTATCGGGAATCACGGCTTTGGTGTCTTGTGTTTTTCCTTCCTTGTCCCACATTTTTCCAGAATTACGAATCATGGCGGGCATGGAAGCATCAATAATAACATCACTTGGTACATGAAGATTGGTAATTCCTTTGTCACTGTTTACCATGGCCAAGTCGGGTCCTTCCTCTAGAATTTTATGTATGTCTTTTTCAATCGTAGCTTTTTCTTCAGAAGGAAGCTCTTCTAGCTTACTTGCTAAATCCCCAAAACCATTATTTACATCCACGCCAAGTTTTTCAAAAGTGGCACCGTGTTTTTCGAATAATTCTGAAAAGAAAACCTCCACAGCATGCCCAAAAATAATGGGGTCGCTCACTTTCATCATCGTGGCTTTCATGTGAAGGGAGAAAAGGACATTTTTTTCCTTCGCATCTTTTACTTGTTCCGAAAGAAAATTGAGAAGTGCTTTTTTCTCCATAACAGTGGCGTCTACCACTTCTCCTTCTAATACCGGAACCGATTCCTTTAACACAGTTTCAGCGCCTGAAGTATCTTGCAATACAATTTTCAAGCTTCCTGCTTCAGAAAGGGTCACCGACTTTTCATTATGGCAAAAATCACCTTGATCCATCGTAGCAACATGCGATTTGGAATCTTTGCTCCAAGCGCCCATACTATGGGGGTTCTTTTTGGCGTAGTTCTTAACCGCTTGAGGAGCCCTTCGGTCGCTATTTCCTTCCCGGAGTACAGGGTTTACAGCACTCCCTTTAATTTTATCGTACTTGGTTTTGATCTTTTTTTCATCTTCCGACTTAGGCTCTTCGGGATAATCGGGGAGGGCGTAGCCTTGTGCTTGAAGTTCTTTAATTGCTGCTGTTAGCTGGGGGATAGAAGCACTAATGTTAGGAAGTTTAATGATATTGGCTTCAGGGGTTTTTGCCAGTTCTCCCAATTCGGTAAGCGCATCTCCTATGCGCTGTTCTTCGGAAAGAAATTCAGGAAAGTTAGCGATAATTCTTCCGGCCAACGAAATATCCCTGGTTTGAATATCGATATTGGAAGATTTTGTAAAAGATTGAACGATAGGAAGCAATGAGTGTGTTGCTAAATAAGGTGCTTCATCGGTTTTGGTGTAGATAATTTTGGCGGTTTTTGTCATGCGTTATATTTTTCAAAAAACAATAAAGCCTTCAATAAAACGAAGGCTAGCAAATATACGGAATAGAACCCTAGGTTTCAAGAAAACGGGCTTTAAGAAAATGAAAAAGAATGCCTAAAACCAAGAAAAGCCATATCACGGTATTGCTACACTGATATGGCTTCTTGTGAAACACATCGTTACCAGCCAATCGTTACAATTCTAGGACAGGTTTATTATACCCCTGCGGCTGTGATTTGTTTCAAATGAGTGGTTTTTATATCTTTTCTGAAAGTATATCGATATCAATCAATTTGCTTCTTAAAGACCCACTCTTCTTTTTCCAATCTGTTCGCTTACACCACTACGGGCTAAGCGTTTTAAAACAACTGTCAAAAGAATATGATAAAGAACGTTACTTTATGTATCGCTGTGATTGGTGAATCACTTTGATATTGCTAATGTAATGCAAGAATTGAGTTTTGCAAATTTTTGTGGAAACTTAATAATAACAGTTTTTTAACTTGAGTTATTAACAAATGTCAATAAAAAAGGCGGCCCTTATGGAACCGCCTTTGTAAGCTTTTTTTGGACGAGTACTAGATAGCTCTATCCTTAATTCTTGCTTTTTTACCGGTAAGTCCTCTGAAGTAATAAATACGCTTTCTACGAACACTACCTTTTTTATTGATTTCAACTTTTTGCAATGCAGGCATGTTGATTGGGAAAATACGTTCCACACCTACGGTTCCAGACATTTTACGGATGGTAAAGGTCTTGGTAAGTCCTGTTCCTTTTACTTGAATCACAACTCCTCTAAAGAACTGTGTTCTTGTTTTTTCACCTTCACGGATTTCGTAAAATACAGTGATGGTGTCTCCAGATGAAAATTCTGGAAAATCTTTTTTAGTTACGAATTCGTCTTGAACAAATTTAATTAACGATTCCATGGTTTCAGTTTCAAAATGGTTAAGCTTGTAACAACATTCACGTACTTCGCCAGAGGTTGGAACAAATCGGTTGCAAAAATACACAAAATTGCACTACCCGCAACTTTATAAGCAATATTTTTCCGTAGTTATTTGTCTAAGAAAGCAGAATACATCCAAACCAATTTTTCCTGTTCCCGAATATAATCACTCATCATCGAGTTGGTTCCCTCATCATCAATTTCCCCTGAGAGGTTTAGAATCACTCTTTGTTTGGTTAGCAGTGTTTGTAAAGCGTTTAAAATATTGGCCACCGCTTTAAACCCGTCATTCACTTCCTTCGTTTCTGAAATCTCGGATGTTTTAAGGTATTCTGAAGATTTATGATTGGGCGTATGCCCCAACGTAAGGATCCGTTCGGCTATTTCATCGATTTTTAAAAAGAGATTGTTGTAAAGTTCTTCGAACTTTACATGCAATTCAAAAAAATTTTCCCCTTTTACATTCCAATGGTAACCTCGTACGTTTTGATAAAATAAGGTATAATTGGCTAATAGGTCGTTTAACTTATTGGAAAGCTCCTCGCTTTTTTTGGCATCTAGGCCTATGGTGTTTAAAGTGCTCATGATTAGGTGTTTTAAATTAACACCATAAATTTACAAAGAAAGCCTATTTTTTACTAGACTTTTGTATAGTTAAATAAAAACCTACCATAAGACTTATTGATTCAATAAATCGGGACGTCTTTCCTGAGTTCTTTTTAAGGCTTCCGACTCGCGCCAAGCTTCTATTTTAGGAGTGTTTCCGCTTAAAAGAATCTCAGGCACTTTCCAACCCTTATATTCTGAAGGACGGGTATAGATAGGAGGGGCTAGGAGATTGTCCTGAAACGAATCGGTTAAGGCACTGGTTTCATTATTGAGGACCCCAGGGATTAAACGGATAATGGAGTCGCAGAGGACAGCGGCTGCCAATTCACCACCGCTCAATACAAAATCGCCCACGGAAATTTCTTTGGTAATGAAATGATCCCGAACTCTTTGGTCTACTCCTTTATAGTGACCACATAAAATCATGAGGTTTCCCTTGAGGGAAAGTTCGTTGGCCCTATTTTGATTCAACGTGCTTCCATCTGGGGTCATGTAAATAATTTCATCGTATTCCCTTTCCGCTTTTAATTGTGAAATACACTTATCAATGGGTTCAATCATCATGACCATTCCGGCACCCCCACCAAACTGGTAGTCATCGATTTGTTTGTATTTATTGGAAGAATAGTCGCGAAGGTTGTGAAAATGTACTTCTACCAATCCTTTTTCAATCGCTCTTTTTAAAATGGAAGCTTCAAAAGGACTTTCTAAAAGTTCGGGAAGTACGGTAATAATATCTATACGCATTAAAACAATTCTTTCTTCATCTTACAACGTTCTATAGACGCTTTTGCCCTTTCCAAGACACCTTTGTCCAAAGTGTTCAGTCCTGCCTTACGGTAATGTTCTATGGCTTCCTCCAACATTCCTTGTTGCTCGTACATAATAGCGTACTCGTTATAAATAGTGGATTTGGTGATACCTGGAACGGTCATGGCTTGATCCAGTAATTCTTTTAGCTCATTCCATTTTCCCAACGTGGAAAGTAAAATGGCGTAATTGTAATACACACTTGGGTACATGGGTGATTTCTCCAAACACAACTTGTACAAAGTTTCCCCCTTTTCAAAGTCCTTGAACTTTACTTCATATAGGTACCCTAAATGATTATAAGCCTTTCCGAAGTTGGAATCGATATCCAGTATCTTTTCCAATTTGTTGGTCGCTTCATCGTAGAGGCCATTTTTGATGTCCAAATTAGCTTGATCCAGAAGCTCTTCCAGTTTTGTTAAGTGATCCATGGGTAAGATGATTTAGTATCACAAAAGTAGGGAATAATCTTAGGAATCTCCCGAATCTTTTTTCTCTTTGTCATCATCGCCGTGGAACAAATCGTAAAATAGGCCGGTTGTATCTTTTTCCCGCTCTTTTCTTCTAGCCTCCCTACGTTTTTTGCGCAACTCCTTTTTTTCTTCTTTTGTTAAATTTGGATTGTCCAAAGCATCTTGATAATTGATATCATCATCTATTTCCCCTTTAAAAGCTTTGAACCATGCATTTTCAAAAATATGGAATACGGTAGGCCAAACCCCGGCATTCACATTGTTCAAGTCACCTTCCAAAGGGACCCTAGTGGCTAAGGTATCGGTTCCTTGATTTTTCAGAATAAATTTAAACAAGCCAACAAACCCTTCCCAGAGAACCCCTAAAAACCCATCATCTTTTCCAATTAACTTCGTATCGGTAAAAAGAGGTTTCACATAGCCTTTCATATACCCATCGGCAATAGCCACTTCACTGTACAGGGCAAATTTTCCTTTATCGAAATCCAATCCGGTGTAATGACGTGTAAAACTGTTCAAAGCGGTGACATCGCTATCCTCCAATTTAAAGGAGATATCCATATCTGGGATTTGCTTAAGAAGATTCAGGTTGCCTTCTACAGACACTTTTCCCTGGCCTAAAGAAACGCCAGTCGCGGTAATGGGAGAGGGGAGCACATTTTCTTTGTCCTCTACATTCCGAAGGTTTTTCGCATTTAAGGTTATTTGGTCGATAAATAGGTCGATCGTAGGTTCGGTTTGTAATTGTACAAAGCCTACTTTTCCATCGTACACTTCAAAATTATTGATATCGATAGGAACCAAGTCTTTTAATGCCTTGGTCCAATCTTCCACATCGGCTTCCCCTTCTGTTTCCTTTTGTTGGTCTTCAAAAACATAAGTTACATGCGGACTGGTCATGATAATTTCGCTCACTATTTCCCCTTGAAATAGGGCTTTCCACTGAAGGGAAATATCGGTTTTGGGAAATTTAAGGAAATCTACTTGTGTTTCGGCAGTCACTTTATTGAGATACATGTCGTTAATAACATAGGCTCCACGATAAAGCGCAATGTCAATATCGTCTACATAGCCGTAGTATCCTGGGATATCTGCTAACACTTTATTGACGTAATTTTTAACCAAAGTAGGTAGGTATAATCGGAATCCTATTAAAATCACAAGAATAAACACAGTGATTTTAAAGCGCCTTTTTTGGTAGAATTTTCGCTTCTTTTTGGAACCCATAGCTTGGTTTTCAACAAATTTCATAGAAAAACGTGTTTTTATGAGTTAACATACTCATAAAAGCATATGAAAAACTTTAAAAGCCATGTTAAGATTTGCTGAAACACTTTTTATATATTTAATGAATGATTACTGAAAATAATTCTTTCAACCTAAATAGTACCTTATGAAACGCCGATCCTTTATTAAAAAATCTGCTGCGGCTAGTGCCGCTTTTACCATTGTACCCAGCTTCGTATTGGGAAAAAACCATATTCCGCCTAGTGATACCCTATATATAGGTGCTGTAGGAGTTGGAGGACGTGGAGAAGGGGTCGTTAATGGACTTTTTGAAACAGGAAAGGTAAAATTCGTGGCCATGTGTGATGTCGATGAGGTTCGTGCCGCCAATACGTATGCTAAGTTCCCCAATGTTAAGAAGTATCGTGATTTTCGGAAAATGTACGATAACGATCTAAAAGATATCGATGCAGTGATGGTCGCTACACCAGATCATACCCATGCCACTATCGCCTTGCCCTTTATGAAGGCAAAAAAGCACGCCTATGTAGAAAAACCCTTAACCCATAATATTTATGAAGCGCGAACCATGGCGCAAGTAGCTGCCGAACAAGGCATTGTGACCCAAATGGGAAATCAGGGGGCTTCCAGTGATGGAATTCGAACCGCTCAAGAATGGATAAATGCTGGGGTAATTGGAAAAGTACATCGTGTGGACTGCTGGACCAATCGTCCGGTTTGGCCACAAGGATTTAAACATATTACCGAAGGCGCTCCCATTCCCGACTCCTTAAGTTGGGATTTATGGCTGGGACCTGCAGCCATGCGTCCTTACAACCCCAATTATTTACCTTTTAAATGGCGTGGCTTCTGGGACTTCGGAACAGGAGCTATGGGGGATATGGGATGCCACATCATGGAAACACCATTTAAAACTTTAGGACTGGGCTTTCCGTATGAGGCTGAAGCCAGTTGTACCACGATTTGGTCCAACGATTTTGTGGAAGCGGATTACAGCGAAGCGTGTCCGCCCTCTTCCATTGTACGCCTAATGTTCGATACCGAAGCGCATGGAAAACTTTCCTTAAACTGGTACGATGGAGGTATTATGCCCGATTTGCCACCCGAATTGGGTGATGGTGAAAGTCCGGGAGCCAACGGCGGAGGAAGCATATTCCATGGAAGCGAAGGAATTATGGTTACCGACACGTATTCTGGAAACCCCAGATTGCTTCCGAAAGAGCGTATGGAGGCTTTTGTACCACCCGCTCAAACCTTGAAAAGAGTGACCGATAGTCATCAGGGGGAATGGGTGAACGCGATACTAAACGGTGGAACCACTTCTTCTCCCTTTTCCTATGGAGGACCACTCACTGAAGCAGTACTTATGGGGAATCTTGCGATTAAAGCGTATCAATACAAAGCCTTGAAAGAAGGTAAAAAAGTAGGGGATTGGGATCCTTACACCTATCCAGGACGACGCACCATTCAATGGGATGGACAAAATATGAAGGTGACCAATTGGGAAGAAGCCAATGATTGGGTGAAAGGTACCTATCGTGATGGATGGGAATTGTAATGGTATTATTTTAAAATCCAAAAGCTATGAACCCCATTCTTAGGAATATTTTAGCGGTTGTCGCAGGAATCGTAATGGGAGGTGCCCTCAATATGGTCATCGTGGCGCTAGGCCCTTATATAATTCCGCCTCCCGAAGGAGTAGACAGCACGACCATGGAAGGTTTGAAAGAAGGAATGCGCTTGTTTGAAGCGAAACATTTTGTGCCCCCCTTTTTAGCACATGCTTTAGGAACCTTGTTGGGAGCTTTTGTGGCTGCTAAAATTGCTAAAACCCACCAATTAAAACTGGCAATAGTCGTAGGTTGTTGGTTTTTGCTGGGAGGAATAGCTGCTGCATATATGTTGCCTTCGCCTGTTTGGTACACTATAGTCGATACTGTATTGGCGTATATCCCAATGGCACTTTTTGGCGGAAAATTAGCAATTGGGAAACCTTAAAACACGTAATTTTAAGGAAGAAATTTATAGCTATGAAAAAACTTCAGTTTACGAAAACTATTAAGGCGCCTGCTTCTTTGGTGTATGATACCATGTTGGGGATACACCGGAAAAAGGATTACGAGGAATGGACCGCTGCTTTCAACCCCACTTCTACTTTTAAGGGTACTTGGGGGGAGGGTTCCAAAATGTATTTTACTGGAACGGATGAAGAAGGAACTGTTGGAGGAATGGTTTCAAAAATTGAAAAAAATATTCCGAATGAATTTATCTCCATAAAGCACATAGGAATCTTAAAAGGGGAAAAGGAAATAACGGAAGGTCCTGAAGTAGCCCCTTGGGCCGGTATGCTTGAAAATTATACGTTTCAGGAAGAGGAAGGAATTACGACCGTGATTATTGAAACCGATAGCGATGAGGAATATGAAAACTACTTTAATGAGACTTGGGAAAAAGCCCTTCAACAATTAAAAATAATGGTAGAAAAGAAAAACCGCCCAGAATAGGCGGTTTTTTTATTTCAGAAAAACTAGTTCCTAATAATACGTGTAGCGTCTTACTTCGGCGATATATTTGGCCAAGCGAATTACCTGATGGCTGTATCCATATTCATTATCATACCAAACATATAAAACCACATTTTTTCCATCGGCAGTGACAATGGTAGCATTACTATCAAAAATCGAGGGTGCCGATGACCCTACAATATCACTGGAAACCAATTCATTGTTTAGGGAGTACTTTATTTGCTCCACCAAATCCCCTTCCAGGGCGTATTTTTTCATGATGGTATTAAGCCCCTCTTTAGAGGTTTCTTTTTCTAAGTAAAGGTTCAAAATAGCTAAGGATCCGTTGGGAACGGGAACGCGGATGGCATTGGATGTTAGTTTTCCTTCAAAAGAAGGAAGCGCTTTGCTCACGGCACTACCAGCACCCGTTTCGGTAATTACCATATTTAAAGCTGCAGCACGTCCACGACGGTATTTTTTGTGCATGTTATCTACCAAGTTCTGGTCGTTGGTGTAGGCATGAATGGTTTCCAAATGGCCTTGTACCACTCCGAAACTATCTTCTACAGCTTTTAATACAGGAGTTATAGCGTTAGTGGTGCACGAGGCTGCCGAAAAGATATCTACTTTTTTAGGATCGTATTCTAGATGATTCACACCATGTACGATATTTGGAATTCCTTTACCCGGTGCTGTAAGCAAAACTTTAGAAACCCCTTTGGCCTTTAAGTGACGGCTTAGGGCTTCTTCATCCCGAAAAGCACCGGTATTATCGATAACTAGGGCATCTTCAATACCATACGCTGTATAGTCTATTTCTTCAGGAGCATTGGCGCTAATCATGTGTACGGTAGTCCCATTAATGATTAAAGCCTTGTTTTCCAAATCGGTGCTCACAGTTCCAGGAAAATCGCCATGCACCGAATCAAACTGAAGTAAAGACGCTCTTTTCTCCAATACGGTTTCATCAACCGTACCTCGGGTTACCACGGCCCGAAGACGCATTTGATTGCCTTTTCCGGTTCGTGTCATTAATTCACGGGCCAATAATCGACCAATTCTTCCGAAGCCATACAACACTACATCCTTAGGAACGATGGCTTTTTGTTTTTTGGCACCCTTTAATTTATCGCTTACAAAAGCAAGGGCATCTTGATATTGATTATCCTCCAAATGGTATTCGTAGGTAAGCTTTCCAATATCCAACTTCGCAGGAGGTAGGTCCAAGGTTTTAATGGCTTGTGCTATTTCAACACTATCAAAAATAGAAATAGGCTTTTGCACAAATTCGCCCGCATATTCGTGCAGGTTTAAAATTTCACTGACGTTGCGATCGATTAGTTGATTTCTGAAAAGGACCAGCTCAATGGATTTGTCGTACCAAAGGTCGCTTACAATTTTAATAAACTCAACACTGGCTTTACGACGGTCGGTTTGGAAAGAAAGTTCTTTTTCATAAACTTCATCAAAACTCATAAGGATAGAATTTAAAGGGATTTAAAATTGCTGCAAAAGTACACAACTAAAACGTTTTCGTAAAGGATATTCTTAAAAATAAAATAGCCCGAAAGAAGAAGCTTCCAACAGGCTATTTCGTTCCTAATTAAGGAGTTTTTATCTGAAGATAAAGGACTGGGTTTCCCCTCGATCGTTTACAAAGGTCATTTTAATGGGTTCATTATAACTTCTTTGGTCCATGATACTTTTTACATCATCAATATCTGCCACATCGGTATCATTAATTTTGGTAATGACTATCCCGCTTAAATTATATCGTTCCATGTCTTTGGTTAACGCACGATTTACTTTCACACCATTTTGGATTCCTAAGGAGCGTAATTCAGATTTATTGATATTTTTAACCTCTAAGCCTAACTCTTCTATTTGATAAACTTCCAATTTGACTAAAGTTACCGGAATCACTTTTTCCTCTCCATTTCGGGAAACCGTAACGTCCACCACATCATTAGGGCGTTTAGACCCTAGGTACCCCGTTAAATCTGAAAACTTTGAGATTTTATAATTGTCTATTTTTTTGATAACATCCCCTTGACGAATGCCCCCTTTATCGGCACCACTTCCTTTTTCTACGGAATCTACATAAATACCTTCGGTTTCAGTGACACCAACTCGATCTGAAACTTTAGAGTTAAGACTTCCGCCTACAATACCCAACATCGCTCGTTGTACATTTCCATATTCCATGATGTCTTCAATTACTTTTCTAGCCGTGTTGGAAGGAACCGCAAACGAATAACCTACATAAGAACCGGTTTCACTGGTAATGGCGGTGTTAATCCCTACCAATTGGCCTTGGGAGTTTACCAAAGCACCACCACTATTCCCTCGGTTTACGGCAGCATCGGTTTGAATGAAGGATTGTGGGTTGCTATCAAACTCATTAAGGTCTCTAGCTTTAGCACTTACAATCCCAGCGGTTACGGTTGAGGTAAGATTGAAGGGGTTTCCAACCGCCAAGACCCATTCCCCTAATTTCAGGGTGTTAGAATCGGCAAAAGGAATGTAAGGTAGGTCCTCATTGGCATCCACCTTTATTAAAGCTATGTCTGTTTTAGGGTCACTCCCAATAAGTTCTGCCTTATAAATTTTATTATTATTGAGAGTCACTTCCAATTGGGAGGCATTTTCAATAACATGGTTGTTTGTGATAATATATCCGTCTGGACTAATAATTACACCACTACCCATTCCTACCATAGCTCTGGGCGTACCACGACCTAACATGAGGTCCATCATGTTGGTTGGTTGAGTACTTATGGTCGTATTTTTTACGTGAACTACTGCGTGAACACTTTTTTCGGCTGCCTCGGTGAAATCGACACCACTATTTAGGGCAGTGGTGGCCGAATAGTTTGTGGGTAAAAACGAAGACTTTTCGGTAGCATTTACTACTTCAATTTGAGTTTTGTTTTCGACGAATAATTTATATCCGCCCAAGGTAGCAGCTCCCGCTACTAATGCAACTAAGAATAAACGGATGGTTTGTTTCATAACAAGAATAGATTTTGTGACATTAAAATTAACATTCAAAAGACGATTGTATTGTTAAGAAATTTCATAATTAACGACTATTTAACACTGTTTTTAGGTTCCTTTTAGTTTTCGGATTTGTTACCTTTGTGGCAATGCCTATCGAATTTTATAAATACCAAGGAACGGGAAACGATTTTATAATGATCGACAATCGTTTGTTGCAATTCTCCAAAAATAATACCAAATTGGTAGCCACTCTGTGTGACCGAAAATTTGGCATAGGGGCAGACGGCCTCATCCTTTTGGAAGACCATCCAGAATACGATTTTAAAATGGTGTACTACAACAGTGATGGAAACCTAAGCTCCATGTGTGGTAATGGCGGGCGGTGCTTGGTGCAATTCGCAAGATTTCTGGGGATTATAAAACACGAAGCAACTTTTGAAGCGGTAGATGGACTGCACTTTGCAAGGATTCTGGAAAATAACTGGGTTTCTTTAGGGATGAATGATGTAAAAGAGGTTCGTCAAGAAACGGGATATGTATTCTTGGATACGGGATCTCCGCACCATGTGCAATTAGTGGAGAACGTTACTGCCTTTGATGTGGTTTCGGAGGGCCGAAACATTCGCCATGATATATATGGAAAAGCCGGGGCGAATGTCAATTTCGTGACACCACTTTCAGATAATAGCTTTCGGGTTCGAACTTATGAACGAGGAGTGGAAAATGAAACCCTTTCTTGTGGTACCGGTGTTACGGCAGTAGCCTTGGCGATGTACACCTTAGGAAAAACCACTGCCAAAAATGTGACACTTGAAACCCCGGGCGGAACTTTGCAAATTACATTCGAACCTAAGGAAGGCCATTTCGAGAAGGTTTTTTTAAACGGGCCTGCCTTACAGGTTTTTAAAGGGACTTGGGCATGACATTACGCGGGGAACATATATTTTTAAGAGCTTTGGAGCCCACCGATTTAAACGTTCTTTACGAATTGGAAAATGATGAATCGGTTTGGGAAATTAGCAATACCATCACTCCTTATTCTAAATATGTGCTAAAACAATATCTTGATAATGCACATCGGGATATCTATGAAGTAAAACAATTACGATTGGTGGTTTGTGAAATAGCTTCGGAAAAAGCGGTGGGATTTGTGGATTTCTTCGATTTTGAACCCAAGCACCGTAGAATAGGATTGGGGATTGTAATCTTCTCTGAAGAAAACCGCAGGAAGGGATATGCTTCAGAAGCGATTACATTATGTTGCAATTATGGCTTTCAACATTTGGACCTGCATCAAGTATTTGCCAATATCACTTCAGACAATAAAAAAAGCGTACATCTGTTTGAAAAGTTAGGTTTTCAGAAAATAGGGGAGAAGCGCGATTGGATTCTCTCCAACGGAAGTTTTAAAAATGAATTATTGTACCAATTGATCCATGAGTAAGAACCTTAGAAAAGTTATCGTTGCTACCTTGTTGGTAGGTTTGGTGGGCATGGGCATCTTTGCCTATTATGTGTATTCCAATATTTTTGTTCCCAATACGGCGTTTAATAATGAAGAAGCACATGTATATGTGGGGAGTGAAGCCTCTTTTCAGGAAGTGGTAGACGATATGGCCCCTTTGTTAAAAAACACGAATTCATTTATTGCCGTAGCGCGACGCAAAGGGTATGATGTAAACGTTAAATCTGGGCACTACATCATAAAAAAAGGGATGAACAATAATGAAATCATCAACACCATACGAAGCCGAAACATTCCTGTAAATATAAAGTTCAATAATCAAGAACGATTGGAAAACCTTGCTGCACAAATAGCTTTTCAGATAGAACCGGATAGCTTGGAGCTCCTGTCGGTTTTTAAAGACAGTGCTTTTTTGAAACAAGCGGGGTTTACCAAAAATAATGCCTTGGGAATGTACATCCCCAATACATACGAGGTATATTGGAATACGTCTGCGGAAAATTTTAGGGATAAAATGCTCAAAGAGTACAATCGTTTCTGGAATGAGTCCCGAAATTCAAAAGCCGAAAATATTGGTTTGTCACGTGACCAAGTAATTTCTTTGGCAGCTATTGTACAAAAGGAAACAGCTAAAGTTGAAGAGCGCCCTAGGGTGGCAGGGGTTTATTTAAACCGAATTAAGGCTGGAATGCCTTTACAAGCCGATCCTACCGTGATTTATGCCAAGAAATTGACGGAAGGAAACTTTGAACAGGTAATTAAACGGGTACTTTATCGTGATTTGGAACTGGATTCTCCCTACAATACCTACAAATACGCGGGTGTTCCCCCTGGGCCTATCACCATGCCGGATATCTCTTCCATTGATGCAGTTCTCAATGCCGAAGATCATGGGTATTATTATTTTGTCGCAAATGTCAATAAGTTTGGGTACCATAAGTTTGCTAAAACACTAGCCCAGCACAATGTTAATAAGGCCGAATACGTACGTTGGATCAATCAACAAGGGGTCAACCGGTAATTGTTCACAACTTTGTTTATTTCTTATTTTTAAAAGGTTCATTATCAAAAACTTATAATAGTAGCTTTGAAAATGACTCTCAGGAACTACTGATTTCAATCGTTTTCGGAAGGGATTTAACATAATTTAACTACCTGATAATCAAATTTGTAAAAAAAGTCGTATTTTTGCACGCTGAAATTTGAATGATACTAATTATTCAGAAATCGAAAAAATGAAACGCGAAATATTACGAATTACGATTTTTGTTTTTGTGCTAGGAGTAGCCTATACAGGGCTGTCTTTTAAAAGCAAAGTAGACCTTTCATCTTATAAGGTAAGTGAAGGGAGTTTCTGCTACCACGTTCCCAACGAAAATGAAATGGTTTCCAAAGAAAGTGTGAATTTTCGGTATCAATTGTTTTTGGGAAAGACCTTTTTAGGATTCAAGGAAGCTCTTGGCTTTAAAGAATCCCAAGGGGATTATTCTACCATTAATAGTTTTGGGTATTTAGGGAAATACCAATTCAATAAAAACACCTTACACATGATTGGCATTTATAATACGGAAGATTTTCTGGATGACTCCAGGCTTCAGGAAGATGCCTTTCAGATGTATACTTCCCGTAATAAATGGATTTTACGAAGGGATATTAAGCGCTACGTGGGAAGTTACATCCGCGGGGTAAAGGTAACCGAGTCTGGAATTTTGGCAGCTGCGCATCTTGCAGGTGCCGGAAATGTGAAAAAATACTTGAGAAGTGGCGGGGCTTATGAATTTGCGGATGCCTTTGGCACTTCTATTCAGTATTACCTTAAAAAATTCTCTGGTTACGATACTTCCTTTATCAAAGCCCAAAAAAAACCAAGCTTATTTTAATTGTAAAGTTTACTTCTGAAGTAGAAAAAGGGTGGGTCTTTTGTGAAGATCCACCTTTGTTTTTTTCCAAAGCCGAATAGGTTGTGTTTTTATATATTCCGTAGGAAGGGTGATATCGCAGGCTACACAAACCTTCGTGTCCTCGTGTAAAAATTGAAGCATACTTTCCAGTAGCTGGTTATTGCGATAGGGGGTCTCGATAAAAAGCTGGGATTGTTGGTTTTGTTCTGAAAGTTTTTCCAAACGTTTTAGTTCCCTTTTCCGATCTTGCTTGTCGATAGGAAGATACCCGTTAAAAGCAAAATTTTGTCCATTGAAACCACTAGCCATTAGGGCCATTAAAATGGAGGAAGGGCCTACCAAGGGAATCACTTTTATACCGTTCCTATGCGCTTGCTCCACAATTACGGCTCCAGGATCGGCTACGCCTGGACAACCTGCATCACTAATAACTCCCACGGAAAACCCATCAAAACAAGGTTGAAGCATAGCAGGTATTTCTGTAGGGTCGGTAAATTTGTTTATGGTTTGCATGTGCAAACTGGGCTGGGATTTCTTCGGAACAATAGCTTTTATAAACCTCCGTGCATTTTTTTCATGCTCCACAATATAATGGTCTATGGTTTCTACGGCTTTCCTAACAGAAAGTGGAAGAACTTCCAAAGGAGGCGTCTCTCCAAGAGGGCAAGGGATAAGATATAAAGAACCAACCTCGGGTGTCATGAAACTTATTTTACAATTAGCTTTTCGATATGTTGCTGTCCCTTTTCAGAGGTAATTTTAACCATGTATAGCCCAGGGTTTAATTGTGCAACAGATAATTCAACTTCTTGCCGATTCGAAGCATTTATTTCCTTTACCTTTTTTCCGTTTATGTCAAAAAGCGCTACCCGTTGTAAATTCTGCAGACTCGAATTGATTGTTAAAACATCATCTGCCGGATTGGGGTATAAAGTCACATTCTCTTGGTTAAAGTCTTCTGTGCCAATGATAAAACCAGTTATTTTATAAATAGTTCCTCCATAACTTGCCACGTAAAGTTCTCCTTGGTTATCCTCTCCAAAGGTAGACCAGTTTCCAGAAAAATTATCATAAATATTCATCTCACTGGTGGTTGCGTCTACGGTGCCAATGATACCGGTTCCGAAATCACCAAAAAAGTATAAATTATTAATCGTATTGGATAAAATACCACGATACACGTAGCCTCCTGTGATGGAGAACCCTTCAGTATGGGAATATTCTGCTACAGGAAAAGTGAGTTCATTTTGAGGAGGGCAACCAGAACTATCATAAGGATCAGACCCTTCAAAACAGTGCCATCCATAATTAATCCCTGCTTCCGTACTTGCTACTTGATTCACCTCTTCAACAGAATTTTGTCCTACATCGGCTACCCAGAAATCCCCTGTGTCTCTATCAAAACTAATCTTCCATGGGTTTCTCAGTCCGTAGGCCCAAATTTCTTGCGCATTGGATGGATCTCCCGCAAAAGGGTTGTCTGCAGGAATCCCATAATTGTTTCCTCCACTAGGATTGTCAACATCTATCCGTAGAATTTTCTCCAATAATAACTCTGTGTTTTGAGCAAGATTATTGGGATCGCCTTGTTCTCCACCATCTCCAGATGAAATGTACAAGTAACCATCGGGGCCAAAAGCCAAGCAGCCGCCATTATGATTGCTGAAGGTTTGCGTGATGTCTAAAAGGGGCAACTCGCTGGTAGGGTCAGCTATATCTGGATCTGCTGTACTTACACTAAATCTCGAAATTTGATTATCGCCATTTAAGTCAGAATAGTTTACATAAAAGTACCCATTATTGGCATAATCTGGATGAAATGCAATTCCTAATAGTCCCCGTTCACTATTTGTGGTAATTTGTCCTGAAAGGTCTAAAAAAGGAGTGGTATTTACTGTTCCATCTGCATTGATGACACGAATGGCGCCTGTTTTTTCAGCTACAAACAAACGTTCATCCCCAGCATTTACCAAATGAGTGGGCTGGGTGATTCCAGAAGCAAAGACAGTAAGTTCGAAATTTTGGGAACAAAGTGAGGTTATGCCTAAAACAAATGAAAGAAGGGTAAGCGTTATTTTTTTCATAGAAGTGATTTTTCTTAAAGATAAGAAAAAAATTAAATGCATTATTGAAGCCTATTTGCAATCTTTTCGCAGGCTTCATTTAGCATTTGGTATACATTTTCAAAACCTTGGTTGCCACCATAATAGGGGTCGGGTACATCCACATTATCTCCAGGAAAGATTTCTTCTAGAATTAACTGTACTTTTTCCTTTTCTTCTTCTGTATTGGCTAATGTTACAACATCGCGATAGTTGGAATTATCCATGACAAAAATATAGTCGAAGTTTTCAAAATCATAAGCAGAAAACTTACGCCCTCGCTGATCGGTAATATCCAATCCATGCTTTCGTGCTACATCAATGCTTCTTTCGTCGGGTTTTTCCCCTACATGCCAACCTCCGGTACCAGCAGATTCGACAACTACCTTCGAACTGTCTACTTTCGATTTTAAAATACCTTCCGCTAAGGGAGACCTGCAAATATTCCCCAGGCACACCATGAGTACTCTTGTTTTCTTCATAGCCTAAAATTAAAAAATCCCGCTTGGAGCGGGACTTATTATAGTGTTAATTTTTTATTGAGATCGTCAACATACTTTCGAAACTGTTTATCGGTACTGGAAAGATTGTCTACGGTTTTGCATGCGTGTAATACAGTAGCATGGTCCCTTTGTCCAATTTGCGATCCAATAGAAGCCAAAGAAGCTTTAGTGAATTTTTTGGCAAAGAACATGGCCAGTTGCCTAGCTTGTACAATATGTCTTTTACGGGTTTTAGACTGAAGGGTTTCTACATCCATCTGGAAGTATTCACTTACTACTTTTTGAATGTAATCTATGGAGACTTCGCGCTTGGTGTGTTTAACGTAATTGTCAACAATCTTTTTGGCAAGGTCTATCGTAATTTCCCTTTTGTTGAAAGACGAATGCGCAATTAATGAAATAATAGCGCCTTCCAGCTCCCTGATGTTGGTTTTGATATTATTGGCCAAAAACTCGATGATGTCTTCGGGCATTTCAACTCCGTCGCGGTAAAGCTTATTTTTAATAATCGCCACACGGGTGTCGTAATCTGGGTGATTCAATTCTGCGGAAAGCCCCCACTTAAAACGGGATAACAAACGTTGTTCAATATCGATCATGTCTACCGGTGCTTTATCGCTGGTAAGTATGACCTGTTTCCCATTTTGGTGCAAGTGGTTAAAGATATGGAAAAACACATCTTGGGTTCCTGCTTTCCCCGAAAGCAACTGAATATCATCTACTATAAGCACGTCGATAATTTGGTAAAAATGGATGAAATCATTCCGGTTGTTCTTTTTTACCGATTCGATGTACTGTTGTGTAAATTTTTCCGCGGAAATATATAAAACGGTCTTTTCTGGATATTTTTCCTTAATCTCCACCCCAATAGCATGGGCGAGGTGGGTTTTCCCTAAACCAACTCCTCCAAAAATCAATAAGGGGTTAAAGGAAGTGCCTCCGGGCTTATTGGCTACGGCATAACCTGCCGATCTTGCCAAACGATTGGATTCGCCTTCCAGAAAATTATCGAAACTGTAATTGGGATTGAGTTGCGACTCAATTTTTACATTACGGATTCCCGGGATTACAAAAGGGTTTTTTAGCTCGGGGCTTTTGTTTTTAATGGGAACATCAACTTCTTGGTCTTTTACCTGGCTTCTGTTGGAACTGGGGATTTTTTCCGTAAAGGGTTGTTTGTTGCCATAGGTGTTCTCCATTTTAATGATGTACACCAATTTGGCCTGTGTTCCTAATTCTTTGGTTAGGGCAACTTTTAATAACTTCACATAATGCTCCTCTAGCCATTCGTAAAAAAACTTGCTGGGAACTTGTATGCTAAGGGCGTTTTCATTGAGTTTTACTGCCTTAATGGGCTCAAACCAAGTTTTGTAAGCTTGTGTCGATATATTATCTTCAATAAAGGACAAACAATTGCTCCAAACTGTTTCGGCAGTTTTACTCATAGTTCTTTTAATAGAAGTTTTAGTTAGTTAAAAATGCGGCCAAGAATGGAACGAAAAAGATGCTTCGCTAACATTTTCTTAACACTGCAAATATGTGAACAAAAAAATGAAAAAAAAAATGAAATGGGTATTGAATTTCTAATTTTTTTTTCCCATACTTCAACTTGTATAAAGCTACAAAAAAAGTTCCTTTTTTATCCTAACTATTTATGAAAAAGACGAGTACAAAAATTCGGGTACGTTATGGGGAGACCGATCAAATGGGGGTCGTGTATTACGGTAACTACCCGCTATACCTTGAACAAGGGAGAACCGAATGGCTCAGGGAATTAGGCTTTTCCTACCGTTGGATGGAGGAAAATAATATTCAGTTACCCGTAACCGAATTGCATATTCAATACAAGGCTCCCGCACGATATGACGATGAAATTACCGTTATCACTACTTTAGAGAATATTCCTACAGTTAAAATTGAATTTTATTACGAGATTTTTAATGCTGAAAATCAGTTATTGGTGACAGCTAACACCACCTTGGTTTTTATAGATACGCCCACTCAAAAAATTAGAAGGGCTCCAGAATATTTATTGGAAAAACTGAAAGGCTAATCTTCCATTTTTTTTACTGAAACTTTGTAGGTATTTTCAAATAGTTGAAAAATTTTTTCTGCTTCTTTTAGTCTCACGGAAATCTGAATTTCACAATTCAATTCCAATTTTTGGTCTATAATCTGTAGATTTTCCTCTTTAATGATTCGCATTACGGTATTCATTTCGGGATATTCGAAAGTGAGGAGGAAGGTTTCGTCTATCGTTTTTTCTTTAATTTTTGAGGCCTCAAGTGCCATTTGCGCCGTGGTTTTATACGCCTGTATCAATCCGCCAACCCCAAGCTTCGTACCGCCAAAATAACGAACCACCACTACTAAAGTGTTGGTGACTCCAAACGATTGCAATTGCCCGTAAATAGGCATTCCCGCACTGTTGCTGGGCTCTCCATCGTCATTGGCACGATACTGTTCGTAGGCCTTTCCGAGTTGCCAGGCATAGCACCAATGCCTCGCATTGTAATGCTGTTTTTTTAGGTCTTCTAGATGTTCTTTGATGGCCTCTTCCGAAGTAACTGGAAACGCATACCCAAAAAACTTACTGCCGCGATCTTTAAAAAGAACTTCCTTGGAAGGTTTTAAAAGGGTTTTGTACGTGTCTTTTTCCATTATAATTTTGCCAGGGCTACAAGGTAAATACTAATCACCGCAAGTACAATTCCCAGCCAGTTTTTCCATAAAAGTTTTTCCTTAAAAAGTACAATTCCCAAAAGGGTAGAAAACATCACAATCCCTACATTATTTACCGTGAATATTCCCGAACTTTCCAGAACCCCACTTTTTAATGCCTGAACCAAAAAATAAATGGAAAAGAAATTCGGGACTCCAAGGGCAATGCCTCCTAAAAGGTTTTTCCATTGAAAAATGAAAACGCCTCTAATTTTTTGAATGAAAAGAATGCTAATTCCTATGACCGCTGCAGAAAAAAATACCGTTGAAGAGAATAGGGGTACTTCGTTATTTTCTACATAAGTATTTTCAAGATATTTGATGGAGGTGTCTATTACCCCGCTTCCCAAAAACACCATGGCAGGGTAGAGAATGTTTTTTCGGTCTATTGGTAGTCCGCTTTTGGTCTTGACCGAAGCCAGGTAGACAGCAACTAGCGCTAGAAGAATTCCTACTAATTTAATGGCTCCAAGGCTTTCCCCGTAGTATAACAATCCAAAGAGAATTGGAACTACCACACTCATTTTGGTCGCTACCGAAACTACCGACAACCCACTACGTTGCGTGGTCCAGGCCATTAAATTGAAAATACCAATAAATAGGCTTCCTAAGGCCAGTGCATATAAAAACCAAGGATATTCCGGGATTTTTTGAAGGACGATTTCACCGTCGTACAACAACAAGCCCGTTCCGCAGGCGACAAAATAATTGACCACAATGGCCTGCAAGGTATTTACCTTAAAGCGGCTAAAGAGTTTAAAAACCACAAAAATGAGGGTCGAAGAAAGGATGCTTAAAAGTAAAGCGGTCAAGATTCAGGGTTTTTGAAATGAAACAATTGGTCTTCTTTTAAACTATCCTGATGAATTAGGGTTCCGTTTATTGTAGGGGCTTTGATGCCTTCCGTAAAAGAAACAGGCCCTTTAAACACAAAAGCTTCATCCCACAGATTTTCATCGATAAAGGTTTGAAGGGTTTGTGCGCCCCCTTCTACCATAAGGCTTTGTATGTTTTTATCATAAAGGACAGAAAGTATTTGGGTGGCTACATCTTTGGAAAAATCAATCACTTGATACGTTACATGACTACTATTTTCTGCCGCTTTTTCAGAAAAAACCAGTGTGGGAACGGTTTCATCAAAAACATGAGCGGTTTTAGGAATGCGTAAATTTTTGTCCAAAATAACCCGTAGCGGCGAATGGCCCTCCCAATCCCTGGTGGTAAGGCTAGGGTTGTCCATGAGTACGGTTTGGGTGCCCACTAAAATGGCCTGCTCCTCTGCTCTCATTTTATGGACTCGTTGCCTTGAAAAAGAGTTGGTAATCCAAACCGGTTTTTGTTCGTTTCTGCTTTTTGGGGCGATAAAAACGTCTTGACTTTCAGCCCATTTTAAAAATACATAGGGCCTTTTTTTTCGGTGAAAGGTAAAGAAGCGTTTGTTTAGCGTATCACACTCTTTCTGCAAGACCCCAACAATCACCTCACATCCTGCCTCCTTCAGTTTTTGAATTCCCTTACCTGCTACTAGGGGGTTCGGATCCAAACTACCTATCACTACTTTTTTAATTCCTTTCTCAATGATTAGGTGAGCGCAAGGAGGGGTTTTTCCAAAATGACTACAGGGCTCCAAACTTACATACAGTGTAGCCTCTTGTAACAGCTTTTTTTGGGTTACGCTTTTAATGGCATTCACTTCGGCATGGGGTCTCCCCGCTTGGTAGTGCCATCCTTCGCCAAGGATCTTTTGCTCGTGAACGATGACACAGCCCACCAAAGGGTTAGGATAGGTGGTTCCTAGCCCATTTTTAGCCAATTCGATGCAACGCATCATATATTTTTGGTGTATCTTCACAGTTCAAAAGTACAAGTAAAAATTGAGTTATGAATGCCCCTATCATTCGGTTGATTCAAAAAGCAGATAACCCTCACATTGCCAGAATTATTCGATCGGTCTTGGAAGACTTCAATGTACCAAAAGTAGGGACTGCGTATGCAGATGCAGCCCTAGACTGTATGTTTGAAACGTATCAATCGCCCCGAGCTGCTTATTTTGTGTTAGAAGAGAACGGTAGTATTATTGGAGGAGGCGGAATTGCACAATTGGCCAATTATGAAGGCAACGTCTGTGAACTTCAGAAAATGTATTTTTTGCCAGAAGCCAGGGGAAGGGGTTTGGGCACAAAAATGATCGACACCTGTTTGCGGGAGGCTCAAAAATTCGGTTTTGAACAATGTTACCTTGAAACCATGGACTACATGCATGAGGCTCAAAAATTATATAGAAAATACGGTTTCCAATATTTGGAAGGCCCCATGGGCGATACCGGTCACCATGCCTGTGGCGTTAATATGATCTTAACCTTACAACCATGACACTACAAGAGATTAAAAAAAACTTTCAAGAAGAATTAAAGGGGATTTTCTCTTCCGAAGAAATCGACATGTTCTTTTTTATGATCGTGCAAAAGGAGTTTGGTTTTTCCAAGTCGAAAACCTTGGCCAGTCTTAAAGAGGAGGTGAGTATGGGGGAGAGTATTATGATTCATGGTTGTTTAAATCGATTGAAAAAAAGTGAACCCATTCAGTATATCCTGGAGGAAACGGAGTTCTACGGACTCCCTTTCAAGGTGTCCCCCTATGTTTTGATTCCCCGCCCCGAAACCGAAGAGTTGGTAGATTGGGTGGTTCAGGAGTACAAAAACCATAAATCGGAAAGCTTGGAACTGCTGGATATTGGGACCGGTTCGGGCTGTATCGCAGTGTCTTTGGCTAAAAAGCTCCATTGGGCAAACATTTCGGCGTTGGATGTCTCCAAGAAAGCTTTAGGGGTTGCGGAAGAGAATGCTCAGCACAATCAAGTAGAAATCGATTTCTTTGAAAGGGACATTTTACAAGCAGATAGTCTCCCGAAATCTTATGACGTTATTATTTCCAATCCGCCGTATGTACGTGAGTCCGAGAAGAAGGCTATGCAAAAAAATGTTTTGAATTACGAACCTCATACGGCGCTCTATGTAGATGATGAAGACCCCCTTCGGTATTACCAAAAAATAGCGCATTTAGCCAAAAAACAGCTTACCTCTGGAGGAGCGCTATACTTCGAAATAAATGAGTATCTTAGTGAGGAGTTAATAGAGTTGCTTCAAAATGAAGGGTTTAAAAGGTGTATCCTGAAGCAAGATCTCTTCGGAAAAGACCGAATGTTGAAATGTAGTCTAGATGAATAAGCTTGAAAAAATATGTGTGTTTTGCGGAAGCAGTGAAGGCAACGATATTGCAATATCCCAAGCTGCAACTGAATTGGGGAAAACCTTTGCTGAAAAAGAAATTACCTTGGTGTATGGGGCTGCAAAGATTGGGATCATGGGTGTTTTGGCACAATCGGTTTTAGATCACCACGGGCATGTTGTAGGCATTATCCCCGAATTTCTAAAGAAAAAGGAAGTGGTGCATTTAGGGCTTTCCGAATTGATAACTACCGAAAACATGCACGAGCGAAAACTTCGCATGCAGCAGGAAAGTGATGGTTTTATTGCATTGCCTGGGGGGATGGGTACTTTAGAAGAGCTTTTTGAAATCCTTACCTGGCTTCAGTTGGGGTTGCACTCCAAACCTGTTGGGCTTTTAAACACCAATCATTTTTACGATGACTTGCTGCAACTTTTGGAAACCATGGTCCGAAAAGGGTTTCTTTCCATGGAAAACTACGAACTGCTTTTGGTTTCCGATTCCATAGAAAAACTTCTGGAAAAGATGGAACAATTTAAATCCCCAAAACTTCCCAAATGGCTCAATCCTGAGAGAGCTTGATTATTCCTGAAATTATATTTTTTAACATATTTGTTAAAAAAATAAAGAATTATTGATTGTTGATAATTTTTTTCATTTGAATTTTGAAAGAAGGTCGTCTTAAAAGACGGCCTTTTTTTGTTTATAATCTCTCTTCGGAAGGGATTTAAATTTGGTTCAGGAATTTTATATTTGTGATATGAACACCGAAGCACAAATCCACCAACTTCGTGAAGAACTTCGCGAGCATAATTACAAGTACTACGTACTGGATCAACCCACTATCTCCGACTTTGAATTTGATCAAAAACTGAAGCAGTTGCAACAACTGGAAGCTGAACATCCAGAGTTTTATGATGCCAACTCCCCTACGCTTCGGGTAGGAGGGGAAGTCACCAAAAATTTTGAAACCGTTGCACACCGTTTCCGAATGTATTCCCTGGACAATAGTTACTCCAAAGAAGATCTGGAAGATTGGGAAAAACGTATAAAAAAATTGGTCGATGGAGCTGTGGAATATACTTGCGAATTGAAATACGACGGAGCTTCCATGAGCCTTACTTATGAACATGGTAAATTGGTAAAAGCGGTGACCCGTGGTGACGGGGTACAAGGAGATGACGTGACCACCAATGTAAAAACCATTCGTTCGGTACCCTTACAGTTGAAAGGGGATTACCCCGACTCTTTTGATATACGGGGGGAAATCATTTTGCCCTTGGAAGGTTTTGCAAAAATGAACGAGGAACGTTTGGAAGAAGGCGAAGAGCCCTATCGAAACCCACGGAATACTGCTTCGGGCAGTTTAAAGTTACAGGACAGTGCCGAAGTAGCCAAACGCCCGTTGGACTGTTTGCTGTATAGCATCAAAGCCAACCGACTTCCTTTTGACACGCAGTTTGAAGGTTTGCAGAAAGCCCGGGATTGGGGATTTAAAGTACCTTCGGAAGCAAAACTAGCAAAGAATATAGACGAAGTTTTGGCGTTTGTCAATTACTGGGATGTGCACCGTCATGACTTGCCTTATGAAATTGACGGGGTGGTGGTAAAAGTAAATAACCTACAACAGCAGGACGAATTGGGCTACACAGCAAAGGCGCCACGGTGGGCCATGGCCTACAAATTTAAGGCAGAGCAAGCGGTGAGTGTACTCCATAAAATTACATACCAAGTAGGAAGGACGGGGGCGATCACTCCAGTAGCGAATTTAGAACCGGTGGAACTTGCAGGTACCATTGTTAAAAGGGCGTCGTTGCATAATGCCGATCAGATTGCCAAGTTGGATATTCGGGAAGGCGATACGGTGTTTGTGGAAAAAGGAGGCGAAATCATTCCAAAGATTGTAGGAGTGGATTTCACCCAGCGCAGTAAGGATTCTGAACCTACAGTATATATTTCTGCCTGTCCCGAATGCGATACTCCGCTTATCCGGAAAGAAGGGGAGGCACAACATTATTGTCCCAATACCGAAGGTTGCCCACCACAGATTATAGGGCGTATTCAACATTTTATTTCCCGAAAGGCCATGGATATTGAAGGTTTGGGAGGGGAAACCGTGACACTTTTGGTGAACAACGGATTGATAAACAATTATGCCGATCTCTACGAGTTGACCAAAGAACAGGTAATTCCGTTAGAGCGTATGGCCGAAAAGAGTGCCGAAAATCTTATTCAGGGTATTGAGGCTTCTAAGCAAATTCCTTTTGAAAGAGTGTTGTTTGCCTTAGGAATACGATACGTAGGCGAAACGGTCGCAAAAAAACTGGCCAAGCATTATAAGACCATCGATCGTTTGGCGGAAGCTTCCGAAGAACAGCTTGTTGCCGTGGATGAAATTGGAACTAAGATTGCAGAAAGTGTAGTGGCATTTTTTGCTTCCGAAGCAAATAAAATAACGATAGAACGATTGAAATCCTATGGGGTTCAATTAGAGATTTCTGCAGCGGTATTAGCCAACCAAACAGATAAATTGGCAGGCAATACCTTTGTGGTTTCGGGAGTATTTCATCAGGTCTCCCGCACAGAACTTAAAAAATTGATTGAAGACAATGGTGGAAAGGTATCGGGGAGTATTTCAGGAAAGACCCATTATGTGGTAGCTGGCGATAATATGGGGCCCAGTAAGAAAACCAAAGCCGAAAGTTTGGGGGTGCCCATTATTTCAGAAATGGAATTTTTGGAAATGATTCAATAACGGTCTCTTTTTTGTCTCGAATCTTGTAATTTTGTAAATCAATCGACGTTCTAGAATGTTTGAAAAATTAAAGCAACGATCCCTTCGGAAACACTTAGAGAAAAACCTGAAGCAAAGGGACCTTTCAGAAATAAATGCCCCTTTAAGGACGTTGGGTTTTCTAGTAGATGAAAAAGCCCTTCAGGACTTTGATAAGTTGTACGATTTTTCAAAAAGTCTTTCCTTACCTCCCAAAGATGTGAAAGTGTTCTCTTTTTTGGAGGCGAAGAAAAAGTTGCCCAGTCTTAGGCAAAATCAGGTTTACCATAAAGATTTTAACTGGAAAGGGGAAATTGAAAATCAAAATGCAATCGACTTTTTACAGCAGGATTTTGATGTGTTGATAGGTTGGTACTCGGGAACCCATCGTTTTTTGGATTTGTTGGTTTCTGAAAGTAATGCTAAGTTTAAAGTAGGTTTTCCGGGTGGTGATAGCCGTTTGTTCGACTTATTGATCCATCTTCCCATAACTGATATTTCTGGATTTGAAAAAGAATTAAAAAAATATTTAACCCTTCTCAATAAAATATAAATGAAAGAATTGATTGGAACTGGCGTCGCACTTGTAACCCCTTTTACATCGCAGCAAGAAGTAGATGTAGCGGCACTGAAGCGTGTAGTGAATTTTCAGATAGAAAACGGTATTGATTACTTGGTAGTGTTAGGAACCACGGGGGAAAGTGTGGTGCTTTCCAAAGAAGAGAAAAAGCTAGTGATACAAACCGTTATTGAAGCCAATAACAATCGATTACCACTTGTTTTAGGGGTAGGGGGCAATGATACTCAGGCGGTAATTTCCGAATTGCAATCTAGCGATTTATCGGCTTTTACGGCTATCCTTTCGGTATCCCCCATGTACAACAAACCTACACAGGAAGGAATTTACCAACATTTTGCCGCTATCGCGAAAGTGAGCCCGAAACCCATCATATTGTATAACGTACCCGGTCGTACAGCGAGCAACATGCTTCCCAATACAGTGGCACGTTTGGCACACGATTTTGAAAACATCATAGCGATTAAGGAAGCGGCAGGGGATATGGTACAGGCCATGCGCATGATTGATGCGACCCCTCAAGGGTTTTTGGTGATTTCTGGAGATGACATGATTGCACTGCCTATGGTTTTGGCGGGCGGGGCCGGAGTGATTTCAGTGATTGGGGAAGGCTTCCCAAAACAATTCTCTACCATGATCCGTTTAGGCTTGGAAGGCAAGGTAACCGAAGCCTACAAGATACATTATGCCATCGCTCCAGCAATCGATTATATTTTTGCGGAAGGAAACCCTGCCGGAATTAAAGCGGTATTCCATAAATTGGGAATCTGTGAAGATACGTTACGGTTGCCTTTAGTGAATGTGAGTGAGGAGCTTCAAGCCAAGATCGATGCCTTTATTGACGGTTTTAAAAAATGAAACGGTTTTTTTAGCGTTAAACTTTTCAGAAAAGAGCGGATAGGCTTAAGGGTTCGTCTATTTTAGCCGCATAATTTTGTTTTTGTAATCACTTAAATTTCACTACTTTTGCACGATGTTTTATAAAACAATGAAAAAGAGTCTTTTAGTAATCTTGTTCGCTTTGTTTGCGGTTTCCTGTGGAAAATATCAAAAGCTGTTGCGATCTGATGATGCTGCCAAAAAATATGAGGCCACAGACTCATTGTATAAGCTTGGAAAGTATAAAAAGGCATTAGGGCTTATGGAGCAAATTGTTCCAGTGTATCGGGGGAAGCCTCAAGCGGAAGCCTTAATGTTTCGATATGCCAATACATTGTACAAGCTAGAAGATTATTATAGTTCAGGATATCAGTTTGAACGTTTCGTTTCTTCGTACCCGAAGAGTGACAGCACCGAAACAGCTGCATACCGTTCTGCGAAAAGTTACTACTTTATATCTCCAAAGTATTCTTTAGAACAGAAAGAAACCTATACGGCTTTGGAAAAACTTCAGGGGTTTGTAGATCAATTTCCAAATTCAGACTATCGTGCTGAAGCCAATGATATGGTGGTTGAACTTAAAACCAAGCTGGAAAAAAAGGATTTTGAAACGGCTGAACAGTATTTAAGAATTTACGATTATAAGGCTGCTATCGCTGCCTTCGATAATTTTATTCAGGACCATCCTGGGTCTATTTATAGAAAAGATGCTTTTTTCCTTCGAATGAAATCGTCTTACCTATTGGCCATTAACAGTTTGCCTAGACTGGTAAAAGAACGTTTAGAGGAATCGAAAAGACATTACAATAGTTTCAATAAGTATTTTGGTGAGAGTGATCGCAAACCAGATGCCGATGAGATTATACAAGATATTAACGAACGATTGTCATTATATAATAACACCGAAATTAAGTAAGGATATGGATATTAAAAATTCTGATGCACCAGTAACCACCACCACTATCGATAAGAACCTAATCGATGCGCCAACGGATAATATCTATGAAGCGATTTCGATCATTTCAAAGAGAGCGGGACAGATTAATGGAGATATTAAAAAGGAGTTGTTGGAAAAGTTGGATGAATTTGCAACCTACAACGATAGCTTAGAGGAAATTTTTGAAAACAAAGAGCAAATAGAGGTTTCTAAATTCTACGAAAGACTTCCCAAGCCTCATGCCTTGGCAGTACAGGAATGGTTGGAAGGTAAAATTTACCATAGGAATACCAAGGACGAAGAACTAGAAGGATAATCATGTCTATTTTAAGCGGTAAAAAAGTATTGCTGGGCATCACGGCCGGTATTGCCGCTTACAAAAGTGCCTTTTTAGTAAGGTTGTTAGTGAAAAAAGGTGCTGAAGTTCGAGTAGTGATGACGCCTTCAGCAAAAGATTTTGTGACACCACTCACGCTTTCAACACTTTCCAAGAATGAAGTGTTGTCTTCATTCACCCAAGAAGAAAATGAAAATGCCCAATGGAATAACCACGTGGAGTTAGGCCTTTGGGCAGATTTATTTATAGTCGCGCCTGCTACGGCAAATACGTTGTCCAAAATGGCCAATGGAAGCAGTGACAACCTCTTAATTGCTACCTATCTTTCTGCGAAATGCCCAGTTTATTTTGCGCCCGCTATGGACTTGGATATGCATGAGCATACTGCTACCAAGGAAACTTTTCAAAAACTACAGGAATTTGGTAATGTCATGATTCCTGCAACTCATGGGGAATTAGCAAGCGGATTGGTAGGAAAAGGCCGTATGGCCGAACCAGAAGAAATCGTTCGTTTTTTAGAAGAAGACCTACTTCAGAAGGCACCCCTTTATGGGAAAAAGGTCTTAATTACGGCGGGGCCTACGTATGAGGCCATCGATCCTGTTCGTTTTATAGGAAATCATAGTAGTGGTAAGATGGGATACGCTATTGCCCAGGAAGCGGCTGACTTAGGAGCAAAAGTGTTTCTGGTTTCTGGACCCACCCATTTAGAAGTGTCGCATTCTTTTATCGAGAAAATTCCCGTGACGTCCGCTCAGGAAATGTACGAAGCTGTACATCAACATTTTACGGAATGCGATATTGCGATACTAAGTGCCGCTGTAGCCGATTACCGTCCAAAAGAGGTCGCCTCTCAGAAAATTAAGAAAAAGGAGGGAGAGCTTACCTTAACTTTAGAAAAAACAAAGGATATTTTAGCCTCTTTAGGCGCTATTAAGAAGCACCAGGTATTAGTGGGGTTTGCCTTGGAAACTCAAAATGAGTTAGAAAATGCAAAAACCAAGCTTCAAAAAAAGAATTTAGATTTAATTGTACTAAATTCGCTGAATGATAAAGGAGTTGCTTTTGGTTCTGAAAACAATAAAGTAACTTTCATTGAAGCAAACAATAAAGTAACCCCTTTTGAAGTTAAAAGTAAAACTGAAGTAGCAAAAGACCTCTTTCGCTACCTAATGAACGAATTGCATGCGTAAATTTTATTTTCTATTTCTATTTTTTAGCGCCTCGATTGTAAGCCTTCCTGCGCAAGAATTAAATGCGACCGTAACCATAGATGCCGAGCAAACAGGACAGCCTAATTATCAGGTTTTTAGAACCTTGAAGGATCAATTGACCGACTTTCTGAATAATACCCAATGGACTGCTAGGGAATATAAAACCCAGGAAAGGATAGATTGCAATTTTACACTAATAATCCAGAGTTTTGAGTCTACTAGTTTCACAGGGCAACTCCAAATTCAATCCTCTCGACCTGTGTATGGCTCTACTTACGACTCTTCTATTTATAATTACAACGACCGGGATTTTAGTTTTGAATATTCCGAATTCCAACCATTGGTGTTTAATATAAATTCTTTCGACTCTAATTTGGTGTCGGTATTGGCTTATCATGTATATACCATCATTGGGTTGGATGCCTCAACTTTTAGTTTGGGTGGTGGAATGGAGTATTTTACCATTGCAAAGCAGATTGTGAACACGGCCGCCTCCAGTAATTATACCGGTTGGAAAGCCACCAGTGGCCCTCAATCTAGATTTCGCTATAATGATGCCATTATTTCAAATGTGTACAGCGAATACCAAGATGCTTTGTACACCTACCACAGGCATGGCTTGGATAGGATGTATCAAAACCCAAAAGAAGCAAAAAGCAATATCATTCAGGCTATTTCCAAGTTAAAAAGTATTAACGACAGAAGGCCAAACTCCTATCTTTTACGTACTTTTTTTGATGCAAAAACCGATGAGATTGCCGATATCTTTAGTGGTGGTCCCACAGTAGAGGTCAATACCTTGTTAGACACGCTCAACCGCATCGCACCTACGCGAAGTTCCAGCTGGAGAAACATTAAATTATAGCCTTCTTTTTCTTGCAAGAGAGGCGAAACTAATTTACTTTAGTAAAAGGAAAATCCTTTTAAAAAGTACTTTTGATCCAACACCTTTCCATAAAAAATTACACCCTCATTAAAGATGTTGAGGTAGACTTTAATGAAGGGCTTACAGTGATTACCGGAGAAACGGGTGCTGGAAAATCCATTCTTCTTGGCGCACTTTCCTTATTGTTGGGGAAACGTGCAGACTTGTCCCAAATTCGCGGAAAAGAAAAAAAATGCATTATTGAAGGAGTCTTTTCTGTCGCTCCTTATCAGTTAAAGGAATTGTTTGCAGAAAATGACTTGGATTACGAAGAACCTACCATTTTACGCCGAGAGATTTTGCCTAGCGGGAAATCCCGGGCTTTTATTAATGATAGTCCAGTGACCCTTCAGCAAATGCAAAGTTTAGGTGGGAAATTGGTGGATATTCACAGTCAGTTTGATACGCAGCATTTAGCTTCAGAATCTTACCAAATGGAAATGGTAGACGTGTTAGCGGGAAACGAGACCTTGCTGGCAGCTTATCGAGCACAGTTAAGAACATTTCACACACTTAAAAAAGATTTAGAGGATTTAAGACAACAGCAAGAGGAAGCCCGGAAAGAGGAAGATTATGTCCAATTTTTGTACGAAGAATTGGAAGCGGCAAAACTTGTTGAAATACAACAACAAGATCTTGAGGATGAATTTGAAAAACTGAATAATGTAGAAGTGATAAAAACCACTTTGGAAGAAGCTGTACAAGTACTTTCTTATGAGGGGACAGGTTCAAACGATACCTTGGTACAGGCACGGAATGCCCTTCAAAAAATAAAATCTTTTGGGAATGCATTTAATTCCCTTTGGGAACGATTAAATAGCTTGGTATTGGAGTTGGAGGACCTCCTTCAGGAATTGGATGCCGTTTCGGACACGGTAGAAATGGATCCTGAAAAGCTCAGCCTTTTACAGGAACGTTTGGAGGAACTCTATCGTCTTCAGAAGAAACACTCGGTGACTACTGTGGAGGAATTACTAAGTATTCAGTCTGAATTAGAAGGAAAATTACAGTTTGGTACCAATTTGGAATTAGACATTCAGAAAAAGGAAAAAGAAGTTAGTGAAATCCAAAAGGAGCTGGTGTCCAAAGCAGAAGCCCTTCGTGAGCATCGTTTGCAAACTTTTCCTTCCCTTAAGGCAAATTTGGAAAACTACCTCGACGAATTGGGTTTGCCCTATGCGCAATTCCAGTTTCAATTGACGCCTCAGGATACTTTTAGGGACACTGGAAGGGATGCTCTGGAAATGCTTTTTTCTGCCAATAAGGGAATGGCACCCGGGTTGGTCCATAAAATGGCTTCTGGAGGGGAGATGAGTCGCATCATGCTTTCCATTAAAGCGATTTTGGCCACTTACAAGAATTTGCCTACGATTATTTTTGATGAAATTGATACAGGGGTTTCTGGGGAAATTGCTTACAAGATGGCGACAATTATGGGTACGATGAGCGAAAAAGTGCAATTAATTAGCATCACGCACCTTCCGCAAATAGCAGCCAAGGGGAATTATCATAAAAAAGTGTTTAAAATCAATACCGATACGGCTACTTTTACCGATATAAAAGACCTGGTTGGAGACGAGCGAATTAATGAGATTGCGCAGATGATTGGAGGGAGCTCCGTAGGAGAATCGGCAATTGCCCATGCAAAACAATTATTGAATTAACGTATATTTACCAAAAACTAAACAACAACACTATGTCCTACAATTTACTAAAAGGAAAACGAGGAATCATATTTGGAGCTCTGGATGAAAACTCCATTGCTTGGAAAACCGCTGAAAGAGTTCATGAAGAAGGGGGGAGTTTTGTGTTGACCAACGCACCTATTGCAATGCGTATGGGACAAATTAACGTATTAGCCGAGAAAACAGGTTCTAAGGTGATTCCTGCCGATGCCACCAATTTGGAAGATCTGGAAAAACTTATTGACGAAGCTGTTGAGGTACTTGGCGGAAAGTTGGATTTCGTATTGCATTCTATTGGGATGTCTGTTAATGTTCGGAAAGGAAAACATTATACCGATCAAAATTATGATTGGACCCATAAAGGATGGGACGTTTCAGCGCTTTCTTTTCATAAGACTATGCAAGTTTTATATCAAAAAGATGCGATGAATGAATGGGGGAGTATTGTTGCTCTAACTTATATGGCTGCGCAGCGTGTATTCCCAGATTATAATGATATGGCCGATAATAAAGCGTATTTGGAATCGATTGCAAGAAGCTTTGGCTATTTCTTCGGAAAAGACAAAAAAGTACGGGTAAATACCATTTCGCAATCCCCAACCCCAACGACAGCTGGACAAGGGGTGAAGGGCTTCGATGGATTTATTGCCTATGCCGAAAAAATGTCACCTTTAGGGAATGCGACCGCTATGGATTGCGCCAATTACACCGTATCTTTATTTAGCGATTTAACGAAAAGAGTTACGTTGCAAAACCTCTACAATGATGGAGGCTTCTCCAATATGGGAGTAAGTAATGAAGTGATGGACTACTTTATGAAAGAATAGAACTTTTTAACAACGATTGATATTGAATCCCGCATTTTTGCGGGATTTTTTTATTTCATTTTTATTGTGGAAAATAATTTCTTTTACCCCCAAAAAACTTTTTTAGTTCCTTTTTTTTAGATATTTTTATGACTTATTAACTAATCTATTAATTTAATTATGAGAAAATTTACTTTTTTCTGGTTTTTATTGATGGCGGTAAGCTTTTCAGTAAATGCCCAAGTTAATAGCTCTAACCTTACTTCTGCGGAACAAGCGGAAATTAATGCTAGTGCTAACTTCACAAGCAACGACATTTCTATTGATGATTTGTTGCAACGTTTGAATCAAATTTCAGATTCCCAAGAGGGTATCGCTAGTTTTTTCACTACGGAAGAAATTAGAACCCTTCAAGCTCATTTCAGATCTCAAAACAGAAACCCTGAAGCTGACATTATTCCAACGGCAGGTGCTACGGAAACCTTCGCAGTGACTACAGGTGATTTCTTCTTCGATCCGGGAGGACCTGGAGGAAGCAGTACTGGAGGAACCCCTGGAAATTATCCTAACTGTAACTGTATCACGACAACCACATTAAATGGTGTAGATGAAATTACATTTACATTCTTTAGTGTTTTTGGTAATTTTGATTGGTTGAAAATTTATGATTCACCAGACACTTCAGGAACGGTTCTATATGATAATGGACCTGGAGGAGCTAATGACGGAGATATTACTTTATCAGATATGATAGCTTCTTACGGCTCTTCCGTATTTACATCAACTGGAGGAAGTCTTACATTTGAATTCCGAGCTTCTGCTGTAGTTGACTATGGTGGTTGGGAAGCTGAAATCACCAATGGTGGTGGTGGAGGCGGAGGCGGCGGAACGCTTGCCTATGGAGTAGAAAATGTTGGAGGAAACTATGGAAACTTCGATATTGGCGCCCCTGCTGTCTTCAATACTGTTGGAGCTAGCCCAATTACTGTCAACTTTGAAGGAGCAGGTGCTATCGACCCAAATGACAATGGTACTGCATATGTTATCGATAATGCTGGAGAAGCATTTAGCGTAGACATTGCAAGTGGAGTTTATACATCTTTAGGAAATGTTGGTTTGAGTGATATCACTGGTTTAGAATTTGACCCAAGTGATGGAACGCTTTATGCCATTACTTCTTTAGAATTACACACTATTGATATTGGCGGTCTTACCTCTACATTGGTTGGAACCACTGGAATGCCTCTCGCTGTGGCATTAGCTATCGATGGAAACGGAAATGCTTATGCCCACGATGTCGTAGATGATAGCTTATGGTCAATCGATCTTGGAACAGGGGTTGGGACTCAAGTAGGTCTTTTAGGATATGATGCTAATTTTGGCCAAGGAATGTTTTGGGATGAAAATACGGATACTATTTATATCTCAGCTTTCAACAATACTCTCTTTGAATCAGAATTACGAACTGTAGATACTGCTACTGGAGCAACTACTCTTGTAGGAGGTATCCTTCCTGGGGGATTAGCTCAAGTTGGTTGGTCAAGTATGCCAAACTCTCCTTCTGCTACTAACGATGAGTGTGATAATGCTTACAATATCGAATGTGGTGATGTTTATGTAGGGGAAACTTTAAGTGATACCGATTCTGGTTCTAACCCTGCAAATGATGAGTGGTTCCGATTCACAGGTGATGGAGCTCCTCAAATTGTAACTATATCTTTATGTGATGGAGGTACCGATTACGATTCTTTACTAAGAGTATTTGATGCTTGTGGCGGAAACGAGATTGCTACAAATGATGATTCTTGTGGACTTCAGTCTGAATTGAACTTCTACTCAGACGGTACTTCTACTTATTATATCATGGTAGAAGGATTTGGTAGTAGTGCTGGTAACTTTAGCTTAGCGGTTACTTGTCAAGATCCAGAACCAAACGATTTGTGTGATGGTGCAATTGCCATTGATTGTGGAGATACTGTTTTAGGATCTACCAATAATGCGACCCTTGATGATAACGCTCCTGAGTGTGGAACTACGGTAACTTCTCCAGGTGTATGGTATATTTTTGAAGATACTTCTGGACTTGCTTCAGACTATGTGGTTTCCCTTTGTGATGGTGGAACTGCTTACGATAGTAAGTTAAGTGTTTATACAGGAGATTGTGATAACCTTGTTTGTGTGGATGGAAATGATGATAGCTGTGGACTACAGTCTGAAGTTGCTTTCTCTGGTGACGGAAACACAACTTATTATATCCTAGTTCACGGATTTGGTGGGGCTACTGGAGATTTCTCTCTAAACCTTACCTGTATTCCTGTACCTCCAGATAACGATGAAATTGCTAACGCAATCGATCTTGATGAGGTAGGATGTCCTTTCACTGATGAAGACGTTGCGATGCCAGCTGCAACAACTGAAGCTGGAAATCCAACAGATTGTGATATTAGTGGGGCAAACGGTGTATGGTATAAATTTACTCCTGTTGCCGATGGTTTCATTAGAGGAACAATTGTTACTCCAGCTGGATTTAGCTCTGTAACTTTCTATACTGCTCCAGATGAGAGCTCTTCTGAGAACGAATTGGTATTGGTCGACTGGTTTGAAAACCAATGTTTACCAAGTGAAACAGCAAGAATTCCTTATGTAGCGGGACAAGCTTACTACGCATTTGTAGTGAATTCTGGTGGTATTACAGACATCGTATTCGATGAATGTGAAGGAACACTTGGAGTAGATGGTGCTACTATTGAAGGTTTTGCTTTCTATCCAAACCCAGCCAACGATATGGTGAACTTCACTTCTGCCGAAATTATCGACAGCATTGCTATTTACAATATCTTAGGTCAGAAAGTTGTGTCTCAAGAAGTGAATGCAACTTCTTCAGAACTTAGCGTTTCTAACTTAGCTACAGGAGCTTACGTAATGAAAGTAACTGTAAATGGACAAGTGGGTACTTACAAACTAATCAAAAAGTAAGTATAAATAATTCTTAAATTTTAAGCCACCTCTTGTGAGGTGGCTTTTTTTATTGTGTAAATTTGCATCGTATGCAATTACATTTTTCTTTCATAATTCCTGTTTACAATCGCCCTGAAGAAATAGAAGAGCTTCTTCAAAGTTTCTCAAAAATGGAAGGTCAGGACTATGAGATAGTCATCGTGGAAGATGGCTCTTCAATTGATTGTAAAGAAGTGGTTCAAAAATTCTCCGATAAGTTGCCGATATCCTATTATTTTAAGGAGAATACTGGCCCTGGCGACTCAAGAAACTATGGTATGCGCGTAGCTAAAGGAAACTATTTTATCATCTTAGATTCTGATTGTATTCTTAAACCAGATTATTTTAAAGTAGTTCGAAGCCATTTACAAAATAATTTTACCGATTGTTTTGGAGGCGCCGATACCGCTCATGAAAATTTCAGTTCCCTTCAAAAGGCCATTAATTTTACCATGACCTCATTTATTACTACAGGAGGCATACGGGGCCATAAAAAAAGTATTCAAAAGTTTGAACCTAGAAGTTTTAACATGGGTATTTCAAAAAAGGCCTTTGATGAAACAGGAGGCTTTTCCAAAATACATCCAGGGGAGGATCCAGATCTCTCCCAGCGAATTTTAAAAGCAGGACTTGAAACCCAGTTTATCCCTAATGCTCAGGTTTTTCATAAAAGAAGGATTTCTTGGTCTAAGTTCTATACTCAGGTAAAGAAGTTCGGATTGGTACGGCCTATTTTGAATAGTTGGCATCCGCAGTCCTCTAAAATCACGTTTTGGTTTCCTACATTATTCGTGTTTTTTACTATGGCTTCTTTATTATTGAGCTTTTTATGGTCTATATGGGCATGTGTGCCATTATTATCTTACCTCCTTTTGGTATTTTTTGGAGCCGCTCTTCAGAATAAAAGCATTACCATTGGTTTTCTTGCTTTATGGGCTGTACTTGTTCAGTTTTTCGGCTATGGCTTGGCTTTTTTAAAATCGACTTTCTATATCAGATTTTTAAAAAAAGATCCAAAGAAAAAATTCCCTCACCTATTTTTTAAGTAATTTTAAGGAATGAGTTCAGGAAATAGTAAGTACCGAAATTCAAAAATTAAAAACTTTCTCTTTTTTTTAGGGGTCGCCATTGTTATTTGGCTCCTTACAAAGTTTTCAAAAGAAACTGCAGCAACCCTTACGGTGGGCATAACTTATGAGCAATTACCTAATAATACCTTACTATCTGACAAAAACCAAGAAGAAATTTCTTTTGACGTAACCTCTAATGGATTCCAAGTATTATTCCATTCGGTCAAAAAGCCTATTTTGGAAATTCCTTTAATGGATTTTTACAAAGAAGGTGATAGTATTATTCAAATTCCTGAGACATCACTCTCCAAGTTGGTAGAACGCCAATTGAGCATCTATAATGCCCGTAATTTTACTAATAACGAACTCAAGGTTTTTTTGGACAGGACCATATCAAAAAAACTACCTGTTAAAGCTACTTTAAACCTACACTACAAAGAGGGGTTTAGAGCCATAGATAGTGCACAGATGAAACCAGATTCGGTTCTATTATACGGTCCTTCAGAATTTATCAAGGAAATTACCTATATCCCTACCCAGGAAATTACGAAGAAGGAATTGCAAGGGAATTTTACGGAAGATGTAGCACTTCTGGAATTTGAAAATCCTAAAATAAAAGTAGTACCCAAAAAGGTTACGGTTTCATTTGAAGTAAAGGAATTTAGCCAAAAACAAGTGACTGTACCCATCGAGTTATTGAATGTTCCGAGCAATACCTCCTTGAAAATCATTCCGGAAAATATAAACCTGAGCTTTGATGTAATGGTCGATAATTTTAATGATATTTCAGGTTCCGATTTTCGAGTGGTATGCGATTTTTCCGAAAAAGTTTCCGAAGGCAATTTTATGATTCCCAAAATTTTAAATCAGCCAAAAGGAATTTACCGAGTAGAATTATCTCCAAGGAAAATAGAATACTTAATCTTCAAATAATATGAAGATCATTGGTTTAACAGGAGGTATAGGGAGCGGAAAAACAACGGTAGCTTACTTATTTGAAGCATTGGGGGCCCCAATATACATAGCAGATATTGAAGCGAAAAAGTTAACCAATCGCTCTAAGTTTATTCGAAAAAAACTCATAGCCTTGCTGGGGGAGGAAGCGTTTCAAGAAGAAGGAATTAACCGTGCTTTTGTTGCAGCTAAAATTTTTAAAGATCCCATACTGCTTCAAAAGGTGAACGCCATCATACACCCAAGGGTACAACAGCACTTTAACAGATGGGCAAAAAAGCAAGATGCCCCTTACTGTATCAAAGAAGCCGCTGTTTTGTTTGAAAACGGCGGCTATCAAAAATGCGATTATACCATTTTGGTCACCGCACCTAAACATCTGCGAATTCAACGTATTCAACAAAGGGACGCATCATCGGAAGAGGCAATAAAAGACCGGATGGACAATCAATGGCCCGACAGTAAAAAAATACCCCTAGCCGACTTTGTTATTGAAAACATAACCCTCTCAAAGACAAAGAATAGGGTAGAGCATATTCATAAAATATTGCTGGAAGTATAGGTTTTTTGCAGAATCTTCAGTTTTGTTAACATTTGGTT
Organism: Flavobacteriaceae bacterium; assembly: GCA_002707025.1. Taxonomy (GTDB): domain Bacteria; phylum Bacteroidota; class Bacteroidia; order Flavobacteriales; family Flavobacteriaceae; genus PALG01. Next base: position 209,399 of record PALG01000029.1, on the reverse strand, counting down.
AAACACCCCCAAACCTAAATGTTAAAATCTTAATTTTGAAATATGAACAAAAAATTGTTTGCATTACTTATTGCATCCATGTCGCTAGCTTTATTGGGAATTATCTTCGTGCAGGGATATTGGATAAGCAATGCCTACAGAACCAAAGAGGATCAATTCACTCTAAGTGTTCGACAGGTTTTAATTGAAGTTGCAAAAAGTGTTCAATTACGAGAAAACGAAAGGTACTATAACTTATATAGTGGCCTCGTCGATAGTCTCGAAGCCCCGAATTCTATAAGTGTTACAGAGCTTATTTATAGAATTGCCAATGAAAACAAGAATGAAACTGTAATATTTTCTGACGGCATTATTGAAGAAGATTACAAACTCTCTTCCCTCTTTTTGGACACGGAGTACGATAGTATTAATTTCAAAAAAATCACCAACCAGAAGAAGACGACTAAAATTAGAACTGCAATAGATGGTACTGGAGACCTTACAGAAACTACCTTGGATTTTAACAGGTTAAAAGATTACGAGAAAAAGGTATTTGAAGATGCGGTTAGTAATATCACTTCTAGAACCCCTATCCACAACAGAGTTTCCAATGAAGATATCAAGGATTTAATTGAAACGGAAGCTCGAGAACGTGGCATAAAATCAAAATTTGAGTTTGCCGTGTATAGTAACGACTTAGCGACGAAAATTCATTCTAGGAACTTTCAGTTGGATCCTGAAAGCACGTATGGGGTGCCATTGTTTGTGAACGACACCTTTAATGCCCAGTACCAGCTGTATGTGAATTTTTCGGGAAAAGGGCAGGAAATCCTAAATTCTATTCTGGGAATGGCTTTATTGTCACTTGCTTTTACAGGCGTTATTGTATTGGCTTACTCAAGCGCCTTACGTCAACTGTTTAGACAGCGGCAGATTTCGCAGATTAAAACCGATTTCATCAATAATATGACGCATGAGTTTAAAACACCCATAGCAACCATTAACCTAGCGCTGGATGCACTTAAAAACCCTAAGGTTTCAGAAAAGCCTGAGTTTGTTCAACGGTATTTAAAAATGATTCGTGATGAAAATAGAAGAATGCATGCCCAAGTGGAAAACGTGCTTCGTATTTCTAAATTGGAAAAGAATGAACTGGATTTGCCTAAAACACGGGTGAAACTTCATGAGATCATTGAAGATGCTATTTCTCACGTAAGCTTGATAATTGAAGATCGTGGAGGATATGTAAAAACTCATTTTGATGCCATGAAATCTTCAGTCTTGGCAAATGAATCACACTTAACAAACGTGATTGTGAATATATTGGACAATGCGATAAAATATTCTGATGACGAACCCAGAATTGATGTATACACCGAAAATGTAAAAAACTACGTTATTCTAAAAGTGAAAGATCAAGGTATGGGAATGACAAAAAGTGTGCAGAAAAAAATATTTGAAAAATTTTACCGGGAACATACGGGAGATATACATAATGTGAAAGGCCACGGACTAGGACTTTCATACGTAAAAAGAATCCTGGACGACCACGATGCCGAAATTTACGTAGATAGTGAAAAAGGCAAAGGCAGTACATTTACTATTAAAATACACTTAATATCTTAACATATGGAAACACAAAACAAAAAAATTCTATTAGTAGAAGACGATCCAAATTTTGGAACGGTACTAAAAGACTACCTTCACATGAACGACTATGAAGTGGTTCACGCCAAAAACGGTATGGAAGGTTTCGAAAAATTTAAAAAAGACGATTTCGATCTCTGTATCCTAGACGTCATGATGCCTTATAAAGACGGATTTACCCTAGCGAAGGAAATTAGGGAAAAGAATGAGGATATCCCTATTATATTTCTTACCGCGAAGGCCATGAAAGAAGACGTGCTAAAAGGATATAAAGTAGGAGCCGATGATTATCTAAACAAACCTTTTGATAGTGAAGTGTTGTTGATGAAAATCAAGGCCATTATTCAAAGAAAAGCAACCGACTCAATCGTTGATAGCAAGCAGTTTGAATTTGAAGTGGGAAATTTCCACTTAAACTCCAAACTCCGCTTCCTTACCTATAAAGAAGAGTCGCCTATCAAACTTTCTCCAAAAGAAAATGATTTGCTAAGACTCTTGGCGCTCCATAAAAACGATTTAATGCCAAGGGAATTGGCGTTAACCAAAATTTGGAGGGACGATAATTACTTTACTTCCCGAAGCATGGATGTATATATTGCAAAACTTCGTAAATATTTAAGTAAGGATGACGATGTGGAAATCATCAATATTCACGGAGAAGGATTTAGATTGGTCGTAAAAAGTGAAGTAGACCAATAGGTTAAAATATTAAGTGTGAAAACAACCCTTGCTCAACCAGAAGGTTGGGTAAGGGTTTTTTGTATATAGGTCTTAATTTCCGAAACAGGGGCGGTATAGTGAAACCATCTTATTTCAGGATTTTTTCGAAACCAAGTACCTTGCCTTTTGGAAAACCTTCGAGTGTTTTTTTTGATTTCTTCAACGGCTTCTTCCAAGCTACAACGTCCCTCTAGATATTCAAAAAGTTCTCGATACCCCACAGTTTGTAAGGCATTGACCGATTTGTGTGCTAAAAGCCCCTTGGCTTCATCCAATAACCCCTCGCTCATCATTTTATCTACCCTTACATTAATACGGTCGTATACTACTGCTCTTTCCGCTTCTAAGCCTATATAAAGGGTGTCGAAAAATCGATGGTTTTTTTTTGCTTTTCTGAACGAAGAAAAAGGTTTTCCCGAACTACGGTATACTTCTAATGCCCTAATAACCCTTTGCGGATTCTGTATATCAACTTTCTGAAAATATTTCGGATCTACTTCGCTCAATTCCTTCTGAAGGGGTGCTAGCCCTTCTTTTTTAAGGGTTTCATTAAGTTGCTCCCTTACTTCTGAAGCGACTTCCGGAAATTCGTCCAATCCTTTTACAACAGCATCTACATAAAGACCCGAGCCTCCTACCATTACAACAATATCATGTTTTTGAAAAAGTTTTTTCAGCAATGCGAGGGCATCTCGTTCAAAATCGCCTACGCTATAAGATTCCAGGATGCTCTTATTCTGAATAAAATGGTGCTTTACAGCGGTTAATTCTTCTTCCGAAGGAACCGCCGTACCAAGAGTCATCTCCTTAAAAAATTGCCTCGAATCTGCCGATAGGATTTCGGTTTGAAAAGCTTGTGCCAATTGAATGCCCATTCGCGTTTTCCCGATAGCCGTTGGGCCTACTATACAAACCAGTAAAGGCATTAGCTGTGATTTGGATTCAGTTCTTCACCACACTCATAACAGTATTTGGCGTCATCACGATGTTTTAGTGCATTGCAATTAGGGCATGCCTGGGTGTTTACGTGTACGTAATCCTTGTTTTTGTTGTATTCTGCGGTTACTATCCCAGTAGGAACTGCAATAATTCCGTACCCCAAGACCATAATAACCGTGGCTAGAAATTGCCCTAAAGGTGTAGCAGGAGCAATGTCGCCAAATCCTACCGTAGTAAGTGTTACGATACACCAATAAATACTTCTCGGGATACTGGTAAAGCCGTTTTCCTCGCCTTCAATAAGGTACATTAGCGTACCTGCAATAACTGCCACTATAAGTACTGCGAAGAGAAATACCAGGATTTTTGGCCGACTGTCTTTTAACGCTTTGGAAAGCTTGTTGGCTTCGCCGATGTAACGGGTAATCTTTAAAATCCTGAAAACCCGAAGTAACCTTAGTGCCCGAACGGTTAACAAATAATTACTCCCTACTAAAATAAAAGAAAGGTATAGCGGAATGGTTGAAAGAAAGTCGATAACCCCATAAAAACTGAAAATATATCGCGCAGGTTTTTTTACACAAATAATACGTAAGAGGTATTCAATCGTAAAGAAAATAGTAATCACCCACTCTCCAATGTACAATAGGTGGTAAACTCTTGGCTGAAGACCTTTCACGCTTTCTATCATGACAAAAACCACACTAAGGAGGATAAGGATCAATAGCACCACATCAAATAACTTTCCCGCAGGAGTATCGGCTTCATAGATAATATCATGAAGCTTTTTTTGCCATTTGCTTTGTGGTTTTGTTTCAGCCAAGAAAAATGTTTTGTAGGTTAAAAATAAGCAAGTTTCCTCAATCTACCGTATGGGTTGCCAAATTTACAATTTTTAGGACCTTGTTTTTCCGAAGGTAGGTCTGGATAATATGTTGCGAATCACGATTGTTCTGCATGGGATTTATAATCGATTTCAACACCTCTGGATTGGTAATTTGGTAGTTCAAACTATAAAACCCAAATCCAATATAAGCTCCGTTTTCAATAAGGATAGCAGAGCGTTCATCTACTTCTCTGCCACGGTCCACAATAAGCATGTCTTTATTGGCATAACTGTATTTTTCAATAAAGCCTTTAACCCGTTCGTTGTATTCTTCGGAAGGTTCTTTGCCTATACAAGCCCCATAGCAGTCTTTCACTCCATGCAAAAAACAAGGTCCTTTGGTTTCATGCAAGCCTGTTAGTTTTTGGCAAAGTTGGTGTTCTTCCGTAATGCGGAACAAAGAGGATTTTGCTTGTTGGTAGTTGGTAAAAGTAGTGATGGCTTTTTTACGGCTATCGGCTTTTTCTATCTTTAAATTTAAATACCCATTATCATCTTTAAAAGAGGTAAGTTGGTGCGTAAATAGATTCTTCCGAAGTGCTCTGTTGTAAACAGGTTTGTTGCGTTTTATCTCCTCACTTTCTTTCAGAAGGGCAATAAGTTCATTTCCTGTTTCTTCGTAGGTGACTTCGGCAACTTCCAACTGAATTTTCTTCGATTTTCTATTGTCATTGGTAAAATGTTGTACCAACCGTTTTTTTATGTTCTTACTCTTTCCTATGTAAATGATGGATCCATCCTTTCGGTGCATATAATAAACCCCGATTTCACTTGGGGCAGATTCAATAATATCCAGTAATTTAGGTTCCAATTGCCTTTTAGGGTCTTTTCGGACCATCTGCTGAATAATTTCCTTTTCAGTGTCCCTGGACAATAACATTTTGAAAAGTGCTACCGTGGCTTTGGCATCTCCTTGAGCGCGATGGCGATCACTTAATGGAATTCCCAGCGAGCGGCAAAGTTTTCCCAAACTGTAGGAGTCTTTATCGGGAATCAATTTTTTGGACAGTTCTACAGTACAAAGGGTATCTTTTTCGAAGGTATATCCCAACCGATCAAATTCGGTAGTGAGGATGCGATTGTCGAATTGCGCATTGTGGGCTACTAAAATACAACCGTTGGTAATTTCGATGATTCTTTTAGCGACTTCGTAAAATTTTGGAGCATTGCGAAGCATTTCATTGTTGATTCCTGTAAGATTGACGACAAAGGGTTGGATTTTCCGTTCCGGGTTCACCAAGCTGCTAAATTGATCCACAATCTTATGTCCGTCGAATCGATAGATGGCAATTTCTGTGATTCCTTCTTCATTGTATTTGCCCCCCGTGGTTTCTATATCTAATATGGCATACATTTATTATGGCTCCTCTCTGTAAAATTAATAATTACGTGCTCCAAAAATAGCGCTTCCTACTCTAACCATATTGCTCCCATTGGCAATGGCGACGGAAAAATCCCCGCTCATCCCCATGGAAAGAATAGAGAACCCGTAAGCTTTTTGGTGGGTATCGTAAAAGTGTTTCAAACGGGAAAACTCCTCGTTTAATTGTTTTTCATCCTCGGTAAAAGTGGCCATCCCCATCAATCCTTTAATTTTTACATGGGGCAGCATCGTAAGTGCCTCACTGTTTAATAGCTGTAAGGCATCGTCTTCCGTCATTCCGAATTTACTATCTTCCTCGGCAATTTTTATTTGAAGTAAACAATCAATAACCCGATTGTGTTTTTTGGCTTGTTTGTTAATTTCCTTCAGAAGTTTTAACCGGTCTACGGCATGTACCAAGTTTACAAATTGGGCCATGTACTTTACCTTGTTGGTTTGCACATGACCAATCATGTGCCATTTGACATCTTGAGGCATTTGCTCCCACTTTTCGGTCATTTCCTGAATCTTATTTTCCCCAAAAATACGCTGTCCAGCCTCATAGGCTTCCATAATTTCGGAAACCGGCTTGGTTTTGGATACCGCTACCAAGGAAACCTCTTCTGGTAATTGAGATTGTATTTCCTTCAAATTTTGTGCAATGCTCATAGATTCAAATTTCAACATAAACCGTTCAAATTCCAAGTAGATGGACAGTCAATTTGACGTACTTATTCAGAAGTTATTAAAACTCATAAATGGTAACGCCACTTCGTAGTTTGGGTTCAATATACGTGCTTTTTGGGGGCATGGTAAGTCCTTCGTTGGCTATTTGCTTCATTTCCATAACCGTAACGGGCAGCAACCCGAAGCCTACGGAAAATTCTCCAGAATCGACCAAAGACTTCACGTAGGCTAAATCCCTTTTTCCATGGGCATAGCCCAAACGGTCATCATTTCGCGCATCGCTAATGCCTAAGAGGGGTTTTAAAATGTATCGGTGTAGGATAAAGGTATCGAGTGCTTCCAAGGAATTTTCAAACCCATAGTGATCCTTCCGAAGGTACAAGGAGTAAAACGCCCCATCCAAATACATGCTAAAATGATGCTTTTTGGAAGGTTTATAATATTCTACGCCTCGTTCTTCAATTCGGAAGTGTGTATCTAGTTCGATAAGGAATTCTTCTTTGGACAAACCGTTTAAATCGGTTACCAAGCGATTGAATTCATAAATTTTCAGTTCACTCTCTGGGATGAGATAACTCATGAAATAATGGTGTGTATCGCTTTGGTTCAGACTCGCATTTTCCTGCTGAAGGTCTTTTGCCAGCAAATAGGAAGAAGCCGAGCGATGATGTCCATCGGCAATGTAAAAAGCAGGAATTTTTTCAAAGATGGACTGGAGCTTTTCAAGCGTCTTTTCTTCAGAAATGGCCCACAAGTAATGGGTGTCGCGATAGGTTGTGGTAAACTCGTATTCGGGTCGATCTTCCATCAAGCTTTCCAACAAATCTTTCAAAGAGTCATCATCTGGATAGGTGAGGAGCACTGCCTCCGAATTGAAGCCAACGGTTTTTAAATACTCCTTAAAAACGGCCTCCCTTTGCGAAAGGGTGTCCTCGTGCTTTTTAATAAGATCCTTTTCGTAATCTTCAATACTGGTCGCTGCCACTAGACCGTGAAAGACATTTCCATCCCGATTAACGATTTTATAGACATAGAGGCACTGTTTTTCATCTTGCTGAAAGACCCCATCCTCCTTAAATTCCAAGTATCGGTTTTTAACCAACTGGTATCGTGCGGTCCCGGTAATTTCCTTATGGTATTTAAATCCGGGGTTGACAATATGCAAAAAGGAAAACGGATTGTCCCGTAACCTTGCATCCCTTTCCTCTTGGGTATAGCTTTCATAAGAACGTGAAGCCACAAGGCTTACCTTGTCCCTGGTGGGCCGTACCGCTTTAAAAGGATAGATGTTAGGCATTGTTGTATCAGTTTCTTTCTATTTATCAGAAAAGACAGTGGTTAAGCAAATTGTTGGGCCACTTTCTCAGCCTTTCTACTTTCGGAATAATCGTAAAAACCTTCACCACTTTTCACGCCCATTTTACCCGCCATCACCATATTTACCAGTAGTGGGCAAGGGGCATACTTCGGATTTTTAAATCCGTCGTACATCACATTCAAAATAGAAAGACAAACGTCCAATCCAATAAAATCGGCCAATTGCAAAGGCCCCATAGGATGTGCCATGCCTAGTTTCATTACCGTGTCAATTTCTTGAACCCCTGCCACCCCATTGTATAGGGTTTCAATGGCTTCATTAATCATGGGCATTAAAATATGGTTAGCTACAAAACCAGGGTAATCGTTTACTTCCACAGGGACTTTGTTCAGTTTTTTTGAAATTGCTTCTACTGTTTTGTAAGTCTCTGGACCGGTACTGTAGCCCTTAATGATTTCCACTAATTTCATAATGGGCACTGGATTCATGAAGTGCATCCCAATAACGTTTTCAGGATGTGAGGTGACAGCTGCAATTTGCGTGATGGAAATAGAAGAAGTATTGGTCGCCAAAATGGTGTCTTCGGAACAAAATTTAGCTAGGTCCTTAAATATTTTAAGTTTTAAGTCTACATTTTCAGTAGCTGCTTCTACCACCAAGCCAACATTTTTTACCCCTTCCTCCAATTGGGTGTAGGTGGTAATGTTTTCAAGGGTATGTTTTTTAGCTGCTTCGGAAATCACTTCCTTAGCAACCATACGATCTAAATTTTTGGTAATTGTGGCAATTCCTTTATCTAAAGAACTTTGTGAAATATCGATGAGTTGTACTTTATAATCATGTTGAGCGAAAGTATGGGCAATTCCGTTCCCCATGGTTCCTGCTCCAATAACAGCTACATTTTTCATGGAAGTATAAGTTTTATAAATGTTTAAAATTTTCAATAATCTGAAGCGCAACCCGCAAGGCTTCGGTGGCTTGTGCTAAAGTAACCACGGGAGTTGTGTCATTTTCAATCGCTTCGGCAAAGGTCTCCAACTCGTCCAATATGGCATTGTTGTTTGCAATATTGGGATTGTCGAAATAAATCTGTTTCTTTTTTCCTTCAGCATTGGTAAGGATCATGGCAAAATCATCGGCCTTATTAGGGGCATCTTTCATTTTTACCACTTCTACCTTTTTGTCTAAAAAGTCTACCGAAATATAAGCGTCCCTTTGAAAAAAACGTGCTTTACGCATTTTTTTCAGGGAGATCCTGCTCGCCGTTAAATTGGCCACACAACCATTCTCAAACTCAATACGAGCATTGGCAATATCTGGGGTGTCTGAAATAACCGCTACTCCGCTGGCACTCACTCCCTTCACCTTGCTTTTTACCACACTTAGTACGGCATCAATATCGTGAATCATTAAATCCAACACCACAGGAACATCGGTCCCACGAGGGTTGAATTCGGCCAAGCGATGCGCTTCGATGAACATGGGGTTTTCAAACTTATCCTTTACACTCATAAAAGCGGGGTTGAACCGTTCTACATGTCCTACTTGACCTTTTACATGATGTTGGGCAGCTAATTTCAGAAGTATTTCTGCCTCTTCTACGGTTTGGGTGATGGGTTTTTCAATAAACAAATGCTTTCCTGCCTCCATCACTTTTTTGGCGCAGTTAAAATGATGACTCGTGGGAGTTACCACATCTATCATATCACAGGCCTCTATTAACGCTTCCATGGAAGGAAAGCTTTTATAGCCCAATTCCTTTTCAATTTTATGAGCAGCTTTGGTATCGGCATCGTAAAATCCCACCAATTCATATTTATTAGACTGCTGAAGTAATTTCAAGTGAATTTTTCCAAGGTGCCCAGCACCTAAAACGCCTGCTTTTAGCATGGATTAAGATTTTCAACAAAGATACTTTTTTTGAAAGAAAATAGCGAAGGAACCTTTTTAAATAAAAAAGATGCTTTTACCTTTGTCATACTTCCATGAAAGATACTTTTACTCATAAAGGCATGCGCAAACGTTTGGTAGAAACCCTAAGGGCTAAGGGGATTGCCAATGTGGCTGTGTTGGAGGCAATCAATAAAGTGCCAAGGCATTGGTTTATGGACAGTGGGTTTTTGGATCATGCTTATACCGACAAGGCGTTTCCTATTGCCGCCGATCAAACCATTTCGCAGCCTTACACCGTTGCAAGGCAAACCGAGTTATTAGAAGTTAATGCGGGCGACAAAGTATTGGAAATAGGCACTGGAAGTGGTTATCAAAGTGCCGTATTGCTGGAGATGGGTATTGCTGTGTATACGATTGAACGTCAAAATGAATTGTTCAAAAAAACCAGTCTGGCCCTTCCCAAAATGGGCTATCGCCCCAAGAAAATGATATTTGGCGATGGCTATAAAGGCTTGGAAGAATTTGCTCCTTACGACGGAATAGTTGTCACAGCAGGTGCCCCTTATGTGCCCAAACCTTTATTGGCACAGTTAAAAGTAGGAGGGAAGCTCGTTATCCCAATCGGGGAGCCCGTACAAATTATGACGGTCTTTACCCGAAAAAGTGCTACTGAGTTCGAAAAAACCGAACACGGTGAATTCCGCTTTGTTCCCATGTTGGAGGATAAAAACTGAACTAGTTAAAAAGATTCAGGAATTTCAGCCCAAATATAAAGGCTCCTTCTCTTTGGTTTCCGTAGAAAGATTGCACATAATCAATTCGGAAGAGGCGGTATTTCCCCCAGCCCAAATTATCCAAACCTACCGATACTTCACTGTAAGGTTTACGGTCTTCCGTACTTAAAAAATGTCCGCCTACAATTAAATTAAAGCCCAATCTATTAATCCCTGGAATTTTTCCGAGGGCCCAACCTTTAAAATCATGCTCGGCGTGTCCCAAGGCATAACTTTTATTGGTGCTTAGTGCATAATAGGGAAGAAGGTTAAATACATTGGTGTATCGGGAACTCGTACCTACACGGGTCTGGTTGCCATTAAAATGTTGAAAATCGACAAAGGAAATGTCTTCAGCATTAAAAAAAGTACCCCCTTGTAAGCGGTAGCTGAATTCCCCAAGATTCCCTGTATTCACATTTTGGCGTATGGTAGCATTCAATTGGGTATAGTTGTAGTTATTGTCGCTAGCGGCCATGGCATTTTCTAGTTGTAGGGTAAGTCGTGGGAAAGCGGGATTCCCCAAATTGAACTTCCCATCGGGGTAGGTCATGTATTTTTGGCCAAAAGTGATATTGGCCGTAAAAATGGTTTTCACCAAATCGTGCTCTATAATCGCAGGATTAGTGAAATCTGCAGGCGCCAACGGATTGTTACTGGTGTAATCTACATCGTCATTTGGGAGGGTTACATAGTCGGTGTTATTAAATAAAGGTTGCCTATTTTGATAGCTTACCGAAAGGGAAGTCCGTAAGCCATTTAGCAATTCTTGACTCCATGCGACCCCGCCATAGTTAAGTTCGAAGAGTTTCATGTAGTTTCGTTCAAAAAATAAAGAAGAAACGGTATTGATTAGTGGTGAAATAGGCTCACTGCCATTAAACTGCCTAGTTTCGCTTCCACCGTATAGTGTAAATTGTAAATCGTTGGTATTGTTGAATTTCTTGGTTGCGGTACCGGTCCAACGTAGGCGATCTTCGGCGATACCATAATCGGCCTTAATTTGTGTGTAAAACCAATTGGTTCGGTTATCGTCATACCATTTAAAAAAGCTCAATCCCGCATTGGCATTCCAGCCCTGTACGGTATTGAAGCTAATATGGGTTAATGGGGATTCGTAACTCACTTCCCATTTGTCGTAGGTGTTTTTATAGGAATACCCTGCTATGGGGCTCAATAAGGAAAATTTGTTGTTTTTGGCATCGATGGAATCTAAATAGGTTTTCGATTTTCTTAATTCCTGAATACTGTCCTTTCGAAGGTAATCGGTCGTTTCTTCTTCGGTAAGTTGTACAGGACGTTTGTTTTCCCAAAACAGACTGTCTTTTTTATTGGCTTCAGGTTCAAAATACAGCACTTCGTTTCCGAAGGTATTTTTATCAAATTCTGGCTGAAAGTCATAATTACTGTACACTGCAATAAAGCGGCCGTCACCATTAAATCCGAAGAAACCAAAACTGAAATCGATGGTTTGGGAAATTTTGATCCAAGCGTTTTCTATGCTGTCGAAAGTGAAACTCTGTTTAAAAAGCAACTCTTTTACAAAAGGGACTTGAATGGCTGTTCCATTGGTTTTCAGTTCGACGCCATAGAGCTGCCAATCGTCTTCCACGATGTATATGATTCCTTCCCAAACTCGATCGTTTGGGCGTTTAGGCGTCACTTTTATTTTATTGACTAGTTTACTGCCTTCATAAAATACCCTGTCGAGTTTGTAATTGTAATAGCCAAGCGCATTGTTGGCAATAGGGGAGACCAAAGCAGCGTTGAGGTCCAAGGTATTTTCATAAAAGCTGAAATTAGCTTCCTGGGCACTGTTAAAACTGAATCCACTGTCGTTACCACTCACTTTACTGGCTAAGATGGTTTCCTTAAAATTGTTCGGTTTTTTATAAGCTATTTTGCTAATGGTTTCTGAAAGATAGATAATCCCCGTTCGGGTGGAATCCAAGGCCCCGTCGAAATCGCCCACTTCTTGTCCCAGAATTTTTTTTGGGACACTATCCACCCGCCAAATTCCGCGGGAGTAGAAATCGGCTTTGAAGGCAGAAATACGTTCCAGGTTTTCCTTCCGTTGATTGATCGTTGCCCTAATAATGCGATAGGCTGGATCTTCGGAAGCATTCACGACCACTTCATCCAAGCTAACGGAGGCTTCCTTCAATACCACATCTAAAGGTTCTTTTAAATTGTTAGCTTCCAACTGTCTGTATTCGGTTTGAAACCCTAACGATTGAAATACAATGGTAAAAGTTTCGCTTCCGGACTTTTCTGAAGCAAGCGCTCCTAAATCCAAAGTGTAGCGACCTTCCTCATTTGAGGTGGTGCCTTTATAAGACCCTTCCAAGTAAATATTGACGTAGGGGAGCGGTTGGTTTTGGGAGTCGGTAACTTTTCCTGAAATTTGGGCTGAAAGCGAGATACAGCAAAAAAATAGGAGTAGGGGGATCAATTTTTTCATAGGCAATAGTTGTCTATACTAAAGACGCATATTTTGAGTAAAAGGTTGTTTACTGTGGTGAAATTAGAAAAAAAAGCGGGATAAGTTCTTAACGAAATGTTAGTTATTAAAGGCTTTTTTGATCCTGCTTAAATTACGCTTGCTTTCACGGGCCTTGATCGATTCCCTTTTGTCGTATTGTTTTTTACCACGGCAAAGTGCCACTTGAAGTTTGGCCAATCCCCGATCATTCGTGAAAAGCAGTAACGGGATAATCGTTAAGCCCGAATTTTTCACTTCTTTTTCCAGTTTTTTCAGTTCACTTCTATTTAATAACAGCTTTCGGGAGTTCTTGGGATTATGATTGAAATGCGTAGCGTGGGAGTACTCTTGAATGGTCATGTTAATAACGAACAATTCCCCATTGGAAAACTCGCAAAAGCTTTCGGCTATAGACGCTTTTCCTTCACGAATGGCTTTAATTTCGGTGCCTTTAAGTACGATTCCTGCGGTATATTTATCGAGGATTTCGTATTCAAATTTCGCTTTACGGTTCTTTATTTGTACGTTTTTCTGTAAGGACATAAGGATTGCAAAAGTAAGAAAATTAATCTTCCGCAGGGGAAATACGGTTCCATCTTACGGGCGAATAGTCTGTTTTTGTCTCCCCATTGACCACCAAATTATCAAAAAAGCATTTCACTCCTATGGAAGTCATGATGTTAGGGCCATCTTGAATGTGGAGGTGCAAATGTGGCTCGCTGGAATTGCCCGAATTTCCACAGTTGGCAAGATACTGACCCTTTTTAACTTGTTGCCCTTCTTCCACAGCAATGGTTCCTTCTTCAAAATGGGCATAGACAATATACTCTTCATTTTTGGTTTTCAAAATGACCGAGTTCCCTAAGGGCTTCATCTCGTTCATGGCGCCTGGCTTGTTATCTGGAATGCCTCTATTTACCTGAATTACTTCCGCATCACAAACGGCGAATATGGGCTGGCCAAATGCATAATAGTCTTCGTTTCGAGTGCCGCTCCTTTCAAAAGCACGATTGTTTTTCCCCACTTTCAGGAAATCGAAGGCATGCCTTTGGGTCTTGGAAACAACATGATAGTTTTGTGCTTTGGTATCACCGCCCCAAACCGTAAACCAATTTCCTTTAAAAGGCAGTCCTAAAGAAGTTTTGTTTCGCTCCATCTTTGGGAGTTCGTTGTCTTCCGAAGCAGGTAAAAACCGTAACCCGTTTAATTTCCCGTCTTTATCCAGCGACAGGGAAATGTTCTGTTTTCCCTTTTCAAATAGGGTTTCATAAACCTCACTAGTATTTATCCGCTCAATGAATTTAAAAGAAACAATGGAACCTAGATTGTTTCTAAAGGTGGTAACAATGGCCGTTACCTTCTCAATTCCCAATTGTTGCTGCATATTGGAATCCATCATCTCAAAGACGGCTTTTCCATTAGCGTCATTAAAATGATTTTTGAAGGTTTCCAAAGTAGTAAGGTAGGCAGTCTCTTGGCTCGTAAGTGTGGCACTACTTAATAGAAAAAGTAAAAGGAATGCTTTCATAATTGGAATATAGGGATAAAATTGGCTTTGCCAAATAATTTCCTAGTTGGGAAGGTTCACGGTTCTTATTTCAGAGGTAGCTTGCCCATTTTTGAGTTGTACCACATATAAACGACTGTTGTCATTATCTGGTATGTCCTCGTATTTTTGCTGTTTCAAAATTTGGTTGACCAGCATAGGAGTGGTGTTACTGTGGCCTACGATAAGTACCTGATTTTTTTCGGTAGCTTTAAGAAACTCTGCATCGATCACATTTTTTGGATCATAAGGGATGATGGGTAAATTTTTATTTTTTGCCACCAAAGCTGCTGTTTGCTGTGTTCTTAGGTAGTTAGTAGAAAAAATTTTGTTTAATGGGATGGTGTCAAAATAAGTAGCCCAGTGTTTGGCTCTTTGCGTTCCTTTTTCCGTGAGTACTGGGTTGGGATTGGAAGGCGCGCTGCGATCTTTTTCTGCATGCCGAATCAGATAATAGGTGGTGGTTTTTTCTTCGGAAGGCTTTTTTGTTTCATTTTTACAAGAAAAAGTAAGGCTTAAAAGCACCATGAATACTAGGGTTCGATACATTGATGTGATTTTTTTAAAAAAAATTCATTTCAGTAAAACCAAAGATACGCTTCCTTCGTATATGAAAGTGAGGTTTTAGAGTTAAAGTTGTTTGTTGAAAATTGTTATGAAAGAAGAACCCTCCGCTTGCGGAGGGTTTTTTTATGCTACATATTGTACTACGGTAATCGTAGTGTAAATGGCAAATACTAAAAAAATGGAAAGGCTGTAAATTCCTAAAATGGTATTTCTTCGGTACAGCTGTTTTCTGTTTTGAGGAATGCTTTTCATAATATAAAGTTTAGTTGGTTACTACACTATTATGACGAGCCTGCTTCAAATTTGTTACATTTTATTTTTTGTTTTTGAAGTGTAGTACCCTCTCTTCAAAGCTTTTATGCGTTACTGGGGTTTTTACCGAATCAAATAAATCCATAAATCGCGCCTCGTGGGTTTCCCTTTTTTGGGTTTGAAGATTAAAATGGACATAATGGCTCCACATCAATGCCTTCAGTTCGGTTTTGTCACGATTGAACATGCGTAATTCCACGTTAAGACTGGTTTCGTCAAAATGTAATAGCTGAGATTGGATGACGACTTCTTCCATTAACCAGGCAGGTCTTAGGTAAGCAATTTGGTTGCTTCCAACTACCCAGCTTTTTCCTTGTTCCCTTCCCAGTTTGTATATGTCGATATCGTAATGCTGAATTAATTGGTCTTCCCGAGCATTTACCATATAGTTCAGGTATTCCGAATTATTTAAATGATTAAAGGGATCGCAATGCTGAAAACGTATCGTAGTTTTACTTTCGAGAATTTTTGGAGGTTCTTTGGACATGATTTTTTAGTTTTAAACAAAAATACGACCCCTGGAACAATATCCAAGGGTCGTATTCAACTAACCAAATATGAAAACTAAGGTTTTTTGCCGAAAGGACTTCAGCAAGGGGTTCCTTAGACCCGTAACGTTCAGTTTTCTATTAAATCTTCCTGATTTCTGAAAACCAATTGGTCGTCGAAACTATCCAGTAAAATGATACTGTCGGTACTTATTTTTCCTGATAGGATCTCTTTTGATAGTTCGTTCAACACTTCTTTCTGAATGACCCGTTTTACCGGTCTTGCTCCAAACTGCGGATCGAAACCGTGCTTGGACAAATGTTCTATGGCTTCTTCCGTAGCATCCAAAGTAATATGTTGCTTGGCAAGCATTTTGGTCACTCCTTTTAACTGAAGCCCTACAATTTCCTTGATATCTGCTTGCGTTAAAGGCGTGAACATGATGATGTCGTCAATACGATTAAGAAACTCGGGCCTTACCGATTGTTTCAGTAGCCCTATTACCTCTACCTTGGCTGCTTCCATGGCCGTATCGATATCCTTAACGCTTTCAAACTTCTCTTGAATGATATGGCTTCCCATATTACTGGTCATGATAATGATGGTATTCTTGAAATCGGCAACCCGTCCTTTGTTATCGGTTAAACGTCCTTCATCCAATACCTGTAATAGGATGTTGAAGGTGTCTGGATGTGCTTTTTCAATTTCATCCAACAATACTACCGAATACGGTTTGCGTCGTACGGCTTCCGTAAGCTGTCCGCCCTCATCGTACCCCACATATCCTGGAGGCGCCCCTACCAATCTACTAACGCTGTGGCGTTCTTGATATTCGCTCATATCGATTCGGGTCATGGCGTTTTCATCATCAAAAAGATATTCTGCAAGTGCCTTTGCCAATTCGGTTTTACCCACACCAGTAGTTCCTAGGAATAGGAAGGAACCAATCGGTTTTTTAGCGTCCTGTAACCCTGCCCTACTTCTTCGGATGGCATCACTCACGGCTACAATGGCTTCTTCTTGTCCTACAACGCGTTTATGAAGTTCTTCCTCCAGTCTTAATAGTTTTTCCCGCTCGCTCTGTAGCATTTTGGTTACAGGTATTCCGGTCCATTTTGCGACTACTTCAGCAATGTCGTCATTGGTCACTTCCTCTTTAATTAAAGAGCTTTCCCCTTGATTGGCCAATTCGGTTTCCAATTTATTTAAGCGCTCTTGGGCTTCCTTGATTTTTCCGTAGCGGATTTCAGCTACTTTTCCGAAGTCGCCTTCCCGCTCTGCTTTTTCGGCTTCCAAACGCAACTCTTCCAATTCCTTTTTGGTATTCTGAACGTTCTCCACCACCTCTTTTTCGCTTTTCCACTGCGCGTTCAACTCGTTTCGCTCTTCCTTTAAATTGGCTAAGTCGGCCCGAAGTGTTTTCAGTTTTGCTTCATCTTTCTCCCGCTTAATCGCTTCGATTTCAATTTCCAGTTGCATGATTTTTCGGTCCAATACATCCAGCTCTTCCGGCTTGGAATTGATCTCCATGCGTAATTTCGAAGCCGCTTCATCCATCAAGTCAATGGCTTTATCGGGCAAGAAGCGATTGGTAATATAGCGTTGCGATAATTCTACGGCGGCTATAATTGCTTCATCCTTAATGCGAACCTTGTGGTGTGTTTCGTACTTTTCCTTGATACCCCGTAGAATGGAAATAGCGCTTTCGGTATCGGGTTCATCTACGGTTACTTTCTGAAAACGACGCTCTAGGGCTTTGTCTTTTTCAAAATACTTTTGGTATTCATCTAGGGTCGTGGCTCCAATGGCACGTAGTTCGCCACGCGCGAGGGCAGGCTTCAGGATATTGGCCGCATCCATGGCTCCTTGTCCGCCACCAGCTCCCACTAACGTATGGATTTCATCAATAAACAAGACAATATTTCCATCACTGGAAGTAACTTCCTTGATGACGGCTTTTAATCGTTCTTCGAATTCCCCCTTGTATTTAGCTCCCGCAATAAGCGCCCCCATATCCAAAGAGTAGATTTCCTTGCTTTTTAGGTTTTCGGGGACATCGCCGTCTACAATACGGTGTGCCAGCCCTTCGGCAATGGCTGTTTTACCGGTACCGGGTTCCCCTACAAGCATGGGATTGTTTTTGGTGCGTCGGGAAAGAATTTGAAGGATTCTTCGTATTTCCTCATCCCGTCCAATCACCGGATCTAGTTTTCCGTCCTTGGCCAACTGATTCAAATTCCGGGCATATTTGTTCAGGGAGTTGTAGGTTTCTTCCGCACTTTGTGAAGTGACACGGTCTCCTTTGCGCAATTCCTCAATGGCTGCTTTCAACGCTTTTTCGGTGACCCCTTGGTCTTTTAAGCTTTGTGCGATGCTACTTTTAGAATTAAATATGGCAAGTAATAAGTGCTCAATACTTACATATTCATCGTTCATTTTCTTCGCTACAATGCTCGCTTCGTTTACTGTTTTCGCTGCTTCACGGGATAGCATAATTTCGCCTCCATCTACTCTGGCAAACGATTCCAATTGCTTGGTCAATAGTTGCTGAAGTAAGGGTACGTTTACGTTCAATTTTTTGAGGATGAAAGGGGTGACGTTTTCATCTACTTCAAAAAGAGCTTTCAGCAGGTGTTCATTTTCAATTTGCTGATGCCCCAAGCTTTGGGCAAGCTGTTGCGCTTGCTGAATCGCTTCTTGTGATTTTATGGTAAAATTATTAAAGTTCATCGTTATTTTTTTTTGAAATGTATAGGGCAAAAGCTAAGCCAAGCTAAAAACAGGACAAAATGACTGAAAAATTAGGTTTGTTTCAAGACAATTTGTCTGAAATACTTGCATGAAATGATATTTTGAAGTTATATTTGTTAACTACAAACAGTTTAGGGGAGCAGCTTTTTTAAATTTATTATGATTCAGAATTTAAGAAAAGAGCAATGGAGAGACATCGTTTTTGACGATGGGATCGATCCTAATGAAAAATTTAAGATCTCTAATTACGGTCGCATCATCAATTGTAATCGAGAAGAAGAGTTTCTGGTGAATGAGACTTGCATTAATGGCTATCCAAACCTTAGGGTACGCCAACGTAAGAATGGAAAGTTCACGAGTCGCTATGTACACAAATTGGTAGCACAGACTTTTCTGGAACAAGGGGATGGTGAGTATGTTATACATTTGGATTACGATAAGATGAACAATCACTTGGATAACCTGAAATGGGCGACCAAAAGGGAGAAGGAAGTGCATCAATTCAGTAATCCGGAATACAAGAACAAACCCCGAAAGCGTACGTATTCCAAACTTACCGAAACCAAGGTGAAGCTTATCAAGAGGAAGATCAACGATCCCAACCGGCGTACGCGCATGAAAATGATCGCAAAACAATTCGGTATTTCAGAAATGCAACTTTACCGAATCAAAACTGGGGAAAACTGGTCCAGCGTCACGGAATACTAGCTTACAGCCAACCTTTTCTTCTGAAGTAATACAACATTGCCAGGAATACAAGAATCATCACGCCCCATAAAATATAGTAGCTATATTGGTAATGCAATTCGGGCATGTGATCGAAGTTCATTCCGTAGATTCCGGCGATAAAAGTTAACGGGATAAAAATTGTGGCGATAATGGTAAGCACTTTCATAATGTTGTTCATCTTATTGCTTACCGTGGTCATGTACATGTCCATAAGGCCCCATACCATATCGCGATAGATTTCAATATTTTCATTGATTTGAATGATATGGTCGTATACGTCCCTAAAGTAATCGCGGGTGCGTTCTTCAATAATGGGGTTTTCAATTTTTTCGATTCGGGAAATCACTTCCCTTAAAGGAAACACGCTCCTACGAATTCGAAGCACTTCCCGTTTTAAAGCTTGAATGTCCTGCGGAGTGGATTCAATTGGGTTTTCATCAAATAATTGATCCTCCAATGTTTCAATTTTATCTCCAAAATCCTCTACTACGGCAAAGTAGTTATCCACAATCGTATCCATGAGGGCAAAAGCTAGATAATCCGCACCAAACGTTCGGATTCGGGATTCGGGATTGTCGAGACGTGCTCTTAGGGGGTCGAAAAGATCTTCCTCGGATTCTTGGAACGTAAGCACATAATTTTTACCTACAATTAAGGAAATATGCTCCACCGTAAATTGCTGTTCCTTATTGAAATACAGCATTTTCAATACTATAAAAAGATAGTCTTTGTATTCATCCACTTTGGGACGGTGATCGGTATTTAGGATATCCTCCATCACCAAAGGATGTAAATCGTAGAAATTTCCCAATTTGGAAATTTCATCGGTAAGATTTAATCCATTTATATTAATCCAGGTAATCTGGTCGGTAGTTTTAAATTTGAAGGAATCTTCAACATCGTTGGTTTTAATGACCTCGAAATGATCTTTTGAGTATTCATAAATTTCTATATCGGTAACTTCCCGATTTTTATCCCCAACATAACCCGCAGTACCTGGTGCTTTACCGATGGTTTTTTTATGACTCTTTCTTTTGGTTTTGTGTAGTTTTTTCATATCCTGATATTAAAGATACATATTCGAATGGAAAAGTTTGTGTAAAGTCTGTTACTTTTGCACGACTTTAATACATAAATGGAATTATGGGATTTTTTAATTTATTCGGAAATGGTAATAAGGAAAATTCGGCCAAAGAGTCTAAAACCTTACCTTGGAAGAAACTCACACGATTAGAACAACTAGAGGTTGTTAAAGAAACTTCTAAAACACGTCCTGTCGTTATTTTTAAGCATTCTACCACTTGTGGAATAAGTAGAATGGTCCTACGTACCTTTGAAAGGGATTATGCTGTGGAAGACGGAAAAATCGATTTGTATTACTTAGATCTTTTAGTGTTTCGGGACGTTTCCAACGAAGTAGCGATTCAATTTCAGGTGGTACATCAAAGTCCGCAGTTATTGATCATTCAAAATGAAAGCACAGTTCATCACGCTTCCCATCAAGGCATCCAAGCTTCCGATATCGAAAAATTTGTATAAAAAAAGCCCCTTTTCTAAGGGGCATTTTTAGTTTCAGTACAATTTATTTTGTTGCAGTATTTCTTTCAGCCTTGCTTTCATTTCGGTTCCGGCATCCAAAACCATTTGCTGGTTCGATGGGAACGGGAAAAAGTCATTTCGGCTAAATTGCATGTCTTCTTGAGTCAAGGCTCTCTCATCGCCTCGGTAACGGGCAAAAATGTTTTCAAAGATAAACTCTGTTCCCAGCGGGTGACGATTCATAATACGGTTACTGTTTAAATCGCGATACACCACATTTCCACCTACACGGGTTGCTTTGGTTTGCTCGGTATAAGTAACTTTCGCGGTTACCGTAATGAACTTATCAACCTTTATATCGTTGCCAAGGCTATCTTTCACGACGTTTCCGTAGCGATCCAAAACGTATTCCCAGCCATCCTTGATGGTTTTTTTTCGAAGGTATTCCTTTTCGGAAATACGTTCTGGGGAAATGGTGATTTCATCAAAATTTACATCGATCCCAAAATTGTAGTAAATACCTTGTTCTTTTTGGGTGTGGTATTCGGTCCAGAAATCGTCGAGTCCGTAGGTATTGAAATCCAATAGTTCCCGTTCTAACCTGAAGGGAATAATTTGATTGCTCTGGTTGTTCAGTTTTACAAAAACAAAATCGGTTCCCTGAAAATGGGCTTCGTCCAATTTTTCGTCTACCTGAAAATAATCCGGTTGCAGATTTTTCAAATCACTGAAAAAGCCATAGGCTTTCCGGGCATCTTGAATGCTATTCCGACTTAAATATTTGTTGCCTTCATTGAAAAGGTAATCGGCAAAATTCCGTTTAGAAGCTAATATTTCAGCACTGTAATCCTTCAATTGGATATCGGTATCTATTAAAGAAAGCAAGGGTCTAATAGCTTCCTGTCTTTTTCCTAAATCACAATAGGTATAATAGATTTCACGGGTATTGGAAGGCTGATTCTCTTTTTTCAGAAAAGCGATGCGTCTCTGGTCTTCCTCCACGACACTTTTAAAAGCTTCCTCCAGAAAAGCAACATGTGCCTCGCTGTTTTTCCCGTTAGGATCTTTTTGCAGTTTTTTTAAGGCCAATTCGATGACGGCATCGTAATCGCCTTGCGCCAAAAATTTCTGATTTCGTTTTACACTATTACATCCTGTGAGCAATAGCGCCAAAAGTAAAAGGGTAATAGTTGTCCTCATAACTGAAAAAGTTTGGTTATTGCTTAAGGGAATACAAGCGCTATGCCAAACTAGATTTGCCTTGCGGGAAGCACCTTTCCTTTACATTCCCCAAAACCAATACGTACTTGATCATTTTTGCTGTAACCACGAAGGATGACCGTATCGCCATCGTTAATGAATTTACGTTCGGTACCATCACTTAATTTTAATGGATTTTGCCCACGCCAAGTAAGTTCCAGCATCGATCCGTAGCTATCTGGGGTGGGTCCGGAAATGGTTCCACTTCCCATCATATCGCCACTACGTACGTTACATCCATTTACGGTATGGTGTGCAAGTTGCTGAACCATGGACCAGTACATGTATTTAAAGTTGGAGCGACAAACCACGTTCTCTACACCCCCAGAAGGTTTGATACTCGCTTCTAGATGGATGTCGTAATTTTTATTTCCCGTTTGCTGAAGATAGGGAAGGGGTTTGGGATCTTGGTCCGGCCCTTTGGTTCTAAAAGACTCAAGAGCGTCTAGGGTAACAATCCAGGGAGAAATGGTGGAGGCAAAACTTTTTCCAAGAAAGGGTCCTAAAGGAACATATTCCCAAGCTTGAATAT
This sequence comes from Flavobacteriaceae bacterium, assembly GCA_002707025.1. Lineage (GTDB taxonomy): Bacteria > Bacteroidota > Bacteroidia > Flavobacteriales > Flavobacteriaceae > PALG01. Next base: position 186,987 of record PALG01000029.1, on the reverse strand, counting down.
CACGGGCACTCCAGTCGTTGAAAAGTACCAATCCGAAGATGTTTTCTTCGGCTTCTTCAATAGCGATGGTTTTCCCCAAATCGTTTGCTGCAGTAGTAATAAAAGCCATTTCCAATTCAAAATCCAGCAGTTTGGAAGGGCCGAATCCCGGTACGCCGTCGTCGCCTGGTTTTGATTGCCCTACGGGGCGTCTTATGGGAGTTCCAGAAGGAACAATGGAAGAGCTTCTTCCGTGGTAGCCAATAGGCACATGAAGCCAATTGGGCATTAAGGCATTTTCGGGATCACGGAATAAGGAACCCACATTGGTGGCATGCTCCTTACTCGCGTAGAAGTCGGTGTAATCCCCCACATCTACCGGAAGCTGCATTTCAATTTCATCCAAATCGAACAAAACCTTTTGCCGGTGTTCTGCATTATCACGTAGTTTCGCATTATCGTGTGCAAAGATTTTTGCGATGCGATTACGCACCAACCGCCAGGTTTTTCTTCCGTCGGCAATAAAATCGTTTAAGCTATCCTGAAGGAAAATATCGTCCGTAAGTTCAATTCCATCAAAGTAGCCTAATTGATGCAGTGCACCAAGGTCTATGGCGGTGTCCCCTATTCGGGTACCTATGGTAATGATATCGTCACGGGTAAGGAACACCCCAAAAGGAATATTTTGTATAGGGAAGTCACTGTTGGCAGGAACGTCTAACCAGGTTTTTCTGTTGGGATCGTTGGCAGTGAGTGGCATAAATCGGTATTTTTAAATTGTTCGTAAATTGTTAATCAAATATATAATTTCTTCCCTAGTAACCCTAAGCATTTTGTATTTTTGGTTTTTCTTAACTTTTTACAAATCATGATAGCTAGAGACGAACAAATATTTGAATTAATTGAAGCCGAAAAACAACGTCAAATTAATGGTTTGGAACTTATTGCTTCCGAAAATTTTGTAAGTCCTCAAGTGATGGAGGCCGCCGGAAGTGTTTTAACCAATAAATATGCGGAAGGATATCCTGGGAAGCGTTATTATGGTGGGTGTGAAGTAGTGGATGAGGTAGAACAAATAGCAATTGACCGTGCAAAAACCCTTTTTGGGGCCGAATACGCCAACGTACAGCCCCATAGTGGCTCGCAAGCAAATACAGCAGTGTTTGCAGCCTGTTTGAAACCTGGGGATAAATTTTTAGGTTTCGACTTGTCTCATGGAGGGCACTTAACCCACGGAAGCCCTGTAAATTTTTCAGGGAAGTTATACGAACCGGTCTTTTATGGGGTCGATAAAGAAACAGGCCGATTGGATTATGATACGATTGAGGAAATTGCCGTAAAAGAACAACCCAAGATGATTATCGCGGGAGCCTCTGCCTATTCCCGTGAGATTGATTACCAACGTTTCCGTGAAATCGCCGATAAAGTAGGCGCTTTATTAATGGCAGATATAGCACACCCTGCAGGATTGATCGCCAAAGGAATTATTTCAGACCCTATTCCTCATTGTCATGTGGTTACGACCACCACGCACAAAACTTTGCGTGGTCCAAGAGGGGGAATGATTTTAATGGGGAAGGATTTTGATAACCCCTTCGGAATTACGCTAAAAAATGGAAATCTCCGTAAAATGTCATCTTTATTGGATAGTGGGATCTTCCCGGGAAACCAAGGAGGGCCTTTAGAGCACATCATCGCTGCCAAAGCGATTGCTTTTGGGGAAGCCTTGACCGATGATTTTTTGCACTATATGGTTCAAGTGAAGAAAAATGCGGAAGTAATGGCACAAGCTTTTGTGGATAAAGGGTATGATATAATTTCCGGCGGTACCGATAACCATATGATGCTCATTGACCTTCGGAATAAGAACATTTCTGGGAAAGAAGCCGAAGAAGCTTTAGGAAAGGCCGATATTACCGTGAATAAGAATATGGTGCCTTTTGATGACAAATCCCCTTTTATTACTAGCGGTATCCGTGTAGGAACTGCGGCGGTGACTACGCGCGGTTTGAAGGAAGAAGACATGCTTCAAATAGTAAATTTAATAGACGAGGTCATAGTAAATCACGAAGCAGAGGCAAAATTGGAGTCAATATCAGAAAAAGTACATGAAATGATGAAGGGGCGGCCCTTATTTAAAAATTAAGTGATGTTTCATACAGAAAGGCTACATCTTAGAAAGTTAACCATGGAAGATGCGCCTTTCATTTTTAACTTGCTGAATACCCCCGATTGGATAAAATACATTGGGGATCGGCGAATTACTTCCATAGACAAGGCAGCCGAGTATATTGAAAAAAATTACCTTCCAAGTTATCAAGACGGTCTGGGCAATTTTTTGGTCGAGTTTCAAACCGATCAAACTTCAATTGGATGTTGTGGGCTCTATAAAAGGGAAAACCTGAAGTATCCCGATATTGGTTTTGCTTTTCTTCCAGAATTCTACGGAAAGGGATACGGTTATGAATCGGCTTACCTACTCTTGGAGTATGCCCTGAAGGACTTACAACTAAAAAAAGTACTGGGGTTTACGGTAGCCCATAATGAACCCTCCATTAAGCTTTTGGAAAAGTTGGGCCTTAAGAAAGAAGGAACCTTTCATTTTGAGGAAGATTCGGAAGAGCTATTGTTGTTTTCGACTTAAGTTATTAAAGTTTATTAATCATTTCCAAAAACTCATTTCTTCTATTTCGGGAAACCGGAATTTTTTGTTCCCCAATAATAATATATCCTTCCTTGAGGTATTTTTCGATGTAATTTAAATTGATTAAATGCGATTTATGCACTTGAAAAAAGTCATGCTCCTTGAACATTTTTACAAAATGTCCAATATTGAGCGAACTAAGAATGGGCTTTCTATCTTTTAAATGGATTTTTGTATAACCATCGACCCCTTCAAAGTTTGAGATTTGGCTAATCTCTAGGAACTCCAATCCTTCTTGAGTAGGTATTACTACTTTTTTATCCTGAAAACGCTTGGCCGAAAGGTTATTAATAAATTGCTGATTCTTTTCCAAGGCGTTTTTCTCTTCAATATTTTCCTTGGCTTTATTAACGGCTGCTACCAATTCATCATTATCTATGGGTTTTACGAGATATCCAATAGCGCAGTGTTTAATGGCTTCAATGGCATATTTATCAAAACCCGTAGCAAAAATGACTTCAAAACTTGGATGGGATATATGCTTTAGCAAGTCAAATCCGCTCATTTTCGGCATGGCGACATCCAAGAATACAAGATCTGGTTGCAGGGTTTCAAGCTCTTTAATCGCTTCTGAAGGCTTCTGTGCTTGCCCTACAATTTCAATCTCTTTACAAAACCTTTTTATTTTGTCTTCGAGTATGGCCAAAGCCTTGGGTTCGTCGTCTATGAGGTAGGTTTTAATTTTCATGGGTTGTGAGTAGGGTTAGCGTAACACGGGTTCCTGAAGCGTTTGAAATTTCACTCAGATCCTTAATTTCAAAGTGAATATCCCAGTTTTTGCTTTGTTTTAGCAGTTCCAAGCGTTCTTTTAATACTTGAGAGGAATTGGAACGGTAATTTTTCTTAGATTGGGTGTAAATCTCCTTGGCTTCAAGTATCCCTATTCCATCATCTTCGATGCATATTTGTAGCCCTCCATTTGCTATTTTCTTAAAGCTTATTTGGAGGTGGCCATTATCGTCTTTGTGAAAGATTCCATGGTTGATTCCATTTTCCACAATGGGTTGTAAAATCATTGAAGGGATGTTTATTTCTTCAATAGCCAAGGCTTCATCAACATCTATGGAATAACTTAACTTTTCCTCAAAACGCATTTTTTCAATTTCAAGATAATTCTTTAGCAATTCAATTTCTTCCGCGAGCGTAATCTCATTTTTCCTTGAATATTCAAAAAACTGCCGAATGAGCCTTGAAAAACGGGAGAGGTATTTTTCGGAGAGATTGACCTCATTTCGTTGTACGAAATATTGTATGGCATTAAGGGAGTTATGGACAAAATGGGGATTCATTTGCGATCGTAAGGCTTGCAATTCTAACCCTGCCAATCTTTTTTCACGTTCACTTTTAACGCGTTCCCTTTTTTTGATGATTCTATAAAAAATAAATCCTAAAAAGATTACCACTAAAAAGAGGGTTACGAGGACTGCAATTTTAAAAAAAATGGTCTGCCACCAAAGTGGCGTTACTTGTATATGTAGTGCTTTGACAGTCCTATTTCTATGTTGATCCATTACGGAAACTTCAAGGATATATTGGTCGGGATCCAATTCATTAAAAGTAATGGTTTGGTTGTGGGTGGTTTGCCATTTTTCTTGCTTCGGAAGTAAACGGTATTGATAGGTATAGTTTTTTTGGTTGGTATAATTTATCGTTCCGAAGGAAATAGAAATATTGTTGGCTTCTGGGTAAGGTAGAGATAAGGTATCACTTTCCGTTTCAAAATAAAGGGAGGGCTTCTGTGAAAAATGGGTGTTTTTTAAGTTGATTTTAGAAAGCCCCAAATCGGTAGCAGCAAACAAAAGACTGTCTTGTAAAGCAATATCGTTCACATTTTTGTCCAAAAGCCCATCGGCTTGATAAAAGGAATTGACGATGGCAGATTTTTCAATTTGTGGGTGCAATTTTAAAACTTGAACACCTTGTTGCGTTGCGAGCCAAAGCAAACTGTCTTTTTTAATGATTTTGTTTATAGATAATCCTTTAGTATCTGCAATTTCAGTATATAGGCTATTTTGAAGCACTTGAAGGCCAAATCCATCGGTACCAAGAAATAAACGGTTTTTTTCCTCAAACGAGGATAAATAAGGGATGGGACGATTCATATCTTGGTTGGGGTACAAATTAATAGAATCATTTCTAATATAGTGTAGCCCAGAACTTCCAAGGATTAGTAGGGTGTCTCGGTACTTTGAAAATTTTATATCCCCAGAAGTGTAGGATTTTAAATTAAAAACTTCAGGATGGTTGCGACTATTGGCAATAATACAGTTGTGTGTTAAAATATAGGTAAGGTTATTGAACATAATAATATCCCTAAATCCCAAAAGTTTGCTTTCAAAGTCATATAGAACCCTGCCATCATAAAAAACATCTTTTCTTTGGATCCCTCTTTTATCCGAAACACTTTTGGCTATCGCTATTAAATATTTGCCATAGGGTTTTATTTTTTTGATTCCATAAATATTACCTTGGACCTCTAAATGGGTCTTTTTCATTTTTTTTTCATCCAAATAGTGGAGCGGGGAGTTAAATATTCCCACAAAAAGAGTATCATCAAGAATTTCTAATTTTTGAACTTTCTGCTTTTCAAAAAAATGTTGTGTGTCTAAGGTGGTTGCGGGAATCATTTTCAAACCTCGTGAGAGACTTGCCATCCAGAGGTTTCCATCCTTGTCTATGATAGCTCGATTGAAGTCTGCTAATTCAGGAAATGCAATGGTCCTATTGAGCTGAAATTGGAAGTCGTAAAGATAAAGGTTGCCTCCTGCTTTCCATTGAAATCCTTTAGGGTTCACCCAAACATATTGTTGGTCAATGTTTATGGAATTTGGGAGTGTAACTTCTCTAGAGTCTCCTGTTTTATAATTTATAAAAAGAGCTCCATTATGATGAACTCTCAATAAAAAATCATTGTAAATGCTTATATGGAAATTGCTGAATTGAGATGCCTTGATGGGTTGTGAAAAAACAGGGATTATAAATTTATCCGAAAGCATGCCATATTTGTTTTTGATGGCAATATGTACAGATGTTTTATTGTGCTTTACAAAAGTTGAATCATCAACGACCGTAAGATTTGTTGCTGAAAGAGTATCGATATTTACTTTGCTAAAGGTCCATTCCTCATTTTTTAAAGAATAAATCCCTCCATCACTGAAGAAAAAATCATTGCCCAAAATTTTGAAATATCCAGGACTGGTAGTTTTATTATTCTTAATAGGAAAACTATACACACTGTCATTGGCAATATACCCTTGACGGTTACTTTTCGAAGCGTACCAAACCTTCCCATCTGGGGTGGCTTCCAACTTCCAGGTATCATTGTTAGGCAATCCCTCTTGTACGGTATAGGTTTTAAAGTCTTTTCCATTGTATTTTACCACTCCTTTACTCGTGGCAATCCAAATAAACCCTTTGGTGTCTTGTACGATATCGTAGACCGTATTGGAAGGTAGGCCATTGGCTGTAGTAAACACATATTCCTGCTGTCCCCAGAATACAAGGGGGAAAAGCAGGAACATTAAAATTACGTGCTTAAGCATGTGGAAATTTAGCTTAAAAATAAAGGGTTTGCAATCTACGGACTTACAAATGCATCGCGTTCAACATCAATTTCGATCAAAATATCGTGATACACATTGCTACTGTCATAGTAAAACCCAGTCACGGTAGCAACTATAGGTTGTCCCACGGCACCATATTGGGTCATGGAAATAAACACGGAATTTCCTGGGTTACTATAATCGATATCAATTCCCTGCGCCGTAAACAGCGTATTCAACAAAACAGGATGGGCTATGGTCACATTATAGGGAACAGGATAGTCTTCTTCCGTTGTTTTGGGAAGGGAGAACTGAAAACCTTGTGCTGCGCCATTTTCAGAATTAATTTTCAAATACCCTTTAAACCCAGAAGTGGGTGGTAAAGGGATGTACTGCGCTTCAATGTTATCGGAATAGGACAAGGGTGTCCCGTTATCGATGGTAATTTCAATTTTTTCTGAACTGCGACTCGTACTGTCATCATCACTTCCGCAAGATACAAGTGCTAAAATTGCTACTGCAAAAACTATTTTTTTCATTTTTTGATGATTTTTTCAATTTGAAGGAATCCCTCTGCCGAGATGAGTTTCAGGAAGTAGACACCGTTTTTCAAGCCTGAAATATCAAGGCCTTCCGAAGGAAAAGTAGGTCCTTGAAGCACCTGTTTTCCGTTGGTGCTATAGACCGTATAAGCCACTGCATCTTTTTTGGCAAGCCTTAGCAAACTGCTTGTAGGGTTTGGCCATACAACGCTCTCATAAAAGGAAAGATTATCTATACCTAGGGAACAATCCTCATAAAATTGAGTGGTGGCATCAATTTGCGTCCAGTTTGCAGTACTGTAAGCTGCATCGTCTACCTGTATACATCCCAAGGAAGGATTGTTCAGGGTATTAAAAATACCAATGGCCGTATTGTTTCCATTCTTGATATCCATCGACGACAATAGATTATCATTCAAAACCACTTGAAATAAATTAGTGTTGCTTGTTAGGTCGATACCCGTCAATAGATTGTGATCCATGGTTAAATACTGTAGTCCAGTATTAATTGTGAAATCTACATTTGCCAATTGGTTGTTACTTGTGGTTACCCTATTTAAATTCGGTGTGTTCGTAACATCCAAGGCTGTGAGGAGATTGTCACTGCAATTTAACTCATTAAGCGACGTCGCTCCAGAAATATCCAAAGCGGTAAGTTGGTTATTTTGACATCTTAAAGTTAAAAGATTAGGGTGATTGGTTACTGAAAGTGATGTGATATTGTTTTGACCACAATTCAAGCTGATTAATTGGCTATTGGTACTTACATCTAAAGTAGATAGCATATTATTTTGCACATTTGCAATTTGCAAGGCACTGTTTCCGGTAACATCCAAAAGCGTTAAAGCATTATCAAAAGCATCCAGGAACTGAAGTCCTGGGTTGCCACTAAGGTCCAAGGTGTTCAATTGGTTTTGTTGCACATATACTTCTTCAAGTGTAGTGAGTCCGGTTACTAGTAATGAGCTTAAACTACCGTTCGGGCTTCCTATAAATTCAAGGTTTGGATTGTTTGAAAAATCCAAGGAAGTATAAGGGTTATCCCCTCCATTAAATTTGGTAAGGGCCGAATTGGAACTCACATCTATGGTAGCAATACTATTCCCAAATAGGATAAACTCCTCTAAGTTTACTAAGCCCGATACATTTACAGAAGTAAGCTGATTGTATTGACAATCCAAGCGTATTAAAGCGCTATTACTGGAAACATCCAAAGAGGTAAGATTGGTGTTCTTAACGATCAAGATCTCCAAAGCGGCAAAATCCTCTATGCCCGTAAGGTCTGAAATGGGCAAGTTATTAATAAAAAGTGTAGTTACCGTATTAATGTTTGCCGTGGGCACAAAATCATCCAATGGTGGAGTATCATAGCCTAGGTCAATTAATCGTTGTTCAAAAGCATCATCTGGAACGAAGGTTTGCGACATGCAGGTAAGAGCGAGCAAGAGTGTAAAAAAAGATAGTGATTTTTGCATAGTTTTTGGTTTAAAGTTTATTTAGTCATTTGTACATCTCCAAATTCAAAAGTTTCTGTATTCCAGCAGCCTTGATATTCTGCACACCAACTCCACCAAAGGAACTTTTTCCATTTAATACAATCTCCACATTTAGGATTCCATGTAGTTCTATACGTGTGTCTAGAAGATTCTTTTTTACAATTTTTGAGAGTGAGCCGCCATACGTATGAGTCAGCTTTTTCATCCTTTAGGGAGGCGCCACTTTGGTCTGTTCCATCCCAGTTTATATCCCAATTATTAAATCCATTGCATTCACTTGAGGTTCCAGATATTGTTTTAAGTGGATTTCCCTGCCCTCCAGCGGTATTCCATCTGTGCCAAATCTCTAATTTGTAATCTGTTGCATTATATGAATTGGGAACACCTTGGTTAACTTTTCCGGGAGAAATGTCCATGATGTAAAATTTGTTTTTATAGGGTGGTACTAAGTCTGGGTGAAATAACGAATTGAAGGACAGCAGCGGAAAATCTCCAGTCATCATATCAGAGACTAATATACTTTTGGTAATTGAATTTCCTCCGGCAGATACTGTAACAGAATACTCGCCATTCTCTGTTACTGTTATGGAAGATGAAGTTGCTCCTGTACTCCATTTGTAAGTAGCATTTGTAGAAGTTTCAGCAATGATTTCTCGTTCACAGCATCCTTTCTTTTGGATTTTTAAGGATAGATTTTCTTCATTGATTGGCTTCTCAATTAAATCAATTTCAGAACAAGTATAAACTTCACAGACATTACAATTGGCATCTTTCCAAGATATTTTTGAGCAAATTTTCACTTTGGTGGCGCAACAAGGTATATCCGATAAAGGAGGTAAAATATAGGTTAGCTTAAATTTATCGCCGGTTTGTAACATTGCCCCATTTAGGTTCTCCCAAATAATTTCTCTAGTGTTTATGCCATTTTGAATATTGTTTGCTAAATCATTCAAACTAAATTGAGGGGTCAATTGTAAAGAATTAGGTGCAGTACCTATGCTATTATCTGTACTAAAGATGCTTCCCCATAGTGCTGGATTATTGATGCATTCTGCACATTGCTCATAATTATATTCAAAATCAATATCTGAAATAGTCACTTTTAATTCTGTAATAGGAATAGTAGCATTTTGATGGATTTCAAAAATTTCTTCTGAGTAACCTAATTCGATACCGTTAATAGTTGTATTTTGAACAGGTGTTGGGTAGGTTTTGCCATCATTTGGATTCCAAATGTCCAATTCTGTTTCGCAGCAATCAAAATTTGGAGGGCAAAATATATCATAGTCATTATTTATACCGCTGTCCAACCCATAACTACTAGAACCAATAATTTTTGGTGTAAGATTAAAAGTATCTAATTTGGGTTTTCCTGTGACTTTAAAATCAAAACCTTGCAAGCTAGTATTAAGACCACTTGTGTTAATACTATTTAAATTAAAGCAATAGGTTGTTCCACTTGTTAGAACAGGGCTTACTAACGTGTTGGATACCGTACCGTTCTGGATGATCTCTAATTCTAGTGTAAGACTAGGGTTATTGCCAGTAGGCAAGGTGTAGTCTATACATATTTGCCCCGGAATTTCACAGTCAGATGACTGTCCTTGATTGATGTTAATTGATCCTTCATCGCTATCTGATCCTTCACACCCTAGGCAAATGTTATCTAGATAAGAGTAACCCCAATGGCCACCTGCTTGACAGTCTTTGTTTTCAAACTCTATAATAACACTTTTTCCTATTAAACTTGATAAATCCACTACTACACAGCTCCAATTTTTATATTGGACATTATAGTAGGGTTTTGGAGCATTGAAAGTTTTTAAAAGGGGATGCGAGGATGTAATATAATTTATTCCACTACCTCCTAAACTAACAAGATTATTATAATTGATTAATGGATTATTAGCATCAATAATGTTAACTCTAAAAGAAGGGTCAGTATTAGTTCCATGTCCAGGATTTTGAACTACCATAGCATAGCTAAAAGATAAAATAGAATTTGATGGGGTAATATTTACTACTTTCGCCATGGATTCATATCCATTACTCACTCCTAAATTTCCTAACCTTACAGATTTTGTATTACCAGTAGGATAATTCCATACTTTATTTATTGCAGTTACAATATTATCTAACCCAGAAGTTTGAACTTGATGATGAACGGAATTTGGATGATCTGCAGGTTCAAATGAACCTATATTCATTAAATTCAATCCTATACTACTTGTATAATTAATTACAGTCCATACTCCACTTACCCAATGTCCTCTAGTTCCTTGATTTCCACCCCATTCAAAATTCCATTCACTTGGATTGATTCCACTTTCAAAAGTACCATTATCACATAGATTATTAACACTTCTAGAGCTTGCAATAGACTGGTAGAATTGTTGCTTATTGAGATAAGCAACTTTTCTTAATGCTAAATATTCTTCAAAATTTTGTTTGAGTTCGTTATCAATTACTTCCTGTGAGAAGCTATTGTACTCATTACGTATTGTGTCTTCAAAGTTTGGTGGTAATTCTTGGGAAATACATTTTGCTGAGAAGATTACTATTAATATTAAAAAATGTACTTTTTTCATATTTTTAATTATTAGGAATTAAAACCGTTCCGTTATTATTTTGCTGATTACCTACACCAGTTCCAACGCCCGTTCCATTTCCAACACTTTGTTGTGAACTATCGTATTCATAACAAACCACTATATCACAAGTCTGGCAATTAATGTCTGTAAATGTGTATTTAATGCATACCTTATACTTAGTTTCGCAACAATCCATGCTACTTATAGGCGGAAGGTTTATATCCATAATTATAAATTTGTTAGGAGTACTGCCAAAATCAATGCCTTGTGTAGTTTGAGATCTCCATGTAAATTCATTAAAATATTCATCACTTGAGTCGTCAGAGTTCAAAGCTTGCCCATTGTTTTGCCACCCATTTTTAGGATATATAGTTCCAGAAATAGGACTGTCGTAAAATAATCCCATATCTTCATCTTGTGTAGTACAGGTATAGCATTGTGGGTCATTTACGGTGTGCTGTACACTTACAATTTCTGCTTTAACTTGCATGATAGGCTCCGCATTAAGTATATTAAAGTCGGTACGTAAACGCATATTAGTTTTTCCTGTGTTTAATGGCCAAAAGTTTTGATTGGAAGTAGTTATCTGCCAATTATCACAAGTGTCACAAATACAATTGGGCAATTCAATAGTTTGTGAAGCATTACAAGTAGCTTCATCCAGTGTTCCTATTTGTGTTTGTATTTGGCTTAAAAAGTTAAGCGAATTAGTGCCAAAAGGCACTTTTAATGTATAGCAATACGTAGCTTGCTGTCCAGGACTAAATGCTAAGCCGTTTGGTGTGCTCATCATTGGGGTCATAGGGCAATTGGAAGTAAACCCACTTTGTGAAAAATTGAGCGTAGCACCAGAAACATCTACATCAAAATTTTGCCCATTGGTAGCCATTGGGTGTGGTTTTAAAACACCTGGGAACGTACTATTATTTCTTACGGTTAGGGTTCCAGAAAATAGGGTGTAAGTTGTTCCATTTTCATAAATATATGCAGGAGATTCACAATTAATTTCAATGTTTGTAAAAGTGTAATCACATTCACCTTCAGCTCTGTTGGGGATATTTCTTTCAGGTTGGACAGTAAAGGTTTGTGTTTCTGTAGCAGTATTATTACAGTTTTCATAGTAGGTTAAAACTTTCCAACTATACTCTCTAAAGTCTTTAAAGCTGTATAGCTCATTTGTCATTTTCTTCGTCAACTTTAAATAATTTGTTGAAATCGTTTTTTCAAACACCAATCTATTGCCATAGTATAATTCAAACCGATAAGAATTTGGCTTTGGTTTTGAATGATTTAACCATCTAAATTCTGGCACTAGCCCTGCATCTACAAAATAAGTTTGACCATTATAGGGTTCTTTTAAAATGGTTTCTTCACAAGTGAAATTTTCTTTATCTATTTTTTCCGGATAATCCCTATCCTTTGGCTTACCAAAAGTATAGGAAACCCCAATAGAAGTTTGAAGGGTAGTACAAATACTGCAAAATTCATCGCTGTAATTGGGAGCAGAAATTACCTCTTCGTCACTAATTGCCCCATTTCCATCTTGGTCGGTGATTTCTTTATATCGAATGGTTTGCTTTTGGTCTTTGTTTCCGAAGACTTGGTTGGTCAATACCCCCGACTTCAGAAATAGTTTCCAGTTGGGGGCTATTTCATAATTTAACTTTGCTGAAATTCCTGAAAATACACTGGAAAAGGACCCTCCGGTTTCCCTAGCTTGAATAATTAGGTTTTCATTGAGAATTTCAGAAGGATATACCAAGCTATACGTAGGTACTTTATAGGTTCCGTACCCAATCTTTGGGGAAACAGTCAATGAAAGTTTATTTTTTCCGAAGCGAAAAACAGGTCCTAGTAAGGCGTAGGTTTGGGACCAATCTTCCGTACCTCCAATTTTTTGCGTGGGATACAAGAGGCTATTTTGAAAATCTTCAAGCTCTTTATCTATAGGGTTGTTGGCCGTCCCTAATTGCAGGCCCAAGCCTAACCAATCTTTTAGGTAATATTGAAATCCGAGTCCAAAATTGCTTCCGGAAGATGCAAAAGAGGGGGCTTGGTTAAACTTTCCCAGGGGTGAATTCAATCCACCTTCTAATGAAAGCTCCATTTCCTGTCCAAAGGTTACAAACCCCACCAGAAATAGTACGAATATGATAAGTGTTTTCTTCATCTTTGTTAGTTTTCTTGATATTCCAACCCGTAAAGAAGGCCTTCTATCAATTGTTCGTTTAAAATATTTTCGTCAAGGTTTATTTCAATAAGGAAAGAGCTTGAAACTCCATTTAATGGCTCAAGTTCTTCAAGCTCGGTAATGTAATAGCTGTTATTGCAGGGGTCGAAAGCCGTTGCGTGGAAGGGATAAAATATCATTCCATCATTTTCTGTAGAAAGGTTGCTTGAAATGTTATAAAGCGAAGTAATAGTTCCATTGTTGGCAATGCTAACCAACTCATTAATGGGCTGAGGGTTGCTTAAGTTTCCTTTAATGGCTAATAGCTGCTGGGTATTTTTGTTATATTCCAGCCCCGAATAAACTACTTGATTAGTCTTATTATATGAGGGGTCGATGTCTGTAACGGTTACCGTATTGCTCGATATGGAATACCGTATAAGGTTGGTGGTTCCTAAAAAATATAGGGTGTCTGCTCCATCTGTGGCAGACCATACATAGTCATTTTGCATAGGACTATTTACAGTGGTATTTCCCGATAGGAGCTCGGTAGTTTGCCCTGTGGTTTCATCGACTCGTAAAATGGAATAATTCAAAAAATTAGCATCGGTAAGTACATTGATGGCATATAATGAATTATTGTTGTATACCGGACCGGTATAAACCACTTCTTCCGAAAATAATTGGGATGATAACGGATTTACATTGGCTACATATAAGGGGTTGGTCATGCCAGGGCCAAATTGATAAGCGTAGCAATACTGAAGTGTATTGCTGTTAAAGGCCGATTGGCAGTAGCCCGACTGTGTATTCTGTAACGAACTGCCTTGTAAGGTCTCTAAGGTTGAAATAGCTAGCGAATTGGACAAGGGCTTATCGAAGGCAACAAACTGCCTTTCTTGGATGCTGCCGTTAAAAGTAGTAAGTAAACTTGCGTAAAAGGTTCCTTCGCAAGTAAGTGTGACCGGAAGTGTGTCCGATTCAAGTTCTGTAGTAATTATTTCACATTCACTACAGCTTTGAAAAAACAGAACGGCACACACGAGCAATGCCAATAGAGGTAACTTCATTATTGAAATAGTTATGGTTAATGTTGCCACAAATATTTCAAATGAAATAGAAGTATAAAACCCTTAAAGATTTATTCTAATTTCTGAATGAAAGAACGGTTGTTTTGACTCAAGGAACGGTAAAAAGCTTATTCCTCCGGAAACACCGTACTCTCATATGCCCCTGCATCGGGTGCCGTAGCACTTCGGGTAGTGCCATTTAAATCCACGGGCACTTGACCCGCCACAAGAGGATCTGCAATACCATCGGCTGCTGAGGTTCCCGTTTCAATATTCAAATTACTGATTTCAGTATCTTGAAATACGGGATCTTGGTTTAAGACACAATTGGTGTATAGGTTGGCATCCCCAAAATCGTAATTGGCATCACCCTCAAATTCTCCTTGAGGATCTTCAAAACGGAGTAGGGAATTGGAAAAATTAAAGTTGAAAGCAGCTCCATTGTCTTCAGAAAAGATAAATTCCCTGGATTCGCTTCCGTAGACAATACAATTATTGAAATTTGCTTGTAAATCGGCCACAAAAAGGGTTCCTTGTCCATTGTCGAAGTTGTTACTGATAAAAAGGGTAGGGTCCGAACGGAAGCTATTGCTCCAATAATTAGCAAAAGTACTGTGATTAAATTCATAGATTCCTCCTAGCTGAAGCGCAAGAGAAGAAACCCCACAATTGTTGATCACCACATTTTCCCCATACATATTGCTAGTAAGGGCATTGATCCCGAATACTGCGTGATTGTATAATTGTACATTATTGAGGGTTACGGTACGGTCTCCATCATTATCATCGGCTCTTAGTCCAATAAGCCCATTTTTAATGGTCACATAACTGAATTCATTATCGGTACTTCCAGATGTGAGCCAAATGGTCTGCCATTGTCCAGGGGTGTTTTCAAAATCGGGTTCTAGGCGATCCCCTTCAAAGATAATTTCGTTTTCCAAGAGCTCGGGGTCACTACTAGGGGCTCCGTTGGCTTTTATAGAACCCTCATTAGCAACAAGTAAACCACTATCGGCGTGAAAGTGGATACGCGCTCCGGGTTGCACCTGTAAGGTTTTTTGCGGGGGAACCGCGGCATAGCCATAAATAACATAGGGCTTTTCATTAGTGAAGGTAAGCTCGTCGTCGTCCAGGAAAAAACCTTCCACCAAAATTTCATTGCCTTCCTCATCGACTCCAAAACTTAAAGTTTCAAACATACCATTGCCTAGATCTGCCGGAAAGAGGAATACGGCATCCTGAATTAAGGTAACCAGTTCTACTTTTTGTTCATTTCCACCGCCATCAAATACTATTTGGTCGGTATATAAAAACTGTGTGTTATTGGTTTGATTAGTGATGTCGACAGTAGTTTCCACAAAAATAAAAATACTGTCATTGGCCAACACCTGAATATCCTCAAAAGACTTCCCAGGAATGCCATCCACGTTTAAACGATAAAATGAACTCTCCCCTTGACCCAATCGGATGGTAGGAATGGTCATGTCTTCATCGGTACGATTGTACACTTTCAGGTTGTAGGTACTGGAGCCAATATTGGTAAAAACCGTATCCAAGTAAACGGTATCTCTTGAAAATTCTAAATTTCCAGTACTAGGAACACTGTCGAAATCGTTTCGGCAAGAACTCCATAAAATCACACTGGCAACAAGTAATAGTCCGTATAAATACTTCATTTAAGTCAAATTTCTGTAAAAATATAACTTTTTATGAAGCATCATATTGTGTAGGCTATAATTTGTTTTTTTGCGTTTCAAACGCTCTTGTTTTCGCAAGGCTCTTTTTTCTTTTCGATCGGCTTTATCTGGATATGCCGAAATCCCTCCCATAATAATTACTTCCCCCATGAGCGTAGCTGTAAGTTGTATATTTATTTCTGAAGTAATGTCTTCACAGCGTAGCTCTTGAGTATCATAGCCCATATAAGAAATGACGAGTACTTGTTCTTTTTTAGTTTCAATTTCAAAAAAACCTTCCAGGTCTGTTTGTGTTCCTTTGGAAGTGCCTTCAATAACAACATTAACTCCAGGTAAAGGAATGCGATTTTCATCTACAACGGTTCCTTTAATTGTATTCAAGGGAGGGCTGTCTTGTTTTTGCGCTTCTATTTCGGTATCCGAAACACAAAAGGGAGCTTTATTTTTAAGTGTTTTTTTTATGGTTTCAGTGGGTTTGTCTACGGTAGTTTCAGCGGGTTTTATTTTCCCGACAATTAGTGGAACCGTCACTTTCTCGGAAAGCTGAAAATGGATCTGATTATGACTTTTGCTAGCGATTACCTTATTACTTTCCCTAGGTCCCAATTTGGCAAATAGGGTACTTTCACGGGCACAAGTAATTTCAAAAAATCCCTTTTTATCCGTTCTGAAGGATTTTCCGGTTTCTGCAATAATTATTTCTGCAAAAGCAGCGGGTTTCCCTATTTCATCGGTTACATAGCCCCATACTTTTACTCCATTTTTTTCGGCAAAATTTCCTATACCTATGGAATGGAATGTTTTGTTTTTGTCTTGAGTATTTGTTTGCGGGTTCGCTCCTAAAAGGCTCAAGGGCATGAGAAGGGAAACAGCAAGCGAAGCAATAGGGTTTTGGTTTTTCCGTTCTAGTTTTAATTCTCTTTCTAACTGAGACTTTTTCAGTCGGCCGCAAATATCCTTTCCCGAACCGATCATTTTTACAATGGCTTCATCGGTGAGTTGGGTAAAATCGATTACCTCTTTTTGGCAACTCCCACAAAATCTCCCCTTTTCGGAAGGAGTCATGACGTTCCAATTTTCGTGACAGGGCTCTGGAACGGTTATTTGTATGGATTTTTTCATGATGCTGAGGTTTTTACGTGTTTCTTTTCCAAAGCACCAAAAATCCTACCACAAAAAAAACACCAATTGAGGGAATAGGTGTTTTGAATGAGTATGAGGTCTTTTAAGAATTATTTTTTTATAATTTCAATTTTGAAGAGTTTGTCCCAATTTTTCCCGGTTACATAAAGGATGTTTGGCTCTCCGTTGTAGGTAATTCCGTTAAGGACATCCAGTGTTGTATGCTGGGTAACCTCTTCTTGTAATCCTTTCATATTAATCACTCCTTCTACGGCACCATTTTCCGGATTAACAATTGCGATGGCATCTCTTTGATAGATGTTGGCATAAATTTTTCCATTAACCCATTCCAGTTCATTTACATTGTCGATGACACTATTGTGGGTGTAGATTTCAATATAGCTTTCTTCAGAAAGGGTCTTGGGGTTAAGGGTCCATATCTTTTCAGTACCGTCACTTTTAAAGATATGTTCATTGTTATGACAGAGGCCCCATCCTTCTTTACTTTTATCGAATACAAACGTCCCCTTTTTTTCAAGGGTAGTGGTATTGTAAATAAAACCCGTATTTTCCCGCCAAGTGAGTTGGTAAATCTTATCATCAAGAATGGTTAAACCTTCCCCAAAATATTGATCGGCGAGCGCTACTTTTTGCAATACCTCACCGGTTTGGTAGTTGGTTTTACGTAAGGAAGATTGCCTGTATTGCCCGGTACTTTCGTAAAGCGTATCGTTTTCAAATTCCAACCCTTGGGTATAGGCTTTGATATCATGTGGATAGCTTTCTAAAATTTTATAGGTATAAAGGGTAGGAGGCGTAGTTGCAGTAATCTTGAAAGACTGGGTGAGTTCATATTCCTTACCTTCGGAAGTGATAAAGGCATGTAAAATTCTTTTACCCATTTTTTGTCCAGTGAGGGGAATAGAATTTCCATCTATTTTCTTACCATTGTCAATGGAATAACGAACTCTTTCTATTTCCAAACCTGTCTTAGTATTGATGTTTACGGAAAGTTCGTCTTCCTGTTTGTAGGTTTTCTTCTTATTTGTGATTTCTACGGAAAACAAATCGTTTGCAGTGGTATTTTTATCTCCACAGCTGCCAATAAAGAAGGTCAAAAAGGTCAAAAACAGAAACTTAGAAATACGCTTCATGGAAATCAATTTTTTGGCAAGATAGTTAATAATAATTGATGGATAAAATGTTTGTGCAAGCATAAAAAGCACCGTATATTTGCACCGGCAAGTCCTACACAACCAGCTCCTGTTGAATCCCCCAGGGCGGGAACGCAGCAAGGGTAGACGGTCGTAGCGGTGTGATGTAGGTAGCTTGCCATTTTTTTTTTGGATTAGTTCCGCCATCTTCCCATCTTTGTCCCAATAATCAACATATGTCTAAAGTAGTACTCATCACTGGCGGTTCTTCAGGAATAGGAAAAGCCATAGGCGAATTCCTCCATCAAAAGGGCTATACGGTTTATGGTACCAGTAGAAACCCTTCGAAGTATGAAGGAATGGTGCCCTTTTCCTTGCTCGAGCTGGATGTAACTAAAAAGACAACCATTTCAGAAACCATTGCAGCGATTATTGCTTCGGAAGGCCGAATAGATGTACTGATTAATAATGCGGGAGTGGGCATTACAGGTCCTGTGGAAGAAACCCCAACCGAAGAAATAAGAAAAGCTTTTGAAACCAATTTTTATGGCCCTTTAGAGGTGATGAAAGCCGTTTTACCACAAATGCGGAAACAAAAAAACGGACTTATTATAAATATCACTTCCATTGCAGGTTATATGGGACTTCCGTATCGCGGAATTTATTCTGCCACCAAAGCGGCATTGGAAATTACCGCGGAAGCGTACCGCATGGAATTGCAACCTTTTGGTATCCAAATGACCAATGTAGCTCCTGGCGATTTTGCCACCAATATTGCTTCCGGACGTTACCACGCGCCGGTGATAGAGGAATCCCCTTATAGGAAAGCCTATTCGGAAACCTTGACCATGATGAACGAACATGTTTCAGATGGACAAGATCCTATAGAAATGGCAAAGGCTATTCACAACATTATTGAAACCAAACATCCTAAGGTTCATTACCGGGTAGGTTCCAGCCTTCAGAAATTATCTATTTTTCTAAAGAAAGTACTTTCCGATAAGCGCTACGAAAAAATGCTGATGAAGCATTACAAATTAAAGTAATTTGTTAAAAAACCTTTCGAAACTTTTTCCGGAAAGATTTTAAACCAACAAAAGCTTCCGTATTTTTGCCCTATAATTCTTAAAAAGATCATTCATGAAATTCTTTATCGATACGGCAAACTTAGATCAAATACGTGAAGCTCAGGACTTAGGGGTCCTGGATGGCGTTACCACAAATCCTTCCCTTATGGCTAAAGAGGGCATTACCGGGCGGGACAATATTTTAAAACATTATGTAGATATATGTCAAATTGTTGATGGGGATGTTTCTGCGGAAGTTATCGCGACCGATTTTGACGGGATGGTAAAAGAAGGGGAAGAGCTGGCGAAACTTCACGATCAAATTGTGGTAAAAGTCCCAATGATCAAGGAAGGGGTAAAGGCCATCAAATACTTTACCGATAAAGGAATTCGTACCAATTGTACTTTAGTGTTCTCTCCCGGACAGGCTTTACTGGCTGCCAAAGCAGGTGCTACCTATGTTTCCCCATTTATTGGAAGATTGGATGATATTTCTACCGATGGATTAAACCTGATTGCTGAAATTCGTCATATCTACGATAACTATGGTTTTGAAACGCAAATTTTAGCAGCCTCCGTGAGACATACCATGCATGTTATTGATTGTGCTAAAATTGGCGCGGATGTCATGACAGGGCCATTGTCCTCTATTGAAGGATTGCTGAAACATCCCCTTACCGATATTGGATTGGAGAAGTTTTTAGCCGACTATAAAAAAGGAAATTAAACCTGAAGTTAGGTTGTTATTAAAAAAGCTCCTATTTAGGGGCTTTTTTTATTTGTTGATATACCCAAGCAATTGCTGCTCTAAGTTGATATCGAATATATTGGTGTTACTGTCTAGGATGGTGGCATCCTTGTTTAGAATAATGGACTTATTAACCGAATTCACCAGTAATTTCTTTTCAGCGTCATCAAAATCCTCAAATTGAAATTCCCGGTTAGAGGGGTAGCCAGAGTTGGTCACTATCCGTAACCACTTTTTGAAGTGATGATCTATATTAATTCCTATGAAATCAAACTCAGGGTACTTGCTCCTTAACTCATTGGCTTTTATGTGAATATTTTTGTAATGCTTAATTGAATTAAAAGACCAAAAATAGATAACGGTAGGTTTCTTTATTATTGAATGTAAATCCTTAATGGTGTTTTCCGTAGAAAGCAATAACAGATTAGGAATGGTATTTCCTGGAGTTAATTTTATAGTTGCTTGGGTAAGGTCCTGAATATCTTTAATATCTTTAGTGTTGGAACTTACTTCCTCAAAAAGGCTAAGCATCTTCTCTTCATTTTCTGCATTTTCGGCATTCAAAAGATACCGTGCTACCGAACCTCTTGCCAAACGGTTTTTCAAGGAATCATTGGTGATAATACTGTCAATGATTTCTACCTTGTACTTGTTATGTAAATACGAGTTGCGGTCAAAAGGGGCTTCGCTTTTATACCGATCAAAAGAAAGGTTATCGGTGTAATATCCCAAGCATCTAAAATAGGGGTAGTAGTTCCGAAGACTTTCATTGCCTAGATCATAATTATTTCGGAAGTCATAAAAACTTTCAGGAATGGCAACACTTTCATCGTAAACCTGTTTTTTGGAATTCGCTGAAATGTAGAGTTCTTTCTTTGAATAAATACTATAATCTATTGCTGCTTTTACAACTTCGTCATAGCTTTTGGAGTGCGCTTCTTTTCCGTTTTTAAATTCTTTGTAGAAATCGTACCTAGAATCTTTGATGGAGTCCATCTTTGCTTCAAATTCGGAAGGGGAAAGGTTGTAAAAAGAACTCATCAAATTATCAATCTCCTCATTCAGAAGGAATAGCTCCATTAAAAAATTATTTTTGGCAGCGCCTTTTCCGGTGTATGTAAGGGATTCGTCAAATTCAATAGTATTTACCCGAAACATAAGGCTATCACCAGATTCCAGATGAAATGCTTGGTATTCTTGGTGTCTTAAAAAATAAATACCGGGGTCTACTTGAGGGATTTTATATTTAAAAAAATTATTTTCATCCAATGGAACCGTGTCAATTAAATTACGGTTATGGGAAATAATTACATAATCTACTTTAGGGTTTACAATTTCCCCTCCAACCCATGCACTTCCACAAGTTTTTTTGGGGGAGTTATCACAGGAAACGACAATTAGGGATAGAATTACTAGTGTTAGTATTTGTTTTGTCAATCGTAAACCATTTGATTTCTTCAGCAAAATTAAAATACTCCGCACCTTATTCTGTTAATGAGTCGTTAAAAGATTTTTTAGCCTGCACAAAGCTTCAAAAATCCTTATGAATTAGCTATTTTTGCCGAAAATAAGCAAATTCTAATAATATCAATATGCTTTCAGTTTCCAATTTATCAGTTCAGTTTGGCAAAAGAGTCTTGTTCGATGAAGTAAACACCCAGTTTGTAACGGGGAATTGTTATGGAATTATCGGTGCCAATGGTGCGGGGAAATCTACCTTTTTGAAAATTCTTTCCGGAAAACAAGATCCTACTTCAGGGCACGTGCATTTGGAATCTGGAAAACGTATGTCTGTATTGGAGCAGGAACACAACGCTTATGACGAATATCCAGTCTTGGAAACCGTGGTACGGGGTAATAAAGAACTGTTTGCAATTAAATCTGAAATAGACAAACTTTACGAAGATTACACAGACGAGAACGCAGAGAAAATAGGGGAGCTTCAAGTAGCTTTCGAGGAAATGAATGGTTGGAATGCCGATAGTGATGCCGCAGCGCTGCTTTCCAATTTGGGTATTAAAGAAGATTTACATTATACCCTAATGAAAGATCTCGATGGGAAACAAAAAGTCCGGGTGCTTTTAGCACAAGCGTTGTTTGGAAATCCTGATGTGTTGATCATGGATGAACCTACCAACGATTTGGATTATGAAACCATTTCTTGGTTGGAGAATTTTTTGGCCAATTATGACAATTGTGTAATTGTGGTTTCGCACGACCGTCACTTCTTGGATGCCGTTTGTACCCACATTAGTGATATCGATTTCGGGAAAATAAGTCATTTTAGTGGAAACTATACTTTTTGGTACGAGAGTAGCCAGTTGGCGGCTCGCCAACGTGCTCAACAAAACAAAAAAGCCGAGGAAAAGAAAAAGGAGCTTCAGGAATTTATTCAGCGTTTCAGCGCGAACGTGGCCAAAAGTAAGCAGGCTACTTCAAGAAAAAAAATGTTAGAAAAGCTCAATGTAGATGAAATAAAGCCTTCCAGTAGAAGGTATCCCGCGATCATTTTTGAACGGGAGCGCGAAGCAGGGGACCAGATTTTAAATGTCGAAAATCTTTCTGCAAGTATAGAAGGAGAGACGTTGTTTAAAAATGTGGATATCAATCTTGCTAAAGGAGATAAGGTTATTGTTTATTCTAGGGATTCCCGAGCGACCACAGCTTTTTATGAAATCATAAACGGAAAAGAAATGCCCGATTCTGGCAAATACCAATGGGGAGTCACCACGAATCAAAGCTACCTGCCTTTAGATAATAGCGATTTTTTCAAAAGTGATATAAACTTGGTCGACTGGCTACGGCAATGGGCCAAAACCGAAGAGGAAAAAGAAGAAGTCTTTTTGCGCGGTTTCTTAGGGAAAATGCTATTCAGTGGAGAAGAAGCCTTGAAAAAATGCAATGTGCTCTCTGGAGGTGAAAAAGTGCGTTGTATGCTAAGCCGAATGATGATGATGCGTGCCAACGTGGTCATGTTGGATGAACCCACAAATCACTTGGACTTAGAGTCGATTACAGCATTCAATAATTCCCTAAAAAACTTTAAGGGAACCGTAATGCTCACCACTCACGATCATGAGTTTGCGCAAACTGTAGGAACTCGGGTCATTGAACTTACTCCCAATGGAGTGATAGATCGGTACATGACCTTCGATGATTACATGAGCGATAAAAAAGTTAAGGAACTTCGGGAAAAAATGTATTCGGTCGAAGTTTAACCTTGCTGTTCTTGCATAAATGCATTAATAATAGGGGCTGCTTTTTCAAATTGCTCTTCGGTAATAAATAACATTACTTGATCTGGAATGGATGCGGTAAAACCACCCATCACACTACTATTATGATCACTCCTTTCAACCGGGCGAATTCCTATTTCCATAAGTTCCGCACACAACCTTTTGGCCTCAAGGGATGGCCCTGTAAATATTCTTTTCATAAATGATTAGGCATTATAATATTTACTGTCCCAAATAGCATTGTTAAAGTTTTTTCCTTTGGCGAAACCATAAAAAAGTACAATACCCGCCACAGCCTTAAACATAAAGAGAAACATTAGTAAATATTCAGTTTGAGTGACTTCTCCCTTGGTAAATGCTTGCATGGGGGTTAATGCCGTGAAAAGGACACTAAGAATGAAAATACAGAAAATAAGGTTTTCAAAATTTTTGTAGGGCCACATCAACCATTTCCGAAGGGGATGTAAATCATTTCCCCACTTATGGATTAAGTAATAATAGTCATTCCCCATAGGGGCAAAAAGTAAGGGGTCGTCTGCATTTTCCAACTTCAATAGTTTGGCAGGTGCCATTATTTTTAGCCCCCTCAAAGTAATTCCGTGTTTTTTTTCAAGCGTTCTTATTTTTGAAATGGCTTCTTCGGGAATCTCTCCTTTAAATCTATGGCTATCCAAAAAACGCAAACGATACGTCACACAGGTTTTTTTTATTTCTGAAACATGAAAAATAGCTTCACTTTTTAAAAGATCGATATCAAACTCATTGGTTTCTTGTTCTTGGGGTTCTTCTGCCATTCGAGCCTGAATGGTTTCCCGTTCTTCATTGTTTTTCAGGAAGATTTCCTGTACTTCTTTTAATAGGGTAGCCTCAGAGACTCGTTTGTTTCTTTGATGCTTCAGTCGATCTTCGATATTTGTTTTTTCAAGCATAGCGATTTCTTTTCAGTTAAAAATAATTACAATAAAGGGGGATTCCAATATTTTAACAAATTTCGAAAGCGTTAAATTTTGCTAAACAAATGTGAAGATTAAAACCGAATGGAGGAATGTTTCGTTTATTAAGAAAACAATTAATCTAAAAAAACAAAACTATGAAAAATCTAAGAAGACTGTCATTACTTTCGTTTGTAATGTTATTGTTCGTTTCGGCGGGCACCATGGCGCAAAACAAAATGATGAAGGAAAAAACCAAAATGGTGGGAGGAGCCGAAATGTATCCTAGCAAGAATATCGTGCAAAATGCAGTAAACTCTAAAGATCATACCACCCTGGTAGCTGCTGTAAAAGCTGCTGGTTTGGTCGATGTATTACAAAGTAAAGGGCCTTTCACAGTATTCGCTCCTACCAATGCGGCTTTTGAAAAACTTCCCGACGGAACGGTTGCCACACTTTTAAAACCCGAAAACAAAGAAAGTCTTAAGAAAGTGCTTACCTACCACGTGGTGCAAGGAGACTACAAGGCGGCCGATATCGTGAAGATGATTAAAAAATCTAAAGGGAAAGCTACTTTTAAAACCGTAAGCGGAGGAATGCTCTATGCTACCTTAGATGGGGATAAAGTAATGCTATGGGATGAAAACGGTAGTAAAGCAATGGTAACGATTGCAGATGTAAATCAATCCAACGGGGTGATTCACGTAATTAACGCTGTAGTACTTCCAAAATAATTAAAAATAAACACAAAAAGAAGCGGCTAAAAGCCGCTTTTTTTATTTATGTAAAATATTGTTTTTCAGAATGATATAGATACAGTTTCGAGTGAAATTGAATTAGGGAAATTTCCTGAAAACCTACAATGATATAGGTCATAAAACAACTTTTTTTTGGGTAATACATTTGACTTCATAAATTTTAAAACAACCATTATGAGATCAATTTTTTTAGGAGTTTTACTTATCGCAAGTTCCTTCCAGTTATTAGCCCAAGAAGAAACAAACGCATCTAGTAGTAAGTGGCAAGCACGTTTAAGAGTGCTAACCGTTATGCCCGATGAAAGTGCCACTATAGATGTAATAGGAGGGGATGTGGATATTTCTACCACAGTAGTTCCCGAGTTGGACTTCACGTACTTTTTTACAGAAAATATTGCAGCCGAATTAATCTTGGGAACTACCAAGCACAAAGTGAAAGCAATCAATACCGCTGCTGGGGATATCGATTTGGGAAGTGTTTGGTTATTGCCTCCTACCTTAACGGCACAGTATCATTTTACGGGAGGCGCTTTTAAACCTTATCTGGGCGCAGGTGTTAATTACACTTTTTTCTACGGAATTGATGAAGGGGATGCCGATGATTTGGAATACGACAATTCTGTAGGTTTTGCAGTGCAGGGCGGTTTCGACTATGCCTTGAATGACAAATGGTTCTTGAATTTGGATGTGAAAAAACTTTTTCTCTCTACCGATGTTACCGTAAATGGAGCTGTAGGAGCCGATGTGACCATCGACCCTTGGTTAATTGGTGCTGGGGTAGGGATGAAGTTCTAACTAATCTCAACCATAACGAAAAAGGGCTTTGAATTATCAAAGCCCTTTTTTACGTCGGTCAATTTTTTGCTACCGGAGTTGCGCCCCAAAATCATTTTCAAACTTTTGCTGAAGCTTGTTCATGATCTTGTCAATCTGTTTATCGGTAAGTGTTTTTTTCTCATCCTGTAAGGTGAAGCTTACCGCATAACTCTTTTTTCCAGCGGGTAGGTTTTTACCGGTGTATACATCAAAGAGGGAAACTTCTTTCAATAATACCTTTTCGGTTTGTAAAGCTGCTGTCCTTAGACTTTCAAAAGTCACTGCTTCATCCAAAAGCAAAGCAAAATCACGTTTCACCTTAGGGAATTTCGGAATAGGTCTCACTTTAAATTCTTCCGTAGGGATTTCTTCCAAAATGATGTCCCAATTGAAATCGGCATATAAAACTTCTGCATCGATATCGAAATACTGGGTTATTTTTTTGCTCACCACCCCAAAGTCTACCAAGGTTTTTTTGTTTTGCTGAAAAGCAATTCCTTCTGAAAGGACATCGGTTTTAATCCCTTTTTCTGCATATTTGGAGATGCCCAAGCCTTCCAGGATAGCAGTAACTACGCCTTTTAAGTAGAAGAAACTACTCTTACTTTCAGGAAATGCCCAAGTATCTTCGCTTTTGTTCCCGGAAATTACCAAGGAAAGGTGTTTCTTTTCCTCTCTCCCGCTAGGATAGTTGTGATAGGTTTTTCCAAATTCAAACAATTTTACGTTTTGTGCCCTACGATTCCTATTGAATAACAAAGACTCCAGCCCGCCAAATAACATCGACTGTCGCATCACTTCAAGATCCTTGCTTAAAGGGTTCAGCATTTTAACACAGTAGTCTTTTTGAAGTGTTTCAGAAAGGTTATAATATTCCTCGTTGGTTAAGGAATTGTTGAGCATTTCATGAAATCCTAAAGCAGTAAGCTGACTCCCAACTTTGTCCTGAACCTTGTAATCTTCAATTTTTTGATTGGTTGCAATAGAGGCATTCAGCTTTTCGGTGGTAGCGATATTATTGTACCCATATACCCTAAGTACCTCTTCGATGACATCCGCTTCCCGGGTTACGTCATTTCGGTAGGCAGGAATGGTCATCCCTATACCGGTTTCGGTAACATTGTTTATTTTAATCTCAAGGGACGTAAGGATGCTTTTTATTATTTCCTTCGGAATTTTTTCGCCAATAACGTTATTGGCATTTTTATAGTGCAAGAAAACTTGGTGGTCCTCCGTCTTTTTGGGATAAATGTCAATAATGTCACTAGTTACTTCACCTCCAGCTACTTCTTCCAACAATATCGCGGCACACATAAGGGCATATTCGGTAATATTAGGGTCAATTCCCCTTTCAAAACGAAAAGAGGCATCGGTGCTTAAACCGTGTCTTTTGGCGGTTTTACGAATACTCACCGGATTAAAATAAGCACTTTCCAAAAAGATACTGGTAGTGTTTTCCGTTACTCCACTATCCATTCCCCCAAAAACACCCGCAATGCACATTGGTTTTTCAGCATCGCATATCATAAGATCTTCCTCATGAAGCTCTCTTTCCACCCCATCTAGGGTCGTAAATTTTGTTCCAGAAGGCAAGGTTTTTACAATGACTTCATTTCCGGTAATTTTGGAGGCGTCGAACGCATGTAGCGGTTGACCTAAATCGTGAAGAATGTAATTGGTCACATCCACCACGTTGTTGATAGGGGCCAATCCAATAGCTTTTAGTCGATTCTGAAGCCAGGCAGGGGAATCTGCTACTTTTAAATTTGAAATAGTCACCCCACAGTACCTGGGTGCCAAGTCGGTATTTTCTACCTCCACATCCATTTTAAGGGTTCGGCTGTTAACATGGTAGTTACTGGTAGAAGGGGTGATGAGCTCTAAGGATTCTCCCTTCTGTAACATTCCAGCCCTTAAATCCCTTGCAACCCCCCAATGGCTCATGGCATCGGCACGGTTGGGAGTAAGCCCTATCTCGAAAACAAAATCGTTTTCCACTTCAAAAATTTCAGCAACGGGAGTTCCGGGAGTTAATTTTTCATCTAAAATAAGAATGCCGTCATGGCTTGAGCCCAATCCTAGTTCATCTTCAGCACAAATCATTCCGTGGCTTTCCTCTCCTCTAATTTTCCCTTTCTTGATGGTCCAATCTTTTCCTTCAGCATCGTATAAGGTCGTACCTATGGTGGCTACAGGGACTTTTTGACCCTTATCCACATTAGGAGCCCCGCAAACAATTTGAACGGGGTTTCCATCCCCTATATCAACTTTGGTAAGTTTAAGGCGATCGGCATTAGGGTGTGGGATGCATTCCAAGACATGGCCAACGACCACACCTTTTAGTCCGCCTTTTACGGAAGTAAACTCCTCAATACCTTCCACTTCCAATCCCAAATCGGTTAACAGCTCTGCTGTTTGATCTGCAGGCCAATTTATTTTGATAAAATCTTTGATCCAGTTATATGAAATCTTCATTATAAAAACTTATGAGAAGGCAAAGATACAGTTTCCAACGTTTTTGGAAAGTGTTAAAATTCTAAAATTTGGAAATACTTAGGTAGGGTAAATGATGGTTAAGTTGTTTTATAAACAATCAGGCAAGTATTATAGTTTGATTAATTGTTTGGTTGTTTAGTTAGCTGTTAAGTACACCCTGCTTTTTTGAAAAAGAAAAGGCGGGGTGTACTCTTTTAGGAAATATAATTCCAAATGTTTTTATACTTTACTAATTGCTGAAAAGCTAGCTTTATAAGTTTGTTTTCTGGCAAGGAAAGCGAAGGATCCTTTTTTAGGGTCTGAACGGCAGCAGCTCTTGCAATCTTCAATATTTGACTATCCTTGATAATATCGGCAATCTGAAGGTTCAGAACGCCGCTCTGTTGTGTACCCATAAGGTCCCCGGGGCCGCGCAGTTTAAGGTCTACTTCACTAATTTCAAATCCGTCGTTGGTGCTTACCATGGTTTCCAATCGGGTACGGGCATCGTCTGAAAGTTTGTGACTGGTCATTAAAATACAATAGCTCTGCTCGGCACCACGGCCCACGCGCCCTCGTAATTGATGTAGTTGTGACAAACCAAATCTTTCGGCACTTTCAATAACCATTACTGAGGCATTGGGTACATTAACGCCTACTTCAATCACCGTGGTGGCGACCATAATTTGGGTTTCCCCTTTTACAAAACGGTCCATTTCATAATCCTTGTCGGCTGGTTTCATCTGTCCGTGAACAATGGAAACTTGATACTTAGGCATGGGAAACTCCCTTACAATACTTTCATAGCCATCCATTAAATCCTTATAATCCAAAGCTTCACTTTCCTGTATCAATGGGTACACAATATACACCTGTCTTCCCTTGGCAATTTCGTCTTTTAAAAAACGAAAAACCTTTAGTCTGTTGGCGTCAAAACGGTGTACGGTTTTAATGTCTTTTCTGCCTGGGGGAAGCTCGTCAATTACACTCACATCCAAGTCTCCATAAACACTCATGGCCAGGGTTCGGGGAATAGGAGTGGCGGTCATAATTAATACGTTAGGAGGCCACTCGTTTTTATGCCATAATTTACTTCTTTGGGCTACTCCAAATCGATGTTGTTCATCGACAATGGCCAGCCCTAAATTTTTAAATTTTACTTTATCTTCGAGCAGTGCATGCGTGCCAATAAGGATCTGTAATGAGCCGTTTTCCAAGTTTTCATGGATTTCTTTTCTGTTTGAAGTTTTAGTTGAGCCAGTCAATAATGAAATGCTGATATTCAATTTTTTACATAACTCAAATAAATTGTTGTAGTGCTGGACTGACAAAATTTCAGTAGGAGCCATTAAACAAGCTTGAAAACCATTGTCAAGTGCGATGAGCATTGACATGAACGCGACAATGGTCTTTCCCGAACCCACATCCCCCTGCAATAATCGATTCATTTGGGAAGTTTGTCCTAAATCGTGACGAATTTCCTTAATCACCCGCTTCTGTGCTTTGGTTAATTGAAAGGGTAAATGCTCTTTGAAAAAGGTATTGAAATAGGTTCCTACTTTTGGAAAAACATAGCCTTTAATTTTTGTTTTATGGATAAGGTTTTTACGAATTAATTGTAGTTGAATAAAAAATAATTCTTCAAATTTTAGACGGTATTGTGCCCTTGCCAAAAGCTCCTGATTTTTCGGAAAATGAATATTCAATAACGCTTCGTTTTTAGGCAATAATTTGAAGTTTTCCAAAAGGGTTTTGGAAAGGGTTTCAGCAAAGGTATTCCGGGACTCCAAAAACAGGTTTTCAAGCAATGTGCCAATCACTTTATTGGTGATGCCACTATTCGATAGTTTTTCCGTGGAAGGATATATGGGCTGCATGGCAGAGCGTAAACTTTTTTCATGATCTTTTAAGGATTCCATTTCAGGATGGGCCATGGAAAAGGTCCCGTTAAAAACAATGGTTTTTCCAAAGATCACGTAAGGCTCATTAATTTTAATGCGTTCCCTTATCCATTTATGACCCCGAAACCAAACCAACTCCATTTTTCCGGTAGCATCCACAAAAGTGGCCACAAGCCGCTTGCCACGTTTTTGTTCAACGGTTTTTAAATGAATGATTTTACCTACCAGCTGCACTTCAGCTTGGGTAGGTTGTAGTTGTTTAATTTTATAGTATTTGGTGCGGTCTAGGTAACGATTGGGAAACAAATGCATTAAATCCTGAAACGTATAAATACCGAGTTCCTTTTTAAGCAGATCGGCCCTATTGGGGCCAACGCCTTTAAGGTATTCAATAGGGGTTTGAAGGAAATGGGCATTCATAAAAACGAAAATACCAAATTCCCTCGTAAGAGTTCCCAGCTCGTTATTTTTTCTTCATTTAAATGATTATTTTGGCAGTAAAATTGCTTAATCAAGGATATGTTCCGAATCGTAATTGTACTAGTATTGCTTCCCTTTTGGGGTATAGCGCAACAGACCACCATCGTCGATTTTTTAAGGATAAAAGCTTCCGTTACGCCTCATATTGCTGAAAAAAGTATCGATGGAAATATGTCGGTTACTTTTAAAATGCTTCAGCCGTCGGACTCCGTATTTTTGGATGCCAAAGACATAACGCTTTCTGAAACCCCTGAAAATAATGGTGTTACCGTAAGTGTCACTCCAAAGACTATTGTATTTCATCACCAAACCATCTTTCAGAAGGATCGAATATATACCGTTAATTTTCAATATCGGGCTACACCCAAGCAAGCCCTTTATTTTACCGCTACCCAAGTTTGGACCCAAGGGCAAGGGAAATATACGTCTCATTGGCTGCCCAGTCTTGATGACATGAATGATAAAATTGAATTTGATCTGGAAATTGCCGCTTCGGGAGAACAAATGGTCGTCGCCAATGGGCGTTTGGATAAATTCACGCTCTATGACGATAAAATTGCTTGGCACTACGATATGAAAAAGCCCATGTCGAGTTATCTCGTAGCCTTTGCCCTGGGCGATTTTAAGATACAGAAAGTGAACTCAAATTCTGAAGTTCCCATAGAATTATATATTTCCAAAAAGGATAGTTTAAAGTGGGAGCCTACCTATCGATACTCAAAAGAAATATTTAATTTTTTGGAAACTGAAATAGGGATTCCCTATCCTTGGCAAAATTACAAGCAGGTTCCGGTGAGCGATTTCCTGTATGCCGGTATGGAAAACACGGGATGTACCCTTTTTTCGGAAGCTTTTGTGGTAGATTCCATAGGTTTTAAAGATCGAAATTACGTAAATGTAAACGCCCACGAATTGGCGCACCAATGGTTCGGGAATCTGGTTACGGAAACCGAGGGAACCCATCATTGGCTTCACGAGGGATTTGCGACTTATTATGCGCTTTTGGCAGAAAGGCAGATTTTTGGGGAAGATTATTATTATTGGAAGCTTTACAATAGTGCCGAGCAATTAATGGCTTTAAGCGACCAAGGGAAAGGGCAAAAATTACTGGACCCCAATGCGTCTTCCCTCGTATTTTATGAAAAAGGTGCGTGGGCACTTCATATTCTAAGGGAGTTGGTAGGGGATACGGCGTATCACGAAGGAGTGCGGAATTATTTGAAAAAGTATGCTTTTGGAAATGTAACCACGGAAGATTTTCTGAAGGAAATGCAACAAGTTACGGAAATAGACCTTTCGGAATGGAAGGTAAACTGGTTGCAGCAAACCGCATTTAAATCGGAAGAAGCCTATCAATCCCTTCGGAAGAGTGACTTTATGAATCGTTTTTTTGAAACGGTTGCGTTGCGCAATCAGGAACTGTCAAATAAAAAAAATTTGCTTCGGTCTGCGATTCAATCCCAAAACGATTTTATAGGCCAGGAAGCCGTCTACCAACTTGCACAGGAACCATTTTATGAAGTTGAAGACCTTTATGCATTGGCGTTGCAAACAAACAATATTTTTATTCGTCAAGCGGTAGCTTTGTCCCTTCAGGAGGTTCCAAAAACTTTTCAACCCTCTTACGAAACCCTTTTGGAAGATGCCTCCTATGTAACCCAAGAAGCTGCTTTATATACCCTTTGGGTTCATTTTCCTGAAAAAAGGACCACTTACTTGAATCGGTTGGAAGGTATGATCGGCTTTCAGGATAAAAACCTGCGGCAATTGTGGCTGGCACTAGCGTTATATACGGAAGGATACAAAACTTCAGATAAACCGGAAATGCTGAAAGAGTTATTAAGCTATTCTGAAGCAAGTTACTCTTTTGAAGTACGCCAAAAGGCTTTGGATTATTTGTATTCCATGGGGATTGATAATGAACTGTTTGTAAAGAATTTAGTGAATGCTTGTACCCATCACTATTGGAGATTTCGTGATGCTGCCCGAAATTTGTTGGATGAATTTATAGAAACGGAGGCAAATAAGGAAAAAGTATTGGGGTTATTTTCCAGTTATTCCGAAGCTGAAAAAGCGTATATTCAACGAAAATTCAAAATGCAATGAGAGCTTTAGTGATTTCAGGTGGCGGAAGCAAAGGAGCGTTTGGTGGGGGCGTGGCGCAGTACCTTATTGAGGAAATGGGGCATCAATACGATTTATTTGTAGGGACCTCAACGGGAAGTCTGCTCATTCCACACTTGGCCCTCAACAATATTGAAAAAATTAAGGAGGTATACACCTCGGTGAATCAAGATTCTATTTTCAGTATTCGTCCTTTTACGGTAAAAAAAGACAAATGGGGCGGGAAGGAAATTGGGATTAACCATTGGAATGTCCTACGGAATTTCCTTCGGAAAAGTAAAACCTTCGGCGAAAGCCATAACCTACGAAAACTTATTAAAAAAACCTTTACGGAAGAAGACTTCGAACTTCTGAAATCCAGTAATAAAGAAGTGGTGGTAACGGTTTCCAATCTTTCCTTGAATCAAGTGGAATACAAGTCGGTAAAAGACTTTAACTACGACGATTTTTGCGATTGGGTATGGATTTCCTGTAATTATACTCCCTTCATGACTCTGGTGAAAAAAGATGGCTGTGAGTATGCAGACGGCGGATTTGGAAGTTTGGTGCCCATTGAAGAAGCTTTAAACAGGGGAGCTACACAAGTTGATGTCATTATTTTGGAAACGGAAGTAGCCTACTACAATCGTTTGCCTTCCCGCAATGTATTTTCCTTGATTACCAATATGCACGCTTACATGCTGGACCGGGTAGAAAAACAAAACATTCGTATTGGGAAATTTGTAGCCGGGAATAAAAACGCAATTTTAAATTTTTACTACACGCCCACGGTACTTACTACCAATTCCTTGATATTCGATAAAGTGGAAATGGAAAAATGGTGGGAGAGTGGTTTTCAGTATGCCAAGATGAAAAACGTGGAACTCAACGAAATTAAAGGTCCGGAGGCCTAAAAAAGTTCTGCGACCTCTTTTTTGATGTACGCCAAGGCTTTTTGTGAAGGAGTGACTTCTTCCATAAAATTCCGAAGTAAATATTCCCGAAGGTTATCGGCTGTATTTCCATTTTCGTGCATAGCCGCTTGCCGAATCACATGAATGGTGGCGTTTTTTGCTGCATTAATCAAATTCCAACATTCTTGGGTCACATAAATTTGCTGCGTCACATTATGTTCAAACTCCTGTTCAATACTTTTTATGAGTAGCGCTTCGTATTCGTTGACATCTTCCGAAAAAGGTTTCACACGTACCAAAAGCTTATTGGGATCGATACGTTCCATTAATAATGTTAAGCGTTCGTAAGCTTGTAAACGGGAAGGGATGATTTTATTTTGCGCTTCTTTTTGCACCAAATAACGACGTCTGCCTTCTTCGTTTGCGGTATGACCTTTAAAAAAATAATAGGCCACTACCCCCACAACGATGGCAGGTAGTAAAAAAGCGACATAATTTAAAACTTGGGCAAATTCTTCCATGGGGTTGGTTTTAAAAATATAAAACGAAATTAATTACAAATATTGTAAAAGTGCATGCTATTGTTTATGAAATTTAATAACGTACAAGGTCCTTGTCTTTTAGCATTTTCACTTCCTTCTTTTCATTTTTCTTGTTATAGTGACCTCCTAAATGTGGGCAACTCTGTAAGGATTCCATTCCTTTAAAGGCAACGTGTTGTTTTAAATACCCAAAACTGGAAGCAAGGGTTTTTACGAGGTTTTTATCCCCCAAGGTAATTTCAGCGTCGTCCATGGTCATTTGGCAGGGATGTTCATAGCCACAAGCATGAGTCATTTCCAGTAATTCCTTTCTGAAATTTTTAAAGTAGAAATGGGCTCTCACGGCTTTGTCGTCTATATTGATCCCCCGTTGTAGCCATTTGTTTTGGGTTGCAACACCACTAGGGCATTTGTTGGTATGGCATTGCTGTGCTTGAATACAACCTATGGAAAGCATGGACTCCCGGGCCACATTAATTAAATCGGCCCCCATGGCAAAAGCCATTGCTGCCTTAGCGGGAAAGCCAAGCTTTCCACTGCCGATAAAGACAATTCTGTCACATATTTGATGCCGTTTAAAAATACTGTAAATAGTACTAAACCCAAAAATCCAGGGTAGTGCGACATGGTCGGCAAAACTTGGTGGTGCGGCACCGGTCCCGCCTTCGCCGCCATCAATAGCAATAAAGTCTGGACCACGGTTGGTTTCGGCCATGATGGAAGCCAATTCTTCCCAGGTATCTGTTTTTCCAATAGCCGATTTAACCCCTACGGGCAACCCTGTTTGTTGGGCAACTTCTTCAATAAAATCAACAAGTCCATTTACCCCATCAAATGCGGTGTGGTAGGGAGGGGAAATCACATCATGCCCCATGCGTACGTGTCGAATCTTAGCAATTTCCTTGGTTATTTTCGAGGCTGGTAGGACACCGCCTTTTCCTGGTTTTGCCCCTTGGGATAATTTTATTTCAACCGCTCTTATCTGCGGATTCTCAATGACAAGCTTTTTGAGTTTTTCCATAGAAAAATTTCCGTCATCATCGCGAACCCCAAAATAGCCAGTACCGATTTGAAAAATTACATCACTCCCCGTATCGTGATAAGGCGAAAACCCTCCTTCGCCTGTATTATGGAAAGCATGTGCTTTATGGCATCCCCGATTCAATGATTCGATTGCCCTTGCCGATAGGGACCCATAACTCATGGCAGAAACATTAATCACAGAGGCTGGCCGAAAAGGTCTTTTTCGTTTATGGTAAGCCCCCATTACTTTAGCGCAAGGGAGGAAGTAAGGATCTTTGTAATTAGGATGTCCTTTTTGCACTTTATAGGGGAGCATGGCATTGTTGATGAAAATATAGTTGGGCTCATAAATGTCGCGATCCGTTCCGAAGCCTTCGTAATTATTTTGATTTTTTGCTGAGGCATAGATCCAGCCACGTTCAATTCTGTTAAAAGGCAGTTCTTCCCGATTATTGGCTACAATATATTGCCGAAGTTCAGGGCCAATACTTTCGAGCATGTACCGTATATGCCCTACAAGCGGAAAGTTATGCTGAATGGTGTGTTTTTTGTTGAAAAATATATCCTTAATAGCGATGAAGGCTAATACAATCAAGACCCAGCCCCACCAAGGGATATTTTTAATAAACTCTAGTACCATATTATTGTGCGTTTAGATAATCCAAGGCCAACTGACTCATTACTTTTACCCCCAAAAGCATTCCGTTATCATCAATCTGAAAATCTGGTGTGTGATGTGGGTAAGGAGTAGTATTTCCAGGAGTCATACCTCCTAAGAAGAAATAAAACCCAGGGACTTCTTCCTGAAAATAGGAAAAATCCTCTCCTCCGGTAGTGGCTTTGGTAACAACTACCTGTTCTGTTCCTGCTACCTTTTCTAAGGTGGGGACCATTTGTGCGGTGAGACCAGGGTCGTTATACGTGACCACCGTATTATTTTGCCACTCTATGCTGGCTTCCCCACCATAGGCTTTGGAAATATTTTGAGCCATTTCGGTCATTCGTTTGATGATTAGGGTACGCATGTCTGGATCTAGGGTTCTTACCGTACCGATCATTTCTGCAGATTCGGGGATAATGTTAAATCGAACCCCAGAGGTAATCTTTCCAACAGTGATCACAGCCGCTTCATCTACCAGTGGAGCCTCCCTGCTTATAATAGTTTGAAAGCCATCAATAATTTTTGCTGAAATAAGGATAGGGTCTACGCCATCCCAAGGAGCCGATCCGTGGGTTTGCTTCCCTTTCACGGTGACCACAAAGCGTTCTACGGCCGCCATCGTACCCCCGCTTTTATATTTTATGGTCCCTACGGGTGTCCCAGAATTAATGTGCAAGCCAAAAATAGCATCCACATCTGGATTTTTGAGAACCCCTTCTTTAATCATGAGTTTGGCGCCTCCTTCTTCACCCGGAGGCGGCCCTTCTTCCGCAGGTTGAAAAATGAATTTTATGGTTCCTTTGATGAGGTTTTTATGTTTTGCAAGGACTTCGGCCACCCCCATTAAAATAGCAATATGCGTATCATGGCCACAGGCATGCATGACACCTGTTTCGGTACCTAAAAAAGTATCGGTTACCTCACTTTTAAACGGTAGATTATTCCGTTCGGTAACGGGAAGGGCATCGATATCGGCCCTTAAAGCCACCACTTTTCCAGGTTTTTCGCCTTTTAAGATGCCTACTACGCCTGTTTTCGCAATTTTGGTTTGTACTTCGAGTCCTAAGGATTTGAGGTGTTCTTCTATTTTTTTCGCTGTTGTAAATTCCCGATTCGATAATTCAGGGTTTTGGTGAAAATAATGACGCCAATCGATTACTTTGGGTTCTATTTTTTCTATATCCTTCAGTAAGGACGCATCCATTTGTGCTTTTAAGGGAGCAATAAAAAGAATGAATAGGAATAGGGTAGGAAGTGCTTTCATAATGGTTTTTTCAGAAATAAAATAAAGCATTGAATGCAAAAAGTTGGCAATTTCTTTCTTTCGTTAAAGATATCCAATTTTTAAGAAACCCACTCTTTTTTGGAGGTTGCTTTTTTTTTGAAGGAGCGCCTTCAGAAAGAGTATGCCCTTATTTATTTCTTCTTACCGGTGTATGTAAATGAGAGGTAGGGTTCGGTATCCCGACAATTTGTTTATAAATTCCATCTCCTGACATTTGCCGTTCCTTTGAATTTCGCTATTTTTCGGCTTTCAAAAACTTTCAGAAAATACCCTTGCAGGAATACTTACAACAATTGAATGATGCCCAATTGGCACCCGTACTTCATAAAGAAGGCCCCCTTATAGTAATTGCGGGAGCAGGTTCTGGTAAAACCCGGGTACTTACTTATCGAATTGCCTACTTAATGGCCAAAGGAGTGGATCCCTTTAATATTTTGGCGTTGACTTTTACCAATAAAGCGGCGCGGGAAATGAAAAAGCGTATTGCCGAAATCGTAGGCAATAGTGAAGCTAAAAACCTATGGATGGGTACTTTTCACAGCATTTTTGCAAAAATCCTTCGTTTTGAAGCCGATAAACTTGGGTATCCTTCCAACTTTACCATTTACGACACACAGGACAGTCAGAGTGTGATTAGGGCCATCATCAAAGAAATGCACTTGGACAAGGATGTGTACAAATACAAGCAAGTATACTCCCGCATTTCTTCTTATAAAAACAGTTTAATTACCGTTAAGGCTTATTTCAATAATCCAGAATTGGTCGAAGCCGATGCTATGGCAAAAATGCCTCGATTAGGGGAAATCTATAAAAATTATGTAGATCGCTGTTTTAAGGCTGGAGCGATGGATTTTGATGATTTATTACTGAAGACCAACGAGCTTTTAACGCGTTTCCCAGATGTGCTGGCACGTTATCAAGACCGCTTCCGGTATGTTTTGGTCGATGAGTACCAAGACACCAATCACAGTCAGTATTTAATTGTAAGGGCTTTAAGCGATCGTTTTCAGAATATCTGTGTGGTAGGCGATGACGCCCAAAGTATTTATGCCTTCAGAGGGGCAAATATCAATAATATTCTCAACTTCCAGAAGGATTACGACGATGTAAAAGTGTACCGATTGGAACAGAATTATCGTTCTACCAAAAACATTGTCAATGCCGCCAATAGTATCATCGAGAAAAATAAAAACCGGTTGGATAAAGTGGTTTGGACTGCAAATGAAGAGGGAAATAAAATTAAGGTAAATCGTACGATGACCGATGGTGACGAGGGCCGTTTTGTAGCTAGCTCGATTTTTGAAACCCTAATGAACCATCAGTTGCCATACGATGCATTTGCGGTATTGTACCGAACCAATGCGCAATCGCGAGCCATTGAAGATGCGCTTCGGAAAAAAGACATTCCGTATCGTATTTACGGCGGACTCAGTTTTTACCAACGGAAAGAGATCAAGGATGTCATTGCTTATTTGCGCCTTATATTAAATCCGAAGGACGAAGAAGCCTTAAAACGCGTTATCAATTATCCCGCCAGAGGTATTGGAAGTACGACGATGGACCGTTTGGTAGTGGCCGCCAATCATTACAATCGTTCCATTTTTGAAGTGATGCAGAATCTGGATAAAATTGATTTAAAGATCAATGCAGGGACCAAAGGACGTTTGGATGATTTTGTAACCATGATTGAAAGTTTCCAGGTTTTGAATCAGACCTATAATGCTTTTCAGATTACAGAGCATGTTACCAAGAAAACAGGATTGCTTACCGAGCTTAAAAAAGATGGTACCCCCGAAGGAATTGCCCGAATCGAGAATATGGAAGAACTCTTGAATGGTATCAAGGACTTTGTGGAAGAACAAAAAGAACTAGCCGATGCTACGGGTTCCTTAAATGAATTTTTGGAAGATGTAGCCTTGGCTACCGACTTGGACAACGAAAAAGGGGATGACAATAAAGTAGCTTTAATGACCGTGCATCTGGCCAAGGGCTTGGAATTCCCGTATGTATATATTGTAGGAATGGAAGAAGAGCTATTTCCCAGTGGTATGAGTATGAATACCCGCTCTGAATTGGAAGAAGAACGCCGATTGTTTTACGTAGCATTGACCCG
The DNA here is from genome assembly GCA_002707025.1 of Flavobacteriaceae bacterium. Lineage (GTDB taxonomy): Bacteria > Bacteroidota > Bacteroidia > Flavobacteriales > Flavobacteriaceae > PALG01. Next base: position 147,866 of record PALG01000029.1, on the reverse strand, counting down.
GGCTGAAAAGCAAGCTTATTTAACCTATACGCAAAGCCGCTACCGTTGGGGGAAATTAATTGATGCCGAGCCTAGCCGCTTTATTGAAGAAATAGACGAAAGCTTTCTCGAGTATCTTACCCCCATGACCGAGCATCGTTACAAACCTTTAATCGATTCCGATATTTTTGGGGAAGTGGACAAAAGTAAATTGCGAATGCGGAAACCTGTTTCGGGAATACCACCTGCGGGCCCAACCGATTCCCAGCTCAAAAAACTACGCCGTTTAAAACCAGTGTCTAGTAGCGCGGATAAAAACTTCGATGCTAAAGAAGCAGGCCTTTCAGAAGGAACCTTGGTGGAGCATGTTCGCTTCGGAAAAGGGAAAATATTAAAAGTAGAAGGCGTAGGGGCCGACACCAAAGCGGAAATTGATTTTGAAAACGGCGGACTTAAAAAATTACTCCTTCGGTTTGCTAAGCTGAAGGTGCTGGAATAAATCCCTAAAAAAGCCTTCTGAATTTCACCAAAACAGTGTATCTTTATAAGGATACAATCCTTTTTTATGGCCGAATTCATTAGAATATACGAAGAAAACCCCAATTCGAAGGAAATTGAAAAAACCGTTAAAATACTTCGGGAAGGAGGTCTGGTTATTTACCCTAGTGATACCGTCTATGCCTTAGGATGTGATATTACGAATAAATCTGCCCTAGAGCGAATTGCCATCATTAAAGGAGTGAAGTTGGAAAAGGCAAATTTCTCTTTTGTTTGTGAAGATTTAAGCAATTTAAGCGACTACGTAAAACAAATTGATACCAGTACTTTTAAAATCTTGAAAAGGGCCTTGCCAGGGCCTTATACCTTTATCCTTCCAGGAAATAACAATTTGCCTTCTGTCTTTAAAAAGAAAAAGGAAGTAGGGATTCGTGTTCCCGATAATAATATTACCCGGGCTATTGTAAGAGCTTTGGGCAACCCGATTGTTTCAACTTCTATTAAAGACGAAGATGAAGTGATTGAGTATACCACGGATCCTGAACTGATTTATGAGAAATGGGATAATTTGGTCGATTTAGTGATTGACGGGGGGTATGGGGATAATGTTCCGTCTACCGTGATAGATATTACAGGTGATGAACCAATTTTAATAAGGGAAGGAAAAGGAAGTCTGGAAATTTAATCGATTCTATTTCCTATTTTAATAAAAAACATAAAAAAACCCTAGCAGCGCTAGGGTTTTTCAGTATATATCTAACTGAGATTAATTACCACCTTCTTCATTGGAAAGGGTTTCCAATTCTTCTTCGATCATGGTATAGAACTGATCGATTTTAGGCAATACATAAATCTTGGTTCTACGGTTTGTGGATTTATTTTCGGCAGTAGTATTGGGTACCAATGGAACAAACTCTCCTCTACCGGCGGCAATTAATTGCGCAGGGTTGGCTCCTAATTCCTTCAACTTTCGCACTACCGCAGTAGCACGCTTCACACTTAAATCCCAATTGTCTATAAGTACCCCATTGCTGTAAGGAACATTGTCGGTATGTCCTTCAACTAATGCTTCAAAATCGGGCTTACTATTAATAACAGTCGCTACTTTGCCTAAAATTTCATTGGCTCTGTTGGATAATTGGTAGCTTCCACTTTTGAAAAGCACTTTATCGCTTAAAGAGATAAATACCACTCCCTTTTCAACATTGATTTCGATATCTTCATCATTCAATCCAACTTCTTTCTTTAGGCTTGTTACTAGCGCCAAGGTTACACTATCTTTTTTGTTAAGTGCATCTTGTAAACGGCTAATTTTTAAATCTTTTTCTTTAAGGCTTTCCAAGGATTTCTCAAGATTGGTAGCTCCCTGTTGTGTAAGAACGGTAAGTTCTTTAGAGCTTTTAATAAGATTGTCCTTATCGCTTTTTAGGTCGGCAACTCTTTTTTCAAGGGCAGCGATAGTAGCATTGGCTGCAGCTCTATCGGCCTCACAGGCATTTAATTTTACAGTTGCCGTATTAAGAAGGTCTTGGGTTTGTTTTTGCTTGGCTTCAAGTTCGGCATACTTCTTTTTAGATACACAAGAAGTAAACATTAAACTTGTAGACACTAATAGAATTAAGAATTTTTTCATAATTGATAGTATATTTAAGTTGACCAAAATTACATATAAGGCACCCCCAATTACAAGGGCTTAACAATAATTTAAGTAAAAATTATCATAGATTGTTAAAGGTACGCTTTTTTGAAATAAAGTACTTACATACCAGGCACTTTATCTTCCAGTACTTAAGGGAGTTCGCATGCTTTTTACGCTTTTGGAGAAACTTTGGCAGAAAGCCATAAAAGCTAAAATGCGCTCTTAGGATGGCCCAGAAGTGGGAGATTTTCCCTTGAAGTAAAAACTGAAGCCCTGCAGCAGCATCTAAAACCAATCGTTGAAAAATGAGCCACCAAACCTTAGCACCGCCTCTGTTTTTTACTAAAACCAATAAGGTATTTCTGAAATTGTAAAATGTTTTTTGTGGATTTGCCGTGGATAAGGTTGCTCCTCCAAGATGATAGACTGTAGAGCGCCCTATATACTTGATGTTTCCTCCTTGAGAATGTAATCGCCAACAAAGATCGATTTCTTCTTGGTGAGCAAATAAGTCCTCGTCAAAAGCCCCTGCTTTCCAGAAGGCATCCCGTTTCACAAACAAACATGCTCCGGAAGCCCAAAAAATAGGTAGAATATCATTGTATTGCCCTTGGTCTTTTTCCAATGTATGAAAGATGCGCCCTCTACAGAACGGATATCCAAAAGCATCTAGAAATCCGCCACCAGCTCCGGCATATTCAAAATAGTCTTTATTCTTATAATCCAATAGCTTAGGCTGTGCCGCAACAAGCGTGTGGTCTTTTTCAAATTCTGAAAGGATAGGGGAGAGCCAATTTTCAGAAACTTCCACATCATTATTCAACAATACAAAAAGGTCTTCCGTTACATTTTTTAAAGCATCATTATAACCCTTGGCATAGCCCCCATTTTCTTTATTCTGAAGGATGTGCACTTCCGGGAAATGAGTTTGAAGGAAGGCATTACTGTCATCTGTGGAAGCATTATCGGCCACATAAACAGTAGCTTCAGAAGAATGCTTTACTACCGAAGGCAGGAATTGCTCCAAAAGTTTTTTTCCGTTCCAGTTTAAGATGACAATTGCGACTTTCACAAGTGCAAAGTAAGCTAAAATCTAACTATCCCGCCGCATTTTATAATTCACTTTTACGCGGCCATTGATTATCAATCTAATGTAATACGTATCTTCTGTGTATTGCATCGTATCAAACTGGAAGGAGAAATTATGTTTTCCGGGTTTTGTTTCAGGATTGTTAAGCAATTCCCGAACAATGACATTACGTTCGTTAAACATACCTATAGTGACATCAGAAGTTTTGGTAAACTTGTAATTAAATTCCCCTCCAATGACATGACCCGTAAGTCTTCGTTCGGGCGTAATGGGGTTATTGTAGTTTTCAATACTTTCAATTTCAGGTATTTCAACCCCTAATTCATTAGCGACAAAAGTTCTAAAATGGCTGGCCAATGCTTCGTCATACCCCGAAATATTAGACAGTGCATAAGCATCGGTAGTGCTCCAAACAGCGTATTGCCCAATGGTATTAAAAGCTTCTTTTTTCCCTACCTCCTTGGCAATAGCCGCCAAGGGGCCTTCAGCCATGCCGCCTATAGAAAAGGTGTCTTCTTGGGAAGGGGCACTATTTTGCTGTTGGGTGCACATGGCAAATAGCAATAAGCTTTTGGTTTCCTGTGGTTTTAAAGCAATGAGTTCCTCCTTCACCAATAGTAAATCTTGTGTTTCTGAAAGGGAAGATTGGAGTTTGAGTCCGTTGGGAACACGAATAACCATAGCTTCTGAAGAAGTATTCTCTAGGGTCAATGAAACAGGTTGATAGTAGTGCGTACTTTCTGAATTCCCTTGGATGTTATAGCGTACTTTTCCTTCGGAAACAGCTTCGGTTAGATCTAGTAATTTTTCGGTTTCTGGCGGAAGGGAGTGGGATAGAAAGGTAAAGGTAAGTAGTAATAGCAGCACTTTTTTCATCGGGTGTGTTTTATGTTAGTAATTTTTATAACGCAATCTCTTAAAAAAAAGTGTTATTGATACGTCTGAAGCCTTCAGAATATTCTGAAAACCTTTTTAGGAAATTCTTGTACCCCGTGGTTTTTATTCTGTATCTTTGCATCCCGTATAGGTAACAACAAGCATTCATTGTATGAGCACTACAAAGTACATCTTCGTTACGGGCGGGGTTTCTTCTTCATTAGGTAAAGGTATTATCGCAGCTTCCTTGGCAAAACTATTGCAGGCAAGGGGGTACCGCGTGACTATTCAGAAGTTAGATCCATACATCAACGTAGATCCCGGAACTTTAAATCCGTATGAACATGGCGAATGTTATGTAACCGATGATGGCGCTGAAACCGATTTGGACTTAGGGCACTACGAGCGCTTCTTAAATGTGCGCACCTCACAAGCCAATAATGTGACCACGGGCCGTATTTACCAAAGTGTGATAGAAAAAGAGCGTAGGGGAGAGTTTTTAGGAAAAACCGTTCAGGTGGTTCCGCACATCACCAATGAAATAAAAGACCGCATCCAAATTTTAGGAAATACCGGGGAATATGATATCGTGATTACCGAAATTGGAGGGACTGTGGGGGATATTGAATCGTTGCCTTACATTGAAGCAGTTCGACAATTAAAGTGGGAGCTAGGCCCTCATAATAGTTTGTTTATTCACCTTACGCTCATACCATATCTTTCTGCAGCGGGCGAGTTAAAAACCAAACCTACGCAACACTCGGTGAAAACCTTAATGGAAAGTGGAATTCAAGCCGATATTTTGGTATGTCGTACCGAACATGAACTGAGTGAAGATTTACGTACCAAATTGGCGTTATTCTGCAATGTGGAAAAGGATGCCGTGATTCAGTCTATTGATGCTTCTACGATTTATGACGTCCCTAATTTAATGTTGGAAGAAGGATTGGATAAAGTCTCTCTTCGGAAGTTACGATTGGATGATTCTACCGAACCCAATCTGCAACAATGGAATGAATTTTTAACCCGCCATAAGAATCCGAAGGGAAAAGTGACCATTGGGCTCATAGGAAAGTATGTAGAATTGCAGGATAGTTATAAATCTATTTTGGAGTCTTTTATCCATGCAGGTGCCGCTAATGAAGTTTCCGTGGAAGTGGTTTCCATTCATTCCGAATTTTTGGATGCCCATAACATGGCACAACAGTTAAAAGGACTGGATGCAATTTTGGTAGCTCCAGGCTTTGGGGAACGTGGTATTGAAGGTAAAATCGCTGCCGTTCGCTATGCACGGGAAAATAATCTGCCCTTTTTAGGAATTTGCTTGGGAATGCAAATGGCAGTTATTGAGTTTTCCAGAAATGTACTTGAATTAAAAGATGCCAATAGTACCGAAATGAACGAAAACACACCACATCCCGTGATAGCGCTTATGGAAGAGCAAAAACACATCACCGATATGGGGGGTACCATGCGTTTGGGCGCTTGGGAATGTGAATTGAAGGAAGGAAGCGTAGTAAACAGTATATACAAGTCTCATACAATATTGGAACGCCATCGTCATCGGTATGAATACAACAATGCCTATCGCGATCAATTTGAAGCGGCTGGTTTAATAGCTACCGGAATCAATCCTAAAACAGGATTGGTGGAAATCGTGGAGGTGCCTACACACCCTTGGTTTGTTGGGGTGCAGTACCATCCAGAATATAAAAGTACCGTGGCGAGTCCACATCCTTTATTTGTAGGTTTTGTGAAAGCGGCTTACGAATACGCAAAAAAATAACGACAATTTGTCCTACTGTTACTTTTAGGCGGGATTGTTGACAAATAGAATTGGATTACTAATAAAACCTTCTGAAAGTTTTCAGAAGCATACAATACCATGGAAGAAAAGAAATTTGACCTTAACACATTACTCGGATTTTTATTAATAGGGGGTATCCTCCTTTGGATGCTTTACCAAAATCAGCCTACACCTGAAGAAGTCGAAGCCGAGAAAGCCAAGACCGAACAAGTGGCCGAGGAAACACCTAGTCTACAAGATAAGCCTTTGGTTGAAAATTCTTCGGAAGAAGCCTTTACCGCTGCTCCTCAAGATACTTTGGCCATGGAGGGATTGAAGAATCGTTTGGGATCTTTTGCTTATTCTGGAAGCTTGGCTTCCGCAAAAGAAGGTACAACCACTCTTGAAAATGATGTGTTGCAGCTTCAGATTAGCAATAAAGGGGGGTATATTGTAGAGGCTAAATTAAAAGAGCAAACACAATACGAAGGGAAGCCTATTTATCTCATAAAAGATGGGAATAACGACTTCAATCTACAGTTTTCAGCAGAGAACCGGCTATTGAATACACGGGACCTATTCTTTGAACCTTCCTTATCCAAAAAGGGGGATAATCCCGTTCTTTCCATGAAGTTGAAAACTTCAGAAACTGCCTTTATTGAATACCGCTACGAGTTAAAACCTGGCGAGTATATGTTAGATTTCACCTTGCGCTCGCAAGGTTTGGATGGGGTGATGAATACTACACAACCCATGTATTTGGATTGGAATTTTAAGGGGTATCGCCATGCTAAAAGTATTAGTTATGAAAATCGTTATACCCGATTAACTTATGAGTTTGAAGGTGGGGATGATCACGATAAATTATCTCCCACCAGTGAAGATGAAGAAACTGAGGAGGATGTGACTTGGATGAACTACCGACAGCACTTTTTTAGTTCTATGTTGCTTACCGACACCCCTTTTAAAGAGGTGAAATTTACTTCGGAAGATTTGGTAAAAGACGAAGAAATAGACACAGTTTACACCAAAAAATATGGAGCCCGAATGCTTTTAGAGCCTAAGGGAGGTGCTTTGGCTTATGATATGAACATGTATTACGGCCCAACCGATTATCAAATTTTTAAGACGTACGATAGAAACCTTGATGAAGCTATGCCCCTAGGTTGGGGAATCTTTGGAATCATCAATAAATACATGATCATTCCTGTTTTTGGGGTTTTAAGCGATTGGTTACCTGCCGGAATCGCCATTATTGTTTTAACCATTTTGTTCAAGCTTTTGCTATCTCCTGTGCAGTACAAGCAATATGTTTCACAGGCTAAGATGAAAGTGCTGAAACCCGAGATGGATGAAATTAAAAAGAAGTATGAAGGTAACCAGATGAAGATTCAGCAGGAAACCATGAAGCTTCAAAATGCCGCAGGAGCCAGTCCGTTGAAGGGTTGTTTGCCGGCCTTGTTGCAAATTCCGGTGTTTTATGCGTTGTTCACCTTTTTCCCTACGGCTTTCGACCTTAGACAAAAGAGCTTCCTATGGGCCGATAATTTGGCAAGCTATGATGTGATTTACGAATTTCCTTCTGGTTGGAGTATCCCATTCTATGGGGATCACGTAAGCTTGTTCCCCATTTTGGCTTCCATTGCCATTTTTATCTATATGATGATGAGTACTGGGGCACAGATGCAACAACAACAGCAACCCGGAATGCCCAACATGAAATTTTTGATGTACTTATCACCCTTGTTCATGTTGATTTTCTTCAACAACTATGCGAGTGGACTTTCGTTGTATTACCTTACTTCCAATGTGATTACGATTGGTATTATGCTAGTGATTAAAAACTTTATTATTGATGAAGACAAAATCCATGCAAAAATTCAGCAGAAAAAGAAGCAGCCTAAAAAGCAAAATCGCTTTCAGCGTAAAATGGCAGAAATGATGGAACAGGCAGAGGAACAGAAAAAAGCGCAACAAAAGCGAAAGTAACTTTTTGCAACGGTACAATTTTTGAAAAGCATAGCTCGTTGTTAAAAATAAAATAAGATGCGAAGTATTATTATTTTATGCTTTTTGGTTTTCTCGAGTGCAGCTTTATCCTCACAGGAAATCAACCAATTTGACGCTCAAGGTAAGCGTCATGGGTATTGGAAAAAAACCTATGAGGGAAGCGACCAGGTTCGCTATGAAGGAACTTTTGACCATGGGAAAGAAGTTGGTGTTTTTAAACTATACTGTGGCGAATGTGGCACCCAACCTACGGCTACGAGAACCTTTAACGATAAAGACGATACGGTATGGGTGCAATACTTCACAATTAAGGGTAAATTGGTGAGCGAAGGAAAAATGATCGACCAAAAGCGGGAAGGGGAGTGGTTGTACTACCATGAAAAATCCAAGACTGTAATGGCCCGGGAGTTCTATAAAAATGGGGAGATGGATGGGAAACAAACCACTTATTATCCCAATGGTGCGATTACTGAGGAAATCCACTATCAAGCGGGTAAAAAAGAAGGAGAAAATCTATACTATTCTCCTGAAGGGGTGGTCATTAAAAAACTTCAATACCATCAAAATGAATTGCAGGGTCCCGCAAAATACTATGATGCTTCTGGTACTCTAGTGGTAGAAGGATTTTATAAGGATGGAAAAAAACACGGGCTCTGGAAATACTACAAAAATGGAGTCTTGGAATTGGAGGAAACTTATCCCAAACCAGTTAAAAGACAGTAAAGCGTAAGTTTTTTGTAAATTTATCGTCTCTAAGAACATGCAAAAAAGAGTTGTAGTAGGATTAAGTGGAGGAGTAGACTCCAGTGTGGCCGCCTATTTGTTAAAAAAACAAGGGTACGAGGTCATTGGCCTCTTTATGAAAAATTGGCACGACGACTCCGTAACCATTTCCAATGAATGCCCTTGGTTAGAAGATAGTAATGACGCGATGTTAGTCGCTCAGAAATTGGGGATTCCCTTTCAAACGGTCGATTTAAGTGAAGAATACAAAGAACGTATTGTGGATTACATGTTCCATGAATACAAAATGGGGCGTACTCCAAATCCTGATGTACTTTGTAACCGTGAAATTAAGTTTGATGTTTTTCTGAAAATTGCGTTAAGCTTAGGAGCCGACTTTGTTGCGACAGGTCATTATTGCAGAAAGGGGGAAATTGAAAAGGATGGAGCGAAAATATACCAATTGCTTTCGGGAAGAGATCCTAATAAGGATCAATCGTATTTTCTTTGTCAATTGTCACAAGAACAACTATCCAAAACCTTATTTCCAATAGGGGAATTATTAAAACCTGAAGTACGTAAAATTGCTGCGGAACAGGATTTAATTACTGCGGAAAAAAGAGATTCACAGGGTTTGTGTTTTATAGGAAAAGTACGATTGCCCGAATTCCTTCAGCAGCAGCTGAAGCCCAAAGAGGGAGTGATTATCGAGGTTCCTGAAGCGTTTGAAGGTTTTAAAAAAGAAACGCAAGAGTTTTCTTCCGAAGCAGACGCTTTGGAACATCTTTCAGAAAAAATTCAGTACCAACCCGAGGATGGAAAAGTTGTGGGCACGCATCAAGGGGCTCATTATTTTACTAAGGGACAACGAAAAGGTTTGGCAGTAGGGGGTACCAAGGAACCCTTGTTTGTGATTGATACCGATGTGCAGAATAACATCATTTATACCGGTCAAGGAAAAGAACACCCGGGTCTGTACCGACGAGGACTTTTTGTTAAAAATGAAGAAACCCATTGGATTCGTAAGGACTTAGCTTTGGAAATCGATGAAACTTTGGAAGTAAAGGCCAGAATTCGATACCGTCAACCTTTAGAAAAGGCAAAACTGTACCAAACAGTCTCGGGTCTTTATGTTATATTTGAAAAACCACAATCGGCCATCACCGAAGGACAATTTGTGGCTTGGTACCACGAAGATGAACTCTTGGGTAGTGGTGTGATTTCTTAAAATAAATGCTATGAAAAAAATATTATTCTTGGGAGTGTTTTGCATAACACTTTCCAGCGTTGCTCAAATACAGGATGCATTGGTTTTCTTTGCCGACAAGGAGAACGTCCAAACTTCAATCGATAATCCCCTTACCATTCTTACGCAGGAGGCTATTGACAGAAAACAACTTCATAATGTTGCGATAGACGAGCGGGATGTTCCGGTAACCGAAAGCTATATTACGCAAATTAAAAATACCTCGGGGATTACTGTCTGGGCCAAATCTAAATGGCTTAATTGTGTGTATGTGCAAGGAACGGAAGCAACTATTGAAAACTTATTGGGGCTTTCTTTTGTAACCGATATCGAATGGATGGATAAATCGCTCAACCTGATGCCTGTGACGGTAGGTAATACCCCTGATAAATTTGAAGTGGAACAGCAACGGGTGACTTATAACTATGGAAGTGCCGCCAATCAAATTGAAATGATTCGAGGTGACTTTCTTCACGAACAGGATTTTACGGGAGAAGGGATGGTTATCGCAGTGATGGACTCTGGATTCCCCAACTTTTCTACCAATCCCGCTTTTTCAGATATCATTAACGAGGGACGCCTGTTGGGAACCTTCGATTTTTTTTCGAGAACCACCGATGTGACGGGAACAGGTTCTCATGGAGTACGAACAACCAGTGATATTGGAGGGTTTATTCAGGATGATTTTGTAGGAACGGCTCCCAATGCTTCTTTTTATTTGTTCCGAACCGAGTATGGCCCAGAGGAAAATCCAAGGGAAGAGGCCTGGTGGGTAGAGGCTTTGGAAAGAGCCGATAGCTTAGGAGTGGATGTGGTGAATACTTCACTTGGGTACCAAGATTACGATAATCCAAATTACACACATACTTACGAAGATCTGGATGGACTTACCACCATTTCGGCACGGGGAGCCAATATTGCTTTCGAAAAAGGCATGTTGCTGGTCACTTCTGCCGGGAATGATGGAAATGGCTTCGGAACGGTTGGCTCACCTGCCGATGCTCCAGGACTTTTAAGTATTGGCGCTGTTGATGCAGACGGTTTTTATGCTTCGTTTAGTTCTCGGGGGCCTACTGTCGATGGAAGAATAAAGCCTGATGTTATGGCACAAGGGCAAAGTGCTGCTGTTATTGATGTTTCGGGAGGGGTGGATTTTAGTAGTGGTACTTCTTTCAGTTCCCCTATTATGGCTGGAGCAGTCACCTGCCTATGGCAGTCCCGTCCAGAAGTTAGAAATGAGCTCATCATGCAAATTGTTAGGGAATCGGCCCACCTTTATGATAATCCCACGAATGAAATGGGCTATGGGATCCCTAATTTTGAAGAGGCGTACAATGCTTTGCAAACCTTAGGGAATGAGCAGGAGTTTTTATCCCGGAATTTTGCGATCTACCCGAATCCTGTGAAGGATGTGCTGCACATTTCTTTTCCTGAAAATATGACAAAAGCTACCTTGGAAGTTTTCAATGTCCTGGGTGAAAAGGTTTTTTCTGAAAACGTATCTAGCAACCTTGGTCAAGTCAATCTCTCTCAATTGAACTCAGGAGTTTATATTGCAAGGATTACTTCGGAAGTAGCTCATAATTCATTTAAAATTATCAAACAATAGTGTCACAAAGAGTCACCCAGCTTTTTCAAATTAAATACCCCATCATTCAAGCTGGAATGATCTGGAATAGTGGTTGGCGTTTGGCAAGCGCGGTAAGCAATGCCGGAGGTCTGGGTATTATTGGTGCGGGTTCTATGTACCCTGAAGTACTCCGTGAGCACATTCAGAAGTGCAAAAATGCAACCCAAAAACCCTTTGGGGTCAATGTACCCATGTTGTATCCTAACCTTCAGGAAATCATAGAAATTATCATAGAGGAAGGGGTTAAAATTGTGTTTACTTCCGCAGGAAACCCGAAAACCTATACTGGACTTTTAAAGGAACATGGAATTACCGTGGTTCATGTGGTGAGCAGTGTGAAATTTGCCCTGAAAGCCCAAGAAGCTGGAGTAGACGCGGTGGTTGCAGAAGGTTTTGAAGCGGGGGGGCATAATGGAAGGGAAGAGACTACTACCTTCACATTAATCCCTATGGTTAAGGAACAACTTACTATTCCGTTGATTGCCGCCGGTGGCATCGCCACAGGGAGCGGTATGCTGGCCGCCATGATTTTAGGAGCCGATGGCGTACAGGTGGGTAGCAGGTTCGTGGCTTCTGAAGAAAGCAGTGCGCACCCCGACTTTAAGAAAGTGGTGGTAGATGCCAAAGAAGGGGATACAGAACTTACTTTAAAAGAGCTTGCCCCGGTGCGACTCATTAAAAATAAATTCTACCAAGACGTGAAAACCCTTTACGCTAAAGGTCCCAGTATTGAGGAACTAAAAGAGCTTTTGGGTCGTGCCCGTGCCAAGCGTGGGATGTTTGAAGGCGATTTAGAAGAAGGGGAATTGGAAATAGGGCAGATTTCAGGATTGATACACGACATCAAACCTGCTGCAAAAATCGTTCAGGAAATGGTAGAGGAATTTAAAAAGGCCCAAAAAGAAATGGGCCAATTCAATTTATAAGTCGATCACTACCTGATTTTTTAGTAGGTCATCAAACGTTTCCCTTTTTCGTATAAGATGTGCTTTCTTATGGTGCCAAAGAACTTCAGCTGGACGGTACCTAGAGTTGTAATTGCTAGCCATGGTAAAACAGTAGGCTCCGGCATTATCGAAAGCCAATATATCCCCTTCCCGAATTTCAGAAATTCTTCTATTATTGGCAAACGTATCGGTTTCGCAAATATACCCTACCACACTATAAAAACGCTCCCTACCTTCTGGATTGCTAATGTTGTGGATTTCGTGACGGCTTCCGTAGAGCATCGGTCTAATTAAATGGTTGAAACCACTGTCTATTTGCGCAAATACGGTAGAAGTCGTTTGTTTGACCACATTCACTTTGGCAAGAAACTTTCCCGCTTCACTCACTAAAAATTTTCCAGGCTCAAAGGCCAGTGTAAGTTCTTTTCCATAGCTTTTACAGAATTCGTTAAAGCGCTCCGATAGTTTTTCGCCAAATTCTTCGACATTGGTTTCTACATCGCCCGCTTTATAAGGTACTTTAAAGCCACTTCCGAAGTCTATAAACTCTAAATCCTTAAAATGGGTAGCTGCTTCAAACAGAATTTCAGAAGCATATAAAAACACATCCACATCCAGGATATCGCTTCCTGTATGCATGTGAATCCCATTAATGGTCATTTTGGTATTTTCTAAAATCCGTTGAATATGGGGCATTTGGTGAATGGAGATCCCAAACTTACTATCAATATGCCCTACCGAAATATTCGTATTCCCGCCAGCCATAACGTGAGGGTTGATGCGAATACACACCGGGGTTTTAGGATGTTTGGTTCCGAATTGCTCTAAGATGGATAAGTTGTCAATATTGATCTGAACGCCCAGGGAAACCGCTTTTTCTATTTCTTCCAAAGAGACTCCGTTGGGCGTGTAGATAATCATTTCTGGAGGTACCCCCGCTTCTAAAGCTAGTTTTACCTCTTGAATGGAAACGGTGTCCATTCCAGCCCCTAAAGAATGTAAAAACTTCAAGACCGAGATATTGGATAATGCTTTTACCGCATAATTTACCTTTACTTGTTTCACCTTGGAAAACGCTTTGGTTAAACGTTTGTACTGCGATTCCATTTTGGTGGTATCATACACATACAGCGGACTTCCATACGCTTCCGCAACAGCTAAAAGGTTTTCTCGTGTCATTTTTAAGGTTTTACAAAGATTAAAAAGCTGTAAAAATAAAGGGTAATATCGAAATCTATGTGAAAATTATTCTAAAAACTTAAAAAAGGGTTCAAAATTGGATTTTATGGGGATATTCCAACGAACATTTATTACTTTTGTGTTGCTGAAAAAAACTCATAACAAATGAATTTACACGAATACCAAGGAAAAGAAATTTTAAGCAGCTTTGGCGTAGAAATACAAAGAGGCATCGTGGCTACCACTCCCGAAGAAGCAGTGGCAGCAGCCAATAAACTTACTGAAGAAACAGGAACCGGATGGCACGTAATTAAAGCACAAGTGCATGCTGGGGGCCGTGGAAAAGGAGGCGGGGTAAAACTTGCTAAAAGTTTGGAAGATGTAGAGAAACTTTCGGGTGAAATTATTGGCATGAACTTGGTCACTCCGCAAACTAGTGCTGAAGGTAAAAAAGTACATCAGGTATTAGTGGCAGAGGACGTGTATTACCCTGGTGATAGCGAACCTGAAGAATATTATATGAGTGTATTGCTTAACCGTGCAAGCGGAAAGAATATGATCATGTATTCTACCGAAGGGGGGATGGATATTGAAACCGTTGCAGAGGAAACTCCACACCTTATCTTTACGGAAGAAATTGACCCATCTGTGGGTTTACAAGGATTTCAGGCTAGAAAAGTAGCGTTTAACCTAGGGTTAAGTGGGCAAGCGTTCAAACAAATGGTAAAATTTGTTACGGCACTTTATAAGGCTTATACCGAATCGGATTCTTCTTTGTTTGAAATTAACCCGGTTTTAAAAACCAGTGACGATAAAGTAATTGCGGTAGATGCCAAAGTGACTATCGATGACAACGCGTTATTCCGTCATAAAGATTATGCGGCAATGCGTGATATTCGAGAGGAAAACCCTGTAGAAGTTGAAGCAAAGGCTGTAGGATTAAACTATGTGGACCTTGATGGAAATGTAGGGTGTATGGTAAATGGTGCCGGACTTGCCATGGCAACTATGGACTTGATCAAACAAGCAGGGGGAGAACCAGCCAATTTCTTGGATGTTGGTGGTACCGCCGATGCCGAACGTGTAGAAACAGCTTTCAATCTTATTTTAAAAGATCCTAACGTAAAAGCTATTTTAGTGAATATCTTTGGAGGAATTGTTCGTTGTGACCGTGTAGCGCAAGGAATTGTGGATGCCTACAAAAACATGGGAACAATCGATGTGCCCATCATTGTGAGATTACAAGGGACCAATGCCGATATCGCTAAGGAATTGATTGACAATAGCGGCTTGGATGTGCAATCGGCCATCGAATTTCAAGAAGCAGCAGATAAAGTACAGCAAGTACTTTCGTAAATCATAACATTTTTAGAAACCTCAAAACCCGGTATTTCCGGGTTTTTGACATTTTTAAACTAAATTTTATCAAACCATGAATACCGCACATGCTAAATCACTGCTAAGCGATTTAATATATCTGGCAAAAGCCGACGGAAAGATCGACAATGCCGAACGTGATTTCATTCACCGTATAGGGGAAAGGATGCACTTGGATAAAGAAACGGTAGATAGCCTATTTGAAGCTCCTGAACCTTCCATTCCCTTATTTACCGAATTGGAACGTATTACGCATTTTCACAAGCTTATGTTGGTGATGAATGTGGACCGTGAAACACATCCTAAAGAAATAAAGGCACTACGTGAATTTGGATTGCAAATGGGCATTAGGCATGGGGTTGTAGATCAGTTATTGCTTAAAATGGAGGAGTATGAAGATAAAATTATTCCTGCACAGGATATTATAGCAATCTTCCAAACCTATTACAATTAGGCATATCTTTGCTGAACAAACGACTTGTCAAACTTACTTTCCTGCAAACACTCTTTTAGCAGGTTTTGTTTTTGTTTCTGAAGGGCGTCCTGATAGCTTTTGGAAACTTTTGATGTGTTTTGCAAATACTGAAGCATTTCAAGGAGTTTCTGAACAATAATAGGATCGTCTTTGCAGTAGGTACGTAACGAGGAGAATACTTGCTGCAACAACTCCTCCAAGCTAACGGTCGCTATTTGGGCAACAATTACTTCCTTGTGCTGAATATAGGTAGTGTCCTTTTTTTGCATTCTTAGGGCAAATAGTTCCGTGAGATAGTCAATTGCATTTATAGCAGTTCCTGGGTCATTAACTGCAGGGGACATCGCTTTATTAATAATTTCTGTTAGTTGTTTGAAACCAAGTAGGTAATTGGTTCTCACCAATTCTGATGAGCCAAAGCTAATAAAACCTGTAAACTCTTCAATTTGCTCTTCATTAAGGGGTTTTTCTGAGCTAAAAAAAACGGTCTCCTTTTGTAGGAAAAACCCTTTTGGGATTTCAATAGCAATTTTGGTCTTAAATTTCTCACAAAACTGTATCAGCTCTTTCACCGAATAATCCTGAAAATATCCGGTCCTTGATAAGGAATAGGATCTCCAGTCTTCAGTGACTTTTAAACTCAAATTACCCATTAGCTTACTTTCCTCTTCTAGGCTTTTTTGTAAATGGGTTTTTGCTTTTTGGGAAAGGCGTACCATAATATTACTGATTTGTATGCCTTGGGAAATACTGTGGATAAAGTAGATAAACGCTACTAGGCAAGATACCGTAAATACCATACCTATTAATACCGAAAAAGCGGGTAATTCGCTTTTGGAACTAGAGGGATTTATGGATAGTAGAATGAGCAAGTTGTATAAAATAGTGGCAATATAAATCCCTAAAATAACTTGATGTTTCTTGTTTGATATAAGTCCCGGAAGCAGCCTAGGGGAAAAATTGCTTGAGGCCTGACTCAACAATAGCATCACCATCGAAAAGCTAAAAACCATCATGGAAATGAGTCCGCCAATACAAGCGCCCAATATGGTGAGCGCGGTATCACCGTCTTCCAAAACCAGTATGGGAACGTATTCCTGGAGGGATTGGGAGATTCCTAAACTCTCTAAATAAATCATGCAGACGACCATGAAAATTCCTAAAACCGCAAGCAGACTTGGATAGAAGGCAATTTTACTGGAAATACGTTGCAGGTATATTTTAAATGGAATATTCAAAGAGTTGGTTTAGAAAACTAAATTAGGCTAAGATTTCAGGAATTACTCTTAACAAGATGATAAAATATTCAAATTGACGTAACATTTAGTATTAGAAATGACAATAAGACAGTTAGTTTTTTCAGAATTAAGACAAAATGTCTGAAGCACTCATTTGGAACTTAATTTGCTTTTAGGTTGTAAAAATGTCAAACTTAAACAATAAAATATCATGAAATTAGTTAAAAGAAACGACGATTGGTTGCCCTCTATTTTTGGGGAGTTTTTTCCAGAAAATCGATTGGATGCAATTAATTATGAAAGTTTTAGCAATCCGGCGGTCAATATTAAAGAGAATTTTACGAATTTTGTAATCGAAATGGCAGTGCCTGGATTGAAGAAAGAAAACATTGCTATTGAAATTGAAAAAGATGTGCTTACTGTTTCTTCCAAAGTAACTTCTAGTGAAGAAAAAACTGAGGAAAAAGAAGGAACTAGGTATACCCGAAAAGAATTTAACTATCATTCTTTTAAGAGGTCATTCACGCTTCCAGAAACGGTTAACAAAGATTCCATTAAAGGTTCCTATCAAGATGGAATTCTAAGCATTCAGCTTCCAAAAATGGAGGAAGCGAAAGATATTAAACGCATGGTTGAGATTTCATAATTGAAATTAATTTGGTTAGTTAGTTGAAAAACCGCGTGCTACTCAATCGGCACGTGGTTATTTTTTATCTTCTTCTTCGTTTTCCGCTCGTTCCTTTTTGCATCCTATCAACATAGGAACTGTTATCAGAGCTTTTCAACCCCTTTTTTAACTCTTTTAACTCTTCAATGGTCAAGTTTCGCCATTTACCGGTGGGAAGCCCGCCTAGCGAAATATTCATAATCCGAATCCGCTTCAACGAAACAACTTCATAGCCTAGATATTCGCACATTCTCCGTATTTGCCGATTCAGTCCCTGCACCAAAATAATCCTGAAAACAAAACGACTTATTTTTTCTACTTTACATTTCTTGGTTACAGTATCCAGTATCGGTACTCCGTTGCTCATTTGCCTAAGGAAATCCTCCGTTATAGGTCGGTCTACTTTAACAATATATTCTTTTTCATGATCATTTCCTGCTCTTAGGATTTTATTGACAATATCACCATCGTTGGTCATCAAGAGCAAGCCTTCACTGGGCTTGTCCAATCTGCCAATGTGAAAGATCCGTTCTTTATGGTCTATAAAATCTACCACATTTCCTTTTACCCGGGTATCGGTAGTACAGGTAATTCCAACGGGTTTATTGAGGGCAATATAAACCAAAGTGTCGTTTTCGGTAATGAGTTTTCCTTTCACTCTTACTTCGTCTTCCGGCAAGGCGCGGTCCCCCAATGTGGCAATTTCACCATTAATGGTAACTTCCCCATTTTCAATATGGGTATCTGCTTGGCGACGCGAACAGTAGCCGCTGTCACTTATAAATTTATTGATTCGAATGGAGTTTTCAGGATGTACCATACTGCAAAGGTACACATTGCCCCGAAAAGGTTAAACTTAATTTAAAGCAGAACGGTACTTTTAAAAATTTCAGTAATTTTTAAAGAAAATCATGGCCATATTAGGTTCTCTTATCAAAACCGCAATCGAACTAAAGGATAGTTTTACCACAGAGGAATCCCCTATCGCTTCACAGAAAAACGTATTAAAAAAATTACTTGAAGAATCGAAAGAGACCGCATTCGGTAAATATTATGCCTTTTCCGAATTACTGGAAACAGAGAATTTACAAAAATCGTTTGCAGCTTCCATACCTTACCACGATTATCATAAAATGAAGGAAGACTGGTGGTGCCAAACGCAAAAAGGGAAAGCCGATATTACCTGGTCCGGAAAGCCGCAATACTTTGCGTTGAGTAGCGGAACAACTGGTAAAAGCAGTAAACGTATTCCCGTTACGGAAGCCATGATTGAAGCCATTCGGGAAACAGGAATTAAGCAGGTAGGGGCGTTGTCTAATTTTAACCTGCCGTCCGAGTTTTTTGAAAAGGAAATTATGATGCTGGGAAGTTCTACGAATCTTAATAAGCGGGATGAGTTTTTGGAAGGGGAGATTAGTGGCATTAGTGCCAGCAATATTCCTTTTTGGTTTCAGGGGTATTACAAACCGGGAGAGGAAATTGCACAAATCGACGATTGGGATGAGCGTGTGGCAACCATTGCTAAAAATGCGAAGAATTGGGACATTGGAGCGTTGAGTGGTATCCCTTCTTGGATGGAATTGATGCTGAAGGAAGTTATAAGCTATCATCAAGTAGACCATATTCATGAGGTTTGGCCAAACCTTCAGGTGTATACAAGTGGGGGTGTGGCTTTTCAGCCCTATGAAAAAAGCTTCAATGCTTTACTGGGAAAACCCATCACCGTAATTGATACCTATTTGGCCAGTGAAGGTTTTTTGGCCTTCCAAACGCGTCCAGATACCACTGCCATGCGGCTGGTAACCGATAATGGCATTTATTTCGAATTTGTTCCTTTTGAGCCGGATTATATTCAAGAAGATGGTTCTTTGGTTGAAGAGGCTCCTAGTCTTACTTTGGAAGAAGTGGAGGAGGGTAAGGATTATGTAGTGATCATTTCTACAGTTTCCGGTGCGTGGCGCTACATTATTGGCGATACAATTGCCTTTACCGATGTTTCCAAAGCTGAAATCAAAATCACTGGAAGAACCAAATTTTTCCTGAATGTGGTAGGTTCACAGCTTTCCGTCAATAAGATGGAAAAAGCAGTTCAGGAAATGGAAAATGAGTTCGATATCAAAATACCTGAATTCACGGTAGCTGCGGTAAAAATAGATGGCGAGTACCATCACCATTGGTATTTGGGAACGGATGCCACCATCGATGAGAAGAAATTGGCCAATCGTCTTGATGAAGCACTTTCCGAAGCCAATAAAAACTATGGGGTAGCTCGAAATAAATCGCTACATGGGGTAAAAGTCACTACCGTTCCACCTGAAGTATTCCATGAGTGGAGTGGAAAAAACAAGAAAAAAGGTGGTCAGGTGAAAATGGAAAAAGTGATGAAAGAGGAAAAATTCAAGGAATGGGAAGATTTTGTGGCGTCTATGAGCTAACGGCTTCTTCCAGTTTTCCTTTGTTTAGTAATTCCATGACTTCTTCGGGAGACATATAGAGCCTGCGAATGCGTCTTTTGTATTTTTCTGAAATAGAAGCGTGCTCCAGAATAAAATTCTTGGTCTTTAAAATATAGTCCCCCATACCGTGCTGAATCGCATAGGTATCAGCGGTACGTTCCACTTCCTTCATGTGGGTTGATGAAAAAAGGTATTTTATTCCGAAGAAAAGCATCCCCAAACTAGAACGGTTCCGATAATCCATCACGTGGCCCAATTCATGTCCCAACCAACCGGTAATCACATCTTTGGGGATATCGGAAATCGTAAATTCTTCTTCATCTATTTGAATTTTCCGACTGATTAGAATAACATATTCCCGATGTTCCCGACTTTTAAAAAAGCTTGAGAGCAAGGGTTGTGCCTGCATGGTCGATTTCTTAATACGATCCTTGAACCGAAATTGGATAGGGGTATTGGCAAGCTCCGGAAAATAGGAAAGGGCTTTTTCTGCTTCTGCTTGAATACTTTCAGGAATGATTTTATCAGTCAATGTCATTCTATCAATGTACTTATTTGCAGTAGGATTTGCTGTTAAGGGCTTGGTAAAATTTTGGTAAGAAATCCTTATCAGTTTTTTAAGAACTGAAGCACGGCGTCCGGGTGGTCACTAAAAACCCCGTCAACGCCTTGTTGAAACAATACCTTTTCCAATAAAGTTTCAAAAGAAGTGGCATCTCCCAATTGATCCTTCCGAAGGGTATAGGCGTGAACCACTAAATCGTTTTCCTTTGCTAAGGAAAGAAGCCTGCCGTCTTCCAAAAGCCCAATCCACGGCCCCAGTCCGTTGGCATATTCGGCAAACTTCGGAATAGATGCAATCTCTTCTTCAAACTCCATGAGCTGCACCAAAAACAATTCGCTTTTCAATTCGGTACGGATCCTGCGCAATTCCGAAGCATCAAAACACTGTAAAATACAAACGTCCTTACGAGAAGTATAGCCATATTTGGCAAGGGTTTCCAATACTATTTTCGAAATATCCTTTCCTTCCTTTAAGTGAAAGGCAGGTTCCTTAATCTCAGGATAAATCCCCATATTCCTACCGGTACTTTTATTCAAACCTTGAATCATTTCTATTTCTTCGGAAAGGGAATGCAATCCGAAGCGGGATTGCTGCAATGGAAAACGGGCTGGGAAAACCGCTTTTCCCGTTTCAATATCAAATCGTTCATACACCTGAAGGTTTTTAAGTTCTTCAAAAGTGAAGTCAATTACATAATATCTGCCATCCTCGCGAAGGCGTTCCGGATATACCGCTGCCACATTCGTAACCGCATCCAAATGAATGTCATGGATCACAATAGGTACATCATCCTTACTCAAAACGACATCTTGCTCTAAATAGTCAGGATGCATGGCATAGGCCATGGCCTTTGAAGCTAAGGTATGTTCTGGTAAATAACCGGAAGCACCGCGATGCGCAATAACTACCTTTTGAGGAGTATTTTTGGTAACAGGTTTATCTTGACATCCCAAGGCACTCATAATTACTACGATATATAGTTTCCAAAACTTCATTCGGTTTCCTGAAGTTGTTTTTGGAAGGTTTTAATTTTATCCCGAAGTTTGGCCGCCATCATAAAGTCCAGTTCCTTTGCCGCTTTTTCCATTTCTTTACGGGTATCCCTAATTTTCTTTTCCAGTTGCGGTTTGGTGAGATAGGCATTGGTTTCTTCCGCAGCAATACTTTCCGCAGTATCAAACGTATAGGCTTCGGTTTTCTTTTTGGTCAGTGCATTGTCCAAGGATTTTTTAATGGCTTTTGGAGTAATGCCATGCTCCTTGTTATAAGCGATTTGTTTGCTGCGTCGGTATTCGGTTTCGTCAATGGTGTTCTGCATGCTTTTGGTGATCTTATCGGCATACATGATGGCTTTTCCGTTTACGTGACGAGCCGCCCGACCCACCGTTTGGGTCAACGACCGATTGCTTCGTAAAAATCCTTCTTTATCAGCATCCAGAATAGCCACGAGGGAAACTTCTGGTAAATCGAGCCCTTCCCTCAATAAATTAACCCCGACCAATACATCAAATAATCCCAAACGAAGATCCTGCATAATTTCCACTCTTTCCAACGTATCTACATCGCTATGGATGTACCTACAGCGAATCTGAATCCGTGTCATGTATTTGGTCAACTCTTCCGCCATACGCTTGGTGAGGGTAGTCACCAAAACACGTTCGTCTTTTTCTATCCGTTGCTGAATTTCCTCCAATAAATCATCGATCTGATTCAAACTGGGTCGAACTTCAATAGGCGGATCCAATAAGCCGGTCGGACGAATAATCTGCTCCACATAGACACCTCCCGATTGCTCCAATTCGTAATCTGCTGGGGTGGCACTTACATAAATCACTTGATTCTGAAGGGCTTCAAATTCTTCAAACTTCAAGGGACGGTTGTCCATAGCTGCGGGCAAGCGGAAACCGTACTCCACTAAGTTTTCTTTTCTGCTTCGATCCCCACCGTACATGGCACCCACCTGCGGAATGGAGACGTGGCTTTCATCTACAATCATCAAATAATCATCAGGGAAATAGTCCAATAAACAGAACGGTCGCGTCCCAGGCTGCCTTCGGTCCAGATAACGGGAATAGTTCTCAATCCCGCTACAATAGCCCAATTCCCGAATCATTTCCAAGTCAAAGTTGGTACGCTCTTCCAGTCGTTTTGCTTCCAGATGCTTCCCAATTTCCTTAAAGTAGTCGATTTGCTTCATCAAATCATCCTGAATATCCTTAATAGCGGTTTGTAACACTTCAGGGGAAGTCACAAACATATTGGCTGGGTAAATATTGAGTCGGTCGTACTTTTCAATCACTTGATTATTCAGTGGGTCAAACGCTTCAATTTCTTCAATCTCATCCCCAAAAAAGTGCACTCGAAACGCATTATCGGCATATCCAGGGTAAATATCCACGGTATCCCCTTTAATTCGGAAACGGCCATTATGGAAATCATGTTCCGTACGGGCATACAGACTTTGTACTAATTGATGCAATAATTTGGTACGTGAAAGGATTTGACCTTTCTCCAAATGAATCACATTCTTCTGAAATTCGATAGGGTTCCCAATACCGTACAAACAGGAAACCGAAGCCACCACCAACACATCCCGTCGTCCAGAGAGTAGGGAAGAAGTAGTGCTCAATCGAAGTTTCTCAATTTCTTCGTTAATGGAAAGATCTTTTTCTATGTAGGTTCCACTCGTTGGAATGTACGCTTCGGGTTGGTAATAATCGTAGTAAGAGACAAAATATTCTACCGCATTGTTCGGAAAAAATTGTTTGAACTCACTGTACAGCTGTGCAGCAAGGGTTTTATTGTGAGCCAGGACCAAGGTGGGTTTTTGCACTTCCTGAACCACATTGGCTACCGTAAAGGTTTTTCCACTTCCGGTTACCCCGAGAAGGGTTTGGTATTTTTCATCAGATTGGAGGCCGGCTACCAATTGACTAATGGCTTCTGGCTGATCTCCTGTTGGTTGAAAATCACTAACAATTTGAAACTTCATAGCTGTTTTTGTGTTCCTTACAAAAATAGGGAAATTTATAGACCTTTACAGGGGTTTAAGGTAATCTTATAGTTCCTTTTATAACGCTACTTCAGAACTTTATAGGTGTAAATCTGACTATCCCGAAATACAAATCCCAATTTTTTATACAAATGAATGGCCGGGACGCGGAAGTCTTCCGTAAAAAGGAATACATCGGTGTAGTTTCTTTGCTTTGCGATATGCAATAGTTTTCGAATGAGTTGTTCGCCAATACCCTTGCCACGCTGTGTCTCGTCTACCACAACATCTTCAATCCATCCTTTAATTCCAGAGATAACGCGATAATTACCCATGGAAGCCATCCCTATCAGTTTTGTTCCCTCCATCGCATAAACAATTGTTGTATTGTTTTGCTGAAAAACCGTTTCAAGGGGTATTTGGCTTACTTTCTCGCTCAACTGCTTGTAAAGTTCTGTAACTTGGGTCTGAAGGCTTGAAGTGAGGTCTTCTGAAGTAAGTATTTTTAAGGTCATGCGATTACTTGGTTTTGATTATTGGAAATAACGTTCCTTTAAAACAGTTTGATGGTGAAACTGGTGTCCTATAATCTGAAACCCCAACGCCAATACCGTTATTTTGATATTCGAACAAATGCCCTCTCGAAGCAGCTGTGCTTCAGAAAACGAATCGAACAGAACCCTGCTGCTTTCCCTTACCAGATAAAACTCATCCAATAAATCGGTCATGTTTCTGCCTTCTGCCAATGTATTTTCAGCATAACTATTTTCGTTATAACCAGGTAAGGATGCAGTTTCTCCACGGGCGAAGGCTAAAGCCCTATACGATTGGATGCGTTCATTATCGATAAGGTGCTGTAAAATATCCTTCGGAGTCCATTTGTGCGGCTGATAGCGATAATTTTCAAATTGAATGAGGGAGGGGCGAATCCGTTCCATTTGGGTTTTAGCCTCTTCAAACTGACTCATGAGTGTTGCTTCCGAAGGAATCAAAGTAATATAACGATCGAAAAATTCGGGCAAATAGGGTAATTGGGAAACTGTCATGACTACGTATACATTATTTTTCAGAATTGGGTAATACATGAATGGATTGTCCTACCAATTTCCATTCGCCATCTATTTTCTCAAGCATGCGATATTCGAGAGTATGACTTTCCTTACCCTCTTTTGAAATGGAAACTTCATCATGGCTTACCCAAGCGGTATTTCCCTCGATATGAAATTTATAATTGGAATTACTTGAAGTCCCTCCGTTCCCTGCCATATTTGCGGGAGGATCGATCATGACCTGCGGTGGAACATCGATGACATTTCCATCTCCAGTTGAGATTAAAATCCGACTGTAAGGCTTGATGGCCCAACAATTGGCATGGGCTTTAATATCTCCAGATCGCCAAGTGGCCGATTCTTTTTCCAATAATTGAATAATGGCCTTTTCATCCTTTTCTTGGGCCGTAACAAGCACTGTTGCAAAGCAAAAAAGGAATACAATTACATTAATGTTTCTCATAGAATTGTATTATTTCAGGGAATGAATTCCTATCATGTTACCTTCGGTATCTATCACCAATGACACAAAACCATATTCCCCGATCGACATTTTAGGTTTAAAAATAGTACCGCCGGCTTTTTCCACCCGGGATTCTTCAGTGACACAGTCTTCACTGTGAAAATAAACAATTGTACCGTTTCCACCTGCCTCAAAACCTTCCATCCAGACCAAGGCCCCCGAAGCCGCACCCTTGGTTTCCATATCGCCGGGAAAAGAGAGCATTTTAAAGTTTTCCTGCGGATCAGGATTTGGGAGTTCGGTTAATTGTACTTGAAAAACAGTTTCATAGAATTTTTGTGCTCTAGAAAGGTCGTTGGTGTAAATTTCGAACCAGACCACGGGATTTTGCTGTGCCATAGGATAATTTATGATTAGGTTGATGTTTTAAAGATAACCAATAAAATGATGCGACAATGAATTTTAAATTACGGAATTTGTCCGCTTTCGGCTATTTTTTTAATCACACTATTCCTTTTTTCCAATAAGTTTGTGAGGTACCTGTTTAAAAACAATTTATTAGCCAGTTTGCCTAAAATCCCCCATGGCGATTGGTATTCAAAAAGATCCTTCATTTCTGTAATCCCTTCCTTTTCTGAAAAAAGGTGTTGGTGCGTAAAACTTTTAAAAGCACCTTTTTGCATTTCATCGGTAAACGAATTGGGCCGATCAAATTGTATGATTTTGGAGGTAAGATTTTGATACACTCCAAAGTGTTTTGCACGCCACGTAACAGATTCCCCAAGGCTAATAAGTCCGCTGGTTTTCCCAGCGACAGCTTTTTCATGAGTTTGTGCGGTAGATTCTATGTGCAGGTCAATACTACGGGACCAGTCAAAAACAACCTCTTGCGGGGCTTTTATATACGTTGCTAGTTCAATTTTGGGCATCTTTTCCACTTCTTTTGTAGAACCATTCCATGATAAAGCAAATACCAACCAATGAAACTGCTGTGATGACTCCTACCTTATTGGTTTCGAATTCCTGAATAATTAAGGTGACCAAGGCTATGAGACAGAAGATAAGTCCCAATAAAGGAATCCATGAAAGCCCTCCCGTTTCTTTATGTAACTTAAATCCGGCATAATTAACAGCTGCAAAAACTACTAAAAAGCCAACACTACCGGCCGTGGAGATACTTTCCAATTCCATTATATTACAAAGCAGGAGTGTTGCAATGGCAGTAATTAATAACCCTATAGGTTGATTCCAAAGTTGGTAGGTGAGTTGGTGCGGGAGTTCGTCCTCTTCAGCGATTTCATAGCTTACCCGACTTCCCCCATAGAGTGAAGCATTGATTGCCGAAAACGTAGAAATAAGTGCCGCTATGGTAATAATGGTAAAACCTATTTGTCCCAACATGGGTTTAGCGGCTTCAGCAAGTACATAGTCTTCAGCCGATTTAATTTTATCGAAGGTGAGCGATCCCACGGTAACTACCGCAATGATAATGTAGAGTATGATAACAAAAAGGACAGAATACAAGTAGGCCCGAGGGACATTTTTTTCGGGGTTTTCAATATCTGGAACCGAGTTGGCAATCAATTCAAACCCTTCATAAGCAACAAAAATGACCATTCCCGCCGTGAGTAAATTTATAGGACTTTCCCAATTTGAGATCGACAATTGCTCAAGGTTGGGGTTGCCTATTAAACCATAGGCTCCAATTCCTACAAATCCCAATAGGATGATCAGTTTAATAATTACCGCGTAGGATTCAATAGCCCCAACTACCTTTATGCTGTAATAATTGATAATTGAGGCAAATATGATGACACCGCTGGCATAGAGGTGAAAATCTACTTCTTTTGAAACAAATTCATATAAATTTGGGGCATACGAACCAAATGCGGAAGCATACAACCCCAGCATAATGATATAACTTACCCATAACAAATTATTAATTCCTCCACTGAAGATAGAAATTCCAAAGCCTTGATTGATAAATTTTACGGTACCTCCTCGATCTGCATACTTCAGGGAGAGTTTTATATAACTATAGGAGGTGAGTAGTGCGATGATACCCGCTAATAGAAAAGCAATGGGCGTACCCCCTTTGGCCAAAGTGGCAGCCAATCCCAAAACAGCGAAGATTCCACCGCCCACCATACCACCTATTCCTATAGACATGGCTTCTTTTAATCCAATTTTATTCGACATGGCTTTCAACAAGGGTTGGTGTATTCAAATTTCGGAAATTTAATTGAGTCTGAAGAAAAGATTACTAGGGAAGTTGCTTCAGAAAAATATACTGTTCTGCTTGGTAATCCATTTGGCAGAAATAATGTTCCAATCCGTTTGAGACCATCAAGTATTGGGCCTGGGTTACCAAATTATACCGAGCAATTTGGTCGAAGGTATCTTGGGTAATCCCTATGGAAGGGGCCTTGCATTCCACAATTAAAAAGATGCTCCCATTAGGGTTGAAAACGACCACATCATATCTTTTTTTGGTGCCATTCAGCAAAAGCTGTTTTTCTACATTAATTAGGGAAGGGGAATAGCCTTTCTGCTGAATTAAATACTGAAGCACATGCTGCCGCACCCATTCTTCTGGGGTAAGGACTACAAATTTTTTTCGGATAGGGTCAAAGACCATCCGTTTGTTTTCGTTACTTTTGAAACGAAATGTATAAGTTGGGAAGTTCAGTTTCAGCACAACACAAAGAAACACTTTCTGCTTAAATTTTCATAATGAGAAACGACTACCATTCAATTAAACCTTCAGTGTGGCGCTAGATCAAGTAAAGGAAATTATTACCAACATCAAGCAGGGAAAGATTGCTCCCGTATATTTTTTAATGGGAGAAGAACCCTATTATATTGACGGGGTAAGCGATTTTATTGAAGCGAATATCCTTACGGAAGAAGAACAAGGATTTAACCAAATGGTTTTCTACGGAAGGGATGTAAGTATTGAAGATATTGTGAGCCAGGCCAAACGTTATCCCATGATGGCCGACCGGCAGGTGGTTATTGTAAAAGAAGCCCAGGACCTATCGCGAACCATTGAAAACTTGGTTTCCTATGTGGAAAATCCGCAGCCTACCACGGTTTTAGTGATTTGCTATAAATATAAAAAACTGGATGCCCGTAAAAAGCTCTCCAAAGCTGTGAAAAAGCATGGAGTACTTATGGAAAGCAAAAAACTTTATGAAAATCAAGTACCCGATTGGATTCGGCGGGTCATGGTGGGCCGTGGGTATACCATTACCCCAAAGGCCGCACAAATGCTTACCGAGTTTTTGGGAAATGACTTAAGTAAGGTAAATAATGAGCTGGAAAAGCTTCAGTTAATCCTGAAATCTGGCGAACAGGTAACCCCTCAGGTAATTGAGGAAAACATTGGAATTAGTAAGGATTTCAATAATTTTGAGCTGCAAAGTGCCATTGCCACCAAGGATGTAAAGAAAGCCTTTGGGATTGTTCAGTATTTTTCCAATAATCCTAAAAACCACCCTTTGGTGATGACCGTTGCATTGTTGTACAGCTTCTTTTCGAAATTATTGTTATACCATTCCCTATCCGATAAATCTTCAGCCCCAAGAACTTTAGGCGTGAACCCTTATTTTATCAAGGAATATCAAGAAGCCGCCCGAAATTACCCCATGAAAAAAGTAAGTGCCATTGTGAGCGTGATCCGGGAAGTAGACCTTAAAGGCAAGGGGGTTGGGGCCTCCAATATTTCCCAAGGGGATTTATTAAAGGAAATGCTCGTAAAAATCTTTTCGTAATTATTTCTTGTCTACCGAAATTTTTCCAGCACCCATGAGTGCTATCGCTGTAAAAGCAATGAAATAGAGCAATGCCATCTCCTTCTTAGCTAAAGGGTCGTTTCCATGTACTATAAAAGCAGCTACAGCCATGGTAATCATTGCAGCAACGGCAGCCCATCTGGTTTTTAAACCAATAAGAATAAGTACCGGGGCAATAACCTCTCCGATAATTACCAAAATAGAAGAGATAAGGACTCCTACACCAACAGGGTCTCCCACTATTGCAGTGTTTCCACCAATAAAACTCATTAATTTTGGGAATCCATGGGTGAGCATTAGCGCAGAAAACCCTACGCGAAGTACTAAAAGTCCGATGTCATAATTTCTTTTCATCTAAATAGTTTTTTGGAGCGTTATTACAGCTCACTAAAATAATCAAAATTATTTCAAAAAATAAACTAACCCAAGGTTTACAATTTTTTAAAGTTTGGACGCAAAAATTGTTAATAACCTATCGATTCTTCATATTTCCTTAAAGATTTGCTAAGACTAACGGTACTTAGTAAAGGTATTTTTGGAGAAATTAAAAAAACGTAACTAAATGAAAAGATTATTACTATCTGCACTCTTTATCTCGGGAGCTATTTCTTTTGCAACGGGTCAAGTAGCTTATACAAGCTTTGAAGAACCTGTTGTAGCTGGGCAATATACCGATACGGGAGATGCTGGTGTCGCACACGATTTAATTAATAATGCCGGAGAATCTGAAGTAGATTTTACTTCGGCGGGAACTGAAATGGGCTTCGATGCTCGATACGAACCCTACGATACACCCGATGTGGGCCTTACCGATGGAGACTTTGTGGGGGCTACCGATTTCACTGGTGATGTTGGCGCCTATACCGATGGGGTTCAGGGATATCAAATGTCCGATACCGATGGAAATATGATTCTGGAGTTTGATGTGGTCGACTTCAGCGGATTTACCTCCAATTCGGTTTCCTTGGATTACTTTATCAATGCTACTGGATATGAAGGCGATGGAACGCTTAACGAATCAGGTTCCGATAGAATGCGTATTTATGTGAAAGACTTAACCAATAGTACGGAAATCGATTTGTTAAATACGGAAGGTAGTGATATTAATGATTTAGCGATTGAAGGTACTTGGAATACGGCTACAGCAGTTATTCCAGATGGCATCAATGCACAGTTAGTGGTAGAAGTTCGAACCAATGCAGGGTCTGAAGCTCTGTATTTGGACAATATTGTTTTTAATGGTACTGCACTTCCAACCTTTTCTTTTACCATTACTGAAATATTTTCAGGGCAGGAGGGAACCGATTTAACCGAAGACTGGTTCGAAATCGAAAATACGGGTACCACTACTTGGGTTTCTGGAGTGGATCCCGACTTATATTATGATGATGATTCTGCCGATCCTTCGGCAGCAGATGTGATTCAAGGCTTAACCGATTTAGCTCCTGGAGAGCATGCCATTATACTCATTACCGGAAACTCTGGTGACATTACCACCTTTACCGATGTATGGAGTCCCGTCATAGACTTAACAGGTGTGGAGATTGGTTACGCCGATGGTTCAGGTCTTGGTGGTGGCGGAGATGCCGTTACATTATGGGTTGGGGACCCAACTGCTTCTGCTCCTGTAGACAATGCTTCGTATCCCGATACAGCTGCCAACGACGGGCAATCGTATGATGTGGATTTAGGAGAATTTAGTGTGGTAGGTAATGCCAATGGCGCTGTAGAAACCTTTGCTTTAGGAGGTGATAATAACGATGTACCTAATATCGGTTCTCCTGGAAATGGCCCTGCAGTATTGCAGGCGCAGATTGCTTTTGATGCGGCTTTTGCTTCCGTTTCAGAAGATGCAGGAAGCATTACGATTAATGTTACTCCTACTTTAGCTCCTTCCGTAGAGGGAACGGTAGAAGTTGCATTGATCATGGGTGGAACCGCTGTAGAAGGTACCCACTTTACCTATTCGGCTACCGAAACCCTAACATTCCCGGTAGGAAGTGCTACGGCACAAACGGTGACCATTCCTATTTTGGATAATACGACCGATGATAGTGATGTGTTCTTTGTTTTGGAACTGCAAAATGAAAGCAATATTGAAGTAGGAGGGGAAGATCTGTTTTCAGTATATATTTTGGATGATGACACGGTAGTTCCTTCGGGAGATGCTTCGCAGTTGGATATCAGTTTAGTGACAAGTTATTTGGTAGATCCAAATGGAACAGCTGAAATTTCAGCGTATGATCCAGCAACACAACGTGTATTTGTAACCAATGGTGATAAAATTGAAGTATTAGACTTTTCAGATCCTTCCAATGTTTTCCCGGTTGCTACAGTAAATGTTTCCGATTTCGGAGCAGAAAGCGTTCAGAGCGTAGCAGTAGCTAATGGAATGGTGGCTGCGGCACTTTCTGTAGACCCAAAAACTGACAACGGATTAGTAGTTATTGCCGATGCCGATGGAAATAACCCCACTCTTCTTGAAGTAGGAGCCCTTCCCGACATGCTAACGTTTAGCCCGGATGGCAACTTGTTGGTGGTCGCCAATGAAGGAGAACCTAATGCCGACTATTCCATCGATCCAGAAGGGTCTATTTCTGTAATTGATGTATCCGGTGGTATCGGAAATATTAGTCAGGCGAATGTCACTACTTTAAATTTTAACGCATTCGATGCGCAAATCGCTACCTTAAGAGCTGCTGGTGTTCGAATCTATGGACCTGGAGCTTCTGTATCACAAGATTTGGAACCCGAATATGTTGCAATTTCAGATGACTCTCAAACGGCGTATGTATCGCTTCAGGAAAATAATGCTTATGCTATTGTGGATTTGGTAAACCTAACCATTACCGATATCAAATCCTTCGGATTAAAAAATCATGCCCTTCCCGATAACAGTCTGGATGTTTCTGATGAAACCGACTTCGTTTTCAATGCTTCTTGGCCTATCCGCGGAATGTACATGCCCGATGCAATTGCATTTTATGAAGTAGGGGGGATTCCTTACCTCGTCACAGCCAATGAAGGGGATGCGCGTGAATATGATACCTTTGAAGAAGAGCGTAAAATCGACGATAACGATTATGTATTAGATCCTACTGTTTTTCAGAATATCGATATCTTGGAATTGGAATCCAATCTTTCTGAAATTGCAGTAACCATGGCTTCCGGTGATCTGGATAACGATGGCGATTTTGATGAAATTCACGTATTTGGAGGCCGTTCCTTCAGTATTTTTAATGCCAATACCGGATTGTTGGTGTATGATAGTGGAAACGATTTTGAAGTAATTACAGCTAATGATCCTACTTATGGGGCAATATTTAATGCGAGTAATAGTAGTAACGACTATAAAAATAGGAGTGATAACAAAGGCCCAGAACCAGAAGGGGTTTTGGTGAAAGAGATCAATGGTGAAATCTATGCCTTCGTATTGTTGGAAAGAATAGGTGGAATGATGGTATATAACATTAGCGACCCTAATGCACCACAATTTTTATCTTATGAAAATAATCGTGATGCCACTCCGGGCGGTACGGAGTCTGGGGATCTAGGCCCAGAAGGAGTGTTTTATGTTTCGCCAGCCGATAGTCCTACGGAAAAGGGATTGATTGTTATTTCTAATGAGGTAAGTGCCACGCTTTCGGTTTACGAATTAGGCAATGATATTCTTTCAGTACAAGATTTCGGACTCGCCGATACCAATAGTTTTGCTATTTACCCAAATCCTGCGAACAGCCGGGTTTATTTCAGCAAACCGGGTAATTATACCCTGTACGATATTACTGGACGATTAATTACAAGTAAGAAAGAAGCAGTTTCACTGAATATAACAACCTTGTCGGAAGGTGTTTATGTTATTGTAAATGAAAATGGAGCTTCCCAAAAATTAATAGTTGAGTAATTTTTTTTCATTAATTTCACTAGAGTCCGTCCCAATTTTGGGGCGGATTTCTTTTTTATGGGTATTTTTGTAAGTGAAAACTAGCTTATGAAAAAACTAAAAGCCTGGATAGCTGCTGCCCGCTTACGTACCCTTCCCCTTTCTGTTTCCGGAATTATTGTAGGAGCATCTTTAGCATTGGATCAATTTTACAATTCAGTTTTGTTTTGGTTGGCAATTGCCGCAACCCTAGGCTTTCAAGTGTTGTCCAATTTTGCCAATGATTATGGCGATGGTATTCGAGGAACCGATACCAAAAGGGAAGGTGAAAAAAGGATGGTGGCATCGGGATTTATCACTCCAAAGGAAATGAAAGTGGGGATGTTGGTCATGGGGGTGATCACTTTTTTTATCGCTTCAATCCTTATTTTTATGGCGTTTGGGTACGACAGCCTTTTTACGGCATTCATCTTTTTTAACTTAACCTTATTGGCCCTTTTGGCGGCTGTTCGTTATACCGTAGGTAAAAAAGCCTATGGGTATTCGGGTTGGGGAGATGTGTTTGTATTTCTTTTCTTCGGATTTTTAAGTGTTTTGGGAAGTTATTACTTATTTACCCAAAACGTTACCTGGCTTGAAATCCTTCCTGCCCTAAGTATTGGGTGTTTCAGTACTGCAGTGTTAAACCTAAATAACTTACGGGATATTCATAATGATGCAGCTGTTGGAAAACGGACTTTAGTAGTAAAGATGGGATTTGAAAAAGGGAAGAGATATCATGCTTTTTTATTGATTTTTGGAATGATTGCAGCGATAGGTTATTCCTTAATATCTGAAAGGACCGGGTGGCATTGGTTATACGTAATTGCTTTTGTCCCCATGCTTCTAAATGTAAGAACGGTATTTAAGAATCAAGAACCTAGAAAACTGGATGGCGAATTAAAGAAAATTGCGTTGAGTACTTTTCTGTTTGCACTGCTATTTTCGTTATTTTAAAACTTAAATTATGAAAATCACTTTTTACGGTCAAAATTCCTTGGCAATACAAATTGGGGACACCCACCTTCTTGTGGATCCTTTTATTTCGGGAAACCCACTATCTAAGGATCAAGTGGATATCCATTCCCTAAAAGCAGATTATATCTTGTTGACCCATGCACACCAAAACCATACCCTAGACGCTGAAACGATTGCTAAAAATACGAATGCAATTATCGTTAGTAATTTTGAAATCGCCAATTACTACGAAGCCAAAGGCATTTCGGTTCACTCCATGAACCATGGGGGAAGCTGGGAATTTGATTTCGGAAAAGTAAAATACGTAAATGCCATCCATACTTCCTCTTTTCCCGATGGCACTTATGGGGGGCAGCCCGGCGGATTTGTCATTGAAGGCGAACACAAAAATATTTACATCGCTGGGGATACGGCCCTAACCATGGATATGAAACTGATTCCCTTGCAAACGGAGTTGGATTTAGCCATCTTACCTATTGGCGATAATTATACCATGGGAATCGACGATGCTATTCTTGCCAGTGATTTTGTAAAATGCGATAAAATACTTGGGGTGCATTACGATACCTTTGGTTATATCGAAATTAATCATGAAGAGGCCAAACGCAAATTCTATGATGCTGGTAAAGATCTAATGTTGTTGGATATAGGCGAATCGATTGAACTGTAATGAAAGCTTCTTACCAACGTTATATTTTACAGTTTAAAAGGCCCAGTGGTACCTCCCGAGGGGTTTTGAAAACCAAGGAAACATGGTTTCTGAAACTTGAAGATGATCAAGGAAATTGGGGGTTGGGAGAGTGTGGTATCCTTAGGGGATTGAGTGTCGATGATCGTCCCGATTATGAGGAAACCCTAGCTTGGGCTTGTGAAAATATTTCATGGGGTCTGCCAAAATTGTACGAAAGGCTTGTAGAATTTCCTTCCATACAAATAGGTTTGGAGATGGCTTTTCAATCTTTGGAGGCAAAGGATCCTTTTCAATTATTTCCTTCTTCCTTCTCTGAAGGCCAAGCTGAAATACCCATCAACGGACTCATTTGGATGGGGGATAAGGCCTATATGAAGGAACAAATCATTACAAAAATTGCAGAAGGATTTCAGTGTATCAAAATGAAAATTGGTGCCATCGATTTTGAAACGGAAGTATCCCTTCTGAAATTCATCAGAAGTGAATTTTCCCCTCAAGATATCGAACTTCGGGTAGATGCCAATGGGGCTTTTACGCCTTCCGAAGCGCTGGAAAAACTAAAACGCCTTTCCGACCGGCAACTGCATTCCATTGAACAACCCGTAAAGCCCAATCAGTGGGAGGTAATGGCGCAACTGTGTGAGCAGACTCCACTTCCTATTGCTTTAGACGAAGAACTGATTGGCGTGTTTTCTTCCGAAGAAAAAACCAAACTTTTGAATACCATTTCTCCGCAATACATCATTTTAAAGCCTAGCTTTATAGGAGGGTTTAAAGGAACGGACGAATGGATTGAACTTGCCGAAAAAAAAGGGATAGGGTGGTGGCTCACCTCTGCCTTGGAAAGTAATGTAGGATTAAACGCTATTTCGCAATATACATTCACAAAAAATAGTAAATTGCCGCAAGGTTTGGGAACCGGTAGTTTGTATACCAATAATCTGGGCTCGCCTTTGGAAGTATCGAAAGGGGCGTTACATTACCGTGTTGATGAAGATTGGGACTTAACATCATTAAAATTGTAATTCATGTTTATAGAACAGGCGTATCGGTATTTACACGATGCTTGGAGGTATATCGTAGGTTTTATCGTTATTTTTATCGTTTGGCAATTAGGGTCAATTCCTTTGCTTGCTGGAGTAATATTTAAATTATTGGCAGAGGGCGGTGACATCACTTCTTTGCAAGAAGACCCTAATCAAGTGATGGGGGTCTTAGATTCTAACCTCACCTTGTTTTTAATGCTGTTATCCTTTGCTATTGGGCTTTTGGCTATCTATTTGTGGGTAAAGTTTGTTCATAAACAGGGCATGACGCCCCTTACCACTACCCGAAAAAAAATAGATTGGGGACGGTTTTGGTTTGGTTTTGGACTCATCGCCATTTTTACTATTGGTACCACGCTTTTGGATTATTTTTATTTAAATCCTGAAAGCTATGAGCTTCAGTTTAAGCTCACCCCCTTTCTTATTTTAGCGATTATTGCGATCATCATGGTTCCTTTGCAAACAAGTTTTGAAGAATATTTATTTAGAGGATACTTAATGCAAGGCTTAGGGGTTATCACAAAAACCCGATGGGTCCCATTATTAGCTACTTCTGTAATTTTTGGCGGACTTCATTATTTCAATCCTGAAGTGGATAAAATGGGAGATATTATTATGGTCTTTTACATCGGTACTGGCTTGCTCTTAGGGATTATGACGCTCATGGATGAAGGGATGGAATTGGCTTTGGGCTTTCATGCCGGCAATAACCTTATTGCGGCATTATTGGTGACGGCCGATTGGACCGCTTTTAAAACCCATTCCATTTTAAAGGATGTGAGCGACCCTACGGCTGGTTTTGATGTATTGGTTCCAGTATTAATTATCTACCCCGTATTTTTAGCACTCATGGCTTGGAAATACAAATGGACGGGCTGGCGGGAAAAATTATTTGGCGAAGTAGTCCCTCCAAAACCCGATGTTATTTCAGAAATAGGAAACGAATAATACACGAAACTTGAAACCAACCTCACCTTACATTCACCCAAAGTTTCAGTTAAATGGGCTCTCCTTCAGCAATGCGGAAGAACTCCTTAATTTTGCCGATGGTCTTCAACAGGAAGGCGATGATTTTGAAGTAAGCATGGCCAATTTTTTGGAAGAATGGCTTAACTTCAAAGAATACATCACCGTTCAAACCTCAGGTTCTACCGGAACTCCCAAAACCATCCAACTTAAAAAAGAGCAAATGATTCAAAGTGCCATTGCAACGGGTGGCTACTTTAAAGTGGGGGAGGGAACGAAGGCTTTGTTATGTCTCTCTTCAGACTATATCGCTGGTAAAATGATGTTGGTACGCGGAATGGTTCTGGGGTGGGATTTACATGTGGTGGCACCCGAAAAGGATGCCTTGGTGGAGTATGACAATCCGTATGATTTTGTGGCACTGGTTCCTTATCAGTTATACCACTCTATTGAGGCGCTGGATAAGGTGAAAAAAATCATAATTGGGGGAGGGGAAGTATCGGAAGAGCTGGAAGGAATGCTTCAAGAGCTTCCTGTAGAAGCTTTTGCTACCTACGGCATGACCGAGACCATTACGCATGTGGCGGCCCGCAGAATTAATGGTTTTGCCCGATCGGAAGTATATTACGCATTGCCCAACGTGAAGTTTAGGACCGATGACCGAGGATGCTTGGTCATTCAAGCCCCCAAAATTTCTGATGTTGAGGTAGTGACCAATGATTTGGTAGAATTAATCTCTCCCATTTCCTTTAAGTGGTTGGGACGTTACGACTTTGTTATCAATAGTGGTGGCGTAAAATTAAATCCGGAGACCATCGAAAGAAAGCTTCGCTCCAAGATTTCCTGTCCTTTTATCATAGCTTCGGAAGAAGATCCCGCGCTTGGACAAAAGGTGATTTTGGTGGTAGAAGATACTTCTGAAACCCCATCGGATTACGCAGAAATCTTTACGGTGCTGGAACCCTACGAACGTCCTAAAAAAGTATACACACTTTCTAAATTTCCTTATACCGAAACGGGTAAAATAAAGCGATCCCAGATTAGTGAAGTACTTCGCAGGTATCGCAAATAATTCATTTTAAGGGCATTCAGTAATAATAATTCACTAAAGCTTCAGAGGCTTGATTTTTTAAGGTTGTTGCTTGAGCTTCGGTTAAATTAGCGTTGTAAGGGTTTTGAGAAGACAACTGCCCCGAAATCACTTCAAAAATCATAGCACTACTAAAAAAAGTTCCCTGTAAACTAGGATGTACCCCATCCTGATTCAATAAGTTGATCTCTGGAAAGGAAAGGGTTAAATCCCGCCAACCAAGACCTACGGGAATTAAAACAAACCCAGTTTCATCGGCCACACTTTTATAAAAGTCATATAATTGCTGGGTCATTTCAGGATGCCCTTCATAGGCCCAGGTCATGAAAAGATAGACTTGTGTAGGTTTCGATTGAAACAAGTTGGCAAATTCCCTAAATGATTCAAAACTTGCTTCAGGATGTTCTATCACTTCAATACCGTTTTCTTGGAGGATTACTTTTTGCCAGGATCTGGAATTTATTTGGTTTTGTGTGGCAAGGTGGTTCAAATGGTTTTGTAAAGTATAGCCCGGTAGTGCCGATAATTCTAGGTGATAGGTTCCGTTATTAACTTCCCCCAGATCGTAAAAATTGTTTATATGAAAATCAACACCATTATTGAAAAAGCTCAAGCTATTACCAATAAATAGAATGCTTTCTGCTTCGTCCTGATTTTCCTGATGGTTGTTATTTTGGGTATTTTCAGTATTTTGCAAAGAGGAATCGGTTTCTTGACTGCAAGAGCCAAAAATTAGTAACAGAACACAAAACAATCTTTGCATGAAGCTCATACCTAAAAATACAAAATTAATAGTTTCAAAAAACATCTTGGTATGTTTGTTGGGACTCTTCACGATGCAAACCACATTCTCCCAAATCCTTCCCGAACGCGATCGTGCCCAACTACGTGATGAAATTCTTGCCGACCGGTTTAATAATTTGCTACCCCAATTAATGGATGCTTCTGAAATCGATATGTGGTTGGTCATCTCCAGGGAATACAACGAAGATCCGGTGATCAAGACCATGCTGCCTGCTACATGGCTCAATGCCCGAAGAAGAACCATTTTGGTATTTTACAGGGATAAAGAAGTCAATTCCATTGAAAAACTAGCGGTGGCCCGTTACGATGTAGGGGAAAACATTACTTCGGCTTGGGATAAGGAGAAGCAACCCAACCAATGGGCGCGCTTGGTAGAAATTATTAAAGAGCGGAACCCCTCTAAAATTGGAGTCAATTATTCGGAATACTTCGGATTGGCAGATGGATTGGTAAAAACTGACTATGAGGAATTAATGAAGGCGCTTCCCGACCATTTGGACAAAAAGGTGGTTTCCGCCGAAAAATTAGCCATAGCGTGGATTGAAACCCGTACCGAAAAGGAGATGAAACTTTATGAAGAATTGGTGACAATTACCCATAATATTATCGATGAAGCATTCTCTTCCAAAGTAATTACTCCCGGAACTACCACTACCGAAGATGTGGTTTGGTGGATGCGCCAGAAGGTAACCGATTTAGGGCTGGAAACCTGGTTTCACCCCACCATTGATATTCAGAGAAAAAATGAAGCCTTAAAAAGCCATATTGAATCTTTCAGTAAAGGAAAACCTGATAACGTGATCTTGCCTGGGGATTTGTTGCATTGCGATTTTGGTATTACCTACATCGGGCTAAATTCCGATTGCCAACAGCATGCCTATGTTTTAAAAGAAGGGGAAACGGAAGTACCCGATTTCTTGCAGGAAGCCTTCAAATTGGGCAACCGTGTACAGGATATTTTTACCCATAATTTTGAATATGGGAAAACGGGAAATGAGGTGTTGCTAAAATCTTTACAAGAGGGGAAAGAAGAAGGATTGCGCCCTGCCATCTATACCCACCCGCTGGGTACGTATGGGCATAGTGCGGGCACTACTTTTGGGATGTGGGATTCCCA
Organism: Flavobacteriaceae bacterium; assembly: GCA_002707025.1. Taxonomy (GTDB): domain Bacteria; phylum Bacteroidota; class Bacteroidia; order Flavobacteriales; family Flavobacteriaceae; genus PALG01. Next base: position 108,573 of record PALG01000029.1, on the reverse strand, counting down.
AGGCGGCGTTCCTGTAAATGGGGATTACCCATTGCATTACAACACGGTATATGCTATTGAATTGAATACAACCGTGCATCTAGACGAATGGAATAAGGACATTCGAATCATGCTGGAGGAAGCAGGTTTCTATGGAAAAAATGGCTTTCGGTATGTGAACCAACGGCAAGAAAAAATAAAAGCGGTGCGTTAGGTGGATTTTTTCAGCTGAAATAAATCGGTTCTTCGGTCTTTCAGGTTTCTTACACTACCAAATTGGTTGAGCTGTCGCAGCAAGTCAATATCCACATCGGCTATGAGAATCATTTCCGTGTTGGGGGTTGCTTCGGCTTTTATGCCATTGGCCGGAAAGGCAAAATCGCATGGCGTAAACACCATGGATTGGGCAAATTGCATGTCCATATTATGCACCTTCGGAAGGTTCCCTACACTCCCCGCAATAGCCACATAACACTCATTTTCAATGGCACGGGCCTGCGCACACAGGCGCACGCGGGAATAACCATTTTGCGTATCGGTTAAAAACGGAACAAAGAGAATATCCATCCCTTCATCGGCTAGCAAACGGCTTAACTCTGGAAATTCGGAATCATAACAAATAAGTACCCCAATTTTCCCACAATCGGTATCGAATACTTTCAAGGAGCTTCCTCCCTGCAACCCCCAAATCTTGGCTTCATCGGGAGTAACATGCAATTTTTCATAGCGTTCAATCCCTCCATCTCTTTTACATAGATAACCCACATTATAAAGGTTTCCATCTTTAATTTCGGGCATAGAACCAGTAATGATGTTGATATTGCTTGAAATCGCCAATTCTGAAAATTTCTTCAATAAAACAGGGGAATGGTCTGCGAGTTTTCGAATGGCTTGATGTGGGTCCAAATGATTGTCTTCTGCCATGAGTGGCGTCATGAAAAATTCAGGAAACAAGGCAAAATCACAGCGATACCCTGAAATAGAATCTACAAAAAACTCAATTTGTTGCATCAATTCGGGCATTCCTTTATAGGGCCGCATTTGCCATTGCACCAATCCTAAGCGAACCACTTTTTTGATGGTACTGGGGACTTCCGTTTCCTTTTCATATAATACATTATCCCACTCCAGTAGTACGGCAATATCTTCAGAATCGGTATCCCCCTTCAAATAATTTCGCATTACTTTGGAAGGGTGGAAGTCGTTGGAAATCTGAAAATTAAGTACGGGGTCATGAATTTCCTTTTTCCGAACTTTATCAATGTATTCCTTTGGGGTTAACTCCTCTTTGTATTTATGGTAATTGGGAATCCTGCCTCCAAAAGCGACCCCTTTTAAGTTCCATCTCTCGGCGAGCTCCTTTCGGTAGTCGTATAATCTTCTACCCAGGCGAAGTCCGCGAAAGTCTGGTTTAATAAAAACGTCAATTCCGTAAAGCCGATCGCCATCGTTGGTATGTGTGCTAAAGGTTTCTTTTCCCGTGACTTCATCATACGTATGTCCGTCTTCAAAAAGGTCGTAATCTACAATAATGGAAAGGGCGCAGCCGGCAATTTGGTTATTTACTTTAATGACCACTTGCCCTTCAGGAAAAATATCAATCAATTTTTTGATTTGCGACTCTTCCCAATACATTTCAGGAAGGGTAGGATAGGAAGCCACCATGGTTTTTTTTAGCTCTTTGTAATCGGAAAGGCTTAAAAATGACAGCTCAATATTTTCAATATTACTGATCATACATTAAAAATGGTTAAGCGTTAAAGATACCCTTTGCCTTCAAGAAATAGTGTTAAAGCTTTTTTAAGCTTTTCTTTTCTGAAAAATTTATACCTGAATAACCCCTAAGTTAAAGGGTTTTTCAATGGGGGCATGATTGGCAGCCTCAATCCCCATGGAAATCCAAGTGCGGGTTTCGGTAGGTTCTATTATCGCATCGGTCCAAATACGTGCCGCAGCGTAATACGGTGAAATTTGTTCGTCGTAACGTGCTTTTATCTTGTCGTAAAGATCTTTTTCATCGGCTTCGGAAAGTTTCTTTCCTTGTTTTTTTAAGGATGCGGTTTCAATTTGAAGCAACACTTTTGCGGCACTGTTGCCACTCATCACGGCCAATTCGGCACTGGGCCAAGCAGCAATCAACCGGGGATCGTAGGCTTTTCCACACATGGCATAATTCCCTGCGCCGTATGAATTTCCAATAATTATCGTAAACTTTGGAACTACGCTATTGCTCACGGCATTTACCATCTTGGCGCCATCTTTAATGATTCCACCGTGTTCGCTCTTGCTTCCCACCATAAATCCTGAAACATCCTGAAGGAAAACGAGGGGTATTTTCTTCTGATTGCAATTGGCAATAAAGCGTGTGGCCTTATCGGCACTGTCGCTGTAAATAACTCCGCCAAACTGCATTTCCCCTTTTTTGGTCTTTACTACTTTACGCTGATTGGCAACGATACCCACTGCCCAACCGTCAATTCGGGCGTAGCCGGTAAGAATGGTTTTTCCGTAACCTTCTTTGTATTGTTCAAACTCGGAATCATCTACCAAACGTTTGATCACTTCCAACATATCGTACTGATCGGCACGGGATTTTGGTACGATGCCATAAATTTCTTCGGGTTTTTCTTTCGGTTTTACTGCTTTTACTCGGTTAAAGCCTGCGTTTTCGGGAGCTCCTATCTTGGAAACGATATTTTTAATGATATCCAGCGCATCTTTATCATCCTTCGCTTTGTAATCGGTCACCCCGCTAATTTCACAATGCGTTGTAGCACCGCCCAGGGTTTCGTTATCAATACTTTCACCTATGGCCGCTTTAACCAAATAGCTTCCCGCAAGGAAGATGCTCCCCGTTTTATCGACGATTAAGGCTTCATCGCTCATAATGGGCAAATAGGCGCCTCCGGCAACACAGCTGCCCATCACGGCCGCAATTTGGGTAATTCCCATACTGCTCATAATGGCATTGTTTCTGAAAATCCTTCCAAAGTTTTCCTTATCTGGAAAGATTTCATCCTGCATGGGTAGGTACACCCCGGCACTGTCCACCAAATAGATGATGGGTAATTTGTTCTCTATGGAAATCTCCTGTGCCCGAAGGTTCTTTTTTCCGGTGATGGGAAACCAGGCTCCCGCTTTTACGGTGGCATCGTTGGCCACTACAATACACTGTTGCCCTTGCACGTATCCTATCTTTACCACGACGCCACCACTGGGGCATCCTCCGTGCTCTTCGTACATGCCATCGCCGGCAAAGGCGCCAATCTCTATAGAGGCTTTTTTCTCGTCCAATAAATAATCGATACGTTCCCGAGCCGTCATCTTGCCTTTTTCGTGGTGCTTTTCAATACGTTTGGGGCCGCCTCCTTGCCGTACTTTAGCTAATTTTTTCCGTAAGTCGGAGACTAAGAGTTTGTTATGATCTTCGTTTTTATTGAAGTTGATATCCATAGCATGTTGTATTTCTTCAAAAATAAGAAATGCCTTATAATGATACCTAATTTGTGTGATTATTTCCCGATATTTGCTTAAATCTGCGTTAGGGATTGAGGGAAGTTACCGTGTAACCCCGAAAGCCCGACCCCGAATAGTTTCGGGGAAACGCCCAAAAATGCGATTGAAAAATGATGAATAAAAACACTGTACTTGCTTGGGCCACTTTTATCATGATTGTGGTTGGATGTGGTTTAATTGCCTTAGGGGCATTTCGTTATGACGAAGTGGCTGGTTGGGGCTTTGCCTCGGTAGGGATTGGTTTTTTTGCCATTGCTTGGGTGTTTAATGCCCTAAAAGGAAGAGTTTAATACATAACAGCTAACACTTTTTTACAATATGTCTGACGATAAGAAAGTAATCTTTTCGATGTCTGGGGTCACCAAAACTTACCAAAATGCCCAGACCCCTGTCTTAAAAAACATTTATTTAAGTTTTTTCTACGGCGCCAAGATTGGAATTTTAGGTTTAAACGGAAGTGGTAAATCTACGTTGCTGAAAATCATTGCCGGGTTGGATAAAAACCACCAGGGTGATGTGATTTTTGCACCTGGGTATACGGTTGGGTATTTGGAACAAGAGCCGCAACTGGATGAAGACAAAACGGTCCTTGAAGTGGTAAAGGAAGGGGTTCAGGAAGTCGTGGATGTATTGGACGAATACAACAAGATCAACGATATGTTTGGATTGCCTGAAGTGTACGAAAACCCTGATAAGATGCAGGAGCTTATGGATAAGCAAGCCAAACTTCAAGATAAGATTGACGCCACCAATGCTTGGGAGCTGGATACCAAACTAGAGATTGCCATGGATGCGTTGCGCACGCCTGAAGCCGATAAAAAGATTGGCGTACTTTCGGGTGGGGAACGACGTAGAGTGGCGTTGTGCCGTTTGCTTTTGAAAGAGCCCGATGTATTATTGTTGGATGAGCCTACCAACCACTTGGATGCCGAGAGCGTACATTGGTTGGAACATCATTTGGCACAATACAAAGGCACGGTGATTGCCGTGACCCACGATCGTTACTTCTTGGATAATGTGGCTGGATGGATTTTAGAGTTGGATCGAGGGGAAGGGATTCCGTGGAAAGGCAATTATTCGTCTTGGCTAGACCAGAAGTCGAAGCGTATGGCCCAAGAACAGAAACAAGCGAGCAAGCGTCAAAAAACCTTGGAACGTGAGTTGGAGTGGGTTCGTATGGCTCCTAAAGGGCGCCAGAGCAAGCAAAAGGCCCGTTTGAACAACTATGATAAGTTAATGAGTCAAGACCAAAAGCAGTTAGAGGAAAAGCTGGAAATCTATATCCCCAATGGTCCCCGACTGGGAACTAATGTGATTGAGGCGAAAGGCGTATCCAAAGCTTTTGGGGAGAAGTTACTGTACGAAGACTTAAATTTTAAATTACCCCAAGCAGGAATTGTGGGCGTGATTGGTCCCAATGGTGCCGGTAAGACCACTATCTTTAAAATGATCATGGGTGAAATTGAACCGGACAAAGGAACTTTTGAGGTAGGGGATACCGCAAAGATTGCGTATGTGGATCAGTCGCACTCCAACATCGACCCCAATAAAACCATTTGGGAGAATTTTAGCGACGGGCAGGAATTGGTAATGATGGGCGGACGGGAAGTTAACTCCAGAGCGTATTTAAGCCGATTTAATTTTTCGGGAAGCGAACAAAACAAAAAGGTTTCCATGCTATCGGGGGGAGAGCGTAACCGTTTGCACTTGGCCATGACCTTGAAAGAAGAAGGAAATGTTTTGTTGTTGGATGAGCCTACCAACGATCTGGATGTCAACACCCTTCGTGCGTTGGAAGAAGGTTTGGAAAACTTTGCGGGTTGTGCCGTGGTGATATCGCACGACCGTTGGTTCCTGGATCGTATCTGTACACACATTTTAGCGTTTGAAGGCAATAGTGAGGTATATTATTTTGAAGGCGGCTTTAGTGATTACGAGGAGAATAAAAAGAAACGTTTGGGTGGCGATTTAATGCCGAAGCGTATCAAATACAAGAAACTCATTCGATAGATGTCTTTAAAAAACATCCAAGCGATCGCTTTTGATGCCGACGATACCCTTTGGGAAAACGAAACCCTATTTCGGGAAGCCGAGCAGGAATTTTGTGAACTGCTCAAGGATTATCTTGATGCCGATACTTGTAACCGGTTGTTGTTTGAGATGGAGATGAAAAACCTTCCGTTGTATGGCTACGGAATTAAACCCTTTACCTTATCCCTTATTGAAGCTGCCATCGAGTTTACCAATGGAAAACTTCCCATAAGCATCATCGAAAAATTAATAGCCAAAGGAAAACAAATGCTAGAAGCTCCAGTGGTTCTGATTGAGGGTATGGAAGATACTTTACGAAAGCTTACAAAAGAATATAAGTTGGTGATGGCTACCAAAGGCGACTTACTGGATCAAGAGCGAAAACTGATTAAATCGGGTTTGGAGCCTTACTTTCACCATATTGAAATCGTGTCGGACAAAACCCCTAAACACTATCAAAAACTGGTAGATCATTTGGATATTAAGGCGTCCCAATTTTTAATGGTTGGAAACAGTGTAAAAAGTGATATTCTCCCTGTTTTGGAAATAGGCGGCCATGCGTTTCATATTCCGTTTCACACCACTTGGGTGCATGAAATGGTCAAAGAGCCTGTACGGCATCCTAATTTCAAATTGCTTTCTGAAGCTTCAGAAATGCTCTCGCTACTCTAAGTTCAGTAATTCCTGAAACCGAGTGACATAGTCGGCAACATCTTTTCCGAAGGCGAGCCCGTGGTGAACGTGAACCGACATGGGCATTTGTAATGTCCCTTCTTTTTCTTCCATCTTTCCGAAGGAAATCTTTGGGGCACTATCGGCAAAACCAAAACTTCGTGCATGCGATAAGGAAGTAAACGATAACCACGGTAGCGAAGAATAGTGAATGACATTTTCACCAGACTTGGAGGGGAGTAATCCAGTACTTTTTTTGGTTTCTTCCATAACTTTTTGGGCATCTGCTTCAAATACACTAAAATCTTCTTGGAAGTTCATGTATGAAAAACCAAAAAGACCATTTTCACGGGCAATGGTGGGAGAGGCATGAATCGCTTCAAAAAGATAAACTTCATGATCGATAATTCGATAACGGAAGGCTTCGGTTTCGTTTGCAGCCTTTAGGGAAAGATAAAGGTATTTCAGAAAAAAGGAAACCCCTTGTTCTTTACATTTTTGATAGGTTTTCGTAACGTCAACGGTGACACAAACCCCATGAAAAGGTTCCTCAAACTGATGGAAAAACAGGAAATGTTCTTTTCTGTCCCAGGTGGAAAGATCTATTTTTTTCTTCACATGGTAAATTTTGGATAAAATTACGGGTTTCCTTTAACATACGATTCATTGCCATACAACTAGAAAACCGTTACCTTTAGACTCTTCTAAAAATACAACGAATGAAGTCTTACGGTACCCTTTTTTTATTTGTTTTTTCTTTTTTTCTTTCCACGGCACAAGTACAAACGCTCTTTGAGCCCTTGGATGTATTTCAATTGGAATACGCTAACAATCCCCAGATAGCTCCTAATGGAGAGTGGATTGTGTATGAGCGAAAAGGTTTTGATATTATGGAAGATCGTGCTACCAGTTCTTTATGGATTGTAAGTACAAAGGACTCTAAGGTGCACCGCAAACTCACCTCCAGGGAAGGAAGTGAACGAAATGCCCAATGGTCTCCTCAAGGCGATAAATTGGTTTTTGTGAGTAGTAGTGGCGAAGGAAGTGAAATATTTCTGTATTGGCTAGAGACCGGAACCGTTGCCAAATTAACCCAGTTGGAGAACAGTCCGTCGAACCTAGCTTGGTCTCCCAATGGGTCGCGAATAGCCTTTACCATGAAAGTAAACGAAAAACCACCGGTCCTTGCCAAAATGCCACAAAAACCTAAAGGAGCGAAATGGGCAAAAGCTCCAAGGATTACCGATAGGTTAAAACATGAGGCAGATGGTTCTGGGTACATAAAACCTGGATTTACCCATATTTTTACGATTCCTGTAGAAGGAGGGTCTCCCCGGCAACTTACTTCTGGGCCCTTTCATCATAAAAGTGCACTTTCATGGTCGCCCGACAGTAGGAAAATATATTTTTCGGCCAACCGAAACCCCGATTGGGAATATGAGTTCAGGAATAGTGAAATCTATGCTATCGATACTTCTACCTTGTTATTTGAAACACTCACGCAGCGTTCCGGTCCCGATTACAATCCTATGGTTTCCCCAGACGGTGAAAAGATTGCTTATTTAGGATATGAAGATAAGGTACAGGCCTATCAAGTAAGCCGTTTACAGGTGATGGATCGCAAAGGAAAAGAGTCGCGCGTCATCTCCTCTAAGCTTGATCGAAGTATTTCTGGGGCTGTTTGGGCTCCAGATAGTAAAGGGCTCTATGTTCAATACAACGACTTAGGACATACCAAATTAGGATATATTTCACTGGGAGGTGATCTTACTGAAATTGTAGACAATGTAGGTGGGACTTCACTGGGAAGGCCTTACGCTAGCGGAAGCTTTTCTGTTTCTGAAAATGAAACCTTGGCCTATACCCTATCGTTTCCAGACCGTCCTGCCGATGTTGCGACGGTTACTAAGTCGAAGAAGAAGCCTGAAATACTTACGGGTTTAAATGAAGACTTGCTTCCTTATAAACAAATGGCGACCCTTAACGAAATTTGGTATAAGTCTTCCGTAGATGGGCGGAAAATTCAAGGTTGGGTCATGTACCCTCCAAATTTTGAAAAGCGTAGGGATTATCCGCTAATTGTGGAAAACCACGGCGGTCCTATCTTAAATTACGGACCACACTTTTCGGCCGAAATGCAATTGTATGCTGCTGCGGGGTATATTGTTTTTTATCCGAATCCTAGAGGAAGCACGAGCTATGGAGAGGAATTCGGGAATTTATTGTTCAATAATTATCCTGGGGAAGACTATAACGATGTGATGGATGGGGTAGAAGCGGTCTTGGAACAAGGCAAAGTTGATAAAGACCGTTTGTTTGTTACTGGAGGAAGCGCCGGGGGAATTATGACGGCGTGGATGGTAGGAAAAACAAATCGATTTAAAGCGGCTGTCGTTGCCAAACCTGTAGTGAACTGGATCAGTAAGACCTTGGTGGCCGATAATTATTATGGCTATGCCCATTCAAGATATCCTGGCCAACCTTGGGAAAATGTAGAAGGTTATTGGAAATTTTCACCTTTGTCGTTAGTAGGTAACGTAGAAACCCCTACCATGGTCATGGTGGGGATGGAAGATCTTCGAACACCTCCAAGTGAAGCAAAACAATTATATCACGCCTTAAAACTGCGTAAAAAGGAAACAGTGTTGGTTGAGATTCCCGAAGCTTCTCACGGTATTGCAGCTCGCCCCAGTAATTTAATCACCAAGGTGGTTCATACTCTTGCTTGGTTTGAAAAATACGATCAAAAGTAAGGGATCATTACATAACATGGTGTAATGCCATTACTTTTTGTGTTGTGCCTTTTGTTTATTTTCCTTTGCCCGAAAAAGGGCTATTTTTACAATTAAATCTATAGGAAGGGGTTTGTCGTATGGAAATTGAATAGCTCCTTTCGAAGTATGATAAGGGCTTAGTTCTTTTTCAAAATTGGAAACTCCAGAAGGTGCTGGATAATACCCTATATGTTTTTTTTGCGCTGCATAATGGAGTAAGTTTCCATGATACACCAAGGTAGGCATTCCATATTTTATGGCTTCGGAAACTCCGGGAATCGCTTTCTTTAGCTCCTTACGGATACGTTTTAAGAGTTTCTGATGTGCTTCCGTTTGCTGAAGGATATAGTCGTCTACCGTTTCATAGGTTTTCATAGGATTGCATTTAGGCAATTCTAAAATACTATTTCCCTGTGAATTTAAAGGTTTCCTTCCCTAGTTATTCTCCAATAATATGCAATTCGGTGAAGTTCTTATTTACTACCAAGGAAGTGTTTCCATTCACTTTCAACTTATTTAAGGAAGTCTCCTGGTTATCCACCTGAATGGTTTTTATTTTGAAAGGCAAACGCTTTAAATCCAATTTAAACTTGCTATAAGGGGTAGTGTATTTACCTTCTTTGTGTTGCTGAATAATTAGCTGCTTGGGCTTTCCGGTAAGTTTGAAGGTACGAAGGCTAAAACGACCTTTTCGGTAATCGTAGCCATCATGGGCATCTTCATACAAATACGACTTTTCCTTACCTTGCTTATAATATACCTCCAGTTCCACTTCGTCAAATTCCTTTTCTCCTACGTATTGCTGTACGGGATACTTCGGAATAATCCCTCCTTCTTTTATAAACATGGGAATGCTATCAATATCGGCATCTACCCATACTTCCTTGCCTCCTTCAACGACCTCATGCGTCCAGTAGTTATACCATTTCCCTCTCGGAATGTACATTCTTCTGCCTTTGGCATTCGGTTCCAAAATGGGACAGGCCAAGATATGATCCCCTAGCAAGAATTCGTCGGTACGGTAATAAGTTTGATGGTCTTCTTGGTCAAACAATACCAACGGACGAACCATTGGGGTTCCTTCTTCCACATATTGTCTAAATGCGGTATAGATATAGGGAAGTAGTTTGTAGCGTAGTTCAATGAACTTTCGTACTATGTCGGTTACATTATCGTCAAAAGCCCAAGGCTCTTGGTCGCCATGATCCCCAGAGGAGTGTACCCTACAGAACGGGTGGAAAATCCCTAATTGAATCCACCGTACAAATAGTTCCCCTGTAGGTTGCTCTGCGAAACCTCCAATGTCGGTTCCTATAAAGCTCATCCCGGAAATCGCCATACGTTGTATCTGCTGGTTGGCGATCCACAAGTGCTCCCAACTGGCCACGTTATCACCGGTCCACGACGAGCTATAACGCTGGGTCCCAGAGTAGGCAGCACGGGTAATCACAAACGGTCTTTTCGGGAATACAAATTTTTTCAATCCTTCATAAGTAGCTTTCGCCATTTGCATTCCGTAGACATTATGGGCTTTGCTATGGCTACAAGGATTTCCATCGTAATCGTGACGAACATCCAGCGGGAAGGTTTTGGTAGGTACTTCCATCACGGCAGGTTCATTCATATCGTTCCAAACTCCCATCACGCCCATGTCTTCAATAAGTTCCTTGTACAATCCGCTCCACCATTCACGAACCTTCGGATTGGTAAAATCGGGGAAGTTACATTCGCCAGGCCATACTTTTCCACGCATTAAAGGGCCATCGGCACGTTTACAGAAATAATCATTTTCCAAGGCTTCTTTATAAACCCAGTAATCTTTGTCAATTTTAATTCCTGGATCAATAATGGCTACGGTTTTAAACCCCTGCGCTTCCAAATCACCAATCATGGCTTTCGGATCGGGGAAATAGTCCTTATTCCAAGTAAAACAGCGCCATCCTTCCATATAATCAATGTCTAGATAAATGGCGTCACAAGGAATCTGTAGATCCCGAAATTTCTGGGTAATTTCGCGCACCTGACTCTCAGGATAGTAACTCCATTTACTTTGATGGAACCCTAAGGCCCATAAAGGTGGAAGTTCGGGCTTTCCGGTAAGGTCGGTATAGCTGGTAACGACCTCGTTCATTTCAGGGCCGTAGAAGAAATAATAATTCATTTCGCCACCTTGTGCCCACCAACTGGTCACATTTCGGCGTTCTTGTCCAAAATCGAAAAAGGTTCTAAAAGTATTGTCAAAAAAGATTCCGTAGGAGGTATTATTATGTAACCCGATGAAAAAAGGGATGGCTTTATACAACGGATCTCGATCTTTTCCGAAGGCATACTCATCGGTCACCCAATTCTGAAAACGCTTCCCTTTTAAATTAAAATGGGAAGGTTTGTCACCCAGACCATAGTAACATTCCATTTTCTGCTCCATCTTGCTCATCTTCACAATATCGCTACCGTGCTCGTAGCTGTATTCCCAATGGAATCCAATCTCATCATCATTGATAAGATTGCCGTGAATATCGTAAATAGATTTTCGCATATTCTCCTTGGCAATGTGCAATACCAGTTTGGAAGTGCGAATGACATATCGGTCTGCTTCTTCGGAATATTCCAAATTATTGTATCCACGTACGGCATCTTCATCGATGGCATAGCTGAAATCTCTGGGAAAGCTTCCGTCGGTATTGTACCGAAACCGAAGCACGCTATCGCGAATTACATACACCTGAAGCTGTACGTCATTTTCGGCGGTAATTATAAAAATATCTTTTTCCTTGGTGAAGTTTTTAATCGGGCCGGGAAACTGATTCCCTTTGTGTTCCAATTCCGTATTTACAATCATATTCGTGCATCAAAATTAGGCGGTATACAAAAAAAAGCCTTTCCGCTGAAAACAAATCTATGGAAACCGATTATTTCAAGAAAGTAATCAACAACCGAAATCGATTTCGTTAACTCTTTACCTTTAAAAGGGGGTAAAATACGCTTAAGAAGCACTTTACCTATTTTTTCGGTTATTTGGAATTCACGCGCTTTAAGGCAATCATCCCCAAAGGCGGTAAGTTAAGTTCTACGGACTGCTTTCTAAACTGCCACTCCTTTGCTTCGGAAAGGTATTGCGCTTTTACCGAATAATCACTCCCGGCATACACACTTTTGTCGCTGTTGAAAATGAGTTTGTATTTTCCCTCCTTCGGAAGCCCTATTCGATAATTTTCACGGGGAATAGGCGTTAAATTACACACGATAATTACATCATCCTTCTCTTTGTGACCTTTACGGATGTATGACAACACCGAATTTTCCGCATCGTTATAATCGATCCATTCGAAACCTTCCGAAGAAAACTGCTTTTCATACAAGGCAGGTTCCTTTTTATAAAGCGCATTTAAATCGGACACCAATTGTTGTACCCCTTTATGGAAATCGTATGCTAAAATATGCCAGTCCAAACTCTGCTGAAAGTTCCATTCTTCCCCTTGTCCAAATTCCCCTCCCATGAATAACAGATTAGCCCCCGGATGCGTAAACATATAGCTGAAGAGCAATCGCAAATTGGCAAAGCGTTGCCATTCGTCCCCGGGCATTCGGTAGAGTAAGGATTTTTTACCATACACCACTTCGTCGTGACTTAGCGGAAGCATAAAATTTTCCGTAAAGGCATAGGTCATACTGAAGGTGAGATCGTTTTGATGGTGTTTTCTATAAATCGGTTCTTTTTTGAAATACTCCAAGGTATCGTGCATCCAGCCCATCATCCACTTCATCCCAAATCCGAGTCCGCCCAAATAGGTTGGCTTGGACACCATAGGGAAGGAGGTCGATTCTTCCGCGATGGTTTGCACCCCTTCAAAACTACCATACACCTCTTCGTTCAATTCTTTTAAAAAGGAGATGGCATCGAGGTTTTCCCTTCCGCCAAACTGATTGGGTTCCCATTCGCCTTCTTCCCTGGAATAATCCAAATACAGCATCGAAGCCACGGCATCCACCCGCAATCCGTCGGCATGATAGCGGTCCAGCCAAAAGATGGCATTACTAATTAAAAAGGCACGTACTTCATTTCTTCCGTAGTTGAAAATTAGGCTTTTCCAATCGGGATGATAGCCTTTTCTACGATCGGGATGTTCGTAGAGGTGCGAGCCATCAAAAAATCCCAATCCGTGGGCATCTTCAGGAAAATGCGACGGCACCCAGTCTAAAATCACACCAATATCGTTTTTGTGGAGTTCATCCACCAATAACATAAAATCTTCCGGTTTTCCGAAGCGGGACGTAGGCGCAAAGTAGCCCGTGAGTTGGTACCCCCAAGACGGATCGTAAGGATATTCCATAATGGGCATGAACTCTACGTGGGTAAAGTTCATTTTTTTGACATATTGCGTCAATTCTTTGGCCAACTCGATATAGGTAAGCGGTCTATTTTCCTTGGCATGGTACATCCAAGAGCCTAGGTGCACCTCATACACCGAGTAGGGTTGGTCCAACTGATTCTTCTTTTTCCGGCTTTCCATCCATTTTTGATCCTTCCAGGAATACTCCAAATCCCAAACCACAGAGGCAGTCATGGGCGGATGCTCGCATTTTAAGGCAAAAGGATCGGCTTTTTCCGTTTTGATATCGTTGTGGCTGGAATGTATTTTATACTTGTATTTATCCCCTTTTTGTACCCCAGGGATAAATCCTTCCCAAATTCCGGAGCCATCCCAACGTACATTTAATGGGTGTTCGCCTTCAATCCAATAATTGAAATCCCCAATCACGGAAACATTTTTGGCGGAAGGAGCCCAAACGGCAAAATAAACGCCTTTTTCCCCATCTTTTTCGGTAAGGTGGGCGCCTAACTTTTCATAAAGTCGGAAGTGCTTTCCTGCTTTAAACAGGTCGATATCAAATTCGGTAAAAAAACTATGTGGTTGTACTTGGCTCATAGGATAGTTAGTCTAGTTTCATAATCGAGGCGATGCCTTCCAAAGGAATGACGGCCCATAGCGGACGCGCATTCATTTCGTAGCCCAGTTCGTATACGGCTTTTTCCAGCATGGAGTATTTCAGCATATAAATGCGCTCCTGTTTGTAGCCAATATTGATATTGGCATTTTGTATGGTTTCGGTATAGGTTTCCAAAAAGACCCCAATAAAATAACGGTAGAGCAATTCCCCTGCTTCAAAAAGTGCTTCTTCCGAGTAAGGATATTTATCCCCATTATTGAAAATGGTAGCATAAATGGCATAATGAAACGAACGGAACATGCCCGCTACGTCCTTAAGGGGAGGTTGTTTTACTTTTCGGTCACGGATGGTACTTTCGGGTTCCCCTTCAAAATCGAGGATAAAGAAATCTCCGTCTTTTACCAATACTTGTCCCAAATGATAATCGCCGTGTACCCGAAGCCTTTCGCCCTTTAACTTGGTCCAATCAAAATCGAGAAACCGCTTCCTGATTTCGTTTTTCTGTTCCAGAAACTGTAGGGCCAGTTCTCGGGTCAATCCTTCAAGTTTGTGCAAGTTGTTTTCGACGGTGTTCAACCGATTCTGAAATTGGTACAGCAACCTATTTTTTAGCCATACTTCATAATCGCCATTAAAGCGTTCTGGAGTAAAGGCCGTTTCTTCAAATTCAGATCCTAAAGCAATGTGCATTTGCGCTGTTCGTAGTGCCAATTGTTTTAAATTCTGAAACACGCTCAATCCGGCCCAATCGATAATTTCGGGACGAACATCGGTGATTTTCAACCGCTGAAACATCCCCACATCGGGAAGGTTTTTAATTTGGATGTTTTTATGCTGAAGGTTGGCAAATACCCCATCTATTTTTTTCAGCATGTATTCCCAAGCGTCGCCTTCATTAGGGACCATTTCCTGCATAAGGGCAATGGTGGTGATAATGTTCTCACTATCCTTGATATTGATGCTGCCCCAGTACGCAGGGGTGTTTTCATACCCTTTTTTATCGGAAAGGAAACGCGACATTTCGTAATCGGGATTCTTGGTAGAGTAAATCCTTCGGAAGAACTTCAGCACACACGCTTCATTTAATACTATAGAAGTATTGCTTTGCTCCATCCCCATAAAGCGGGAAGATTTGTATTCGGTTTCCGTAAAACTTTCCCCTTTATGGTATTGCACCCGTGTGGTATCATTCGGCTCTGCCTTCAGGATTCGTTCAAAAACCAATTTCCTAAAGGCTTCCAAGTTGATGGCATCGATAATATACCCATCCACCTCTTTAATGGTCACTTTTAAAATACGTTCTTCCTTAGCGAAGTTTTCATCGGTCACGAAGGCAATGGGGAGAAAATAGTGTTGGTAAAAGGCTTCCGTGAAATTTACTTCTAGTATAAGTCCGTAGTAAACTTCTTCATTTTGTTGAATACGGAAGTATTCGGTGAGTTCGATATACTTCAGCTTGCTGGATTTCCCGCCATACCACCGTTGCTTTACGATGTAATCTTCCAAGACTTCCGAAAGAAACATTTTAATAAAGCCCGGATCATCCATTAACGCTTCCCAAGGGGAATTGAACTGCGAAGGGGATTTCATTTTGGTGGTGTCCAGCTTTGCCATGATTATTTGTAGATTTTAAATAGGTGGAAGGGTAGTACGGGGTGCAGCTCTACATAGTTCCATTCCTTGTCCCAGATATAACTGCTTTGGGTGATAAGGTCATGCACTTTTACTTGGTGGCCTTCGTGTACGCCCAGTTCCTGTAAGGGTAATTGCACAAAACCCTTTTGTGGGTAGTAAGGGTCAAGGTTGACGATACATATCACTTCGCTTTCCTTACTTTGATCAAACTTGTAATAGGCCAATAATTGGTCGTTTTCTACGGAAAGGAATTGGATGTTATTGGTTTGCTGAAGGGCTTGGTGTTCCTTCCGAATGTGATTGATTTTAGAAATCAAGGTCGTAAGTTTGTTTTCAATGGTCCAATCCCAATGCCTTATCTGAAACTTCTCCGAATCCAGATATTCTTCTTTCCCGGGAAGGGCAGCACCTTGCATGTATTCAAAGACAGGACCGTAAATTCCCGTATTGGAAGATAGGGTCGCAGCCAAAAAGTATTTTTGAAGGTATACCGACTCCTGATTGCCCTGAAGTGCCCACGGATTGATATCGGGCGTGTTGGGCCAGAAATTGGGTCGGAAGTAGTACTGTTGATCTGTTTGCGTAAGCTCGTTGAGGTATTCCATAATTTCATGCTTACTATTTCTCCACGTAAAATACGTATAGGATTGTGTGAACCCTTGTTTGGCCAACTGCTGCATGACCTTCGGTTTGGTAAAGGCTTCAGAAAGGAATAACACATTGGGATGCTTTTTCTTCACTTCAGAAATGAGCCATCCCCAAAAATAAAAGGGTTTGGTATGTGGGTTGTCTACCCGAAATACTTGAATGCCACATTCCTCAATCCAATACAGGGCGGTATTCAGCATTTCTTGCCAAAGATTTTTCCAATCCTTGCTTTCAAAATAAATAGGAAGAATGTCCTGGTATTTTTTTGGCGGATTCTCTGCATATTGCACTGTGCCGTCGGGACGCCACTTAAACCATTCGGGGTGTTCCTTTACCCAAGGATGATCGGGAGCCGCCTGAAGCGCAAAGTCCATCGCGATTTCAATATCTAGTTCTTTCGCCTTTTTCACCAAACTTTTAAAGTCTGAAACGGAGCCAAGTTTTGGATGAATGGCTTGGTGCCCTCCCTCTTTGGAACCAATCCCCCAACAAGAACCTACATCCCCTTCTTGTGCGGTTGTGGTATTGTTTTTTCCTTTTCGGTTTACTTCGCCAATAGGATGGATAGGAGGGAAGTATAAGGTATCAAACCCCATTTTAGCCACTCTTGGAAGTAGCGCTTCACAATCCTTGAAAGTACCATGCACCCCTTCTTTAGGGGAAGCAGAACGAGGAAAGAATTCGTACCAAGTACTGAAACGGGCTTTTTTACGATCACAATAGGCTTTGTATTCGGGGCTTACATTTACCAAAAACTTCTCTGGGTATTTTTGGAAAAGTTCGTGTAGTTTTTTGGAAGTAGCCTCTTTAATGGCAACCTCATAGTTTGAGTCATCCTGAAACGTAGCTTGAAGATCTTTCAGGTATTTTTTTTCTTCTACAGTTGCTTTTCCGGCTATTTTTTTCAAATAATCAACACCTTCCAATAACTCGGACGTCACTTTTTGTCCGTCGTCAATCTTCCGCTCAATTCCATGTTGCCAGTTTAAGGCATAATCTACCCAACCTTCAATTTTATACTGATAAAAACCTTGTTTTTCTACAGTAAAGCTCGCCGTCCAGCGGTCGTTATGTAACGCCTTCATTCGAACTTCTTTCCATTGACGTGCTTTTTCATGTTTGTAGCGAAGACTAGCAGCGATAACATCGTGACCGTCGGAGAGTACGTTGGCCTCCACGGAAATGATTTGGTCCTCTACGCAATGGATGGGGTGTTTTCCTCCTTCAATTTGTGGGGTGACACCTTCAATAATAACCCGGCTTTGGTTTGGCATATAGATGATTAAAGAGTTTTATTCTTGTTAAATATATAAATTACCCACCAAATAAATAAGGTCTTTTTAAAGGAATCGCAACGATATCGATTTCGTTTCAAAAATCCATAAAAAAACCCTTCCGGGCGGGAAGGGTTTCTTCAGATTTGGGGCGAAGGGTTAATTCCCTTCTTCAACCTCAATAGCTATAATGGGCTTTTGGGCTGAGTAATAATTGTCTTCGCTTAAATCTACCGAAGCAGAATTGCTCAATAAAATGGTAGAAATTTCCTTAGAAGGATTGAAATTGTTTTCGGCAATAATAAATTCTTTAATACTCCGGCTTTTGGCCAGTTCGACGGGTAAGTCTCCGCTAAGGTTGTTTTGAAAAACATTAAAAACCGTAAGGTTATACAATTGGTTGATGGTATCTGGAAGCATTCCAGTAAGACTATTGCTGCTTAAATGAAGTTTCCTAAGGTTTTTTAAGTCCCCAAGAGATGCGGGAATAGTTCCCTCCAAGTTATTTCCGTTTAAGGCTAGGACCTCTAACTGATTTAGGTTCCCAAGACTACTGGGAAGAGCTCCATTAATTTTATTGAAAGATAACTCCAATACCTTAAGTTGGGAAAGGTTTTGTAGAGAAGCAGGAAGTGTGCCTTCTAGATTATTGAATAACATTCTTATTTCCGAAACATGACCATTTTCAATAGTAACTCCCTTCCAATGGGTTACTTGTGTAGTAATATCCCAGGATTGGTTCCAGTTTTCTCCTTGGGTATTATGATACAAATCTTTAAGGGCATTTAACTCACTATCAGGAATTTGTGCAAACAATGAGAATCCTAGGAGGAAAAAGCTAAGGGCGGGTAGTAGTTGTTTCATCTTCTTATGTATTAAGGAATAATCCTACATTTTAATACTGTAAACTAAATATATTTCAGATTAAATACCAAAAATAATCGATGAAATGCACTAATTAGCATTATCATTTATTAGCGTATGTGAATTTTATGAAACCGAAAATCACTGTTTTTCGTATCTTTACAACGAAACAAACCTATCAAATTGAATAAAGAAGCAATCCTACTCGAGTGCAATAAAATGTGCCAGAACACCCTTATGGAAACATTGGGGATTCAATTCATAGATCTTACCGAAGATACCTTGGTAGCTAGAATGCCCGTAACCTCAAAAGTGCATCAACCCGATGGAGTGTTACATGGTGGGGCTTCCGTTGCTTTGGCAGAAAGTGTGGGAAGTGCGGGCTCTTTTATTTTCCTCAATGAAAAAGAGGTGCAAATTCGAGGAATTGAAATTTCGGCCAACCATACCAAGAGTGTCCGGGAAGGCTACGTATACGCTCATGCTAAAATTATTCATCAGGGAAAGACCATGCAATTGTGGCATATCCGCATTGTAAATGAAGAGGGAAAATTGGTTTCGTTTGTAAAATTGACAACACTAACCTTACGTAAATAACCATGATTAACACCTCTACGATGGAACTGCTACTAGAGCAGTTCAAAAGTAAAAAACCGTATGTAATTTATTCATTACCCAACAGCACCGAAATCACGACCATCCTCCAGGAAGATGATGCCTATTATAATCCTGAAGATTTTTATGAAAGGGCTTTTGTTTTTTGCCCTTTTTCTGAAGAAGCAAAACGGTATTGTATCCCGAAAGAACATGCTAAAGTAATTAAGCAAGATATCACCTTTCAAGAACAGAAGCTAGATGAAGTTGTTGTTAAGGAAGCTGCCGAAACCAAAGAGGCTTATATATCACTTCTTCAGAGAACGATCGATGTTATCCATAACCGGAAAGCTAAAAAAATAGTCATGTCCCGCAAGGCATCCTTTCCCATCACGGGGGCTAACCCAGAGAAGGTTTTAAAGCGGCTGTTTTTTATCTACCCCAATGCGTTCCGCTACGTTTGGTACCATCCAGATACTGGGGTTTGGTGTGGGGTAACTCCAGAGTTACTCATGCGAAAGAGTGATAACGGATTTAAAACCATGGCAGTAGCAGGAACTAAGTCTAATGATTTAGAAACTAGAGTAGAATGGACTCAAAAAGAACGGGATGAACACCAATATGTAGTGGATGATATTGTAAAAAAACTACAAAGTGTTTTTTCGGTGATTAAAGTCTCCAAACCCCAAAATCATGCGGCAGGCCCTGTAGTACATTTGCGTACCGATATTGAGGGAGCTATTAAAAAAGGAAAGTTGTCTTTAACCGAACTGGCTTCAAGACTGCATCCCACCTCAGCTATTTGTGGAACCCCTAGAAATGCTGCCCGTCAGTTTATTGAAGCAAATGAAGGCTATGACCGTGAGTTTTATGCAGGCTTTTTAGGGCCCCTCAAAGAGAATGATCAAGACTCGTACATGTTTGTGAACCTTCGTTGTGCCAAAATTTTAAAAGATAGGGCCGAAATATTTGTTGGGGGTGGCATCACCAAAGATTCGTCGCCAGAGGCCGAGTGGGAAGAAACCCAAAATAAAATGCAAACCATGCTAGGGGTCCTGCAACCTTTTCTTTAAAAAATACAATAAGCTTTGTATCTTTGTTGGGAATGAAATATTCTTCCAAAACCCTTTCGCAAACTGTGGTTCAATTGTGCCTTGCCAAAGGTATTGACCGTATTGTGATTTCCCCTGGTTCCCGAAATGCCCCACTTACCATTGGGTTTACAGCGCATGGTTCTTTTCATTGTTATAGTGTGGTCGATGAACGTTGTGCTGCCTTTTTTGCCTTGGGCATGGCACAACAATATCAAAAGCCTGTTGCCTTGGTCTGTACTTCAGGGTCGGCTTTACTAAATTATTACCCCGCTATAGCAGAAGCCTATTACAGTGATATTCCCTTAGTGGTTCTTAGTGCCGATAGGCCTTCCGATTTAATCGATATTGGGGATGGGCAAACCATCCGTCAGGAAAATGTCTACGCCAATCATATTGAATATTCAGCCAACTGTAAGGAAGGTATTTCTTTTCAGGAGTTTAATGAAGCCGAAATTAATCGTGCATTGAATATAGCGCTTCAAAAAAAAGGCCCTGTTCATATCAACCTTCCTTTTTCAGAACCACTTTACGAAAGACAAGAAATACCCTCTGTTACGCCAAGAAGCACCCCTTTGAAGGTGAGTTTTGAAAACCTAACGGAACAAACACTTCATTCCTTGCAAAAAACCTGGAAGCAAAGTGCAAAAAAAATGATTTTGGTAGGCACATTGCCTCCCAATTCCGTGGCCCAAAAATGGATTGATCTTGTAGCGGAAGACCCTAGCGTATTGGTGTTGACCGAAACCACTTCCAATTTGCATCATCTTAAAATAATTCCTGCTATAGATACCCTTATAAGTACGCTAAGCGAGGAAGCGTTTGCTCAATTAAAGCCTAATATCCTTCTTACTTTTGGAGGAATGGTTGTTTCAAAACGTATCAAAGCTTTCCTTCGGAAGTACCCACCCGAAGCGCATTGGCATATCGATCCCAAAAAAGCACTGAATACCTATTTCAGCCTTACCGAACATATTGCGATGCCTCCCAACTCATTCTTTGAAGCATTTCTTCAAAAAGGGGAAGGTACAGAAAGTGATTATCAAGAACAATGGCTCGGTAAGTGGAGCTATAGAAGGTTACAACAAGCCCAATTTGAAAAATCTTTGCCGCATTCAGATTTTAAAGTGTACCACAGCCTCTTTGATAGCATCCCCAACCAATGGATGCTCCAACTGGCTAACAGTACGGCCATTCGCTATTCACAGCTTTTTGAAATGAACCCATCGCTTGCTATTTTCTGTAATCGAGGTACGAGTGGTATCGATGGAAGTACCAGTACGGCCATTGGAGCAGCGCTGGCAAGCAATAAACCCACCCTTTTGGTAACGGGCGATTTAAGTTTCTTTTACGACAGCAATGCCCTTTGGAACCAATACATCCCCAAGAATTTTCGGATTGTGGTCGTGAACAATTCGGGCGGAGGTATTTTCAGAATCTTGCCCAAGGCTCAAGAAGTTGCACACTTTACCCAGTATTTCGAAACGAAACACTCATTAACAGCAAAGCACCTTTGCAAAACCTATCATATAGATTATAGTGCTGCCAAAAACGAAGAGGAACTCCGTGAGGTGCTAACCGACTTTTTTAAAGAGGGCGATGCGCCAAGATTACTAGAGGTTTTTACGCCTTCGGAAGTAAACGATTTGGTATTAAAAAAGTATTTTAAGGCTATTTCTTAGGCAGGAAGGCCTCTGCCCACTGAAAAGCATCTTCTAATGTGGTAAAGGTTTCATAGGGTTTTTTGAAGAAATTTCGCTCCACCAAAGCACTTTTCAATTTGTCATGTTCGGGACTTACTACTGCCATTCCTTTTAAAGTAGGTACTTTTTCTAGGTATTTATAATCATTGGGATTGAGGGAGTAAGAGTGAATTCGGTTGGAAATATATACCCATTTCCTTGAACCGATTAGCCGAAGTCCAGCCAATAAGATAGAGAAAGCGGTTTTGTAGGAGATGGTCACTCCTTCATGAGCTTCTACGACAACAATCCTCCCGTAAATGTAAGCCTTAAGGATCTCGGTTTCATAAACGTGATCCAAGTGGTACTTATCAGGGATACGGTGATGTTCTATACTTCTCATACGGGGTAACTAAATTAATTAAAAAATCGATTGGTAAGCCCATTGGGAAATTCTTTTTGCTGAAGAAAAAGATTACCTTTGCCATTATGATGAAACTAGGCGAATATAATACCCTAACCATTTTACGGGAAACCGATCCTGGCCTTTATTTGGGCGATTCAGAAGAGAATGAAGTATTGTTGCCCCATAAGTACAAACCCGAAACCTATACCATAGGGGATTCTTTAGAGGTGTTTGTGTATTTGGACAATGAAGAGCGCCCTATTGCCACTACAGAACGCCCCTATGTAACACTCCATAATTTTGGATATTTACATTGTAGTGATGTCAATAAATATGGAGCTTTTATGGATTGGGGCTTGGTAAAGCAATTGTTTGTTCCATTTAAGGAACAGGCTCGTCCCATGAAAGTAGGCCATTGGTATATTGTTTACTTATATTTAGATGACAAGACCCAGCGGTTGGTAGGTTCCAGTAAGACCAATAAATTTTTAAGCAATGAACAAGTTACGGTGAACATGTTTGATGAGGTAGAGGTAATGGTTACCCATATCACCGAACAGGGTGCCAATGTTATTGTAAATGGGAAACACAAAGGGCTTATTTTTCTGGAAGATATTTTTGAAGACATCCGTACCGGAGACCGTATGAAAGCTTTTATTAAAAAAGTACGTCCCGATAATAAACTGGATGTGGTCCTGCAAACTCCAGGCTACCGTAGCATTGAGCCTAATGCCAACTATATTTTAGAAGAATTAAAAGCGGCAGGAGGGTTCCTTCCATTGCATGATAAAAGCGATCCCGAAACCATTAAAAATGAATTGGGTCTCAGTAAGAAAAGTTTTAAAAAAGCGATTGGTAGCCTCTACAAGGACAAACAGATAAATCTTCGGGAAGACGGAATTGAATTAATTTAGTAGCCCCTTCCAATTCGGTACGGCGCACACCTTGGGCAAATGCCAAAAGGAGGGCAGGAATTCACAAAATTTAACCCTCGTTGTTCTTTATATACCGGATTGGTTACTTTGGTGCTTCCGTCTGGAGCATAAGCTTTAGCCCCCAACCGATTGTTGTATTGTTGCTGAAGGGCTTCTACATTGTAGTTGTTTTGACGCTTCAGTTGTTGTTCTCCCTCCAACGCTGCCATCATGTCTACAGGCTGCCAGTAATTTTCTGCAGTGATTTTATTAAAGTCTGAAAACTTTCTTAAGGTAAAATCACGTTTGGGCCCAAAATCTACATCGAAAGCACTAATTTCAGGAACTTCCGGGAGGGAAGCACCATCCATTTTGAAATAGCGGGTTTCAAAATCGAATTGCGCCATCCCTACAAAGGGTAAAAATGCGATGATGTATAGTAATTTTTGCATCGGTTCAAAACTATCAAAAATAACGCCGAAATAGAGGGGGTTATTATAAATTTAACTTTTTGGCAGTTTCTTTATCCAGCGCCCCTTGATGTATCATAATACTGATGGCTTTTAAACGCATATAACTTTCACTGAAATACACATACCCACCATGGGCATTGCGATTGGCATCGGTTCCCCAACTGTTTTTTACTTTATAATATTTCGTTCCATTTTGATCCTTCAGAATTCCGGTGACATGCATTAAATGGTCATCGGTGGTTGCAAAACTTTCGAATGCTTGCTGTCGATTTTCTTGCGTAATTGTCTTTTCCGGATACACTCCTTGTAGGGCTTTTATGTTGTTTTCCTCGTCTGCAGGAATAACAGCCACTCCGTCTTTTGAGGAAAAGGTACGTTCACTCACGTCGCAATCCAATTCTACCGTGTACCCATTTTCCAAAGCATGGTCCATAGTAGCCATCATTTCATCCAAAGGAACATTGTACATGCTTCCATAGCTCCAGTTGTCGGGGATGTTTAATATAAATTGAGCGTAGAAGGGTGCGTGATCAAAACTGGTCAGGGTCACATACGCGGTGGGATCGATTTTCGTTATTTCCAAAAATGACTGTGGGGTGTAGGTTTTACCTTCGAAGGTAAAGCTGTCGGGATTTTCCCCTAAATAAATGTCCAAGACGGCATCGATAGCAGGTTTCCAGCGCGCACTTAGGTTTCTTCCCGGGTTGTCTACGTAGGTCTTTACCATGGCCTCTAAGACCGCTACTAATTCGGCGTGGTTGTGATTTTCCTGGCCATAGGGTAAACCGTTGAACGCTTCATTGGGCACTAATCCGAACTCCTTTACCGAATTCATGACATCATGGGCCAATCCTCCTTCACTAAATTGTGCCTTCCCCTGCCGCATTACATAATTTTTGGCTTTCTTGGGGTAGGTATTCCGAACGGTGTACATTTCTGAAAGGTCAATGGCTTTCCCTGTAAGCCGTATAATTTCACTTTCTAAAAAAGAAGTACTTGAAAAACTCCAACAGGTTCCAGTGCGTCCCTGACTTATTACTGGGGTCGCCTCTAGATCAATAACCTCAGTAAATTGATAGGGCTCTTGGGCATGAATGGCAGGAAAAACAAATAAAATTGTAAACAGGATTAAAAGGCTACGCATCATTTTTAATTTATCTTTGGGGTAAATTTAAGAAATATGAGCACACCCGAATGGAAAACCGCTAAAGAATATACCGATATTACCTATAAAAAATGTGAGGGCGTGGCACGTATTGCCTTCAACCGTCCTGAAGTACGAAATGCTTTTAGACCCAAGACTACCAGCGAATTACTGGATGCTTTTCACGATGCTCAAGAAGATACTTCTATTGGTGTGGTATTGCTCTCTGCAGAAGGGCCTTCTCCCAAAGATGGCGTCTATAGTTTTTGTAGTGGAGGCGATCAAGCCGCAAGAGGCCATCAGGGGTACGTGGGGGACGATGGCTACCACCGGCTGAATATTCTGGAAGTACAACGGCTTATCCGTTTTATGCCCAAAGCCGTAATTTGTGTGGTACCGGGTTGGGCCGTAGGGGGTGGGCATAGCCTTCATGTGGTTTGCGATATGACCCTGGCCAGTAAGGAACACGCGATCTTTAAACAAACCGATGCCGATGTGACGAGTTTTGATGGTGGCTACGGAAGTGCCTATTTGGCCAAAATGGTGGGCCAAAAGAAGGCTCGGGAAATCTTTTTCCTCGGAAGAAATTACAGTGCCCAAGAAGCGTATGACATGGGAATGGTGAATGCCGTAGTGCCACATGATGAGTTAGAGCAAACCGCCTACCAATGGGCTCAGGAGGTTTTGGCGAAAAGTCCGATTTCCATTAAAATGCTCAAGTTTGCCATGAACCTTACCGATGACGGGATGGTAGGGCAACAGGTATTTGCCGGGGAAGCTACTCGATTGGCCTATATGACCGATGAAGCCAAGGAAGGGCGCGACGCCTTTTTGGAAAAACGTAAACCGAATTTCAATAAAAAGTGGTTGCCTTAGTGAAAAATCGATTTGTTTTATGGATAGGGTTCTTAGTGCCATTTCTATGGGGAGGTTGTACCCAAAAAACACCTATATCGGGAACACTAACCGTAGCTTCCAATACACCTAGCGAATTAACAGTTTATTTACTAAGTCCCAATGGCTTTTCCAATATCGCTTCCCCTTTTCTGGGAACCATAATAGATTCTTCGGAAGTGGATGCCAATGGAAACTTTGCTTTCCGGAAGGTACCCGAAACTTCAGAGAGCGTTTTGTTGGAAATTGCCCTTCAGAAGCCAGGAAACCGTGAAAATTTCTTGAGCAATGAAACCCCTCTTGTCTCCAATTACATGCCCGTGGTGTGGCAACCGGGCGAAAGTTTGGAAATAACTGCTTCCGCCGATCACTTTCAGCAAAGCTTTTCCTTGCAAAACCCTTCCGATGCCAATGCGGAATTATTAAAACTTCGCGATATCAAATTGGATGCCTTTCAGCAATACTTGGAAAATAAAGAATGGAACGTGGAAGAGGGTTCGCAATTATTGGAAAAGGAACAAGCGCTGTTCAACTACCAAAAAATGTTGATGGAATTTGCTTCCCAAACCAAACAATTATTCCCCGCCTTGGTGGCCGTTCGGTGGGTGAGCCCGCAGCAGGATTACGAACGCACGGCCGAGTTCCTCTATGCCCAATGCGAACAATGGAAGGAGGTCCAACCCAATCATCCTTGGGTGCAACAACTTTGCAAAAAAGCCGATACTTCCGTATTGCCCGTTTTGGTGAACAGCACTTTCCCGAATACTTCACTCCCTATGGTTTCTGGGGAAACTACAGACTTGTATCCTCAGTTGGGGAGTGCATTAACCCTTATCGACCTATGGGCGTCTTGGTGCGTGCCTTGCCGAAAAGAGAATCGGGAGGTATTGGTACCTCTTTGGGAAACGTATCATGGGGAAGGGTTTCAGATTGTAGCCTACGGACTCGAGAGTAGCGAAGCTTCCTGGAAAGCGGCTATTGAAAAGGATGGCGCCCATCGTTGGTTGCACGCTTCCCATTTACAAGGGGACGATGCGCCATTTATGAAAACCTTGCGCATCCAAACCATTCCGGCAAACTTTTTATTGGACGCCAACGGTAAGGTATTGGCAAAAAACCTACATGGAGAAGAACTAACCCGCTGGGTACGAGATTATATGGAGTAGGGTTCAAGATGGTTTTTTTTGGCCGTATGATATTTGTCATTTAAGAACCTAAGCGCTACTGCTATCTTTAGGGTAACTTTTTGAAAACCTTCTAACTCCTAAAATTATGGAAAAGTCAAGACCCGCCTTTAAGTTCTTGCGCATCCTCTTAGGGCTATTCCTTATTGCCTATGCGCTCAACAAGTTTTTACACATCATTCCCAACAGTTATGGACAAATGCCTGAAGCGGCAGAAAGTTTTCTGGATGCCGTGGTGAGTTATTTACCTTTGTTGTACATTTTTGAAATCCTTATTGGCATTTTCCTATTGGCCAATAAATGGAAAAGTTTCATCTATATACTTTTGTTCCCACTATCCTTGGCCTTTTTAATGTTCAGTATCATCAATAAGGATTTTACTGAAATGTGGCCTGCTCTGTTGGTGGTCCTTCTGAATGTCATTTTATTGTTTTCCCGAAAGGAAACCTATAAAATACTATTTGATTAATCGATTACTGTAAAAATGATACCATGACCGATCTTGAAATTGCCCAAAGCGTCCCTGCACAACCCATTAAGGAAATCGCTCAAAAATTAAATATTCCCGAGTCTGTCTTGGAGTACTACGGACATGACAAAGCCAAGCTTCCCCTATCCTTAATTGAGGAGGCGAAAGTAGCAAAGAGCAACTTGGTTCTAGTCACGGCCATTACCCCAACCCCCGCTGGGGAAGGGAAGACCACCACTTCCATCGGATTGGGGGACGCCCTTTGCCAGATGGGTAAAAAGACCGTCACCGTGATACGGGAACCTAGTTTGGGCCCGGTCTTCGGAATAAAAGGGGGCGCGGCAGGCGGTGGTTGGAGCCAAGTGATCCCCATGGTGGATATCAATTTGCACTTTACCGGCGATTTTCACGCCATTGAAAAGGCCAACAACCTCCTTTCAGCCCTTATTGAGAACAACATTCAAAGTAAGACCAAAAGCCTGGGTATCGATCCGCGTACCGTACAATGGAAACGCTGTATGGATATGAACGATCGGGGACTGCGCAACATTATCGCAGCACTGGGAGGTAAAGCGGGGGGCATCCCTCGGGAAACCGGATTTAATATTACTGCGGCTTCAGAAATCATGGCCATTTTATGCCTTAGTACTAGTTTTACCGATTTAAAGGAAAAACTGGGAAGTATCTATGTAGCCGACACCTGGGAAGGAAAACCGGTTTTTGCCCGTGACCTTAAGGCCGAAGGCGCCATGGCCGTATTGCTAAAGGATGCCATTAAGACCAATTTGGTCCAAACCCTGGAAGGGAATCCGGCCATTATCCATGGTGGACCCTTTGCCAATATTGCGCAAGGGACCAATTCCATTTTGGCTACAAAAATGGGGATGAGTTTAGGAGACTTTGTGGTCACCGAAGCAGGTTTTGGAGCCGACCTTGGGGCCGAGAAGTTCCTGAATATCAAATGCCGTACGGCAGGTCTTTCCCCGAAAGTCGTGGTTTTGGTGGCGACCATCCGGGCCTTGAAATACCATGGGGGCAAACCCCTTTCAGATCTCACCCAAGAAGATACCGATGCCTTGGAAAAGGGCTTTCCCAATTTGGAACGGCACATCAAAAGTTTGCAGAGTTTTGGGTTGCCCATTGTGGTTTCGGTCAACGGGTTTACCAGCGATACGGAAGCTGAAAAGCAATTGCTGAAAGCCCATTGCGAAAAATTAGGGGTTTCAGTAGCCCTAAGCCACGGCTGGGCCGAAGGGGGCAAAGGCTGCTTGGACCTCGCTGAAAAAGTAGTACAAGCGGCTGAAAGTTGTACTACTTCTTTTCATCCTACTTACAAATTGGAAGACTCGGTACGCACCAAAATGGAAAAGGTCTGCAAAACCATTTATGGGGCCGAGCATGTCCTGCTTACCAATAAGGCCAAAATCCAGTTGCAGCGTTATGAAAAACTTGGCTATGGACAACTACCTATCTGTATTGCAAAAACCCAAAAGAGTTTGAGTGACGATGAAAAACAATTGGGTCGTCCCGAGCATTTCGATATTCACATACGGGAATTTGAAATTGCCGCAGGAGCTGGATTTATCATTCCCATTGCTGGTAACATCTTGCGTATGCCAGGACTTCCTGCTACTCCCGCAGCAGAACACATTGATATGAATGAGTCCGGGGAAATTGTAGGGTTGTTTTAAGTGGTAATGGGAAAGCTTAAAAAAAGTAAAGCATCGTATAAAAATAATTGTATTTTTAGGGTTCTTTAAAATAACCAACCCAAGCTAAATGCAAATTATTGAATCCCAAAAAACCTATGATGTCGTGATTGTAGGTTCCGGCGCCGGTGGCGGTATGGCGACCAAAGTACTCGCAGATGCCGGATTGAAAGTAGCCGTTATTGAAGCAGGTCCGCATTTTGACCCTGCCAACCCCGAACAACAAACCCAGTTTAAATGGCCGTACGAATCCCCTCGTCGGGGAGCTGGCACACAACGCCCCTTTGGGGAGTTCGACACTGCCTATGGCGGTTGGGAAATTGAAGGGGAACCCTATACACAAATTGGAGACACAAGGTTCGATTGGTTCCGTTCCCGCATGCTGGGCGGCCGTACCAATCACTGGGGACGTATTTCCCTTCGGTTTGGCCCAAAGGATTTTAAAGGAAAGGACAAGGATGGCCTTGGGGATAACTGGCCCATTGGCTATGAAGATGTAAAACCGTATTACGATAAAGTTGATAAACTGATTGGGGTCTTCGGAAGTAATGAAAAACGGGAGAACGATCCCGACGGATTCTTCTTGCCGGCACCCAAACCCAGATTGCACGAACTGTATTACATCAAAGGCGCTAAGAAGTCGGGCGTGGATGTGATTCCGTCGCGACTGTCCATCTTGACCAAGCGTTTGAATAACGATCGCGGCGTGTGTTTTTACTGCCGCCAGTGCAACCGAAGCTGTTCGGTGTATGCCGATTTCTCCTCGGGAAGCTGTTTGATCTTCCCTGCGCAGAAAAATGGGGGGCAAGTGGATTTGTACGTGAATTCCATGGTGAGCGAAGTCATGATCGATGACAATGGAAAAGCCACGGGGGTGAAATACATTAGTAAAGAGGACCGAAGACAATATGCCGTTAAAGGAAAAGTGGTGATCTTGGCCGCTTCTGCCTGTAGTTCGGCGCGAATTTTACTGAATTCCAAAAGTGAGAAGTTTCCCAACGGATTGGGGAATAGCAGCGGACTCATAGGTAAATACCTGCACGATTCCACCGGAACGGACCGCGTGTTCTTTGTTCCGGAATTGATGAACCGTAAACGCTATAACGAAGATGGGGTAGGAGGCTTGCATGTGTACTCCCCATGGTGGTTGGATAATAAAAAACTGGACTTCCCACGGGGCTACCATATTGAAGTATGGGGCGGTATGGGCATGCCAGGCTACGGCACGGGCTTCAACCCCAACTCCCTCAATAAATACCTGGGAGAGAAAGTGGGCGGCTACGGAAATGGCCTACGGGAAGACGTGAAGAAATTCTATGGCTCGGTAATGGGGGTTTCTGGCCGAGGCGAATCCATTGCCATGAAAGACAACTATTGTGAAATAGACCCTAGTACAGTCGATGAATGGGGAATCCCAGTATTGCGCTTTAATTACAAATGGAGCGACTACGAACGCAAGCAATCCAAACACATGCACGATACCTTCGAGGAGATTTGCCATAACCTAGGTGGTATTCCGTTAGGCGACAAACCCGGGAAAGACCGTGACTACGGGTTGTTGAACCCCGGACGTATTATCCATGAGGTAGGGACCACCCGAATGGGCGACGACCCCAAAACTTCGGTAGTGAACGAGTTTGAGCAAATGCACGACGTAAAGAACGTATTTATAGTGGATGCGGGGCCGTTTGTTTCGCAAGCCGATAAAAATCCTACCTGGACCATTTTGGCATTGGCATGGCGTACGTCCGACTTTATCATTGAAGAATTAAAAAAGCAAAATTTATAGACCATGGATAGAAGGGATAGTTTAAAATCGATGTTGTTAGGGTCCTTGGGCGCCGGATTGGCGTTGCAAGGATGTGTAGAACATACCCCGCCCGAAGTGGTGGAAGAGAAGATATGGGCCTATACCTATGGAAGGACCCCTAAAGAACGGGCGCATGATGAGGAACTGCTGCAAGAACAGTTTTTTGAAGACACCGAATTGCAACAATTAACCACCTTGGCCAACCTCATTTTACCCCCTACAGAAGCGGGTACCATTGAAGAAGCCAACGTAGTACCATTTATTGAATTTATGGCAAAGGATGTGCCCGAATTCCAGACGAAGATCCGTGGCGGATTGGGTTGGTTGAATATTTACTGCAATGCCAAATACAACACCCAATTTGTGAATGCTACCGAAGAACAGCAAAAGCAGGTATTGGATACCATTGCCTATCCCGATCCGGAAGCGACCGAACATCCGTTTGAAGTGCAATTTTTCTCCCTAATGCGTAATCTAGTACTTACCGGTTACTTTACCAGTGAAGTAGGAATCAAGGAATTGGGATATGTAGGAAACACCCCTAACGAATGGGACGGGGTTCCCCAAGAGGTATTGGATGATCATGGGATGAGTTACGACCCTGAGTGGATTGCAAAATGCGTAGATGTGAAAACCCGCGGAACCATTGCAGAATGGGACGATGAGGGGAATTTGATTACCTAGAGTATCACTTGGTTTTTACCCAAAATATTCGATTGATGAAAACCCTTTTATAGGGTGTGCCAGGGGTATACATGGGTTATAGTAGGGTTATAGTAGGGTTAATAGAACTTCCATTGAATTTGTAGGAAAGGTTTGGAGATTAGTCGCTATTTTTTGTAGGAAAGTTGGGTTGGAGGTGATGCTAGAAGCAGGACCAAGTACCATGATGCATTGCTAACCAGTCCTGTCTCTTGGCTTTTGTTTTTGATGCAGGAAACAGGAGACAGGAAACAAGACAGATGAAGGAATGTAAAAGGGCTCTCCGAAGCGCTCAATACTCAATTCCCAGAACTCACATCTAGCTTGACACGAAACATCCCGAAGTGAATTCGGGACAAGCTCTTCAAAGTTTTAGGAAACAAGACCACGTATCATGATGCATCGAAAACCGTCCTGACTCTTGTCTCTTGTCTCTTGGCTCTTTTCTTGATGCAAGAAACAGGAAACAGGAAACAGGACAGATGAAAGAATGTAAAAGGACTCTCCGAAGCGCTCAATACTCAATTCCCAGAACTCACATCTAGCTTGACACGAACCACAAACATGTTGTCATACTGAGCTTGTCGAAGTATGATTGTTGGAAGCAAGAAACAGGATGTGAAAATGATTCCATATCAAGGGGCTCCCCGCCCTAGTGAGGGAGGGGTGGCAGACCGAAGGGCTGACGGGGTGGGTTGTCCTTCAAAGTCGTAGTATTTACTTCTTTTATGTCCTTTTTTGCATTGCCCAAAAAAGTACCAAAAAAGTCTAGCGCTGTACCTTCTTCTCCACCCGCTATACTTCTTGCCTCGCCACTAAAAGAACTCGCCCTTAGAGCTCAAACAGCTTTTAGTGGTTCCCTCGGCTTCAAAGAGCCTTGTCCCGAATTTACTTCGGGAGGGTACCCGGAGTCGAAGCTAAGGCGCATTTTACTCACCACAAGATTCTATATAAGTTCGTCTAGCAACACCCAGCATCGGGAAACCCATTCAAAACAGCCCTACTACGTAATAACCATATAATACCTCTCACTACTGATGTCTAGCTTCCGTACTGACTCTTGTCTCCTGACTCCTGACTCTTTTTTTTGATGCAAGAAACAGGAAACAGGAAACAGGAAGCAAGACCAAGTACCCTGAGGCATTGCTAACCCGTCCTGACTCTTAGCTCCAATTCCGAAACACCAATCAACAATCAACAATCAACAATCACCAATCACTACTCACTACTCAATTCTAGCTTCCGTCCTGACTCTTGGCTCTTTTTTTGATGCAGGAAACAGGAGACAGGAAACAAGACAGATGAAGGAATGTAAAAGGGCTCTCCGAGGCTCTCAATACTCAATTCTCAGGACTCACATCTAGCTTGACACGAACCACAAACATGTTGTCATACTGAGCTTGTCGAAGTATGATTGTTGGAAACACGAAACAAGACCAAGAATCATGAAGCATTGAGAACCGTCCTGACTCTTGTTTCTTGTCTCTTGGCTCCATTTCCGAAACACCAATCCCCAATCAACAATCAACAATCAACAATCAACAATCAACAATCAACAATCAACAATCCCCTTCACTATTCCCCAAAAAAAGCTATCTTTATCCCACTCCCCACAAAAATCTTTACTCGGACTTGTTGGCTTTGCTATAAAAGGTATCCTATTTAGGGATATCGAGTAGTGAAAAGTGGATAATACGAGTTGGCAATAATATTTAAACATGAAATTCATAATCATTATAATTTTTATAAGCGTTCCTTATATAAAGGGATTTGCTCAGTTTGGACCACAACAAATTATATCAACTGAAGTATTTGGAACGAATTCAGTTATTTCAGCTGACATAGATGGAGATAATGATATGGATGTTATAACCGAAGGGCATATTGTTGCATGGTATGAAAATTTAAATGGTTTTGGTGACTTTGGAGAGCAGCAAATGATTGCTAACAATGCTTTTGGACATGCCTTTTGTGTTGCAACTGCTGATTTTGATGGAGATGGAGATTTAGATGTTTTATCAAGCTTTTGGGCTGACCCTCCCGGTGAAGGCAAAATAATTTGGAATGAAAACCTTGATGGACAAGGGGGTTTTGGTAATGAAAACGTCATTGATCTTGGTGTTCCTACAGCAACAACAGTAATTCCTGTAGACATAGACAATGATGCTGATTTTGATGTTGTTCTTGTTGATAGAAATAATGATAAGATTGCTTGGTATGAAAATTTGAATGGATTGGGTGATTTTGGCCCCCAAATAATAATTTCTATTGTACTCGATTGGCCTATAAAAGGGCATGTTGCTGATATTGATAATGATGGTTATGTTGATATAATAGGGGCAGCATATGATGGTAATCAATTAGGGTGGTTTCGAAATTTAAATGGGACAGGTAGCTTTAGTAAATTGAATTTGATATCAAGTAATGTTATCAATCCAAGAAATATTTTTGCTGCGGATATTGATATGGATGGAGATTTAGATGTTGTTTCAAGCTCACTGGGGGATAACAAAGTTGCATGGTATGAGAATATGGATGGTAATGGTACATTCAGTTCACAACATTTAGTATCAACTGAAGTCACTACACCAAGGACACTCTTTATGGAAGATGTGGATAATGATGGTGATTATGATATTATTACAAATAATGGAGTTGAAATCATCTGGTTTAAAAACATCAATGGATTGGGGGATTTTTCTAACCCTATTATAATTTCGCAGGAGACGATTTATCCAACCTCTGTTTTTATGTCTGATATAGATCAAGATGGTGATTTTGATGTATTGTCTTCCTCTCAAATTGATCATAAGGCTGCATGGTATGAAAATTTAACCATATTATCCAATTCAGATAACGAAAATCTTACTGTAGCAATATATCCCAATCCATTTGATGGAATTATCAATATAAAAACTAACGATAAACTAAAGTCAATTAAAATATTTAATCTATTTGGGGAATTGATATTTTCAGAATCAGACGTTAGAAGTTTGCAAACTGAAAGAATTCAAAGTGGAGTGTATATAGTTGAACTATTTTTTTATAATGGATACTCTGAATCCTTTAAAATCATAAAGAAATAAATACTATTGCCAACAACGTATAACGTGTATATTGCTGGTGATGGTCAATCTTTTGAAAAGACCTATACTACTTAAAAATCCCCTTATCTGAAAAATAATTAACTTTAAACCCCGCAACACAACGCGTTATACAAGACCGTTGTACACTATTTTGCCCCGTCCTGAATAAAGGCTACATAATTCTAAACATTATGTACAAAAACGAGTTAAAAAAGATTGCTACTGAAGTATCTGTTTGCGGAATTACAGCTCTAGAGATTGATAACGGATTGGTAAAAATAGAAAAAGGAATTGTTGACAATCTGAGTCTGATAATGCAACTCGGGGCTATGTAAAACTGAGCCTGAATTAAAAAATGAAGCTGTTGGGAAAGTGCGAATTGAATGTAATGGACAAATGACTGAACATATCAATGTATTGATTTTCAGTATATTATAAGGCTTATAACATTTATTACTATATTTAAACCTATAATGCGATTCCTATGAAAATATTCCTTTCCTTCATCTCTTTTTTCTGTTTTGTTCTATTTGTAGGGGCACAAGAAGTCATTCATTTAGATGCTTACCTTGATAAGTATAATCAACCTGGTAATGGTGTAGAAACAGTTGGGGGTTTGCCATATTTTAAGCTAGATCACAAAATTTTAACTATAAAATTAGATGGTAGAAAGTATGATGGAGAGCATACCTACGAGATCGAAAAAACTATCCCTAATGGTAATATCATGAAAGTTTGGATTGATTTCACACATAATTATTGGGAAAAAGGAAGAAGGGTAAGGCTATATAAACTACGTGGCGTTCAAATCAGCAAATCATCCGAAGAGCAAGATTTTAATGTTAAGCTGGCCAATATCGACTTTTCTACACAAGACCTTAGTTATTTAAATGTAATAGATTTACTTAGGAATTCTCAAGCCATCTCACTAGAAGAGCCCAATAAAAATTTTGCACAAAAGAAAGTTCAGTTTACGATGGGAGATAGCCTAAAAGGGTTTGCTATGTTTTATAGAGATGCTAAAGCCTCTGGGAAAAGGTCCTTAAAAAAAAGTTCGCTAAAAAGCATCACTATTTACAATCCTAATACTTACAATGAATTAAATGCATACAAAAAGACCCGAAAGCTTGAATATTATGCCTACACCAAAGACCCAGGTCTATCATTTGTATATGATAATATTCCCCATCCATCTATATCTGTACCAACCGACAAACAAGAATTGATTCAAAAAAAGGCGGGTTATTACGTATATACATTTTTTGGCTATAAATTTCCATACACTAAAAACAAATCGCCATGGTTATTTAAGAAAAATGGAGATGTAAATCGTGAGGTTTATGGGATTAAAAGAGACGATGACTATGATACTTTTATGGATATTTATGATTATGACACTAAACAGGTCCTTTACACTATCAAAGAGATGAATGTAAAAAAAGGAACTCAAAGCGCATCAGCCGAGGTTGAGCATTATCCTGTACTCAAAAATACGAAGCGCTTGTTTTGGGGCAAAATCTTTAATACTGGATCCTTCAATGGAATAATCTGTGACGCCACAAGCGATAAACAAATTTACAAATGCTTTTATGCAAATGGTGCTAATTTTAATGATCTTGATAAAAATACGCCAAGCTATGCACACGCGGCTCATTTAGAGAAAGATGTACTTGGTAACTTTCCACAGTGGATTGATGAAAATGGTAAAAATATAACATTACTCAGTCAATTATATCCTAAAAGGCATAGAGTAATTGATACATATAAGGGCAAGAAAATATACGCTGTATACGAGGGAAAGCTAGGCTTTGGATTGGAACAATTAGAATATATATTATTACCTACAGGTAACAATACTTATCCATATTTGATGTATAATCCTGGAACATCTTCTAGTGTTTCTTATTTATATGACGACAATATACTCAACAGTTATGATTGGAGAGATTACGTGGGTGTAGTAGAAAATAGTAAACTTAAGCAGACAGAAGATGGAGGCAATTACTATTTGAATGGCGAAGAACTCTTTGCAGGTTTTGCCAAGGCCGATATTAAGTCAAAAAAGCAATACAATGCAGAAAGATCAGCAGCGTTAACAGCTAAGCTAGAAAGAGAAGAAAAAGAGCGTAAAGAAAGAGACAAGAATCGACGCGAAGAATTTGAACGTTGGATGGAAAGCGGAAAGGAAGAATTGAGAAATGCTGGAAAAACCACAAACAACACCTCACATACTTGTCCAGTTTGTGGCGGAAGCGGTAAAGAATATATTCCTGAAACTTATGAAGATACAAATGTCGAATTTAGCGAAGATGATGCCTATATGTATCGAAGGGAAACCACAGAAACCAAAACACACTATAAGATAATGACTTGCTATAGATGTGGCGGAAGTGGAAAAGTGGAGTGATTTTTAAAATAACTAAGGGACTTTTGTGTTTGACCATGAGCCACATCATTGGTATGGGTTAAACAGGGAATAATGAACAATGAACGTGCGATAGTATTGGGTGAAAATGTAAAATTTTAATGTTACGATGAAAACACCTTTAAATACTCGCCGTCCTTATGGACACTAATTATGGGTCACTGTTTTAGGACCTTGTGCTATAGTAATAAATAGCTTAAATTAGTAGAATGACAATTTTTTACCTATGAAAACACTTCTTTTAATAACCACTATGTTATTCTTGACACAGCTTGATGTGTATGCACAAACCGAATTCGTACTGGATCCGTCACAGAGTATGATAATGACCGGAAAAGGACCTGGTCAAGATGGAACAATCAATCCCTATGATGGGCAGGATTGCTATGCCTTGGTGAAGAACATTGGAAACAGGGCATTCTCCATTCGGGTACAAGAAGAAGGGAAAGTTATTGAGGAAATTCCCATTGAAAAAGGGGAATTAAAAGAAGTCACTCTTTTAAAAGGGTACGAATTGTATTTAGATCCCAATCCAGAAGGAATAGCAAAGGCCAGCGTTGCCTATCGGGAGTGGGATAAGAAAAAGTAAGTTCAAGATAATCCTAACAAGCGCCACACATCAACGACTGTTCGGCATATATATTGGCCCTATAACTATTTCCAATCCATACCATTCACTAAAAAACTCCAAGTACATGAAGTATATATTTCACATCCTCTTTTTTTTAAGTCTTTCCATGAGTGCTTTAGCGCAAGAACCAACCGATGCTCCTGTAACCTCCATTTCTGGAATCATCGAGGAACTATTGAATCAGCTTACGATAGAAAAAGGGGAGCAAATGGATACTACCGCCATTCGGAATTTATTTCACCCATCTGCCATATTCACTGTGGCCGACGCAGACATGGCAGAAACGATATCCCTTGATGACTTCCTTATCCTTCTGAAAGATCCCTACTATGAAGAAGGTTATACCGAAAAGGAAATCCATAAAGTGGTGGACCACTACAACGGAATTGCTCAAGTATTCCAAAGTTTTTATGGAAAGGATTCGGAAGGCATGGAAGAGAAGGGAATCAATAGCTATCAATTAACGTATTATAAAGGCCGATGGTGGATTGTGAGTCTCTTATGGGCGGTTACTCCCAAAGGGGAAGAATTACCTTCCCAATATCAGGGAAATTAAAACAGCGATTGCCAAGAATAGCTATCCCCAGCAAACCGCATTATAGGTGCTAGCTTTCCCAAACCGATGGGAAAAAGCAGACTCCCAATTTATAAATTGGGAGTTCCTTTTTAAGAAAAACCTACAGGGCTTGCCCCTAAAAGGTTTATGGTATCGTTTTTCGTTGTATCTTAAAAATCAATTCAAAAGACTCCATTATGAAAACGCTCTTTACGTTGTGGGTAGGTATGGCCTCCTTTGCGTCCGTATTTGCACAGAATACTGATTTATTGACCCGGCACCAAGAAGTTATGAACCATCCGTATGTGGAAGTAGATCGGTCCACCATGTTGCGAAGTCCTGCCTATAATTTGGATGTCGATGGTATTATGACCCGCCAGGTAAATGTAGATGCCAATGGAAACAATATCGTGGGCGATGCGGCCAATGAACCTTCCATCGCCATCGATCCCACTAATCCTAATAGAATGGTCATTGGGTGGCGGCAATTCAATACCATAACCAGCGATTTTAGACAAGCAGGGTATGGCTATTCTACCGATGGGGGTGAGACTTGGACCTTTCCAGGAGTGTTGGATCCAGGGGTATTTCGTTCCGATCCGGTACTCGATTTCGATGCGGAAGGGAATTTTTATTACAATAGTCTTACGGTTGACACCGCGACGTCCAGTGATTTTAATTGTGCGGTATTTAAAAGTACCGATGGCGGAGCTAATTGGGGAGTTCCCGTACCCGCTCGAGGTGGGGACAAAGCGTGGATGGCTATTGACAAAACCAACGGCATTGGGGCCGGACATATCTATTCGCAATGGAACTTTGCCTTTAGTGAATGCCAAAATGAAAACTTTACCCGTTCTATTAATGGAGGAGACAGCTTTGAAGATTGCAGTGTGGTGCCAAACTTCCCTCTTTTTGGAACCTTAGCCGTAGATGGAGAAGGTGATCTATACCAGGCCGGATTTCAATTCGGTTATATGGTTCAAAAATCCACCACTGCAAAAGATCCAAACTCTCAAGTTACTTGGGAGGATCCTTTTGTATCGGTGCCTTTAGGCGGGTCATTGCCTGGCTCAGGACCCAACCCTGGGGGATTGCTGGGTCAAATTTGGGTGGATACCGACAATTCCACTGGACCCCATGCAGGAAATGTATATGTGTTGGCTACGGTTGAAAACAATGCGTTAGGAGATCCCGCCGATGTCATGTTTTCCAAAAGTACCGATGGCGGACAAACTTTTTCTCAGGGCTTCCGTCTTAATACCGATCTAGGAAACGAAGCCTATCAATGGTTTGGTACGCTTTCGGTAGCGCCTAATGGGAGAATTGATGTGGTATGGTTAGACACTAGGGACGATCCAGTAAATCATTCTATTTCGGTATTGTATTACTGCTTTTCTGAAGATGGAGGGGACAGCTGGTCTCCCAATACGCCTATTTCCCAGCCTTTCGATCCTAAAATAGGATATCCCATACAGGAAAAGATTGGGGATTATTACGATATGGTATCCGATAATGAGTATGCACACCTTGCTTGGGCAAATACCTTTACGGGCGGTCAAGATGTATACTATACCCGTATAAGTCCGGGAAATATCCTGAATGTTGCTGAAAACCCCTCTTTTGATCAAACCCTCCGAATGTATCCAAATCCGGTAGTAGAAAAAAGCTTGATTACATTTCAGTTAAATGAAACCATGGATGTAAAATTAGAAGTTTTTGATATCTATGGAAAACGGGTTTCTAAACTACTAGATGGACAAGCTAACCTAACAACTACTGTACCTTGGTCTGGAACCGATAAAGATGGGAACCCTTTGGCTTCAGGGGTGTATTTTATTCGGTTGACCTCCTCTCAAGGACAATATAGCATAAAGGCTATCGTCAAATAAATAGGGGTTTTCGTAATTTCAGTCTATAAAAAAGTTACTATTTCAAAAAGTTGATCTACTTTTAAAATCGTGGGCTGCTTTGCCCTTATTAAGTTGTAATATGAATTTAAAAGATTTAGATAAAATGACTTCCCAAATGAGTAATACAGGCAAAATGCCTGTATTGTTCTTGGGACATGGAAGCCCCATGAATGCCATAGAAGAAAATGAGTTTGTACAAGGCTTCCGAAAGGTGGGTCGGGAAATTCAAAAACCGAATGCCATTCTTTGTATTTCAGCCCATTGGGAAACACACGGTACCTATGTAACGGCCATGCAAAACCCAAGGACCATTCACGATTTCGGCGGATTTCCACAAGCTTTGTTCGACGTGCAGTATCCCGCACCGGGAAGTCCCGAGCTTGCCAAGGAAACACAGCAACTTATTACCGCGACCCAAGTAGGTTTGGATGATAAATGGGGATTGGACCATGGTGCCTGGAGTGTGGTGCGGCATATGTATCCTGAGGCAGACATCCCAGTGATTCAAATGAGTATCGATTATTCGAAACCCCCACGTTACCATTACGAACTGGCCCAACAGATCCATCAACTACGTGAGAAAGGGGTCTTAATTATTGGAAGTGGGAATATGGTTCACAATTTACGTAGGGTTGCCTGGGAACGACTCAACGATGCATTTGCTTTTGAGTGGGCCCATGAAGCCAATGAAAAGATGAAGCAGTATATTTTAAGTGGCGACCATCAGCCTTTAATCGATTTCAAATCGCAAGGAACAGCTTTCAATTTGGCCATTCCTACTCCCGAACATTATCTGCCCTTGCTTTATGCCTTAGCGCTAAAAGAAGAAAACGAACCCCTTAGCCTATTCAACGACAAACCTGTGGCCGGTTCCTTAACCATGACTTCCTTGAAAATAGGGACCCACTAGATTTGACCAGTATCCTCGGTTTTACGATACATTGTAGCTGGGAAGATCCTTGTACCTTCAGTTTTAGCATTGAAAAGTTTTTACTATTTTTAAAAGCTAAGGGCTGCCAACGAGGTGTTCCTAAAAATTAGCTTTTTATGAAAAAAACGCTATTCCACCTATTGCTTTTATGGGTTTCATTTGGGACTACCGCTGCAGTAGCCCAGGAAAGTACCTTTGTCCAAGAATATTTGGAACGATTGGAAAATTCCAGAAAATACTTACTCCTTGTAGCAGAAATGATGCCCGAGGAGTCTTATCATTACAAGGCCACGCCAGCATCCATGAGTTTTGCAGAGCATTTAATGCATATTGCTTGGGCCATGGATTGGCACAGCCAATCGTTGATGGGAGAACGAGCGGCTCGAGATTGGAATACCGATATCGAACTTCAAGTGGAAAAGAAAACGAAAGCAGAAATGATGGTTAAAGTAGATGAGACCTTTCGCCATACCATTGCTTTTATTAACCAGTTTGATACCGCCCGG
The DNA here is from genome assembly GCA_002707025.1 of Flavobacteriaceae bacterium. Lineage (GTDB taxonomy): Bacteria > Bacteroidota > Bacteroidia > Flavobacteriales > Flavobacteriaceae > PALG01. The sequence continues at coordinate 67,113 of PALG01000029.1, read as the reverse complement.
CTCGGGGAACGCTTGGACTATTTTGGAGCGGATAGAACAAAACGACAAATTCTATTATTGCTGGCAGACCATATTACGCACCATCGGGCGCAAATGCTCGTCTCTTTACGGCTGAAGGGATTGCAACCCCCGAGATATGTCTTATACCAATAACGCTAGGGTGTATCATCAATGCCGCTATTTGTTCCATCCGTTTGATTTTTCTCATTAGGTTCCGAAATAAGGAAGTTGTAATAGCATTTCCACTAAGATCGTTCCCTTAAAAGGAAATCTAAAGTAAGAATTCATGGCTATTTTAACCATCCCCAATCCTCCCTTACGGAAACCCGTAAGTATTGATAATTGGATTTTTACTATATTTACCCATCCCCACAAAAAACTTCACCTAAACTTATTCATTACTGTTGATAGGGATATCCTTTTTTGGAATATCGAGTAGATAATATATCTTAATACGAGTTGTAGCCAATTTGAAAAAATGCAGAATACCATTCAAAAATTTATAACCGAAAATTGTCAGTATTTGTCTGAAACAGATATTTTTCAAATGAATAAATCTGATAATGGACCTATAAACAATGTATTGACTGGATTAAATAAGCATTGTTACGGAATTTGGCTTTTAGATGATAAAACCGACAACAACTATCTCTTGTTTTATATCAACAATAGAACTGAATTAAGTGGTTTGGTGTGTAGATTTAAAATAAATGACAAAAAACGAAATGATTTCACTCTTGGTTTTGCGAAAGTTATAAATCAAGAATACCCAAAAGACACCGATTTAATTGAAACCTTTAATACGTTTCAAAATCATACAAGAACAATGTTAGAAAAACTCAATCGGTTCACTTATGGAAATGAAATTGCGGACAAAAGCGGAACTTTAATTGTTAAAAACAAAGTCGGAATTGATTACGTGCCATTCGTAAACAAAAAAGAAGCTTTTAAACATATTTTTTCAACAGACAATGAAAGTGTATCAATGGAAAATGGTAATAAAATCTATCTAATGTTTAATCCGAGAAATGGTTACACTAAAATTGGTCGAAGTATAAAACCAAAAGCAAGAGAGAAAACTCTTCAAGGAGAAGACCCAGAAACTGAAATTATTGCAATGTGGAATTCACCAAAATCGACTGAAAAAGATTTACATAATGAATTTAATGAGAAAAGAATTCGTGGAGAATGGTTTAATTTGGGAATATCTGACTTACTGGAAATAAAAGCAAAAATGAAATAAAAAACTGGCTACAACAATGTATAACCGCAATTACGGCGGATTCGACTGTGTCCGAATCCACTCGGAATTGCTAACGTCAGTGCTTAACCGAAAATCATTAACTTTAAAACCGTAACTGACGGTTATACGAGACCGTTACCAAACTTATTTAATCAAATCATTTTATGAAAATAAATTACTCAATCATTTTACTTATTGCAATAACCCTTTCATGTGGAAATAGCAAAGAACAAGAACAATTACATCTACAAAAAGTAGAAGTAGGGAAGTCAAGGTTAAAAACCGATCTTACCAATCATTTGGAGGAGCTAAAGGAACAACTGAATTTAGAAAAAAGGGAGCTCAATCAAATAAAGGAATTTCAATTTGGCAGATCTTCTTCCACAAAAGCGGAACAGCTACAAGCCCAAAATAAAATTATAGGGGAACTTACCCAATATATTTCTAAAGTTGAAGAAGAAATTGCTCTTACAAATTTAAGGGAAACATTCGATTTTCAAGATACGCCAGAAGGCCTGATAAACTATATTTTTCAAGCAGCTAAAACCAGAGAATTTAATAAATTAAGGAATTTGTGTGATCCTTATGGGGAGCATGATGCAGATGCCAAGTCAGTATGTTTGGTTGAAATGCAACCTTCAGAAATACAGCTACAATTTATTCAAAACTTTGAGAATGGTAGAATCATAGGTGAGCCTATCATTCAAGGTGAGTCTGCAAATGTGGAAATCGCTTTTGGGCCAAGTACCAGTAGGTTAGAGACCATCCATTTGATAAAAAGAATGGACAAGTGGTATCTAAAGGGATTTTAAAATATATTTTATAATAAAAAAAAAGCAGCTCTCGCTGCTTTTTTTTTGTTATCACAACCCTCTTCTACGACAATACTTGAAATTCCTGTACGGCTTCAGCGATAGGGGTTTCGCCGGTGAGTACTTCGAACGCCTGATTTTTAGCAGCGTCAGTTTGTAGGCTTTGTACTAAGGTATGTGCCACATCCCAACGGGGAATCTGCCCTTGTTCGTTGAGTTGTTCCTGTAACTTTACCCTGCCAATCCCTTCGTCATCGGTTAACGCTCCTGGACGCACAATGCTAAAGGTAAGTCCGCTAATGTCTAAGTATTGGTCGGCGTTCTGCTTGGCTTGCAGGTAGTCTTTTAATTCAGGATGTTGCTCTGGGTGTTGCACGCCCATGGCACTTAACATCACAAATTTCTGTACACGATGCTTCTTTGCCGCATCAATCAATCGTTTGGCCCCTTCCTGATCTACATTGTGCAAATCCTTTCCTTTCGATCCTGCTGCGAATATCACTTTGTCAATTCCTTCAGTGGTATGGGACACATCTTTCGCAAGATCGCCTTCCACGGTTTTAATGCCTTCGCTTTCAAACTGTGTTTTCTGCCCAGGGTTCCGTACCATCGCCACGGGTTGGTAAGTGTTGGAGTTTTTTAATAAGTTGATTACTTTTTGTCCGGTGGCGCCTGTTGCGCCGGCTACTAATACTTTTTCCATACTTAAAAATACGAAGAAGCCTGCCCAATGTCAAAGGGCTTAACGGTCTTTAACAGCGGTTTTCTAATATTTTAAAATTCGGTTAACAGAATTTTAGTCTAGGATAAATAATTCCTTCGGTACGGCAGGTAAGTCCACTACCTTTAAAAGGTCTCCCTCCATGTTTGTATAGACAATTCCGGAGTGATCCATACTATCGGTAAAACCAAATACCGCTAAACCAGTGGATAAATTACCTGCGGAAGCTCCTACGGAAACACTTTCATAGCCTTCCAATGCTTGAAGGTTTTCGTTGACCGTGAACCCTAAGAATTCGCCAGACAAGATGCTTCCGTTATCCCTATCGAGTACCATGGGCCATCCCGAATTGGGATTGGGTTGCATTTCATATCGGTTCAATAGGATTTGGTTGCCCGATATTTGAGGATCCAAAAAACCTGTTCCAGTAGCTAGCATGGGAAAAGGATTGGGCCCGCTTTCCAATAGCTGAAAGTTGGTAGCATGGTAGATCACTTGTTCCTCATAGGTATAGGTATATAATTTTCCTTCATGGAAGTACAACCTTCTATCTTCTTGAAACACTAGGGTATGCTCCAATTCATAGGTCGTGAGGTTGATTTTGGAAAGATACAATCCGTCGAAGCTTTGTTTGGTAAATAGCGCATATAAATACCCTTCGTTAATAATTCCACCCTTAAAGTAATAGTATTCTGGTAGTATAAGAATGCCACAATCCCCTGTAAAACTGTTGATGGTTACTTCCATACCCTCTAAGCCATTGCTACTGGCGTTTAGCACATGGAAGTTTGCCACTTTGGTATCGGAACCTACCATCGAATTCACTAAGGAACCCTCGGTTTCACAAAAATCTTGAAAAGAAGTAATTTCACCGGTCGTGAGATGGTCTTTCCAAGCGATCATACTAGCTCCCGTGGGTTTAAAGAAAAATCCGAAACGATTCTCATAAACGCCTTTATAATCATTGAAATCTACATCAAACTCTTGATCCAGGTTCACACTAGTCACTGCATACGTGTCTTTGGCGATGGCATATCGAAAAGTATCCCCAATAGGTTCTATTTCGGCATATACCACGACATCCTTTTGTAAATTAGGAGTAGGTGTAGGGTCTTCCGATGTATCGGTTGGGTTTTGATCATCCTCTTGATTACAAGCTAGGACAGTTAACAGAATAAAAAACAGGGAAATTCTTCGAATCATAATTGGTAATTTCCTGCAAAGAAACATAAAAGTGTAGACGATAGCCTACACTTTTTCAATTACTTTTCGTATGCTTCGGTATGGACATTCTTAACCGCACGTCCACTGGGGTCGTTCCTGTTTTTAAAGCTTTCGTCCCATTCCAATGCGACGGCGCTACTACAGGCCACACTGGGAACACTAGGGACGGTTAGGGCAGCAGCATCGCTAGGGAAGTGCTCTTCAAAAATGGTGCGGTAGTAAAACTCTTCCTTACTGGTAGGGGTCTGTATCGGGAAACGAAACTTTGCATTGGCCAATTGCTCGTCGGTTACCTCGCTATTCACTAATTCCTTTAGGGTATCGATCCAGCTATAGCCCACGCCATCACTAAACTGTTCCTTTTGTCGCCAAGCTACGCTTTGGGGCAACTTATCGCCAAAAGCTTCCCGTAACACCCATTTTTCCATGGCCTGCTTATCCATAGAACTGCTTTGTCCGGCCAGGATCATCTTGTCTTTGGGGTTCAATCGCATGGCGACATCCATAAATTCCTTATCCAGGAAAGGCACACGACCTTCAATGCCCCAAGAAGCCAAACTCTTGTTGGCTCTTAGGCAATCGTACATGTGGAGTTTGTCCAGCTTGCGAACGTTTTCTTCGTGGAAGTCTTTTGCTGAAGGTGCTTTGTGGAAGTAGAGGTATCCTCCAAAAATCTCATCGGCTCCTTCGCCCGAAAGCACCATTTTAATCCCCATCGCCTTGATGGCACGGGCCAAAAGGAACATGGGCGTCGAGGCACGGATGGTGGTAATGTCGTAGGTCTCCACATGATAAATGACATCGCGCAAGGCATCAACCCCTTCCTGAATGGTAAAATGGATTTCGTGGTGAACGGTCCCTAAATGGTCGGCCACTTTTTGCGCTGCGGCCAAATCGGGTGAGCCTTCCAGCCCAATGGCAAAGGAGTGGAGGCGGGGGTACCACGCATTTTCCACATCGCCACTTTCAATACGCTTATCGGCATATTTTTTGGCCAAGGCAGAAGTAATCGAACTATCGAGTCCGCCGGAAAGTAACACCCCATAGGGAACGTCACTCATTAATTGGCGGTGTACGGCAGCATCCAAAGCCTGCCGTAGGTCTTCAATCGAGGTTTCATTGTCCTTTACGTGGTCGTATTCCATCCAATCACGGGTCCACCAACGCTTCAGTTCGCCGTCTTTGCTATACAGGTAATGTCCGGGAGGGAAGAGTTCAATTTTGGTACAGACCCCTTCCAGGGCTTTCAATTCCGAAGCCACGTAAAACGTACCATCTTTATCCCAACCCATGTAGAGCGGAATGATTCCCATGTGGTCACGGGCGATAAGGTAAGCATCATTTGCTGCATCGTAAAGTGCAAATCCGAAGATGCCATTCAGTTCATCTAAAAAGCTAGCTCCTTTTTCCTTATACAGCGCCAGAATCACTTCACAATCACTTTTGGTTTGAAAATGATAGTTTCCTTCAAACTGCTTCCGAAGTTCGTTGTGGTTATAGATTTCGCCATTGGCTGCTAAGATTAGCTTTCGGTCTTCCGAAAATAAGGGCTGTTTTCCCGAGGTGGGGTCCACAATGGCCAGTCGCTCGTGGGCCAAGATGGCTTTGGGGTCGTCGTAGATTCCACTCCAATCGGGACCGCGATGACGTAAACATTTGGACATTTCCAGTAATTGGGGGCGCAACACTTCACTAGGTTGCTTGAGGTCGAAGGCACATACAATTCCGCACATAATATAATTGTTTTGGTTAGTTTCTGTTCAAAAAAAAACCCGTCAAGCGGAAACTTGACGGGTTTTTATAGGGTACAAGTTTCTGCTACGGAGTTCCGTTGTTATTATTATTGAAATTATAATTTAGGTTTTGTAGCATCACTTGATATTTATCGCTGTGTTTTCTCAAATATATAAATTTATATATAAGAAAAGACTTTCGGGGCAATATTTTTTTTATCGATCTTATTGCCATACTTGTCAAAATAGAAATATTCCAGCTGTCCTTTGTTATTCACTTTTACCCGATAAAGAAAGATATAGGGCTTTTCCAGCTGAATGATTTGCCCGTATTTAATGTAATCGTCTTCCAAGTATTGCGTGGCGTATACCTGAATAGGTTCAGGAAGGTCATACTGATTGATAAAGCCAATATAGGCCATGAAACCGTCGGTTTCAGTATAAAATGATTTGTGTCCTTGGCGACCATCCAATTTAAAATTCACAACATAAATGGGATTTGGGGTTGTTGCGACCTTGTCGGTTTTTACCTGCCAGCTAGTGACAAAAGCCCCAGGATATTTTTCCTGATGCATTTTTTTTATGAGTTCTGGGACTTCGCTTTCGGGGATGGCAGTCTCGGTATGATTGTACTGGGCCCAACTTTCAGAAAGGCCAAAAGAAATGCATACAAATAGGAGTAGTAGTTTTTTCATAGGTTTTAGGTTTTACTTAAAGATACTACCTAAAATCCTAGTTTAAAAGGGTTTGTGTTTTAATTAACATCCCATTTCCCGTTTTACCTACTGTGGCAATTAGCGTAGCTTTGGATAATCTTCCGGACTTGCCTCGTGCATGATGGCATATACTTTTTCAAAAATATCCTCTAACGAAGGTTTGGAGAAATAATCCCCATCACTGGCATAGGCAGGTCTGTGCGCCTTTGCCGTTAAGGTTTCCGGTTTGCTGTCTAAGTAACGATAGGCATTCTGTTCATTAAGAATCTGTTCTAGGATATACGATGAAGCCCCTCCTGGAACATCTTCATCAATCACCAGCAAACGATTGGTTTTTTCCACACTCTTTACGATATCGTGGTTTATGTCTAACGGTAACAACGATTGCACATCGATCACTTCAGCGTCAATACCTACCTGTTGCAATTCTTTTGCCGCTTCCTCGACCATACGTAAGGTACTTCCGTAAGAGACCAATGTGATGTCACTTCCTTCCTTCACGGTTTCCACTACGCCGATGGGAGTTCTGAACGCTCCTAGGTTGTTCGGCATTTTTTCTTTTAAGCGGTATCCGTTTAAGCATTCTACTACCAAAGCCGGTTCATCGCTTTCCAAGAGGGTATTATAAAAGCCAGCAGCTTTCACCATGTTTCGGGGTACCAAAATGTACATACCCCTCAATAGGTGTATCAAGCCCCCCATTTGCGATCCACTGTGCCAAATACCTTCAAGGCGATGGCCTCGGGTTCGAACAATAAGAGGTGCTTTTTGCTTTCCGTTGGTTCGGTAGCGCACCGTCACTAAATCATCGCTCATGGTTTGTAGCGCATACATAATATAGTCCAGGTACTGAATCTCGGCAATAGGCCTTAAGCCTCTCATGGCCATTCCAATACCTTGTCCCATAATAGTAGCTTCCCGAATACCGGTATCGCTTACCCGAAGGGCACCGTGTTTCTCTTGTAAACCTTCCAATCCTTGATTTACATCTCCAATCGTTCCACTGTCCTCCCCAAAGACTAAGGTTTCCGGGTGTTTTTCGAATAAAGTATCGAAGTTATCGCGAAGTACCACACGACCGTCTACCTCTTCCGCATCACTGTTATAGGTAGGTAATACTTCCTTTACATTAGTGGCTTTGGAAGGAAACTCGGAATATAAGTGCGTGCTGTACTTGGGTTGAATGACCTCAAAATAGTTATTTACCCAATCCTGAAGTTGTTTTTTCTCTGCGGAATCTTCCCCGATCACATACCTTAGGGCCTTTCTGGCCCGGGAAATGATATCCTTCCGAAGCGGCTCCTTATTTTCGGCCAGTTCGTTTTTAATTTTTTCGATAAAGATTTTATTGGCGCTCGTCTCGGCCAAATTCCCGATGAGGGTTAACGCTTCTTTCTGTTCTTGTTTGTGCGGTGCTAAAAAGGCGGCCCAAGCTTTGTTCTTTCCTTCCCGAACTTCTTTTTTGATGCTTTTCTCCATTTCGGAAAGCACTTCTTCTGTAGCAAAGTTATTGGCAATTAACCATTCCCGCATCTTTGTGTTGCAATCGTGTTCTTTTTCCCATTGCAAACGCTCTGGGCTTTTATATCGTTCGTGCGATCCGCTGGTAGAATGCCCCTGTGGTTGGGTCACTTCTACTACATGCAACAATACCGGAACGTGTTCTTCACGGGCCAGTTTTCCAGCCTTTTGGAAAGTTTCTACCAAAGCAGGGTAGTCCCATCCATTTACTTTGAACAATTCGTAACCATCTTTTTCGTCGGTACGTTGGAATCCGCTAAGGATTTCCGAAATATCTTCTTTGGTGGTTTGGTGTTTGGCGTGTACCGAAATTCCGTATTCGTCATCCCATACACACATAACCATGGGTACTTGCAGGACGCCTGCGGCATTGATGGTTTCCCAAAATAGTCCTTCACTGGTACTGGCGTTTCCAATGGTTCCCCAAGCCACTTCATTTCCATTGATGGAAAACTGGGTGTGGTTTTTTACTGCGTCCACATTCCTAAAGATTTTAGAAGCCTGTGCCAAGCCCAGTAATCGGGGCATTTGCCCTGCTGTAGGGGAGATGTCTGAACTACTGTTTTTTTGTTCCGTAAGGTTTTTCCAGCTGCCGTCCTCATTCAAGGAGTGGGTCATAAAATGTCCTCCCATCTGTCTTCCCGCACTCATAGGATCTGCTTCCATGGAGGTGTGGGCGTAAAGGCCAGCAAAGAACTGCTCGATGCTCAATTGCCCAATGGCCATCATAAAGGTTTGGTCGCGGTAGTACCCGCTACGCCAATCCCCTTTTTTAAAAGCTTTGGCCCAGGCAATTTGCGGAATCTCTTTTCCATCGCCAAAAATTCCGAATTTAGCTTTCCCCGTTAGCACTTCGCGTCTACCTAGCAAACTACATTCGCGACTGGTTACCGCAATTCTGTAATCGTGTAAGACTTCCGCTTTGAAGTCTTCAAAAGAAATTTCGCTATTGGCTTGAGGGTTCTGTTGCATGTTCGGGATTTTACGATACAAAAGTAACGAAAATATCCACGCGGAGCAATGCTAAATAATTAACAAATTCTTAAAAAAAGGGTGCTGAAATTTAATTTCTTTTAGTTTTTTTCTGAATTTCCCTGAAAACGATGCGAATGAGTAAAAGAAATGGGAGTCCGTGGAATAGTAAATCGAAGTAATCCATAGGTTGCATTCCGTGGGCGCCTCCCGCTATCCATTTTAGTTTTCCCCACAGATGCGGTTCGGGAAAGAAAGGAGCCAAGCCTAAGGTAAGGCATAATAAAATAATGATTCTCCAATTGTTCAATAGTTCCATATCAATACCATTTTCGGGTAAACAAACCTAAGAGGGTTTTAATGTCCAGTGTTACGATGAACCGGATTTTCTGATCGTAACGGTCCAATCCCGGTTCCCAGCCTAAGTTGGAATAGAGCGGGAAGTATACTTCAAAATAATCGGTGACCAAACTTGCCCGTATGCCGGTATCGTAGACGGTCTTAGCGTTGCTCCCTAAGTTTTTCACAAAACCAATGTCTCCATAGGCGTAGATCCATTTCCAGATGTTGGTACTGGCATTTAGGGTCATGATCCATTCGTTGGCAAAAGCGGGTTCCAATTGCGATTTAAAACCTCCTTCTGCGATGATAAGCTGTTGGCTAAACAATCCTTGGGCTTCACTTCTTCCGTAGTAATTATAGTCGAAGAGGTAATCTGTAGGACGATCCAAAGCAAAGCTAAAGTAATTATCTTCTATTGGGGTGTTGTTATACAAAAAGAGTCCGGCAAAGAAGCGCAGGTTCAGCTGTCGATTGCTCACAAAGAGCTTGCGGTATTCCAATTCCGTGGAAATTTTACTGAATTTATTCGCCACCTGAAAGTCAAAATCCGCTCGGTAGTAATTAATTAGGTTGTTATCGGAATAGACATAATTTAAGTCGTACACACTGTAATTAGGTTCCTGGTCGGGATCGTTGGGATCGTTATCCCGATAGACACTAACATTCCGAAGATTCACAAATTGCTTTTTGTTTTTCCGCAGGTCTTCATGATCCCGAAAGGCTAGGGTGATGTAAGGGGAAAACCGTTGGTAGAACAAATTGGTATCGTAAGAACGGTAGGTTCCCGAAACCCCATACCGAACCGCATAGAGGTCGCTGTGGTATTTTTGGTCGGTATAGCTTATGGAAGCACTTCCTACCACGTTATTGGAATTGAACCCGTATTGGGGTTCCACCCGATAGTGGATGCCTTTGGGGAGAAAGGTTTTGTTGTACATTTTGGGACCGATGCTAAATCCGTCGTACAGGTTGTAACTGAAGGTAGGCATAAAAAACACCTGATTGTATTTGGGGTCTTCAATATCCTTAAATACCCGAAACTGTAGCGGTCTATTGAGAAGGCCTTTTACCTTTTTGAAATTGTTCCGTCGGTTAAATTCCGGTATCGTGCCTTCATAGTTCAATGCCAATTTCCGGATTCCTTCCTTCGGAACGGTAAGTCGTACGGTACTGTCGATGGGGGTACTCCATTTTTGAAACAAAATGCTATCGCGGTTAATTCCGTAGAGGGCGACCGGCATGTTATTGTTTCGGTTGTTTTTGATAGTTACCCGAAGGGAATCCCCTACTTCCTCAACCTCTTTGATCTTAAAATCGATGATATTCCGTTGGTTTACATAGCTTTCGAAGAACCAATTTACGGGTAATTGGGTTTGGCCTTCCAGGGCCTTCTGAAATTTTGCTGGATGGGTAAGCTTCAACTTATTTTCGGAATAAAACTGTTGAATGGCGTTCTCAAGGGCATCTTTTCCAAGGTATTCTTTTAGGTATTGAAAACCAGCTCCTGCATAATAATCACTGGCAATATCCTTATTGAATTTTAATAGGGAGTCCTTAGGGGTAGATAGCGACTGATGTAGATTATTACGGGCTGCATTGAGGTATAGGAAAGGATATTGGTCATTGTATTCCAGTTCACTGGCATGGGACCACCGAATGATAAAGAAATCGCTAAACTTTCCCATAATCTTAATATCGGGATAGTACAGATCTACATATTCTTGTAATAAGTGGATTTGCAAGGCACCCATGAGCCAATGGTCTTCCCGGGGGTTAAGGGGTAGCGTGGTTTCTATGTATTCCCTGGTAATGGTTTTTAACAACTCCATGTCCATTTCGAATCCGCTGGGAAAGGGATCGATAAAATCGGGAAGTTGGTTGAGGCCATATACCGGGCTATTGCGGTAATCGGCATCGCTTATAAGCATTTTTTTGAAGGGGTACGGACCCAGGTTAAGATCCAGGAAGCGGGTGATGCGGTCTATCTGTAAGGCTTTGATGGCCGAATTCACCTTTCGGTCTTTAATATCGGTGACCACTTCAACATGATCGGTGACCACACTTTTAAAACCTAGGTTTTTGTCTAGGTAAATAGGGGCCTTCATGCGTTGACTTCCTTCCAGCCGAACCACTTTCCGATTGCTAAGGGTTACTTCACTGGCTCTGTCTAGGTCTGAAAAAAGTTGGTATTCCTTCGGAAAATTGAAATTAATGATAAACTCCGAGGGAGGCATGTAAAAGTCGTCCGTGTTTTTATTGCTGTAAGCTTGCCATTCGCCATCATATACCGCTGGGGCTATAAACCAATACCGTAATTTATAATCACCGTATTTGCTTACCCCGTAGCGGGTAAATTTATCATCGGGGACTTTTACTTGGTATTTTAACAAAAGGGTGATGCTGCTATTGGGGGGCAAAACTTCTTTCAGGGGGATTCGCAGAAGGTCTAATTCTTTACCACGTTCCCAGAGAAATTTTTGTCCCTCTTCGTTTGTAATGGATTCAATACGGGTTCTTCCACGGTTTTCCTCTCTTTCAAAATGAAAGGAGCTATTGAAATTTTCGGCAAACCGCTTGGCGAGGGGAGTGGTTTTACTGGAGAAACTATTGGGCCAATTGGTGAGGTAGATTTCTTTTAGTGGCTCTTCCGAATTATTGGCATACACTATGCTCTGTGTGATCTCAAGGGTATGGGTTTCGGTATTTAAGTATACATCGAACGAAAGCGTATGCTGTGCTTTAAGCGAAAGCGTGCAAAATAGAAACCAAAAAAGCCACAGGATATTCTTCAAATTATTGTTTCAAAAATTTAAGGGTATGAATGATTTGCGATTGTACCTTCAAAAAGTATACCCCACTTGGTAGTTTTGAAACATCTACAAGCAGGTTTTCCCTACCTTCGGAAGAAAACGCCATTATTTCTTGGCCCAAAATATCGAAAATTTCGAAATCAAAAGTGCCTTCCGTAGGGATTTGAAGTGTTAATATTTCTGAAACGGGGTTTTGCTGTATTTCTACTAAGGGGTTCACCGTGGTCATTTCTTCTGCGGAAAGCACGATTTCCTCCTCGGTTTCCAATTGAAGGACAACGGGAAGGTGATCGCTCATTTGATACAATAACTCCCTTGTCTCTTGTGGAAACGTTCCCGTACAGCTTTCATCGTTGATACTCAAGTTAAAACAGTTACCATTGTTTCCGTAGGCAGCATAGGTGTCGGGAATGTACCGCATTTTAGGGTTGGTAAGCATGTTTTCTGAAAGCATGATGAAGTCGAAACGATCATCGAGCCCGCCTCCAGCACCTGCTCCAAAGGGTCCCGAGCTTTCGCGAGTACTTTGTGTATGAATGTCTTGAAAATTCAGATTGTTATTCCATGATCCTGGGGTGTCAATAGGGTCCACCATAGGAATGGCATTAGTGGGGTCTAGTAATTCGATATAGGCAGGTTCGGTAGAGGTATACAGGTTGAAATCTCCCGCAAAAATCACAAACGAATCAGGGCTTAGGGCTTCCGTATTGGTTACAAACTCCTGTACCATGGCCAAGCGTTCTGCTTGATTGGCACCCCCTTGGCTGGATTTAAGATGGGCTACATACACTTCAAGGAATACAGGGTCGGTATTGATATTGGCCGTTCGTACCTTTAGGGTATAATGGTTGATATCCCGGGTACCATTTACAATATTCTCTTGCGACTCGAGAATAAACTTATCCTTTCGGAAATACAACAATTGTTGCAAGTTGGACGCACTGGATTGATTCGTAACGTAGACGGCACTTTCATAAAGGTCTTCGGTATCGTTTAAGGATTCGTCCAGGATAAGATTGCCTGCGATTTCGTTTTGTAGTTCACAAACCATGAATATATCGGGTTCATACGTATTCAAGATATCCCGAAGAATGAATTCACGGTTAGGAGGGTTGGCTTCTGGGAATTCCAACAAATTATAAAACATGACCTGTAAGGACTCTTGGGCCGTGAGGCACCAAGCCATACTGCAAAATAGGGTTGTTATAAATAATTTTAGCATTCTGTGGGGAGTAATAAGCCTATTAAAAGTTGGGGCTTAGGTTGTATTTGTCGTAGAAACTGTTGAGGATTTCCAAAACCTCGTCTTCTGTATCTACTACATGTATTAAATCGATATCTTCCGGACTAATATTTTTAATGGTGATCAAGGTGTTTTTGATCCAATCCAACAATCCGCCCCAAAATTCACTGCCTACCAATATGAGAGGGAAACGGTCTATTTTATGGGTTTGGATAAGGGTAAGGGCTTCAAAGAGTTCATCTAAGGTGCCAAATCCGCCAGGCATCACTACAAATCCTTGCGAATATTTTACGAACATGACCTTTCGTACAAAGAAATAATCGAAGTCAATACTTTTATCACTATCTATATATGGGTTGTCATGTTGTTCAAAAGGAAGGTCAATATTCAAGCCTACAGAAGTACCACCGGCCAAATGCGCTCCTTTATTACCCGCTTCCATGATTCCGGGACCCCCTCCTGTAATAATTCCGTAGCCATTTTCCGTGATTTTTTTAGCAATACTTACGGCCAATTCGTAGTATTCGTCGTTGGGCTTGGTTCGGGCCGATCCAAAAATAGATACACAAGGTCCAATACGGCTTAATTTTTCATATCCCGCTACAAACTCACCCATAATCTTGAAAATGGCCCAAGAATCGTTGGTTTTAATTTCGTTCCAGTTTTTATGTCTCTTTTCGTGCCTCATCTATGCGCTATTTTATTTCACTAATGTAATTCTTTTTTAAGGAAACGGGCCGTATAGCTTTGTTCGTTTTCAACGATTTTCTCTGGGATACCTTCTGCAATCACTTGACCGCCATTTTTTCCTCCTTCCGGACCAATATCGATAATATAATCTACGGTTTTAATCACATCCAGGTTGTGCTCAATAATTAAAACGGTATTTCCTTTTTCTACCAATTTATTTAGCACCAATAGCAATACCCTAATATCTTCAAAGTGGAGCCCGGTGGTAGGTTCATCTAAAATGTAAAAGGTATTGCCTGTGTCCCTTTTGGAAAGTTCGGTAGCCAATTTAATACGTTGGGCTTCCCCTCCCGAGAGGGTTGTGGATTGCTGTCCTAGGGTAATGTAGCCTAAGCCTACATCCTGAATGGTCTTCAGTTTGCGATAAATCTTCGGAATGTGTTCAAAAAAGCTACAGGCCTCATCAATTGTCATTTCCAATACATCGAAAATAGACTTGCCTTTGTATCGAATTTCCAAGGTTTCCCGGTTGAAGCGTTTTCCTTGGCAGGTTTCGCACTCTACATATACATCGGGGAGGAAGTTCATTTCGATCACCTTGAGGCCGCCTCCCTGGCACGTTTCACAGCGTCCGCCTTTCACATTAAAACTGAATCGTCCGGGTTTATACCCACGAATTTGTGCTTCGGGTACCTTGGCAAAAAGATTTCGTATTTCTGAAAACACCCCTGTGTAGGTGGCTGGATTGGAACGAGGCGTCCTGCCAATGGGCGACTGATTGATATCGATGACCTTATCGATGTGCTCCAATCCTTCAATTTTTTTATAAGGCATGGGTTTTTTTACCCCATTAAAGAAATGTGCATTTAGGATAGGGTAGAGGGTCTCATTGATCAATGTTGATTTCCCGCTTCCCGAAACACCTGTAACACCAATCATACAACCCAGTGGAAAAGCCACGTCTACTTTCTTCAAGTTATTGCCCGTAGCCCCCAGTAACTTTAAAAACTTACCATTGCCTTTTCTCCTTTGCTTCGGAAGGGAGATTTCTTTGGCTCCGCTTAAATAATCGGCCGTGAGGGTGTGGTGTTTCAGGATTTCTTTGGGAGCTCCTTTCGAAACAATTTCCCCTCCGTGTTTTCCGGCAGCTGGACCAATGTCGATCACATAATCGGCTTGTTCGATCATTTCTTTGTCGTGTTCTACCACGATCACTGAATTCCCTATTTCTTTCAGCTTGATCAACGACTGAATCAATTTCTCATTATCCCTCTGGTGTAGGCCAATACTGGGCTCATCGAGGATGTATAATACTCCCACCAATTGTGAACCTATTTGGGTAGCCAAGCGAATGCGTTGTGCTTCCCCACCCGAGAGCGACTTCGAGCTTCTATTTAAGGATAGGTAGGTAAGTCCTACATCGACAAGGAAGCCTAATCGGGATCGTACCTCCTTAATGATTTCCGAGGCAATTTTCAATTGGGTTTCCGACAAGTCTTTTTCCATGGTCGAGAACCATTTGGAAATTTCCACGATATCCATTTCGGCCAAATCGGCAATGCTCTTGCCATTGATTTTAAAATACAGCGACTCTTTTCGCAGCCGGCTTCCTTCACATTCGGGGCATATTACTTTGTCCATATAATCCTTGGCCCAGCGTTTCAGGCTTTTGGAGTCGTCGGCTTCAAACGTGTTTTGAATAAAGGTAGCCACCCCTTCGAAGTCTATTTTATAGTTTCGGGTAATTCCGAGGGTTTTGGAGGCTACTTCAAAAGTGGTATTGGCTCCGTAAAAAATGACCTCCTTGGCTTCTTCCGGTATTTTTTCAAAGGGATCGTTCAAACTGAATTCGTAGCGTTGTGCAATGAGTTCTAATTGATTAAACACCCAATTGCTTTTTTGCGGGCCATGGGGAGCCAAGGCCCCCTGTTTGATGGAAAGCTTTTTGTTGGGTACAATCTTTTCCAGATTTACCTCATACAATTTCCCAAGTCCTTTACAGTTGGGGCACATTCCTTTAGGGGAATTGAACGAAAAATTATTGGGTTCCGGATTGGGATAGGATATGCCAGAAGTAGGACACATTAGGGATCGGCTAAAATACCGTACTTCTTGGGTGTCATTGTCCAAGACCATCATGACATCATCTCCATGGTACATGGCAGTAATAATGGTTTCTGAAAGTCGGCGGTTTTGGTCACTTTCTTCCGAAATTTTTAACCGATCGATCACGATTTCAATATCGTGGGTTTTGTACCGGTCAATACGCATTCCTTTAATGATGTCTTGTACCTCCCCGTCCACTCGTACCTTAACAAAACCTTGTTTGGCAATTTGTTCAAAGAGTTCTCTATAATGTCCTTTTCTGGAGCGAACCACGGGGGCGAGGACACTTACTTTTTTACCGTCAAAATCCTTTAAGATAAGCTCTTTGATTTGTTCGTCGCTATAGCTCACCATTTTTTCCCCTGTTTCGTAGCTATAAGCTTCACTGGCCCGGGCAAATAGCAACCGTAAGAAATCGTAAATTTCGGTGATGGTCCCTACGGTAGATCGAGGACTTCGGCTAGTGGTTTTTTGTTCAATGGCAATAACAGGGGAGAGCCCTTCGATTTTATCTACATCGGGCCGCTCCAAACTACCCAAAAACTGCCGGGCATAAGCCGAAAAAGTTTCAATATAACGCCGTTGTCCTTCTGCATAAATGGTGTCGAAGGCCAAAGAAGATTTTCCGCTTCCCGAGAGCCCCGTGATCACAACCAATTCTTCTCGGGGAATTGCAATATCGATGTTCTTTAAATTATGAACACGTGCCCCTAAAACCTCAATAAACTCTTCAGTTTTTGCCATAGTGCGCAAAGGTACTAAATGACACTCAAAATTTATAATTGCAATGACTTGTAATCGAGATAAATCTTGTTAAATTTTTAGCTGTTTATTTCACGGTTCATGAACTGGTACAAACTCGTAGCCAGAAAAAATATGATACTAGAAACAATGGAGAAGCTAATAATAAGGGTAAGGATGTGTAAGCTGAAGAACATGAAAGCAATAGGAAGCAACAAGCCAAACAGCACCAAGAACAGGAAAATAAAATAGAGGTACTTCATAAGCCCTGGAAGGGAATTCTCGGTACGCCCTTGAAATTGAAATAGCTTGGGTATTACCTCTTTATTGATGTACTCCCCCAGTTTGGCTAAAAAGACCTCGTTGAAAGAAGAGTCCTGAAAAGCTTCACTATCGATAGAGTTGGCCAAGGTCATAATTTTTTCCTGATGCCTTTCATACACATTGTTAAAGTCCAGCGCACTTTTAAAATCCCCGTATTTATATCCAAAATAGTACCAAAGCCCCGAGCCACATTTATGCTCTAACCACTTGGCAACAATATCTTTATTATAGATGCTGGGATAACGAATATTTTCGGGGAGTTTCTTTTCTTTAGGGTCGGTCATTAACAGGGCTTTTAGCTCTAAGTACAGGTTTTCGGTGTCTTCAAAAGGCGAGTGTTCCTGTAAAAACTCAATGGCCAATTTGGATTTCCCTTTATAAAATTCCTTGACTTCAAAAAAGGTAAGGCCCGAAAATTCTTCATCAATGTATTCTTGTAACCCTGGAAGCCATATTTTGGAATTTAAAAGGATTTCAATAATGCTTCTGAAGGTATGCATTTTTTGGGTAACCTTGCTCAAACTATCAATAGCTGCGGTACGTGTGGACTTCAACCCTGAAGCTGCCGATGCGAGGTACACCATGATGATAGCCGCTAGAAATCCGCTGATGCTAATAAAAATAGTAGTCGCTTCTTGAAGGGTTTGGTTAAAGCTTTCGAGGGCTGTGCTTTTTTCCCAGAGCAGGAAGATAAGGGTAATGCAAAGGATGCCACTAAGTACAAGTGGGATAAGTGCATACAAATCCTTAAAGAAAGATTTTCCCTTCAAATAATTGGTTTTAGAAAAATGGGTTGGTTGCTGTCAGCCCCTATTTTTTATTACTTCTTATATTCAAAAATACTGTAAAAATCGGTAGTTTGTAGTAAATTACTTACAAATCGATGAAGTGAAATATTTACTCGATGAAGTGAGGGTAAAAGGAGCTCTGGTCATTAATAGCCTATTGCGGTATCATCCCCTCGGCGATCGGCACCCCCTTCCAAGGTACCATCGGCACGAATTAAAATAGCATCTACTTTCCCTATCACGGGACTTCCTTCTTGGTCTAAGGAATAGCCTTTAGCTTCAAGTGAACTTATTATTTCCGCAGGGAATCCTTGAGGTTCCAAACTAATTTTATCGGGCCACCATTGATGGTGAAACCTTGGGGCATCTACAGCTTCTTGCATATTCATCTTAAACTCGTATACATTTAGCAGGGTTTGTAAGACCGAAGTGATAATGGTGGCTCCTCCGGGTGTTCCCAAAACCATCCATAATTTACCGTCTTTTTCAACAATAGTTGGAGTCATGGAACTGAGCATTCTTTTCTGGGGTGCAATGGCATTGGCCTCGCCGCCGATTAACCCAAACATATTAGGCTCCCCAGGTTTGGCACTAAAATCATCCATTTCATTATTCAAGAAAAAGCCAAGTTCTGGAACATACAATTTGGAACCATAAGCAGCATTAAGCGTCGTGGTAACTGCTACGGCATTTCCCAACGAATCAACAATGGAATAGTGTGTGGTTTCGGTACTTTCTTTTGGGAGTAATGTGCCATAGGATAGGGTGGCTGAAGGAGTCGCTTTATCAAAGGAAAATGTTTCCATTCTTTTGAGCAAGTAGTTTTCCAACAATAAGGAATCGATGGGGATGGTAACAAAATCGGGATCTCCCATATAAAAACTTCTATCGGCATAGGCCCTGCGCTCTGCTTCCGTAAGAACTTGGATGCTCCTTGTGGTATTGTGACCGTATTCTGAAAGAGGGAACGGTGCTATCATTTTCAGGATTTGACCCATACACACTCCTCCACTAGATGGAGGCCCCATGGATATGATTTTTAAATCCTTGTATTGAAATACAATAGGTTCCCGCCATTTGGCTTCATAGGCGGCCAGATCTTCCATGGTCATGATCCCCCCATGGGATTGTACATACTTAACCATGGCCTTTCCTGTTTGCCCTTCGTAAAATTCGGCTCTCCCATAATTTACAATCCGTTGTAAAGTTTGCGCCAATGCTTTGTTTTTCAAGGTGTCCCCTGGTTGGTAAGCTTTGTTGAAAATAGTGACTTCACCATTTACTTCCTTTAAAATAGGGGCGTAGGAGGTAATTCGTTGCGCCTGACTTTCGGTTACGGCAAAACCCTTTTCGGCCAATTGAATTACTGGGGCCAATATTTCTTCCATAGGAAGGGAGCCAAGCTTTTCGTGCACGGCAAAAATACCGGCAATCGTTCCAGGGACTCCCACTGCCAAAGCTCCTTTTTTGCTTTTTTCGGAAATAAAATTTCCATTCTCATCCAAGAACATATCACGAGACGCTTGCAGCGGTGCTTTTTCACGAAAATCGAAACTCCCCAATTCCCCAAACTCGGTGCGATAGACCATAAATCCGCCGCCCCCTAGATTCCCTGCATAAGGATAACTTACGGCTAACGCCATTTCCGTAGCAATCATGGCATCAAAAGCGTTTCCTCCCTTTTTCAGTACCTCCACTCCAATCTTGGAAGCTTCTTCCCGTGCCGAAACCACCATGGCATGCGACGCTTTTACAGGCTGTTTTGGGAGGGTTTCAGGAGTTTTGGAAGGCTCCTGTTTGCACCCTGTTAGGAATAAAAAAAGCATGAGGTAAACAAGGCGGTACGTCATAGTTCTTTCAGTTTCTGATTGGAAAATTCAAGTAATTCAGCAAAAAAAGCCGTGAACTCCTTTTCAAATTCTTCATAATAAGTTTCCAGTTCCACTATGGCCAAGTCCATTTTCGATTTTCCTTGGGTACGACGATTCATTTGGGAGAGAATTCGGGCAATCCCTTCTACAGATTGGTAACTCAATAGCCAATTATCGCGTATCATGTAGGGCATCATTTTCTGAATTCTAGAGGGGAGGATTTCAAAATTCTCACGAAGCAATCCATAAAAATTCTCGACGTATCCTTCCAGTGGTGTTTTATGGTACTGGGTCCAATTTTTGGCTAAAAAATGATCGTATAATATATCGACAATGACCCCGCTGTAATGTCCGTAGTTTTGATGCAACCGGGCTGTACTCTGGCGAACAATAGGGTGCTGGTCTGTATAAGAATCGATATTTCGATGCAAGAGGATGCCTTTTTGGATCTCGGCAGGATATTTCTGGTATTTTTTTCCTTTGATGCCATCGGCAATAAAATTGCCAATAATAACTCCTTCAGAAGTACCAGAAAGGTATATATGTGCGAGATAATTCATTTGATAAATATATGTAAATTTGAGCCGATAACCCTTTACTTTGAAACGACTTCCCAATCTTGATGTCTTGCGATTTATTTTAGCTACGCTTGTGATCTTATTTCACATTCCACAGTTAGCTAAAAATCAGGGGTTGCCTTATTTTTCGGAAGCCCCCATATTTCATCGTGGCACAGAGGCAGTGTACATGTTTTTTGTTTTAAGTGGTTATTTAATTATAGGGCAAATAGCCAATTACAAGCAACGTGGGGTGTTTTCCATCAAACGATTTTATGCTCGAAGAGCGCTTCGTATTTTACCACTATATTACCTTATTGTTGTATTTGGGTTTTTATTTTACTGGAAGTTATTACCCTTCATGGGGTTTAACTTCCCCAATACCTACCCTCTTTGGAAAGGACTTTTGTTAACGTGTTTTTTTCTTCCGAATGTTTTTGCTTCCCTTTATACGCCAGGCGGTATTTTGGAAATCCTGTGGTCTATTGGAATCGAAGAACAATTCTATTTATTTATTGCCCCATTGTTGTTTTGGGTAACCAAGCAGAAGCTTTTACGTGTTCTAGTTCTATTGTTACTGCTGTATTTTTTGGTGTTCCATTTAGATTTTGCACACGTACTGCGGCAATTCAGTATGGTATATTTCTTTCTTTTTGGCGGGGGTATCATCGCGGTTTTGGAACAAAAAGGGGCTTTGGAATTTTTAAAAAAGACCCTTATTATTCCTTTGGGCATTAGTATTTTTGTAGGGTTGTATTTCACGACCAACTGGTTTTTATTTGAAACCTTGTGGGTTAGGAATTTATTTGTTTGCGTTATGTTTAGTCTTTTTGTGCATACGATATCTGTGAACCATAGGGGAGTGATCATAGAAAATAAGTATTTAAATTACTTCGGAAGGATTTCGTACGGCATTTATATGTATCATGCAATAAGTATGAACTTAGTCGTTTTTCTGTTTTTGAAATTTCCTGAAGTGCCACTATCCAACACGCTTTCCATTTTTATCATGAATGTTTCAGTAATAGGGCTCACCCTTTTGGTGTCGCATCTATCTTATCGTTACTTTGAAACCTATTTTTTAAACCTTAAAAGCAAATTCAGAAAATGACACTTATAAAATCAATCTCGGGAATAAGAGGGACCATAGGAGGAGCCCAAGGCGACAATCTAACGCCTATTGATGCGGTAAAATATGCGGCAGCTTATGGCATGTGGGTTAAACAACAACGCCAAAAGGAAAACTATCGTATTGTCGTGGGCCGTGACGCCCGTATTTCGGGTGAAATGATTCAGCAATTGGTGATGAATACCTTAGTAGGAATGGGTATTCATGTTGTAGATTTAGGACTTTCCACTACGCCTACCGTGGAAGTGGCCGTCACCTTGGAACATGCCGATGGCGGTATTATTTTAACAGCCAGTCACAACCCGAAACAATGGAATGCCTTAAAACTACTGAATCATGAAGGGGAATTTTTGAATGCGGAAGCGGGACAGGAAATTTTGGATATTGCCGACTCGGAATCCGTAAGTTTTGCTGAAGTAGACCACTTAGGGGAAATTTCCAAAAACGATGCGTATATCGACCTTCATATCGAAGAAATATTAAATCTGCCTTTGGTGCAAAAAAATGCCGTTGAAAAAGCCGGTTTTAAAGTCGTTGTGGACGCGGTAAATTCGACCGGGGGAATTGCCGTACCGCTCTTATTGGAAGCGATGGGCGTACACCCTGTGAAATTGTATTGTACCCCAAATGGTCAATTTCCACACAATCCAGAACCTTTAAAAGAACACTTGGGCGATTTGATGGAAAAAGTAAAAGCCGAGAATGCCGATTTTGGCATTGTGGTGGACCCCGATGTGGACCGTTTGGCTTTTGTGGATGAGAACGGGGAAATGTTTGGCGAGGAATATACCTTGGTAGCTGTGGCGGATTATGTATTACAAAATACCCCAGGAAATACCGTCTCTAATATGTCCTCTTCCCGCGCCTTGAGGGATGTAACCCAAAAACATGGAGGTACCTACACTGCCAGCGCTGTTGGAGAAGTGAATGTGGTAACAAAAATGAAAGAAACCCAAGCGGTGATTGGGGGCGAAGGGAATGGAGGAATTATTTATCCTGAATTGCACTACGGAAGGGATAGCCTGGTTGGAATAGCCTTATTCTTAAGCTTTTTGGCCGATGAAAAATGTCGTGTTAGTGAACTTCGGAAGCGCTATCCTTCTTATTTTATGAGTAAAAAGAAAATAGAACTCACTCCCGAATTGAATGTAGATGCAATTTTGAAGCAAATGGAAGAAAAATATGCTTCAGAAGAAATAAATACCATTGATGGCGTAAAAATTGATTTTGCTGAAAATTGGGTTCATCTGCGCAAGTCGAATACCGAGCCTATTATCCGAATTTACACGGAAGCTAAGTCGCAAACGGAAGCCGACGACTTGGCCGATCGATTTATTGCGGAAATTGCAGAAATTTCAAAAAATTAATTCTTAGTTTTGATAAAATTACGGGTATGGAAGTTAAAGCAAAACTTAGTGCTACCACTTTGGAGCAATATTTTAAGCCTTTCAGAAACAATATATTAGGGATTGATCAAACGTTTGAGTCTCCCTACGGAACACAAAAGATGGTGTATACCGATTGGACAGCGAGTGGCCGATTGTACACGCCCATTGAAGAAAAAATGCTTCAGGATTTTGGTCCTTTTGTCGCCAATACCCATACCCAAACAACCGTAAGCGGAACCACAATGACGCATGCCTACCATAAGGCCCGTCAAATTATTAAGGAGCATGTAAATGCTGGTCCCGACGATGTATTAATTACTACTGGAACCGGCATGACTGGAGCCGTAAATAAATTTCAACGCATTTTAGGCTTAAAGATTCCAGAACAAATTAAGGGACTCTTCGAATTAAAAGAAGAAGACCGCCCCGTTGTATTTGTCTCGCATATGGAACACCATAGCAATCAGACCTCTTGGTTGGAAACCATAGCCACCGTAGAGGTAATCCCTAGCAATGAGAATGGTTTGTTTTGTATGGAAAACCTCTATCGCTTGTTAGAAAAATATAAAAAACGTGATGTAAAAATAGCTTCCATTACCAGTTGTTCCAATGTTACGGGCATTAAAACCCCTTATCATGAAATTGCCAAGGTGATGCATCAACACGATGGTTTTTGCTTTGTAGACTTTGCCTGTTCGGCTCCTTATATAGCCATAGATATGCATCCTGAAGATGCAGAAAGATGCCTAGATGCCATTTTTATGTCTCCGCACAAGTTCTTGGGCGGTCCTGGTAGTAGTGGTGTCTTGGTGTTCAATAAAAAACTGTATAAAAACCTAGTGCCCGATTGCCCCGGGGGCGGCACGGTAGATTGGACAACCCCATGGGGGACCCATAAATTTATTGAAAATATTGAAGAGCGGGAAGATGGAGGCACCCCTGGTTTTTTACAAGTAATTAGGGCTTCCTTAGCCATTAAACTAAAGGAAAAGATGGGCGTAGACAATATGATGGCCCGTGAAGACGAATTACTTACTTACTTCTTCGAACGAATGAAAGCCCATCCAAACATTTCTGTTTTGGCCCATGAGCATACCCATCGCTTGGGGGTATTGTCTTTAAACATAGACGGTTTGCATCATGATTTGGCAGTACGAATTCTTAATGATCGCTTTGGGATACAATCAAGGGGAGGATGCAGTTGTGCAGGAACCTATGGGCATTACTTATTGCAAATAGACCAAAAAAGGTCTTCTGAAATTTTGGAAAAAGTCTCTTGTGGTTTTACTGAAATGAAACCAGGGTGGGTGCGGGTTTCCATTCATCCTACGACCAGTAATCAAGAAATGGAATATGTGTGTGATTGCCTTATAGCCTTGGCCGATCATGCCTTGGAATGGAAAAAAGAGTACCTTTTGGAAAAAGGGCATTACCGTCATGTCTCTGAAAAAATTTCAGAAGGAATACCGTTAAACGATCAATGGTTTGAAGTTTAATTACGATGCTTCCAACGCTTGTGAGACCATAAATAATAGGCTGGCGCCTCCTTAATTTGCTTTTCTATTTCGGTAAGGAACATACGGGTAATTTGAAAATCATCGTATTTTTTTGGATTTTCCGCTAAGGGAACAAAAGACGCTTCATAATAACCCCTTTTAACTTTCTCCACTTTCAGGTACACCGTGGCAAAATCCAACATTTTTGCCAATTCTTCCGTTCCGGTAAATACGGGAACATTAACGTCCATAAAAGTATCCCGCTGTTTGAAGGCCCCTAGCTTGGGGGTCTGATCTGAGAGAATTAGTGTAAGGCTCTTTTCTCCTTTTTTAAAGCTTTTGTATAGGGTTTTGGTAATTTGTTTGTTGGTGATGATCGATGCCCCAAAACGGCCCCGTATACGTTTTACCAGCCTATCGAAATACGGGTTATCCAATTTCTTATACACCGCGTAGCCTTTGTAAGGAATTTGTGTTGCCAAGATGCCGCTCCACTCCCAACTCGCATAGTGGCCACACATCAATAAAATGCTTTTGTCCTTTTGGTAGAGCTCGTTAACGACTTCCAGGTTTTTAAACCGAAACCTTTTCTTTATCTCCTTTTCAGAAATGGTCATGCTCTTCAAGGTTTCAAAAATGATATCGCACAAGTGCTTGTAAAAACCTTTGGCAATAGTGTTAATCTCTTCTGAAGACTTATGGGGAAACACCAATTTTAAATTATCTTTCACTACTTTTTTCCGATAGCCTATGATATAATATACCAGCCTATACAATAAGGAAGATTTTAGGTAAAGGATGGGAAAAGGGAGGATGGAGACCAACCATATAAAAGGATAGATAATAAGATAAAGTAGGCGTCCCATACTGCAAATTAAGGCAAAACTAATTAAATTTATAGCACTAAAGACGTCACCTTACCAAAAATAATTCGATGCAGGATATACATATTGCCACAATCATCATCATAGCAGCAAACGTAGTAATCTCATTAAAGGGCTTTAACGACTTTTCTTTTTTTGAAAAGTATAAGTTCAATATAGCGGGCATACAAAGAGGCGAGCAAATACGCATGTTTAGCTCGGGCTTTCTTCATGTTGATTTTACCCATTTATTGTTCAATATGTTGACGCTTTATTTTTTTGCTGAGGTGGTAATTTATAACGTTGGGGTTTCCAAGTTTGTTATTATTTACTTGCTCAGTCTTTTGGTAGGAAATTTATTGTCCTTTATTATGCACAAGGAGGAATATCATTACAGTGCCGTGGGAGCCAGTGGGGCGGTAATGGGTGTTTTGTATTCGGCCATTTTGTTTGAACCGGATATGGGCTTATACCTGTTCTTTATTCCTATCGCTATCCCTGCCTGGATCTTTGGGATTTTGTATTTAGGGTACTCAATTTACGGAATGAAAGCCCGTTTAGGGAATATAGGGCATGACGCCCATATTGGTGGAGCTGTGGCAGGATATGTTTTAAGTATTGGTTTTGTGCCTTCCCTCATTGAAACCGACCTTTGGCTCATTATCCTCTTGGCCGTGCCTATCGTGGTATTGTTTGTGTTGTACAAACTAGGAAAACTATAAAAAATATTGATAATGAAAACACTTGCAACTTTTTTAATATTATTAAGCAGCTTATTTATGAATGCACAAAACCCACCCATGCCAACGGTTGACGTGAGCGGCCAAGGGACTGTTAAGGTAGTTCCGGATGAAGCAACGATAACGGTTCGGGTAGAACATACAGGAAACAACCCCAAGGAAGTGAAACAAATGAATGACCAAACGGTTAATGAGGTGTTTCAATTTCTGAAAAAGCAGGACATTGAAGAAAAATATATTACATCGCAACAGATCAATCTGTCGAAAAACTACGATTATAATACCAAGAAATACAGCTATGTGGCCAATCAAACCATTAGTGTATTTTTAACGGATCTTTCTAAATATGAATCCCTTATGAAGGGCTTGCTGGAAACAGGTATCAATCGTATCAACAGTGTTACTTTTTCTTCTTCGGAAATGAAAAAATTGGAAAGTGAAGCACGGGTGAAGGCCATCATGGATGCTAAACAAAAAGCTATGGAGTATGCTTCGGCATTGGGGCAAAACATAGGAAAAGCTGTTCACATTACGGAATTCAATAATGTTTCTACTCCTATGCCCGTTCTTCGAAGCATGGCAATGGAAGGCGATAGCAAAATGCAAACCATGGCTCCTGGGGAGATGGAAATCAATGCTCAGGTAAACGTAAGTTTTGAGTTGAAATAGGGTTTATTCCAGTAAAGAAGCTATTTTATCCTCTAGGGCCTGTCCTCTTAGATTCTTGTCGATGATTTTTCCTTCAGAATCCAATAGAAAAGTCGCTGGAATGCTTCTCACATTGTATTGACGGGCAATAGGATCTTGCCAAAATTCTAAATTGGAAACATGATACCAATCCATGTTATCATCTTCAATAGCTTTGATCCATCGATCTTTCTGCCCTTTTTTGTCCAAGGAAACGCTAATAATATTTAGCCCTTTGTCGTGGTATTTGTTGTATACTCGAACCACGTTTGGATTTTCCATACGGCAAGGACGACACCAAGAAGCCCAAAAGTCGATAATAGTGTAAGTTCCCATCGCATCTTTGAGGCTAAGCATGGTACCTTCAGGTGTTTCAGCTTCAAAATTGGGAGCTACGGAACCTAACTCAGCCTGTTTGGCAGCTTCCATTTGATCTTGCAACTTTGTCACTAATGGGTGAGCGGCCATTTTGGGGCTCAAACCATTGATGAGGTCATTCACTTCTTCGGAAGTCATGTCCTTACGCGAAAAAAGCTCGGTCATTAACATTAACCCAAATACGGAGTTGCTGTTATTTACGGCAAAATCCCTTTGATAGCTTTTCTCTTCATTGGTAATGGCCATGTTTTCATTACGCAGGTCTTGAATTTTGGTTACATCCTGTTCGGCTTGCGCTTTCCGAAAATCTTCCATAAGTTGGCTTCTTTCGTTGGCAAAACCTCTCATGGTCTCTATGTAGTCGTAGTACACTTCATTTTGTTTTCCCCCGGAAACTTTTGAAACCATGATGCTATCGGCATATAAGGTAGCCTTAAGGTCTTCGTTTTCAGTAAAAAATAAAATGTTGTTTTTTTGATTTCCCACTTTTAAAAATTGCAAAGCGGTAGTGGCATCTTCAGTTTTTGGGAACTGTGCTTCAAATTGCTCATTTTGTACTTCCAGGGTATCGATAACACTGGTATTGTTGTTATCGTCTATTTGGTATACATAAATATGCGTGCCATCCTCAAACCCAAATGCATTTCCCTTTAAGGAATAGGTGTCTTCTTCATTGCAGGAGATTAGTAAAATAGCGGCAAAAACAAAAAGTAATCGTTTCATTATTCAAAATTTTAAAGAACAAAAGTACCATATTTTTTATGGTTTAAAAGATTTTTAAATGACAAAGAACTGTTAATCCTTCTTCTTTTGGCGGATTAATGATTTATCTTTACCTTAATTAATATGTTGAAAACAAACACCATGAACGAGAGAGTTTCCCCTTTAACCATAAAAATTGGTTTTGGAAAGCTGTTCGATTCTTATAAAAAGCAATTGGACTCCAATATACCGCTCGTGGCTGAAAAGGCTAAGGCGGTTTTAGACTTGGAAGAAAAGTATCCGGAACTTGCCGAAGGGCTCGAAACCCAGGAGGCCATAGCGCGTCATAAAGCGCCTATTCGTTTTATTTTGGACGATTTGTTTTCGGACCTCTTAACCCAAAACGAGATTAAGATTGCTACAGCGCCTTTTCAAGAGAAAATATTAAGGGCTTCCAAACGCTATCAAGATATTAAAAGTGTAGTAGGGGAAGACTTTAAAATGGAGTTAACCGATTTTAATGATGATGAATATTACATCATGGCCTGTAGTATTATTTTGAATTCTTATTACAATTATTCAGTTGACTTTAAACGTCCTTTCTATTACAAAATACCTGATCGAAATGGAATTGTGAGGTCTTACCGAGTGCTATACAATGCCGATTTTGTGTCGATTACCAAAGGAGAAACGGCAAAAGAGATTACGGAGGCCGATATTGCAGAGCTGCTGGATAATTTTGAAAATATTGAGGTGTGGAAAGAGAAATTTCCGCCCAACAGTTGGGTTTTTAATGGGTTTGTCATTGCCAATATGTACGATGCCACCATCGATGTATCTTTATCGAGTTTTAAGGAAGGTTTACTGGAGATGGATACAAAAGAAGACCGGTTTATCTTCAGTTTTCAAGAAATTATAAGGTCTATTTTTAATCTACCCGAATTGAATATTGGGTATGCTGTCTACGATAGCGAAGACAAAACCTTCAGTAAGCTTTCCAAGAACCACAATGTTAATAGCTTTATACTTCATGAAGACGCTTTAAAAGATTGTAAACTTTCCCTCTGTAGTTTGTCGTACCATGTATTATGTGAAAAGAAAGAGGTATATACCCTTTCCAATGTGCCCAAGCAATTGGAAGAGCATCCTGAAAATGTCCTGTTACAGTCTTTCGATGATCAAAATATTGGAAGCGCTATTATAGCCCCTTTGGTACATGGGGAAGCACTTTTGGGGGTTTTGGAAATTGTTTCCAATAATGTAGGAAGACTTAACTCTATTAACGCAAACAAATTGAAGGATATCATGCCCTATTTGGTAGATTCGATGAAACGTGCTAAGGAACGATGGGAGAACCAAATGGAATTATTAATTCAAAATGAGTGTACTTCCATACACCCAAGTGTACATTGGCGCTTTAGAAACGAAGCCCGTCGTGTTATGAAGCAACAAGACGCTGGAAATATGGCCAGTTTTCGAGAGGTGGTTTTTGAAGACGTGTATCCATTGTTTGGGCAGATGGACATCAAGGGTTCTTCCGAATTACGAAATGATGCTACCAAAAGGGATTTAGAGCTTCAATTACGAATGGTACATCGCATCATGACCCGAATAAAAGAACGAGAATCGCTTCCTATTTATGAGAAATATATGCATACTATTGAAGCATTCTCGGAAGAGATTAAGGATATCCTGGAAGTAGATAGTGAACGTAAAGTCCTAAATTTTTTACAGGATGAAATCATACCGTTATTTCAGCATGTTGAGAAAAAAGATGACGATTTAAAGGATTTGATTCAAGATTATTCCAAGCGTATTGACAGTAGTAAGGGGTTTATTTATAAATACCGAAAAGAATATGATGAATCGGTCATGTTGGTAAACAAGACCCTAGCTTCTTTATTGGACCGAAAACAAGAAGAGGCACAAACCATGTATTCGCACTATTACGAACGCTTTAAAACCGATGGGGTAGAGCATAATATGTACATAGGGGAATCTATTACCAAAGAACGCAGCTTCAATCCTATTTATTTGTACAACTTGCGTTTATGGCAATTACAGGTAATGTGTGAGATGGAAAATCGGTTTTATAAGCTAAAAAAGGACTTGCCATTACCAATGGAGGTAGCCTCCATGATTTTGGTTTTTAACAGTTCCCTTTCATTACGCTTCCGTATGGATGAAAAAAGGTTCGATGTAGACGGTACGTATAATGCCCGATATGAAGTGGTGAAGAAACGCGTTGACAAAGCCCACATTAAGGGAACGGAAGAGCGAATTACCCAACCCGGTAAGATTACAGTAGTCTATTCTCAAGAAGAAGATGAAGAGGAGTATTTGGGATATATCCGTTTCTTACAATCGAAAGACTATATTGGCAACCAAGTAGAGATTCTGGAATTGGAAGATTTACAAGGAGTTACCGGCTTAAAAGCCATTCGGGTAAATGTGCTTTACAAAAATGAAGCGGAAAATCAGAAATTGTATACCTACAACGATTTAATGGAAGAAATACAACGCTAATTCTGTGGCGTAACAATCGTGTCTGTTACTTGATCCACACTTTGATCGAATATACTAAATGAGATGGCAAAAGAGATAATGGAAATAATAATTCCAACCACGAAAATAGTGTAGGTCCAACGAAGGATTCGATATTTTCGGTCCAACACTTTTCCCAAGAAATATAAATCCTTGGTCAAGGAAGAATATACATAGTCCCTATCTTTCAAAAGTTCGTCAATAGCCCATTGGTACTTGGAAAGTTCCATTCGGTGAAAATTTCCGAAGAAAGTCAAATTCACATCTTTATTTTTAACATCTTCATCAGTAAACTCCCCACGGGTTACATTAGGCCTCGTAGCAATGACGGCCAAAATCATGGAAATGGTACTGGACAATACAAAAATAGCAGAGGGTGCAATTAAAAACGGATTGGTATCCAGTTTTGAAAGTAAATTGGATAATACCAACGAAATGATAATGGCATTTACCGAGAGTAGGATATTGGCTTTTGTATCGGCAATATCACTTAATTTAATATGATTCCTTAAAGCCGTACGGTAAAAAGTTTGGATCCCTCTTTCTGGACTTGCGTCCTTGTATTTTGCTTTCAGCTCGGCCTTCAGTTCTTCTTTTTTGCGACGTTTTTTATCCTTCTTTTTTCGCTTCAGCAATTTTGCCAAATTAGCCTCTTTTTGAGGCTGCCATTCTTTAAGGGCATATGGCGTATAGTAATTATGATCTTCCACCAATAACCGGATGTTTTCTTTTCGCCATTCCTTAGGGGTGTATTCCTTAATATCGAGTGCAATAAGTTCCTGTCTCAAGAACTCGCTGGCTTCATCAAAATAGTCTTTTCCAAAATGGGAGCAATCTGCATCGCAAATAACCTCTTCTAATTTATTGGAGGGTTCTTTTTCCATTTTAGTTGCCAAAATGCACTGTACAATTTTATCGATGGTGTCTTTTTCAACCGCATGTTTGGCAAGGAATTCTTTTGCAATTTCGGCACTAACTTCTTCATGCCCCTCAAAGGTTTGGGTGTAACCCGTGTCATGCAGTAAAGCTGTGAGTCTTAGGATTTCGGCATCTTTAGCATTTATTTCAGAATTTTCTATAATTTCATTTGTACTTTTAAGAACTCTAAGGGTATGAGTGAGGTTGTGGTAAATGAAATTATGAGAAAGTTTTTCCCTGAAAAGTTGATTTACAAAAGATTCAGCTTTGCTAACAATGTCGCTCATAAGTGGAAATTTAACATCAAAGTAATAAAAAAAATAAGCTGTGTATGCCTAAAGTAAAGTTAATTCTATTTTTTTCAGTAACATTTTTTGTGAGTTGCGGGACCTACAAACCTAAATATCTAAATGAAGAAGATAAAAACATTCACATAAATCCATATGAAAGTGAAGTAGAAAAACGATTTTACTTAATAGGCGATGCAGGATTGGGGGCTTCCCAAAATGGGGCTCTTCGGGTTTTTGAACAGTTTGTAGAGGGAAAGGATACCCAAGATGATTATCTTATTTATCTAGGGGATAATATTTACCCGTCTGGTCTTCCTGCAAAGGGAGAAAAAGGACGGGAAGATGCAGTAACCCAGCTTAGGGCACAAACCGATGTTTCCCGGTTTTTTGACGGAAAAGTATTGTTTATCCCCGGTAATCACGATTGGTATACCGATGGGGTAAAAGGCTTGAAAAGACAGGAAAAATATGTAGAGGATGCTCTAGGCGATGACGATGCATTTCAACCTGAAAATGGTTGTCCTATTGAAGATTTTGAGATTACCGATAATGTGGCCCTTCTTACCATCGATACACAATGGTATTTAACCCGTTGGGATAAACACCCTACTATTAATGATGAATGTGATATTAAAACAAGAGAAGCTTTTTTCTTGGAACTGGAGGATAAATTAAAGGATTATAGCGAAAAATCTATTGTGATCGCCATGCACCACCCTGCTTTTACGTATGGTTTACATGGGGGGTATTTCAATTTTCAGAAGCATATTTTTGCTTCCAGTAATCGCATTCCCCTTCCCTTTTTAGCAAGTTTGGTAACCTTGGTTAGGTCTCAGGGTGGTGTTTCGCCTCAAGACCGTTACAATAATAGGTACAATCAGTTAATGAAACGAATCATTACCATGACCCGTGACAGAGAAAGGGTTACTGTGGTATCTGGCCACGAGCATGTCTTGCAGTATATCGAAAATAAGGGCATTAAACAAGTAGTATCGGGTTCTGGGAGTAAACATTCCCCAGTAGCATTAGGAGAGGGTTCCCAATTTGCCTATGGAGGTGAAGGGTTTGCCATCCTCGAAATTTTAAAGGATGGATCTACGATTGTTCACTATTACAATTCAAAAGATGGGAAGCCCGAGCGGATGTTTAGTAAAGAGGTGCATGAACCTTTTCGGGAATTTAATATCGATACTTTACCCAATACTTTTCCTAAAACCGTCAAAGCATCTGTTTATCCTAAAACAGAAACCGATAGGTCTGATTCTTATGAATGGTTCTGGGGCGATCATTACCGTGATCTTTATGGTACCGAAGTTGAAGTTCCTGTGGCAACGCTCGATACATTAATGGGAGGAATGAAAATTATAAGGCAGGGGGGAGGGCATCAAACCCGGTCTTTACGACTTAACGATGCGGAAGGAAGAACGTATAATTTAAGGGCCTTAAAGAAGAGCGCCGTACAGTTTTTACAGACCACTGCCTTTAAGGATACTTATGTGGAAGAAGATTTTAGGGAGACGGTTACGGAGGATGTTATCATGGATTTTTATACCTCTAGCCATCCGTATGGTGCTTATGCCATTCCAAAATTAAGCGATGCGGTTGGAGTGTTTCACACCAATCCTTTACTTTATTATATCCCCAAACAGAAAGCCCTTGGTAAATACAATGCAGATTATGGAGATGAATTATATATGCTGGAAGAGCGTCCGGATGATACTTTCTTGGATGTTCCTTCCTTCGGAACTCCGGATGCCATTGAAAGCACTTCCAATGTGTTGGAGGATATTCGGGATGATGAAGAATACCGAATTGACGAAGAGAGCTATATAAAAGCCCGTCTGTTCGACATGCTTATTGGCGATTGGGACCGTCATCAAGATCAATGGCGTTGGGCCCGATATGATGATAAAGAAAAAAATACCAAAACCTACAAACCGATTCCCAGGGACCGCGATCAAGTTTTTTCAAATTATGATGGCGCTTTATTGGGAATCCTTAATGTAATGATGCCTCCCAGCAAACAATTTCAAGAATATGATAAAGCCTTGAATGATGTTAAGTGGATAAATCTCGCAGGGATAAAATTGGACAGAACCTTGATTCAGAATTCTGGGAGGGAAACCTGGTTAAAACAAGCAGAATACATTAAAAATAATCTCTCTGATGAAGCTATTGATGCTGCATTCAAGGATTTACCTAAGGAGGTGCAAGGGGAGAGTTCTGAAGCAATCAAAGAAAAGCTAAGGGGGAGAAGGGATAATATGATCGATATTGCTAATAGGTATTACGATTTCCTTTCCAAATTGGTTATTGTGACGGCTACCGATAAAGACGACCAAATTGAAGTGACAACCGAAGGGGTAACTACTACCATAACGGTTTCAAGGATTATCGATGGAATTGCCGAAAAACCTTTTAAAACCAGGGTGGTTAAGCATGTGGAAACAAAAGAAGTTTGGGTGTATGCATTGGACGACGATGATGAAATTATCGTGAACGGAAACGGAAAAAACACTCCTAAAATTAGAATTATTGGAGGGCAAAATAATGATATTTATACCGTAAATGGGGGAAAGCGGGTAAAGCTATACGACCATAAAACAAAACCGAATACCATGAACTCCAAAGGACGGGCAGCGGTTCGTTTTGTGGATAATTATAAATTCAATAATTATCGGTACGACAAATTTAACAATGATGCTTCTATAACCCTTCCTAGCGTTGGGTTCAATCCCGATGACGGAATTTTGGTAGGTATAAGTCATACGCTTACCCGAAGTGGTTTTACTGGAGAAAAGTACCAGTCGTCACATGCATTTAGCGGTGGATACTTTTTTGCGACCCAAGGTTTTAAGATTAATTATAAAGGGGAGTTTTCAAATTTGTTGAATCATTGGAAGTTGTTGGGGGGAGCCCAATGGACTTCCGAAAATTACACACAGAACTTTTTTGGTCTTGGAAATGAAACCGTAAATAGGGACGATGAGTTAGGATTAGATTACAATCGAGTTCGAACCGGGAGTCAATCCCTGAAATTTGGAATCGTTAAAAATGGAGTCTATGGTAGTAGGATGGAACTTACGGCTGATTTTGAATCTATTGATGTACAAGAAACCGAAGGTAGGTTTATAAATGAATATTTATCGCGACAGAATTTAGAAGAAGATCGAAAGAACTTCGCAAGTGTGAATGGGCATTATTCGTATTCGGGATACGATAACTCTGTAAACCCCACTCGGGGGATGTTTTTCAACTTGAAGGGTGGAGTGAAATCCAATGTGCAGGATTTTGAAAGAACCTTTGCTTACCTACATTACTCATTAGAGTTTTACAATGCACTTACCCGAGGCCGGAAATTGGTGCTCAACACCAAAGTACAGGGGAAAGTAAACTTTGGGGATCAATTTGAATTTTACCAAGCGGCTACCCTGGGAACCAATTCGGGTTTGCGAGGGTTTCGGCAAGAACGCTTTAGCGGGGAGAGTACCTTGGCTTTTAAGACCGACTTGCGATACCATTTAGCAAAATTCAAAACAGGTTTATTGCCATTAAAATTAGGCATTTTCGCAGGAGGGGATGTTGGGCGTGTATGGCTGGATGGTGAAAATTCAGAAAGGTGGCACAATGATTATGGAGGAGGGTTTTGGCTTGGCGCAGTAGACTCTTTATCAGGTGAATTCAGATTGTTTAATAGTGTAGAAGGACTGCGGTTTTCGTTTACTTTTGGAGTGGCCTTTTAGTGGCTTAAAATTTTATCGTTCTTTATTTTAATAGTACCTTTGCGGGCTCAATCGACAACCTTAATGAAATCGAATTTACAAATCGCTATTACAGCAGCCATATCGGCAGGAAAAGAAATATTAAAAGTCTATGATTCAGACTTTTCGGTGGAAACCAAGGAAGATGCATCCCCTCTTACTTTAGCGGATGAAAAATCCAATGATGTAATCAATCAATTTTTGCTCGAAACGAATATTCCAATTATAAGTGAAGAAAACAAACAATTGGACTATTCCATTCGCAAAACCTGGAATAAATGCTGGATTGTAGATCCGTTGGATGGGACGAAAGAATTCATTAAAAGAAATGGCGAGTTTACAGTGAACATTGCGTTGGTTGAAGAGGGCGCTCCAATACTGGGAGTGATTTATGTTCCCGTGTCCAAAGAGCTTTATTTTACTTCTGAAGATGCCAAATCTTCTTATAAGATTACCATTCAGGAGGATGCTTCCGTAGAGAACCTGATAGAAAGCGCCATCCAAATTACGCCTTCTGAAATTTCAGAACCTGTAAAAATAGTCGGGAGTCGTTCGCATTTAAATGAAGATACCAAAACCTACATTTCAGAAATAGAAAAAAACAAATCAGTTGAAATTGTTTCCAAAGGAAGTTCCTTAAAATTTTGCTTGGTAGCAGAAGGAGCGGCCCATATTTATCCTCGATTTGCTCCTACGATGGAGTGGGATACGGCGGCAGGACATGCCATTTGTGAGGCTGCAGGAGTTTCGGTAATCAATCAGGAGACGCAACAACCGCTTCGATATAACCGGGAAAATTTACTGAACCCTTACTTTTTGGTAAAAGTATCATGAAGCCCAATTCACATTTAAGGCATATTTTAAAAGCCATAACTTGGCGTATCTTAGGTACGCTGGACACGATCATGTTGTCTTGGCTAATTACGGGAAACGCTCTTACGGGTTTAAAGATTGGGCTCGCAGAGGTAGTGACCAAGATGGTATTGTATTATTTCCATGAAAGAATATGGTTTAAAATTAATTTAAGCAAAAGTGGAAAGGTACTGGAAAGCAGAAAACGGCATATTGCCAAAACCCTTACTTGGCGTGGGGTTGGCACTTTGGATACGATGGTCATTTCATGGATTATTTCGGGAAACCCATTTACCGGACTAAAAATTGGCTTTGCAGAATTGATTACCAAAATGGTGTTGTATTACCTACATGAAAGGGCTTGGTATAAGATTGATTTTGGATTGGAAAAAAGACGACAACGCAAATTAGCCGAAAAAGAACAGAATCATGAATAAGAATGTAATTCGACATAATTTTCAGGTAACCAAAAAGGAGCGCAACCAACTTAATAATCATAGTTCCTTGCTAATATGGTTTACAGGGCTTTCCGGTTCAGGAAAATCTACAATAGCCAACGCATTGGAAAAGGAGTTGCTTCAGAACGGTTTTCATACCTACATTTTAGATGGAGATAATGTTCGCAAGGGGTTAAATAGTAATTTGACTTTTTCTCCTGAAGACCGGACCGAAAATATTCGGAGAATTGCTGAAGTCGCTAATTTGATGGTGGATGCCGGATTAGTGGTTCTTTCAGCATTTGTGTCCCCCTATCAAAAAGACCGTGAAAATGTAAAGCAAATAGTAGGAGGGAAGAATTTTGTAGAAGTATTTGTGAATACCCCCATTGAAGTATGCGAACAACGCGATGTTAAAGGTTTGTATGCCAAGGCGAGAGCTGGGGAAATTAAAGATTTTACAGGAGTGAATGCGCCGTATGAAGCGCCTAATAATCCTGATATTGAAATAGATACATCGAAAACAACCTTAGAAGAATCTGTGCAAATTATTTTCAAAAGTATTGCACAAAAACTAAATTTGAAGAATGAGTAAGTATTATTTAAATTATTTGGACGAGTTAGAGTCGGAAGCCATCTACATCCTTCGGGAAGTATGGGCGCAATTTCAAAATCCTGTAATTCTTTTTTCAGGAGGAAAAGACTCTATTTTGGTAACTCATTTAGCTAAAAAAGCATTTTACCCCTCCAAGATCCCTTTTCCCTTATTGCATGTGGATACAGGTCACAATTTTCCTGAAACGATTAAGTTCAGGAATGACTTAGTGGAAGAGTTTGGGGTGCAATTGTTGGTAGGTTCTGTACAGGAGTCTATCGATAAAGGACGCGTAGCTGAAGAGAAAGGGAAAAACGCTACCCGTAATGCCCTTCAAATAACCACACTTTTGGATGCCATCGAAGATCATAAGGTAGATTGTGCTATTGGAGGCGGAAGAAGGGACGAAGAGAAAGCCCGTGCCAAGGAACGTTTCTTCTCGCACCGGGACGATTTTGGGCAATGGGATCCCAAAAACCAACGTCCAGAGCTATGGAATATCTTAAACGGAAAACACTTCGAGGGAGAGCATTTTAGGGCATTCCCAATAAGTAACTGGACCGAAATGGACGTATGGAATTACATCCTTCGGGAAAACATTTCCATTCCCTCTTTATACTTTGCCCATGAAAGGGAAGTGGTTTGGAGAAATGACTCTTGGATCCCTGTTTCAGAATATTTGAAACTAGAAGAAGGAGAAGAGATTCACAAGAAGAAAATTCGTTTTAGAACCTTGGGCGATATTACCATTACCGGAGGTATCGAAAGTGATGCCGATACGTTGGCCAAGATTGTTCAGGAGGTTTCTTCCATGAAACAAACCGAACGCGGAAACCGTAGTGATGACAAGCGTAGTGAAACTGCGATGGAAGACAGAAAACGACAAGGATATTTTTAAGAAAAAAAGCATGGAATTAGATAATAATCAGTTATTAAGGTTTACAACGGCAGGAAGTGTAGACGATGGAAAAAGTACTTTAATCGGTAGGCTTTTATACGACTCCAAAGCGATTTTTGAAGATCAGTTGGAAGCAGTAGAGAGTACCAGTAAAAGAAAAGGTCATGAAGGAGTGGATTTGGCCCTTTTTACCGACGGACTTCGTGATGAGCGGGAACAGGGAATCACCATTGATGTGGCGTACCGCTATTTTACGACACCCAAACGAAAGTTTATCATTGCCGATACCCCTGGACATATTCAGTATACCCGAAATATGGTTACCGGAGCTTCTACGGCTAATGCTGCCCTTATTTTAGTAGATGCTCGTAATGGGGTGATAGAACAAAC
Source organism: Flavobacteriaceae bacterium (assembly GCA_002707025.1). Lineage (GTDB taxonomy): Bacteria > Bacteroidota > Bacteroidia > Flavobacteriales > Flavobacteriaceae > PALG01. Next base: position 28,631 of record PALG01000029.1, on the reverse strand, counting down.
CAAGCGACATGCTTTCATTGCTTCTTTACTACAAATTCCACATGTTATTGTGTGTGTGAATAAAATGGATTTGGTGGATTATGACGAAAAGACGTATGAAAAAATCATTTCTCAATTTGAGGAGTTTTCATCGAAGTTATATGTGAAAGATATTCGCTTTATTCCTATTAGTGCCCTAAAAGGCGATAATGTGGTAAACCGAAGCGAAAAAATGACTTGGTACCAAGGTGCTCCGCTCTTACATACCTTAGAGCATATGCACATAAGTAGTGATGTCAATAAAATTGATGCTCGTTTTCCAGTGCAAACCGTGTTGCGACCCCAAAGGGAAGGGTTTATCGATTACCGTGGTTATGCCGGAAGGGTTGCCAGTGGTATTTTTCGACCTGGAGATGATGTAACGGTATTGCCCTCTGGGTTTACTTCAAAAGTGAAAACAATTGATACTTTTGAAAACTCTGTAGAAGAAGCGTATGCCCCTATGTCGGTTTCCATAACCTTGGAAGACGATATTGACATTAGTCGAGGCGATATGATCGTTAAAACCAATAACAAACCCGAACCCCTACAGGAGTTTGATGCCATGTTATGTTGGTTGAATAATGACGCTGCCAAGACCCGGGCAAAATATACCATCATGCATACTTCCAATGAGCAGAAGGCCATGATTAAAGAGGTATTGTATAAAATTGACATCAATACGTACAATAGGGATGAGGAAAACAAGGATTTGAATATGAACGATATCGCCCGTATAAAAATTCGAACTACCCGTCCTTTAATGATTGATGAGTATCGCGATAACCGAATTACCGGAAGCTTTGTGTTAGTGGATGATGCCACCCATGAAACCGTTGCGGCAGGGATGATTTTATAATCAGATGCTTGTTTTCTCTAAAAATAAAGGTAAGTGGTATAGATTTCTCCTTAAGTTTAAAAACTTAACAGATGCAACAGGAATTTTCGTTGGGAAAAAATCTAACATTATTGATGGGACAATAATTGGGGATGGTTCTAGGATTAATGGAAAAATTATAATTAAAGGTAATGGCAAGTGCGAGATTGGGAAGTTTTGTGCCTTTGGAGACGAGATCAGAATAATTACCTCCAATCACAAAATAACAACTATTAATCTTCAGATTGCACTTTCAAAGAAATTAGGTTTTTCCCCGTCTATTGATGACAAAAAAAATGTTTTTATTGGTCATAATGTATGGATTGGTGATAGAGTCCTTATAATGCCGGGAGTAACTATTGGAAATGGAGCTATTATTGGTGCGGGAAGCGTAGTAACTAAAAATGTTCCAAATTATGCAGTAGTTGCGGGAGTACCTTCAAAATTAATTCGTTATCGGTTCGAAAAATCGAAGCAGGATGAAATCGAAGATACTAGATGGTGGGATTTAACTTTACAAGAGTTAAAGCATAAACCCAAAATTTTTCAATAGATATTCTGTGTTGCAATTTTTTTCTAATAAGGATATAAAGATTTCTTCCATAGGAAGCATCTCTATAAAGTTTGCTGCAGCCTTTTTTGGATTTTTAAACGGAGTGTTATTGGCTCGTTTTCTTTCTTTAGAAGGTTTAGGAGTCTATGTATTGGTATTCTCTACAGTCACGTTGCTGTCGGTTCCCACTACTTTAGGTTTGCCAAATTTATTGATAAGATATATCTCAAAATATGAGGTGCTTAATCAATTTGCATTGGTAAAGGGATTACTTATAAAGTCCAATTTAATTGCTACCTACATCACTCTTTTGGTGTATTTATTAGCATTTGTTTCCTACTTTTTTTGGTGGGGTTCTTATGATAAAATGTTAGTGGAAACTATATTTTATGGACTCTTGTTGCTCCCTTTATTATCTTATGGAAGCCTAAGGTCTGCTGCTCTCAAAGGTTTACGTTATGTAATTTTAGCAGATTTACCTGAGTCCTTACTGAGAAGCCTCATTTTTTCTATTTTACTATTAACTGCACAACTTTCAGGTTACAATCTTAGCCCTAAATTAGCAATGATTTACCAACTCATTGCAGCGTTTATTGCTTTTGTAATAGGTTATTTATTCTTAAATGAAAAATTACTTAAAAATCTTAAGGGCATTCGTCCACTCTACGATAGCAAAGTTTGGATAAAGGAATCCATACCATTTTCGATCAATGCAGCTATACAAATAATTAGAACACGATTATTGATATATCTATTGGCTATATTTGGCTCTATAGAAGCGGTCGCACTATTTGAGGTTGCCACTAAAGGAGCCAATTTAGTGTCTTTTATATTAAATGCACTGAATTCAGCAATATCACCCTATATTTCAAAATCGTTTGAGGAAGGTAACTTAGTGTATCTTCAAAAAATACTGAAGGTGTCTGCAAGAATTATTTTTGTATTCTCATTGCCAATAGCATTGATATTCATTATTGGCGGAAGGTCTTTATTGATGTATATATTTGGTAATGAATATGCAGGTTCCTACATTCCCTTAGTAATTTTATGCCTAGGTCAACTTGTGAGTGCTTTAACAGGATCTGTTGGGTTATTACTAAATATGACAGGTCACCAGAAATATTTCTCACGAAGCAATTTGTGGATGCTTCTACTAAATGTAATTTTCAGCATCCCTTTCATAGTAGTTTACGATGTTTCTGGTGCTGCTTTTGTATTTAGCGCCCTTTTGGTACTTCAGAATATTATCTTGTATTTATTTGTAAAAAGACGATTAAATCTAAATACAACAGTTTTTTAGTTATGACAAGAAGCCCAAATTTATTTATCATTGGAGCTCCTAAGTGTGGTACTACTTCTATGATAAGCTATTTATCGAATCACCCCGATATTTTTGTTTCTGAAGTTAAAGAGCCACATTACTTTAATACCGATAGTGGACATCGATATTATTTTGAAGAGGAAGCATACTTATCATTATTCAAAAGTGCTTCTCCAAAATGTGACTATTTATGCGAAGGATCTGTTTGGTATTTATATTCCAATGTTGCTATAACAAATATTCTTAAATTCAATCCATCAGCTAAATTTTTGATCTTGCTTCGCAATCCAACGGATATGTTTTTTTCTTTACATCAAGAATTATTGTTTGGCGGAAGTGAAACAGAAAGTGACCCATACAAAGCTTGGGAATTACAAAATATCAGAAAGGAAGGAAAAAAAATACCAATAGGATGTTCAGACCCTAGATTACTACAATACGGAAATGCTTGTAAATTAGGCAGTCAAGTTGAGAAAGCTTCAAAATTAATCGCTAAGGAAAATATAAAATATATTCTTCTAGATGATTTAAAGTCTAATCCCGATAGTGTTTACAATGATGTTTTAAAATTTCTTAAAATTAAAGAATGGCATTTAGATAGTTATCAAGTTGTAAATAAAAAGAAAGTGCGTAAGTTTTCTTCTTTAGCAAGATTATTTTCATTTATAACATTTTTAAAAAAGAAAATAGGTATTAAAGGGGGTATGGGTATTGCTTCGAAAATAAACAAATACAATGTTAGTCATGACAAATCATTATCTTACAAAAAAGATATTGAGTTCCAAAAGCATTTAAAATCATATTTTCTAGAAGACATTAATTTATTGGAAAGCTTAATTAATAAAGACCTTACACATTGGAAATAGTATTTTAATGATCAGCATCGTCATTCCCCTTTACAATAAAGAGCCGTATGTTTTGGAAACCTTACAGTCGGTTGTCAATCAAACCTTTCAATCGTTTGAGGTGATTGTGGTCGACGATGGAAGTACCGACAATTCTGTAGCAGTGGCGAAAAAAATAAACGATCCCCGTATTTGCATTATTGAAAGGGAAAACGAAGGCGTTTCGGTGGCAAGAAATGTAGGGATTGAACATGCAAGGTTTGATTGGGTCGCGTTTTTGGATGCCGACGATTGGTGGGCATCCAATTTCTTAGAAGCCTTTGTTAAGGCTTTAAATGATTTCCCAGAAGAAAAAATCTTTGCAGGAGGGAGAAGTCGGGTATTTCAAAATGAAACCGAACGCTATGCGCATCCGTATTTACCAAAAGATGGAAGCGTGGGAAAAGTGAATTATTTTCAAGTCATTTCAAAATACCTGCCGCCTATCAATTCCTCGAATGTAGTCATGGCAAAATCACTCTTAAAGGAACATCGATTTCGACCTGGCATGAAGCAACATGAGGATCACGATCTATGGATTCGCATTTGTGCCCAACATGAAGTCGTATTTATAAATGAACCACTTTCTTTTTATCGTAAAGATCTCCAAAATTCAGGTTCTGCTTCTGGATTTTCATTCACTGATTTCTTAAACTACTTGAAAGACATCAAAACTGTTTCAGAAATCCTATCTTCCGAAGAAAAGAATTTTTTTAAACGCTATTATAATCGTTTTGTACCTATTCGCTATTTTCAAAGCTATTATCAATATTCCGAAACCCAGCGAAAGGAGTTCTATACTTATTGCAAGGGATTGTTGTCGAAAAAAAGTATATGTATTGTGCGAGGGCTCAATATCTTTTCTTTTGTAAATGTATATTCCATTTTTAAAAAGCTGAAGGGATGACGCATCATAAAGCCAATTTATTTATCGTAGGTGCCATGAAAGCTGGTACCACTTCCCTCATGGATATTTTAGCACGACAGGACGCTATATACGCATCTCCCATTAAAGAGCCTCATTACTTTACAGAAGAATTGCCCGAAATACTTTATGAGCCCTCCCGTTTTTTTTCATTAAAGGGATATTTTGATAAGGAGTTTCCTAAACCTTTACACATTGCCAAGGTACAAAGCGAGGAACAGTACCAAAAATTATTTTCGCTTCGCAAAGATGAAAAGTACTTGTTGGAAGCCAGTACAATGTACCTCCACCATCCAGGAGTAGCACAAAAAATAGCCGCTTATAATCCGGAAGCAAAAATTATTATTCTAAAAAGGGATCCATTGGAGAGGACTTTTTCACATTATCGAATGCTGATTGGCTTGAGTAGGGAAAACAGAAGTTTTGAAGAAGTTATTTCCGAAGAAATTAAAAAATACCATCAAGGAACCTTACCTTGGTATAGCTATATTGGAATGAGCTTTTATAAAAAAGCGATAGCCGAGTATAAAAAATATTTTAAAGAGGTTTTGGTCTTGGATTTTCAGACCTTTGTTTCCCAAAGGGAAAAGGCTTTGAAAATCCTTGAAGAGTTTTTGCAAGTCCCCTTGCAAAATACCGATTTTGATGCTAGTGGTTTGAATAAAACAAGAACCCCAAAGTTTCAAAAACTCTTTTTTTTCCTTAAAAGGCTAGGGGTGAAGGACTATTTTTCTGCCATTTTTAGTTCAAAATTGAAACAGAGGGTTTATGTGTTGCTGAGTTCCGATAAAAAGGAAAAACCTAATTTGAAGTCTGAAACCTATAATACCCTTCAGGAAATTTTTTTAAGGGAATCGTAATATGAGCTTGTTAGATATTTGTTTTATAATTATTTGTTTGTTGGTAGGATTCAACCTAAAACATCTGTTCCACAGTTTTTCAAAACGAGAAAAGCGGGTGTTGGACTTATTGTTTTTGCTTCACATATTCATCACCTTTACATTTGCTTTTTATATCAGTTTTAGGGGCGGGGATGCATTGTTTTATTGGGATTATCCAAAAAACAATTCCTTTCAGGATATTTTGAATTATCTCGATAGAGGTTCAGCTTCAGGGGTCATTTTCCTGATCAATTATATCCCTTCCAAAATTCTCGACCTTTCATTTCTCACGGGTAATTTCTGTTATTCGGTAGTAGGTTTTTTAGCATTTATCTATTTGTTTTTAATTGTAAAGCAATTAATTCCAGAACATTCCAAGGTATACAAGTTCAGGGTATTCGGAGTACGTGTTATTCCATGGATATGGTTTCTACCTAATTTACACTTTTGGTCGTGTGGTATAGGAAAGGATACCATTCTGTTTTTTTGTATTGCCCTTACCGCTTATTCTTTATTGAAAGTAAAAAAAAGATGGTTAGGTCTTTTAATTAGTAGTATTTTAATGTTTACCATAAGACCGCATATATTATTATTTCTTATTGTTTCTTTTGGTCTTGGATTTACCTTGGATACACGCTTAAAAGCTTACCAAAGAGCTTTTATTATTTTGCTTTTTTTGATTGGTCTTGTAGCCATTTTTGATTATGTACTTCAATTTGTACAATTGGATAGTTTTGAGTTTCAAGCAATAGAAGAATATGCCTCTAATAAGTCTGCTAGCCTTAACCAAGATGATGCTTCTTCTGGAGTAGACATATCCAACTATCCATTACCCTTAAAAGTATTTACTTTTTTATATCGCCCATTCTTTTTTGATATTAATGGTACCTTGGCTATTGTAGCCTCGTTAGAGAATTTGTTACTGTTAATTTTTACACTTATAATTCTCAAAAAAGGAATATTTAAAGCATTTAAAAGTGGCAGTTATTTACTAAAAGGGTTTTTAATTTATTTCCTTATTGGAAGTTTAGCCTTTTCTTTAATATTAGGTAATTTGGGAATCATGCTTCGGCAAAAAAATATGTTTTTTCCCATGTTTTTTATTTTTGGGATTTGGGTACTTCATTTAAGCATGCAAAAGAGTAAAGTTTCATGAGAATTCTTCAGGTTATTCCAAATTTAGAAACAGGAGGTGCAGAAAAGCTGTTGGTGGATAGTATTCCGAAGTATTTGGAAAAAGGGATCCAGATGGAGCTTTTATTATTGGACAATAGTCCTTCCCAGTTTTTGGAGTTATTAAAAAACAATAAGCAAGTGGTTGTTCACCAATTGAATAGCAAGAGTCCTTATCGACCTTCACACATCCTAAGATTAATTCCTTTTATAAAAAAGTTTGATGTGTTGCATGTGCATTTATTTCCAGCTTTATACTGGGTGGCTTTTGCAAAGTTGCTTTCGTTATCCAAGAAACCGCTTGTTTATACAGAGCATAACACTTTTAATAAAAGAAGAATACATTGGCTTCTAAAATATACCGACCGATTAGCATACCGCATGTATAAAAAAATCATTACGATTTCCATTCCGGTAGATACAGCCTTAAAACGATTTCTAAAGACAAAAAAAGACAATTATTATTTTATCCCAAATGGAGTAGACTTGTCTGTTATTCAAAACGCACCTACACTTCATAAAGAGCAACTGGCGGTTAGCGAAAATCAAAAAATCGTTTTGCAGGTTTCTAGTTTTACTCCTCAAAAAGACCAAAAAACCCTAATCAAATCATTGGTTTATTTACCCGAAAATGTTCTCTTGTTTTTGGTAGGGGCCGGTCCTACAATGGAAGCGCATAAGCAATTTGTAAAAGATTGTAACTTGGAGAGCCGTGTTTTCTTTCTAGGAATAAGAATGGATGTTCCATCTTTATTGAAATCGGTAGATGTTGTAGTTTTGTCATCCCATTACGAGGGATTATCATTATCCAGTATTGAAGGTCTTGCTTCTGGAAATCCATTTGTGGCATCCAATGTCTCTGGGCTCAAGGAAATTGTCGAGGGAGCAGGAGCATTATTTGACGAAGGCAATGAAAAACAGTTGGCTAAAATTTTGAAGCGATGCATGGAAGATGCGCCCTACAGGGATACACTAATTAGCAAATGCCAGGAACGAGCAAAAGTGTATGACATGGATGTAATGGTACAAAGTCATATTGAATTATATAAAAAACTGAAATAGATTGAAAAAATTATTAATAACCGCTAATGTAGATTGGTTTTTCATTTCACATAGGTTGTGTATTGCGGAAGCAGTTCAAAAAGCAGGATGGGAAGTGATTGTTGCAGCAGAAGATACTGGGAGGTCCAATGAAATTACGCAATTGGGGATTCAATTTGTAAATTTCCCTTTTTCCCGATCCGGTACCAATCCGCTTAAGGAAATTCAAACGGTTAAAAAGTTTTACAACTTATACAAAACCCTACAACCAGATGTTGTACATCACATCACCCTTAAACCTGTAATATACGGTTCTTTGGCGGCAAAAAAATTAAAAATAGGGGGGGTTCTCAATGCCATTAGCGGATTGGGATATGTCTTTACCGATGCGCGAAAAGGACCCGTGCAAAAGATCATGGTAAAACTCATGAAAAAGAGCTTTAAACGACCTAATGTTTCTTTTATTTTTCAGAATCAGGATGATTACCAAGAACTAAAGGCTCTTTCCGTTTTTTCAGATATCAACAAGATTCATTTTATAAAAGGTTCGGGCGTCAATTTAACAGAATTCAAACAGTCCCCACTTCCCAACGGAGAAAGGGTAAAAGTGCTTTTCCCAACCCGAATGCTTTGGGATAAAGGGGTGGCAGAATTACGGGAAGCCACTAACTTATTAAAAAAAGAATTTCATGATAAAATAACTTTCATCTTGGCAGGTTTGGCCGATGAAGAAAATAAGGCGGGAGTTTCTGCCGATTATTTAAGGGATTGGGAAGACGGGGATTATGTGAAGTGGATTGGGTACCAAACCCAAATGGTATCGGTCTATAGCGATAGTGATATGGTAGTCTTGCCTTCTTATAGGGAAGGAATGCCCAAAACCCTTATTGAGGCTTGTGCCATTGGTAGGCCTATTGTTACTACTACAGCTATTGGTTGCAGGGAATGTGTAGATGAAGGGGTAAATGGATTCAAAGTTCCTGTAAAATCAAGTGAAGCATTGGCCAATGCCATACAAAAACTGGTGATGGACAGCGCTCTTCGGCAACAAATGGGAACAGCTTCCAGAAAAAAGGCAGAAGCCGAGTTCGATCAAAAGCAGGTGATTGCCAAACACCTTTCAATTTATAATGCGCTTTTTAATGAAAAAAATTCTAATAACGGGTAGCACGGGATTCGTAGGTTCCAATTTAGTTCCCTATTTGAAGGAATCGGGTTTTGAAGTGGTTGGAATTTCCAGAAAGGGGAATCTCCCTACCTTAACCTATGAATCTTTAAATTCGATGCTTTGGGACGAGGCTTATGCCATGGTTCACTTAGCTGGAAAAGCGCACGATTTAAAAAAAGTAAGTTCTGAAAGCGACTATTTCGAAGTCAATACCGAATTGACAAAAAAACTCTTCGATGCATTTCTGAAAAGTAAAGCATCGGTATTTATTTATATGAGTTCTGTGAAAGCGGTGGCCGATAAGGTTTCGGGTACCCTTACAGAAGAAGTAGTTGCCAATCCGTTGACTGTTTACGGTAAATCCAAATGGGCGGCAGAGGAGTATTTGATGGCACAACGGCTTCCTGAAGGAAAATACGTTTACATCTTAAGGCCGTGTATGATTCATGGCCCCAATAATAAGGGCAATTTAAATCTCTTATACCAATTTGTAAACAAAGGGCTCCCATTTCCTTTGGGGAAATTCCAAAATCAAAGATCGTTTTTATCGGTAGGGAATTTATGCTTTATTACTTTGCAATTGTTCCAACAACAACCCAATTCAGGAATCTATAACCTATCTGACGACGGAAGTATCTCAACCGTTCAATTAGTGCGACTTATGGCAGAAGTTACGGGAAAAAAAGCAAGGATCCTTAACATTCCTAAACCCCTTATTTTTGCAATTGCTAGCGTTGGGGGATGGGCAAGACTTCCCATAAATCGAGAACGAATTGATAAACTTACTGAAAATTATGTCGTAAGTAATTCCAAAATAAAAAAAGTCTTACAAATAGAATTACCTTTATCCCTAACGGAAGGCCTAAAGAGAACTATTAAATCCTTTTCTGCTCCATGATATTTTTAGAATACTTTCTATTGTTTATCGGTTTGTTGGTCTGTGCTTTCTTTTACAAGACAGTTGCGAAAAAATTCAATATTGTAGATAATCCCAATTTTAGAAGCTCCCATACAATTCCCACAATCCGAGGGGGTGGAATTTTGTTTTTTTTTAGCCGTCATTGTTTATTTTTTTCGGTTTTCTTATCCGTATCCCTATTTAATTTTGGGCATTTCATTGATAGCGGCAATTAGTTTTTTAGACGATTTATATGCGCTTTCGGTAAGCATTCGGCTCCCATTCCATTTTATTGCAGTAGGCCTATTGTTATATCAGTTAGGATGGTTCGATGTATTTTCAGTTTCTACCTATGTACTATGGGTTTTAGGGGTGGCTTTCATGAATAGTTACAATTTTATGGACGGAATCAATGGGATAACTTTTATGTATAGTTTAGTGGTTTTAGCGTTCTTTTCCTTGATGGCCTATATGGAAAATAGTATGAGTTTTCAACTAACAATGTATGTACTTATTTCCTTGTTGATTTTTGGATTTTTCAACGTAAGGAAGAAGGCTGTTTTTTTTGCAGGGGACATAGGCAGCATGACCTTAGCAATACTCGTGTTGTTCATGGGTTTGTATTTTATCTTAAAATTAAATACTCCTATTTTTTTATGTGCTGTAAGTGTTTATGCGGTAGATAGTGGGCTAACTATTGCCTATCGTCTATGGCTTGGAGAGAAAATTTCCCAACCCCATAGACATCACATATACCAAAAGTTAGTCGACAAAAGCGGATGGAGCCACCTCAAGGTTTCATTTTATTATGGATTCATTCAACTTCTTATTTGCTTAGGAATCCTTTTTTTATACCAAACAGAACTTTGGATACAGTATATGTATACTTTTGGAGTATGTATCATTTTGGTCTTGGGTTATTATAGTATCTTTAAGAAATTAACGGTTTAGTTTTGAATTATGAATCGTAATGGAAATCCCCGCATTCCGCTCTTAAGTCCGAAAATGGGCGGCAATGAAGTTTTTTATATTAAAGAAGCTATCGACACCAATTGGGTTTCCCCTAACGGCGAAAATATCGCAGCTTTTGAATCTGCCTTGGAAACTTACCTAGGGAACAATAGCAAAGTCGCATCCTTAAGTTCTGGAACGGCTGCCTTGCATTTGGCTTTGATTTTGCTAGGGGTGGAAAGAGGCGATGAGGTATTGTGCCAAAGTATGACCTTTAGCGCTTCCGCCAATCCTATTGTATATCAAGGGGCTACCCCAGTATTTGTAGATAGTGAAAACGAAACGTGGAATCTATGTCCTGAAACCTTGGAAAAGGCCATTAAAGACCGTATTTCAAAAGGGAAAAAACCAAAAGCCATTATTGCAGTTCATTTGTATGGAATGCCCTACAAAGTAGATGCCATACAAGCCCTTTCCGAAAAATATGAAATCCCAATTATCGAAGATAGTGCTGAAGCTTTGGGGAGTACCTACAAAGGTCAAAAATGTGGCACCTTTGGCGATCTTTCCGTTTTGTCCTTCAACGGCAATAAAATCATTACTACCTCGGGAGGTGGCGCACTCGTTACAAAATCTGAAGCGCTGAAAAAAAAGGCTATTTTCCTTGCCACCCAAGCCCGGGACGAGGCTCCACATTACCAGCATTCCCATATTGGATATAATTACCGTTTAAGTAATATTTGTGCGGGAATTGGGCGTGGACAAATGGAAGTGCTTGACGAAAGGGTGTCGCAAAGAAGAGAAAATCATGCTTTTTATCAGCAGCTATTTTTTGGGATAGAAGGGGTTCGGGTTTTCTCCGAACCTTCTGAAGATTTTTTCTCCAATCATTGGCTTAGTTGTATTACCATAGAGGAGGCCGTAATTGGATTTTCTTCTGAAAGTCTTCGTTTGGCGTTGGAAAAAGAAAACATTGAGTCTCGACCACTGTGGAAACCGATGCATTTACAGCCTGTTTTTGAAGCAGCTCCGTACTATGGGGAAGGTGTTTCTGAGGCTTTGTTTTCCAAAGGGTTATGTTTGCCCTCTGGCTCGAATCTAACCCAAGAAAATTTGGAAAGGATTAACAATGTGATACGTCAATTCGTATAGATTATAGCTATATTTGCATCAATATTTATGATTAAGATTTGAAAAGGGGAGCAAGTTTACTAAAGCAGCTATATAGTGGCGATAATAAAATAAAATTACTGGATCAACGATACCTTCCAAGGTGGATTGTAATTTTATTGGATACCTGTATCGCTGCAGGTTCTTTCTTTTTGGTTTACCTAATCCTTTCCGGGACTCCCATCCGGTTTCATGAAATTATTTCTGTTGAGGAGCAAGCCCTCATAGTGGTAGGGGTGAATATGGTCTTCTTTTTCCTTTTTAAGACCTATTCGGGCATTATTCGGCATTCCACTTTTACCGATATCACAAAATTAGCCTTTTCCTCACTTTTTACTTTTTTAGTGGTAATTAGCTTTAATTTTATTTTTCAGTTTTCTGAAGGGTATCGCATTTTCTTGAATACTTCTTTAATTATCTACATGCTGCTGTCTTTTTCAGCAATGCTATTATTCAGGATCGCGGTAAAGGAAACCTATCAATATTTAAAAAATATCTCTCTCGGTATTTCCAAAAAGCGAGTGGCTATAGTTGGGGTAGATGATACTTCCATCTCATTAGGCAATGCGATTGTAAAGGAATCCAAACTTCCATTCGCATTGGTGGGTTTTTTAACCAATAATGTGGACCGAAAACGGTATAAAATTTTAGGAAAACCTGTAATTCCCATTAAAACCTCATTTGCCGAAAGTATCGAGAAAATTGATATTGATGGAATTCTCTTAATAAGTGAATCATTTTCCAGAAAGGTTCGAAACCAAATTGTGGACGATTGTATTTCAAAAGGGATTGAAGTGTTTAACGTCCCGAATTTGGAAAAGTTCAATAGAAAGGAGGATATTAAAACCCAGATTACCCCCATACAGATTGAAGATTTATTGGAAAGGGAGGAAATTAAAATTGACGACCAGCTCATTCGTAAAGATTTATCCGCTAAAACAATTTTAGTGACCGGTGGCGCGGGTTCTATAGGGAGTGAAATTGTTAGGCAGCTAGCGAGCTTTTCACCCAAGCTAGTGGTAATATTGGATCAGGCAGAGTCTTCGCTTCATGAACTGGAAATTTACCTTCAGCAAAATTACCCTAATTTAAATTTCATTACCGAGCTTGCCGATATTAGCAATATGTACCGTTTGGAATTGATGTTTCAAAAGTATGATTTTGAAGTAATTTATCATGCTGCGGCCTATAAACACGTGCCGTTAATCGAAAGAAATCCGCACGAAGCTATTTATGTGAATATTCTCGGAACGGTAAACTTATCGATTCTCTCCATTAATTATGAAATTGAAAAGTTTGTCATGGTTTCTACCGACAAGGCTGTAAATCCTACCAACGTAATGGGGGCTTCCAAACGTGCTGCAGAAATGTACGTACAATCCCTTCAAAATGAAAAAGCTGTATATACCCGTTTTATCACGACGCGTTTCGGAAATGTTTTAGGGTCCAGCGGATCGGTCATTCCGCATTTCAGAAAACAAATAGAACAAGGAGGACCGGTTACGGTAACACATAAAGATATTATTCGTTATTTCATGACCATTCCAGAGGCTTGTCAGTTAGTACTTCAGGCGGGAACTATGGGAAAAGGAGGGGAAATCTTTGTGTTCGACATGGGGGAGCCTGTTAAAATTTTAGGCCTTGCCGAGAAAATGATACGTCTTTCCGGTTTGGAGCCCTATGAAGATATTGACATTAAAATTACAGGATTACGTCCTGGAGAGAAGCTATATGAAGAACTCTTGAGCGATACTTCTACCACCTTGCCCACACATCACCCTAAAATCATGATTTCGAAAATGCCTCATGGCGATTTTTCTGAAATTAAGGGGAAAATTAAGACTATTATTAAAACAGCTACCCGTCACGAAGATAATAAGGTGGTCAAGCTTTTAAAGGAATTGGTGCCAGAATTTAAAAGTGAAAATTCAAGTTTTGAGGAACTGGATGAAAAACCTAGTGCTTCTTCAACAAAGTTTGAAAAACTATAAATAGTGAATTCCGTGACTCTTCTTTATAAAACCTATATTTGCATCATTATAAACAGTGTATGAAAAAATTAGTGTTTCCCTTTCTTTTGTTATTATTGGTTACCTCATGTGCCACCAAAAAGCAAATCCTTTATTTTCAGGATGCAGAGGAATTAAACCAATCTGACGATACCCAAATCTTCGAACCTATCATTGAAGCAAATGATATTCTTCATGTTTCCGTGTCTTCTATGAATAACGAAGTAGTATTGCCATTCAAAAGGAATACAGGCGAAAATCTTTCTAATAACCAAAATCAATTATTACAAGGTTATTTGGTAAATGCAGAAGGAAAGATACAATTCCCGGTATTAGGTGAAATTGAAGTAGCTGGGAAAACACGGGAAGAAGTAGTACTTATGTTAAAGAATAAGTTATCCGAATTTATTACCGATGTCGTGGTAGATGTACGCATTATGAACTTTAAGGTCACCGTTTTAGGAGCTGTAAATAGCCCTGGGGTCTATAGAATTCAGGACGAACGGGTTACACTTCCTCAAGCCATTGGGTTGGCTGGTGATTTATCCCAAGATGGGAAAAGAAGTGAGATCATGATCATAAGGCAGGAAGAAGGAAAGCAAAAAGTAACCAAAGTCGATTTAAGGGCGACCGATTTTTTCAACAGCCCTTATTATTTTTTAAAGCAAAACGATGTGGTGTATGTCGAGCCTTCCCTAAGGGGCGTAAAAAAGTCTGGATTTATTCCAGATATTCCAGCGTTGCTATCATTATTTTCCGTGGTGCTAAGTACGGTAATCATTTTAACTAGATAAAATGCAAGAAAACCATTCTAATTTAGAAAAAGATACCAACCTAAGGGAGGTGGTCGATAGGTATGTACGTTATTGGTATTTGTTTGTGTTGGGAGCGCTACTTGCCCTGGCAATTGCATTTGTATATCTACGCTATTCTACGGCTACCTATCTCACAAGAACAACAATTTTAATTAAAGATGAAAAAACGGGAAGTGGTGCCGAAGAATTGGCTGCTTTCTCTGGTTTGGGAGGTTTTCTATCTAAATTTCAAAAAAACAAAATTGAAAATGAAATCGCTATTTTTAAGTCCAAGAAAATTATAGGTAATGCCGTTGAGGAACTAAAACTGAATGTAACCTATGAATCGATAGGAACTATTAAAACCAGTGAGCTTTATAAATACAAGCCTTTTGAAGTAAATTACCTTTCGTTTACCGATAGTGTTAACAAAATACCTTCGCTTCATTTCAAAATAATCGATCAAACTACTTTTTCCATAAGTTTAATTGAAAGCGGTACTGCAGCCGTTTACAATTTTGGCGAAAAAGTTTCTTTACCCTTCGGAGATATCACCGTGGTCCCCAATCTGGAGGATGATGGAAAGTTCTCTTCTTTCAGTTCAAAAGACATTAAAGTCATTTACAAGGATCTCGAGAAAGTAACTTCGGCCTATCAAAAGCGACTGAATGTAGTCAATGAAAATTCCAGCAGTAATGTGGTGGTATTAAGTATGCAATCGCCTGTAAGGAGTAAAGCGGAAGACTTTTTAGATGAACTGGTAAATCAATACAACAAAGACGCCATTAGTGACAGAAATCAGATTGCACAAAAAACATCTGATTTTATTGATTCCCGATTAAATATTATTACCAAGGAATTGGATTCGGTCGAATCCAATAAAGAACAATTTAAGAGTAGCAACCGACTTACCGATATTGAAGCACAAGCACAAATGGTTTTGGAGAATGCCAGTGATTTTCAGCGGAGACAATTCAATGTGAATACGCAATTAGAGCTTGCCAATACCATGATCGATTACATGGAAACTTCTTCCGAAAACGATCTGCTGCCTGCCAATCTCGGTTTTGAAGAAGGAGGGGTTTCCCAATCGGTTGTCAATTACAACAACCTTATTTTACAACGGAATAGACTCTTGAAGACATCTACTTCCAAAAACCCGGTGGTTGTGAATCTTAACAATCAAATAGCTGATATCCGAAAAAATATCTTGGGAAGTCTTAAAAATACGACCAATGCTTTAAAGCTATCGCTAAGGGATTTAAATTATCAGGAGTCCTCCCTAAATTCAAAACTTTCGAAAGTCCCTACCCAAGAAAAAATTTATCGGGGTATTGAAAGGCAACAAACCATTAAGGAACAATTATACTTGTTCCTTTTGCAACAAAGGGAAGAAGCTTCTATATCTTTGGCGGTTACTGCACCGAAGGCCAAAGTTATCGATAATGCCTATAGTACCGATACGGCGGTAGCTCCCCAAAAATCAATTATCTATGGAGGGGCTGCTTTAGCTGGACTTTTAGTGCCCTTTTTGATTTTGTATTTGGGTCAGCTTCTTAATAACAAAATTCTAAACAGAAAGGATATTGAAAACCGTATTCCAAGTATGAGTTTGGTGGGAGAAGTACCAAAACTTAAAAAAGATGAAGATCAATTGATCAAGATTAACGACAGAAGTGTACTCGCAGAATCTTTCCGAATTCTTCGAACCAACCTTCAGTATTTGTTTATCAACAAGCTTAATGACTCGCATAAGGCTAATACAGTATTTGTTACCTCTACCGTAAAAGGAGAAGGAAAAACTTTTGTGGCCTTTAATCTTGCGCTCACGATAGCGCTTACAGGAAAGAAGGTAGTTTTGGTAGGGGCAGATATTCGAAACCCGCAACTCCATCGATATTTACCAAAAGAGAGTCAAGACCTTAAAGGACTTACGGAATACATTATAGACCCTGAATTGAGTATTGCTAATATTTCTGCTCAAAGTAATGAAAATAAAAATTTATCGATCATTCTTTCGGGTGCCATACCTCCCAATCCTGCAGAACTTCTCATGGAAGACCGTACCAAACAGTTTTTTGAAAAAATAAGGGAGGAATACGACTATGTGGTCGTCGATACGGCACCCTCCATGTTAGTGACCGATACAATTCTAATTAACAAACTAGCCGATGTGACGCTTTATGTATTCCGTGCTGGTTATACTGAAAAACGATTGTTGGAATTCACCAAAGATGCTATTGAAGATGGACGTTTGGCAAATGTGGCGGGAGTAATCAACAATGTTTCCATGGCTAATTTCGGTTACGGTAATAAATACGGATATTCCTACCAAAAAGAAAAACCTTCAGTTTGGAAAAGTTGGTTTAAACGATGAAAACATTAACCTTCCTCTTTTTGATCTTACTGTCCCTGTTTCAAACTTCTTTTGGATGGTCACAGCGCATACAGTGGGATGGGGGAGTAGAAGCGCTAGGAATAGTCTCTTCCGAAGGGAATACACCCTATTGGTTTTCCACCAATTCTGAAACCACTTTAGGAAACTTTTCCAATGCCTCTTTCCTTGGGGAAGTAGGGGCTTCTTATGCCCTTTCTGAAAACGCCTCAATAAACGGTCGTCTTTCGTTTTTTTATCGGGATGATGTGGCGAATGAATTTCAACGAAAAGAAAGTTATCTTCGATTTACCAATACTTGGCTGAAGGCTTCCGCAGGTGCCTTTTCTACGATAGATCCTTCTGAAACGCTTTCCGTAAGTAATAAGAACTTTCTTTTTTCAGGAAACGCCAGGCCCATGCCCGGAGTTTTACTGGAAGCAAACAATCCTTTGAAAATCTCCAATACCTTTGCTTTGGATTGGGGGATAGGACATTATTTCATGAATGATGAGAATCGTTTTGTAAGCGATGTCTGGGTACATTACAAACGGTTGGCGGTTCTCGTTCAACTATCCAATAATCACCGGTTAAAAGCCCAGCTACAGCATTATGCGCAATGGGGAGGGACTTCTCCTGTATATGGAAACTTAAATGACGATTTTACGGCATTTATCGATGTGTTTACGGCTCGGGAGGCTTCCGAAATCAATGTAGAAGGGGAAATTACCAATGCCGTGGGAAATCATTTGGGTTCCTACTTAGTGGATTATTACTGGACGGCTTCCTTCGGAACCTTAAATATATACCATGAACACCCTTTTGAGGATGGCTCTGGTACCCGCTTGGCCAATTTTCCTGATGGTATTTGGGGCGTCGGATTTGAACCCGAATCCACAAATATCTTCTCCAAAATACTTTATGAGTTTATCGATACTTCCGATCAAAGTGGGAATACTTCGGGAGCTGGCTTTGACGGGTATTTTGGAAATAATATTTATAGAACGGGATGGACCTATGAAGGGAATGTTATTGGATTTCCTCTTATGGTTACTAATCCGAATCTTATTGTTACAGATATAAATTCCCCCATTATAGGAAACCGGGTGCAAGCACACCACTTTGGGGTAGAGGGAACCGTAAAAAAATGGCAATGGCAAGTAAAAAGTACTTACACCAAAAACCTGGGAACTTATCGAAACCCATTTCCCACACCTCTAAAAGCTTGGTACAATTACCTTACCATAGTGTATCCTACCCAAAATTTTGGAAGTTTCCGTTTCTTGGGCGGACTTGACATCAATAACCTTTCAAAAGATGTCTTTGGATTAGGACTGGGTTATCATTATTCCTTTTAAGGAATACGAAGAATAAACCCTTGTTTATGGACATTCTCAATGGTGATGGATGGATCTTTTTCTAGGTATTTTCGAAGCCTGGATATAAAAACATTCAAGCTCTTTTTGTTGAAATAATCATTCTTCCCCCAGAGCAAGTTTAAAATTTCCTTGTGGCTACATAAATTGTTTTTATGGGCCCATAAAAACTGAAGGAGTTCACTTTCCCTTTTCGTAAGGGAAATAATCTCTTTTCCAAGCTGTAATTGTTGGTTTTTTACATGAAAAGTGAATTTTCCCAAGCGGTGTATTTGTTCTTCTGTTTTACCCATGGGTTGGGTCTCCATACGCTGTAGGAGGTTTTTAATTCGTACCACCAATTCTTCTTCGTCTATGGGCTTTTTTAAATAATCGATGGCTCCAATAGAAAATCCTTTAAGTACATCTACCTTTAACGAGCGCGCAGTTAAGAAAATAAATGGAATGTCTGGAAACTGACTGCGAATGGTCCTGGCCAATTCAAAACCATCCTGATCGGGAAGCATCACATCCAAAATGGCTAATTGAAATAGGTGTGCCTCCAAGGCCTTTAACCCATCTTTTGCTGTGGTAACAGCGGTAATGGTAAAACCGTTCATGGAAAGGTATTCTTTTAAAAGATAACTGAGGGAAGGGTCGTCTTCCACCAAAAGTAAATGAGGTGCCGGTTTATCCATAAAGAGGTATTTTTAATGTGATGAGGGTTCCTTTTTTGGGTTCACTGTGAATCGCAATAGTTCCTTTGTGCCTTTTTACAATTTCCTTGACATAACTTAAGCCTAAACCATAGCCCTTCACCTTATGAGTGTCTCCATTGGTGACCCGGTAATATTTCTGAAAAACCCTTTCTTTTTCCTTGACAGTCATTCCAATACCGTTGTCTTGAATAGCAATGACCATGTAGTTTGCTTTCGTATATGCTGTTAGCTCTATTTTGGGATCTTCAGAATATTTTTTTGCATTATCCAAAAGATTATTGATGGCATTCTCTAAGTGGTCGGGTTCGGCTTGGACCCAAAAAGGCGTAGCTGCTATCTCATAGGAAAAATCGATTTCTTCTATTGAAGTAAGCATGTCGAAATCCTTGCAAAGTTTTTTAAGAAGGGGGTTAAAATCAACTTTTTGAAGTTTTAAAAGTTTTTTGTTAGACTCTAACCTACTTAATTCCAGTACCTTTTCAATATGCTTTTTCATGCGTTCTGTTTGCTGCTGAATAAGCTCTATTACAGGTTTTTGAGATTCTGAAGCTTTTTCATCCAATATTTTACTGGCCAAACCAATGGAGAAAACAGGAGTTTTTAGTTCATGGGTAAGATTATTGATGAAATCATTAGTGGTGGTAATAATATTCCGTTGCCAATAAAAGGAACGCAATACCCAGACGACCACAAAAATAATAGCGGCCATAAACAACAAACTAGGAATAGTAAGGCCATTCAACTGAAAGAGAAAATAGTTGTTCAAATCCTTAAACTGTAATTCAAGGATAATAGGCTGTTCTAAAAGGTTGGGCAAATAACCGTTTAACTCTACCGGATAGGTAATCAATTTTTCAGTGGGTGCATATACGGTTGGGGAAGTAAGGTAGTGGATGCTATCTTTTGCATAAAGTTTATAGGAAAAATCCTTGTCGATACCTTGAGTGGTAAGCCGGTGGGTGATAAAATCATTTAGAAAGTGGCGCGAGGCATCCTGAACACTGTCCAAGCTTAAAGCAAAGTAAGAATCGTCCAAGGTGATCGCCCTTCCTATCAAAAAAGTAAGTTGGTTTTCGGTGGTAAGGTCTTCTTGTATTTCCTGGGCAGCTATTCCTATTTTTTTTTGAAACTGAACCTTTGCCAGATTCAATCCAATATTTAAATATTGGTACTGTACGGCAAAGAGCCCTACGACCGAAACAATCAAGACGACGATATAGATTTTTCTACGATTCAAAACCGAGTACCATATTACTAAAAAAATAGCTTTTGAAGCGAATATTGTCCTTTTATTAATTTCATTAACCTTTCATTAATTTTCTTAATCTCTTCTTGTAAATCTTGTATTTGGGTTCCGCTTATTTTAGCATAACTAAAAAACCAACCATGTATTCATTTAAAAAAATCATTTTTTGCCTATTCACTTTTGCCATAATTGCAAACGCTAGCTCACAGGGATGTGTAGCGATAAGACACTTTTCCTGTAGTGTAGGGAATAATCTAGAAAATAACCTGCTACCACAAGTAAGCTTTCAAGTAGGCGTCAATTATCGTTATTTTAAATCTTTTCGCCACTTTCGAGGTACCGAAGAGGAGCCCGATCGAGTCGCTAACGAAACCGAGGTTGTGAATCATTCCCATTCTTGGGACTTTTCTATCAATTACGGGATTACCGACCGAATGTATTTGGGTGTTACCATTCCTACAGTCATCAACACTCGTTCTTCCCTCTACGAACACGGAAGGGAGGAACGAAACATTACTTATTCTCGAGGTTTAGCCGATATACGGGTAGGGGTAGGCTATTGGCTTTTCGATCCTGCTACTCACACCAATGGGAACCTAGCTATAGGACTAGGGCTTAAACTTCCTACAGGGAATTACAATGCCTCCGATATTTTTTACAACGTAGGTCCCGAAGGGGGACCGCAAACCCGTCCTGTGGATCAATCCATCCAACCAGGGGACGGAGGCTTCGGATTTACGGTCGATTTCCAATGGTACCAAAAAGTAGCAGAAGGCCTTTTTACGTATGCAGGCGGTTTTTACCTCTTTAACCCGAGAAACATTAATGAAACGCGAACTTTTCGGGAAACATTGAGCCCAATTCTACAGAATGAAGCCATCATGTCGGTGCCAGACCAGTTTTCAATTCGCGGAGGATTTAGTTATGCTTTTTCCAATGTTTTTTCAAGTTCGCTGGGAGCGAGATATGAAGGGGTTCCGGTAGAAGACATCATTGGGGAGTCGGGAGGCTTCAGAAGACCTGGAAACGTTCTTTCCGTAGATCCTGGGATCTCCTTCATGAAGAATAATTTTTCAATAAACCTTAATGTTCCTATTGCAGTACGAAGGGAACGTCCACAAAGTTTAACCGATATGGAAACCTCTGAAATTATTGGGGAGTTCCGAAATGGAGATGCAGCTTTTGCAGATTACCTCATTAACCTAGGTATTACCTATCGTATTCCAAGTAAAAATAAGAACGCTGCCAATAGTGCTTCAACGATTGACATCGAGTAGCGATGTTTTTTTGTGTGATCGTTTGACCACACAGTTTATTTGATGTTTGTTGGAACGCCAGGATTTTTCCTGGCGTTCGCTTTTTAATACTGAAAATTAATTAACATTTTCAACTTTAAATAAAATAGGTAAAGCATATATTACTCCCACGGGCTTTCCTCTTTGTTTACCGGGAATCATTTTCGGTAAGGACCGTACCACTTCAACGGCTTCTTCTTCTAGCCTAGGATGTGGGGCACGGGCTCTTACATTTACCACCTCTCCATATTTGTCAATTTTAAATTGGACATAAATTTTCTGGATGCCTTCCAACCCCAAATCCCCAGCTAGTTCGTTATTGAATTTCTGTTGTACGAAAGCGGAGACATTGCTTGAAAGACAGTCTTTTCTTTCTTGGTTGCTGTGCAAACTTTCACAGCCGGGATAAATAGGGACATCTTCAATAACGGCGAAAGGAACATCGGCAATCACTTCTTCTTCAACCTCTACATCTTCTATTTCTTCAATATCCACAATTACTTGGTCTTGGTTTAATTCGGTCGACTCAATCACTGTTTCTTCCACTTCAATATTATCCTCTACAATTTCAATCACCTGCATAGCCATAGCTGGTGGGGGTGGAGGAGGAGGGGGTAACTCAAGTTGTTGGGTAATGGGGATGTCTTCTTCCAGGTTATCGGTAACCAATACCGTATCGGCAGAACCTTCGGTACCATCCGAGGATTCCATTTCTATCAAACTCCAGGATAGCGAGAGCATGACCACTAGACCGGTCATAAAGAACACCGGACTCCAGCGGTTGAGATCTATGGCGGGATTTTTTTTGACTTCCATGACGATTGTTTTTTAGTGAATACGCTTTATTTCTTTGTTGAAAGTAGCATACTTATCACAATCTAACTATGACAATTATCATAGAGTCAATGGGTTACTTAAAGAACGTAAATGGGGTATGTACCTATGGATACTTCGGGTATACCGTATGGTAAAAGCATAGTTATGCCGTGGTTATACCGTGCTTGTATCATGGTTATACCATGGTTATACTATGTTTGAAATGGTAAAGGATAATAACTGGAATGAATGAAAGCAGTGTGCAAGTATAACGTATTTTGTAAAAAGATAGTGCCCTCTACTTCCCGATACAATATTTAACTACTCCCATATTTAGTGGTGTTATAATGTTCGGGCAACAAATAGGATACAAAAAACACATAAAAAGAGTAACTAAAGAGTAATCATTAATAAATTCGTTTACGAATATAGCATAAAAAAACCGCTCGAATTGAGCGGTTTTCAAATAAAAGCACCAAGCTATTAATTGGCTGTCCCAGAGCCTAAATAAGTACTGTTTGATACTTGGCTACCATCAGCAGTAATAAATGCCATAAATAGCTCTACAGTATCTCCTGCATAGGTTGTTGGTATAGCAACAATTTGAGTTCCTACTGTTCTGTCTGCTCCATCAGTTAAAGCAATAGATTCTTTCTTTGATGGATTATAAACCAATAACATTGCTTTATCGGTAGCATTGGCGTTACCTTCAGCAGAGTTATCATCCCAGTTAAAAGTTACTTCTCCAGCTGTTGCAAGATCTGTAGAAGGGTTCAGAGCAGCTGATAAACCACCTCTACTTACTAATGCATTTGCATAATCCACATTAAAGTTAGGTTCTACACCTGTAATGGCATTATTTAACACATAAGACATCGCAGCATTAAACGCTGTTTTCTTCACTGCTAAAAACTTATACCCTTTTTGGATAAACGGTTTAACAGCTTGAATAAATTCTAAAGTCACTGTAAACTTATTTCTTTGGTTTACCTGACCTACAGTTCTTGGATTGGCTACACTTGAAGGTTTAATTCTGATGTAGTCAATACCTTTCCAGCTTCCACCGATAACGTTTCCAACCTTACCAGAAAGCCCTCCTAAAATTCCTTGAGCAATTTTACCCATAACATAAATAATTTAAATGAAACTTACTTTTCTTCGGACTTGGTACGGACTTGACACGAAGTTGTACCTTCCGTTGAAATATATGGCAACTTTTATGCTATTCGTTAGATATGGATTTTGTTGCTTTAGATTGCTTCCTTTTGCATCAGAAATAAAAAAATGAATATTTTTTTTACAAAGAAAAAGAGAAAAAAGAATGCCGTTTCTTTGATGGCGTTGACATACTGTCAAGTTTTTTGGAAAAAATATTGCTGATGGAAAGGGTTTTGAAATTTGTGCCTGACCACAGGTGCAATATTTTTTTCAAAACCCGTAGGGCTTGAACTTTATAGTATGATGAGCGTGGGATGAAGGAAGCCAGCTAACTTTGCAAACTTTTTTCTTCTTGTTTGTTCATATAAGGATGTTTAAGGCGCTCAAACATTAGTTGTCTAAAAGGTAAGGTTTCTTCAGTTGGATATGCATTAAGGTAATTATACATTGCAATAGCCATATTCTTTGCAAAACGATTGAATTTTCTAATCGGAATAAAATAAACACCTTTTAGATGCTCAAACTTATATATGAAGCCTTGAAGTGATAAATGACCTTTATTATACTTATATGCTATTAAAACTTTATCTGAATTTAAATCTGATTTTTCAAGGTATTTGAAATTATCTGCTAGTAAATTCCAATCGAAATTTTCTCTAAATCTCCACGGTCTGCCTTTTCCTTTACGCTTTTGATAAATAATTTTTTCTTCAAAATCAACCGAATCAGTAAAAGTATTAATGATTAGTTTATGCTTTTTTAACTTTCCAAGATTAGTTTTAGATGATAAAATTAGGTTGACAATGCTTTGATTGTAGAATACTTCAAAACGTTTTAAAAATAAGAAAAAACGAAAAGCAGACATTGCAAATATAAACTCACGTCGTTTTGCACCTGGTTCATTTATGTTTTCATTGGTAAAATGAATATTGAACTCTTTTCTTTTATTATCAAACCCCAATGTTAAGTGTTCTCTATTATTTAAAGATGGAACATTAAGGATGAAACCTTTCTCATCGGTATAATTAAAACGTAGAAATAGCTTTTTTAAATTATCAATCATATTTCAAAATTACTCATTTTAGGCAGGTAATCGCGTAGCGTATGGCGATAGCCATAATAGCGAGCCGCCAGCGAGTTGAGCAAGGGTGGTGTGGGAAAATAGCCCGATAGGGCTACCACGCCTACGTTGAAAACGCAAGGGTGGCGCAAGTTTTTGATGCCGTTGGAATCAGCTTGGGTGTAGCGTGGGAAAGCAAGTGTAACAATTGAATGAAGCTATTGAAGGATGGCTACCGTTTTTAAAATTTAGCAATTGTGAGTACTTATCGTGATTAAGTTAATAGGGATTTAAGTAGATTAAGAAAATTGAGGGTTTTGATTTTACCTAATGAGCAATTGCCAATAAAAAAATGGGTTGAGTAGTGGCTGAAATAGCTGACTGAATGCGTTACTCTTGCTGTGCGTTTGCAATATAGAATAATCCGCTTTTGGATTTAAAAGACTATTTAATCAGTTATTAAAGCGGTTTTGAAGTATTTGAAAACTTCAATTTACTTGAAGCGGTTATTGTATATGCAAAATGGCTGCCATCAAAAACTGTGACACCCTGATTAGCCCGCAGCGAACAGCAGGCGAGCCAAATTATGAAGCAGCGGTTGTACCCCAATTTATATTTTGTGTGCCACGAGCACACACCTTATTGGGGTTTGGGGTGCAAGAGTAGCTGCGGGTGAGGAAGTTGTGTAGTGTGTGAAGTAAAGCAAATACATAGTACTAACGAGGATGTGTCACCGCAGTAGTGCTATGTATGGTAAGCACCAATGCAACGCATTTGTGATTATGCTTTATGAAACAAAATGGAACAACTGACGAACACCTTATTACCTGCCCTACAACTTGATAAATTAATGTATAAATTACCAAAATCCATTTGCTTTCATCATAGCAATATGTTCTTTGAGATTCTTATCGTCTTTGAAATAAGGATGTTTTTCTAATTTCTTATACTCCTCAATAACTGTTTTAGAAAACCCTTCTTTTTCTGTTAAGGACAAAATACGCTGCATTTCCTCTGCTCTAAATTTTGCTTTATCCACAAATGCCTCTCCATTTTCTGGATTCTCATAGTGTTCTTGAATTTTAAAGTGAGTATCAATTGTGCCTGACTTACCGATTAACCAGTTAGAAGCATTGCTTTGTGTTATTGCATTTGTTGTAAAGGAAAAGTCTTTATCGTGTATCAATCTATTAATTTTAGTATCACCATCCGCATAAGTATTTGGATGGATTTCTAAAAAATGATATGGGTCTAACGGTAAAGTTATTACTGAATTAACATCAAATAAACCTGCAAACTTATTTGTTTTCATATGCCTAATTGAAACAGGATTATCACAAGTTATCAAAGGACCCGATTTATCTTCAATTTCTATTACATTTATTACACAACCATACTTAAAGTGAACAAAATTCATCCATTGCTCAAGATGTTTGACGTGAAAAATCGTTTTATTCTCTAAATTAAACTCCTTCTTAACATTTTCTAACTCATCCTTATGAAATGTTATTTTCTTTCCTAAATAGTCCAATGTTATGATTCCTTCTTTATTTGCATAAGGCACAGTATTGTCTAAAATTTCATTAGTTATCTTATTATGTTGATTTAGATAATGTGGTGTCCTAAAATATAATGATAAACAAACGTATAATATCTGCCATTTTTGGTTTTTATCTACCGCTTTTATTGATTTATCTATGAGTATTTTATAAATATTTGGATATTCTGAATCTACATTATCAGCATAATATTTTTCCAAAGCAAATTTCTTTGCTGGATCATTAGTTTCTATAGTATATATATGCTTTTCTAAACAAATATCTTTAGTACTGATATTTTCAATTAAATTTTCGGCTTCTATATTATAAGCATCAACCAAAAAGGTTTTCTTATCTTTTTGGGTTGCAAAATTTTTGAGATATGACCGAGGAATATAATGCTGCCTTACAGGTTTTGACATAATTAAGGTGTTTTATGAAATAGCTGTTTTACCTATCTTTTCCAAAAGAGATTCAATATTTCTTATTACTTCTTTGAAAAAACTGGGGTTATCAAAAACTATTTCAAATTTATAATCTGATGATGCGTAATTTTTTAGCATAAATCGTCCTTTACTAAAATTTTTGATTGAATTAAACTTTTTGTCACTATTGTTAACTGTATCATTATTCTTGATTAAACCTTTATGATGAACTATTAAATTCCTCACTTGTCTAAAATCATCCATAAACTTCCATTCTGGATTCAGTAAAGAAAAATCAACTTTAGCAGATTGTTTTAAAAATTTTTTAATCTTGTCAATATCATTGTTGCCTTTTAAGTCATCTACTTTGTAATCGGTTTTTTTATAATGAGCAAACCTGTCACAGCCTCTTTTTAATACATCTTCTAAAAAAGAATACAACTGTATAATTTGAGCATTTCTATAGTTTTTGATATAAACATCGTTAAACATAAAAATGTCGTCTATGAATGAGTCTTGAACGTGATTAAGGTACTCTTCTGAATATTCTGATTTATCCTCTTTTGACTTATGAAACTTTTCATATTCAGATTCTATACTTTTTAATTCTCTTTCAAAATGAGTTTCCATATGATTCATATAGTCCTCTATTAAATGAAACTCAAATTGGATGAACCCTAATCCCATAATTGACATAAGTGATTCATCTTTTCTTGTTCTTGACATATTCAAATATTTATAAAAACCATAACGTATCTTTTGCATCCTCTGGAACACCGTTATTAAAACGTGGTGCTATTTGGGCTACCATTTCAGGATATTTTATGGTAATTGGCACATTTTGTTGGCGTAATGATTTCCAATACAATCTGCTAAACTGATAGACTTGGGTTAACAATTCTTCAATTACCTCAACATCCTCAAAAGCATCATCATCCGAACTGCTTATTTTTATTTTAATTGGGAATGGAAACCCATCTGTATCTGAATAAAAACGGTCGCTTGGATAGCGTGCATTATTAAAGAGCAAAAATTTATTTACTCCTATACGAATGTATGTACCGCTTACAGGCATCAATTTATCTCCCCAATTTACATCGTAAGCAATCATATCTTCTGCTTCAGTTTTATTGATATTCAAAATATATAAAGGCACTCCTAATTTTAGTTTATTCATCCCATCAATAATTGGCTGTAGTTCTTCGTAACTCATTTCTTTATAAAAATGAATAACTACTTTATCTGCTTGAGCTACTGATGTAAAATCTCTAATTGCCTTTAATATGCTGCCTGCTAATAGTTCTGTTTCGTTTTGGTTGAAATATTCAAAATTTCTAAACAATCCATTATTTTGAAAACTAAATGCACTTGCTATATACCTTCTGTTTTCGCCTTGATTGGTAAATGCTCCTACACCAATTACCAATTCTTTTTTATCGGTTACTGCCAGCTTCCAAGGTGCGCCACCTAATTTGGCGTGAATAGCTAATGCCATATTTTGTAATGAAAACTGAAAATTGTATTGGTCTTGGATGTTTATAATCATCTTTTCGTAATCGACCACTTGGGTTACAATGCCTTCATTTAAAAACAGTTCTTTAATCCGGATGTAAATTTCCCTATCGTCAGGATCTGGTGTAAACTTATCGAAAGGACTTATATAAAATGCTGCATACTTTACATTTTCGTGGTCAAAAGTTAAACTTTCAAGCTGTTCAACTATTTCGGGTATTGGGTCATTTTCATTAGTGAACTCAATAAAATGTTCTTTTGAAGCTGTTGCCTTAATATTTACATAGGCTTCCAATCCTTTATAATATTTCTTTTCAGTATTTACACCTTCTTTTAAATTTTGATAGAAAGACAACACATAATCTTTATGTGAGGTATGGCAAATGAAAAATATCTTGATATTTTGATTGCTTGGGCGTCTGTAAGGGTTTAGAATGTTCATTGCCTTTTTAGGCACTAAATGGGTTCTT
>PALG01000028.1 GCA_002707025.1 Flavobacteriaceae bacterium | reverse complement strand
GAACGGATGGGACGGGAACTACAACGGCGCGCCAATGCCCTCCAGCGACTACTGGTTCAGGGTCGAGTACTCCGAAAACCAGCAACGAAAAGAGTTCACCGGACACTTTACAATTAAACGCTAAGATAAAAATGACTAAAATGAATATGATCAAACAAACCTGCTTAACTTTTTTACTCTTTTGCACCACATTTTTATATGCGCAAGATGGTATACCTACCTATTCTGATTATTTTGCAGACAATCTGTATTTATTGCATCCGTCCATGGCTGGTGCTGCTTCTTATGGAAGGTTACGATTATCAGCAAGGCAACAATGGTTTAGTGAGAATGAAGCGCCAAATACCCAATCCTTAAGTTATCATACCCGTTTGGGAGAGAGATCTGGAATTGGAGCTATTTTGTTTAATGATGGAAATGGATATCATTCGCAAGTAGGAGGTTATTTAACGTATGCACACCATATCATGTTTTCAAGAAGTAAATATGATTTAAATCAATTGTCTTTTGGTTTAAGTGCAGGTTTGATGCAGCAAAGATTGGATGAAACTCAGTTTGACCCAAATGATTTTGATCCTGCTATTGCTGGTATTATTCAGAGTACTTCCTATTTTAATGTAGATGCGGGTCTTTCTTATAATTTTCTGGATTTTGCTGCACATTTCACGGTTAAGAATTTAATTTTTAGAAATCGAAATTTGTATAGTGAAGAATTCGAATCAAATAACCAAAGGACTTATTTGCTTTCCGCAGCTTATGGGATCACTTCTTCTGTAGGACCGTGGGCTTTTGAACCTTCATTTTTATTTCAATGGAAAGAACGTACAGGTGAAAGTGCTATCGATATTAATTTCAAGGCTTTTCGCTCTATGGAGTTTGGAAGACTCTGGGGGGGCTTGTCTTATAGAAGAAGTCTTGATGGTGCAGAATATTTGGACGGGGCTTCAGTTAGCAACTTGAATGCTCAATATTTTACCCCTGTAATAGGAGTGAACTTTGACAAGTTTGTTGTGGCGTATACCTATTCGTACCAAACGGGGGAAGTGCGTTTTCAAAATGGAGGGTTCCATCAACTTACTTTAGGCTATAATTTCCTGGATCGTATTTATAAAAGTTGGTCTCAGGATATGCGATACAACGGTATGTTAAGACCCA
This sequence comes from Flavobacteriaceae bacterium, assembly GCA_002707025.1. Lineage (GTDB taxonomy): Bacteria > Bacteroidota > Bacteroidia > Flavobacteriales > Flavobacteriaceae > PALG01. Next base: position 104,874 of record PALG01000028.1, on the reverse strand, counting down.
ATACAAAATAAAAAAAGCCCCAATTGGGGCTTTTTTTATTCCCAAGTATAGTCTTTTTTCTTTGCTTGGTTTTTAATGGCTTCGATCATTGCATTCTCAAGGCCATTTGTATTTTCCTTTTTATGGTTGGAAATATAATCCTTGCGTTTTTTATTAAGGTCATCTATTTCTTTTTGAATAACCTCTCGTTTCTTACGTTGTGATTTAACATAAGCTTTTATTTCTTCAATGGTTTTTCCTTGTAGATTTTGAGGAAGCTGCTCCTTTTTGAGTGTCGAATAATTAAAGTTTTCTTCTTTTTCAGCATCAACAAGATCCCAAGAACTATTCTTGTAAAAGTGAGAGCTTTTGGAAACAGTTCTACTTACAGCATTTGATTTACTGTAACCTGCGGCATTATCGTCTTGAGCTTCTTGCTCCGCTACTTTCTCTTTACCATATCTACCATATGGAATATAAGTTTTATTCAGTTTAATATTAAGTTGTAAAATCGTATCATCATAAGGAGATGGAACATGTACGGTTTGTTGGTTGTGATTAATAGCCATGTAATCTCCATAGGTTAAAATAGCTCCCTCTTTCCAAGAAGTATCTTCTCCATGTTTGTAGTCTCCACAAAATATGGTGTTTACTACAATGCTTTTTTCTTTCGCTACGTTAGCAGCATCTCTGTAGTCTATTTTTCCTTGGGTAAAAGGTTCGTTGCCAGCAATGAAAATTAATTTTAGGTCATCGGCATTGTTTCCCCAATCTAGTTGATCCAAGGAAGCTTTGATTACCGTACCACAATATTCACTTCCTCCTTTGGTTGTTAAGGAGAATAATTCTTTGGAAACATCATCTAAGTCTTCTGTAAAACCTAGGACTTTTCTTATATAACCATTTTTTTCGCTTAGGTTATCATTTCCATATTCATACAGGGCAATTTTTAAGTTGGGTTGCTCGTGTTTGCATTTTGCATAAGAGAGTTCATTTACGATTTCCCAAAGCTGTGCTTTAGCTTGGTCTATCAAGCCATCCATGCTATTGCTGGTATCCAAAAGCAGGGCTACTTTGATACTGGTTTTTGAGATTGCAGGATTCTTATCTTCTTCTTGTAAGAAAACAGGTTTTCTAGTATCTGCTTTACAGGCAAGAAAGCCTACTAAAAATACAATTAGACTAATGGTTTGCAGAGATTTCATAACAGTTTGTTTATAAATTTTAGTAAACGTACTGTAGAGAAAATTTAAAAAAAAGCTCCAATGAGGGTGTTTCTATTCCTGATGAGTGACAGGGACGTTTTTATTAGGGAAATGGGTTATTTGCCTCTTAAAATACAGGCTTAGGGATAAAAGCTGTTTTTTCTTTACGGGCAAAGTATGTATGTTTACATTATTGAAATACTATGAAGTACTATCTATTTATATTTTTCTTTTTCCTGTTGTCTATTAAAAGTGTAGGCTTCTCCCAGAACTCTCCTTCAGGACAGAAAACCTTTGTATTAAAAGGTAAAGTAATAAATTCTGAGAGCTATATGCCTATTGCAAGAGTCAATATTGAAATTTCTGGAAAAGGATATACTGCCACAAATCTTTCTGGCGAATTTCAAATAGAAGCGAGTATTGGAGATGAACTTGTAGTTAGGAGCGATGAGTTTAAAACAGTTTATTACACAATCAAGAATCAAGAAGAAGTGATTGTGAAGGTGGAGAATGTAGAGACTGAAAGCGAGAAGATTACTACTTCCCGAAAAACTAATTATCAAAATTATTTTCAGGTTTATATAGATTCGGCAAAGGCTTATTTAAAAAAGGATGCACAGAAAAGTATTGAGTATGTTACTCAAGCTTTTGAAAATGTATCTGGGAAATCGGCTACTTCACATGAAAATGCTTTAGCATATGAAACCCTTGGGGATATCAATTTGTATTGGCAATTACCCGACTTGGCTATTTCCAACTATAAAGAAAGTATTGCCTTTAAGTCTGAGTTGGATACCCGTATAAAGCTAGCAAAAGCGTATATGCAAAACGGGAATTATCAAGAAAGCATTTCGGTATTTAAAAAGCTTTTGAATGAAAAACTGACTGCTTATCAACAAGTGGAAGTTTATGAAGGTTTAGGAGATAATTACAAGCTTATTAATGATGCGGTAAAAAGCGTTTTTAATTACCAAAAAGGATTGGATATAGCGAAGCAGCGAAAAATTTCTCCAAAAGTAACAGATTTAAACTCTAAAATTGGGCAGGCTTATGCACAAGGAGGGGCTATTGAAGAAGCACAAAATTATTTTGATAATTCTTTAACCCTTTCCAAAGGCGAAAATAAAAAGAGAGCTGCCGAAGAAAAAAGTAAGGTGGCCGATTTTTACAACCAGACACAGGATTTTGAGAAGGAAATTGAATTACGCCAAGAAGCTTTAGATGAAATTCAGTCGTTAGATGACGAAATGCCTGAAAAAAAGGGAATTCTTACTGAGAATACACTAACCCCACAGCGACAGAATTATAAAATTGCAAATGCTTACGTCCTTCAAAATAAATACGAAGAAGCCATCCCTTTTTTAAAGAAAAGTATTGAAGAGGCCGATGAAAAAGAAGATTTGGTTGTGGAAAAGGATGCAACCCGTAAACTTTCAGAAATATACCGGGATATAGGGGATTATGGAAAAGCAGCAGAAAGCTATGAGCGATATGTAGAAGTAGTAGACGAGCTGTACATAAAAAAAGAGCAAGAGTTGTCACAGGCAGCTCGTTTCAGTAAAGAAATTGCACTTAAGCAAAACCGAATTACCAGTCTTGAAAACGAACGTAAGCTTAAGGAAAGTCGCTATCAATTGGCATTTGAGAATCAAGAGCTTATTCAAAAGAATAACACCATTCAAAAATGGATCATAGCTTCTTTGGTGGTAATTGCATTGCTGTTGCTTTTTACGGCATATACCCAGCGGAAAACTGCACGACAGCAACAGTATGCCAATAATTTACTGGCCTTAAAAAGCTTGCGTACACAGATGAATCCCCATTTCATTTTTAATGCGTTAAATTCCGTTAACAGTTTTATTGCTCGAAGTGACGAGCGCGCTGCGAATAAGTATTTGAGTGAATTTTCCCAATTAATGCGTTCCGTTTTGGAAAATAGTGAAGAAGACTTTATTCCACTTTCTAAAGAAATTGAATTGCTTGAACTGTACACCAAACTGGAACACTTTAGGTTTCAGGACAAGTTTGACTATGAAATTAAGGTAGACCCTTCAATTAACGTGGAAGATTTTGTCATCCCACCCATGCTGCTTCAGCCGTATGTGGAAAATGCAGTTTGGCATGGACTTCGGTATAAGGAAGAAAAGGGAATGTTGAAAATTCACTTCAATAAGTTTAATGAAGAAACCGTATTGATTACGATAGAAGATGACGGAATTGGAAGGGAGAAATCGAAAGCACTGAAAACCGAACATCAGAAAAAACAAAAATCGAAAGGGATGGGAAATATCAAAAAGCGTATTGCTATTCTTAACGAAATGTATCAAGATAAAGTAGATGTTAGGGTAGAAGATGTTTTTGAAAACCAAGAAGGGACCTTAGTAAAACTCACCTTAAAAAAAGACTAAATGAATTTACGAGCCATTGTAGTTGAAGACGAAGAAACCAGTAGGGAAATTTTGAAAAACTACCTTTCCAAGTATTGTCCCAAAGTACAGTTAATGGGGGAAGCTGCCAATGTTGAGGAAGCTTTGGTGCTAATTCGGAATCACGAATTGGATTTGGTGTTTTTGGACGTAGAGATGCCTTATGGTAATGCTTTCGATCTTTTGGACAAAGTAGGGGATCGTACTTTTGAGACTGTTTTTGTGACAGCGTATGACCACTATGCCATCGATGCCTTAAATGCGCATGCTTCTTATTACCTTTTAAAGCCTATTGATATTGACAAATTGATTGATGCGGTTGATTACGTTGCTGAAATTAAAGAGAAGGAAAATAGTTTGCAGAACGCCGTGCTTAAGCCTAAACAGCAATTTGTGGATGGAAAAATTACCATTCCGCTTCAAAACGGATTTGAAGTATTGCAAATAAAGGATATCTTGTATTGTCAAGCAGATGATAATTACACTCAAATTTTTCTGAAGGATAAGAAAAAATTAGTCAGTAAAACCTTAAAGTATTTTGAGGAAATGCTCACTGAAAATGGTTTTGCGCGAGTTCATAAATCTTATTTGGTAAATGTAGGCCACATAGTGGAATACCGTAAAGGAAAGGGGGGGAGTGTCGTTTTGGAAAATGGAAAGGAAATTATGGTAAGCCCTTCCAAGAAAAAAGACTTATTAGCCTATTTTAATTAAACGATATGATTATTAAACCTGTAAACGGAAAGCATCCACAAATACCAGACAATTGTTTTATTGCTGAAAATGCCACTGTAGTGGGAGAGGTGACAATGGGAAACGACTGTAGTGTTTGGTTCAATGCGGTAATTCGCGGAGATGTTCATTACATTAAGATGGGGGATAAGGTGAATGTACAGGACGGCGCTGTAATTCATGCCACCTATCAAGCATCACCTACTACCATTGGGAACAATGTTTCTATTGGGCATAACGCTATAGTACATGGATGTACTATAAAGGATCATGTGCTTATAGGTATGGGCAGTATAATTATGGACGATTGCGTGGTGGAAAGCAATAGTATTATTGCTGCCGGTGCAGTCGTAACCAAAAACACCCACGTAGAGGCAGGGAGTATTTATGCAGGAATTCCCGCAAAAAAAGTAAAAGACATTAGTGAAGAATTAATTCATGGCGAGATTAACCGCATAGCCACTAATTATATTACGTATGCCAGTTGGTTTCAGGAAGACTAAAACGGTTTTTCCGCTATTAAAATTTTCTTGGAATACTCACTTAATAGTAGCCCTAGGGTTCTTTTTGAAGCATTGGTATAAAACTGAAGTTTTGGTGGCCTTGATTCTTTAACCAATAAATCATTTTCATCCAAAATAGCTTTGGTTTGTTTCGCGACGGCTTCTCCAGAATCGATTATTTTTACTTCCTTCGGAAGTATTTTTTTAAGGGTGGGTATAAGGTACGGATAGTGACTGCAGCCTAGCACCAAATAGTCTATTTCGCTAGCGACCATTGGAGCCGTATATTTTGTTAACAATTGAAGCATTTCCTCGCTTTCTAGCGCTCCTTTTTCAATTAAGGGAACCAACCCTTCACCCACTACTTCCATTACGCTAATATCTTTTGTAAAGGCTTCAGAGGTTTTAGAGAAAAGCTCACTGCTTAGCGTTCCGCGGGTTGCGAGGATTCCAATACTTTTGGTTTTGGTTTGTAACGCTGCGGGTTTAATGGCGGGCTCTATGCCTATAAACGGAACATCGTAGTTTTCCCGTAATACTTTTATGGCATTAGTGGTAGCTGTATTACAGGCAACGACAATAATTTTACTGTTTTGCTCTAATAAGAACTCGGTATTCTTAATGCTTAAAGAGATAATCTCTTCCCGACTTTTATTTCCGTACGGAGCGTTTTTACTGTCTGCTAAATATAAAGTATCCTCGTAGGGAAGAAGCTCATGGATTTCTTTCCAAATGGAAGTGCCGCCCACACCAGAGTCGAATATGCCGATAGGTTGTTTTGAATGCATTTCCATAAAAATAAAAACTGCCCGTGAATTCATGGGCAGTTTTTAAAATTATTTTAGAAAGTAGGGTGTTTAAATTCCCAATTCCTTTTTTACGTCTGCAAGAAGGTCTTTTCCGTCGGAAAGGATTACCCCGCTACCTTGAGAGGAGTCCAATACATATTGAAAGCCTTGTGCTCTGGCTACTTTTTGAATAGCACTTTTTGCCTTGTCCAAGATGGGCTGAAACAAATCAACCTCTTTTTTCTGAAGATCCTGAACGGCTTGTTGTCTGTAAGCACCAATGTTACTTTGCATTCCTTGAACTTCTTCCATTCTTTTCTGGTTTTCCTGCTCTGTTTTATTGGCTGCTTCAGAATCGTACTGGGTAATTTTCGCCTGAAGTTCTTTCGACATGGCTTTAATTTCAGTATCATAGGTTTTCTGAAGCTTTTCTAACTGTCCTTGTGCGGCTTTCATTTCGGGCATGGCTTCAATTAAATCCTGAGTGTTGATGTGAGCAACCTTGGATTGTGCGTTTATAAAGCTAGTGGCTCCTACAAAAAGTACAACCGCTAAAAATAGTACATTGATTTTTTTCATTTTACTACGTATTAATTAAAAAGTGTTTATAGATTTATTTTTAGTTACATTTAATTCTCTCCGCCCTCATTATTCTCTTCTCCTTCTCCTTCTGATGGAGGGCCACCTCCGGTTCGGTTTTGTTCTCTTACCTTAAGTAAAGAATCCCTTCTTCTTTCAAATTCGGCTTTTCGGGCATCCCTAATAGAATCACGGATTCTTCTTCGTTCTTCCATCATTTCCTCCCGGGCTTTCTTTTTGTCTTCGAGGGCTTTCTCTCTTTCCGATAGCACATCTTGTTGTTCCCCAGAAAGCGCTTCTTCGGCTTCAATTTGTTTTTCTTCCCTTTTATTTAGGGCTTCTTCCCGCTTGGCAGCTCTATTGATTCTTCGTAAGACCAAATCGCTTATATCATTTCTTTTGGCAGCAAATAGCATGACGACATCTGCAGATTTATCAAAAACAAAGTCGTATTTTTTAGCTTCAGATATTTCCTGAACAATATTGAAAACTTGATCTTGGATGGGTTGTACCAATTGCCTTCTCTGAATGTACAGATCACCATTAGGCCCAAAACGGTCTTGTTGGTATTTCAACATTTCATCCTCAAGGATTTTTATTTCCTCTTCCCGTTCCTCGATTAATTCTTTCGTTAACAAGACCCTTTCATTGCTTAAATTGAGCTTCATTTGGTCAATTTCCTTTTGCTTTTTTTCAAGGTCTTTTTTCCATTTTTGAACCTTTCCTTCCAATTGGGTAGAAGCTTCTTGATATTCAGGAACACTCTCAAGAATGTATTCCATATCAATATAACCAATTCGGGCACCTCTTTGGGCTTGTACCGAAAACACTAAGGTTAAGGCTGCAATGGTAAATAGTATTTTGATCGTTTTCATACTTTTCTGGTTGTTACTTAGAAAATATCGTGCCAAATTAAAATTGTTGTCCTATAATAAAGTGGGTTTCCCACCCATTTCTGTCGATGCCACCAAGAATAGGATCGAATCCATATCCGAAATCTATCCCCAATAATCCGAAAGCAGGCATAAATATACGAATTCCCGCTCCAGCAGATCTTTTTAGGTCAAAAGGATTGTAATTCCTAAAGCCGTTATAGGCTGCTCCCCCTTCCGCAAAAGCCAATACATAAATAGAGGCTAACTGCTTCAAAGTTACAGGATATCTTAACTCTAACGAAAATTTATTGTAAATGTTATTCCCGTCATTATCTGAAAGGGCTTGGTTGGGGTATCCTCTTAACTGAATTACTTCCCTTCCGTCTAGGCTAAAGGCTCCCAAACCATCTCCTCCTAAGAAGAATCTTTCGAAAGGTGGGATGCCCCGAGCGTTGTTATAAGCCCCCAAGAAACCAAATTCAGCTTTAGGGCGAAGGACCAAATCTTTGGCAATTTCGGTAAACCAGGTTCCTTCAAACTTTACTTTGTAGTATTCGAGCCAGTTAAAACGGGTTTGGTCAATTTCAGAAATTCTATTTTGCGCATCAACATCATCGGGATTTTGCTGTAAATCCGATACCAATTCATTTCTTTCTTCCGCCAGACCTTGGTAATCAATATTATTAAAAGCAGAATAGGGGGGGGTCAATTTTGCTGAAATAAGGAAATTTGAACCACTACGTGGGAAAACGGGGTTTACATCGGTGCTATTTCTTCCGAAGCCAATGGTATAGGCAAAGTTGTTTGAGTACCCATCGCCAAAGGTGAAAAGACCTGTGTTATAATTTTGAAGGTTGTAATGTTGAAAGCTAATAGACTGTGACAATTGGAAATAGTCATCGGGCCATTTTAACCTCTGCGCAATTCCTATAGATCCTCCTGTAATTAAGAAGCTCCTATTTTTATCTCTCTCCCTGGTTTGGAAATTAAATAAGTATTGGATTGTATGAGAAAACGACGTACTTAATTGAACAGGTTTTTTACCACCCAACCAGGGTTCTACTACCGAAAGACTATAGGTTTGGTAAAAGGAACTAGCCTGCGCCCGTAAGGATAATTTCTGTCCATCTCCCATCGGAATGGGTTTGTAGGCTTCCCCGTTGAAAATATTTCTTAGCGAAAAGTTGTTGAAAGAGAGTCCTAAGGTTCCCACAAAACCACCACCGCCGTAACCTCCTTGAAGTTCAATTTGACTGGATCCTTTTTCTACGACAGAATACTCCATGTCCAAAGTACCGTTGTTGGGATCTACATTTTTGAAATTTGGGGAAAGTTGTTCTGGGTCAAAATAGCCTAATTGTCCTAACTCCCTAATGGTTCTTATTACGTTTCTCTTACTGTACTTTTGTCCTGGGCGTGTACGTAACTCCCGATAAATAACATGATCGTTTGTTTTGTCGTTTCCAACTACCGTAACATGGTCGAAGTAGGCTTCTTTCCCTTCACGGATTCGAATTTCATAATCGATGGTGTCATTTCGAACGGCGACCTCTACTGGATTTATTTCTGAAAATAAATACCCTTCATTTTGATATAGGTTGGTAAGGTCTGGCGCATCGGGTTCTGTATTGTCTGCAATTCGTTCCTGAAGCAACACACCATTATAAACGTCTCCTTTTTGAATTCCTAAGTACTGACGCAAATAATTACTGGGATAGACGCTATTTCCTATAAATCGAATATCACCGAAATAATACTTTTTACCTTCTTTTACCTCAAGTTTCAAGGAGATATTTTTATCATCATTAACAATTAAGGTGTCTGAAACAATTTGGGCATCACGATAGCCACGCTCTTTGTATTTTTCAATAATTCGTTCTTTATCTTCTTCAAAGCCGTCTTCCGTAAATTTAGATCTTTTGTAAAAGCGTAAAAAGTTTTTACGTTTTACATTTTTCATAAAACCGCGAAGCTTACTATCTTTAATTTCATTATTGCCGTCAAAAGTGATGGATTTTACCTTTACCCGATCCCCTTTAGAAACTTTTATCTTCATGTCCTTTGCAATTTCAGCGCCGGTAGAATCTGTGTAAGCGGTAGTGGCAATGACCACATTGGTATTGAAAAACCCTTGTTTCCTAAACTTATCCTTAATGTAATTTTTAGTGGTGGTAAGGAGGTTCTTGGTAATTTTAGTTCCTGGCTTCAGGTTGTTATCTTTAATAATTTCTTTGGATTGCCCTTTTCTTACCCCTTCTACAGTAACTTCGTTCAGTTTAGGGAGTTCTACAATATAAAGCTCAAGGTCTACTAAGTCCCCGTCGATATTTGTAACGTAGAAGGCAATATCACTAAAAAGGTTTTGCTCCCAAAGTTTTTGGGTAACATTGCTTAACCTTTCCCCTGGAATATATAGTTGGTCACCTTTTCGCAATCCGGTAAAAGCAATGACGGTATTTTCATTAAAATTTTGGGTACCGGTTACGGTAATGTTGTTTAGGGTATATCTTTTCCCTGCATCAAACTCCTTTTGTTGTGCTGTAAGGCCTAAAATAGAAGAAATCGCAAACCCTAAAGCCAATATAAGGTTGCGATACTGTGTTAACTTCTTATGAATTAAGTTGTTCGCTCGTCTTTCCAAATCTTCTCTCTCTGTTTTGGTAATTTAATATGGCTTCAAAAAGATCCTTTTTTCTGTAATCTGGCCAAAGTATTTCTGTGAAATACAATTCAGCATATGCTATTTGCCATAATAAAAAGTTGCTTATCCTTTGCTCGCCACTTGTCCTAATCAATAAATCTACATCGGGCAAATCCCGCGTGTAAAGATGATTATTTATCACCGATTCATCAATATCCTGCGGCGAAATTAGGTTATTTTTAACTTTAAGACTAATCTCTTTTATGGTTTTTGTAATTTCTTCCCTAGAACCATAACTTAACGCTAGGGTAAGGGTCATCCTAGAATTGTTTTTAGTCTTTTCCAGTACATCTTCAAGTTCGTCGTATGCTTTCTTCGGAAGGGCTTCCAGGTCGCCAATAGCATTGAGTTTAATATTGTTTTCCTGAAGGGTTTTTATTTCTTTCTTTAAAGAAGAAACCAAAAGTTTCATTAAGGTGTTCACTTCAATTTTTGGACGATTCCAATTTTCCGTAGAAAAGGCGAAAAGGGTTAAATACGGTACTGGAAGTTCGGCACAAGCTTCTACAATATCCCGAACGGCTTTTGTGCCATTCTCATGTCCAAAGGATCGAAAATACCCTTGTTTTTTGGCCCAACGACCATTACCATCCATAATAATGGCGATGTGCTTGGGCAATTTGGATAGTTCTATTTGGTCCTTTAATTCCATTAAAAATTACAATAACAAGGTTCCCTTCCAAAGGTAACGGTTAAGGTCACTCCTGTGAAAACATACCAGTCGTCGCTATTAATGTTTCCAAACTTCAAAGTATCTTCATTTTCAAGTCCTCCTGTAGGATTGCTTCCGTCTAAGTTGTCCGTAAATGTATATCGAGCGCCTATTTCCATACCTAATACAAATCGGGTCCCAATAGAGGTTTTGAGGCCTACCACCATAGGGATGGCGAACGACCCAGCATTGTCATACTCAATCATTATGTCTGAACCACTTCTTTTGTAGAGGGAGTTATATCCAAAATAGGTTAATCCGGTATACAGGTAGGGCGTCGTTTGTGGATAGCCTGAGTGTAAATTAAACTCCCAAAAAGTAAATTCAATCCCTAATGAGGCTTCTAAGATAGAATTTTTAAAAGAATACCCCCTTTGTTTTCTTCGTTCTTCACTAGATTCGGCATCATCTCCACTAATATCGGAAAGAATGATGGTTCCCCTAAAGGAATGTCTCGCACTTCGGTTCCATTTGAAAATCCCGCCAAATGCCAAGTTGTTGGGGGCGATGTAATTGGTTTTTCCAATATCCCCTATATAATTTGAGCCCCCCAAAAAGCCTCCTATTTCGTAGGTTTGGGAAAGGCTTGTTAAAGAGCAACCTATGAGTAAAATTACTGCTGCTAAGTACTTCATATTCTTTAAAAGTTTGCAAATATAACAATAAACTTTGCTTCGCCATAGTTTCAGCAAATTAGTACTGTGTGTAAAACAAGTTTTCGGGTTTTTTATTGTTTAGTTGCGTTTATCTTCTCCCCAAAGCAACTTTTCTCGAAGGGTCTTAATAAAGGAGGCATGATGCATTTGAACCATTTTTATGGTAAAAGGGGCTCTTTTAATGGTAATTTCTGTGTTGTTGGTTAGGGTCGCAATTCTAGAGTCCAAGGAAATGAGGTAATGGTCTTCGCGACCACTCACCTTCAAAGTAATTTCACAGTGGTCGGGCAATACCAAGGGCCTTGCGTTAAGATTGTGCGGAGCAATGGGGGTAATTACGATGCTATGGGTGGAAGGGTCTATGACTGGTCCACCACAGCTTAAAGAATATCCCGTGGAACCGGTGGGCGTAGATAAAATAAGGCCGTCGCTCCAATAAGAGGTAAGGTATTCCCCATCAACCAAAGTTTCAACTTTTATCATGGAAGTGGTATTCTTCCGGTTAACGGCGATTTCATTTAAGGCAAAATTGAGCGGGGAAAGGCATTCGTTGTAGGGTTCGGTTTCTATGGAAAGCAAGCTTCTTTCCGACAAGCTATAGTTTCCTTCAAAAATATTATGAATACTTTCTGAAATAGTTTCTTTCTGAAGGGTCGCCAGGAATCCTAACCTTCCGGTGTTGATCCCTACAATGGGGATGTCTAGATCCCGAACAAAAGTAACCGACTTTAACAGGGTTCCATCGCCTCCAATGCTAAAGAAAAAATCGTAGGTTCTATCCAATTCCTTGAAAGTAGCCATGCTGCTTACCGGCGTTGCAATTCCCTCGTGTGCTTCAATTATTTTCAGGAAACCTTCTTCAATATAGACTTCAGCATTGTTTTTCTGAAGGGCATCCAAAATATGCTGAATGTACTTTTCAGAATCTTTGTGATAAAATTGACCGTAAATACCAATTTTCATTTTTTAGATATTTAGGTATTTGTCTAAGTATTGCGAGCGTTCCTTTAGCTCTTCCTGCATTAGGTCTTCATGGTGTTCAGAAACTACATTGTAGCCATATCTTCGGAAGGTTTGAACAATAGCATTCATCCCCGAATGACCAATTTTAATAGTCGCTTGAGTAATGTCGTTTTCAATTTTTGAAATAAACACCCCTAAAATTTTAGCGTCGTTGGTTTCAACAATCTGGCAAATTTCACTAAACGAATACTCCCGACTCCCTTTTTCCACTACAATAATACCTCCCGCTTCGTTCAAAAAAGGCGTATCGTTAAATAGCGACATGATATCACTTAATTCGTAATAGCCTAGGTATTCATTTTTATCATTCAATACTGGCATAATATTCGACGATTGCAGTGCAAATGCCTCCAAGATGTCCAACCAATTGGTTTGTAGACTGACAAAGAAGGGTTCTAGAGCATAACTGTAATCTTCCAAGGCTTTTTTGGAGTCAAAACAATGGGCGTCTGTTTCAGAGATACAGCCCACATACTCCTTTCCTTTGGTTACCGGCACATGAGAGTAGGTAAGCTGGTTAAAAGCGTTTTTCACTTCACTAAGCTTCTCTTGTATGTCAAAAGGTTGTATGTCGTTAATGATGTAACTTTGAGTTTCCACAATTCAATTTTTATGCAAATTACTTAAAATAACCGTGCCAAACGGGAGATCAAGTTTGTATTTTTGCAACTAAAGCGTTGCAAAATGACAAAATTAAGTGTAAATATTAATAAAATCGCCACGTTGCGAAATGCACGTGGGGGTAATATACCCAATGTACTAGAGGTAGCCAAAGATGTGCAAAAATTTGGGGCCCAAGGGGTCACAATTCATCCCAGGCCCGATGAACGGCATATTCGTTACCAAGATGCGTTCGATTTACAGTCGGTAGTTCACACCGAATACAATATTGAGGGAAACCCTATCGACAACTTTCTAGAAATGGTGTTGCAAATAAAACCTACGCAAGTGACGCTCGTTCCCGATGCGGTAGATGCCATTACTTCGAATGCCGGTTGGGATACGGTAAAGCACAAAGTGTTTCTTTCCGAAGTGATTTCTGAATGCAAACGCCATGGAATCCGTACTTCCATTTTTGTAGACCCAGACGTGAGAATGATTGAAGGGGCGGTAGCCACGGGCACCGACAGGATAGAGCTGTATACGGAAGCCTTCGCGCACCAATATGGTTTGGGAAATGAAAAGGCCATAGAGCCTTACAGGGAATGCGCCGTAAAAGCACACGAATTAGGTTTGGGAATTAACGCGGGACACGATCTGTCGCTGGAAAACATTCGTTTTTTTAAACAAAACATTCCTCATTTATTGGAAGTTTCCATAGGCCATGCCCTTATCTGTGAAGCTATTTACAAAGGTTTGGAAAACGTGATAAAGGAATATTTAGAAAAATTACAGTAATGCAATTACACGCACAAGTTATAGGAGAAGGAACGCCATTTGTGATCCTTCACGGATTTTTAGGAATGAGTGACAATTGGAAAACCCTAGGCAATGAGTTTTCGGAAGCAGGATATCAAGTTCATTTGGTTGATCAGCGTAATCACGGAAGGAGTTTTCACAGCGAGACGTTTGGTTACAAAGCTATGGCAGAGGACCTGAAAGCGTATTGCGATACACATCAGCTCGATGAAATTATTTTAATGGGGCATTCCATGGGAGGAAAAACAGCCATGCAGTTTGCCGTGGATCATCCCGAAAAAGTGTCCCGTCTTATCGTGGCAGATATTGGGCCGAAGGCATATCCGCCACACCATCAGGATATTTTGAAAGGCCTTTCTTCTTTGGATTTTAATAAAATTTCTTCCCGTGGGGAAGCCGATGAGGTACTTTCTGAATACATTCCGCAGAAGGGGGTGCGACAGTTTTTACTGAAAAATCTGTATTGGGTGGAAAAGGGAAAATTAGCACTTCGAATGAATTTGCCGGTTTTGGTGGAAAAATACGATGCCGTTGGGGAGGCTTTAGCTGAAAATGCCACGTTTGAAAAAGCAACCTTGTTCATTAAAGGGGAGCAATCGGGATACATCCTTCCGGTAGATGAGTTGCTTATTTCCAAACATTTTCCGAAGGCACAATTTAAAACCGTTTCCAAGGCGGGGCATTGGTTGCATGCCGAAAACCCTTCCGAATTTTATGAAAAGATTATGGAATTTTTATCCTGATTTTTCGAAATTTAAAGAAGCAAATCAAACAACCATGCAAACTATTCTAAAAATTTTATTGACTGCCTTAGCGGTGGTAATCTTGTCTTACCTTCTGCCAGGAGTAGAGGTAGCCAGCTATGGATCGGCGATTATTGTAGCCGTAGTATTGGCTATATTGCGGCTTATTGTAAAGCCTATTTTAATTTTTCTCACCTTACCTATTACGCTTATTACCTTGGGGTTATTTTTATTAGTGATTAACGCCTTTATAATCTTGATGGCCGATTATTTTATCTCGGGATTTGCGGTAGGTAGTTTTTGGTGGGCACTCCTTTTTAGTTTATTATTATCACTTTTACAGTCCATCCTTTTTTCCATCGTGGAGAAAGATAAATAAGGGGTTGAAATACAGTAGCTGAAAGCTTGCTCCATAAGGGAAAATAAACTACTTTTGCACCCAATTTTTAAGGGATTATAATGAACATCACAAAAAAAGACATTGATAGCTTGAATGCGGTGCTTACCGTAGAGATTTCTAAAGACGATTACGCTGAAAAAGTAGATAGCGTTTTGAAAAACTACCGGAAAAATGCCAATATTCCTGGATTCCGAAAGGGGCAAATCCCAATGGGAATGGTAAAAAAGCAGTTTGGAAGAGCTGTTTTGGTAGAAGAAGTGAATAAGCTACTTCAAGATAATTTGCACAAATACCTTACCGAGGAAAAGCTTGATATTTTAGGAAATCCATTGCCCAAAAATGAAGCTGACATCAATTGGGATAGCGAGGATTTCGCATTTGAATTTGAATTGGGTTTAACGCCCGACTTTAAAGTAGATCTTTCCAAAAAAGCAACGACGCATTACAAAATCGTAGCCGATAAGGAAATGATTGAAAATCAGGTGAAAACCATCCGTAAACAGTACGGGAAATTGATTTCCAAAAAGGAGGTTTCCAAAGGAGATGAAATTACGGGGACCTTTACTTCCGAAGAGAAGGATATCAATAAAAAAGCAACGCTTTCTACAGACGATATCAAAGGAAAAAAACAATTGGATGCCCTCTTAGGCGCTAAGGTAGGAGATGAAATTTCCCTTAAAACCAAGGGACTTTTTAAGGATGACCATGATAACCAAAAGCATTTAGGGGTTTCTCATGACGATGCCCATGGATTGGATATTGAAGTAACTTTCAAAGTGGAAGAGATCAATACCCGTGAGATGGCCGAACTAAACCAAGAGCTTTTCGATAAGTTGTTTGGTGAAGGGAATGTGACTTCAGAAAAAGAATTGAAAGAGAAAATCAAGGAAGATGCCGAACGTCAATTTGCCCAGCAGGGAGATCAAAAACTGTTGAATGATGTAGTGGAAACCTTGATTGAAAATACCAAATTCGATTTGCCAGATGATTTCCTAAAACGTTGGATCCGTTCTACGGGAGAAGGGAAAATGACCGAAGCTGAGGCAAAAGAAGAATATGAAAGAAGTGAAAAAGGATTACGTTATCAACTTATCGAAGGGAAACTTCGTGAGGAAAACGAATCGCTTCAAATCACTTTTGAAGAATTGAAGGACTATGCCGGAACCATGATCAAAGGGCAAATGGCGCAATTTGGCCAAATGAATTCAACCGATGAGGAAGTGGAGGGCATTGTTGCAAGGATCATGAGCAATGAAGAAGAAGTAAAGCGTTTAAGCGAACAACTGAATACCAATAAATTGCTTCAGTTTTTCAAGGAAAATGCGAAGCTTAAGGAAAAAGAAGTAACGTACGATCAATTCGTAAAAGAAGCTTACGCGTAATTCAGCGATAAAATAGTTATATTTAAGGCGTTGAATGAGCAATCATCAACGCCTTATTAATTTTTTGACAAAACAAAAAAAATATATGAACTACGGAAAAGAATTTAAAGACTTTGCCATTAAGGATCAAGGCATCAGCAGCACGTATTACGATAAAATTGTAAGTAGTATGTATCCAGTTGCCTTAACTCCTAATATTATTGAAGAACGCCAAATGAATGCCGTGGCTATGGATGTTTTTTCACGTTTAATGATGGACCGCATCATTTTTCTAGGAACGGGAATCAACGATCAAGTAGCCAATATCGTGCAGGCGCAGCTATTGTTTTTGGAAAGTACCGATGCTTCCAAAGACATTCAAATTTATATCAATTCGCCTGGCGGAAGTGTCTATGCTGGTTTGGGAATTTATGATACCATGCAATTTATAAAACCTGATGTAGCCACTATCTGTACCGGAATGGCCGCTTCTATGGGGGCTGTATTATTATGTGCTGGGGAAAAGGGGAAACGTAGTGGTTTGCCACACTCCCGTGTAATGATTCACCAACCTATGGGAGGCGCTCAAGGTCAGGCAAGCGATATTGAAATCACTGCAAAAGAAATCCTTACCTTGCGTGACGAATTGTACCATATCATCGCAAAACATTCGGGACAAACCGTTGAAAAAGTTTTTGAAGATAGCGATCGGGATTATTGGATGAAGGCAGATAGAGCCTTGGAATATGGGATGATCGATGAAATCCTTTCGCGTACTAAGTAAAATTAAAAATTATGTCTAAAGAAGAATTGGAATGTTCCTTCTGCGGCCGGAAAAAGGCAGAAACCAACTTGCTTATTGCAGGGTTGGACGCCCATATTTGCGATCGCTGCATTGAACAAGCTCATGGAATTGTAGTGGAAGAAGCACTACATTCCGATAAGGACGAGCTTTCCAAAGAAATGATGCTGAAAAAGCCAAAAGCGATTAAAGAGTTTTTGGACGATTATATTATTGGGCAGGATTACAGTAAAAAAGTGATGTCTGTAGCAGTTTATAATCACTACAAGCGATTGTTGCAGCCTAAAACCGATGATGATATTGAAATTCAGAAGAGTAATATCGTGATTGTTGGGCAAACAGGTACGGGAAAAACCTTGATGGCCAAAACCATCGCCCGGATGCTGAATGTGCCTTTGGCGATCGTAGATGCCACCGTATTAACGGAGGCTGGTTACGTGGCGGAAGATGTGGAAAGCATTTTAACCCGTTTATTACAAGCGGCCGATTACAATGTAGAAAAAGCTCAAAACGGGATAGTGTTTATTGATGAGATCGATAAAATCGCCCGTAAAAGTGACAATCCTTCCATTACCCGTGATGTAAGTGGGGAAGGCGTGCAACAGGCTTTGCTGAAGTTGTTGGAAGGAACCGTGGTAAATGTCCCGCCTAAAGGTGGCCGAAAGCATCCCGATCAAAAGTTTATTGAGGTAAATACTGAAAATATCCTATTTATCGCTGGAGGGGCTTTCGATGGTATTGATCGTCATATCTCCAAAAGGTTGAACATGCAAGCCATTGGTTTCAGTGCTTCCAAGTCTGAAGATACCTTGGAAAAGGATAATTTGTTGCGGTATATTATTCCGAAGGATTTAAAAGAATTTGGATTGATCCCTGAAATTATTGGGCGTCTTCCAGTACTTACGTATATGAATCCGTTGGATAAAGGAACCCTTCGGGCCATTTTAACGGAACCCAAAAATGCCATAATCAAACAATACAAAAAATTGTTTGAAATGGATGAGATAGACTTTGTCATTACCGAGGAAGCTTTAGACTTTGTGGTAGATCAAGCCATAGAGTATAAGCTGGGAGCAAGAGGCTTACGTTCGCTTTGTGAAGCGGTATTAACCGATGCCATGTTCGAACTTCCAGGAACGGAGGATAAAAAGCTTCACGTAACGAAAGATTATGCTGAAGAAAAGTTAAGCAAGTCTACGATTAAAAAGTTGAAAGCCGTTTCATAAGATGTGAACTAAAACCCACACAAAACAAAAAAACCCTTGAATTAATTCAAGGGTTTTTTAATTTGGTTAGATAGTTATTTATGGAGTTGCGATAACCGTTTTAGGATTTTTGTGCAATACCTTTTGTTGTAACAACTCCTTCTTGTTTTTAATCGTGTAGCCTGCTACTTCCTTTCCTTTTTCCTGCGTGGAAATTGCGGTGGCACAAGAGGTAACGCTTATGGCCACGATTCCAATAAAAATACTTCTTAAAATGTTCATTACAGCCCCAATTGTAATTTGATAACCCAAACATAGAGTGTAAGAAAAGTATTACCAAAACTTTTAGTTGAAGCCAAGGAAAAAATCGATGAAATGCTTTTTGAAAGAAAAAGCAAAATTCATTCATTCATTTTTAAAAGTTCTTCAATTAGCGATCTAGAGTTAGAAAGCCTTGGGATTTTATGTTGCCCTCCCAACTTGTCATTCCTCTTCAGCCAATCGTAAAAGAGGTTTTTACGGCCGGAATGAATTTTAGGCAAATTCAAGGTGGTATTGTTGTAACGTTTGGCTTCATAGTCGCTGTTCAGTTCCTGAAGGGAGGCATCCAAGATCTGGGTAAATTTTTCCATGTCACAAGGAGCTTTTTTAAATTCAATAATCCACTCATGGGCACCTTTCTCTTTCCCCTTCATAAAGATAGGACCGGCAGTGTAATCCAAAATTTCACTTTGCGTAATATGGGTGGTTTTTTTCAATGCTTTTTCGGCATTTTCAATAATGAGTTCTTCCCCAAATACATTGATGTGGTGTTTGGTACGCCCTGTAACTTTAATCCGGTAGGGTTTTATGGACGTAAAACGAACCGTGTCGCCAATTTTATAGCGCCAAAGCCCTGCATTGGTAGTGATGATGATGGCATAATTTTTACCAAGTTCCACAGCATTTAATGGAATAACTTTTTCGCTTTCTGTTCCGTAGGTATCCATAGGAATAAACTCGTAGAAAATTCCATAGTCCAACATCAGTAATAGCTCTTTGTTGTCATTTTCATTTTGAATGGCAAAAAATCCTTCCGAAGCATTGTAAATCTCATAGTAGCGGAAGTCTTTTCTAGGAAGTATCTTTTGATATTGATCTACGTAGGGTTCAAAACTTACCCCACCGTGAAAATACACTTCTAAATTGGGCCAAATTTCGAATACGCTTTCTTTATCCGTGGTTTCTAACACCTTATTCAGCAACACCAGCATCCAAGAAGGTACCCCTGCTAGGCTGGTCACACTTTCCCGAATGGTTTCGTTCACAATAGCTTGCATCTTGGTTTCCCAATGGCTCATTAAGGAGACTTCGTTACTGGGGGTACTACTGAATTCGGCCCAAAAAGGCATGTTATCTATTAAAATAGCCGATAAATCCCCAAAAGCGGTTCCGTTTTCTTTGTATAATTGTTTGCTTCCTCCCAGCCGAAGACTTTTTCCCACAAATAACTGCGATTCGGGATTGTTGTGTAGATACATACACAACAAATCCTTGCTAGCAGCATAGTGACAGTCTTCCAGCGATTCTTCACTTACCGGAATGAATTTGCTTTTAGCATTGGTAGTACCGCTGGATTTGGCAAACCATTTAATGGGGGTGGGCCAGAAGATGTTGTTTTCCCCACGACGGGAAGCTTCCACCAAATCCTCCACAGCTTCATAGTCGCTTACGGGAATTCTTTCTGAAAAATCTTGATAGTTTTTTATGGAGTTGAAATCGTATTGCTTACCAATTTGGGTGTTTTTTGCCTTCTGAAGGAGGTTGAAAAGTAGTTCCTCCTGAACCTCAATGGGGTATTTTAGAAAAAGTTCAATTTGATGAATCCTTTTCTTCAAAAACCAAGAGGCAATGGAATTTACTATGGGAATTGGCATATTTTACCCTATCTTTAAATCCTAAAAATACTAATTTTTTATATGCAGTTTGAAGGAGTGCTTACAAAAATGGAAACCGAAAATGGTTCGCCTATTCAATACTACTGGGTTTTCGAGGGTAACTTTATCAATATGAACCAATTAATTGATAAAAACATTGCTATAAAATTTCTTCGCTATCAGTGTTTACATTGCGGGTTGGACAAGCCCATTTATCGTCAAGGATTTTGCAAAAGCTGCTTTTTTGATGTGCCCCAGGCGGCAGATTGGGTGATGCGTCCAGAGTTAAGTAAGGCACACTTGGATCAAGAGGATCGCGACTTGGAATTTGAAAAGAAAGTACAATTGCAGCCACATGTAGTATATTTAGCGAACAGTAGTAATGTGAAGGTAGGAGTGACCCGTAAAACCCAAGTGCCCACCCGATGGATCGATCAAGGGGCCCATGAGGCCATCGAGATTGTTGAGGTTCCTAATCGTTATCTAGCGGGGATCACTGAAGTGGCCCTAAAGGAGCATGTAAGCGACAAAACCAATTGGCGTACCATGCTTAAAAATGAAATTCAAGATGAAGATTTGGTCGAATGGCGCAATAAGCTTCAGCAATATATTCCAGCGGAAGCAAAAGACTATTTTATTCAGAATAATACGGAAACCAATTTGGAATTCCCAGTGCTTCAGTACCCTGCCAAACCTAAGAGCTTGAATTTGGATAAAACCCCAGAGTTCAGCGGAAAATTAAAAGGAATTAAAGGGCAGTACCTTATTTTTGAAGATCAAACGGTATTCAATATTCGCGGAAGCGAAGGATATGTGGTAGGGATATCCGTTTTAAACTAAGGGCAATTCTTCAGCTTCTTTTAGATGGAATTTCTTCCGAAGGGCATACACCGCCAAGTATAAAAATGGGGTGTCCAACATGGCGACTAGCACTTTAAATAAAAATCCGCTTAGGAGCAATCCTCCAAAAAGGTCCCAATCAATTTTGCCAAAACTACATAGCAATAGCAAGACGGTAAAAGTATCTACAAATTGCGAGGTAAAGGTGGAAAAGTTATTTCGAAGCCAAAGGTGTTTTCCTTTGGTGACGCGTTTCCAAAAGTGGAAAATTTGAATATCGATGTATTGTGCTAATAAGTAGGCCATCATCGATGCAAACACTGCAATGGCGGTAGCGCCAAACACTTTACTGAAAAGTACATCATTAATGGGGCTATAGGAAGTAGCCGGAACGATATCGGAAATGTAGACGATAAGTAAGGAAAAAAACGAAGCAAAGATACCGGTGGTCACCACTTGGTTGGCTCTTTTTTTTCCGTATACTTCACTTATAATATCGGTGATTAAAAAGGTGATGGGATAGGGGAGAATCCCGACAGAAATCTCAAAACGGTAAAGCCCGAAGAAATCCCAATAAAAGAATTTTTGGAAGATGAGGTTGGACACCACCAGTGAGCAAATAAATAGTGCCGCCAATATCAAATAGATACGTTGGGCCAAAAGGGTCTGAACAGTTTTCAATAGTGCAATTTTTTGGTTTTTTAGTGGCCTTTTGGCGTAGGTTGATTATTTTCGTTCTTTCGAAAACTCCGGTTTCACGCTTAGGTTTCAAAAGCAATGGATACGGTTTGTACAACATGCTTGAAAAGTAAAAATAAGATATTATCGAACCACTTCAAAACATATATTTAGCCTTAGGGAGCAATCTTGGAAACAAGTTTGAACAACTTCAAAAAGCCATTAGCTTTATTTTTGAGGAGATTGGAACTATAGAAAAGATTTCTTCCGTTTATAAAACCCCAGCGCTAGGCTTTGAAGGAGACGATTTTTTGAACTGTGTGGTCTGGCTGCAAAGTAGGTTGCCTTCAGAAGAAATTTTGGAAAAGTGTTTGGCCATCGAGAAAAAAATGGGCCGTGAGCGTACCCCTACCGAAGGCTATGCTTCACGACCTATCGATATTGACATCATTTTAATTGAAGATCAAAAAATTGCTACTTCAAAATTAACCGTTCCACATCCAGAAATGCAGCACCGAAAGTTTGTGCTGCAACCTATGGCCGAATTACAACCCAATTTGGTGCACCCAGTATTGCAAAAGAAAATGATTTGGTTGTTGGCCAAAACCGAAGATACTAGTGAAATTACCAAATTGTCAAAATGGCTTCGGAACCCGAAAAAGGATTATTCTTTTTCCAAATACAATTACATCGCTATTGAAGGGAATATTGGCGCTGGGAAGACCAGTTTGTCGCAGCAGATTTCGGCAGATTTCAATGCCAAACTCATTTTAGAACGTTTTAATGAAAATCCTTTTTTGCCAAAATTTTACCAAGAACCAGGGCGGTACGCATTTCCTTTGGAGATGTCCTTTTTGGCCGACCGGTACCAACAATTGGTGGAAGACATTACCCAATACGATTTGTTTACGGAAAACGTGGTGGCCGATTACGACGCTTATAAATCCATGATTTTTGCAAAAATCACCTTAACGGAAGAGGAGTTCACGCTTTACAAAAAGCTGTTTCATTTAATGCATAAAGAGTTGCCCAAACCCGACTTGTATGTGTATTTATACCAAACAACAGAACGGTTGTTGGAAAACATCAAAAAAAGGGGACGGGAGTACGAGCAAAGCATTGAAGCGAATTATTTGCTGAAAATCCATGAAGGCTATTTGGAATTCATAAAAAATCAACACACAGGGAATGTAAAAATCATGGATGTTTCTGAAATGGACTTTGTCAACAACCGAAAAGATTACCTCTCTTTGCTGAAACAACTATTGACTTAGTTTCGATTCAGTTTTGAAAATAAATCCCAAAGAACGACCCCAGCACTTACGGAAATATTTAAGGAATGTTTGGTCCCGTACTGCGGGATTTCCACCACTTGATCACTTGCTGAAACGACCTCTTGGGAAACTCCCTTCACTTCGTTTCCAAAAATCAACGCATATTTTTTTTGAGGGGTTACGGAAAGATTCAGTAGTGAAACTGAATTTTCGGCTTGTTCGATAGCCAGTATCTCCGCACGGTCTTCTTTCAGTTTCTGAATAACCGATAGGGTGTCCTTTGCATATTCCCAAGCCACACTTTCTGTGGCGCCCAAGGCGGTTTTGGTAATATCCTTGTGGGGTGGGGTGGCGGTAATTCCGCAGAGATAGATTTTTTCTATCAAAAATGCATCTGCCGTTCTAAATACCGAGCCAATATTGTTCAAGCTCCGAATGTTGTCCAAAACCACAATGATGGGGGTCTTTTTCACCTCCTTAAATTCGGAAGGGGAAATCCGCTCCAGTTCACTGTTTTTTAACTTTCGGTTTTTCATGAAATGCAAAGGTAAAATTTTCAAATTTGTGAAAAACTTTCCAAAACTATTTTCCTTCCTATTTTACCAAAAAATACCGATTGATTACTTTAGCAATATCCAATAGCAGAAAAATTTATGGCTAAGAAAGTCACCCCATTAATGCAACAATACAATACGATAAAGGCCAAGTATCCTGATGCCTTGTTGTTGTTTCGCGTAGGGGATTTTTACGAAACTTTTGGAGCAGATGCTGTAAAGGCAGCTAAAATATTGAACATCACCTTGACCTCTCGAAACAACGGCGGGGACCAAACCGAATTGGCGGGTTTTCCACATCATTCTTTGAATACTTATTTGCCCAAGTTGGTCATGGCGGGATGCCGGGTGGCGATTTGTGATCAGCTGGAAGATCCCAAGCAAACCAAGACTATTGTAAAGCGAGGCGTGACCGAGTTGGTGACCCCAGGGGTGGCATTAAATGATGATATTCTTCAGAGTAAGTCCAATAACTTTTTGGCTGCTATTCATTTTTCAAAAGAAGATTTGGGAGTGTCGTTTTTGGATGTGTCTACCGGAGAATTTTTAATTGCTCAAGGGAGTGTAGAATACATTGATAAGTTACTTCAAAATTTCACCCCTTCAGAAGTGATATTCAGTAAGCAAAAGCGAAAGCGTTTTGTGGAGTGTTTCGGTGAATCCTACCATGTTTTCTATTTGGAAGATTGGGTTTTTCAACAAGATTACGCGAACGATACCCTTACAAAACATTTTGAGACTAAAAATTTAAAAGGTTTTGGGGTAGACCACTTAGAAGAAGGGATTATTGCCGCGGGAGCAGCATTGCACTATTTGGGCGAAACACAGCACCACGAATTAAAACACATTACCCGAGTTTCACGTATTGCAGAAGAAGCCTACGTTTGGATGGATCGGTTTACCATTAGAAACCTGGAATTATACCACGCCAATGTTTCAGGAGGGGTGACGCTTTTGGACGTGATTGATAAAACTATTTCCCCAATGGGAGGCAGAATGCTGAAGCGATGGTTGGCACTGCCCTTAAAGAATGTAGATAAGATTACCCAAAGACATGAGGTGGTGAGCTATTTACTGGATCATTCAGAATTGTTGGAGAAAATCCAGGTGCATGTAAAAAAAATGGGAGATTTGGAACGATTGGTATCCAAAACTGCTACCGGTAAAATTCACCCTAGGGAAGTAATCCAATTAAAAAACTCCTTAGAAGCCGTAGTTCCTATAAAACAACTGGCAGCGAAAGCTTCCAATGAGTCTTTGAATATTTTAGGGGAGCAACTTCAGGATTGTGAAACCCTTCGTAAAAAAATAAAGGAAACCTTATATGAAGAAGCTCCGGTACATATTTCCAAAGGAAATGCCATCGCGGAAGGAGTGAATGAAGAGTTGGATGAACTACGCGGAATAGCCACGGGGGGTAAAGATTATTTGGAGAAGATGCTGCAACGGGAACAGGAAAACACGGGAATACCTTCCTTAAAAATCGCTTCCAATAATGTTTTTGGGTATTATATCGAGGTACGCAATACGCATAAAGATAAAGTTCCCGAGCAATGGATCCGGAAGCAAACCTTGGTGAGTGCCGAACGGTATATTACAGAAGAGCTCAAGGAATATGAAAATAAAATCTTGGGTGCCGAAGAAAGAATAGCGGTACTGGAGCAAGAATTATATGTAAAGCTAGTGCAGTGGATGTTGCCTTTTATAGATGCCATTCAGCAAACGGCGAAGGGTATTGCACAACTGGATTGTCTCACCTCTTTTGCCCTGCAAGCTAAAACCGCCCATTATACGAGGCCGTTATTAGACGATACGTTCGATTTAGACATTAAGGAAGGAAGGCATCCCGTGATTGAGAAACAACTTCCACCGGATACGCCATACATTGCCAACGATGTTTTCCTGGATAAGGAAAATCAGCAAATTATAATGATTACAGGGCCCAATATGAGTGGTAAGAGTGCCATTTTGCGGCAAACGGCATTAATTGTGCTATTGGCTCAAATGGGAAGCTTCGTTCCTGCGGAATCAGTTCGAATGGGTTGTGTGGATAAAATTTTTACAAGGGTAGGAGCGAGTGATAATATTTCTATGGGGGAATCTACTTTTATGGTCGAAATGAACGAGACGGCGAGTATCTTGAATAATATTTCGGAAAGAAGCTTGGTCCTTTTGGATGAAATAGGCCGGGGGACAAGCACCTATGATGGAATCTCCATTGCTTGGGCCATTAGCGAGTATTTGCACGAACATCCATCGCGCGCTAAGACTTTGTTTGCGACACATTACCACGAACTGAATGAGATGTCTGAAACTTTTGGTCGTATCAAGAATTACAATGTTTCGGTAAAAGAGCTCAAGGACAATGTATTGTTTCTTCGGAAGCTCATACCGGGTGGGTCCCATCATAGTTTTGGGATTCATGTGGCTAAAATGGCGGGAATGCCGCAAACCGTACTGCAACGTGCCCATAAGATATTAAAACGATTAGAAAAGTCGCATTCTTCCGAAGCGCTTTCCGATAAGATGCAACAACTCTCCCAAGAAGAACTCCAACTAAGCTTTTTTAAATTGGACGACCCATTACTGGAGGAGATACGGGATGAAATTTTAGAAACCGATATCGATACTTTAACTCCTGTAGAAGCTTTGATGAAGTTGAATGAGATTAAAAGGATGTTGCAACGAAGTGCTTCCGTTAAAATGAAAAAATAATGCGAAATAAAATTTAAAAAATAATCTTTGTAATTGCATTAAATATTTTAAATTTGCTCCCGCTTTGTTAAAAAAGCAACGTTCTTAAACATTCGCGAAAATAGCTCAGTTGGTAGAGCGCCACCTTGCCAAGGTGGAGGTCGCGGGTTCGAATCCCGTTTTTCGCTCAACTACTATGAACCGATTGTTTCGGTTTTATTTTAAAGTTCAAGCAGAAGTGGTGGAATTGGTAGACACGTTGGACTTAAAATCCAATGGACAGCAATGTCCGTGCGGGTTCAAGTCCCGCCTTCTGTACAAAAGCCGAATCCTAGGATTCGGCTTTTTTTATTTTATAAATCGTCGCTTAAAATCTTTTTGATTTCTTGGTCTACATCTTCCTTTAGTTTATCATCTCCAGATCGTTTTTTGCTAATCACGTAAGAAATGTAAATAAGGAAAAATAAAATAGGTAAAATAATGGGGAGCGAATACCAGAAGTCGAACTCATCTATATATCCAATCTTATCATTAATGACCCCTGAAAGTTGAAAAAGAAACATGGTTAATGGAACTAGAATGGCATATTTCCACCAGTTTTTAGAGGTCAGGAACCAAATTCCGGTTAATAGCACAAAGGTAATTTTAGTGAATAGGGCATGCATATAAACCTGTACACTATAAAATCCTCCTGCATTAATTGTTCCAAGAAAAGTCTCCCATTGGTCTGAATCTGAGGGGGCAAATCGATAGATGTAAAATAAAAATGGGGTAGCTACCAATATAATAGATAGAACTACCCCTATAATTATCCTATTTTTTCTGTTATCCGTTGGTTGGGATTTGGTAGTCTTTTTTGTCAATTTGTTGAGCATCGTCAGCTAAAGATTCGGGTGTACAGCTAGCAGCTACTACTAAAGTAAGCATGGCTAAAATAAGCATAAGTTTTTTCATAACGTTAGGTTTTAGGTTAAAAATCTAAGACAAACCTAACTACTTAATAATGAATATGAAATAGTGATTTAGAACTTTCTTTTGTGTAATTTTATCGGTTTTTATTGCACTTTACCGATTTTTTTGTAAAAAAATTCCTTCAAATTTAACTAAAAAAATGCATTGTTCATGTCCTGAGAAGCAATAGCTTATAACATTCCATTTGGATAATTACTTTAAAATATGCTTTTCATCGTAAAAAAGTAACATTTTAACGAGTTTTTTGTTTTTGTTAACAATGCTAAATGCATTTTATCGGTTTTTTAGATAGTTTTGCCCCTGAAAGTTAAGTAGCCAACCAGTACTTCGCTTTTTTTTTATCCCAATTTAATTGAATAGACATAAATATATCTACAGATAATCCTATGGAAAAAATTACTGTTACTTCCGTATTAAAAAGTGTTTTTGAATGCTGGAAATGATTTAGGGGTTGTAGCGGCAGGAGTAGGATCCGATTTGTTTGAAGTATTGGGGTTAAACCCAATTTATTTTGATCTTGATAAAGATAAAATCCGTAACGATGCAGAAGTGGAACTTCGTAAAGTAGTAGCCGTATTGAAGAAATACCCTTCCATGAAAATTGATGTTCGTTCCCATACCGATAGTCGTGCCAATGATGCTTATAATATGGATCTTTCCAATAGAAGGGCACAATCTACTATAGCTTGGTTGGTTGAAAATGGAGGCATTGAAGCTTCTAGACTATCTGGGCAAGGATATGGAGAAACCCAATTGGTCAATGAATGTGCCAATGGCGTGGATTGTTCTGAAGGAAAACACCAATTAAACAGAAGATCTGAATTTATTATCGTAGAATAATACACAGAAAGAAACCCAATAAAAAAGCCAGGCAAATCGCCTGGCTTTTTGCATTATGAAATGCTACTGTGGAATTAGTCTTCCATAGATTTTTTAGCAGCATCGAAAGTCTTTTCTGTTTTCTCAGCTAGCGTGTCCATAGCTTCTTCCATTTTGTCACCTGCTTCTTCCATGGTTTCTTCCATGTCTTCCATGGCTTCTTCCGTTTTTTCTTCCACTTCTTCCATGGTTTCTTCAATACTGTCACCCATTTCGTCAGCTTTCTTTTCAGTCTCTCTACAAGAATACACAGACGCTACTAAGCATAACGCTGCGAAGGAAATAAATAATTTTTTCATTGTTTGTTGATTTATTCAGTTAGTAATTAATATTTTACGTGGTTGTATTACGTATAATTTCGTAGTAAAATTAAATCAAATTTTTCAAATAACATTTTTTTCAATTAGGTATTTCCAATATCTTTTAGGAACGTGTTTTATATGAAGTTGGCTATTTTTCCTTTCTGAAATATTTGTGTGCTGGAAGTAGGTTTTCCAGAGTTCTTGAAACCATTTTTCTTCTTCGGAAAAATACAGGCAATCAAAAGAAGTATTTACGTTCATTTCCGAAATGGTTTCCAATACCACTTCTTCAACTGTATAAAGGTTGTAAAAAAATCCATAGTTTCGTTTCACATCATAAATCATCCACTTTTGATCGGCGTATCTTTTTCTGAAATGGGGAATATTAAGTGGCAATACGTTAAAGTCGGGAGAAATCGTGGCAAAATAAATATGGTCCTTCGTCTCCCTAAAACGGATAAAGGCATCCATGCGGTGCTTTTCCCGGCCAATCATTTTGTCGATCTTCAATATTTCCCGAAAGGTTACATCGGCAGGGTTTTGTACTACTTCGCCTTGCGTTTCAAAAAGTTTCTGAACAAATTGAAGCAATAGGTTTTCCACTCCTTTTAATTCGCTTAAAAACACCCGATAGGTGAGTCGCTGCGCTTTTTTACTTCCCACTTTTTCAAGGCCTTTCCAAACCCGTTGTGATTTTTCAGGTTGTGTAATAATGGTTTTATGCTCATCAAATAAGTTTTGGTGACTTTCGGCTTGTTTTTGAATTTCGCAATAATTCCATCGGTATTCAAAAACCTCAAATAGGAC
The DNA here is from genome assembly GCA_002707025.1 of Flavobacteriaceae bacterium. Lineage (GTDB taxonomy): Bacteria > Bacteroidota > Bacteroidia > Flavobacteriales > Flavobacteriaceae > PALG01. The sequence goes on along the minus strand of PALG01000028.1, from coordinate 75,849 downwards.
AGTTAAAAATCCTTCGAAACTATGGTCGTATAAAGCAATCAAGATGTTTGGTTAAATAAGGAAAGTTGCGCATTATAGGTGTTTTGGTATTTGCTATTCGAGTTCCCCAGGATGCTACTTTTAATTTGAGCGGCCGTGAAATCTTTCCCAATTAGACTCGTAGAAGCGGTAATAAAATATTGGGTTCGGTTCCAAGCCACGCCCATTTTCTTTAGATCGTCAACTCGTAATTTCTGGTGCCTACGCGCCTGAAGTATTTTATGTACAGATCGCATGCCTACTCCGGGAACCCTTGCCAATAGCTCCTTATCCGCAAAATTAACATCGATTGGGAAGAGGTGAAGGTTTCGTAAAGCCCAACTAAGTTTAGGGTCAATATCGGTGTCTAGGTGCGGGTGGATAGGGTTTAGTATTTCCTGAATATTGAAACCGTAAAAACGCAGCAACCAATCGGTTTGATAGAGTCTGTTCTCTCGAAGCATGGGGACTTCACTGCCTATCTGCGGAAGTCGATGATCGTAGCTAATTGGAACGTAGCCGGAATAATAAACTCTTTTGAGATCAAATTTTTTATAGAAATAGGTAGCCGTGTACATAATTTCCATGTCGCTTTCTCCTGAAGCACCTACAATCATTTGTGTGCTTTGCCCGGCAGGGGCATAAATAGGAGTGCTTTTGTATTTTTTCTTTTCTATCTTATATTGAATGATTTCTTCTTTCACCTTGCGCATGGGATTAATAAAGTCTTTTCGGTCTTTATCTGGCGCTAAAAGTTTCAACCCCTTTTTGGTAGGAATTTCTATATTGACCGAAAGCCGATCTGCATATAGCCCGGCTTCCCGCATTAACTCATCACTTGCCCCAGGGATGGACTTAAGATGAATGTAGCCGTTGAAGTTTTCTTCTTCCCGAAGCTTTTTAGCCACTTGTACCAGACGTTCCATGGTGTAGTCGGCATTTTTAAATATACCACTGCTTAAAAACAGTCCTTCAATGTAATTTCTTCTGTAAAAGTGAATGGTCAAATCAACCACCTCTTGAACCTTAAAAGCCGCCCGTTTTATATCGTTGCTTTTTCGGGTGACGCAATAGGCGCAATCAAAAATACAATGATTGGTAAGTAGGATTTTGAGAAGGGAAACGCAACGCCCGTCTTCCGTATAACTGTGGCAAATCCCCATACCGCTGCTATTTCCTAGACCTTTATTCTTGTTTTTTCTAGTACTGCCGCTGGACGCACAGGAAACGTCATATTTAGCGGCATCGGCCAGAATTTCTAACTTTTCTTTTATTCTTTCGTAATTCATAGTAGTTGGAAATATTCCAAAAATAAGGATTAATTCCTTTTTTATGGAATAAATCCTAATTTTATTAGGAAATAATCCAAAAATCATTACATTTATAAAATGGAAAAAGAACTTGCCATAGAGGTGGTTCGTTTCAAGAAGGTTAGGGACGAACAAAACTTTACCCAACAAGCTTTTGCTGAAGTTTTAGGGATAAAGAATAGTACTGCAGATATTGAAAGGGGAAAAACCAAGCTTTCGGGTTCGGTGGTAATGGAATTGTTACAACAGTTTCAGATCAATCCACTGTGGCTTTACGGAAAAAGTCATGTGCAATATGTCAATTTAAATCAGGGAGATGTGAGTCCGAAGGTAATCACGGTAGATTCTGATGATGAAGAAACCATTTTATTGGTGAATCAAAAAGCTGCTGCAGGTTATCCCCATAATGTTCAAGATGTAGATTGGGTGGGTTCATTACCTTCTTTTCGGATTCCTTTACCAGAATACCGGAATGCTTCCTACCGAGGTTTTCAAGTTGAGGGGGATAGCATGCTTCCTAATATTCGTCCTAATGAATGGGTGTTGGGAAAGGCCGTGGCAAATATTTCTGAAGCTTCCGATAGTAGAATATACATTGTGGTTCTGCACGATTCAGTCTTAGTGAAAAAACTACAAAAGCTCCCTAAAACGCCTCATAAAGTGAAATTGATTTCCTTGAATCCAGAATACCTCCCCATTGAAGTATCGGTAAGGGATATCCAAGAATTGTGGATGGTAAATAGTAAGCTTACCTTTGGTATAGAAGAACCTTCCGAAAGTATGTTGCTACGTCAATTGCAGCAATCCATGGAAGATCTGAAAGGTCAGATTAAAAATTTAAATACCTAAAAAAAGCCTGCATTTGCAGGCTTTTCCAATTATAACTAAACTAAACTTAATTAGGAATTATCATCGGTTTCTTCCTTGATTTTGGTTTCGCCGTCTTCCTGCTTAATTTTCACTTCTTTGTTTTCGGTTTCCATCTTAATTTTCACTTCGTCTCCATCAACCTTTTTTTTCATGGTTGCTCCTTCTTCCTGCATTTCCTCGATAGTTGCTTCAGCTTCGGTTTTCTTTTCCCGGCAAGAGGTAAATGAAATGGCAAAAGCTAAGATGAACATTCCTAAAATGACTGACTTTTTCATAATGGTAAATTTTACGTTAGTGTATATTTTTATAAATTAATTGTCGTCCCCAATTTTATCGATTTCTTCATCGATTTCCTTATTTACTTCATCGTCTACTTTTTCGCCTACTTTTTCAAGAATCCCTTTGTCTTCTTCTTCAACGGCTGGTTTTTCTTCTACGATGACTTTTGTTTCTTTGTCCCTACAACTTGTCGTTGCTAAGGTGAATATTGCTAAACTGGCAATTAAAAAATACTTTCTCATAATTTTAGTGATTGGTGTTTGGGTAAAACTATGATGATTTTATTCAGTAAAATTTAAAATTTTATTAAAAGATGAATTTTTTAGGAAAAGATTTAGAGTATAGCTAACTAATTAACTAATATTTTGCAAAATTGTTCGAGTGGCACCTGTATGACTGTTTACGAAATGACCTGAAATCATCCCGGTTGTTTCACGAAATTTTTTGTCGGACACCAATTTTTGTAGAATTTCAAGACATTCATCACTGTTCTGTACAGAATAGAGCCCAGCAATATCTTGTAGCTTAATGGCCTCTGGGAATTTTTCAAAATGTTTTCCTATAACAATGGGTAGTCCAAAAGTAGCAGGTTCCAATATGTTGTGCAGCCCCGTGTTTCCCATCGCGCCACCCACATAGGCGATATCTGCATAACTGTATATTTTAGTTAGTAACCCTACCGTGTCTACAATTAGTATGGAATATTCTTCAAGAGCTGTCTCTTTGCTTTCCGTATAGCGAATAGAGGGAAGTTTTAATTGATTTTGTAGTTGGACAATATTTCTTTCCTCTATTTTATGTGGTGCGATGACAAATTTCAGTGTTTTTCCAAGATCGGAATTCATAAAAGGAAGCAATACCTTTTCGTCTTCAGGCCACGTGCTCCCACAGACCATACAAAGTTTTTCTTCTCTGAATTGCTCCATAAACTCTAGGGAGTTGTCCATTTCTATTTGATGTGAAACCCGATCAAAACGGGTGTCTCCGCTTACCGTGACATTTTCGAAACCCAAACCCTTCAATAAGTTTAGGGAAGTTTTGTTTTGCACAAAAAAATGATCAAAACAAGCAAGAGCTTTCCGCATAAAACCTCCATAGGGTTTAAAAAAAACTTGATTTCTTCGGAAAAGCCCTGAAACCAAATAGGTGCGAACACCTCCTTTTTTAAGAGCAAATAAGTAGTTGGGCCAAAATTCATACTTCACAAAAAAAGCTTGGGAGGGATGCACCAGTTTCAAGAATTTTTTGGCATTGGCTGGCGTATCTAGAGGGAGGTACACCACCACATCTGCCACAGGAGTATTTTTTTTTATTTCATAACCGGAAGGGGAAAAAAAAGTAACCACCAATTTGGTTCCTGGTGACTTCTTTTTTAAACCTTCCATAATGGGAAGTCCTTGTTCAAATTCACCCAAAGAAGCACAATGAAACCATATGGTAGTGTCTTCAGAAGAAATCTTTTGCTGAAGAATTTTAAAAACATTTTTTCGGCCTTCAATGAATAGCTTCATTTTTTTATTGAAAAAACGTGTAGGCCACATGAGAGCCTGGCTTCCATAAATAAGTGCGTTGTATAGAATGCTTTCCATAGAATATATTGCTAAAATACGTTTCTTTGAGGAATTGCATTGTACGCCGTTTTCAATTTTTGTAATTTTGAAAAGTTCATCTCACATCTATGAAAAAAATACAAATGGTTGACCTTAAAGGTCAATATGAAAAAATAAAAGAACAGGTAGACCAATCGGTTCTTGAAGTAATCGAATCTACCGCATACATCAATGGCCCAGAAGTGCATCAATTCCAAAAAGAACTGGAAGACTATCTAAACGTTAAACACGTTATTCCCTGCGCTAATGGAACCGATGCCTTGCAAGTAGCCATGATGGGACTTGGGTTGAAGCCAGGAGATGAAGTAATAACAGCAGATTTCACGTTTGCAGCAACCGTAGAGGTTATTGCATTGTTGGGGTTAACACCCGTATTGGTTGATGTAGATCCTATAAACTTCAACATTGATGTTGAAGCTGTGAAAAAAGCCATTACCCCTAAGACGAAAGCAATAGTGCCTGTGCATTTATTTGGGCTAGCGGCTCCCATGGACGAAATCATGGAGCTTGCCAAGGCCCATAATTTATACGTAATTGAAGACAATGCCCAAGGAATTGGGGCTAATTATACTTCCAAAGATGGAACCAAAATCAAGACGGGAGCCATTGGGCACGTCGCTTCCACTTCTTTTTTCCCTTCTAAAAACTTAGGGTGTTATGGCGATGGGGGCGCTATTTTCACAAATGATGATGATTTGGCCCATACCATTCGTGGAATTGTAAACCATGGTATGTACGAGCGCTACCATCACGATGTGGTAGGCGTAAACTCCCGATTGGATGCTATTCAGGCAACTATTTTAAGAGCAAAACTCCCTCAATTGGATCAATATAATGCAGCGCGACGAAATGCCGCTAGAAAATATAGCAAAGCTTTTGAAGGAATCGAAAATATTATCACTCCCACCGGATATTGCAAAGCTGGAAATAGTATTTGCGATACTTGCGATTGTCATGTTTTTCACCAATATACGCTGCGTATTTTAAATGGAACTAGGGACGCTTTGGTGAAACATTTAAATGATAATGGAATTCCTTGCGGGGTTTATTACCCGATACCGTTACATGCGCAAAAAGCATATAAAGACCCAAGGTACAATGAAGCCGATTTTACAGTGACCAATCAATTGGTAAAGGAAGTCATTTCTTTACCCATGCATACCGAACTGGATGAGGAACAAATTGACTTTATTACCAAAACGGTAATTGATTTTGTCACAGACTAATGTTTTAAAAGAAATTCTAAATGGCAAAAATTCTTGTAACGGGAGGATTGGGGTATATAGGTTCACACACGGTTGTGGCACTTCAGGAAAAAGGTTTTGAAGTAGTAATTATCGACAACCTTTCCAATTCGGAAGAAAGCGTACTTCATGGAATTGAAAAAATTTCGGGGATTCGTCCGCAATTTGAAAATATAGACTTAAGAAAGAAGGAGCTTGTTCAGCAATTCTTCGCCGAAAATCCTATCGAAGGTATCATTCATTTTGCCGCTAGTAAAGCAGTTGGGGAGAGTGTCGAAAACCCATTATTGTATTATGAAAATAATATAAACACTCTAGTGTATTTACTTCAGGAGTGTGAAAAACACAGCATACAAAACTTTATATTTAGCTCTTCCTGTACGGTCTATGGAGAACCCGATCAATTACCCATTACGGAAGATGCGCCTGTGAAAAAGGCGATTTCCCCTTATGGAAATACCAAACAAATTAATGAAGAGATTCTTTACGATACTTGTGCTGTGGGGAACTTACAGGCGATCTCACTGCGTTATTTCAATCCTATAGGCGCTCATCCTTCTGCCGAGATTGGAGAGCTTCCTAAAGGAACTCCGCAAAACCTAGTGCCTTTTATTACTCAAACGGGGGCAGGCTTACGGGCAGAGCTCTCTGTCTTTGGCGATGATTATCCAACGCCAGATGGAAGCTGTATTAGGGATTACATTCATGTTGTAGATCTAGCTCAGGCTCATGTAGTAGCATTGCAACGCCTTTTAGACAACAAAAATACATCTTCCTATGAGGTTTTTAATTTGGGAACCGGTAAGGGTAGCTCAGTATTAGAGGTAATTCATGCTTTTGAAAAGGTTAGCGGTAAAAAACTGAATTATAAAATTGTTCCTCGCCGACCGGGAGATGTAATTTCTGTATATGCTAACACATCAAAGGCAGATGAGGTATTGGGCTGGAAAACAAAGTATAGCATGGAAGAAGCATTGCAATCTGCCTGGAAATGGGAAAAGAAAGTCAGGGGGCTCGATTAATCTTCCAACAATCCTTTTTCAAGCGTATATTTTATAAGCCCCACTACATTTTTGGAATTTGTTTTTGAAAAAAGGCTAGCTCTGTGGGTTTCCACGGTGCTAGGACTTAAAAAAAGTTTTTCGGCAATTTCAGTCGTGGTCATTTCTTCTAAAATAAGCTTCAAAACTTCTTTTTCCCTTCGGGTAAGCTTTGGTAGATAATCGAATCGGCTTGTTTTTCTTTCAGAAGGAATAAGGGAGATATCTTTGTGTAAATAAGTTTTTCCGTTTAAGGTTTCCCGGAAGGCTTCCTTTAATTCTGCTAAACTTACATTCTTCGGAAGAAAACCCTTGGCTCCTTTTTTTAAGGCATCCATCACTACATGAGGCTGCGTATTGCTGGAAAGCATGATGATACGTAAATTGGGGTGCTGTAAATGTATTTTTTCACACAGTTTAATGCCATCCTGATTTTCCAGCTGAATGTCCAAAAGCAAAATGTCCAATTCTTTTCCGGAAGCAAGATAGGCTTGAAAGGCTTCATAGGTTTGAAACCCTTCCGTAAAAGGGAAATCGGGAGCCCCCTGAAGCAATGACTTAATCGCTTCAATGATCAACGCATGATCATCCAGGACCGCAATGGAATACGTTTTTTTCATTTTTCCAGTTCCAATTCAATATACACAGAAGTTCCTGTTTTTTCTTCCGAATCGATTTCCAACTTTCCTTTCAGTAAGGATAATCGAGATTCAATATTTCGAAGTCCAATCCCTTTGGAAGTGCTCTCATGAGCAAACCCCTTTCCGTTGTCTTCTACTGTTACTGTTAACTTGCTAGGCTCTTGCTGAATTTGTACCAAGGCTTGGGTAGCTTCTGAATGTTTGATGATATTATTAATAAGTTCTTGAATAATTCGGTACACACTTAACTGAAGGGGTTGAGGTAAATCGTCTTTTAGGTGAATGGATTGGTATTCAGCTCTCAGTAAACCACTTTCATTTATAGAGTTGATAAAATCCTGAAGGGCAGCGTCCAACCCTTTCTTCAGAAGGGTTTCGGGCAGTAAATTGTGGGAGATCCTTCGCGATTCCTTGGAAGCTGTATCCAACAAATCCATGGCTTTTTGGGAAGCTTCATCGTTAGAACCTTTCATCTTACTAAGATGCATTTTGGCAGCTGCCAAAACACCGCCCAATCCATCATGAAGCTCTTTGGCAATTCTGCTGCGTTCTTTTTCCTCACCCGCCATAAGGGAGCGCAAAGCCACATTTTCCTTTTCGTTTTTCAGGGAAACAATTTCTTGTTTTTGTGTTTTTTGACGTTGTCTAAAAAACAGGAAGCCTAATAGTGCCAACAATCCTAAGGCAATAGACATCATAAAAAGGGTTTTTCGTTGGTTTTCCTTTTGGGCAATTTCGGCTTGTTGTTCGACGATTTTAAGTTCTTTTTCAGCAGCTTCGTACTTTATACGTAAATCCTTTAAATTTTTATCTACCTCAATTACATTAATAGAGTCGTTTATAGTTTGGTATTCCAAAAGGAGGTGATATGCTCTTTCAAAATCTTTAATTTTAGCAGCGCCTTCTTGAGCTATGTAAAGGGTTTGTTTATAGTAATTGGGTTGATTGTTTTGTTGAAAGATTTCCATGGCTTTCTCGGCCTCTGCTAAGGATGCGGCATAATTTTCCTCTAGTTTAAGATTGGCGGCATTTACTTGATGAACAGCCCCTAACATGGCAGGAATTTTAAACTCCTGAGCTATTTTAAACGACGAGTCTATCGAGATTTTAGCTTTTTGAAAATTTCCCTTTCTACTTTGGTAGTCGGCATCATTTAGGTACACCATAAAGTTCAACTCGCCTCGATAGTCTTTCTCCTTTTCTAACAATTTGAAAATCTTATTGTTGTAATAAATAGCAGAGTCTAGGTATTTACTATCTTCAAAAGTTCTGGAAATATTATTATAGGCAAGACCGGTTGCGATAGGATCTCCAGCATCGAGGGATATTTTTGCCGACCTTTTGTAATATGCCCTTGCTTCTCCCAGATTTTCACTAAAAAAAAGGGTATTTCCTAAAACCTTTAGGCAGGTTGCAACTTCAATGGGATCTTCAATTTCTTCAAAAATTTCGATAGCTTCCTTCAAAGAAACTATGGCAACATCTACTTCGTTCTTCTTGGAAGCGATAATACCTCGCTCTTTCAACCCTAAACCTTGATACCTTTTAAATTTTGATTGATTTATAAGACTGTCTGATAATGCATTGGCAATATCAAACTCCCCTAAATCATCATAAAAGCCAGCTTCAATCATTAAAATATAATAATAGAATTCTGAGCCTTTTGGTTGTTCTTTTTTTGCTTTTTCAAACAGTTGTTTCGATTTTGAAATATCTGAAAAACCTATTTGTCTTGCCGAATCCAACAATACTTTTGCTGTTGGGTTCTGGTTTTGCGCAACCAAATCAAACAGTATGAAAATAAAAAAAGCGTATATACAATAGCGTTTCATGGAAATTGATTTAAGATATCGTGGAAAACCACTAGTTTTTAATTTGGTTGATTACCCTTAACCAAAAAGATTTTAATGGTTTTAGGTTTGCAGCATAAATCTAATTAAAATCTAAAACAATGAAAAGGCTAGCAGTACTATTCGTTTTTTTTGTTCTTACAATTCCTCATGCAAACGCGCAATTTTTTAAAAAGCTAAAGAAAAAAGCTGAAAATGCCGTTGAGCGAACCATTACCAGAAAAACAGAAAGGGAAGTTGAAAAAACAACAGACCGTGCGCTGGATTCTGTAATGAATGCTCCTAAAAAAGATCGCTCTAAAAAAAGAAGCGATAAAAATAGCGGGGGAGTTATGGGGAATATTCTGGGCGGCGCCCCTGCGGTAATAGAAGATGATTACACCTTTCCCATGAGTGCTACCATGCTGGTAGAAGACTTTGATGGAAAAAAGAGTACTACGGAAATGATACAGGGATACGGAGACAATGCCATTGTTACTTTTCAGAAAAATGAACCGAATCCTATGATCATCGATTTTGAAAATAAATCGGCCGTCATGTTAGACCTAAAAAAGAAATCGGGACAGGCCATTTCCTTAGAATTTATGGAGAAAATGATGGGCGGCGGAAATGTCTCAAACAATGATGACGATGGCGAGGTGCCGACCTTTCGGAAAACTGGAAATACCAAAACCATGAATGGATATTTGTGTGAGGAGTATGAAATTATAGCAGAAGACTACCAATCAGAAGTTTGGTTTGCGCCTCAGGTAGATTTTACCTACCAGGATTATTTTAAGGGCTTTGTGAAAATGTTCAAGGGAAACACCAATCTTCAGCAAATGCCAATAGACACTTACGGCTACATTATGCAAATGACCTCTTACGATAAAAAAGGAAAAATTACCATGAAAATGACGGTCACTGAAATTAACAAAACCCCAAAAACGTATCAAATGAGTGATTTTAAAATTCAAAAACTATAACCATGAACAGAACGCAATATTTTTTAATAGCCCTAAGTTTTTTAATGCTTTTCTCTTGTAAGAAAGATGATGAGGGGGATGATTCAAATACGGGCTTTACTCTTGAATGCAATAATGTGTTCGCTTCACCGTCAAATTACCAAGATCTATGTGGACTCAGTAATTTCAATGCCGAATTGCTCAATGAAGAGGATAATCCTGCTGGGAAATCCTGTGTGTGGCTTTTAAGTAATCCTAATTCTAATTTTCTGTATACGGTGGTCATGGCTTCTTTTACCGATGAAGCAAATACACAGAGTTTTTATGAAGAGTTACGTTTGGATTATGATGAATTTTTAAATGAAACCTCCATAGCTGTTAATGGTTTGGGTGATGAGGCTTTCTTTATTGAAGGCCCGGAACAAGATCATTTTGTGATGGGGACCCGAAAAGAAAATGTGGTTATTTCGGTAGCCACCTCAGAAATTTTCTTTGCGGAAGGTTGTACCAATGTGAAAGCCGAACTAAACCAATTTGTTAGCAAACTCTTAAGCACCCTATAAGAAAACCCCAAATCATTTTCACTAACTAACCCTTCAACCGCTCTAAATTTTAGGGCGGTTTTGAACCAAAAAAAGTAAAAATGAAGCATGTAATTTATAGTTTAGTATTTTTCACCCAGATAAGTCTGGCACAGGTAGGTATCAACACTACTAGTCCGGATAATTCGTCTGTCCTTGATATTGAAGCTACAGACAAGGGCTTGCTTATTCCCAGAATAGCCTTAGCCAATATCACTACTACGATGCTGGATGGGGTCAATACTGCCGCTACAGGGCTTTTAATCTATAATACCAATGTTGCTGTGGTAGGAGGGAATGGTGTAGGCTTTTACCTTTTTAACGGTACTGCATGGGAAAAACTCACGACTACTGCAGATGCGGCAACAGGCGATGCCGATTTTTTTGAAGAGGGCACTACTGCTGCACCAGATGATATTAATGATGATCTTTATACGCTTGGAAATTTAGCTATTGGTAAAAATACCGCAGATTACCCTTTAGATATCATTGCTTCGGGAGCTCGAGGGACCAGTGTTTTAATGGATGGAACAGATAACAACATAAAGGTGGCCACCAGAAATGAAATTTCAAATACAGGTACAGGACAACATTTTGGAATGTATAATTTAATTTCAGGATCAGGTAGCGGTACTAAAAAAGGAATAGAGAATAGATTCTTGGGAACCGTAAATGGTAATTTGATTGGAGTTGACAATAGTATTATTTTATCAAATGGAAGTGATTCAAATAAAACAGGGACACGAAATTTTATTTCGAGTAATGGTAATGGGGATCATACCGCAACCCGGAATTCAGTGACAAGCTCAGGAACAGGAAATCAATATGCGTCTGATATTTCCGTTTCAGGCATAGGTACTGGGGATTTCTATGGGAATAGAATCACAATTACTGGAGAAGGCATAAATAAGTATGGAAGTTATATTGATATAGATGAGACAAGTACAGGCACACACTATGGTGTTTATAGCCAAACACTTAAATTAGATGGTTATGCGGGCTATTTTTTAGGACGGCTTTCGGTAGGCACCACAACCTCAAATAATTATATTTTACCTTCCAGCAGAGGTACTGCAAACCAAATCATGCAAACTGATGGTAGCGGAAATGTGAGTTGGGTGGATGCTTCAATTATTTCAGGCAATAACTGGTCTTTAACTGGAAATGCTGGCACCAATGCTGCCACTAATTTTGTAGGTACTACAGATAATACTGCACTAAGTTTTAGAACCAATAATATTCAAAGATTGCAAATAGATACCAATGGCACACTACAAAGCCCTAGTAGCAATATTAAATGGGGGTCTGATGCAGGTATAAACTTAACAAGTGGGTCTGATAATATTTTATTGGGTGATGGTGCTGGTAGAAGCTTAACAGAACGCAGTAACATAATAGCCATTGGCACTAATGCTTTTAGAAATTTACAAAATAACTGGAATAGCCAGATTGCAATTGGTACAGGTGCAGCACAAAATACCACAACCGGAGGCAATAACTTAGCAATTGGAGCAAATGCACTATTTAGTAATACAACTGGGGGTGTAAATTTAGCCATTGGAACCGCTTCTTTATCAGATAATATTAATGGCTCGGGCAATACAGCAATTGGCTTAGGGACCTTATCTGAAAATGTTTCAGGAAGTAGAAATACTGCAGTGGGAGACCAAGCGGGTTTTAGAAATACTGGAATAGGAAATACATTATTGGGGTATTTTGCTTCAATATTTACCACTACTGGAAATTATAATACTGTTATTGGTAATGAAGCTGGTAGAAATGGCGATATGGGTAGTAACAATACACTATTAGGGGCTTTTTCTGGACAAGTAATTGAGGGTACAGGTAATTTGTTTTTAGGCTACCAATCTGGAGCTACACTAACAAATGTTTCAAATACTTTAATTGTCGAAAATTCAAATTCAACTTCTCCGCTTATCTATGGCGAGTTTGATAATAATGTTCTAAGAGCTAATGGTACACTACAAGTTGGTAATCCCACAGGGACAGGTTATGCATTTCCTGTAACCGATGGTACTGCAAATCAAATAATGCAAACCGATGGGAGCGGTAACGTAAATTGGGTGGATGCTTCAACAGTTGGAAGTGAAGATGCTGATTTCTTGGAAGTGGGTACTGGTACTGCCCCCAATGCTATTACAGATAATATGTATACACAAGGTGCTTTGGCTATTGGCGATACTTCAAACGATGAATCCAGATTGAATATTACTGCGGGAGCTTCAGAGAATTATAATAACGGACTCAAAATTGATCTTGCTTCGGGAACGAATTCAGGGTTTTTACTAAGGGGGATTGATGTTGAGATTAACTCTGATGTCTCTGCTTCTCCCACCAATGTGAGTGGTATTGAGGTAGAAAACAATTCAAATGCTGCGGTAAAGGCTGGAATTATTAGTACGGTAAATAATGTGGGTGGAGGCAGTGGTAAATGGAATTTACTGCTCAACACCTCAAATCAATCAACTTCCACTGGAAATATTACAGGGATCTGGAATACGGTTTCAGTTGGGGGTGGATCTGGCACTCAGTTTGGAGTGCGGCAACGGTTATTGGATACGGGCGGAAATAGTTCGGGAACGCTTTATGGCTATAATAGTGATGTACTAAATGGAGGAAGTGGCCCTTCCATAGGTTTTTACTCCTTAATTCAAACCAATAACAGCAGTAATGCCATTGCTTTTGACGCTTTGCATACGGGCAATAGTGGAACGGGTAATAAATATGGGCTTAGAGCTATTATACCCACTACGGTGGGGGGTACTAATCAGTATGGGGTTTACTCCGAAGTACTTAGAAGTGGCAGTAATACTTTTGCAGGGTATTTTTTGGGAAATGTTTCCATTGGGACCACAAGCTCCAATAATTACATCCTTCCTGCTTCAAGAGGAACGAATGGTCAGGTTATGCAAACCGATGGTGCTGGAAATGTAAGCTGGGCAAATAGTAGTTCCTTTTGGTCTCGAACTGGAACCGTTCTAGATGTTGCAAACACAGGGGACGATATTACTTTTTCAAGCGATCAAAGCACGATTTCCTTTCCTATTACTTCAGGGACCCCGCCAGCGATGATACATATGTTTGGAGGGGGAACTAGCAACAGCGACCGTATGGTGGTAGCACATTCCAATACATTTTCCAACTGGGGATTACAGTATCGCGATAGTAATGATAGTTTTCGTTTTCTTCAGGGGGGGACCGATCGAGTGGTAATCAATCTTGGCGGCGGAAATCCCTTAGTGGTTAATGGAACCGCTGAGGCAACCGATTTTCAAAGTGCCACGACCACTTATCCAGACTATGTGTTTGAAAGTTATTTTGAAGGAAGTTCCAACATCAACCCTAACTATCAGTTTCAGGATTTAAAGGTGGTAGCTGAATTTATTCAGAAGAAAGGACATTTGCCAGGGGTCAAATCCTTTGCAGAAGTGAAGCAGCAGGGAATGACCATTAACTTGGGGGAAACTTCCGTAAAAAACCTTGAAAAAATTGAAGAACTCTTTCTGTATGTAATTGAATTGGAAAAAGAAAACCGTCAATTAAAAGAAACCTTAAAAAAACAAGAAGAAAGACTTCAGAAAATTGAAAGTTTTATTCAAAATCAATAACAACAACTATGAAATTTCCATCCGTATTTTTTCGCCTTACCCTCTTTTTATTTTCAGTGTTTTGTATTTCCCAAAATACCGTGAATTACAATCAGGTTTCCTTTAATTCTTGCGAAGTGATTGAAGCATCGCTTTATGACAAGAGTTTCACATTATATATTTCAGAAAAGGATATGCAGGAAGCTAAAGCGCAAGATGGAACGCGCATGCCGGAAAGTAATGTGCTTTCCATTGCGGTGGAGTTTTTGAAAGGCTGCCCATTTCCTATTGAACCCAAAGACAGTGTCATGGTTGGTTACAGTTTGATGCAACAAAATAAAGATGAAATGGATTTTGAACGAAAGCAATTAAACAATGTAAATGTCGAAAAAGCGTCGGAAGATGGTAAAAGACTGAACGAAAAGGGAAAGGATGTAGGGACACAAGCCAAGATAATTTCACAACAACTTATGGAAGGAAAAATTACCGCACAAGAGGCAGAAGCTAAATTGGAAGCTTTGTTGAATCCACTTGTGGAAGCGGTAGAGGATACGGAAAGTATTCAGTACAATTCAACACAGTTACCGAAGAAAAACACCTTTGATATTCTCTTCATGGATACCAGGGCATACACAAGATCGCTTATGTTTTCTGGAACCATTTATATCAAAAAATTTAATGAAACTGAATTTGAAGCGGTTTTTCAGGGAAATCAATTTACCGAATGCATGGAAAACAGACCATCCATTTCCCAAGAAGAGCGTCAAACCTGTGCTGCAGTACCTTCCTATTTTATGACTGAAATGAAAGTGCTATCCAATGAACCTACTAAAGCTTCCGTTTCAGTAAAGCTAAAATCCTTTACAGATTACCGTGAATAGGGCTCTTTAAGCACTTTCTTTTAACTTCCGAAGAAATTGGGAAGGGTATTCGCCATAATGCTGTTTAAATTTTCTTGAAAAGCTTTCGGCACTTTTAAATCCGTTTTCAAAGGCAATGGCTTCAATGGTATACCTTCTTTTGGTAAGGTCGGTTTGCAGATCGATGTAAGCATACTCCAGCCGTAAATCGTTGAGGTATTTTTTAAAGGATTTGCCTTTTACATGGTTGATAATCCTCGACAAATAAGCGTGATTGGTGCCTAAGGATTTAGCTAAATCATTGAGGTTGACTTCTTGGCGTAGGTACTTTCTTTCCTTTTCAAAAGTAGTGAGTCTTGCCAGTACGCTTTCAATAATGGCTTCTGAAACATGGATGCTTTCTGAAATCTTTTTTATAGACGTTTCACTGTCGAATTCCTTGGAATTTTTATTGCTAGGTGTTTCTGAAGGGAGTTGGAAGAAACTTTGCTTGATCGTGACCAAAAATTTCCGAACACTGAAGTTTCCTTTGTGTACTCCTGAAAATGGATTTCCTGATGTTGTGATAGACCTTTCCATACGCTTAAATTTTTAACGAACTTAAAGCATGGAAAATCACATTTGGGCAAATCCGATAAAAGTTTACTCCCTAAATTTGTTTTGCAGGAATTAGATTTCGGCTTTTTGGGTTTCCATTTCCCGATCAATTTTTTTCACCAACCCCTGTAATACATTGCCGGGACCTACTTCGATGAAGGTAGTAGCGCCGTCGGCAATCATGTGTTGCACACTTTGCGTCCATTTTACGGGAGCAGTCAATTGCTCAATAAGGTTTTTCTTTATTTCGCTAGGATTGGTGACCGCGGTAGTACTCACATTTTGATAAATAGGGCAAGCGGGTGCTGTAAATTGAGTAGCTTCAATGGCTGTAGCCAACTCTTCACGGGCAGGCTCCATCAATGGGCTGTGAAAAGCACCTCCCACAGGAAGAATCAAAGCACGTCTGGCTCCGGCATCTTTTAAAGCTTCGCAAGCTGCATTTACGGCATTGATATCTCCAGAAATCACCAATTGCCCAGGACAATTGTAATTTGCTGCTACAACAATACCAGGGGTGTCAGAACAGATATCTTCCACCACTTTATCTTCTAAGCCTAGTACAGCAGCCATAGTAGAAGGGGTTTGTTCGCAGGCATGTTGCATCGCAAGGGCACGTTTGTAGACTAATTGAAGTCCGTCGCTAAAAGCTAAGGTTCGATTGGCAACCAAGGCCGAAATCTCCCCAAGGGAATGTCCCGCAACCATATCGGGTTGAAAGCTAGCTCCCAATACTTCCGCTAAGATGGTAGAATGTAAAAAGATGGCGGGTTGTGTTACTTTGGTTTGCTTTAGTTCTTCTGCCGATCCTTCAAACATGATTTTAGTAATGTCGAAGCCTAAAACTTCATTGGCATGATGAAATAAATCTTTTGCTTTTGAGGATGCTTCGTATAAATCTTGCCCCATTCCGGTAAATTGGGCACCTTGTCCTGGAAAAACGTATGCTTTCATGTATTGTGTTTTGGTTCTTGCAAAAATAGGATTTTCCTTTAAGAAAACTGCTGTATTATTTTTTTAACCGATGGGTAATACCCCTTTCCAAACAGGTTGAGGTGTACTAGAAGGTAGTAGAGTTGCCATAGGGGAACCCTCTTTTTCCATCCCGGTTCCAACGGAAATACTTCTTGATAGGTATTAAAAGTTGCTTCTGGAAAGCCTCCAAATAATTGCATCATGGCCAAATCCATTTCCCGTGGGGCATAGGCTACCGCAGGATCTATGAGTGCTGGAGTCCCGTTTTTAGTAACTAAATAATTTCCGTTCCAAAGATCCCCGTGTACCAGTGAGGAAGCTTCTTTGGGGATATCCTTGGCAATATTTTTGTAAAAGGAATTCAAAGATGAAAAAGGATACCCATGATCGTGCGCCCATTTCAGTTGTGGTTCTAGCCGCTGATGGATGTAAAATGTTGAAGCGGTTTCCCATGCCGTATTGTACTGCGGAAGACTCCCAATGAAGTTGTCGTAATCCAATCCAAAATGGGACTGACTGTTCTTATGAAGATGTGCAAGATGGGTTCCGAATTTCTCCCAAAAATTTTGAGCGGGTTTACCAGAAGGCAGAAAAGCTAATAATAAATAACCGTAATCTTCTATTTGCCCTACGCCCAACACCTCCGGAATGACAAAAGTGTTTGTGGACTGAAGCAACTGAAGCCCTTTCGATTCTGCTTCAAACATACCCGGAAGAGATTTGTAGGCATTCCGTTTAATGACAAAATCACCTTCTGAAGCAATTACCTTGAAAACCTCATTAATATCCCCTCCAGCCAAGGGAGATGCTTGTTTAAAGGAAAGACCGTGATCCTTACCTATTTGAAGCATCAACGGATTCATTTTCTTACATACGTTTGGTAGGTAAAAGGGAAGTTGTGCGTATCATCTTTTTCATGGTGTTTTTCTTCAATAAGTTTCCAATCGTCTAACGGAATGGTAGGGAAAAAGGTATCTGCCTTAAAAGTGCCATGTACTCGGGTAAGTTCAATTTTATGGGCAAAAGGCATGCCTAAGGCATAGATTTCCCCACCTCCAATAATAAAAGGTTGCGGGTCTCCAGCGGCTTTTTTCAAGGCTTCTTCCATACTGGAAACCACGACGGCGCCCTCTTTTTGGTAGTTTTTATTTCGGGTGATGACAATATGAACCCTATTGGGTAAAGGTTTGGGGAAACTTTCAAAAGTCTTGCGCCCCATAATAATATGATGGCCTGTAGTGAGTTGTTTAAAACGTTTGAAATCATCGGGTAAATGCCAAACCAAGTCGTTTTCCAATCCCAACTCGTTGTGCTCCCCTGCCGCGGCAATCATGGTAATCATAATGCTCCCGGTGTTTGCTGTTGGTCCTGTGCTTTCTTTTTTTTTACTTCGGCACTTAGTACTTCTTTAGTAACGTCTTTCTCCAATTCCCGAATGCGTGCTTCCTGTTTGGCCTTGAGTTTTTCAACTTGTTGATTTTCCCACTCCTTGCCCATGAACTTATTCAGTATAAAAACATTGAATACATGCACCAAAAAGAAAAGTGCCCAAACCAATATGGCCCAAGCAAACCAATTTTGAATAAAAAAATCTTTCCCAATGCCTAAGACTGGGTTAATGATAATAAGAAGAATGGATCCCGCCAGGAAAAAGATAAAATGTTGCATCAATCTTTTTTTCTGTTTTACACGACGGCGGGCATAATCGTATTGTTCCCGTTGTTCGGCGTCTATTCTCTCGGAAGTTTTGCTTTTTGAAAACATAAGGTTACTTTTAGCTATTCGTAAAATTACCCAATTTTAACCACTTTATGAATTCAAATCTAGATTTTACCCAAGAGTTTCCTGTTCTTAATCATTATACCTATTTAAATACGGCCTCTAGCGGACTCCTGCCGGCTTCTGTGGTCGCGTGGCGTGAGCAGCATGATAAAGCCTTATTGCAGGAAGCGAGTATGTTTAGGGATCAACATAAAACACACATTTGGGAAATTAAGGAAACGGTAGCGAGATTTTTCTCTACTGAAAAAGAACGAGTGGCTTTGGTGCCTAATTTTTCCATTGGATTAAACATTTTAATGGAAGGGCTTCCCAAAAATCAAAAAATTTTAATGATTGAAGGCGATTATCCTTCAGTAAATTGGCCCGTGGAGTTTCGTGATTTTGAGGTGTGCTATGCCGATTTGAATGAAAACTTGGAAACAAATATTGAAGCCGCTTTTGCAAAACACCGTCCAGATGTTTTCCTATGTAGTATCGTTCAGTATATCACAGGAATAAAAGTAGATCTAACATTCCTGAAAGAATTAAAGAACCAGTATCCTGAAACCCTCTTTATTGCCGATGGGACACAGTACTTTGGGACAGAACGGTTTCATTTTTCTGAAAGTGCCTTCGATATCGTTGGAGCGAGTAGTTACAAGTGGATGCTGGGGGGCTATGGAAATGGTTTTTTCTTGTTGAAAGACGGTTTGGATAAAAAACTTTTTCCCAATACCATTGGATTTAACAGTGCGGATGCGGTTTTTGGAAACAGAGACAAAATCAATATCATAGGAAAGATGGAGCCAGGACATCAAGATACTTTAAACTATGGTACTTTGGCGCAATCTATTGAACTACTGGAAAAAATTGGAATGGAGTCGGTTGAAACATACTTACAGGAATTCTCTTCATGGGCGCATGAACGATTTAGAGCATTAAGTCTTTTGCCGATTGAAATTTCAGAAAGGAAGAATCACTCTACCATATTTAACATAAAAGGTGATGAAAAATTACTCCAACACCTTCGTAAAAATAATATCATTGTATCTGCTCGCGGAAAGGGATTACGAATAAGCTTTCATTTTTATAATAAGCCTGAAGAGATAGAATTGCTTTTAAAGAATATTTAGTCTTAAAAATTTTATCCTCTTCGTTTTCGTTTCTTTTTTCGAGGAGTCTTTTTGGGATTTCCTTCCACTTTAAACAAGATGGGAAGTGCATATAAAACCCCAACTTCTTTCCCAAATTGTTTCCCGGGCATCATTCTGGGAAGGGTGCCTACAACACGTACGGCCTCTTTTTCTAGTTCAGGTCTACTTGCCCGAGCCCGGATATTGGTTACGAACCCGAATCGGTCAATCTTAAATTGTACCGAGATCCTCTGGGTGCCGTCCGGTAAATTAAGGGAGTTAGCAAGTGCCATGTTAAAATTGTTTACCACATGCCGTTGAATGTTTAGGCTCATGCAGGATTTTAGCTCTTCATTGGTACCTTGGTAACAACCTGGATATACAGGGACATTCTCGATGACCGCAAAGGGGACATAATCCTTTTTTTCTTTTGGGCTATCTTGGGAAAGAGTGTCTTTTTTACTATTTCCTTTCAGCATATTGGCTATTTCAGCATCTTCCTCGCTTACGCTTATAGATTTTTTTGGGGGAAATACTTCAAGGTCTATCCTAATAGCATCTTGAAGCAATTCGCCTTTATAGTTTTTATAAGAGCTTAAAGGTTTAATGCCTTGAATGACCTTTTCGACCAGAGGTTTCTTTTCTGAAGGGATGACAGAGTCTACATAGATATTACCAATACCATCTACAAACAAATCTAAACCGAGGGTTTGGGTATTCCGGGTACTGTCTGCAACTTTTAGAAGTTCTTGATATAGAAGGCTTTCCACAGACCCTTTTAGGCAACTACTTCTTGCGGCAAGATTACTGGCAAGATTGCAATTTTCAAGATTTACCTGTTGTGCGGTTCCTAGAAAACAACACGCCAGCAAAAGGCCCGAGAAAAGTAGTTTCATTTATTTCCCTGTTTTAAAAGTTAAAGGGACGGTGTATTTAATAGCTTTTGGCTTTCCGGCGAGCATTCCTGGTTTTGCCATTTTTGGTATAAGACCAATATTTCTTTTGGCTTCTTCCTGAAGGGATTTGCTCCCGCCAGAAACACTTTTAATATCAACCATTCCTTGCTCGTCTATAAAAAACTCTACAATAACTTTTCCTTGCTCATTATTTTTATAAGCTTCGGCAGGATACTTAAAATTTTTACCGATGTGTTGGGCTAATTTTTGTTTGAAACAGGCATCAATGCCTGCTCCAGAATTTGCCTCGCAACCAGGCCATACTGGCGCAACCTCTTTCATGGTTACACTGTTTTTATTTACGGTTCCCCATTCTTGGGAAAAGCCTTTGCTGAAGGATATAAGTAGGATAAGAACCAATAATTTTTTCATAGGTAAAAGATTTGTTTTTAAATAGCAACCGCACCTTTAATATGTGGATGTGGGTTGTAATCCACTAAGGTAAAGTCATCAAAATTGAAGCCAAATATATCTTTAACTTCGGGATTTAGCAACATTTTTGGCAAAGGTCTGGGTTCCCGGGATAATTGAAGCTCCAATTGTTCCATGTGGTTGCTGTAGATATGGGCATCTCCAAAGGTATGGATAAAGTCTCCTGCCTCGTAACCACAGACTTGGGCCATCATCAGGGTCAATAGGGCATAAGAAGCAATATTGAAGGGAACGCCTAAAAATATATCGGCACTTCGTTGGTATAATTGGCAGGATAGTTTCCCGTTGGCCACGTAAAACTGAAAAAAAGCATGACATGGGGGAAGAGCCGCTTTTCCTTGCGCTACATTTTCAGAAAAGGAAATCGATGTATCTGGCAAAACCGAAGGATTCCAGGCACTCACCAACATTCTTCGACTGTCGGGATTCTTTTTTAGTGTCTCTACAATTTCAGTAATCTGATCAATTTCTTCACTATTCCAATTGCGCCACTGATGTCCATAAACAGGTCCCAAATTACCTTTTTCATCGGCCCATTCATTCCATATTCGTACCCCGTTTTCTTGGAGGTATTCAATATTGGTATCTCCTTTCAGAAACCATAATAATTCGTAAATAATGGACTTTAAATGTAATTTTTTAGTGGTCACCATGGGGAAGCCTTCACTAAGATCAAACCGCATTTGATATCCAAAAACACTTTTTGTTCCCGTTCCGGTTCGGTCTTGCTTAACGGCACCGTTTTCCATAACATGTTTCACGAGTTCATGATACTGCTTCATAATTCACAATAAGGATTTGCGGTAAATGTAATAAAGTAAACGACTTTATAAAAATGCTAATGTATTTCAGTTATAAATAGTTATTAACCAATTAACATCCCTGCAATCGTAGCGGTTAATAGTGCAGCGACCGTACCTCCAATAAGGGCCTTAATTCCAAACCGAGCCAGGGTGGCTCTTTGCGAGGGTGCTAAAACCCCAATGCCGCCAATTTGTATGCCAATGGAGGCAAAATTGGCAAAGCCACAAAGGGTGTAGGTAGCGATGACGACCGAACGGTAATTGGTTAAGACTCCGGTATTTTTCAGGTCACTTAACGAGGCATAAGCAAAAAATTCATTTAGGATCGTTTTCTCCCCTAAAAGCTGTCCTACGGCAACAATATCTTCACTGGGAACTCCAATGAGCCAAGCCACTGGAGCAAATAAGTTTCCTAAAATATACTGAAGGGATAATCCATTGTACCGTCCATCGGTGGCAATGGCAATTTTATCGTTCAGTCCTGTAGGACCTCCAATCCAATCGACCGTAATCCAGTTAAATACAGCAATTAAAGCCGTAAAAACCAATAGCATGGCGCCAACATTCACGGCTAATTTGAGCCCTTCAGTAGTCCCGCGGGAAATAGCATCGAGTATGTTGGTTCCTATTTTATCTTTTGAAATATCCAGTTTCCGGTCTACTTCTTCGGTTTCAGGATAGAGCATTTTAGCGATGATAATCGCAGCGGGAGCCGACATAATAGAGGCGGTTAATAAGTGCTTCGCAAAAATAATTTTTTGGGCTTCGCTTTCTCCGCCTAGAAAAGCAATGTAGGCAGCTAAAACACCTCCTGCTATGGTTGCCATTCCCCCTACCATAAGACAAAGCATTTCACTTTTGGTCATTTTGTCCAAATAGGGCTTTACCACTAAAGGGGCTTCTGTTTGACCGATAAAAATATTGGCCGCTGCTGCCAGACTTTCAGCCCCAGAAAGGTGCATGGTCCTGCTCATAATCCATGCAAAGGCTTTTACAATTTTCTGAAGAATTCCTAAATAATATAATAGGGAAGTGAAGGCCGAGAAAAACACAATTGTTGGCAGTACCTTGAAAGCAAAAATATAGCCGAAAGTATTCATATCGGTGACCAATCCGCCAAATAGAAATTCGGCACCCTTTTCACTGAAATTGAGGAAGGTTACCACTTTTTCAGAAATCCAATCGAAAGTTTTGGCTACAAAATCTACTTTCAATACTAAAATGGCAAAAATTATTTGCATGGCTAATCCGGTAAACACCAAGCGCCAATTAATTTTTCTTCGATTGCTACTTAATAAGTAACAAACCAACAATAAGAAAACCATTCCTAGAATACCGCGCGCCAATCCGTTGAGGGTAAGTCCCACTCCCTGGCCAGGATCTAACGCAATGGCCGAGGTGCTTTCTTCTTCTGGTTGCGTTTCTACTTGGGAGGTACGATCCAGAATTTCCGAAGACTTGAAAGAATAGGTGATGTTGCTTTCTGAAAAACTCAAAGTGCTGTCGGTAAGGGTCGTTACCCGATACCTTCTAATAGTGTCTGTAGGCTGATTGTAAAAAAAGACCAAGAGGTTATTCTGAAATAGATAGTCACCAGAGGCTTCAAGATTGTCTTTGGCTTTTAGCGAATAATAAAAAGAACCCTCTTCAAGTTGAAAGACATCTTCGTCTGGGTAAGTAGGAACAATAGAAGTTCCTTGTTTGTTTTCAATACTGGAAAACACCCAGTCTTTTTCAATGTTTTGTGAAAAACCTGCTACTTGTAAAAAAGAAAAGGCAAGTAGGAATAAAATTAGGCGCATAGGTTATTTTTCGCGTTTGGAAATCTCATCACGAATACTGGCCGCTTTTTCATAGTCTTCATTGGCTACAGCTTCATCCAGCATCTTGTTCAATTCCTTGAGGGTGTGTTTGCTATAGTTTTTGGAGGTTTTCTTTTTGGATTCCTGATCCTCCCCAGTAATAAGTTTTTCAATCACAGCTTCCTCTTCATCCGATATTTTTTCTTCTTTGGGCTGTGTTTTTAGATATATTCCAGCTTTGTCCAAAATGCCTTTATAGGTAAAGATAGGTGCATTGAAGCGAAGCGCTAAGGCAATGGCATCACTGGTACGGGCATCAATAATTTCTTCTAGACCGTCCCTTTCGGAAATAATACTGGAATAAAAAACCCCATCCACCAATTTATGGATGATGACTTGTTTTACCATAATTTGATACCGATCGGCAAAATTTTTAAACAAGTCGTGTGTTAAGGGTCTTGGGGGTTTAATTTCTTTTTCCAGTGCAATGGCAATGGATTGTGCTTCAAAAGCCCCTATGACGATAGGAAGTTTTCTTTCGCCATCTTCTTCGCTGAGGATGAGTGCGTAAGCGCCATTTTGTGTTTGGCT
Source organism: Flavobacteriaceae bacterium (assembly GCA_002707025.1). GTDB lineage: Bacteria > Bacteroidota > Bacteroidia > Flavobacteriales > Flavobacteriaceae > PALG01. Next base: position 51,944 of record PALG01000028.1, on the reverse strand, counting down.
ATAAGATATTCCTTTAATGTTAAGTCTAACTAAACTCATTCCCTTTCATTAAAAAAAGCTGTTCAAAATAAGGACCCACCTTATTTTGAACAGCCCTTTTGTGAAGGCACAAATTAACAAAAATTATGCGTTTTGTGACTTAAACTCTTTTAATTTTTCTACCAACTGTGGAACAACCTCAAAAGCATCGCCTACAATACCATAATCTGCTGCTTTGAAGAAAGGTGCTTCCGGATCGTTATTGATTACCACCTTCACTTTGGAAGCGTTGATTCCTGCCAAATGTTGAATGGCTCCACTAATACCAATAGCAATATATAAATTGGAGGCTACTGGTTTTCCCGTTTGGCCTACGTGTTCGCTATGAGGTCTCCATCCCATATCGCTTACCGGTTTGGAACAGGCGGTTGCTGCTCCCAAAACATTCGCAAGGTCTTCAATCATTCCCCAGTTTTCGGGACCTTTTAGGCCACGTCCTCCCGACACCACCACTTCAGCATCCGCAATAGTAACTTTATCGGTGGCTTTGTCCACAGATACAACTTCTATTTCGCCTTTGCTGAATTCTGGTGAAAACGCCTCTGTGGTGGCGCTGGTATCATTTTCTTTCACTCCGTAAGCATTTTTGGCCAAACCAATCACTTTTACAGGAGTATTAATTTCAGTAACGGCAAAGGCTTTGTTGGTAAACACACTTTGTTTTACTTTAAATGGGTCGGTGCTTTCGGGAAGTCCTGTAACATTAGGAACATATCCTGCTTCTAGGCTTACGGCTACTAAAGGAGCCATGTATTTTCCATTGGCACTTGAAGAAAGCACCACTACTTGAGCCCCTTCTTGTTGTGCTGCTTTGGCCACCACATCGGCATAGGCTTCCGCATTGAAGTTTTTCAAGGCATCGTTATTTACCTCCAAAACTTTTGAAGCACCATAGTTTCCTAAAGAGGCGGTGTCTTCACCATTCACGGAAACGGCGGTAACCGTTGTGCCCATCATATCGGCAATGCCTTTGGCGTAAGAAACAGCTTCTTGCGCTATTTTTTTGAATTTTCCTTGTTCGGATTCTGTATATACGAGTACTGACATATCTTAAATTACTTTTGCTTCGTTGTGTAATAGGTTTACGAGATCATCTACATTGTCTACCAGTTTTACATCTCCTTTGGGAGCTGGCTTTTCAAATTTGCTAACGGAAGTTTCTGCGGAAGCTTCTGCAGGTTCTTTCACATGTAGGGGTTTGGAACGGGCTTGCATAATACCGCGCATATTGGGGATACGAAGATCGCTTTCCTCAACCAATCCTTTTTGTCCGCCTACCACCAAAGGAAGCGAAGTTTTAAGGGTTTCCTTTCCGCCATCTATTTCACGGATAGCTGTTACTTCAGTCCCTTCAACCTCAAGGCTTATGCAGGTGTTCACAAAGTGGGCTCCTGTAATTTTGGCAAGCATCCCAGGAACCATGCCCCCGTTATAATCAATCGATTCACGTCCGGCAATGACCAGGTCATACCCACCCTCTTTCACTACCTGTGCTAGTTGTTTCGCTACGGAAAACCCATCAGTGGCAGGGGTATTTACCCGAATAGCTTCATCGGCCCCTATGGCTAAAGCTTTGCGTAACGTAGGTTCGGTTTCAGGGCCTCCTACATTCACTACATGTACCGAAGCGCCTTGTTTTTCCTTGAACCACATGGCTCGGGTAAGGCCAAATTCATCATTTGGGTTAATGACAAATTGAACACCATTGGTGTCAAACTGGGTGTCTCCTTCCGTGAAGTTGATCTTAGAAGTCGTGTCTGGCACGTGACTTATACACACTAAAATTTTCATGAAGTAATTTTTTATTTTTTGATCGTTCTGATTTGGGCTACGAAGATACGACAATCTAATCAATTTTCCTATGCATGCATAATAAAATTTTAGAATTTTTCTAAAAAGTGTGAAGAACTTTTCAAATAGTATTATTTTTGTCTTCCTGAAATTTTTTCAGGGTAATCCTTTTTGAATTTAGAGCATGAAAACCATACAATTTAGAGAAGCTGTTTGTGAAGCGATGACCGAAGAAATGCGTCGCGACGAAAGTATTTATTTAATGGGCGAAGAGGTTGCCGAATACAACGGTGCTTACAAGGCTAGTAAAGGGATGTTGGATGAGTTTGGCCCTAAAAGGGTCATCGATACTCCCATCTCCGAATTGGGTTTTGCCGGGATTGGGGTAGGAAGTGCGATGAATGGAAACCGTCCTATCATCGAATTCATGACGTTTAACTTCTCTTTGGTAGGGATTGATCAAATTATTAACAATGCGGCTAAAATCCGCCAAATGAGTGGTGGACAGTTTAATTGTCCTATCGTTTTTCGAGGACCAACCGCATCTGCAGGCCAATTGGCAGCGACCCATTCGCAAGCTTTTGAGAGTTGGTTTGCCAACTGTCCGGGTCTAAAAGTGGTGGTGCCTAGCAATCCAGCCGATGCAAAGGGATTATTGAAAAGTGCCATTCGTGATGACGATCCCGTGATTTTCATGGAAAGTGAACAAATGTATGGTGATAAGGGAGAGGTGCCAGAGGGAGAGTACTTAATTCCTTTGGGGGTAGCAGATATTAAAAGGGAAGGAAAAGATGTTACCGTTGTTTCCTTCGGAAAAATTATTAAGGAAGCCTATGCTGCTGCCGAAAAATTAGCGGAAGAAGGGATTGAGTGTGAAATCATAGACCTTCGTACCGTACGCCCTATGGACCACAAAACCATTTTGGAAAGTGTGAAGAAAACCAACCGATTGGTCATCTTGGAAGAAGCATGGCCCTTTGGAAATGTGGCGACCGAAATTACATATCAGGTGCAATCTCAAGCTTTCGACTATCTAGATGCCCCTATTGTAAAACTTAATACAGCCGATACCCCAGCGCCCTATTCTCCTGTTTTATTGGAGGAATGGTTGCCCAATAGTGAAGATGTTATAAAAGCTGTTAAAAAAGTATTATACAAGGACTAAGTCTTACTTTTTCCCGATATTCCCGATTCCCAATTCACGAACCTAAAATTGCAATGAAGCAACTAGCATTCCTATTTCTCTTATTGATTGCTTCAGCCCTAGTGGCGCAAACAAAAGCAAGCGGTGAAGTAAAAGATGAATTTGGAGAGCCGGTTGCCTTCGCGAATGTAATTTTTAAAGATTCCAACGAGGGTACCATTACCGATGAAAATGGCCGATTCTATTTGGAAAGCGACGAAAACCATCAGGCACTTTGGATTTCCTTTGTGGGTTATGAAATGAAAGACTTTCCGCTCCCTAAAAAAGTAAACTACAATCTTGAGATTGTGCTTAAGGAAGAAGTGGAAGCTCTCAATGAAGTGGTAGTTTTTTCAGGAAAAACTTCTAAGAAGAACAACCCAGCTATTGATATCCTTCGGAAAATCTGGGAGAATCGTCGGGAAAACGGTGTTAAAAAGTTTAAGCAATACCAATACGATAAATACGAAAAACTGGAATTCGACTTGAATACCATCGACTCTGCCTTGATAAAAAGTAAGATTTTTAAAGGAATGGAGTTTGTGTTCGATCAAGTGGATACCTCAAATATCACTGGGAATACGTACTTACCTATTTTCGTTAATGAAGCTTATTCTGAAATTTACGGGGATAATAACCTCAATGAAGAAAAAGAAGTGCTGCAAGGAAATAAAGCGTCTGGTTTTGAGAATAACCAGTCTTTGATTGCCTTCGTAAAAGACTTGTACAGTGATTACAACGTGTACGATAATTACCTGAAGTTTTTTGATAAGGCCTTTACAAGTCCGCTATCTACTACAGGAATTGATGTTTATAACTATGTGCTACTGGATAGCGCCTTTCGCGACAACAAATGGTGCTACAATATCATTTATTATCCCAGGCGGAAAAATGAACTCACCTTCAAGGGCGACTTTTGGGTAAACGATTCTACTTGGGCCATTAAGGAAATCAACCTTCAGGCGTCCAAAAGTGCCAATCTTAACTGGGTTCGTGATGTCTATATTGAACAGGAATTTGAAGTTTTGAACGACTCCATTTTCTTGATCACCCGCGATTATTTTATGAGCGATTTCAGTCTTCGGAAAAAAGAAGGCGCCCGCGGGGTTTATGGTAAACGTACCACCCTATACGACAACTACGAATTTGATAAGGAAAAAGGAAAAGAATTTTACAAAGCTCAGTTAGACCCCTATCAAGAGCAAGTCTATAATCGATCGGATGATTTTTGGAACGAGCGTAGAATGGAACCGCTTAGTAAAGATGAAGAAGGGGTTTATAAAATGCTAGATACCTTAAAAACAGTACCTCGTTTTAAAACTCTTTACAATCTAGGGGCAACACTGGCTTCTGGCTATTATGAATTCGATAATTTCGATTTTGGACCTATTTTTTCCACCTTCGGATTTAACGAAGCGGAAGGAATTCGTGTTCGTGCAGGGGGAAGGACCTACTTTGGGCAAAACGATCCCTGGCGATTGGAAGGATTTATGGCCTATGGTTTTAGGGACAATAAGTTTAAATATGGCATTTCAGGAAAAGCTTTGCTGGACCGTAAAACCCGATTGATCATTTTTGGGGGAAATCGGCGGGATGTGGAACAAACCGGAGCGAGCTTAACCTCCAGTACCGATGTGCTGGGAAGAAATTTGGCGTCATCTTCTCTTATCACCGTGGGTGCCAACGACAAATTGACGAATCTCAATTTAAGTACTATAGGCTTTGAAATGGAACCTGCCAAAAATTTTATTTTTAGGATAACGGCGGCCTATAGAACCCTGCGATCGGCAACCGATACGTTCAGCCTGAGTTATATTGATGAAAACGGAACCATCCAATCGGAACTCAAACAACCCGAAATCGATTTGAGCCTTAATTATACACCCGGGCGGAAAACCATTGGCTATGGCGTAGAGCAAAAAGTAGTGAACGATGACTTTCCTATATTCTTTGCCAGCTTTACAAATGGACTAAAAGATGTATTGGGCGGTGATTTCGAATACCAAAAAGTGCAAGGTTTGTATACGCAGCCTTGGAATATTGGAGGCTTCGGAAGAATGTTAACCACCATTGAAGCAGGAAAGATCTATGGAGAGGTGCCGTTAGGATTGTTAAGTCCGATCCCTGGAAACCAAACCCTTTTCAGTATCTATAACACCTTCAATCAGTTGGATTTTTATGAATTCGTAAGCGATACCTATGTGTCTTTCCATATGCAGCATAATTTCGGCGGAAGGATTTTTGGGCGCATTCCTGGAATTCGAAAATTAAATTTAAGAGAAGTCGTAGGGTTTCGAGCAGTATATGGGCAAATTTCTGAAGCCAATCAGGCTTTGAATGTGGATCCTATGGGGAATCCGGTAATTTATACGGCACCCGAGGATATTTACTGGGAATGGAGCGTGGGGGTAGGAAATATCTTTAAGATATTCAGAATCGATTTCAACTTTCGAGGGAATTATTTGGACAATCCTGAGGCTAGGCGTTTTGGCGTTACGGGCGTATTCGGGTTTTCGTTTTAAATTCTTCTTAATTAATAATTTCCATAACCAATCAATTTTACTACTTTTGCAACCGCAAAATTGAAAAGTTTTACTAAATAACTTAACTATGTTAGAACAAAACATTATTTACGTTCCTATCGCCCTTGCTGTGCTAGGTTTGTTATTCATGCTCGTTAAAATGAGCTGGGTAAAAAAACAAGCTGCCGGAAGTGAGCGCATGCAATCTATTTCAAAAAGTATTAAGGAAGGGGCCTTGGCCTTTTTAAATGCAGAATACCGATTGCTTCTCATCTTTGCCATTATCGCGGCAGTATTGTTATATGTTATTTCTACTATTGTAGATACCACTAGTTGGATGATTGTTCCCGCTTTTATTTTTGGGGCTATTTTTTCAGCATTAGCAGGTAATATTGGTATGCGTGTGGCTACGGAAGCAAATGCCCGTACTGCAGAAGCAGCCAAAACCAGTTTGCCACAAGCCTTAAAAGTTTCTTTTGGTGGTGGAACAGTAATGGGACTTGGGGTGGCCGGTTTGGCAGTTCTAGGTTTAAGTTTGTTCTTTATGTTCTTTATGGGACAATTCCTTACCGAAGGTGGTAATTTTTATAACGAAATGACTGTAGTACTAGAAGCCCTAGCGGGATTCTCTTTGGGTGCTGAAAGTATTGCATTGTTTGCCCGTGTAGGCGGTGGAATTTATACCAAAGCAGCCGACGTAGGTGCAGATTTAGTAGGAAAGGTAGAAGCAGGAATTCCAGAGGATGATCCTCGTAACCCAGCGACTATCGCCGATAACGTAGGAGATAACGTAGGAGATGTTGCGGGTATGGGAGCCGACCTTTTTGGTTCTTATGTAGCCACGGTTTTAGCTTCCATGGTACTTGGAAACTACATTATCAAGGATATGGCCGATAATGGCATGGTGAGTGAAAGTTTCAACGGAATGGGTCCCATCCTCCTTCCTTTGGTCATTGCCGGGGTAGGTGTATTGGCTTCTATTTTGGGAACCTTTTTAGTAAGTATAAAAAACAACGATGCTAAAGAACCACAGGTTCAGAAAGCATTGGATATGGGGAACTGGGCGGCCATCATTCTTACTTTGGCAGCAAGTTATTTCTTGATTAAATGGATGCTTCCTTCCGAAATGAACATGAAATTCTTTGGAGAAGGGTATAAAATGGTATCCTCTATGAATGTATTTTTCTCAGCCTGTATCGGGCTTGCTGTAGGAGCTTTAATTTCTTTTGTAACGGCACATTATACCAGTTTAGGTAAAAAACCTGTTTTGGATATCGTTCAGAATTCTTCTACGGGTGCGGCCACCAACATTATTGCAGGTCTTGCCGTTGGGATGAAGTCTACCTTCTGGAGTGTGTTATTGTTTGCAGCTGCTATTTACGGTTCTTATGAATTGGCAGGATTCTACGGAGTGGCTCTAGCGGCTTCTGCGATGATGGCTACAACTGCTATGCAATTGGCAATTGATGCCTTCGGACCTATCGCTGATAATGCAGGAGGGGTTGCCGAAATGAGCGAATTGGAAGATCACGTTCGTGAGCGTACCGATATCTTGGATTCTGTAGGAAATACCACAGCAGCAGTTGGAAAAGGTTTTGCCATTGCTTCTGCAGCGCTTACGGCATTGGCTTTATTTGCAGCTTATGTAACTTTTACGGGAATCGACGGAATTAACATCTTTAAAGCGGATGTATTAGCGGCCTTGTTCGTAGGAGGGATGATTCCGGTGGTATTCTCTGCCTTAGCGATGAAATCGGTTGGAAAAGCCGCGATGGAAATGGTACAGGAAGTACGTCGTCAGTTCCGTGAAATTCCTGGAATTATGGAAGGAACCGGAACCCCAGAATACGGTAAGTGTGTAGAGATTTCTACCAAAGCTGCCTTAAAGGAAATGATCCTACCGGGATTAATCACCATCATTACACCCGTTATTATTGGATTGATCTTTGGTGCTGAACCTCTTGGAGGGTATATGGCTGGAGTTTGTGTGAGTGGTGTGATGTGGGCTATTTTCCAGAATAACGCTGGAGGTGCTTGGGATAACGCCAAAAAATCTTTTGAAGCAGGTGTAGAGATCAATGGGGAAATGACTTTTAAAGGAAGTGATGCTCACAAAGCAGCAGTAACAGGAGATACTGTAGGGGATCCTTTTAAAGATACTTCTGGACCTTCCATGAATATCTTAATTAAACTAACCTGCTTGGTAGGTTTGGTGATTGCACCCATTTTGGGAGGACACGGTTCTGAAGTATCTGGAACTACCCCAGAAGGTGAGACAATGGTCATCACGGAAGAAGGAACTAAAGTAGTGGAGGAAGTATCCAAGGAAGTGAAAGTAGAAATGGGTATGGAAGGTGAAGAAACCGTTGCTACCGTAACTATTGAAACAACTAAAGGAGGCGAAACTACCACGGAAACCAAAACCTTTAAAGGAACCGAAGCGGAAGTAAAAGCACAACTGGAGGCTTTTAAAAATGCGGAAGTAAAAGTTGAAAATGGAACGATAGAAGTTGAAGAAGAAATCAACAACTAAATATTTCTAAGTTATATATTAAAAAAGCCGGAAGTTTTCTTCGGGCTTTTTTTATGTTTCAAAATAGCGGTAGGTTTCAATTTGAGAACGTAACGAAGGTTTCCCGTTTTGAACATACTCGTTTTTTTGTTGGACATCGATCACCCTGGCTTTGGTGTTGTCCTTCAGTTGAATCTCGATTAAGGTTTTAATGGTTTTATGGATTTCAGTATCAAGGATGGGGGCTACCACTTCAATACGGTGACTCAAATTACGCTTCATCCAATCGGCCGATCCAATGTACATTTTTTCATTGCCGTCATTTCCGAAGATATATACCCGGGCATGCTCCAGAAAACGATCTAAAATACTCGTTACATAAATATTTTCACTTTGACCTTTAATACCTGGAACCAAGCAGCAAATACCTCGAACCAATAAGCGTATTTTAACACCCGCATGACTAGCTTTATAGAGTAAATCGATCATTTTCTTATCCTCCAAACTATTCATTTTAGCAATGATGTAGGCTTCTTTACCTGCTTTTGCAAAGGCAATTTCGTTTTGAATCAATTTTTCAAATTCATCTCGGGTTTTAAAGGGCGAGACGAGTAGTTTTTCCGCTTTTGGAATGATCATTTTTCCTTCGAGCACCAAAAAAACCTTGTTAATGTCTTCCGTAATATCTGGATGTGCCGTCATGAGTCCAAAATCGGTGTATACTTTCGCTGTATTTTCATTAAAATTTCCTGTGGAAATGTAGGCGTAGCGTTCTGTTTTTTCTGAAACCTCCCTTTCTATGTACATAATTTTTGAATGTACCTTGATGGCAGGAAAGCTATAAATGACCTTAGCACCATTTTCTTCAAATGTCTTTCCCCATTTTAAGTTATTTTCTTCGTCGAAACGAGCTTTCACCTCAATAAAAATAACCACTTCCTTTCCGTTTTTGGAGGCTCTCGCAATAGCATCATTGAGGCGAGAAGTTTCGGCGGCACGATAAATCGTTATTTTAATGGTAGTGACCGTAGGGTCTTCTGCGGCTTCCTCTAGCAGCTTGATTACGGGCTCAAACGATTGATAAGGGAAATAAAGTAAACGGTCTTTCTCTTTGATAGTCTGGAATAGGGAATTCTCCAAGGAAAGTTCAGGGTGAGGTAGCGGTGGAAGCTCTTTTACAGAAAGGTGTTTTTCTGTCGGATTTGGAAATTTGAAAAAATCCTTGAAATTGTGATAGGTCCCTCCCATAATAAGATCGCAATGATACACGTCTAGCCGTGCTTTCAAAATCTCTTGAAACGTCACTGGCATTTTATGATCGACCAACAGTCGCGTGGCTTGGCCTGTTTCTCTTCTGGAGAGCGATTTTTCAATTTTCTCTTTTAAATTCCCAGAGATTTCATCGTCGATATACAATTCGGCATCCCGGGATTTTTTAACCGAATAAAAAGTAATGTTATGCTCTCTTTGCGGATTCTGCTTCAGGTTGTATTTTAAGATGTCATCTATAAAAGTGATGTAGTGTTTACCGTTGTATTTCGGAAAAGAGAAGAAACGATCTTCTTCCTCCGGAATTTTCACCAGAACAAATTCACTTTTGTTTAAAAGGGCCGCTAGGTACAGTTGTTCATTTTCAATAAAAACACTTTCCTTTCCAGAAACGGGATGGATCGAAACTTCCGTTTTGGCTTTTAGCTCCTCCTGAAAGTAGGTTTTTGTAATTTCCTTCTGAACATTGGAAAACTGGGTAAAGTCGATTAAATGAATGTTTTCAGACTTCAATTCGGGAACAATCTCTTCTGAAAAAATACGTCCAAATTCTTCCTGCTGAAGCTCTACTTGAGCCTTAATTTCACGAAGTACTTTGTTGGGTTTGGTAATGAGTTTCTTCCGAAGCGGTTTTTCTACCTCTTTAATTTGGCGAATGTCGGACACCCGAACCTTAAAAAATTCATCTAGGTTAGAAGAAAAAATGGCTAAAAACTTAATCCGTTCGTATAGTGGATTGTTAGGGTCTTTAGCTTCTTGCAATACCCTATGATTGAAACGTAGCCACGATAAATCGCGGTGATATCTTTTGTTGTTGTATAGTTTACCCATATCTGTAGCTTACAAAATAAGGATAATAGGCGTTGGTAAATGTGAGTGAAACGTTAAGTTTTGGGTATAAAAAAAGGCCCGATGTTTGTCTCGGGCCTTTTGGATATTTTAAGAGCGGGAAATTAACGGGTGAATTTTGCTGTGAGAAACTGAGTTGAGGTGCTTGTCACACCGTTAGCGGTAATTTCCTCTGTATTTTCAATGTAAAGGATTAACGAATTTTGAGTTAATTCCTGAATCTCCGAAACACCTACATTTCCTGATGTATTTGTAGTTAAAGTAGTCCCATCAATAGACCAATCGCCAGTACTGTCCCAAGTAAGATCTTCAACATTTTGCTCGATGTTCTGTCCATTAAATGTGGTAGTAAGTAGAATGCTATAACTGCCTACACTGGTTATTTCATTGGGGTTTTCCGTAAAAGTTAAAGTGAAATTAATATCGTAGCCCTCACCTGTAAAATCGGCCTCAGTTGTAATGCCATTGGCAGAAGTGGTTGTTGTCCCGTAATAGTCTACATCGGTTGCTGTCCAAGTACCAACGATATCTGCTGAAATATTCTCGGTGTTGTTGTCGTCGTCGTCGTCTTTTGAACAGGAAACAAAAAAGACAACCATTGCAGCAAGGGATAAAAGTTTTAAAATTTTCATGAATTAAGGTGTTTGGTTTTTAAAGGGGCAAAAATAACCCAATTGATGAAAGTAATCCTCTTTTTACAAGTTATTTACAGAGGTGTTAAAAAAGTCCGTGAAGCTCGGCATCAATCTTATTGATAACCTCCCCTAAATCTTCAGGGCTATCCACAAAGTTGATGTTATCTACATTAATAATCAAAAGATTTCCTTTGTCGTAATCGTGAATCCAGGCTTCGTAACGCTCGTTCAAACGGCTTAGATAATCAATGCTGATGGAATTTTCATATTCCCTCCCTCTCTTGTGAATTTGGTTGACTAAATTAGGGATGGAACTTCGTAGGTAAATTAAAAGGTCGGGTCCTTGGGTCACACTTTCCATTAAGTCGAAAAGGGAACGGTAATTTTCAAAATCCCGATTGGTCATGAGTCCCATGGCGTGCAGGTTGGGTGCAAAAATATGGGCGTCCTCATAAATGGTCCGGTCTTGAATTACATTTTTACCACTTTCATGAATTTCCATGATTTGTCGGAAACGGCTATTCAAAAAGTAAATTTGAAGATTGAAGGACCAACGTTCCATTTGGTTGTAAAAATCATCCAGATAGGGGTTGTCTTCCACATCTTCAAAATGTGCTTTCCATTTATAGTGTTTGGCCAATAAACGGGTGAGGGTGGTTTTTCCCGAGCCAATATTTCCTGCTACGGCAACGTGCATAAGTATTACTGCTTAGGTTGGGTTAGTGTATAGGTATAAAGTGTTTTACCGTCGTAAATATACAGGAAATCTTGTGTTAGCTGCAAGTCTTTTATGGGTTTTTCCTCCAAGGGAAAAGGAATCGTCTTCACGGCTTCTTGGCTTATTTTATAGAGTTTATTTTCTTTAATTCCCCAAAGGATTTCATTGTATAGAAACAGTTTTTCTATCCCTTCATTTGGGATTTCAAAAAGGAGGCTTCCGTAGACATTAAATTTTCGAATGTAATTTTCTGTAAGAAGGGAGCAAACATTGAAGTTACTGGCATGCGATTGTACCATTCCCTTGAACGGTTGTGAAACTACCGTTTGCAATTGGTTTCGATAGTGGTATAACTCCAATTGTTGGGTATCGATTTTAAAGATCCACAACTTATTGTTTCCAGCATTCAAAGCCATGCTGATATTGAGAAAGCTCGGCAAATCATTAAAATTGATACGTTCGGTTTCATTAAGGCGGTTGTCCAACAAAACAACCGTATTCATTTGGGCATAAAAAACCACAACATTCAAAGGGTTAATGATGTCTACGGAAGTAATGGGTCCCAATTGAAAGTCCCGAAATACAAAATTTCCCAAGTCCCCTTTTTTATGCAATACGTCATCTTTAATGTAGTAGATGTGTTTGTAAGAATCGAACCCAATAAATTGATCGGCGTTCAATTCGGCTTTTTGCTCCAAATTAAAAGATTGTGCAAAAGCACAGTGCGAAAAAAGGCATAAAAGAAAAAGAATCCTCATAAAAAGCCAATTTACGAAAAAGAGCGCTTACTTTGTAACGGAGTCTTTTTATTATCGTCCCTTAGGTGAATCATAAATTTTATTTCATGAAAGCAACAATACTAACACCTATTTTTACCTTTTTCTTAATCTTTTCCCTTCAAGCACAACAAATTCAAGGCATTGCCAATTATAAGAGTCAGCGAAAACTAGACGTTCAGTTGGATAGTACCGTAAATGATGCTATGAAAGAACAGATTTTAGCTATGCTGAAAAAACAATCGGAGAAAGACTTTATACTACATTTTACAGAAGCCGAGTCGGAGTACAAACAAGAGGAAAAACTGGACGATGATTCGGTGATTGAAAGCGGCGGAATGAAAATCGTGGTCGCAGGATCTGGCGGAAATGATGTCTTGTACAAAAACCTTCCAGAGCAGCGATATGCCAATTCGGTGGAAATGTTTGGAAAACAGTTTTTAATTAAGGATGCTTTGGAAAAGAAGGATTGGCAATTGTTGAAGGAAACCAAAAATATAGGTCAGTATACTTGTTTTAAGGCTACATATACTTCTACCAGAACCGTAATGATGGCAGAGAGCTCTTCTGAAACAGGGGAAACTTCTGAAACCAAAACCGAAGAACCTTTCACGGTAACTGCTTGGTACACGCCTCAAATCCCTGTTCAAAATGGGCCAGGGGAATATGGTGGCCTTCCCGGACTTATCTTGGAAGTAAGCGATGGCAGTGAAACGCTCTTATGTAATAAGATCATATTAAACCCAGAAAAAGGTGTGGATATCAAGGAACCTACCAAAGGAAAAGAAGTGACCGATGCCGAATATAAGGAAATCATGGAGAAAAAGATGAAGGAAATGAACGAGCAGTTTCAAAGTGATGGCAGGAAAAAAGAAGGCGGAAATAGTTTCAGTATAAAAATTGGAGGTCAATAAAACCAAATTGATTTTCTTAAGTCAAAAGGAATCAAAATCAAATATGTATTTTGGTACTTTATTTAAATAATACCTTCATGAAAAACTTTTTCTTCTTTTTGACATTTTTAATAGTTGCTTCTGTAAGCGCCCAGAATCTAAGTGGTAAAGCTTATTACGAGTCTAAAACGACCGTGGACATGGATCGTTTTGGTTCCCGTGAAATGAGCGAGGACATGAAAAAGCAAATCATGGAACGTATGAAAAGCTACCTGGAAAAAACCTTTATTTTAACTTTTAACGGAACAGAATCCCTTTATAAAGAAGAGGAAAAACTGGAAACGGGCCAAGGAGGGGGCGGTTTTGGAATGATGATGGGAAGCTTTACGCCAGGGGCTCAATACAAGAATTTAGAGGCGCAACAAATTTTGGAAGAGCGGGAGTTCTTCGGAAAGGAATTTCTTATCAATGATAGCATTCCACAGTTGAATTGGCAAGTAGGGAAAGAATCGAAACAGATTGGGCAATACCTAGCCATTAAAGCTACTGCGATAAAGCAATTGGACTCGACCGACATCAGTGCTTGGCGCCCGCGTAGAAGGGATCGTGAAGAAGAAAAAGAGGAGGGTCAAGTAGCTCAGGACTCGTCCAAAACCAATGAGGACCCTATGGACGACATTGAAATGCGAAAGGAACTACTCATTACCGCTTGGTTTACCCCCCAGATTCCCGTTAAAAATGGACCTGGGGAATATGGCGGCTTACCAGGTCTTATCCTGGAATTGAATGCCGACAGAACCACCATTTTGTGTTCAAAAATTGTCTTGAATACCAAAAACGGGGAAACGATTAACCCTCCCACTAAAGGGAAAGAGGTATCTCGCGAGGAATACCAAACCATCGTGATGGAGAAAACCAAAGAGATGCGTGAAAACTTCCGAAACCGCCGTGGTTCCAGAGGAGGAGGAAGACGCTTTTAAAAATCTTTTCTAATTAGCCTACTTCATTTATGAAACATTTTTTCTTTCTATCCCTTCTCTTTATAAGTCTTGCGTCTTTTTCGCAGACCATCAAAGTAAAAGGTTTTATTAAAGATAGTATTGGGAATCCTTTGGAATTGGCCAATGTCATCGCAACCGTGGATCCTTTAGGGGATATCGAATCCTATGCCATTACCGATTACCAAGGAAGGTTTCAGTTGGATCTGTCCGTAGGGAAAAATTACTCCTTGAAAGCAAGCTTTTTAGGGTATCAGCCACAGGAAAAGAAGTTGTCCATCCCTTCCGAAGCGGAGAATATGACACTCGATTTTGTGCTGCAGGAGGAAGCTTCGCAATTGGATGGGGTAGAAATTGTGTATGAAATGCCCGTTACCGTGAAAGGGGATACCATTGTGTACAATGCCGATTCTTTCAATAGAGGCGATGAAAAGAAGTTGGGCGATGTCATGAAAAACCTGCCGGGGGTTGAGGTTAATGAAGATGGCGAAATTCAAGTAGAGGGGAAAACCGTTCAGAAAGTGATGGTAGAAGGAAAGGATTTTTTTGATGGTGATTCGAAACTGGCCACCAAGAATATTCCTGCCGATGCGGTAGATAAAGTGGAAGTGCTTAAAAACTACAGTGAAGTAGGACAACTTCGGAATGTGACAAACAACCAAGACAATATTGCCATCAATATTAAATTGAAGGAAGGAAAGAAAAACTTTTGGTTTGGGGAAGTGACCGCCGGTTCTGGGGTCGACGATGAACCCGATGCCCGTTACTTGGTGCATCCCAAACTTTTTTATTACAGCCCTAAATACAGCATCAATTTAATAACCGACTTCAACGATATTGGGGAAGTACCTTTTACTTGGCGGGATTATTTCAATTTTACGGGAGGATTCCGAAATTTCAATAGGGGCGGAGGGACCAGCTTCAATATTAGTGAAAGCGATTTGGGTTTTGCGGTGTCCCAAAATAATCAGGCCAATAGCATTGAAACCAAGTTTTTGGCCGGAAACTTTAGTTGGGCGGCTTCGGAAGGTTTGGATGTAAGTGGCTTTGGAATTTTTTCGGACAATACGACCAATTTTGTTTCTAACTCCATTCGGCAATACATCAATACCGGAGTGACCGAAACTACTACTAGCAATAACGAACAGCAAAACCAGTTGGGAATGCTGAAATTGAGCACGACCTATAAACCGAGCAGTAAGTTTCAGATGGATTACGATGTCTTGGCAAAAACCTCCAAGCAAACCGAAGACGATAATACCTTGTCGCAGTTTCAGAATTTCAGCAATGATATTTCCGAAGCCAAGGAAAATACACCCACTTCCATCAATCAAAATTTAAATCTGTATTACACCTTAAACGACGACCATATTTTTGCGGGATATGTACAACATTTGTGGCAGGACGAAGATCCATTTTACAATGCGATTACCGATTTGTTACCTTTTCAGGGAATTTTACCGGTAGATACAACCCAAAGTCGTTACAATATCAATCAGCAGAAAAACGTAAAAACCCATAAATTCGATTCGAAAGTAGATTATTACTACGTGATCAATAACAAAAGCAACTTGAATGTTACGGTAGGAGCTACGGTGAGCAATCAGGAATTTAATTCCAATATGTTTCAATTATTGGAGAATGGCACCCGAAACGACCTACTGCAAACGCCAGCAATCGATGGAGAAACCCAAACTCTGGAAAACGATGTCAAATTTGGCTTTACCGATGCCTTTTTAGGCTTGCATTACAAATTTAAAACAGGGCAGTTTACCTTCTCACCAGGACTTACACTTCATAATTATAATTTGAAGAACGAACAATTGGGTACTTCCGAAACCCAAAACGATTGGACCCTCTTACCCGATGTGTTTGCGCTTTGGGAAATTAAGAAAAGTGAGAGCATCCGTTTCAATTATGCGCTTTTGGCCGAGTATACCGATATCAATAATTATGCGGAAGCCTACGTGTTTAATAACTACAACCGTTTGTATCAAGGAAACCGGTTTTTGGAGAATTCCATTTCGCATAGCTATAGCTTGAATTATTTCAATTTTAACCTTTTCAGCTATACCAATATCATGGGGTCTTTAAATTACACAAGGAGACTGGAAGGAATTAAGAATAACACCCAGATTGTGGCTATTAATCAAGTCACAACACCCGTAAACCTGAACAGCAATTTTGCGGATGAAACCTTTACCGCTGCGGGAAGATTCAGTAAGCGCATCAAAAAAATTGAATTCGCTGCCAATGCGAATGTCAATTGGGCGCTTTCCAATAACATCATCAACCAAGAAGTTCGGGAGAGTGAAAGCTTTACCCAAAACTATCGGGTAAGTGCCCGAAGTAGTTTTAGGGAATGGCCCAATTTTGAGGTGGGTTATAACTACACCATCAACAATTACAACAATGCTGGTTTGGAACAGGTATTTTATACCGAAAGACCCTATGTAAATGTAGATGTCAACTTTCTGAAGCATTTTACGCTTTCGGCCAATTGGGACTTTTACAATTATACCAATAAAGCAGAAACCATAGACAATGCCTATTCGTTTTTAAACGGAACCCTATACTTTCAGGAAGGCGACAGTCCGTGGGAGTTTTCCATCCAGGGAACCAATTTGTTGAATACCCAATTTACCAACAACGATAGCTTTAACGATGAGTTTAATACCACCAACCAATATTTCGTGCTACCTAGAATTATGATGTTTGTAGTGAAGTACAATCTCTAATATTCAGAATTATACGTCAATTGCCCTATTTCAGTTAGCTAAAATTTATAGGAATTTTATAACGTAAAAACACTACGTTATGAGATCTATTACCTTTTTATTATTGTTGTTACCATTTTTGGGATGGTCCCAAGATTATCCTATGGGAATGGTTTGGGATGAGGAATCTTACCGAAGCATCCCTTACAAAGTACAGTTTACGTCATCTACTTACGATAATTTGCCCAGCAGTTATTCGTTGGAAAAATACGCACCCTATCCCGGAAATCAAGGGAATTATGGAACTTGTGTGGCCTATGCAAGTGCCTACGGATTGCGAACCATCATGCTAGCGAAGGATTTAGGGATTACCGACAAACAGACCATTACTTCTAATGCGTTATCGCCTTCCTATGTGTATTCTATCATTAAAAGGGAAGATGATTATAATTGTAGTAAAGGGGCCAACCCCAAGTACGGAATGGAAGCTTTAAAGGTGGCAGGGGCACCTTCCTTGAAAACCCTTCCGTATGCTTGTAATCCTTCTATTTCTACGGAAGCCCAATTGGAAGCGATAGATTACCGTATTCGCGATTACCAAACCCTTTTCTTTTTCGATACACAAGACTACGGGGTAAAAACCAACGCCACCCGAAAAGCCCTTTCGGAAGGGTATCCTGTGTTGTTGGGAATGAAATTGCCAAAAAGTTTTTTTACGGCCAAACAGGTCTGGAGATCCCTAGAATCTGAAAAAGGAACCATCGCCCAGCAGCATGGTTATCACGCCATGGTGATTGTAGGCTATGACGATAATTATGAAGGCGGAGCTTTCCGTCTCATGAATAGCTGGGGAACTGCTTGGGGTGACGGCGGATTTATTTGGGTGCCTTATACCGAATATGAGCAATGGGCCATGGGTGCCATTCAGCCCTACAGCTATAACCAAAGAAAGGGTTCAAATTTGGTTCCTTCGGTGCCTAAAACTACTCCCAGCACTCCAAATCAGCCAAGCAGGCCTTCCATTCCACGAGTGGAGCCCAACAACCCGAATCAGCCCATTAAGCCTACCTTGCCGCAAATGCGTTTGGACAATGCGCCTATTGCCTCCAACTTGCCTAAAGGAAGCTTGCGCTTTGAAACCAATGCTGGTGTATTGATGGATGTTACCCGTGTCTCTACCCGTAACTTAGTAGTGGAAGATGATGTGGAAGGGGAAGATTTGGTAGCTTATAAAATGACACAAGGGTATCCTTCAGGAACACGTTTCCGCTTCTATTTGAATAATGAAAACGAAGGGTATATCTATGCTTTTGCGACCGATTTAACCCAGAAGATCAATAAAATCCTTCCTTATGAAGACGGGATGTCCCCGCTTATAGGAGCGAATTCAGAATTAGCCTTCCCAAGTGAAAAGAAGGTGATCCGTATGGACAACAATCCTGGAACCGATTATTTGTTGATTCTATTTAGTCAGCAGCAACTGGATGAAAAAGAACTCCTAAAAGTGATGGAAGAAACCGAAGGCGGACTCACGTCCAAAATCAAAGCTGCACTGGGCGATAAGTTGATCGATAAAAGTGATGTAGCCTATGCTTCTGGAACCCCTGGATTTAACGTGAAAGAAGGTGCCGAAGGGTATGTGGTCCCTTTAATGGTTGAAATTACACACGAGTAAGATGCGTTTCTTAAAATTATTTATTGCCGTTCTTTTTAGTTGTTCGGTTTTTGCGCAGCAAGAATTCGTGGTGCAAAGTAACCATTCGGGACAAATTTATACCAGTGCCTTAGATTCGAAAAGAGGGGTGTTGGTCACTTATGGCACCAATGATAGGACCTTGAAATTCTGGAATGAAAAATCGGGACTTTTGTACAAAACCCTCGATTTGGAAAAGGGAATTACACAATTGGAAATCAATGTAAAGGATGGAATTGTATATTCCCTAGGAAACAATACCATTACCACCTATAGCACACAAACTTTTGAAAAACTAAAGGAATATCCCTTAGGAAGAATTTATGGCATCCAGTTTTTTCAAGATCAAGAAGAGGGCCGTTTGGTATTGTTGGCGCAGGACCAAAATTACATGACGTCCCTATATGCATTGGATGAAAAAAACGGAACCTTTTTGCCGGGCAATATGGCTCCAGTCCCTACCGATGCTGAAATCAATTATTTTCGATTTAGCAACGATGCAAAACGTTTGTATATAGCCCCTAATTATGGGGAATACTACGTGTACTCTTTTGAAACAAAAGTATATACTCAATTGAAAGGGGATTATATAATGATGTTTGATAACGGGGATGTATTACGGGCTATTTACAAACAGGAAGAAAGTAAATTGGTCTACATGCGTATGGATCCAATATCCCGGGAGGTAAAATGGAATAAAACCATTTCTTACGAGAAAGAGATTGAAGGAATGATTGCGCCTACCCACTTTGATGCTTCCTATAGTTTTGATCGAAAATCGATTTGGTTGCAAAACTATGTGCTGCCACCCACCTTAATGGATGCAGAGACGGGTGAAATGAAAGGAAGCTTCCCAAAAGATGATGAAGCCTACGCGCTTATCGATACTGGAACATACCTCTATGCGCAAATAGGATATGATAACAAATACGGAAAATTTAAACTATTTGATGACACCCCTATTATTTACTACGGAAATACAGTGGTAGAGCCTACCGACCTTATAGGGTTTCAGAATGGGGACGCTATAGAGTTACTATTTTCTTCACAATATGGAACGCAGACCTATTCCTTGTTGGCGCATCCCAAAGTAACACAGTTTACCAATTATAGTACCAATTATCGCGATGAATATGGCTACGGCGGAATGATTGCCGATCCTTCTTCCGATAAGGTGTTTGGACTTACCACGACCGTAGATCCCATTAAAGTTTTCCATAGAGGAAAGTCCAACAGTTTTTCCGATTTAATTGAAAACTATCGCGATTTGCAGTATTCGGATTTTAGTCCGAATACCAAACAATTGGCTTTGCTCTATAAAAGCGGATTACGCATTGTAAACACCGAAACACAAGCGGAAGTATTCTTCAAGCCTTTGAATATTGATATCGGGGTGTTTAAAAACGGAATGAGTTTGTCGCCTTTCAATAATGCGGTCGCTTATACGAGTCAGGAGATTCAAGCCGATCGTATTGCTTATGCCAAATTGCATTACTTCGATTTTGGGGCTAATACCGAAAAATGGACGAAAGAAGGAAAGTATTTTGGCGCTTTTCATATCAAAGGGGGAAAGGAGTTGCTCGTTTCCAACGCTACTACCAACCAAATTGAAATCTTAGATACGCAAACCGGAGCACTGCTTCGAAGTATCCCAACCGATTTCAACGGAGCGCAGATGGATAGCTTTTTGTCTCCCAATGAAGAATATTTGCTTTATGTGGGTTACAATATTGGTGCTGCCGTAATCCATATTCCCACAGGAAAGAAAATAAATTCCTTTAAAGTGGGTAATTATGGCAAACTTAATGGCGCATTTATTACGAATACGGTGATCGCTTATGCAGAATCGGGCGCCATAAAATTTATGGACATTACGAACTTGAAAGAAGTGCTACGCTTGTATGTGTTTGATGATGAAAGTTGGGTTGCTTATACCCCGGAGGGACAGTTCGACGGCTCGCAGGAAGGTTGGGAAAAAGTGGCTTTTGTAAAAGGAACCGAAACGATTCCGTTGGAAAGTGTTTTCGATCAATTTTACACGCCTCGATTGCTCTATCAGGTCTTGGCTGAAAAAGAGTTCAAATCAAATGTTGACCTAGAAACCATGGCCCCGCCCCCAAGCATATCCCTAACTTACAAACAAGGGACTAGAAACTTGTATGTGGACGACGATGCCGTGGCCGAAATTACAGTCGAATCCAATACTGGAAAAATCCTATTGGAAGCCCAGTCTAAAGAAAGCTCCATCAAGGAAATTCGTTTGTACCAGAATGGTAAATTGGTGGGGAATAAATCCCGAAATCTTTTTGTGGATGATGATGAAGCTTCAGATCCCAATACCAAGGAACTGGAGATTCAGCTTGCTGAAGGTCTCAATGAGTTTTCAGCGGTAGCGGTGAACCATCAAGGTACCGAAAGCGTTCCGGAGAAATTGAACGTGACCTTTATTCCGAAGCAACAATCGCTCATTAAACCACAAGGGATTCAGGCGCACTTATTGGTAATAGGTATTGACGAATATCAAAACCCTAAATACAACTTGAATTATGCAGTGGCCGATGCTAGCGGATTTCAGGAAAAAGTACAGCAGGGATTGTCGAAGATTACGTCCAAAACGCATGTGTATTTTATAAAGAATAGCGATGCCATTCGGGAAAATATCCTCCAAAAAATCAATGAGATTGCTTCCGTAGCGAATCCGCAGGACATCTTTATTTTTTATTATGCCGGTCATGGCGTAGTGTCGCAAGACGCGGATAAGGAATTTTATCTAGTACCCACCGATGTGACGCAATTATACGGTAACGACGGGGCTTTGAAACAGAAAGGCATCGCCGCTACCGAATTGAAAAAAGTGGCCTCCGGAATAGCCGCTCAAAAGCAATTGTACATTTTGGATGCGTGTCAAAGTGCAGGGGCACTCACCACCCTGGCGAGAGGTGCCGCCGAAGAGAAGGCCATTGCCCAATTGGCGCGAAGTACGGGAACCCATTGGCTTACGGCTAGTGGAAGCGAACAGTTTGCTACCGAATTCGACGAACTGGGTCATGGCGTATTTACCTATGCTTTGTTGGAAGCAATCTCTGGAAAGGCAGACAGTGGCGATCAACGGGTAACCGTGAACGAGCTAAAGGCCTACATTGAAAGCCGCGTCCCCGAAATTTCAGAAAAATATAAAGGAAATCCACAGTATCCCTCCAGTTTCGGATTTGGACAGGATTTCCCCATAAGTATCACGAATCAATAAAAAACACATGAAAACAATTTTTAAGATTGCCGCCATTTTCAGTTTGGTACTCCTTTTTGCCTGTTCCGGGTATGGAGAAAAAGTCAGCTACGATGGCACTGAAATTTACTATACGGAAGGGGTTTCAAAAGAAGTAGCCGATAAAACCGGAGCTTATTTGGAGGAGATGGGCTTCACCGATGGTAGCCCAAAATCGGTTCAACTCGCCAAAGATGAGAACTATCATTTTAAAATGGTCGTGCAGCAGCAATATGCGCAAGACACCACCAAGGATATCAATTTTAAAGCATTGGGATTTCTTTTGTCACAAGAAGTGTTTGATGGGGAACCCCTCAAATTTCATATTTGTGACAATACCTTCGAAACGATACGAACGTTTCCAATTGAAGGATCCAAACAGTAACAAAAAAACGAGTCTTGTTAATTTAATTGTAAGAAGGGAAGCCATGTGCTTCCCTTTTTTTATCTTACTGAAAAAAGTATTGTGCGTAAAATTTTCTTCGGAATCGCCATTGCCTTAGGGATTGCTTTTATCTTTCGGTATTGTGAATATCGGAAGGATGAAAAGGAAAGCCTTAAAACGGAATCTGCCCTTATTGAAAAAGAACTCAAAAATGTAGGGAAATTGGTCGTCACCGAAGGTAGCTATGCACAGGTGCTTTCCTACTCAGACAGCAAGGACTTGCTCTACGGCCTCTTCGATGCGCGAAAGAAAGCCTTGATCGTGGTGAATGCGAAAGCACAAATTGCATACGATTTAAGTAAGGTGCAGACCGTGGTGGATGAAGCCACCAAAACGGTCACCATCACGTACATTCCCGAACCCGAGTTGAGCATCAATCCCAATATTGAATATTACGATGTTACCCAGGATTACTTGAATCAGTTTCAGGCCTCCGATTACAATAAAATAAAAAAAAGGGTAGACGCAATGCTTCGGGCGGAAATTGAGAAATCGCAGTTGCAGACCAATGCGCAAAACCGACTCATTTCCGAATTACAGAAAATCTACATCCTCACCAATTCCATGGGGTGGACGCTGCAGTATCTGGAAAATCCCATTTCCGAAGAAACCGATTTTCAGGATTTAAAACTATAGCTTTTTACTTAAACTAAACCATCCGCCACCGTTCATCGCCTCCACACCATTGGAACGAAGAATGGAAGCCGCACTTCCACTACGTACGCCACTAGCGCAGCAAGTAATCACGGGTTTGTTCCATTTTTTGATTTCATTCATCCGTACCGAAAGCTGCTGCAACGGAATGTTCTTGGAACCCGGAATCGCACCGCCTTGGTATTCCCCTTTACTGCGTACATCCAAAATAATGGCATTCCGACTTTGAAATTCCTGAATCTTTTTGGTTCGGTTTCCGAATAAAAAACTAAATAATCCCATAGGTTATAATAATTGAAGCCCCGAAGCGATCAAGTGCGCTACTTTAGGCCGTTGTTGTTGTACTATTTTTAGGTGTTCCAGTACTTCTTTTGAAAAGTCTGAAGCATGCTTTGCCGTAAGCTCGTAAATTTCCAAGGGAAGCAACCAATCCTGTGGAAAATCAGTAATAAGCTTTCTGAAGACCGCTTTTAGATCAGATTCTTGATACGTTTCATTCGTCCGCATTTCCCGAACCTCTTGATACAGGTTATTCAGGTTTTTTTCTTTTTCTGAAAGGTTGACCCGTACCGTTTCCGTCGTGCTAGGTTTGTGTGTCACCCTATCGAACGAATGATAGTCGGCCGGTCCTGCAAAGGCGGAAACAATGTCTTTTCCCACGGCCAGATCGAAGTCGCCCATTTCTGGGGAGCATAATACTTCTTCACCGTATTTCACCCAACAATCGGTAAATTGAATCAGCATCAGTTTTCCGTTGAGGTTTCGCATCCCCGTAACGTTCATCCCTTCCACGGTAATACCACTTTCAAACTCAAACGAAATAGGTTTTCCGTCGTAAAAATTATAGGCTTGAAGGTCTCTTGGCCCCATATTTTCAATCGCTAGATTGATTTTTTTCAGTTTTCCTAAGGGCGATCGGAAACCGTTAGCGTGTCGCGCTACGCCATGTCCAATAACCTCCTTTTCCCGATAGGCAAGAGCCGTTTCGCCTTCCGTTTCAAAATAGACGACTTCGTTGTCTTCATTTTGAATCATTCGAGTGAAAATACCACTAATTTGAAGCCCGGTGCTCAATTCGATGGTACCGATTTGCTTGGAACCGATCAATTTTTTCAAACCGCGCCACCCGCCTTTCCGAACGGCCATGGTATTGGCAAATTCCTCCAATACTTCCTGTAAATAGGCAAAATCTGGGGTGACGTACAATTGGGGTTGCGGTTGGGTAATGTCAAAATCCTGATACGCCGTATCAATGGTATAGGGTAGTTTTTTCACTTCCTCTTTCATACACCATTCACTTTCGCCAATGGAGGATAGCAAACCTGCTCCGTAAATCTTCGGATTTTCAACCGAACCTACCAAGCCATATTCTACTGTCCACCAGTGTAGGTTTCGGATTAGGGAAATTTCACTGGCTTCTACTTCCTTTTCCTGAAGCTGCAATACTTTTGCTTCGCAAGCGGCAATCTTTTCCTGATGCTGCTTTAGAAGTAGTTCCCCCTTCACTCCGGGGAGGGGGGTAGGGGGTGGGGATTCCTTTAAAATGGAAAGTTCCCTTACGGCTTCATACATTTCGGTATCGTGGGCACTACAAATAGCCTTGGCACCAATTTCGCCAAAACGGCGTAGGTATTCTGCATAATCTGGACTGGCAATGATTGGTGCGTGCCCAGCTCCTTCGTGAATGATATCTGGGGCAGGGGTGTATTCAATATTTTCCAGTTGACGGATATCACTGGCAATGACCAATATTTTATAAGCCTGAAACTCCATAAAGGCATTCGGCGGAATAAATCCGTCCACGGCCACAGCCGCCCAGCCAATTTCTTTTAAAATACGGTTCATCCCGTACATCGAGGGAATCTCATTAATGGAAATCCCGGTTTGTTTCAACCCGTTTAGGTAGCTCTCGTGGGCCACTTTGCTAAGATAATCCACGTTCTTTCGCATTACAAAACGCCATACCGCCTGATTTATGGGCGTGTATTGCTCATAATTCTGTGGTTTGATGTATTGCTTTAGGTGAGGAGGCAGCCTATCAATCAGTTCGTTGCTTTCAAAACCTGTTTCCATAGGCTTTCAAAAATAGGAAGGAAACTTTTTGAAAACTAATTGCCTCGAACTTTTTTATAGAATTTTTCCGATTTAGTATCTTGCGGCTTCATGAGCACAACTTCCCGTAAATCTGAAATCATTTCAAAAGCTTCCCAATTATTTAAGGAGAAGGGCTATAGTGCTGTTACCGTAAGGGACATTGCCCAAGCCATGGAAATGAAAGCGGCCAGTTTGTACAATCATATAGACAGCAAACAGGAAATTCTGTCTATTTTGATATTGGATTTGGCTCGGGATTTTACCGATGGCATGCATCAGGTGCAGCAAATGAAAAACTCCCCGCTTCAGAAAATAGAAGCGCTTATCGAATTGCATATCGATATTACTGTCAATCAATCGGAAGCCTTGGCAGCCCTCAATAACGATTGGATGCACCTTCCTGAAAACGAAGTTGTCGAATTTGTCGCCATGCGGGAATCCTATGAGGAAAACTTCAGAAACATCATCAAAGAGGGGATATCCTTAGGGCAAATTCAATCAAGACATCCAGAAGTCATTCTGTTTTCCATACTCTCTACCCTACGTACGCTCTATCTATGGTATCAAAAGCGTGGGAAATTGGACGTAAATGTCTTAAAACGGGACATGGTCGCTGTTTTGTTACGCGGAATCGTTTAGAAAAAATTTAACTTGCAATTCAAACTAACAAACGTTAGTTTTGTAGGAACAAGAATTTTCTATGGCCACATTCCATAACATAACGGTGAAGGATTTGTATAAGGAAACAAAAGACTGTACCGTAATTAGTTTTGACATTCCTGAAGTGTTACAAGAAGACTTTTCTTTTCGGCAGGGACAACATTTAACGCTTCGAACCTTTATCGATGGTGAGGATGTAAGAAGATCGTACAGCCTTTGTTCCAGTCCGTATGAAGGGCAATGGCAAGTCGCCGTGAAGCAAATACCCGAGGGAAAGTTTTCTACCTATGTCAATAAAACCCTGAAAAAGGGAGATGTCCTGGAAATTATGGCGCCTAGCGGTGCGTTTGGGGTTACTTGTAGCACGGCTCCCAAAACCTATGTGGCTTTTGTAGCGGGAAGTGGGATTACCCCTGTCTTATCCATGATTAAAAGTCATTTGGAAAAAGAACCGGAATCCAATTTCAAGCTCTTCTACTTGAATCGCACGGTAAAATCCATTATCTTTAAGGAAGCACTGGAACAACTTCGGAATCAATATTTTGGACGGTTCGAAATATTTTATTTCTTAACGAAAGAACACCGGGATATTGAATTGTTCAATGGTCGCTTTACGGAAGAAAAACTTCGCGAGGTATTCAGTAAGTTACTGGATGTTTCAGCGATCGATGAAGCTTTTTTATGCGGTCCTGAAGAAATGATTTTCTTGGTACGGGATGAATTGCTGAAAGCTGGGATGCCGAAAGAACACGTGCACTACGAGTTATTTGTTTCGGGTCTTTCCGAAGCCGATAAAAAACGGGCCGAACGTTTGGCACAGCAGAAAGTGGAAGGCGTTGAGGTGACCATTATCGACGGCGGAAAAGAATTCAATTTTATCATGACAGACGATCACGATAATTTATTGGACGCCGCCTTAGGTGCTGGAGCCGATTTGCCCTTTGCCTGTAAAGGGGGCGTATGTAGCACCTGTAAGTGTAAACTATTGGAAGGGAATGTGGAAATGAAAGTGAATTACGCCCTAGAAGAAGAGGAGGTAGCGCAAGACTTTGTATTAAGCTGCCAAGCCGTTCCACTTACCGATAAAGTAAAAATAGATTTTGACGTTTAAAGAACGATAGTATGAGTGAAAAAGAGATTAAGAATCTAGAAGAAATTTTTGAAGCACGTATTGCACGGGATGAGAAAATTGAACCCAAAGATTGGATGCCGGAAAAATACCGTCAGACCCATATCCGGCAAATTTCACAACATGCCCATTCCGAAATCGTAGGGATGCTGCCAGAGGGTAATTGGATTACCCGCGCGCCTTCCCTTCGTAGAAAAGCTGCGTTGTTGGCGAAGGTTCAGGATGAGGCAGGTCACGGATTGTACCTATATGCCGCCTGCGAAACCTTGGGGATTTCCCGTGAAGAATTGTATGAGCAGCTGCATTCCGGAAAAGCGAAGTATTCTTCCATTTTTAACTACCCTACTGTGACTTGGGCAGATATTGGCGCCATTGGCTGGTTGGTAGATGGGGCCGCCATTATCAACCAAGTACCTTTGTGTAATACCTCTTTCGGTCCCTATGCCCGGGCGATGGTTCGTGTGTGTAAGGAAGAAAGCTTTCACCAGCGCCAAGGGTACGAAATCATGCTCACACTGTGCAAAGGAACCCCAGAGCAAAAAGCGATGGCGCAAGATGCCTTGAACCGTTGGTGGTGGCCTAGTTTAATGATGTTTGGCCCTACCGATGCAGAAAGCACCCATACCGAACAGAGCATGAAGTGGAAGTTGAAACGTAAAACCAACGACGAATTGCGACAGCAGTTTATTGATCAAACCGTACCTCAAGCAGAGATCTTGGGAATTACCGTTCCCGATCCCGACTTAAAATGGAATGAAGAAACCGGTCATTACGATTTCGGGGAAATTGATTGGGAGGAGTTTTGGCAAGTAGTAAAAGGTCATGGACCCTGTAATAAAGAACGTATGAAAGCTCGGGTAGGGGCTTGGGAAGAAGGGGAATGGGTACGTGATGCAGCGATGGCCCATGCTAAAAAACAACAAGAGAAAAAAGTGGCAAAAGCCAGTTAAATACTAGTATATGAGAAAAGAATGGCCTCTTTGGGAAGTTTTTGTAAGAAGTAAAAATGGCTTAGAGCACCGACACTTCGGAAGTTTGCATGCCGCCGATGCCGAAATGGCCCTCGAAAATGCTAGGGATGTCTACACGCGTAGAAATGAAGGCGTAAGTATTTGGGTGGTGGAAAGTAAGCACATTACAGCTTCCAATCCTGCCGATAACGGCGAAATGTTCGAGCCCGCACAAAGCAAGGTGTACCGTCACCCTACTTTTTACAATCTTCCGGACGAAGTAAAGCACATGTAATGGAACAGCAACATTTGTATAATTATATTTTAGGAATCGCCGATAACAACCTTATTTTGGGGCAGCGCTTAGGGGAACTTTGTGGGCATGGTCCTAACTTGGAAACCGATATAGCGCTTACCAATATTGCCTTGGATTTATTCGGACAAGTACGAAGTTATTATCAATATGCCGCTCAGATTTTAGGGGAGGGTGCCACCGAAGATGATGTGGCTTTCCTGCGGAAGGAAAGAGAGTACCGAAACGTATTATTGGTCGAACAGCCTAACACGCACTTTGGTTATGTCATCGGAAGGCAGTTTCTGTTCGATGTGTTTCACTATCTTTTTATAGAACAATTACAGCATAGTAACGATGAAACCCTTTCTGCTATTGCCAAAAAAGCCATCAAGGAAGTGAGTTATCACAAACGCTTCTCTGGCGATTGGATCAAACGTTTGGGCGATGGAACCAAAGAAAGTCAGGCGAAAATGCAAGAGGCCATTGATGCTTTATGGCCCTATACCCAAGAGCTTTTCGAAATGAATGCTTTTGAAAAAGAAGCTTTGGAAAACCAAGTGGGAGTCAATCTTCCTGAACTAAAGGAAGCCTATGACGAACAGGTAGGCCAAGTGCTTCAGGAGGCCACTTTGAAAATTCCTGAAAACCCTTATTTCCATAAAGGGGGCAAGGAAGGCATTCACACAGAACACATGGGGTACTTGCTGTCCGATTTACAATACATGCAACGAACCTATCCCAATATGAATTGGTAATACAAACACCCTTTAATGGGTTTTTGAATGACAGTCACTGAAAAACCACATATCGACACTACCCTTATACCAATTTTGGAACGGGTCTCCGATCCGGAGATTCCGGTACTTTCGGTGTTGGATTTAGGAGTGATTCGGGAAGCAGTAGAGGAAAATGGGCTTGTGAAAATCAAACTCACCCCTACCTATTCGGGCTGTCCTGCCATGGATGTGATGAGCGACGATTTAAAAGCGGCTTTCCACAAAGAAGGCAAAACAGCAGAAGTTTCCTTAGTGTTGTCACCAGCTTGGACGACCGATTGGATTTCAGAGAAAGGGAAAGAAAAAATGGAAGCTTATGGCATTGCTGCTCCTTTGGAAGCTTCCGCAGATAAAGAAGTGCTTTTGGGTGAAAAGCGTTTGGTGAAATGTCCGCAATGCGGCAGCACCAACACCCATTTGGTGAGTCAGTTTGGCTCTACCGCCTGTAAAGCATTGTTTCAGTGCGACGATTGCCACGAACCGTTCGATTATTTTAAATGCTTGAAATAAGATGTTGGGATTAAGAACTACCATTTACAAAGTAAACGATTTGGCCAAAGCCAAAGTTTGGTACGAAAAGGCTTTTGAAACTACGCCTTATTTTGACGAGCCCTTTTATGTAGGATTCAATATTCAAGGTTATGAGTTGGGACTTCTACCAGACGAATCCCAAAAAGGGGAGAACGTCCTTTCTTATTGGGGCGTAGCAGACATACAAACTACGTTTCAGCATTTATTGGCAATAGGTGCCACCCCACACGAAGCCCCGCACAATGTAGGCGGGGAGATTGAGGTGGCTACCGTAAAAGACCCTTGGGAAAATCTCATCGGAATTATTTACAACCCACATTTCAAATTACCTTAAATGGCATACATCACCTCAAAAATAGAAAACCATATTGCGTGGCTCTCCCTCAACAGGCCCGAAGTGTTCAATAGCTTTAACCGTGAAATGGCCTTGCTGCTACAAAGCGAATTGGATGCCTGTGAAACCAACCCCGAAGTAAGGGCCATCGTCCTTACAGGAAATGGAAAAGCGTTCTGTGCGGGTCAGGATTTAAAGGAAGTGACTTCCCCGGAACTGAACCCAGGCTTCAAAAAAATATTGGAAGAACATTACAACCCCATCGTATCCCGAATTCGGAGTATTGAAAAACCCATCATTGCTGCTGTCAATGGGGTAGCCGCGGGTGCGGGTGCCAACATCGCCTTGGCCTGCGATGTGGTAGTGGCTTCCGAACAAGCCAGTTTTATTCAGGCCTTCAGTAAGATAGGGCTTATCCCCGATAGCGGCGGAACCTTTTTCTTGCCGCGGCTCATCGGATTTCAGAAAGCATCTGCTTTAATGTTGCTAGGGGATAAAATCGCTGCGGAAGAAGCCGAACGATTGGGAATGGTGTATAAGGTAGTGCCTTCCGAAGCC
Source organism: Flavobacteriaceae bacterium (assembly GCA_002707025.1). Classification (GTDB taxonomy): domain Bacteria; phylum Bacteroidota; class Bacteroidia; order Flavobacteriales; family Flavobacteriaceae; genus PALG01. The sequence continues at coordinate 21,658 of PALG01000028.1, read as the reverse complement.
TTTGAAACAGAAATACAACAATTAGCGACCACACTTTCGCAAATGCCTACCAAAGCCTTGGGAATGACCAAACGGTTGCTCAATCAATCCATGACAAATAATTTAGAAGACCAATTGGAGCTGGAAGGAAAATTACAGATAGAAGCGGCACAAAGTGAAGACTATGCCGAAGGGGTGGCTGCTTTTGTGGAAAAAAGAAAACCCAATTTTAAAGGGTTGTGATTAGTGATTTAAGAATGTAGAATTTTGATTTTTGAAGAAAACCAATAGTAAATGAAACCTCGTCAACTTGAAGATCGATTAATCAATTTTGCGATTGATGTTATTGTTTTGTCAAAAGATTTGGATAATTCATTTGCTTCAGAACATCTTGCAAAACAGCTTATCCGTTCTGCTTCTTCGGCCGCTCTAAATTATGGGGAAGCACAAGGAGGTGAATATCCCAAAGACTTTTTACATAAAATGAAAATCTGCTTAAAAGAGCTTAGGGAGTCCTTGGTCAATTTAAAAATTATAATTGGAGCAAAGCGTATAAATGAAGAAGAAAACCTAAAGAGAATGCTTGTTGAGAACAATGAGTTGATTTCAATATTCGTGGTTAGTATTAAAACAGCTACTAAAAAACTAAAAATTTAAATGGTGACAAATCAACAATCAACAATCAACAATCAGCAATCAGCAATCAACAATCAACAATCAAGAATGAGTAATCAGCAATCAACAATCAACAATCAACAATCAATACATGCCGTAGGCATTATCGGCGCCGGAACCATGGGAAGCGGAATTGCTCAAGTAGCCGCCACGGCAGGATGTGCCGTGCAATTGTTCGATACTCAAGAAGCGGCATTGGACAAGGCAAAGCAGGGTTTGGAAAAAATCTTAAACCGACTCATAGAAAAAGGACGGATCGATGCGGTAGAAAAAAACAGGATCCAAGGAAACATTCAATATGTTTCTTCCTTGCAAGACCTAGCAAACGCCCAATTGGTAATTGAAGCCATTGTGGAGAACCTCGAGGTAAAACAAAAAGTATTTCAGGAGTTGGAAGGCTATGTATCGAAAGACTGCATCATGGCAACGAATACTTCCTCATTATCGGTAGCGTCCATTGCTTCGGCATTGCAACATCCGGAACGCTGTGTTGGGATTCATTTTTTCAATCCGGCGCCCTTAATGAAACTGGTGGAGGTGGTACCCGCTATTCAAACTTCGGAAGCGACTTTGCAAACCGCTTCAGAAACCATTAAAAGCTGGGGAAAAACGGTAGCAATTGCCAAGGACACCCCCGGATTTATTGTCAATCGGGTCGCGAGACCGTTTTATGGGGAAGCACTACGGATGTATGAAGAAGGCATTGCTTCTTTTACGGAAATTGATGCCGCGATGAAAGAAGTGGGCGGATTTAGAATGGGGCCTTTCGAATTGATGGATTTCATCGGGAACGATGTGAATTATGTGGTTACCGAAACGGTCTTCAAAGCCTTTTATTACGACCCTAGGTACAAACCCGCTTTTACGCAAAAACGCCTCAGTGAAGCCGGTTGGTTGGGAAGGAAAACAGGGAAGGGCTACTATCAATATGAAGAGGGCAACATCGTCCTTCCGACCCAAGAAAGTGAATCTAACAAAGATCCCAAGGCTATTTTCAACCGCATCTTGGTCATGCTCATCAACGAAGCAGCCGATGCCTTGTTTTGGAACATCGCTTCCGCAGAAGATATCGATCATGCCATGACCAAAGGAGTCAATTATCCAAAAGGCTTATTGGCTTGGGCCGATGAAAAGGGAATCGATTGGTGTGTGCAACAAATGGACGCCTTGTACGATACGTACCGGGAAGATCGCTATCGCTGTTCGCCCTTACTTCGGAAAATGAATCAGGAACACAAAACATTCTTTTAAGTGAACGGAGAAAAGATCCCTCATAAAATGCTATCGCTCGACCCATTTAGTACCTGGTTGGGCATTGAAATATTGGAATGTGAAATAGGACGCTGTAAAGTAACACTAACCGTTCGTAAAGACATGCTGAACAGCATGGGAAAAGCCCATGGAGGCATTAGTTACTCTCTGGCCGATACGGCATTTGGCTTTGCAGCCAATACCCACGGAAGATTTGCGGTTTCCATAGAAACCTCTATCAACCATATAGAGGCCTTGGAAGAAGGGGATGTGTTGGTGGCTGAAAGTGTAATTGAAAAAGTAAATAACAAATTAGGGTTCAACATCGTGGAAGTAAAACGCGGTGACGAACTGGTAGCCCTTTTTAAAGGGGTGGTTTACAGAACCCAAAAAGAATGGACATAATTCCTGCGAAAGCAGGAATCCCATTACTATTTGAAATGAAAAAAGGTAGTTGTAGTATGACCAATAGACCTTTATATAAATTAAAATTTATTCCCCCTTTGAAGGGGGTTAGGGGGATGTTTCCCGAATTAGAAATACTAAATAAATGAAAGAAGCATACATCATAGACGGGATTCGAACGCCCATAGGAAGTTACCAAGGAAGTTTAAGTACCATTCGTACAGACGATTTGGCCGCAATGGTCATCGCGGAAGTGGTGAAAAGAAATCCCAATATCCCCAAAGAAGCCTTCGACGATGTCATCCTGGGCTGTGCTAATCAAGCCGGGGAAGACAACCGCAATGTAGCCCGTATGGCGCTGCTGCTGGCAGGACTGCCTTTCACCGTACCCGGTGAAACAGTCAACAGACTGTGCAGCAGCGGACTCTCAGCCATCATTCATGCCAATCGGGCGATTAAAGCAGGCGATGGTGAGGTATTTATTGCGGGCGGGGTCGAAAACATGACCCGTGGGCCGTACGTGATTGCCAAACCGTCCAAAGCCTTCGGAACCGATGCCAAGATGTACGATTCCAGTTTTGGATGGCGTTTTGTAAATCAAAAGATGCACGATTTATATGGCACCGATGGCATGGGGAATACGGCTGAAAACTTAGTGGAAAAATACCAAATCACCCGCGAAGATCAGGATGCCTTTGCCTATGGGAGTCAGATGAAGGCTGCCAAAGCCCAGGAAAATGGGCGATTGGCCCAAGAAATCCTTACCGTGGAGATTCCGCAGCGAAAAAAAGACCCCATCCCTTTTTCCAAAGACGAATTTGTAAAACCGAACACCACCAAAGAAGTCTTGGCCAAGCTTCGGCCAGCCTTTAAAAAAGACGGAAGTGTCACCGCCGGAAATAGCTCGGGCTTAAACGATGGCGCCGCCGCAACCATTATCGCTTCCGAAGAAGCCGTGCAGCAATACGGATTAAAACCCATGGCCAAAATTGTGAGTTCCGCGGTGGTAGGGGTAGAACCCCGTATCATGGGAATTGGCCCTGTGGAGGCCAGTAACAAAGCACTGGCAAAAGCCGGACTCACCATGGACGATATGGACGTGATTGAACTAAACGAAGCTTTTGCGTCCCAAGCCTTGGCCTGCATCCGGGAATGGGGATTGAAGGATGACGACCCCAGAATCAACCCCAATGGCGGATCTATTGCTATTGGACATCCCTTGGGAGTAACGGGCACCCGAATCGCCTACTCGGCAGCCTTGGAATTGCAACAGCAAAACAAAAAATACGCCTTGGTTACCATGTGTGTAGGCGTAGGGCAAGGCTATGCGATGATTATAGAAAATGTAAATTCATAACTATGAATAAAGTACAACATTATATCAATGGAAACTGGAGGAATGGCGATGGCGATGGAACACCAATTTTAGACTCCGTTACGGGCGAACATTTTACCAATATCACCACGGAAGGCTTGGACCTCCCTGCCATTTTACAATACGGTCGTGACCAAGGGGAAACCCTTCGGAAAATGACGTTTCAGGAACGCGGACTCATGCTGAAAAAGCTAGCGCTGTACCTCACCAAACGGAAAGAGGCGTTTTATGAATTGAGTTACCGAACCGGAGCGACCAAACTGGATAGTTGGATTGATATTGAAGGCGGCTTCGGAAACCTTTTTGCCAACGCTTCCCTTCGGAAATTATTCCCCAATCAGCCCTACCACGTAGAAGGCGATCCCATCGATTTGTCCCGTGGGGGACGTTTTATGGCACATCATATCATGGTGCCGCGTCGTGGGGTGGCCGTACACATCAACGCCTATAATTTCCCGGTATGGGGAATGTTGGAAAAATGTGCGGTAAACTGGATGGCCGGAATGCCCGCAGTGGTTCTGCCAGCGCCACAAACCGCGTATCTTACGGAAGCAGTCGTAAAGGAAATCATTGCTTCGGGAATTTTACCCGAAGGGGCCTTACAGCTCATTAGCGGTACGGCTAAGTCCATTCTCGATACCGTACAATCACAGGACGTGGTTACCTTTACAGGTTCCGCAAGTACGGGACGGTTACTGAAAAACCACCCGCAACTCATTGAGGAATCGGTGCCCTTCACCATGGAAGCTGATAGTTTAAATGCTTCCATATTAGGGGAGGATGCGGTTCCAGGTACACCCGAATTTAACTTGTTTGTCAAGGAAGTGAAAAAGGAAATGACCGTTAAGGCCGGACAGAAATGTACCGCCATTCGCCGTATTATCGTTCCTGAAAACCTAATGGAAGACGTACAGATCGCCCTTGGAAAGGAATTGGATCGGGTCACCATTGGGGATCCCCACTTGAAGGAAGTGCGCATGGGAGCACTGGTCGATAAAAAGCAGTGTGATTCCGTAAAGGAACAAGTTCAGAAAATTGCCCAAACAGCGCAAATGGTCTACGGAAGTTTGGAGGAAGTGGAAACGCTGGGAGCCGATGCCTCCAAAGGGGCCTTTTTAAAACCGATTTTATTACGGGAGGATCACCCCTTCCAAAACGAGGCCGCGCATACTACCGAAGCCTTTGGGCCGGTAAGTACGCTCATGCCCTATAAAAATCTAGAGGAAGCGATTGCCCTTTCCCACCTAGGGAAAGGTTCGTTGGTCTCTTCCATTTGTACCTACGACGACCAAATTGCCAAGGAATACACCGTGAATGCGGCTTCCCACCATGGAAGGATCCTGATCTTAAACCGTGAAAATGCCAAACAAAGCACGGGGCACGGTTCGCCACTTCCTAATTTGATCCACGGCGGTCCAGGCCGCGCAGGGGGCGGAGAGGAAATGGGTGGCCTACGGGGAATCAAACATTACCTGCAGCGTTGTGCCGTACAGGGAACACCCACTACCTTAACCGAAGTAACGGGTATTTATCAGCCAAAAGGCGCCTACAAGGAAACCGAAAAGCATCCCTTTCAATACCATTGGGAGGACATCGAACCGGGCATGTCCCTGCAAACCCACAAGCGCACCATTACCGATAGCGATATTGTAAGCTTTGCCAATCTTACCTGGGATCATTTTTATGCCCATACCGATATCACCTCGCTCGACGGAAGTATTTTTGAGAAACGCACCGCCCACGGCTATTTTATCCTAGCAGCGGCAGCGGGCTTGTTTGTGTATCCGAATAAAGGTCCGGTGGCGGCTAACTACGGACTCGAGGAGTGTAGGTTCTTGCGGCCTATTTACCATAACGATACCATTTATGTAAGACTTACCTGTAAGCAGAAAATCGACCGGGAGCAACGGGGCACCGAACTGCCCAGTGGGATTGTAAAATGGTATGGGGAGGTGTTTGATGCCGAAGATGAATTGGTCGCTATTGTTACGGTCTTGACCATGGTTCAGAAAAAGCAGACGACCTTGGTGGAAATGACTTCGGAAAAGATCGAAGCATGTTTGGCAAAGCTTTCCGAAGACACCCAACCCCAATGGGGAAGTCTTACCCCTCAGCTTATGGTAGAACACTTGGAATATACCTACCGCATTGCCTCTGGGGAAATTCAGGATTTTGAGATTGCCACCCCAGAAAAGATCCTCGAGAAGGTACATGCCACGCTGTACAATTATGAAAAAATGCCAAGGGGGTATGAGTTTCCACTGAATGATGCCTCCAACATCAAGGAACCCATCCATCCCGATTTGGCCACCGCTAAGGAAAAACTGTTGGAGGCCCGTGAGGCCTACTTGCAGTATTTTAAGGAACATCCGGACGCCAAAACCAAGAATGTGGTCTTTGGTGACCTCAATAAATTTGAATGGTATTTAATGGAACGCAAACATTTAAACCACCATTTTGAACAATTTGGACTGTTACCCTAATTGGGTCGCTGCGCATGTATTGCGCAGCCGCTCACAAATACAGGTCGCTGCGCATTTATTGCGCAGCCGCTCACAAATATAGGTCGTTGCGGATGTATTCCGCAACCGCTCAAAAAAGTTTGTAAATATTGAAACCGAATACGCCACAAACGCGCATTCACATAAAGAGAAACATGAGTAAAGCATACGTAAAAGAACAAATCAGTAACGGAATAGCCACCATCGAATTCTTTCATCCAGAGCACAACAGCTTGCCGAGCGATGTCTTGGCCAATTTGGCACAAACCATTACCAACGCTGGGAACAATGATGAGGTGAAAGTCATCATCCTGCAAAGTGGCGGGGACCGCACCTTTTGTGCCGGCGCAAGTTTTCAGGAACTCATCAGTATTGAAGATGATGTTACCGGAAAGCAGTTCTTCAGCGGATTCGCACATGTGATCAACGCCATGCGAAAGTGCCCTAAATTCATCATTGGGCGTATCCAAGGAAAGACCGTAGGGGGAGGGGTAGGGCTTGCCTCGGCAACCGATTACTGCATGGCCACAAAATATGCGTCCATCAAGTTAAGCGAATTGAATCTGGGGATCGGTCCGTTTGTGGTAGGCCCGGCCGTGGAACGGAAGCTGGGCACCAGCGGAATGTCCCAAATTGCCATCGATGCCAATAGTTTTTACTCGCCCGAATGGGCCCAAAAGAAAGGCTTGTTTGCACAAGTATTCGAGAGTACCGAAGCCCTAGACGAAGCGGTTCAGGCGTTAGCGGAAAATCTGTGTAAGTACAACCCCGAGGCCATGGCCGAAATGAAGAAAATGTTTTGGCAGGGTACCGAAGACTGGGATCAGTTATTGGCAGAACGTGCCGCCATTAGCGGACGGTTGGTGCTGTCCGAATTCACCAAAGAAACCTTAAAAAAGTATAAATAATATAAAATGAAATCATTTCTCTATTTAATGGTGCCCTTTTTATTGCTAGGAGGCAAGGTGTTTGCACAGGAATGCCCTTGTAAGAAGGATGTCATGGATTTTAAGCGGGCTTATGCCGAAACCGTTTCCTATAAAGAACAAATGAAAAATTCAGGGACAGAGGCACGATTTAATAAGGTGTACGATTCATTGGTAACCGAAATCACTTGTTCGGAAACCCAATGGGACTGTTTTCTGAAACTTACCCAACTAAAGGATGTGATTCGTGATGAACACAGCCGTGTTTTTTCTGAAGGGATTACCGATAGCACGGTAACAGTCACGAAAACGGACTTTTATAAGGAGCTCCCAAAGGTTTCTTTACAACTGGATAGCCTTGAAACAAAACTCCAACAAAAGCCCTTTAACGATATCGAAGGAATCTACTTCGCTGAGGGTTGGAAATATGGGGTCTATAAAGACAGGGAATCCTATAAAGGGGTCGTATTGGAAAGTAAGAATGAACACTGGACGCCGGGAATGATGGCTTTTGATGTAAAAAAAGCCTTCGGCAATAAATACCGCATCGCTTGGATCGATAGAAACTTCACCAAATTCCGTTCCCTTAATGCCGAAACCATAGTCGGGGGAAGGTTTCTTATCTATGGGATTACCAAAGATTTACAAGCGCCCTTTTATTACAAACCGAAGGAGCCTAAACCATTTTTTTATGAAGAGCTTTCCGAAGACATTGGCTATATGCGGGTGGCTACCTTTAGCTGGAACAACGGAAATGTGGCAAAAGCCAATGCCTTTTTCGATACAACCTTTCCGTCCTTAACGGTTTCCCACCTCATTCTGGATGTAAGAAACAATGGCGGGGGTACCGATAAAATTGGAAAACCCCTACGGAAAGCACTGAAGAAATATGCAAAGAAAAACAAAGTATATATTTTGGTGAATGCCCTTTCGGCCAGCAATGCCGAACAAACCGCTTGGGAAATAGGCAAACTGAAAAACGTTCAGCTACTGGGAGACCAAACAGCCGGGGTTATTAACTATGGTTTAAATTATGGGGAAAAAATAACCTTGCCCTCGGGGCGGTTCTCTTTTTACCTAACCGATTTAACCTACAGAAAGTTTGAAGCCTTCGAAAGCGTGGGAATTCCGGTAGACATACCGTTACATACCCAGAAAGATTGGGTCGAACAGGTGTTGGAACTAATAGCGCAGCAAAAATGAGTATTTACAGTTTTAAAGGACACATACCCGTAGTGCACGAATCCAGTTTCGTCCACCCCTTGGCAGCCGTCACCGGAAACGTCATTATTGGGAAGCACTGCTACATAGGCCCAGGGGCCGCCATTCGGGGCGACTGGGGGGAGATCATCCTGGAAGATGGTGTGAACGTACAGGAAAACTGTACCATCCACATGTTCCCCGGGAAAAGCATCGTGCTTCAGGAGCGTGCCCATGTAGGCCATGGGGCCGTGATCCATGGAGCGCAGTTGGGAAGAAATTGTTTAATTGGCATGAACAGCGTCATCATGGACGATGCCGTTATTGGGGAGGAATGTATTGTAGGCGCGATGAGTTTCGTAAAAGCGGAAACCGTCTTCCCAGCCCGACAGCTTATTGTAGGCAACCCTGCGAAAGCCCTCAAAGAAGTTTCCGAAGAAATGATCGCCTGGAAAACAGCCGGTACCAAGCTGTACCAGCAATTGCCTACCCATTGTCATGACACCCTACGGGAAGTAGCACCCCTTCGGGAACTTCCGAAAGAACGCCCCGTACAAGAAGATTTTTACAAAACATTGTCAGAAATAAAACGAAATAAATCCCCCTTTGAAGGGGGCCAGGGGGAGGTCCTCTAAATTTTAAATTATGCCCAAAGTTGAATTTAAAATGCCCCGACTGGGGGAAAGTATTACCGAAGCGGCCATCATTAAATGGTGGAAAAGCGTGGGGGATACCATCGAACAGGACGAGATTTTACTGGAAGTCGCGACCGATAAAGTGGATAGCGAAGTACACAGTACCATCTCCGGAACTGTCGTGGAACTTCTTTACGAAGCGAATGATGTGATTGAAATTGGAGCGCCCATCGCCATTATCGATAGCGACGGCAAACCTGTTGAAAAGAAAAAGGAAACTCCTAAGCAACCTGATAAAAAAGTGGAAGCAACTCCGGCCGTAAAAGTACGTACCGCTTCCCCCCTCCCTCAGGGAGGGGCCGGGGGAGGGATGTTTGTATCGCCCTTAATTGAACGCATTGCCCGCGAACATCATATCAGTTTTGAGGAACTGGCGCGCATCCCCGCTACGGGAAATAACGGCCGACTGCGGAAAAGCGATGTGATGCAGTATATTTCGGAAGGGAGACCTTTTAAGTTTGCGCAACCGGTTTCAGAAAATACCGGCTTCAAGGTACCCGACCTGAAATTTGATAAGGGCAAGGGAACGATCGTGGAAATGGACCGTATGCGACAAATGATTGCCGACCACATGGTCTTCAGTAAGCATACCTCCCCGCACGTCACCGCCTATGTGGAAGCCGATGTGACCGATATGGTGCACTGGCGCAATAACGCCAAAAAGGAGTTTCAGAAAAAGCATCAGGAGAAACTCACGTTTACCCCTATTTTTATACAGTGCATTGCCAAAGCCATTCAGGATTTTCCAAAGATCAATTCTTCCTTGGATGGTAAAAACATCATTGTAAAAGACGACATCCATATTGGGATGGCCACGGCACTGCCTTCTGGAAACCTCATCGTTCCGGTGGTGAAGAATGCCGATAAAAAATCCTTGGTCGAACTGGCCGCGACCACCAACGAACTGGCGCTAAAAGCCCGCGATGGCAAGCTCACCGCCGAGGAGACCAAGGGAAGTACATTCACCATTAGCAACGTAGGGACCTTTGGCAGTTTAATGGGTACCCCCATTATCAATCAGCCGGAAGCCGCCATTTTAGCCACGGGAATCATCAAAAAGCGCGCGGAGGTTATGGAACGGAAAGAAGGCGACACCATCGAAATACGGAACATGATGTACCTCTACCTGTCCTTTGACCACCGCATTGTCGACGGCTACCTCGCAGGTTCGTTCTTACGAAGAATAGCAGATTATATGGAGGAATGGACGATAAACCGAAAAATATAGAAACAAGAGTACGGTAGACGATTAGAGGTACGAATGACGATTGTAAAACCGAAAAATATAGAAACAGGAGACAGGAGACAAGAAACAGGAGTAGGGTAGACGATTAGAGGTAAGAATGACGATTGTAAAACCGAAAAATGTAGAAACAAGAGTCAGGAGACAAGCAACAGGAGTACGGTAGACGATTAGATATACGAATCACGAATCACGACTGTTAAAAGGAAAAATATAGAAACAGGAGTCAGGAGACAAGAAACAGGACTATGGAAAGACATAATTTCAAGAAGCTGCAAATTTGGAATGATGCAATGAATTTAATTGATAAGAGTTATTCCTTTACTGGGAATTTACCTGCTTCAGAAAATTATGGGTTAACCTCTCAAATGAATCGAAGTATAGTTTCTATAGCTTCCAACATAGCCGAAGGTTCCAGTAAATCATCCAACAAGCATTTTGTTCAATTTTTAGAAACCAGCTTGGGTTCAGCATTTGAATGGGAAACACAATTAATTATCTGTAAAAGACAAAACTACATAGAAGAAGAACCATATGAAGACTTATTGCAAGACATCAAATCAATACAACGTAAAATATCAAACTTTATAAAAAAGCTTAAAACCAAAAAGTCCTGACTCCTGTCTCTTGACTCGTGTCTCCAAAAAAAAGCACTATGAAAAGAAACCACTTTTACAATCTAATGAAAACAGAAGCCCAACATAACCACAAAACAGTCCTGTCTCCTGTCTCTCTTCCCCCTTTGAAGGGGGACCGAGGGGGATGTTGTCAACCCATAAAACAGGGACTAAGGCCATAAAACAATGAAAAAAATATGTCCTGACTCCTGTCTCTTGACTCTTGTCTCTTGACTTGTGATTCGTGCCTCGTGTCTCGTGACTCCTTTTTCCCAATAAAACCATGAATACCCAAAATAAAAAACACAGCATTATCAACCAACAAACAACCATCAAGGCCTTCCAAAACCTCTGCACCGCAAAGGCCCTCACCTTTTTGTATGAAGAAAACTTCAAGGTCGTGTCCAAATACGTACATGCCACCTCCCGAGGGCACGAGGTGATTCAAACTGCTGTAGGGATGCAGCTGCAACCGCAGGACTATGCCTTTCCCTATTACCGGGACGATAGCATGTTGCTGGCCATTGGGATGCAACCCTACGATTTGATGCTGCAGGTACTGGCCAAACGCGACGACCCTTTTTCCGGCGGAAGAACCTACTACTCCCATCCCAGCTTGCGGGACGACGACAAACCCAAAATCCCGCATCAAAGTTCGGCCACGGGCATGCAGGCCATTCCTGCCACCGGCGTAGCGATGGGCTTTTGGTATAAGGAAGCCGAAGGGCTGTGCAACTTGGATGAAAAACCCGTGGTGGTCTGTTCGTTGGGCGATGCGTCCGTGACGGAAGGCGAAATCGCCGAGGCTTTCCAGATGGCGGCCCTAAAGCAATTGCCCATCCTGTATTTGGTGCAGGACAACGGCTGGGATATTTCGGCCAATGCCGCCGAAACCCGTGCCCAAAATGCGTTTGAATACGCCAAGGGATTCCATGGGCTCGAGGCCGTGTCCATCGATGGAACCGATTTTGAGGAAAGTTATACCACCGTTAAAAACGTGATCGAAACCATTCGGAAGGAACGCCGACCCTTTTTGGTGCACGCCAAAGTACCCTTGCTGAACCACCATACCTCGGGGGTGCGTATGGAATGGTACCGCGACGACCTGGAGGAAGCCCGAACCCGAGATCCCTATCCCAAAATGCAACAGCTGTTACAGGGGTACGGACTCACCAAAGACGAGATTCAGCAGTTGGAAAACGACTGCATCGCCCAAGTGCGATCCGATTTTGAAAAAGCCCAACAGGCCGAGGACCCCCAACCGGAAGACCTGTTTACCCACGACTTTGCGCCGACGCCCATTACCGAGGAACAAGGCGAACGCTCGCCCGAGGGGGCCGAAAAGGTGGTGATGGTGGACTGTGCCTTGTTTGCCATTGAAGAGCTGATGGCCCAACATCCCGAATGCCTGCTCTATGGGCAGGACGTAGGCGGAAGGCTAGGAGGGGTGTTCCGGGAAGCCGCCACCCTGGCGCAGAAGTTTGGCGACAATCGGGTGTTCAACACGCCCATCCAAGAGGCCTTTATCGTGGGGTCCACCGTGGGGATGAGCGCCGCAGGCCTGAAACCCATCGTGGAAGTACAGTTTGCCGACTATATCTGGCCGGGTCTCAATCAGTTGTTTACGGAAGTAAGCCGCAGCTGCTACCTCTCCAACGGCAAATGGCCGGTGTCCATGATCCTTCGGGTGCCCATTGGGGCCTACGGCAGTGGCGGTCCCTACCATTCTTCTTCCGTAGAAAGTATTGTGACCAACATCCGCGGACTCAAAATCGCTTACCCCAGCAACGGGGCCGATTTAAAAGGCTTGCTGAAGGCCGCCTACTACGATCCCAATCCGGTGGTGATTTTTGAACACAAAGGGCTGTACTGGAGCAAAGTGCCCGGTACCAAGGGCGCGACCAGTTTGGAGCCGGCAGAAGACTATGTATTGCCCTTCGGAAAGGCATGGGTGTTGCAGGAAATTTGGAAACAGGAGGAAGCAGAAACCCTAAGCATCATTACCTACGGCATGGGCGTGCATTGGGCGATGAATGCTTCGGAAGCTTTGGGAATGCAGGATACCATTGAAGTGGTCGATTTACGCACCTTGCACCCTATAGACTGGGATACGGTGTATAAAAGTGCCCAAAAATGCGGAAAATGTTTGGTGGTGACCGAAGAACCGTCTGATAACGGATTTGCCCGAAGCCTGCAGGCGAAGATCCAGGAACACTGTTTTCAGCAGTTGGATGCCCCGGTGATGTTGATCGGTTCCGAAAACATGCCTGCCATCCCGTTGAACGCCACCTTGGAACAAACCATGATCCCTTCGGTGGAAAAAGTACAACAGAAGATTCAGGAAATCCTGGGTTACTAGCCGTGGGTTAGTGGGTAAGGGCGATCAGTCCCAAGGCTTGTTTTTCCTTTAGGGGAAGCACCTCATGGCCATGGGACTGCCCATATTGTAGCTTTACAAACAGGTGTTTCATGCCGGGACCTTCCGGTAGGGAAAAAGGCAAGCTAAGGGCCGTTTCTACAAACCCTTGTTCCAACAACACCGGCGGTTCCATGGCAAAGCGACCCGTGAGCGTTTCATAATCGAATACCAGTACCCCATACGTAAGCGTTAGGTGTGTCGCCGAAGGCGGAAAAGGCACCCGGGCGGTGTTGAGGGACGTAAGGGATAGCGTAGCCGCATTCCAATTTACCGTCCAATTTCCCCCCAAATGCGCCTTAGGGTCTTCGTGGGGGGTAAAGGCAAATTTTTGGAGGAGTTCCTTTCCTTCGGGGGTGGTGAGTCCTTGGAAGATACGCCGCGAGCCACGGGAATGAACGGTATCCAGGTCTTTAATCTGCGTAAAACATCGCAGCAACCTACGGTACAGCGAGGTATTGGGAAGGCCTGCCAACAGTTCGTGTAGCGCCAGCCGAAACACTTTATTGGTGGTACTGCAACGGCCAAACTCACTCGCATTTTCCCGCACCCGTACCATTTCGGGTTTCGTACGGATGGCTTCGCCGTTAAACCCGCCACCGGCCTTTCGTAGGATGTATTTGCCGTTCGCATAATACCCGTTTAATTCGCCTACGGTGCCGGTAAATTTAATAATGCCACTTTGTATACCCATAATGCTATTGTTTTAAGGGAGAACGTTGATTTCCATACGTTTAGTATATGGGGTTGTAGTATAGATACAGTATAATTATAACAAAGCTATAGTATAGCTATAGTATAACATATACAAAATAGATCTAGGAAATCACAGAGGCAAAAAGGGAGTAAGGGGCGGGTATCGCCCTTCTAAAAATGCCTTACGGAAAACCGTAAGCGTTGGTAAATGGTTTTTTACTATATTTATCCCACTCCCCACAAAAAACTTTCACTCGAGCTTGTTGATTTTTGGTATGCCTTTTAGGGGATATTGAGAAAAGAATAGGGGATAATAGGAGTTGGCGGGCATTGAAAAAAAAATCATCCGTACACCACAAGACAGCTCATATAAGAAATACAAACTTCTCCAGAACTGCCAATTCAAAAAGCTTTAGAAAATCAAGGGTTTCTTACCGATCTATTTTGAAGTTCAAAAAATATATTTTTATCATCAATAAATATTTATTGTTTTTCAATAAATTAATTTTATCTTTGCGACATCAATTTTAATTCATTAATAGATATGTCAAAAAGAAATAACCTCGTATTTAAAGGCTTACATATTGTGGCTTGGGTCATTTTTGTAGGTTTATGTATTGAAGCTGGAGGCTTGATTGTAAACTTCATTTTCAGCCTGTTCAAACCTGAATTTGTCCAAAATCTTTATCAGCCGTTGGACTTGACCGAAATGTATAAAGACAACAAATGGCCTTTTTTTGGTATTTACGGCTTTATTCTATCCATTTCAATTTTAAAGGCCTTCCTGTTCTACATAGTTATTAGGCTAATGCACAAAATGGATTTGACAAAGCCTTTCAACACTTTTGTATCAGACCAAATATTGCGAATTAGCTATTATACTCTCGTAATAGGACTGTTTAGTTTCATTGCTAGACAATTAGCTAAAAATTTATCGCATCACGGCTTTGTTTCTGATAGCTTGAACCAATTTTGGACAGACAGTCAAGCCTTTATTTTAATGGGAGCTGTGATTTATATTATTGCGACTATTTTCAAAAAAGGTGTTGACATCCAAAACGAAAACGACTTAACTGTATAAGCTATGCCAATTATTGTAAACCTTGATGTAATGATGGCAAAGCGAAAAATGTCGCTTAATGAGCTATCCGATAAAGTAGGGCTTACCCTTTCAAATCTTTCCATTTTAAAAACAGGAAAGGCAAAAGCGATACGCTTTAGCACTTTAGAGGCTATTTGTAAGGTTTTAGAATGCCAGCCTGCCGACATTCTTGAATATGTGGAAGAAACGGAAAATTAGAACAGGTATGAAAACGGTATTTATAACATTCGCTTTCGTATTATTTTCTTTTTGCTTAAATGCACAAAATGAAAAATATATAACTATAGGTACAAAGGAAGTCATTACTTCCAAAGTACTAAATGAAAACAGGACACTTTGGATTTATACACCCAACATCACTTCCCAAAATCCAAACCCAGATAAGCGATACCCTGTTTTGTATGTATTGGATGGTAGGGCACACTTCTATTCAACGGTTGGAATTATTCAGCAACATAGTCAAGCCAACGGAAATGGTACGTTGCCTGAAATGATTGTGGTTGCCATTGAAAACACAAATAGGGTTAGGGATTTTGTTCCGTCTAATGATTTGGACAACCCAAATCCCTTTATTGAGTTTCTTTCATCCGAATTAATCCCACATATAGACAAGAATTATAAAACTGCGCCTTATAAAATGTTGGTGGGTCATTCTTTAGGCGGACTAACAGTTATTGACATTCTTACTAATTTCCCTGAACTGTTTAATGCTTATATCGCTATTGAGCCAAGTATGTGGTACGGCAACGAAAAGTATTTAACCAATACCATTTCTAAACTTCCCAAACAGAATATGAAGAGCAAGCGACTATTCATAGGAACAGCTAACACCCTACCCAAAGGAATGGAGCTTTCGCAACTGAAAAATGACAAGTCCTTTGAAACCCAACATATTCGTTCCATTTTTAAGTTAGATGAGTTTTTGAAAGCTACTACCAATGAATTGATCTATGCATCAAAGTATTACGAAAATGAAACTCATAATACTGTACCCTTGATAAGTGCGTATGAGGGTTTGCGTTTTATTTTTGACTTTTACCTTTTAGATGCAACTGAAAAAGACTTTGCGGACGCAACTGATTCAATTGCTTCAAAATTAAAAACCCATTATGCAAACATAACCGAAAAAATGGGCTATATGAATGCAGCACCCGAAGCATTCATCAATTATTTTGCTTATGAAGCATTGCACAAACACTATTTCACTAAAGCAAAAGCATTATTTGAACTAAACATTGAATGGTATCCCGAAAGCAGTAATGTTTATGATTCGTATGCCGACTATTATTTAGCGCAAAAAGACACCGCAAACGCTGTTGCGAATTACCAAAAAGCATTACAGATAAAGGACAATACAGAAACCCGAAGCAAGTTAAACGCATTAATTAATAAAGGAACAATAAAGTCTGCAACTGTTGATTTACAAAAATATGCAGGCGTTTATGTTTTAGAAACCTATAATATTTTCATAATATTAGAAATTCGAGACAACAAACTTTTTGCAAAAGTTCCAGGGCAAGAGGATGATGAGTTTGAATTTCAATCTGAACATATTTTTAGCGTTAAGGGAAAACCTGGTTATAAAGTTACGTTTGAAATGAAAGGAGATAACCCAAAAGGATTTACTTCGGTGCAACCCAATGGAACTTTTAATGCAACATTTAAAAACAGGTAAGCGGAAAAAGGGCTAAATAGAAAGTAATTGCTTTTGTTATCTTTGTGCACTAACCGAATAGTTAGTGCGTAAAATCCACTACTTTTCAAATACAAAACCCTTATAGCATATTTATTGTGAAATACCTTCCAATTTTAATTTTATTAGTATCAATATCTGGATATTCACAGATAAAAAGGACACCTTTTACAAAATGGGAGTTGTATAAAAATTCAAAAAAGATTTCCTACGGATCTAGTGGAGATGCCCTACCCGCAGAAGTGAATTTGGCTTCCACACAAAAAATGGAAGATCTAATTATCAAAATCACCAATCCTCATTTAGAAGGTAGAAATGTTAATTGGAAGTTACACTGCTTTTGTGTTGATTCTCCAGATTTAGTGAAGACTATTACGTTGAATGATAATGATACTTCTGAAATTCGAATTAAAAAATCATGGTTAAAAAAACTACGAAGAAAATGTGCCAATAAAAAAGTTGCAATAACCTTTGGCAACAATTCAGTAAGCACAGCATTTTTTATACTATTTCACTTTTCCGATTAAATAAACAGGCAATAACAATGCCTATAAGTAATCCGCCAGGGTGGACAGGTTACGGGTTCTCACCTACCTCCCAAAACCAAAACACCCATACGAAAAAACCGTAGCCGTTGGTAAACGGTTTTTTACTATATTTATAATACTCTTCACAAAAAAATGCACTCGAGCTTGGTGATTATTGATTCTTGGTATTGGTAGTTGGATCATTAAACAATGGAGATTCGATATCAAAAGAAAACGTCGTAGAGATTATTGTAGAAACGTTTATTTAAATTCGGACGATTGGAAAAGAAAAAGATATGTAGTTCTCAAACGAGATAATTGGAAGTGTGTTTATTGCGGAAAACGAGCAACACAAGTTCATCATAAAAGATATGCGAAAAGAATATCGGAAAGGAACCTATAAAATGGTTAGTTTCGATTTGTAAGCCCTGTCACGATAAAAAACATAAAAATTAAAAAGCAAAATCAAACGGAACACAAAAAAGCTTGAATTCTCCTCTATCTAAAAAATAAAACGACATAATTTGAGCCAGTTTTCGTAATTAAAAATCGGATCTAAAAAGAATATCGAAAACAATTATTAAGTGTACAAAAAGTACCTTAATCCCCACAACAGAATTTGCAACATTCAAAATTAAAAGCAGTCTATTAGGGAAACAATCAAAGATGAAAAAAATACTTTTTATTCTTTCAATGGTATCTTTACTTCTCATTAATAGTTGTAGCCAAAGGACCTTGATGTCGACAAATGACTCTAAAAAAGTGTATGAACTTGCGGTTAAGAATGTTCAAATTTTCGATAGTCAAACCAAAACAATCCTTGAAAATAAAACAATTTTAATCAATGCCGATACGATTGCATCCATCGTTGATTCCTCACGGAAAGTAAATGCTTTACATTCTATTGAAGGCAATGGAAGGCTCGTGACCCCTGGATTTATTGACACCCACGTACACTTACTACTAATTTATGGCGATGGAGACAAAGGTCCAGAATTCATTGAAAAGGATTCCGTTGAGCGTTATCAAAAACAATTGGCTGAACAGTATTTGAAATATGGAACTACCACCATCCTAGATATGGGTCAACCTGAAAGGTGGATTAAGGAAACCCTTAAATGGCAGAACAACCCATCACCCGAATTTCCAAACCTATTCATTACAGGAGGCGCTTTAATATCAGATTTGTCTTGGGATAAAAATCCACCTATGCAACATACTAAAATTCGAAGCCCCGAAGCAGGCAAAATGAAAGTCGATGAATATGCCAATTTAGATATCGAGTATCTCAAATTATACTGGAAATTAGAACATGAGGAAATGAAGGCCATTGTTGATGAGGCGAGAAAACAGGATATGACCTGTTTTGCTCATATTGACCAAAACATTTCATCGATTCCCTCTGCAATGCAATTGGGGGTTAAGAATTTTGAACACTTTTTCACTTTAATTGCAAGCACATTAAACTTAAGGGAAAATTGGGGCTCGCTTAACAAAAAATATGGATTGGGAGATACAAAAAATGACGATGAATACGCTGCAAAGTTGGTCTTGTTCTTTCAATTCATTAAGGAAAACCCCGAATTAGAAAATAAATGGATGACAATAATCGATGATATGGGAGCGCATGGTGTTAGTATAAGTACAACATTAAATATACTTGCATCAGCATCCGAAAAGGCCCACTATTTTTCCTCATTCAGTCCTATTCCAATGAGGGATTCACCCAATATTTCTTTTACCGAAAAGCAGAAAATACAACTAAAGGATGCTTTTGATACGTTTATGGACTATTTAAAAATAGCTCATACAAAAAATGTTAAGTTAAGAATTGGAACTGATTGCAGAAATGGTGGGCAAGCAATGTTATCGGAACTAATGCTGCTTGCAGAATATGGTTTCTCTATGGAGGATATTCTTAAAATTGCCACATTAAATGGAGCAGAAGCTATGCACATTGAGAAAAATTTTGGTGCTATCGCAACAGGCAAAAAAGCAGACTTAATACTTTTCAGTAAAAACCCATTTGAAAATTACCGAAATCTTATGTCAGAAAAATTAGTGATCAAAGGCGGAAAAGTATATGAAAGTAACTAAAACCACCTGCCAACATCGGTGAAACGTAATGGTCCCGTTCCCGCCACTGCCAAAAGGAAAACCTAGGCCGGGTTGTGAGTTTTGCCGTTGGTTGATTCTGTAGTCTTTATTAGTTTTTTTACGCTCATATTTAGGTTATATTTACATTAGAGATTAATTGATCTTACCAATACAGAGGGCAATGCTTTGTACCCCTTTGGAATATCCGCAAGGGAGATCAGTTAATCTCTTTTTCCATTAATAGGCCTTTTCTTATGGCCGTTTTCTTGTCTTCAATCGTTGTGAATTGCTTTCAGATTACTACTTTAGTAGAAGATTCACAGGTGACCCCCCTCTTTGCTATCTGGTCGAAAGGTTGTGAATTGCTTTCAGATTACTACTTTAGTAGAAGATTCACAGGTCATTAAATACATCTTCATTTCTATTACAAGTTGTGAATTGCTTTCAGATTACTACTTTAGTAGAAGATTCACAGGAAAATAAACCGATAAATCAAAAAGGAACATGTTGTGAATTGCTTTCAGATTACTACTTTAGTAGAAGATTCACAGGATAGAGGACTATTACCCGCACGCCACCGTAGTTGTGAATTGCTTTCAGATTACTACTTTAGTAGAAGATTCACAGGCAACGTTAAAATGCATTAGGAAAATGGGGGTTGTGAATTGCTTTCAGATTACTACTTTAGTAGAAGATTCACAGGATAGATAAGGCCAGCCGCAAGAGCGGCAAGTTGTGAATTGCTTTCAGATTACTACTTTAGTAGAAGATTCACAGGGGAGAGCTTTTTAATGTGCCACATTCGCTTGTTGTGAATTGCTTTCAGATTACTACTTTAGTAGAAGATTCACAGGAAAACACTTCCACGTCCTTACCTTCCACAAGTTGTGAATTGCTTTCAGATTACTACTTTAGTAGAAGATTCACAGGGTACGGCGTTACCGAAACGGTAGGCCCAAGTTGTGAATTGCTTTCAGATTACTACTTTAGTAGAAGATTCACAGGATAGTTATTGGGTTAAATGGCAGGAAGTGTGTTGTGAATTGCTTTCAGATTACTACTTTAGTAGAAGATTCACAGGACAAAACTTTCAAAATATGACAAACGATAAGTTGTGAATTGCTTTCAGATTACTACTTTAGTAGAAGATTCACAGGTTTGGATTGAAAATGGTTATTCAACAGAAAGTTGTGAATTGCTTTCAGATTACTACTTTAGTAGAAGATTCACAGGTTGCCCTACTGCCTTTTACGTTATATGTCTGTTGTGAATTGCTTTCAGATTACTACTTTAGTAGAAGATTCACAGGGGTGATTATGTAACCGAAGGTGAAGTTATTGTTGTGAATTGCTTTCAGATTACTACTTTAGTAGAAGATTCACAGGTTAGGATGTGCGAATATATCTGACTTAGAAGTTGTGAATTGCTTTCAGATTACTACTTTAGTAGAAGATTCACAGGATGCTGAAGATAGAAATAACCGTAAAGGAAGTTGTGAATTGCTTTCAGATTACTACTTTAGTAGAAGATTCACAGGAAAATATGTACAGAAGTAAAATAGAATTACGTTGTGAATTGCTTTCAGATTACTACTTTAGTAGAAGATTCACAGGTTTCTTATCGCCAGGAAGATATCCAGGGAAGTTGTGAATTGCTTTCAGATTACTACTTTAGTAGAAGATTCACAGGATCAGCTGGCGAAAGACAGCGGGCCATAGAGTTGTGAATTGCTTTCAGATTACTACTTTAGTAGAAGATTCACAGGAAAAGGCCCTTTCGGTAATCGATAAGGCAAGTTGTGAATTGCTTTCAGATTACTACTTTAGTAGAAGATTCACAGGAGAGGATAAACTTGTTTATGACTTCGACACGTTGTGAATTGCTTTCAGATTACTACTTTAGTAGAAGATTCACAGGCTGAAACCACCCAAACCGACCAAACGCACGTTGTGAATTGCTTTCAGATTACTACTTTAGTAGAAGATTCACAGGTCAATTAGAGCAATGGGCCGTACAAACCTAGTTGTGAATTGCTTTCAGATTACTACTTTAGTAGAAGATTCACAGGGGGCATTCAATGATTTTGCCTACGACGTTAGTTGTGAATTGCTTTCAGATTACTACTTTAGTAGAAGATTCACAGGCCGAGCCGCCAACGACAAGGGCGTCGCCCTGTTGTGAATTGCTTTCAGATTACTACTTTAGTAGAAGATTCACAGGACCACGGAGGAAATAGAAGCCGACAGTACTGTTGTGAATT
>PALG01000027.1 GCA_002707025.1 Flavobacteriaceae bacterium | reverse complement strand
TGTTTCAGAGCTACGCTCGCAACCTTCGCATAAATCAGTGATTCATGCTCGCTTGTCATCAATGGAAATGCGAAGCATTCATGAACTCCTATTTATAAAATATAGAAGTCGTGAATAAAAAAGAATAAAAAGAATAAAACAAACAAATGAAAAGTAAAGCGTCAGACCTTTTTGGTTGAGCTACACTCGCTTTGGCGCCAATGACAAAAAGAATAAAAGAAAGAAGCCCATAAAATACATCACATAAAAAATAAAAAATGCCTTTCGGAGTAAAAGGCATTTTTTAATTTAGTAAGATGGATATCACAGCACTACAATACCCCATAGGGAAGTTTCAGGAGCCTGAAACTATTAGCAATGAAGCATTGGAAGAAGCCATCAAAGTATTGGCGTTATTTCCGGAACAATTAAAACTACTCACGTATCAGTTAACCGATACCACTTTAAACACTCCTTACAGGCCCGACGGCTGGACCATAAGGCAATTGGTCCATCACATTGCCGATAGCCATCACCACTGTTACAACCGTATTCGTTGGACCCTTACGGAAGATACTCCTACCATCAAGGCTTATGATCAAGACGCCCACGGAAAAATGAAAGACTATGTAGAAGCTCCAATAGTTTGGTCCTTATCACATATTGAAGCATTGCACCAAAAAATAGTATATCTTTTCAACCATCTTTCTGAAGCCGAATGGGAGCGTAGTTTCATTCACCCTGAAACCAATGAAGAAGTAACCTTAAAGACTATGGCCCTCATGTATGCATGGCACAGCATGCATCATTTCGCACACATTAAAAACGCTTTGAATCAGAAAACGATTTGAGATAAGTCCGAAGAAATGAAGTTTATTATGGAATAACCAGCACCTTAACTTCGACTCCGGGCCCTGTTCTTCGTGACTCACAGCCAATTATTTTTCCAATTTGTTGAATGGAAGTCAACCCGAAGGAATGTCAGAAATAAGAGTATTAGAAAACCTGAGGTGCAGAATATGCGAAGAAAAGCTCCGAGAACAGGAGCAAAGCGACGCGGAGTTTTCGAGCGGTTTTGCCAACGGCAAAAATTCCTCAGCGAAGGGGTCTTTTCTTTTGGTTCGTTTTCTTTGGACAAGCAAAGAAAATGAACAATAAAAAGCTTCCTTCATTCCTTCTAGACCTTTTTGTTTCTTTTTGCGTCAATGGCAAAAAGAATAGAAAGAAAACAAACAAAGAAATGGTAATAGACCAAAAAATCCATTCAAAAAGCTCCCCTCTTTAGACAAAGAGGGGTACCCCAAGCACCCAGCTTGGGGAGGGGAGTTTGAAAACCAAAATAAGAAGAGCTGTTAAGGGAACATTTAGACACTATTTTCCACTTTAGGGACAAAAAAGGCACTTTTGGGCACTTTTTTCCGTTTTAGGGCACTTTTTCCCACATTTAGTCATTTTTTACCAAACATTTTACTCCCTATTACTTCGGCTTTACTCCCACTTTACTTCGGGTTAACTTCGGCTTTACTTCCAGTTATACTCCACTTATAGTCCAGTTACCTTCCACTGAAAGGTTACTTAGGGTCCTTTTAGGGAGATAAAAGTCATAATACATAAAAATGAAAAGGAAAAGAGGCTATGGACAATAGTAGAAATAAAAAATAAGCTTTATTCCCGCCATTTAATATTGCATCCTATGCTCGGTTTCTGATCCTCGCGTTGCGGATGGTTGTTTAGGATATTGTCCATCGCTTCCCGCAGGTCCCTTCCGTTTAAGGGAATGCCATTTCCAGGGCGCGAATTATCCAACTGGCCACGGTACACCAATTTTAAATCGGCATCAAACAAGTAGAAATCGGGGGTGCAGGCCGCATCGTATGCTTTGGCCACCGCTTGGGTATCATCAAACAAATAGGGGAAGGGATACTTGTGTTTTTGTGCCGTACGGTACATTTCCACCGGACCATCTTCGGGGTATTTTTCCACATCGTTGCTGCTTATGGCAACAAACCCAAAACCAGTAACGCGATAATCGTTACAAATTCGTACCAGCTCTTCATTTACGTGTTTTACGAACGGGCAGTGGTTACAGATAAACATAACGACCGTACCCTTTTCGCCTTTTAATTGGTCCAGACTAAAAAATTCCTTGCTTACGGTATCCAGTAATTTGAAATTAGGGGCTTTGGTGCCCAATGGGAGCATATTGGAAGGAGTACGTGCCATAAATACTTTTTACAAAGTTAGTAGAAATTTAGGGAAGAATGTTACACCTAAAGAAATGCTAAAGTTTTGTTTTTCCGAAGGAATCCAAGTACCTTTTTTGAAAATACTACATCATGGAAAAGACATACGATACTTTATCAAAAGCCATTTACGACCTTCAGAAACAAGGATACACAGAAGATTTCAACCTACATGCCGAAGGCATTGAATCGAAAAGTGCACAAGCTACTTGGAAAGCCGAACAGCTGGAAGTGGTAAAATACTTCCGTTTTGAAGGCATGACCAATCCATCAGATAGTTCCATTCTTTACGTTATTGAAACCAACGATGGTAAGAAAGGCCTATTGGTCGATTCCTATAGTGCGGAAACCAGTAGTGTTCCCGAAGAGATGATCGAAAAACTGAAGATCCAGCATTAAGTTAAACCTCTTCGTCCAGCGTATCGGTTACGACATAATACCGTGGATCGTCAATAGCCGCTTCGATCACTTCCTCAAACTCCGGATTTCGCTTCAGTAACAACGCCTTACAATCGGGACTTAGGTGGGTAAACTTGATCTGTTTACCCTGTTCTAAATATTTATTGGCTAGATTCCGAAGCGCTTCCACCCCCGAATGATCGGTCACTTTCGATTCCATAAAATCCACTTCCACTTTTTCAGGATCTTCTGAAACCGTAAACTTACTATTAAAGTGGGTCGTGGAACCAAAAAATAACGGTCCCCAAATCTCATACACTTTGGTACCATCCTCTTTCAGGCGTTTTCGGGCACGGATCATGGTTGCATTCTTCCAAGCAAACACCAAAGCCGAAATAATGACCCCTGCAATCACGGCAATGGCCAAATCCTTCCAAACGGTAATAGCCGAAACCGCAATGAGTACAATCGCATCAGATAAAGGGATTTTATGCAGGATTCGGAAGCTACTCCAAGCAAATGTACCAATTACCACCATAAACATCACCCCTACCAAAGCCGCAATGGGAATCTGTTCTATAAGCGGGGCAGCAAAAAGGATAAAGCACAACAGCGCAATGGCTGCTACCGCACCCGAGAGTCTTCCGCGTCCACCAGAAGTGACATTAATAATCGATTGTCCTATCATGGCACAACCCCCCATTCCGCCAAAGAGTCCGTTTAAAATATTGGCACCCCCTTGCGCGACGCATTCGCGGTTTCCACTTCCCCTTGTTTCGGTAAGTTCATCGATAAGGTTAAGGGTCATGAGCGATTCGATAAGCCCTACAGCAGCAAGGATAAAGGCCGTAGAGAAAATAAGGTCCCAATGGCCATTTAGCGTTTCAGATAGCTCAAATAACCCCCATTGAAAACTAGGTAAAGAACCTTTTAACCCTTCACCGCCCCCTTCACGGATAAAAGAGCCTACGGTACTTACGTCCAAGTGACCAAAAATGGTGATGCACGCCACTACAATAATCGCTGTGAGGGCCGCAGGTACTTTTTTGGTAAGTTTGGGCAAGCCAAACATGATTCCCATGGTTAGGGCTATCAAGCCCAGCATGGTCC
Organism: Flavobacteriaceae bacterium; assembly: GCA_002707025.1. GTDB lineage: Bacteria > Bacteroidota > Bacteroidia > Flavobacteriales > Flavobacteriaceae > PALG01. Next base: position 39,188 of record PALG01000027.1, on the reverse strand, counting down.
ATAGCTCCATTCCTTGAATCCATTGGGTTTCTCCGTCTACGGTTTCTTTAAACATGCCTAATTGTGAAAGAAAAATCACAATGGCCAATCCATTTACAAACCCCATCATTACAGGGTGGGGGATAAGCCGTACAAACTTTCCTAGTTTTAGGACCCCAGCCAATATTTGTATGAGTCCCACAAAGAGAAGGGTAATAAACAACCATTGCAGGCCCAGGTTTTCTACAGGGGTTTCCAGTGTGAGGCCTACTTCGTTCCCTTCTTGAATAAGATGCACCATGACTACGGCCATGGCTCCTGTAGCGCCACTAATCATTCCTGGGCGGCCTCCAAACAGGGAGGTAACGATACCCATCATAAAAGCACCGTAAAGTCCTACCAAAGGATCTATTCCAGCCACAAAGGCAAAAGCTACGGCTTCCGGCACCAAGGCAAGCGCCACGGTTAATCCGGAAAGAATATCGTTCTTCGGATTTTGGGTAAAGTTTTGTAGGGTCTTCTGTAACATGGTTTTGCTTTCAAAAAGCGGCAAAGATAGGGTTTTACCAAAGCTTAGAAAAACGAAATAGAAGTTACCTACATCTCTTCCCCAAAGAAAATGGCATTCATCAATAATTTATTTGTGCCGTACCAAAAGGCCCTAAAATTGGTGTTGTCTGTGAAATAGATAATGGTTCCACGACCTTTATTCTGCACTTTTAAGGCCGAAGTGTTTTTTAGTAAGGATAAATTCTTTTCAGAAATATAACCACTTAACAACGGGCTCGAAGTATACGTAATAGGATTGTTGTAACTATTCACATCGGGCTCCAAAAACAAATCAGAATCACGGAAAAGCGGTATTTGCTTGTTTTTATAACCAAAGGCAATGGGGTGGGAGCGATCCAGGGTAGCTTCAAAAATAGCCCCACCTATAACTTGCGCCCCTCTAAAATTCCTTCGTTGCTCAAAACTGATATTGGTCGCTGTATCCTTTCGTTTTTTAAAAGAAAGCTTTGCTAGATCGTTTCGGTCCAACCATCTTCCGGCATTTTGATACGCAATTAAAGTTCCTCCGTCTTTCACCCAGTCTTCAATCTTTTTGGCAGCCGCAGTATCGGGCCCAGGACCCCAGGTAGGAGGGATAATAATGTCGGTATATGTATTGAGGTCATACCATTGAAGGTAGTTTACATCCAACTTCGTTATTTTCATGTTATATCGGGTGTCGAAAAGGTGCCATACTTCCCCAGCATCGTAGGGATTCATTCCGAAGCCCACCAAAATAGCTACTTTTTGCTTGTGAACGGTTTCAAATTCACTACTCCCTAAATCGATTCCTGTGGTAAGCCCGGTACTTACAGAAGTAATGTTTATATGACATTCTTCTGCTACAGATTTCATGAGACTGAACAATTCGCCAGCTTCCATTTTTTGATTCTGCATAGGAATCATTAGGGTCCCATAGTCATAGTCTTTCCCTTCCACTGAAAAGGGTTGCATGGCTACTTTAACCCTTACCTCTTTTTCCAACAAATGGTTTAAGGCTTTCGGGGCATAATATTCATGCCATTCCATAAGATAGGCATACGCATTGGGTTGGGGGAGCGTAGGAGTCTTAAACTGAAGGTCGGTTACTTCCGATCCCATTTTTGAACGACCCGTTTCTTCATAATCCAAGTTAAAGGCCAAGGGAAAAGTCCAAGCGCTAATATCGTAGAACAGACTATCCGTAAACGTTGTTCTCTTTTCAAACATAGCATTGATAAGGCGGGACTGCTTTTGATTTTTAGGTACGGCATAGGCATATCCCTTTTTAAAGTTTTTTCCGTTGGAGGTATAATCTTCGGCTAACTCGTAAAATTTCACCTTATGTCTTTTCAGGATCTCCGCCAAATGGTAGGTTTTAGCCGCATCCTTTTCATCCCCAAAAACGATTACATTGTTATTTTTAGCGACTTCATTTCGGGCATTGGCATAAAACGATTTCTGATACTCTAAAAGTTCGGTACGCATATTTACCGCTGCTTCAAGTGTTGAGAGCGCTGCCGTAAACTGGTTTCGAACGGTAAAAGGGAAGGTTAGGATCCCGTTATCGCTTTCCTGAGCATGACCGCGGGAAGAAGCTTGCTCAAACAAAATCCCTATGGCACCATTAATATCAGGGAAGGTAGAACCCTTTCCGTAGTAAAAGTCGTCGTAGTTTTCTTCGGAATAATACAAACTTCCAATCTTGTTAAATGCTTTTGCATGAAACTTACCAATGGCAGCTGTAAGCGCCTGATTTTTCTTTGGGGTTAACGGATGTGTTCGGGAAGGGATTCCAGGTTGAAAGAAAAAGGTAGCATTGGTACCCATCTCGTGGTGATCAGTCAATATATTGGGGTACCAGTTATGAAAAGTGGTCAAGCGGGCCCTACTTTCCGGGAGCTGCACCGGAAGCCAGTCCCGGTTGAGGTCAAACCAATAATGATTCGTTCTCCCGCCCGGCCATACTTCGTTATACTCCCGATCGTTGGGGTCTGGATTCAAATTTTCGGCTTTATGCATATTGGCCCATGTAGAAAACCGTTGAAGTCCGTCGGGATTAAAGGAAGGATCAAATAAAATGACCGTGTTTTGCAATAGTTCGTCCACTTTTGCTCCTTCAGCCGCGGCCAAATAATATGCGACCGCTAGCGATGCATTGGCACCACTAGGTTCATTTCCATGAATGGAAAAGCCTTGATACACTACGATCGGCAAATTGGTGGTGGTGGTGTTTTCAGCACCCTTTTCAGTAAGTGCTACATGTTGTTTCCTGATACTTTTCAGGTTTTGGTGGTTTGAAGGAGCAGTAATGGTAAGTAACAAAATAGGTCTTCCTTCAAAAGTCGTCCCTCTATTTTCAATAGAAATCCTGTTGCTAGCTTCTGCCAATTGGTACATATAATGTACTAACTTATCATGGGTAACATGCCATTCGCCGACTTCATGCCCTATAACCTCCTTAGGGGTAGGGATATTGGGATTATAGGTTACGTCACTGGGCAGATAGTAGTCTAAGGTAAGCTCATTTTCTTGGGCCCAGCCTAAAGTGATGATAGATACTAAAAAGAGGAAAGATAGAATGTTGGTTTTTTGCATAGCTTTTTTCTTAAAGTCTAAAGATAAAAAAACCGCCTCAAAATAGAGGCGGTTTCAGAATTTTTAGAAACAGGAGAGATTAAATATCGTCAAAATCTACATCTGTAAAATTAGATGTTTCAGTAGCTTCTATAGCATCTTCTCCGTGATCTTCTTTTTTGTAATCCTTTTGATGTCTTTCACTAATGACTTCCTCTCCTTTTTCGTCAAGGATATAGTTAATCATCTCTTCCAAGTTGTCTTTGAAATCGGCGAAATCTTCTTTGTAAAGATAAATTTTGTGCTTTTTGTAGTGAAAAGAACCATCATCGTTGGTAAACTTTTTACTTTCTGTAATCGTTAAATAATAATCACCGGCTTTTGTTTCGCGTACATCAAAGAAATAAGTACGTCTTCCTGCGCGCATCACTTTCGAGTAAATTTCTTCTTTCTCCATCGTATATTGCTGACTCATTGTTGGGTTAATTTTTTCTTAAGATTTAGCCAAAAATCTAAAAAAAAACCAAATAAGCAAAGGAAACTTTACAATTCTTTTTCCAAAAGCTGTTTATGGTAGAGCTCTTTATAATAGCCTTCTTGGTTTACAAGCTCATTATGAGCTCCTTGCTGAAGAATCCTTCCATCCTCTAGTACCAGTATGCTGTCGGCATTTTTCACGGAAGAAACACGATGACTTACTATAAGGGTCGTCTTGTTTTTTGAAACCTTTTTAAGGTTGTTAAGAATGGCTTCTTCGGTTTCGGTATCTACGGCACTAAGACAATCGTCGAAAAGTAAAATATTCGGGTTTTTAATAATGGCCCTTGCAATGGAAACCCTCTGTTTTTGTCCCCCACTAAGTGTAATTCCCCTTTCGCCCAAGACGGTTTCATAGCCCTTCTGAAAATCCTCTATGTTGGCATGTACTGCCGCATCTTTAGCTGCCTGAATCACTTCCGAATCGGTTGCATCTGCCTTTCCAAATTTAATATTGTTTTTAATACTATCGCTAAAAAGAAAAGCATCCTGTGGAACATAGCCGGTAGCATCCCGCAAACTTTTTAAATGAACTTCCTGCACGGGTTTATCATCAACCAGGTAAGTTCCTTCCGTGACATCATAGAGTCTTCCAATAAGTTCCAATATAGTAGACTTCCCCGATCCGGTATTCCCTATGATGGCTAGGGTTTCTCCCGGGTGTACTGAAAAAGAAACTTTGTTCAATGCTTTAATTCCTGTATCGGGATACACAAAGCTTACATCCCTAAATTCGATTTTCCCTACGATGTTGGTAGGGTGGGACGCGTGGTTCTTTATTTGGGGTTCTTCATGTAAAAATTCGTTGATTCTCTTTTGCGAAGCTTCGGCTTGCTGTACCATAGAAGAGATAAACCCAACACTGGCTACAGGCCAGGTTAGCATATTCACATAAATAAGAAATTCAACAATGGTCCCAAATTCAATTTTCCCTTCGATAAACTGATTTCCCCCAACGTATACCACGATGATGTTGCTAATACCAATCAACAAAATCATTAAAGGGAAAAAGAGCGCCTGTACTTTAGCAAGATCGATGTTTTTATCTTTACTTTCGTTGGAAAGCGTTTCAAATTTTAGATTGGTTTTAGGTTCCATTCCGTAGGCTTTGATCACAGAAATCCCACTAAAACTTTCCTGCGCAAAAGTGGTAAGCTTGGAAAGGTATTGCTGCACCACGGTACTTCGTTTGTGAATGGCTACACTTAGTTTATATATGCTAATAGAGAGAATAGGCAATGGGATGATAGAGTATAGTGTCAATACCGGTGCAATCATGAACATGTAGGTAAGGGCTACGACAAATAGCGTAATGGTAGTAGCTCCATACATTAATGCGGGCCCCACATACATGCGTACTTTCGAAACATCCTCACTAATTCGGTTCATTAAGTCTCCCGTGCGGTTTTGCTTATAAAAGCTAAGGGAAAGGCGTTCGTATTGCTGAAAAACTTCATTTTTTAAATCGAATTCAATATAACGGGAAACAACGATAATGGTTTGCCGCATCAAAAAGGTGAAAAAACCCGAAAGTAAAGCCGCTCCTACAATAAAAAGGATGTCGGTCATTAATTCAGACTGCAACATTTCTTTCGAAATCGAGCCATCAAAATAAGCTTTTACAGCATTAACCGAATCACCAATTTTGGCAGGAACCACGATTTTAAAGATGGTCGCGACAACGGTAATTGCCAAACCAGCAAGAAGCCTGCCCCGATATTTGAAAAAATATTTATTTAAAAACTTTAGTTCCTTCATTACTTGAGATAAAACTTATTAACAGATTAGCAATTTTAAGATATTTTTTTTGCGGGCAATTCAATAAATAGATAATTTTGCATGTTCTTTTTAAAAGATTGTTAAATGATCACAGAAGTTATTAGTTCAAATGAACTGAAAAAAGTTGCCCCTGTTTTTGGCCAAATCTCTTTCGATAATCACGAGCAAATTGTTTTTTGCAATGACAAAGATACAGGTTTAAAGGCAATAATTGGTATTCACAATACAGTTTTGGGGCCTGCTTTAGGAGGCACCCGCATGTGGAACTATGAGACCGAATGGGATGCTTTGAACGACGTATTGCGTTTGTCAAGAGGTATGACTTTTAAGTCGGCTATCACAGGCTTGAATCTTGGGGGTGGAAAAGCCGTTATTATTGGGGATGCCAAAACACAAAAAACGCCAGAATTAATGCTTCGTTTTGGAGAGTTTGTTCACTCTTTGGGCGGAAAATACATTACGGCCGAGGATGTGGGTATGGAAACCAGTGATATGGACTTGGTACGTACCGTAACGCCTTATGTTACAGGTATTTCTGAAGCTAAAGGAGGTGCCGGAAATCCTTCTCCCATTACTGCTTACGGTGTATTTATGGGAATGAAAGCAGCGACTAAGTATGCTTATGGAAACGACGACTTGGAAGGTAAAAAAGTGTACGTTCAAGGAATCGGTAATGTAGGGGAAGCTCTGGTTGAACACCTAAGTAATGAAGGAGCCCAAGTGTTTATTTCAGATATCAACCAAGCAAGGTTGGAGCAAGTTCGCGATAAATACAATGCGGTTATTTACGGAGGGAACAATCTTTATACCGAAGAAATGGATATTTATGCACCTTGTGCATTAGGAGCTACCATAAACGATGAAACAATTCCACAATTAAAAGCGAAAGTTATTGCTGGAGCAGCCAATAATCAGCTGGCAGATGAAGTAACTCACGGTAAGATGCTTCGTGAAAAGGGTATTGTATACGCACCCGATTTCTTAATTAATGCCGGCGGAATTATCAACGTATATGCTGAATTGGAAAATTACGGTAAACAAGAGATCATTCGAAAGACCGAAAATATCTATAACACCACCTTGGAAATTCTAACCAAAGCCGAAACCCAGGATATAACCACCCACAAAGCGGCTTTTGAAATTGCTCAAAATAGAATCGATACTCGTAAAAAAGAGCAATAGTTTTTAGGATAATGATTATATTTGCAGCGCACAGGCACTTGCTTGTGCGTTGTTTGTTTTACATAAAAAGTTCTTTGCCACATGCTTACTAGAAGACATATTCGCGTAAAAGTTTTACAAAGTTTGTATTCGTTTTATCAAAATGACGAAGAAAAGCTAGACAAACAAGAGAAATTTCTTCAGTACAGCATTCATCAAATGCATGACCTTCACGCCTTGTTACTTCAGTTGATGGTCGCTGTCCGGGATCATGCCCACAACTTTTTGGAGAAATCACAAAAAAAATTCTTGGCTACCGAAGCCGATAAAAATCCTAGCAGGTCTTTTGTCAATAATCAAATTATCGCCTTAATTGCCGAAAACCCGATACTTCAGGAGTATATTTCCAATAAAAAATTGGACTATTGGAAGCAAGATGACGAATATGTTTCCGTACTATTCAACGAGTTAAAAAGTACCGACTTTTACTCGGAATACCTTTCTAAAGAAACCCCTTCTTTTGAAGATGATAAAAAGTTTGCCCTTCAGTTTTATAAAGAAATTATAGCTCCTAACGATAAATTATACGACTATTTGGAAGATAAGCGTCTCACTTGGCTGGACGACTTTCCATTGGTAAATACTTCAATCGTAAAAGCCTTGAATAAAATTTCCCCCAATAAGCAGACTCGGGTTTTTCGTCCAGAAGTATTTAAAGATGAAGATGACCGTGAATTTAGTTTGTTGTTACTTCGGAAAGTGATTTTAAACGATGATAAGCTTTCCAAGATTATAGATGGCAAGACCCCTAACTGGGATAAGGAGCGTATTGCCGAACTAGACTTAATCATCCTTAAAATGGGAATTGCCGAATTCCTTTACTTCCCTTCCATACCAGTTCGTGTAACTATTAACGAGTATTTGGAAGTAGCCAAGGAATATTCCACCCCAAAGAGTAGCATCTTCATTAATGGTATTTTAGACAAGCTAGTGAAGCAATTTACGGAAGAAGGCAAATTGAATAAAATCGGTCGCGGACTTACATAAAAGTAAAAAAATAGTTACATTAGCGGCTGTTTTGAACCCAATAAACAATAATTAAAACATAGACTATGAAAAAAACCATTTTTCTTTTAGCAGCTGTAATTACCTTTGGATTTACATCTTGTAAAGATAACGCAGCAGATAAAGTAAGTGAAGAGAATGTTGCGGCAGCAGAACAAAGAGACGCTGAATCTGGAAAATTCCCAGTGATGACTTTTGAGGAAAAAGTTTGGGACTTTGGAAACATCGCGCAAGGAACTCCGCAAGAACACGTATTTAAATTTACCAACACGGGTGAAGCCGATCTTATCATTGTAGACGCAAAAGCTAGTTGTGGTTGTACAGTTCCACAAATTCCAAAAAACAAGCCAATTGCCCCGGGAGAGACTGCAGAGATGTTGGTGAAGTTTAACGGAAGTGGAAAAAACCAGGTAAGTAAAACGGTTACAGTAACTGCAAATACTCAAGCAGGTAAGGAAACCGTATCCATTAAGGCTTTTGTAGAACCTAAAGATGGTGCTACAACAGGATCTCCAATTAAAGTTCAATAATTTAAATAATTTTAATGGAGAGTTTACAAAACTTTGCACCTCTCATTTTAATGTTCTTGGTGGTGTATCTTTTTATGATACGCCCTCAAATGAAACGTGCTAAGCAGGAAAAACAATTTGCTTCCGATTTAAAAGTAGGGGACAAGATTGTTACCAAAAGCGGATTGCACGGTAAAGTACTTCAGTTGCATGACGATGGTACTTGCATCATCGAATCGGGTGCTGGTAAAATGAAGTTTGAACGCTCGGCCCTATCTATGGAATTGAGCAAAAAACTGAATGAACCAAAAAAGAAATAATCGAATCGATTTTATATAAAAAAAGGCTTCCTAAATAGGAAGCCTTTTTTATTCTGTAATAGGAGGGGGAGGGGGCACTCCTTATTTTTTAGCCACCAATTGTGCAATATTCACAATAACCTCGATGGCTTTTTGCATGCTTTCTACGGGAACATACTCAAATCTTCCGTGGAAGTTATGTCCTCCTGCAAATATATTAGGACAGGGAAGCCCCATATAGCTTAGTTGAGAACCATCGGTTCCACCACGAATTGGCTTAATGAGTGGTTTAATGTTCGCGATTTCCATGGCCTCTTCAGCAATATCCACGATATGCATTACAGGCTCAATCTTCTCCCTCATATTAAAGTATTGGTCCTTTATGTCCACGGTAATGCGTTCGAAACCATATTGTGCATTCAACTCGTCTGCCAACTGTTGCATCATGGCTTTTCTAGCTTCAAAATGCTCCTTATCATGATCTCGGATAATGTAATGAAGCTTCGTGCCATCAACTTCCCCTTCCATATGGTGCAAATGGAAAAAACCTTGTCGGTCTTCCGTATGTTCGGGTGTTTCCATGCGGGGCAGGGAGTTGATAAAATCGGTAGCAATGTACATGCTGTTTACCATTTTTCCTTTCGCATAGCCCGGATGTACAATTTTACCTTGTATGGAAACTACCGCTCCCGCAGCATTGAAGTTTTCATATTCCAATTCCCCTACCTGACTTCCATCCATGGTATAGGCCCAATCGGCGCCAAATTTTGCTACATCAAATTTATGGGCACCGCGCCCAATTTCTTCGTCGGGGGTAAATCCCACACGAATTTTACCGTGTTTTATTTCAGGATGTTGGATTAAATATTCCATGGCGGAAATGATTTCTGTAATCCCCGCTTTATCATCGGCGCCCAATAAAGTAGTACCGTCGGTAGTGATAAGGGTTTGTCCTTTATACATCAATAAGTCTTCAAAGTACTCAGGGGATAGTATGATATCCTGTTCGGCGTTTAGAACAATGTCTTTGCCGTCATAATCTTCTATAATTTGAGGTTTTACATTGGCCCCGGTAAAGTCGGGAGAGGTATCAAAATGGGAGATAAAACCTATGGTAGGGACCTCTTTGTCGATATTGCTGGGAAGGGTTGCCATAATGTAGGCATTTTCATCGATGGTCACGTCTTCCATTCCAATACTTTTCAATTCTTCTACCAACGCATTGGCAAGATCCCATTGTTTGGCTGTACTGGGAGTGGAATTGGAGTTGGGATCACTTTCGGTATCAACCGTTACGTAACCTATAAAGCGTTTAATAAGATGGTCTTTTTGAATCATGTTATTTGAATTTAATCACAAATTAAAGGAATAACACGCTAAAAAATAAGCCTTTTAATAGTATTTTTGCATCTCATTTTCAGCCTATGTACAAATCGATTATACGCCCCATTCTTTTCTTTTTTGATCCTGAAGCCGTGCATCATTTTAGTTTTAAAATGATTCGCTTTTTCAACAATATAGGCTTCGGAGGACTTTTCAGAAGCCTTTATAAGGTGAATGATCCAAAACTGGAGCGGACGGTTTTCGGACTTACCTTTCCGAATCCCGTTGGGTTGGCGGCAGGTTTCGATAAAGATGCCAAACTCTATAAAGAGCTTTCCAACTTGGGTTTTGGTTTTGTGGAAATAGGAACAGTGACCCCAAAGCCGCAACCGGGGAATCCGAAGAAACGATTATTCCGACTTCAAAAGGACAGTGCGATTATTAACCGTATGGGATTTAACAATGGAGGGGTAGAAGCCGCCGCTGAACGCCTTAAAAAGAATAATGGAGTATTGATAGGAGGAAATATTGGCAAGAATAAAGTGACCCCAAACGAAGAGGCGGTGAACGATTATCTTAGCTGTTTTGAAACCCTTTTTCCGTATGTAGATTATTTTGTGGTAAATGTAAGTTCGCCCAATACCCCCAACTTAAGGGAGCTTCAAGACAAAGAGCCCCTTACAAAACTGCTAAAAACTCTAAAAGGAGCAAACGCCAAGAAGGAAGCTCCAAAACCTATTTTGCTGAAAATAGCACCCGACTTAACCGATTCGCAGTTGTTGGATATCATTGATATTGTTTCGGAAACAAGAATCGATGGGGTAATCGCAACCAATACGACGATTTCGCGAGAGGGCTTGGCGTCTGCGAATAAAGAAGAAACCGGTGGATTGAGCGGAAAACCGTTAAAAAATAGATCGACGGAAGTGATTCGGTTTTTATCTGAAAAAAGCCATCAAGCGTTTCCAATTATTGGAGTAGGCGGGATTCATTCGGAAGCCGATGCCTTGGAAAAACTAGAAGCAGGAGCTAGCTTAGTGCAGTTGTATACCGGATTTATTTATGAAGGACCGGCGTTGATAAAACGAATTAATAAGGCGATTCTAGCACAATAACCATGTGGGAACAGCTGTGGTCTTTTTCCTTTTTTACCATGCTCTTGGCTATTTCTCCAGGCCCAGATAACATTTACGTTCTTACACAATCTTTAGTGAATGGCACCAAAAGCGGCATCGTGACCACTTTAGGCTTACTTTCTGGCTGTATTGTGCATACTAGTTTATTGGCTTTTGGGGTTTCAGCGGTTATTGCGGCATCAGATGTAGCGATTTTAGTGATAAAAATAGTAGGGGCAGCGTATTTACTTTTTTTAGCCTATAAGGTTTTCCGAAGTGATGCTTCAATCACTATTTCTGAAGAGGCCCCTCAAAAAAGTTACTTGGAACTATATAAAACGGGGGTGGTGATGAATTTGGTGAACCCTAAGGTACTGCTATTCTTTTTGGCATTTTTCCCTTCATTTCTTTGGAATCCTACTGAAAATACAATCCTTCAATTTTATGTTTTAGGACTTACCTTTATGGTGGTTTCTTTTTTCATCTTTGGCGGGATAGCCTTACTTTCGGGTCAGATTTCGACTTATTTACTGAAGCATTCCAAAACCGGAGTCTACTTAAAATGGCTTCAGATATTGGTCTTTATCGGAATTGCGGTATTCATTTTTATCCCATAATTTACTTTTAAAAATTTATAGTGCATCGTAGGGAATTCATATCTTTACGGTAATGCAAAACGTAAAATTGATAGAGTGTCCCCGGGACGCCATGCAGGGTATTAAAGATTGGATTCCCACCGAAAAAAAAGTACAGTACATTCAGTCTTTGTTGCGGTGTGGATTCGATACGATTGACTTTGGAAGTTTTGTGTCCCCTAAGGCTATTCCGCAGATGCAGGATACCGCCGAAGTATTGGCGCAGCTAGATCTTTCCAAGACCGTAAGTAAGCTGTTGGCCATTGTGGCCAATGTGAGAGGGGCGGAAGCGGCGGTGCAATTTCCGGAAATTCAATATCTAGGTTATCCCTTTTCCATTTCTGAAAACTTTCAGATGCGGAATACCCATAAAACAATCGATCAATCCATTGAGGTCCTTCAGCAAATATTGGAACTGGCGCAAAAGCACGACAAAGAGGTGGTAACGTATCTCTCTATGGGTTTTGGAAATCCTTATGGGGATCCGTGGGATGTGGAAATCGTGGGGGATTGGGCAGAGCGACTCTCCAACATGGGAGTTCAGATACTTTCGTTGAGCGATACCGTAGGAACCTCCACCCCCGAAGTGATTGATTACCTATTCTCTAACTTAATTCCGAAGTATCCCAATATCGAATTTGGAGCTCATTTACATACCACACCCACCAGTTGGCACGAAAAAGTAGATGCGGCCTATAAGGCAGGCTGTAGACGATACGATGGCGCCATCCAAGGTTTTGGGGGATGTCCTATGGCAAAAGATGAGCTCACTGGGAACATGCCTACCGAAAAAATGCTAAGTTATTTTACTGCGGAAAAAGTAGCTACCCATATTGACACCATTTCTTTTGAAAGCGCGCATAATGAAGCTTCCAAGATCTTTCTAAACTATCATTAGATGAAAAAATCACTCTTTCTGCTCCTCGTACTCATTTCTGTGGTAGCTTGTAAGTCTACCAAGGAAATTACAACCCCTCTCAAAGATGATGGCATGATCACGTTTAAATTTATACAGTTGAACGATGTCTATGAAATTGCTCCTTTAAGTGGGGGTAAATATGGAGGCATGGCCCGCGTGGCACATGTAGTCGATTCGGTGAAACAGGTAGAGCCTAATACCTTTTTATTTATGGCAGGCGATTTTTTAAATCCGTCGTTATTGGGCACAATAAAGTATGAAGGGGAACGAATTAAGGGGAAGCAAATGGTGGAAGTGATGAACGCGATGGACTTTGAGTTGGTTACCTTCGGAAACCATGAGTTTGATGTTGGGGAAGAAGCCCTTCAGAAACGATTGAACGAATCCAATTTTTATTGGACCTCGGCCAATTGCTTTCAGCAACTGGAAGATGGGCCAAGATCTTTCTATTTTGAAAGGGGAGGGGATTCTATCTATGTTCCTGAAACCTATACCCTTTCCTTGATGGATAAAGACAGTACGCAGTTGGATGTGGGATTTTTCGGTGTCACCCTGCCTTCCAATCCGCAGGACTTTGTGTACTATGCAGATATCTTTTTGGAAGCAGGAAGCGCCTATAGTAAATTACAAATGCAGCAAAGTGATTTGATTGTGGGTTTAACCCATTTGGAAATAGAACAAGACAAAGAACTTGCAGAAAGATTTCCAGGGATTTCCTTTATCATGGGAGGTCACGAACACAATAATATGTTGGTGGAAGCTGGAAATGCTAAAATTGCCAAAGCCGATGCCAATGCCAAGACCATTTATATCCATACGCTTACATTTAATAAGAACACACAATCCCTTACCATCGACTCGCATTTGTTCCCGATTGATGAAACCATTGCCGAAAAACCTTCCGTAAAGGCAATTGTAAATAAATGGGAGGTAGTTTTGGATAATGAAATAAAACAGGTGGTCGATAACCCTAATGAAGTAATTTATATCTCACAAACCCCTTTGGATGGTACCGATAGTGCCAGTAGGGGAATCCAGACCAATCTGGGCGATATGATTACCCGTGCCATGGCCGTATCTTTTGAAACGCCCGTAAATGCAGCTTTGGTCAATGGTGGCTCCATTCGTATCGATGATATGTTGGCCAATCAGGTGACCAGTATGGATATTTTTAGGGTTTTACCTTTTGGGGGAAGCGTTCTTAAGGTAGCTATCAAGGGGAGCTTGTTGAAGGAAGTGTTGGACTACGGAAAATCCCAAAGAGGGGAGGGGGCTTACTTACAACGCTACAATTTTCAGCAAAATACCAAAGGAGAGTGGTTCCTGGAAGGGAATGCTATAGAAAACGACAAGGTGTATCAAGTGGCTTTCAGTGATTTTTTACTGAAGGGATACGATATCCCTTTTTTAACCCCAGAAAATGAGGGGATCCTAAAAGTATATCAACCTGCTGAATACGAACCGGCTAAAGACATTCGGAAGGCAATTATTATATATTTGAAAAAACTTAAGAAATGAAAAAAATTCTAAAGTACCTTTTGCTGTTGGCATTATTGGCCTTAGTGGTCATTCAGTTTATTCGACCAGAAAAAAATCAAGAAGGATATGAAACTGTTGCTGCATTTGAAGCAGAAACCAAACCTACTGCAGAAGTCGCTGCCATACTCAAGTCGCATTGTTACGACTGCCATAGTAACCATACCATCTATCCATGGTATGCCGAAATCGCTCCAGCTTCTTTTTGGTTAGCCGATCATATTGAAGATGGCAAAAAACACTTTAATGTATCAGATTGGGGCTCGTATTCCGTAAAAAAGAAAGATCACAAACTGGAGGAGTTGTTTGAAGAAGTGGAAGAAGGGGAAATGCCTTTGGATTCGTATACCTGGATCCATGGGGATATTACCAAAGAACAACAAAAACTATTACTTCAGTGGGCGCAATTGGCTAGGTTGCAATATAAAGCAGGGTTGGAGGTTTCGGGGAATTAATTCCTTAACTTAAATTAAACCTTGCAGCAGTATAAATCCGATATTTTGTAGTATATTTGCACGCAATTAAATAGTAACTACTTTCCGTCACTTCGGAACAAAATTTAATTGCCATGACTGCACACGAAAATAAAATCTTAGGAGAAGGCCTTACTTACGATGATGTACTTTTAGTACCGGCTTTTTCAGAAGTATTGCCTAGAGAAGTTTCTATCGCTACAAAATTTACCAAGAACATTACTTTAAACGTTCCTATTGTATCTGCTGCCATGGATACCGTTACCGAAAGTGCGATGGCCATAGCCATGGCTCGGGAGGGTGGTATTGGTGTTTTGCATAAAAACATGACGATTGAACAGCAGGCGGCCGAAGTACGAAAAGTGAAACGTGCCGAAAGCGGGATGATCCAGGACCCGGTAACGCTAAAAAAGCATCATACGGTAGGGGATGCCCAAAATACCATGCGGGATTATAGCATTGGCGGAATTCCAATTATTGATGATCACCACAAGCTTATAGGGATTGTGACTAACCGTGATTTGCGGTTTGAAAAGAATTACGGAAGAAAATTGGAGGAAGTCATGACCTCGGCCAATTTGGTAACCGTAGGTAAAGGAACCTCTTTGAAAGATGCGGAAATCATTCTTCAGGAAAATAAAATTGAAAAGCTTCCTGTGGTGGAAGAAGATGGAACGCTCTTAGGGTTGATCACTTTTCGTGATATTACCAAGCTCACCCAAAAGCCCATGGCCAATAAAGACAACTTCGGAAGGCTTCGTGTAGCTGCGGCTTTAGGGGTTACGGCAGATGCAGTAGAAAGAGCGGAAGCCTTAGTGAATGCTCAAGTAGACGCTGTAATTATCGACACCGCTCATGGCCATACCAAAGGAGTGGTCATGGTATTGAAAGAAGTAAAAAAGAAATTTCCAGACCTTGAAGTTGTTGTGGGAAATATTGCTACCCCTGAAGCAGCTAAATATTTAGTAGAAGCTGGTGCCGATGCTGTAAAAGTAGGAATTGGTCCGGGCTCTATTTGCACTACGCGGGTAGTAGCTGGAGTAGGTTTCCCCCAGTTTTCGGCCGTACTGGAAGTCGCTGAAGCAATTAAGGGAACTGGAGTTCCTGTGATTGCCGATGGAGGAATACGCTACACGGGGGATATTCCTAAAGCGATTGCCGCGGGAGCCGACTGTGTCATGTTGGGTTCTTTATTGGCTGGAACTAAGGAGTCTCCTGGAGAAACCATTATCTATGAAGGTAGAAAATTTAAATCCTATCGGGGTATGGGAAGTGTGGAGGCTATGAAGCAAGGCTCTAAAGACCGTTACTTCCAAGATGTAGAGGACGATATTAAAAAATTAGTCCCTGAAGGGATTGTAGGACGGGTGCCTTACAAAGGAGAACTTATAGAAAGCATGACGCAATTTATTGGAGGACTACGTGCTGGTATGGGATATTGTGGTGCTAAGGATGTGGAAACCTTAAAGGAGCAGGGAAAATTTGTAAAAATTACGGCTTCAGGAATTCATGAAAGTCATCCGCATGATGTGACCATCACAAAAGAAGCCCCTAATTATTCACGATAAAAAAAAAGCTCCTGTGGAGCTTTTTTTTTTATTCAAATTGAACTTTATTCTTCTTTGATTTCAATACCAAGTTCCTTCAAAATGGCTTTGGTTAAATCGAAACGATTATCGATATAGACCAAATCATTAGTTCTTTGAAGGATTTGTGTATATTCGCCTGCCTTGGCCACTTTTTCCAAAGCTGCTCCTATTTTTGTGTAAAGCGGTTGTAATAACTCTTCCTGTTTGGCAAGGACCAACTGATTTCCATTTTGCTGAAATTGTTTCAGGGAGGTCTCCATAGCAATCAAAGAATCTTGGCGGGATTGCTTTTGCTTAATCGTAAGCTGCCCTTCTTCATTTTTATATTTTAAAACTTCTGCTTCTAAGGAAGCTGCTCTTTGTTGTAATTGACCGTCCAGTCCTTTGCTAAAAATCCCTACTTGTTCCTGGACCCCCTCCAATTCGGGCATTTTACTCAGAATAAAATCGATGTCTACGGTTCCAACCTTGGTCGTTTGTGCAAAAAGCTGCAAGGAAAGAAGCAATAATGCAAATTTTAAGTATTTCATACGATGATATTTAATTTTTGGCAATGATACTATAAATTTGTGAGTTAAGGAAGTTTCCCACGGTTCTTAATCTTCTTGATACCTCTGGCCTCTGTTTGGTTTAAGTGCCGTACGCAATTCGGGAACCAAAGCTTCGGGCACGATAAAATAGGCGATGGAATGCATTTCAGATACCAAACTTACACCAATATCCCAATCGGGTAGGTTCTCGGCAATGGCATATTCTTCTAAATGCTTTGCATGATGTGTTGCAATAGGATGCGCATTAGGACCTCTAAAATCCCAAATCATTTTAACTTTATTCATGGGTTTTCAGCGACCGATATACCTTGTTCCACAAAATTTTTAAAATCTTCCATGTATTTTAATGACTGCTTTTTAAAGGCATTGGGCATGAGCCATCCCATAACTTTCATTCCAAAACCTTGAAATTGGAACTCACTTTCACTAAGCCACTCGGTAGTGTCTGGACTTATTTCCTTAAAATAATTCTTTTGAATATTCTTCACTCCTTTTGTGGTATAACTGGCATGAAGTTCGTCTGGAAAACGATTTTCGAGAATGGTTTCGGTGATCATCATTTTTCTTTTGCCCATTACATAATAAAGCTCCATAGTCGCTCCTTTATGGCCAGGGGTTCCCTCAAGGAGTTTGTAATTTTTTAAGCCTCTTTGCCAATGTTTCATATCTTCTGGTGAAGCAATTTTTTGAATCACTTCGTTTCTTGAACCCTTAATGATTACTGTAGTAGTGTATTTCATCACATTAAAGTTTATCAAATTTGTTTTACCGTGTTAAATGTAAAAGAAATTTCAGATAATAACGTTATGTTAATGCTTTGTGTAAGCTTTGGTTTTTTTTATTTTTGCTGGGTTTGAAAAAAGATTATGAAAAAAATTATATTTCTTCTAGTAGTAGTTACGGTTTTATCGGGGTCTATATCTTGGGCACAAAATAACAATGAGGTCCTTTTGGAAATTAATGGAAAGCCCATTACCACTTCTGAATTTAAAAGGGTCTACTTTAAAAACCTGGATTTAGTTCAGGAAGAAGATCAAAAATCCATAGATGGATATATGAAATTGTTCATCGACTACAAATTAAAAGTTGAGGAAGCGTATGCCCAAGGCTTTGAACAGTCTGGGACATATCAAAAAGATTTAGCCGAATACGAAGATCAGCTTTCAAGAAATTATCTCTTTGAAGATCGTGTTACGGCAGATTTGGCCAAGGAGGCTTTTGAGCGTAGTAAGTCCGAGGTGGATGTATCCCACATTCTTATCATGTGCGGCTATGATTCCAAACCCAAAGATACCTTGGAAGCGTATAATAAAATGAGGTCCATTAGGGAAAAAGCACTAAATGGGGCAGATTTCGATTCTTTGGCAGTTACCTATTCTGAAGAACCTAACGTGGAAACTTCTAAAGGTAGATTGGGCTATTTTACGGTTTTCAATATGATATACGCTTTTGAAACGGCTGCCTATAATACGCCTATAGGGGATATTTCAGATATAATACGAACCACTTATGGATACCATATACTGAAGGTTCATGACAAAAGGGAACGCTTGCCACAAGTAGGTATTTCTCACATCATGATTTCAGCCAAAGAAACCGATAGTCTTAACGACGCTAAAGAACGTATCGACGAAATTTACAGCCTTCTTCAGCAAGGGGAATCTTTTGAGAGTCTTGCCAAGCAATATTCAGACGATAAAGGCTCTGGAAAGAACGGTGGAAAATTAAAACCATTTTCCAAAGGGGATTTGCGTTCAGACCGTTTTGAAAGCGCTGCTTATAATTTGAAGGACCAAGGGGAAATCTCCAAACCTGTTGAAACAAAATTGGGTTGGCACATATTGCGTTTGGACAGTGTGTATCCTAAACCTACCTATGAAGAGCAACGAGAGTTTTATGAAAAACGGGTCGCTAAGGGAAGTCGTTCGAAGACGGTAACCAATGCCGTAAATCAATTGATAAAAGATCAATTTGGATTTAAAAAAGGAACGGGGAATCTTTCTTTCTTTAACGAGATAATTCCAGATGAAGCGTTAAAAAACTCATGGCAATTTGACGTAGATACCTTGCCTCAAAATAAGGTGCTGTTCACTTTGGGGGTTCGTGATTATACGTATGCCGATTTCATCAATTATTTGTTGAAACGGCAAACAAGAATGCCTCGATACCGTAGCAAGGATAAGTTGATAACAGGCATGTACGATTTCTTTGAAGACGATATGATTAAAGAATATTTTAGGGAGGACCTAGAAAAAACAAATGACGAATATGCCTCTTTGGTAAAAGAATACCGCGATGGATTATTGATTTTTGAAGTTATGGGGAAAAATGTTTGGGAGAAAGCCCGGAAAGATACCTTGGGGCAAAAGGCTTATTTTGAGGCGCATAAACAGAACTATCGATGGAACGATAGGGTAGATGCAAATGTTTTTAATTCTCCCAAAAAAGAGGTGCTGAATGAAGTTATTAAGATGCTTCAGGAAGGTAAAACGGCCAAAGAAATAAAGGAAACCCTTAATAAGAATGATCAGGTTTCGGTCATCCTTCGTACCGGTACTTTTGAAAAAGGGGATAAGGAACTCCCCGAAGAGTATGTGTTGTCCAAGGGAATCTCTAAGGTTTTCTTACAGAATGATACTTATATTTTGGTACAGGCAAATGAATTTTCACCTTCTTCCCAAAAAACATTTGAAGAGGTTGGGGGCAGTATCATGGGAGATTATCAAAATAAATTGGAAAAGGAATGGGTTCAATCCTTACGTGAAAAATATACGGTTGAAATCCATAAGAAAGCACTTAAAAAACTGAAGAAAGAATTAGGTTCTTGATGAAATACTTGTTAGCCGTTGTTATGATTACCTTCTTTGCTTCTTGCGATTACTTTAAAAAAGAAGCAGCGAAAGAACCTATAGCCCGAGTTAACGATACCTATTTATTTGAAGAAGATGTTGCGGCAATTTTCGGAAATTTGCCTAATGATGATGACAGTCTGCAATGGGTCAATAATTTCATTAATAAATGGGCGACCCAACAATTATTGATTGATCAAGCAAAAATCAACTTGCCCGAAGCCAAACTAAAAGAGTTCGAATCTTTAATCAATCAATACCGAATTGATTTATATACCGAGGCTTATAAAAGCAACATCGTTAGCAAACAATTGGATAGCCTTATAACCAAAGCCGAATTGGTAACTTATTATGAACAAAACAAGGAAAACTTCACCCTGAACGATGAATTGTTGAAGTTGCGGTACATTTTTCTGAAGAAGGACTTTTCAAATCTTTCCAAGGTAAAATCCCTTTTAATGAAATTTGAAAGGGAAGATGTGGAAGCACTTTCCAACATGAGTATTCAGTTTACATCCTATAACTTTAACGACTCCACTTGGATAAAAAAGGACAACCTCTATCAAGTCATGCCAGTTTTACAAAACCGGGAATCTTCCGAAGTGTTAAAAAAAGGATATTTTGGACAAATAGAAGATTCATTAGGAGTATATTTGATAAAAATTGAAGATATTCTAAAAAGAAACGACATTGCACCCTTAAGCTATGTCGAGCCTACCATACGGCAAATTATTCTCAACAAGAGAAAACAACAATTAATTAAGATACTAGAGAAGGATATTACTAAAGATGCAATTAAGAATAAAAGTTTTGAAATTTACACCAAAGAATAATCTGTTATGGGCGTGTTTTGCCATCGCTTCATTTCAGGGATTGAACGCTCAGGAAATCGTCGTAGATTCTACGAATGCTATTTCCGAAACCGTAGTAAATACCCCTAAGAACGATAGCGTAAAGCCTTTTGAGAAATTTAAAGCCGAAGGCGTTACTGCCGTGGTGGGAGAGTATGTAATCTTGGATAGCGATATTGATAAAAGTTACTTAGAGTTACAACAGCAAAATATTCCCACGGAAGAAATAAGCCGCTGCCAGTTATTGGGTAAATTGATGGAAGACAAACTTTATGCCCATCAAGCAAAAATCGATAGCTTGGAAGTATCTGATGTAGAAATCACCCAAAGAATTGAACAGCAAATTGCATACATTATTAGTGAGTTTGGGGGAGATGAAGACAAAGTCGCCAAGTTTTATAAAAAAGATAATATCGACGAGCTGAAACAGGAACTCTTCAATACAAACAAAACCTTGATGTTGGCAAGCAGAATGCAGCAGAAGGTTGTAGAAGATGTGGAGGTAACTCCAGAGGAAGTGCGACAATTTTTCTTTTCCATCCCAGAAGACGAACGCCCAGTGTTTAGTGCCGAAGTAGAAGTGGCTCAAATTATTGTGGAGCCTCAAATTACAGAAGAAGCCAGGAAGAAAGTCATCGATAGATTGAATGAGTTTCGGCAGGATATTGTAGAGAATGGCGCGAGCTTTGCGACCAAAGCGGTGCTGTACTCTAAAGATGGTTCTGCAGCAAAAGGAGGCTTAATTGAAGGGATAAGAAAGAGTTCGCCTTTGGCCAAGGAATTTAAGGATGTCGCTTTTTCGTTATTGGAAGGCGAAGTAAGTGAACCTTTTGAAACGGAGTTCGGGTTTCATATTGTTACCGTCGATAAAATTCGGGGACAGGAATTGGATGTAAGGCACATTATTCTATTTCCAGAGGTTTCGCAAGAAACCCTGGATAAGGCAAAATTCCAGATCGATTCCCTTCGAACTGAAATTGTATCAGGAAACATAAGCTTTGAAGAAGCCGCAAGACGCTATTCCGATGAAGAGGAAACGAGGAATAACGGGGGTGTTTTGGTAAATCCAGTTTCTTTGGATACCCGATTCGACCTAACCAAAATGGATCCTGTATTGGGAGCACAGGTATATAATTTGGAAGAAGGAGATGTTTCTAAAGTGCTTACCGATCGCGATCGTACCGGGAAAGTAAATTTCAAGATTCTTACCGTCACCCATAAATACAAAGAACACGAAGCTGATTTCCAAAAGGATTACGAGAAAATTAAAGAATTGGCATTAAAGGAAAAGCAAATTAAGGCGATTGGAGAATGGCAAAATAAAAAGATAAAGGATACTTACATTAATGTAAACCAAGATTACTACGACTGCGAATTCTCTAGCGATTGGATAAAAAGTAATCAATAAAAAAACAAGTAATATGTCGGACGTTTCTGCCGTAGAGCAACTGGTTTCAAAATACAATTCCCTAAGAAAAGAAATAAGCAAAGTTATTGTAGGCCAAGATGAAGTAGTAGAGCAAGTATTGCTTTCTGTTTTTTCTGGAGGCCACGCTCTATTAATTGGAGTACCTGGGTTGGCTAAAACACTTTTGGTTAATACGGTAGCGCAGGCCTTGGGACTTCAGTTTAAAAGAATTCAATTTACGCCAGACCTCATGCCTAGTGATATTCTAGGGTCTGAAATCCTGGACAATAACCGGGAGTTTAAATTCATTAAAGGGCCCATTTTCGCCAATATCATTCTTGCAGATGAGATCAATAGAACCCCTCCCAAAACCCAAGCCGCTTTATTGGAAGCCATGCAGGAGCGGGCAGTCACAGTAGCGGGACACCATTACAAATTGGATTTGCCCTATTTTGTATTGGCTACTCAAAACCCTATCGAACAGGAAGGAACCTATCCTTTGCCTGAAGCACAGTTAGATAGATTCATGTTTGCGATTAATTTGGATTACCCTTCTTTTTCTGAAGAAGTAGAAGTGGTGAAAACAACGACGACCGATTCTAAAGTGACGGTAAATGCCCTATTTACCGCAGAAGAAATTATTAAATACCAAGAGCTTATACGAAGAATCCCCGTAGCCGATAACGTGATAGAGTACGCAGTAACCATGGTCGGGAAATCCAGACCCAAAGGAACGGCCGCAACGGAAATTGTAAAAAACTATGTAGATTGGGGGGCCGGGCCTAGAGCTTCCCAAAACTTGATCTTGGCAGCTAAAGCTAATGCAGCCCTAAATGGAAAATTCTCTCCAGATATTGAAGATGTGCAAAAAGTAGCCGTTGGGATTCTGCGTCACCGACTTATAAAAAATTATAAAGCGGAAGCGGAAGGCTTAACTATTGAGGAAATTATTGAAGGTCTTTTTTAAAGCATAGAAATAGGAGCTTCACTAGAAGGCAATTACAGTTTTTTTTATTTCGGTATCTTAGCCCTCAATGAAAATCGACTATTCAAATCGAATTTTTGGATTGGATGTCATGCGTGCCTTAGCCATACTTTTTGTGGTAGGTTCTCACGCACTTTGGGTCTTTCCCTCGCAGGATAGTGCTGTATTTTCGTTGCTACGGTTGGCAGGGGTTATGGGGGTGGAGATCTTTTTTGTATTAAGTGGGTTTTTAATTGGACGAATACTACTTCGCTTATTCACGAATCCAGATTTTTCATCTAAAGATGTTCTGTACTTTCTTACTCGTAGATGGTTTCGAACCTTTCCGAATTATTACTTGATCCTTTTGATTAATATCTTCATTGTAATTTATATAGGAAGAGCGTTACCCGAGAGTTTACCTTTGTATTTTGGTTTTTTACAGAATGGGTTTTCTGGGATGGATATTTTCTTTACGGAATCCTGGAGCCTTCCTATTGAAGAAGTTGCCTACATCATTGGCCCCGTCTTACTGTACCTGGTCTTACTCCCAAAATGGAAGCTTTCCAAAAAATATTTATTTCTTTTGGTTACCTTAGTGATCATTCTATTTTTCTTAGGAATGAAAGTAGGGTATCATGTAGAGCATGGAGCCACTACCTTAGAGTTTTGGAATATTGAACTAAAAGCCGTGGTTTTATACCGAATAGATGCGATCTATTATGGGGTTTTAGCTGCGTTTATTTCTGAAAACCTCGAGAAGACATGGAAAAAATACAGGATGGAACTTTTTTTCCTGTCTTTATTTTTCTTTGCGTTGCTTCATATTGCTATTGCAGCTTTTGGTTGGGGCGCCACCACCACTCCCTTATTCTTGAATGTGCTATATCTTCCATTGTGCTCTATTTGTATCGCAGGAACCTTGCCCATGTTTTCTTTGTGGAGAAAAGCTCCTAGGCTAATCGTAAAGCCACTTACCTTTATGAGTCTCATTTCCTATGCCATGTATCTTTTACATTATTCAATTATTTTACAACTAATGCATTACCTAATCGATGTAAAAAACGGTACATTTTACACCGTAATTTTTTCCGTGGGGTATCTAACAATTACCATTGCACTTTCCACACTATTGTATGTCTTTTATGAAAAACCCATGATGGATATAAGAGACCGTGATTTTGTCAAAAAATTAATTTATCGGAATTAAATTGTCAATTTGTTAAATTTTTACACTTATTTTTATATTTTATTCAATTATCGGTAGTCGATATTCAATACGTTTAAAAAAAACGTATAAAAAAACCTAAATCGTTAGATTATTTTCAATTCTGCGTTAATTTTTTTAATTTTGCATCACTTCAAAAAAGACGAAAACTATGGCATTTGATTTAGACATGATAAAAAAAGTGTACTCCCAAATTCCTGAGAGAGTAGACGCAGCAAAGAAAGTAGTAGGAAGACCCCTTACACTTGCTGAAAAAATATTATATAGCCACCTTTGGGATGGCAAAACTTCTTCTGAATTCGTTCGGGCGAAAGATTATGTGGATTTTGCCCCAGATCGCATTGCGTGTCAAGATGCAACGGCACAGATGGCACTCTTACAGTTTATGCAAGCTGGAAAGCCTAAAGTAGCAGTTCCTACCACCGTACATTGTGATCACTTAATTCAAGCAAAGGAAGGTGCCGAAAAAGATTTAAAATCGGCTATGTCTTCCAGCAACGAGGTATTTCACTTTTTAGAGTCTGTTTCCAATAAGTATGGAATTGGATTTTGGGAACCCGGTGCAGGAATTATTCACCAAGTAGTTCTTGAAAATTATGCCTTTCCTGGGGGCATGATGATTGGTACCGACTCCCACACTGTTAATGCGGGAGGTCTTGGAATGGTAGCCATAGGAGTTGGAGGAGCAGACGCGGTGGATGTCATGGCAGGAATGCCATGGGAACTAAAATTCCCAAAATTAATTGGAGTACGATTAACAGGAAAACTCTCTGGATGGACGGCGCCCAAGGATGTTATTTTAAAAGTGGCGGAAATCCTTACCGTAAAGGGAGGAACAGGCGCTATTGTAGAATATTTTGGGCCTGGTGCTAAATCTATGTCCTGTACTGGAAAAGGTACTATTTGTAACATGGGTGCTGAAATTGGAGCAACTACTTCTACCTTTGGCTACGATGAGTCCATGGAACGTTACCTTCGCGCTACCGATAGAGCCGATGTTGCCGATGAAGCAAATAAGATAAAAGAATATTTAACAGCAGATCCTGAAGTGTACGATAAACCGGAAGACTATTTCGATCAAGTGATCGATATCAATCTTTCTGAATTAATGCCACACCTTAATGGACCTTTTACGCCAGATTTAGCAACTCCCGTAGGGACTATGCATGATAAAGCGGTAAAAAATGAATGGCCCCTAAAAGTAGAGTGGGGATTAATTGGTTCTTGTACCAATTCTTCCTACGAGGATTTATCCAGAGCTTCTTCAATTGCCCAGCAAGCGTTAGATAAAAATTTAAAGACTAAAGCAGAATTTGGAATCAACCCAGGCTCCGAACAAGTTCGTTACACGGCAGACAGAGATGGGATCCTAGAAATTTTTGAAAAGCTGGATGCTAAAATTTTCACCAATGCCTGCGGACCCTGTATTGGACAATGGGCACGTTACGAAGATCCTAAAAATGCTCCTAAAAACTCGATCGTGCATTCTTTCAATCGGAATTTTGCCAAAAGAGCCGATGGAAACCCAAACACTCATGCATTTGTTGCCTCTCCAGAATTAACGGCTGCTATCGCCATTGCAGGACGGTTAGATTTCAACCCTATTACCGATACACTTATCAATGAAGATGGGGAAGAAGTAAAATTAGAAGAACCAACAGGATGGGAATTGCCACCAAAAGGCTTTGAAGTAAAGGATAACGGTTACTTAGCTCCTGTTGAAGATGGAAGCAATGTGGAAGTGAAAGTAGCGGAAGGTTCCGAGAGACTGCAGTTGCTTACTCCATTTGAGCCTATTCAAGATTCTGAATTACAAGGTGTAAAACTGTTAATTAAAGCTTTTGGAAAATGTACTACCGACCATATTTCCATGGCGGGTCCTTGGTTACGTTTCAGAGGGCATTTGGACAATATAGCTAACAACACCTTGATTGGGGCGGTAAATGCTTTCAATAAGAAAACAAACTTCGTGAAAAATCAACTTACAGGTGATTACGAAGGGGTGCCAGATGCACAAAGAGCCTATAAAAAAGCAGGAATTAAAACCATTGTGGTTGGAGACCATAATTATGGGGAAGGTTCTTCGCGTGAGCATGCCGCCATGCAACCCAGACATTTGGGCGTAGCAGCGGTGTTGGTGAAGTCTTTTGCAAGAATTCATGAAACCAACCTTAAGAAACAGGGGATGTTAGCCCTTACCTTTGCCAACGAAAACGATTATGATTTAATTCAGGAGGACGATGTTTTTAATTTTGTAGATATTGAAAACTTTGCTCCAGACACTCCATTAACTATTGAAGTAGTGCATAGTGATGGATCGAAGGATATGATCAAAACCAATCATAGTTATAACGATCAGCAAATTAAATGGTATCGGGAAGGATCTGCGCTTAATTTAATTAAGAAGCAGAACAAATCATAGCAAATACTCAATATAACCCACATCAAAGCCCTGTTTTTTACAGGGCTTTTTTATCTAATTTGTTGAATCGTAAAAAAACTGTTCGTGGTGTTTCCATTGATACTCGCAGAAAGTAAACTGGAATCAAGATTGAATTGAAGGGTATCTCCAGCAGAAAGCTGAAGCAAGGTTGTGGTGTTTCTGAAAGGCGGTGTAACCGTAATGCCTAGGACTCCAATATTTGCAAAGTTTGCAGTAGCCACCCTAGCTCCGTTGTGAAGAATGGATACCCCAAAGCTGGTAGCTACCGAAAGACTTCCACTCGCTTCAATTTGCACATACACTTGGTAAATACCGTCTTCTTTTGCAGTAAAAATATAGGTGCTGGTATCATACTCATTCAAAACATCCAAGGTTTCGGTATCAAAAGGAAGAATGGAAGTACCAGAGGCAAGACTTATACTGATTCCCCCAGAAGCCGAAAACTCTCCTCGAACTAATGAAGGAATCCCTTCATTTACAACATCGTTTGCCGGAATTGTTCTAACAATCCCATCTGCTGAAATCACCAGTACCGAATCTTTTGCAATACCCGCATTGAATTCTTCAGTAATACTGCGTATAGCTATATCTCCATTAACGTCTAATGTAGCTGCTGGCGAAGTAGTGTTGATTCCAACCTGTCCAAAAATTGTTCCTCCTAAAAGCAACATATATATAAATACCTTGTCTCCCATAATTGTATTAGAATAGTAGTTTTTTAGTTGAAGTGTAAATAATCTTCGATTAAAGATATTAAAATAATATAAATATCGCAAAATGAGAACTTTTGTAAAATAGGGTAATTGTGGTATTATTGGTATTTTTGTACATCATAACACGATAAAAAATGGCGTATCTGAAAAAACACACTTCTACAATTATAATTATCCTCATTCTTGCCTTGTTATTCATTCCCCAAACTGGAAAACCCATCAAGGTCTTTATGAGTAGGCTTTTCTCTTTTAGTCCTTCAGAAATAGCTAAGGAAGACCGCAAGCAGTTTCAAACCTACGATTGGAAAATGGTAGACCTTCATGGGGAAACCATCAATTTTAAATTTTCCAAGGGAAAAGTTACTGTTGTCAACTTTTGGGCTACTTGGTGCCCTCCTTGTTTGGCCGAGATGCCTTCTTTTCAATCACTATTTGATGCATATATAAATGATGTCGATTTTTATTTTATTGCGATGGAAGACCGTGAAAAGCTGAACAGCTTCCTTAATGAAAAAGGGTATTTCTTACCGGTGTTCACACCCGATTACGGAGTTCCTGAAGAACTTACTTCCTATTCCTTGCCCACTACGTACGTCATCTCCAAAAAAGGGGAAATTGTCATAGATAAAACTGGTGCGGCAAAATGGGACAGTGCAGCCATGAGGGATATTTTAGATCGACTAATTGAAGAACCCTTGCCATAATTGTAACATTTTGCCATATTTTGCTACTTATAGGGT
This sequence comes from Flavobacteriaceae bacterium, assembly GCA_002707025.1. Classification (GTDB taxonomy): domain Bacteria; phylum Bacteroidota; class Bacteroidia; order Flavobacteriales; family Flavobacteriaceae; genus PALG01. The sequence goes on along the minus strand of PALG01000027.1, from coordinate 11,417 downwards.
GAAACCATTCAAAATCAATCAAAAAACCATGGAAGTTATCAATCACACGCAAAAAAGAACAGACAGATCCTTGTTGGTCATTACACATCTTTCGCAACTGCTCTATTATATAACCGGCTTTGGAGGTTTGGTAGTGCCCCTTATCTTGTGGCTTACCCAAAAGGACAAGGTAGAAGATATGGATGAGCACGGTAAGAGTATCGTAAACTTTCAGATAAGCTTGATATTATTTACCATTGTGAGCATTCCTGCGATTCTGTTAGTAGGACTAGGTATTTTAATGCTCATTTTTTTAGGGATCATTGGCTTTGTCGTTCCAATCATAAATGCTGTAAGGGCTAACAATGGGGAATCACCCACGTATTTTATGACCATTCGATTTATTAAATAACAAAAAACCCACCATGATCGGTGGGTTTTGTTTTTCTAAATAAGAAGTTCTTAATTATTCAGCATCACGGGCATCACCAACATAGTGACATGCTCCCCATCATCTAACCCATCGATAGGTGTAAGGATTCCCGCTCTATTGGGTAAGGACATTTCCAAAGAAACTTCATCGCTAGTAAGGTTGTTCAACATTTCGGTTAGGAAACGTGAATTAAAACCAATCTGTATATCGTCCCCTTGGTAATCACAGGTAAGCCGTTCGTCTGCTTTATTACTATAATCAATATCTTCTGCGGAAATATTTAATTCGGCTCCTGCTATTTTTAAACGAATTTGATGCGTGGTCTTATTACTGAAAATACTTACCCTACGAACAGAATTTAAAAACTGGTTGCGATCAATAGAAAGTCTATTTGGATTTTCCTTCGGAATCACCGCTTCGTAGTTAGGGTATTTGCCATCAATTAAGCGACAGATCATTTCCGTATTTTCAAAACTGAATTTGGCATTGCTATCATTGTATTCGACACTTACTTCCTCTTCACTTCCGGCCAAAATACCTTTCAGCAGGTTCAAAGGTTTTTTGGGCATGATAAATTCAGCAGTTTCTGAAGCTTTTACATCGGTTCGGGTATATTTTACCAACTTATGTGCGTCGGTTGCCACAAAGGTTAGATCATCCGTTGTAAACTGAAAAAAGACCCCGCTCATAACTGGCCGCAAATCATCATTTCCAGCTGCAAAAATGGTTTTACTAATCGCAGTGGCCAAAATATCCCCTTCAATCTTGGTAGCACTGGGATCTTTCAATTCCACTGCAGTGGGGAAATCTTCTCCACTTGCATAAGCCAAGGCATATTTACCGCTGCTGGAGCTAATTTCCACAGTGTTGTTGTCTTCTACCGTAAATGTTAAGGGTTGCTCGGGAAAGGTCTTTAAAGTGTCCAATAATAACCTTGCCGGAATGCAAACACTGCCTTCTTCACTACTTTCCACCGCTAGGGTAGAGGTAATGGTCGTTTCCAAATCGGAAGCAGAGACTTTTAGGGAATTTTGATTCAGGTCGAATAGAAAGTTATCTAAAATGGGTAAGGTGTTATTATTGTTAATGATGCCCCCAAGCACCTGAAGTTGCTTTAATAAATATGAACTCGATACTATAAATTTCATGGATTTCCTTTTTCAGAATTTAACGGTTTAAAGCCTTATCATGACTAACTACAAATATATTTTAAAACGGTTGTTTGCTAAAAGAAACTTATTAACAACTACTGGGTGTACTTCTTTTTTCTAAAATAGAAGAAAATTATTCCAAATAAGGCCAATAAAACCAATGGTAACAATAGATTGAGCATCTGCCACTGCCCCCTTTTTTCGGCGGTTTTCTGTGGATCCAGAAAAGGAATGGCAATTTTCTTACTTCGAATGTTTATAAGTCCGTTGTCGTCTAAGAGATAATTCACCGTATTCAGTAAAAATTCCTTGTTTCCGTAAAAAGTATTGGTCCATTTATCAAACCCTAATTCCAAAGGCCGTCCGCGATCCATTTGGTTCTTTATGATATCTCCATCGCTTACCACCACCATTTTGGTAGGTGGGCTTTTCATAAGATCTTTCGAAATTTTAAAAGGTTTTATTCTGTTGGCATAGACTGAGGTAAACTCGCCTTCCAATAAAACAGCTAAGGATAACTCACTTTTATTGAATTCGTTAGGATCTGGTCCTTCATTTATTACATTAAGACTTTTTGGAATTTCCTTATTGATGTCAATTTCCGCAGGAACTCCCACTATTTTTGAAAAAGGCGAACTCGAGAGCAACACTGTCTTTTGAATTTCATTAGGGAGGGTGTCTATTGCACTGGCGTATTCAAACTTAACCGCTTCGATATTGGTCACAATGGGGTGGTTATTGCTACTGGACGAAAGAGGGTAGTATAACCAAGGATACCGATTGTATTGCGTTTCATTCCCTTCACCAGAAGCTAGGGAAATAGGAGCGGCATAAACATCTTTAACCAAATTTGGATTAATGCGTACACCGTATTTGAAGAAGAAATCATTTAAATTCAAATCGTAGCCAAACGCAAAGGAGTTTCCACTCACACTATCCATCCTTTGCATTGTTGCATCGACCAACCAAAGGGAAGCCCCTCCGTTCATGGTAAATTGATCTAAGGTATATTTCTCGGCTTCACTGAAGGCCTGTGTGGGTTGCGCGGCTATAATTAAATCGTATTTTTGAAGTTCCTCTAAAGTTCCTTTAGGGTTAATCGCTACCGAATCCATCGTAAACTTCCCGATGTAATAATATTCCCTTAAGGTAGTTAGGAAATCTGCTAGGGAGGCATCAGTGGCTTCCCCGTTTCCTTTCAATACTGCTATTTTCCGTCGCTTGGGCTGTGTAAGTTTACTGAAACCATCGGCAAAAGCATATTCCAGATTTTGAATCGAATTGTTAACCCGTTCTTCGGAAGTAGTGCCCAACTGATTTTTCAATAATGGAATACGAACCGTTTGCTCATTGTAGTAAGCCAAAGCCCAAGGATAAACAATTTCGGTACTTACTTTTCCGTTTTGTTGAATTTCCACTTGGGCCCCTTTTAAGCCAAAATTGGCTAGTTGCTGCTGAATGGCGGCTTGATCTTCTTCTCCTTCCAACGGATTGATAAAATTGAATATGATATTGGAATTATACGCTGAGAATTCTTCTAGAAGCTGCTCGGTTTCCAGCTTAAGTTTTCTAAATTCGGGGGGTAAATCCCCTTGTAAAAAAACGTCGATATAAATTGGGGAGTCTGCTTCGGCAATGGTATTTTTTGCAGCTTCCGAAAGGGTATATCGTTGGTCTTGGGTTAAATCGAAACGGTAAAAAATAGAATTGCTTAAAAAATGTAGCCCAAGAAGCAATACTATGGTAAACACCAGGATTTTTATATGTTTTGGATGTTGTCCCATTAGCTTTTCTTCAGTTTTAAAAAGGTAAGCACCAAAAAGAATAGGGTTACACTCATAAAATATACCAAATCCCTAGTGTCGAGCACTCCGCGTGCTACGCTATTAAAGTGAGACTGCATCCCCAGGTTTGTGACCTCCAAAGCAGGAATGATCCCCGAAATACCCTCAAATCCATAATACATAAAAAAACAAAGAAACACCGCGATAATAAAAGCCACTATTTGATTTTCCGTAAGGGTAGATGTAAATATCCCAATGGCCGTGTAAGCCATTCCTAAAAACAGCAGTCCAATATACGAACCTATAGTACTGCCGCTATCCCAATTGCCGGGCGGATTGCCTAAATCGGAAATGGAAAAAATATAAACAAGTGTTGGTATAAGCGCCAACAAGATGAGAAGTAGCGCCCCAAAATACTTTCCAAGAACAATTTGTTGAAGGGAAATCGGTTTGGTAAGGAGTAGCTCCAATGTACCCATCCGTTTTTCATCACTAAAAGCTCGCATGGTAATGGCAGGAATTAAAAAAATAAATACCCAAGGGGCCAATTCGAAAAAGGGGGCTAAATCGGCAAAACCACTATCAAAAATATTGAAGTTTCCATCAAAAACCCATAAAAAAAGTCCGTTGATAATCAAAAAAACAGCGATCACCAAGTAGCCAATAGGAGAAGCAAAAAAACTTCGTATTTCTTTTTTTACAAGTGCAATCATACTTTGGCTAAGGTTTTCTGAAAACATAAACTGTTTTCCACCCCTTTATATTGTCCGTAATTTTCAATTGAAACATATCCATTTTTCTGATACAAACCAATGGCTTCCGGTTGTTTTTTGCCAGTTTCCAACATACAACTTTGATAGCCAAGTTCTTTTGCCCAATCTTCTAATGCCTTTAGGACAATCGAAGCACATCCTTTCCCTCGATATTCGGGTAAAGTGTACATCCGTTTAATTTCTACGGAATTCCCTTCAAAGGCCTTAAATGCACCACAACTTACCGGTTTTTCTTCCCAATAGCAAACCACCACATATTTCAAATTTGCAATACTGTTGAATTGATGGTAAAAGGCATGATCTTGCCCGTCACGTTTTGCCAAATCGGCATCCAACAAAGCGACTAGCGCCTCAAAATCCGTATTTTTAGAAGTCGTTCGTAGTACGTTCATTTTTATCCTAAATGATATAAGGTGTCCACACTCCAAGCTTCTGCCTTTTCCTGAAACAGAGGTTTTGTCTGGGACCAAACTTCTTTAAACAAGTTACTGTTTCGGTAGCATTCTAAGGAGGCTTCGGTTTGCCATTTGCTATAGGTAAAAAACACGTTGCTATCTTTTTTGTCTTGATATAATTCTAAAAATTCACAGCCTTCAAAACCTCGAATCTTTTCCTTCACTGCTTCAAAATTATTTAAAAAAACAGGAATGTTTTTCGGTTCAAAAACCATTTTTACAATTCTTGTGAACATTATTCAAAATTTATGGTAAGGGTATCCCAGTAATCCAAGGCAAATAGGGTAGCGGCACTGCCCACCGTTCTGGGGTTGCTTTTATAAATAGCCAATTCCAGATAATTAGAGGAATTCCAAAGCGCAAGCTTTTTTCCATCTTCTTCCCGTTTTTCAGGCGGAAGGTCAAAATTGATAGCGTCGCTATAATTCTTGTAAATTTTTGAAAATTGCGCTGTACGGGTAGCTATTTTAAAATTCCGCCCCTTTCCGGTCTTTTCAAATAGCTTTTGGGAAATATTACTAATCACGTTTCCGTAGTTGTCAATATAAATAACGTTGCCTATTATTTGATTTCCTTCGGAATTGACCACCGGTTGAATCCCTTTCAATTCCTTCACCTGTTCAATGGTCTTTCCAATCACTTCCAGTGTACCTCCCCGTGCAATATGGCATGCTACCTTCACAAACACATCCAATACAGGGAAATTACTTTCCACACGATCATGAATATTGATTTCCACAATCTTTTCGGGACGTATTTCAGCCGCCAATAACGAAATAATGCCATTGTTGGCACAAATAAAATAATGACCGTCCAACAATACGGCAATGTGTTTGTTCTCCGGATTCAATTCGCTGTCAATACCAATAATATGGATGCTTCCCTTCGGAAAGCTATGGTAGGCATTTTGAATAATATAGGCCGCTTCCGTAATATGAAAAGGCGAGATGGAATGGGAGATATCAACAATGCGAACGCTTTCCAATTCGCTGTAAATAGCACCTTTTACGGCTCCCACGTAGTGATCTTTTTCTCCAAAATCGGTCGTAAGGGTAACAATGGGCATTCGTTTCGGCTAATTGTTGATATTTTGTTAAAACAAGTCGTACAAAAATAAGGTACTTTTGTGACTAGAAAAACTATATTTACAAGAACATTGTTACCTATTTAAAACTTTCTGCTTTTGAACGAACTTATAGTCGAGCTTACCGAGATTAGCCCTCGTGATTTCTTCGGAAACCAAAATGCTAACATAGAACTGATTAAAAAGTATTTTCCCAAACTGAAAATTGTCGCAAGAGGCAATCGTATTACTGCCTATGGTGATGAAGAGATCCTGGAAGAATTCGATGAACGGCTTACCATGATTTTGGAACACTTTGCCAAGTACAACAAAATAGATGAAAACGCTATCGAACGCGTACTTTCCAGTGACAGTAAGGAAGACTATCAAACTTCCGAAAGTAGTGGCGAGACGTTAGTTCATGGAGTTAATGGGCGCCTCATTAAAGCACAAACGGTGAACCAGCGTAAGTTGGTCGATAAAATGAAGAAGAATGATATGGTCTTTGCCATTGGTCCTGCGGGAACAGGTAAAACCTATACGGGTGTTGCTTTGGCCGTTAAGGCCTTAAAGGATAAACAGGTAAGAAGGATCATCCTTACGCGCCCGGCAGTAGAGGCAGGAGAGAATTTAGGGTTTCTTCCTGGCGATTTAAAGGAAAAGTTAGATCCTTACATGCAACCCCTATACGATGCATTAAGGGATATGATTCCGCATGAAAAGTTGGAGTCACATATTGAAAAGGGAATCATTCAAATTGCCCCCATGGCTTTTATGCGCGGACGTACCTTAGACAATGCTTTTGTCATTTTGGATGAGGCACAAAATACCACCCATGCCCAAATGAAGATGTTCTTAACCCGGATGGGGAAAAATGCCAAATTTATGATTACGGGAGATCCAGGCCAAGTGGATTTACCTCGTAGGGTCACTTCGGGTCTTAAGGAAGCCTTACTTATCTTAAAGGACGTGGAAGGTGTCGGGATGATTTATTTGGACGATAAAGATGTCATTCGCCATAAATTGGTGAAAAAAGTAATTGCTGCATATAATGCTATTGAAAACAGAAATTAAATGAGTAAAACAATCATAGATACCAATTTCAATTTTCCTGGACAGATAAGTGTCTATAAAGGAAAGGTTCGGGAAGTGTATACGTTGAATAATGATCTTTTGGTCATGATTGCCACCGATCGATTAAGTGCTTTTGATGTGGTGATGCCTAAAGGGATTCCTTACAAAGGCCAAATCCTGAATCAGATTGCCACCAAAATGATGAAAGACACGGAAGACTTGGTACCTAATTGGCTCATGGCTACCCCAGATCCCAATGTTGCGGTAGGCGTCTCCTGCGAACCTTTTAAAGTAGAAATGGTAATTCGTGGATATTTAAGTGGACACGCGGCACGAGAATATAAGGCTGGCAAACGGACGCTTTGTGGTGTAAGCATGCCTGAAGGAATGCAGGAAAATGATAAATTTCCGGAACCCATTATCACTCCAGCCACCAAAGCTGAAAAAGGAGATCACGATGAGGATATTTCCCGAGAGGACATTTTAAAACGGGGTATTGTTTCTGAAGAAGATTATTTTCAGTTAGAGGATTATACAAGAAAACTCTTTCAACGTGGTACTGAAATAGCAGCCAAACGTGGACTCATCCTAGTGGATACCAAGTATGAATTCGGAAAAACCAAAGAAGGGAAAATTGTCTTGATCGATGAAATCCATACTCCAGATTCTTCCCGTTACTTTTATGCGGAGGGCTATGCTGAAAGACAAAAAAATAAGGAGCCACAAAAGCAGTTATCGAAAGAATTTGTTAGGCAGTGGCTTATTCAAAATGGTTTCCAAGGAAAAGAAGGACAGGAAGTGCCTTTTATGAGCGATTCATATATTGAAACGGTTTCAGAAAGGTATATTGAATTGTATGAAAATATCACGGGTGAAACCTTTATAAAGGCAGACGTCTCAAATATTGAAGAACGCATTGAAAAAAATGTGCGTAACTATTTGAAAGATAATTCCTAAAAAAATATCGGTAATTTAAAACCGGAATGTATTTTTTCTCGTAAGTGTTATTAGTTGGCTTTGCCAGCAATTCAAAAAATTGTTAAACTAATCACATTTACTATGAAAAAGATTACTTCGAAAAGCTTTTTTCTAATTGCTTTTCTCATGTCATCCTTTTTGGCTTTTGGTCAATTTACGGTGACAAACACAAACGACGCAGGTCCAGGATCTTTTCGGCAAGCAGTAATAGATGCTAACACTTCGGGGGTAGCAAGTACTATTACTTTTAATGCTGGAATCAATCCTGTACTCACAAGTGGCCCCATTGCGGCCAATGTAGATGTTGCTATTTCAGGCGACGTTGCAGGAAATACTATTTTTGGAAGTTCTTCCAATAACCGCCTACTTTTTTTAAGTGGTGGAACGAATAGTATTGCTAATCTTACCTTCCAAGACTTTATGCATACTGCGACTACCGAAAATGGAGGTGGCATAGCAGTAGTTAATGGAATTTTTACTGCGACCAATTGTACCTTTACTAATAATGAAGCTAATGGAGCTGTTGGAGGTGGAGCTGTTTTAGTTAGAAATGTCTCAAGTACTTTTACAGATTGTTCATTTACAAATAACCGTGCAGTAAATACCAGTACTGGTAGCGGTGGAGCAATTTTGGTGGATGTTGGGGGCATGGCTATGATTGTAAATTGTTCTTTTAATGATAATACTTCAGTAAGAGCTGGAGGCGCTATTGAAAGTAATTCTCCAGATTTATTGACCATAACTAATAGCACCTTCGACGCGAATTTTACTGGAAGCGCCCCTGGAAATGGAGGCGCTTTGCATATTACAGGCCCCGCTAATTCTAACATTACGGGAGGTAGTTTCACCAATAATACAGCCGCACGAGAAGGCGGTGGACTATGGAATGGTTCTGGTACCATGACCGTTACAGACGTCATGATCGACGCAAACGATGCACAGGGAGCTGCCGGAGACGAAGGTGGTGGAGGGATCTTCAACAATGGAGGTACCCTTGTGGTCACAGGAACAACCATGATTACCAATAACACTGCATCCGGTGCTTCTGGATCGGGTGGTGGTATCTTCAACCTTACCCCAGGGACACTGAACATCGATGGGATCACGATCTCAGGTAACACGGCCAACCGAGCAGGTGGCGGGATCGAACTGAACGCCATGGCGGGTGAGACCTATACATTCAACGATATAGTTCTTGATGGGAACTCCATCGCTACGCCCAACCCGGGTAATGGTGGTGGGCTTCACATTACCGGTGCCGGTGACGTGGTCTTCAACGGCGGTTCGGTAGTGAACAACAGTGCGAACGAAGGCGGTGGTCTTTGGAACCATAACGGAAACATGACGGTAAACGGAACGGTCCTCACGGGCAATTCCGCCCTTGGCCCGAACACGGGAGGGGGAGCGCTCTTCAACCTTGGAGGGGGCACCCTTGCGGTGGATGCCGCAACGACCCTTGAAGGGAATATCGCCATGGGGGCAACCCCAGGGGGACGCGGTGGCGCGATCTTCAACAACACGGGCGGTACGCTCGACCTAGCCAGCGGACTTACGATCTCTGGGAACTATGCCAGCCGTGCGGGTGGTGCGATCGAGGATGCCTCGGGCACGAACCTTACCTTGGACGGTATTATCCTTGATGGGAACTCCGCTGGTGTGGACATAGGCCTTGGAGCCATGGCTAACCCTGGAAACGGAGGGGCACTGCACCTTTCCGGGACGACCAACGCCATGATCACGAACGCTACGGTGACCAACAACCTGGCTGCCTCTGAAGGTGGCGGGCTATGGAACAATGCTGGAACGATGACCGTGGACGCAACAGATGTAAATAATAATACTTCCAGCGGAAATGACGCTGATAATGGTGGAGGGGGAATCTTTAATAATGGAGGAACACTTTCGATTGTGAATGGAACTTTCGTAAATAATAACCTCGCCACAGGAACTTCTGGTTCTGGTGGTGGAGTATTTAGTACTGCTGGAGATGTAAGTATTTCAGATGTACAAATTTTTCTGAATAGCGCTAATAGAGCGGGAGGAGGTATTGAAATTATAGATGGGACACTTACCATTACAAATACTACCAATGCTTTCAACGACGTTAATGGAACGGCAGGAAGTCCGAACCCCGGAAATGGTGGAGCACTGCATGTATCGGGAGCTGCCACAATTACCATAACCGGTGGTACGGTAGGTGCTAATTTAGCTGCCTCTGAAGGTGGCGGAGTATGGAACCAAGTAGGAAGTACCATGACACTTGACGGTGTATCGATAAGTTCTAATATTGCCTACGGAAATGCTGCCGATAACGGTGGTGCAGGGGTTTTTAACAATGGTGGGGATATGAACATCCTTAACGCTACTATTGAAGGAAATATGGCCGTAGGTACATCAGGATCTGGTGGCGGTATTTTAAGTACTGCTGGAACCATTACAGTAAATACTTCCGATATTCTATCCAATTCTGCGAATAGAGCAGGGGGTGGAATCGAGATTATCGACGGAACTCTAAATGTGCTTACCTCAAACTTGAATATTAATAATGTGAATGGCTTCGCCGGAACTCCAAATCCAGGTAATGGAGGAGGATTGCATGTTTCTGGTGCTGCCGCTATTGTATTTACAGATAGTTTTGTAAATGACAATGCCGCTGCTACTGAAGGTGGTGGTCTTTGGAATCAAGTAGGAAGTAATATGGAAATTAACAATACCACTCTAGATGGAAATTTTGCTACAGGTGATGCGGCCGACAATGGTGGTGGTGGAATTTTCAATAACGGCGGAATGCTAGTGGTTCAGAATACCTCTATCATTTCTAATAATACGGCATCAGGTCTTGCAGGATCTGGCGGTGGAATCCAGAATGTGGATGGAGGTACTGTAGAAGTATATAATTCAACCATAACCAATAATCAGGCTAACAGAGCTGGAGGTGGAATTGAAGATAATTCATCTGTAACCCCAGGAACCCTAACTCTAATGGATGTAACCCTTACCAATAATACTACAGGTTCAGCGCCTGGGAATGGTGGTGGACTGCACATAACGGGTCCTGGTACAGCAATGATTACCAACGGAACGGCCTCAGGAAACGTAGCTGCCTCCGAAGGTGGCGGACTTTGGAACGGAAGCGGTACGATGACCGTGGACGGCACGGTGATCGACGGCAACACGGCCAGTGGGGCCGGAGCGGACAACGGCGGAGGGGGGATCTTCAACGCCGGTGGTACCCTGAACGTACTGAACGCGACGATCACGAACAACATCGCCGACGGTGCCTCTGGTTCCGGAGTGGGTATCCTGAACGACATGGGGAGCCTATCGGTGAGCGACAGCGAACTGAGCGGGAACACATCCATGCGAGCGGGCGGTGGTATCGAGGTGAACTCCGGAGGGGGTACCTTGGACCTGACCAACGTGGACCTGTTGAACAACAGCACAGCTGCTGCACCGGGTAACGGTGGAGGGCTTCACATAACCGGGAGCGACGATTCGACCATTACGGGCGGAACGGCCTCTGGCAACACTGCCTCTTTGGAAGGCGGAGCCTTATGGAACGGGAGCGGTACGATGACCGTGGACGGCACGGTGATCGACGGCAACACGGCCAGTGGGGCCGGAGCTGACAACGGCGGAGGGGGAATCTTCAACGCCGGCGGTACCCTGAACGTACTGAACGCGACGATCACGAACAACATCGCCGACGGTGCCTCTGGTTCCGGAG
>PALG01000026.1 GCA_002707025.1 Flavobacteriaceae bacterium | reverse complement strand
GTAGATGGTCGGCCCCTCGGCCAATAGGTCCTCGGGCTCGATGGTCGCCATCCCGTTCTCGTCTAGGGGAAGGGTGATGTCCTGGCAAACCAATATAGGAGCAGTCTCGTCCAGCACATTAATTGTTGCAGTACAGGTGGCTGTGTTGCCAGCAGCATCTGTTGCGGTTACTTCAATTTGAGATTCCCCTAAATCACTACAATCTACATCAAAAGAGGATACAGGAGTTCCTCCACCAGCAGTTGTATAATGAACCGTTCCATTAAAGACTCTTGGAGAGAACGTAGTTCCGAAGGGATAGATACTTGACACCCCTTCAAGAACTTCTAAATTGGTATCACTAGAAAATACATTTCCTACTGCTGTTCCTACAGTATAATTGAAACCAGCCCCTGCCGATTTGTCTTCAGAAGCGATATAAAAGGCATGGGTTTCCCCCGCAGCAACCGAATAGTTTAAATCTAAATTAAGCGGTGTGGGAAGACCATCTCCTACCGATAGCACTCCAAAAGCAGTTCCTAAAAGCGTCCAAGCTCCAGGATCTTCTTCGAAGCCTACGTGCGTTCCTGTTTTTGCCCAGACTTCTATGTCCATAATGGCTCCATCATCTAAATTTACATCAAAAGTGTCGATGGTAATATCTGATAACACATTGACGTCGAACATGGGGCTTCGGATACCGCTTCCTCCCACATAGGTGGTTTCGAGATTTTGGGGGGTTGGGGTAGCTCCAGAAACAACAGTAGTTGAAACTACGCCACAATTATCTGAGGTAGAAGCAACCAAATCGGCTACGTTTATAGTTGCCATGCCATTTGCATCAAGTACAACATCAAAAACAGAAGACGAAGGTGCTTCAAAAGTCTGTCCTGTATTAATATCTCCAGGAGTAGCAGTGGTGGGTGCATTCCAGGTAAAATCTGGATAGTACGTTCCAGTTCCGGAGAGCTGAAGGGATTCTGTATCAAGGGTGCTGCTATCTTCTGCTACCCCAATATCGGTGGAAGTTAATCCATTGGCAATTCCATCGGTTGCTGTAAAGCTACCTTCATAACTTAAAAATTGAATCACCGTACCATTATTGGCCAAAACCATTCCATCTGGAGCTCCATTTTGAATGCCCGAAATAGGGAAGTTCACAGCTCCATAACCAGCACCTTCATCATCAATGGTTCCACTTAAAGCTACTGTATTATATTCGGTTCCATTGCTTCCATTGTAAAGAATAATTTCATACGTACTTAAGTCGGTACCGGCAGGACCAACAACCTCTATAGCTTCATTGGCATCCGCTCCTGAATTGTCATAGTGTATTTCATTAATAAATACGGAAGCCCCTGAAACTCCTCCTAAGCAGGTAATTTCTGGAGCAATGTTATCTTCAACCGTCACCACGGCTACACAAGTGCCTACATTTCCAGCATCATCATTCACATACACAGTGATATTATTCTCCCCTAATTCGGCACAGCTAAGGTCTAGTGTGGCTACCGCAGAAGAGACTGTCACATCCAATTGATAATATTGATTGACACAAATATTATCTACATCTGTATCAGGCTGAGAGGTAAAGGTAAGGTCTGGGCCATAAGTAGCCACCCAATCGTTCCAAGTGGCGGCAGGGATGGTAAAAGAGTCATTAAAAATTTGACAATCACTTAAGGAAGCATTGTTCAAATAAACACTCGTTCCATCTGGGCCAAAAATATCCAATACTTCAGTAGTAAGTCCAAAATCCCCGCCCCATTCTACAGCCACGGTAACTTCTCCAAAAGTAGTGGGTGCTGCCGTGATTACAGCATCGGTTTCAATAATTCCCGTACCATTAAAGTTGAAAGGAACTTGTCCTGTAGAAACAGTGAGGGGTGCCCCAAAACTAGCTCCTGTAACTGCACAGTTGTCGCTTGAAGAAGCAATCACTTCGGTAGTTGTTAGGGTATAAGATCCTGAAGCGTCTAATTCAACGGTAACATCTTGACAAGTAACTGTAGGGACTTCTACATCATTCACAATAACATTGAAAGAACAAGTAGCCGTATTTCCATCGCTATCGGTTACTGAAAACTCAACCACATTTGTTCCAACCGGAAAAACACTACCGTTGGGAAGCCCCGCAGTTTGTGTGGTAGGAAGTGGGCCATCTTCGATATCAATTGCTGTGGCATCCAAGAAATTGGCTATAGCTCCGCAGGTCCCTGCTTCATTATCCAATACAATGTCCATAGGACAACTAATTGACGGAGGATTTCCCACGACAGCCCCCATAAAAGTTTGTCCTGCATTAATGTCTCCAGGAGACTCAGCTACCGGTCCCGTCCAAGAAAAGTCTGTGTATAGACTTCCAGACCCAATAAGCTGTAGGGATTCTCCTATTGGAGGAGCAGGTTGTTCAGACACACCGATATCGGTAGAAGTTACTCCATTGGCAGTACCTCCCGCAGCAGTAAAGGACCCTTCATAGCTAAGAAACTGTACCACACTTGCCGAGTTGTCGATGAGTGCTAATCCGTCGGGAGCCCCATTTTGGATATTTGACTGTAAAAAGAAAAGAGCACCATAACCCGAGCCCTCATCATCAATAGTTCCAGATAGGTTCAAAGTAGCGTATAGCGACCCATTAGAACCGTTATAAAACTCTACGGTCCATCCCGTAAGGTCAGTTCCAGCGGGACCAGCAATTTCGACGCCTTCATTAACGTCTCCGCTGGTGTTGTCATAATGAATTTCATTAATAAAAACCGATTGAGCTTGAAGTCCCAAACAGGCAATCATTAATGAAAGCAATAGTGTAATTTTTTTCATATTTGAAGTTAAATCGATTAATCACTTCAAATATAAATGAACGTGTTCAAATTTGAAACTATAGGAAAATTAAATTAAGGTAAAACCTTAGGGTGTAGGTGCTGCTAATCAAGTTTATCGGTAAGTTTTTTGAAAACCTTTTTCGGGTTTTTGTTTTCGTAAAGAATGTCATACACTGCATTGATAATGGGTGTTTTGGCTTTCTTCTTCTTTTTGGCTGCGTTGAGTTCGTAAGCACTTTTGGTAGCATAGTACCCTTCGGCAACCATACTCATTTCCATCATGGCACTTTTCACGGTATATCCTTTTCCAATCATGTTGCCAAACATTCGGTTTCGACTAAAAGTAGAATAGCCAGTTACCAATAAATCACCTAAATAAGCAGAACCATTGATATCCCGCTTCATTTTATGAACTTTTTTTACGTAGCGCTTCATTTCCCGAATGGCATTACTCATTAAGACACTCTGAAAGTTATCCCCGTAACCCAGTCCGTGGGCAATACCCGCAGCTAGGGCATAGATATTCTTGAGCATGGCGGCATACTCGGTACCAATAATATCGTCGCTGGTCGTGCACTTAATATAATCGCAAGAGAGAACTTTCGCAATGGCTTTTGCTTTCTCTTCATCGGCACAGGCAATGGTAAGGTAAGAAAGTCGTTCCAAAGCAACTTCTTCGGCATGGCAAGGCCCTGTGATTACACCAATATCTTTGAAAGGAATGTTGTAATTAGTGTAAAAATGATCCCCTACAATGAGACTGCTTTCAGGTACAATTCCTTTAATAGCCGAAAAAATAATTTTTCCTTCTAAAGGGTTGGTTAGTTTCTGAAGTTCGGTTTCTACAAAGGCAGAAGGAATCACAAAAATGAGATAGTCTGCATAAGTTACCATTTCATTGATGTCGTCACTTAATTTCAGCTTGTGTATATCGAATTCAACCGAACTTAAATAATTGGGGTTGTGCTGTTCTTTTTTAATGTGTTCTATGGCATAGACGCTTCTCATGTACCAGCCTACCTCTTCGAGGTTTTCACAAAGCATTTTTACAATAGCGGTGGCCCAACTTCCACCTCCGAAAACAGCAAATTTTGGTTTTGACGACATAGAATGTATTCAATAATCCAAAAATAAACAAATAGGAAGGGAAGTGCTAAAGATCTAAGTTTAAATTCTTTTAAGGGATTGTTAAGTTTCTGAAATACAATTATATATAATTTTGGCACGTTTTTAGATTTTCTGAAAGTGTAATCCTCAAAATGAATGATATGAAAGCACTGAAACTATTACTCGGATTTACACTACTAATCACCTTATTCACTTCTTGCTATACGGAAGTGATCGTAGAAGAACCTATCAACGACCCTGTTCCGGCATTAACCTTATCGCAAATACTGAATTCGCATGAACTTTGGTATGTGGATATCCACCAATCAAATGCGAACGGGCAGATTCCTTTTATGCAAATGGCCTTTACGCTGTCTTTCAATAATGGGACCTTGTTTGCCAATAACAATTTGGTGGGGATTGGTGATCAAGGATATGGCTTCGGAACCGATATTGGGTACTACGATACCTTTTCAAACACGTTGGAAGTAACGCATGATATTGACGGTTTCCACCGATTTAAAGTGACTCAGTTAAACAATCATACTCTTGAATTGTATCACCCCAATTTAAACCTCCGGTATGTTTTGGAAGGGTACCAGCGAAGCAATTTTGATTACGACCGATTGTTTTATGATAACATTCATTATTTCCTACAGGAATACCAAGCTTGGGAAAAATCGTATACGAGTCCTTATGGGGAGCCAAACCCATTTGACTACGAGACTTTTTTACAGTTCCTGCCAGGGGGAGGAGATGGAAACTTCCAAAGTTCTGAAGATGTTAATGGAACCTCCATACCATATATTTACTGGGACTACACGGGAATTTACAATGTTGATGATGTGCCTAGCAATAGGTATCTAAAATATTTAACATTAGATTATGACTTTATGGGCAATGAATATTTTGAATTGACCGTTATTAATGACACAACAATAGAGTTGTTCCACAATCCATCGGGTACGTTATACCGATTTGTTGGAAAAGGGTTCATCCCCTTAAAAAATAGTGAAACAGGAAAGTTGCGAATTTCCAATGCTGAAATAGCAAAGCAAACTAAGAAGATTAGCAACTTTTAAGAGATAAAGACTTTTGGTTGGTTATTTAGTTGAACCCGCCTAGCTCCAATACTTCGAGCTGGGCGGTTTCTTTTTGGAGTGTGGTTTAGCGGTAAAAATTCATTTCGTCCAAATATTCCCAAACATTTTGAGGAAGCATCGGCCGGATATTCTTTCTATCTTTAATGGCTTTTCTTATGAATGTCGAGGATATTTCCATGATGGGAGCGGCCACTCGGTGGATATTTCCATGAGCTAGAAATTCATTTTCTACATTTCCTTCAGAAATTCTAGGATATACATAGAGGTCATAACGATTTACAATCACCTCATAATTTTTCCATTTATGAAGGCTTTTCAAATTGTCTTCCCCCATAATTAACGAGAATTGTGCTTCAGGATATTTTTCCTCTAAATATGCTAATGTGTTTACGGTATAATTGGGTTGCGGAAGGTCAAATTCTATATTGCTGGCCTTTAATTTGGGATACTCTTCCACCGCAATCTGCACCATCGCTAAGCGATGGATGTCATCCAGTAAGGTCTTTTTCTTTTTGTGCGGGTTATGTGGAGTGACGACCAACCAAACTTCATCCAGATCGCTGAACTCTACCATGTGGTTGGCAATAGTAAGGTGTCCCACATGAATGGGATTAAACGTGCCGAAATACAGTCCTATTTTTTTTGAAGGTATCATTTATTCCTCTTCTGAAGTAGGGGGTTTGGAAATGTGTTGTCTCACTAAATCCTCAGCTTCTTTTAGCGCATTATCCAATCGATCGTTCACGATGATATGATCAAATTGCGGAGCAGTTGCCATTTCAATGGAAGCTTTTGCAATGCGCATATTGATTCGTTCCTCGGTTTCCGTTTGTCGCTTTTTTAAGCGAATCTTCAATTCGTCCACACTTGGGGGTTTTACAAAAACGGCCAAGGTTTTATCTGGAAATTTCTTTTTGATTCTAAGACCGCCCACTACATCAATGTCGAAGATTACATTTTTACCTTCGGCCCAGATGCGTTCCACTTCTTTTTTTAACGTTCCGTAGAAATTGTCCCGATACACTTCTTCCCATTCCAAGAAATCCTCGTTTTTAATGTGTTTCTTGAAATCTTCCGTACTTATAAAATAATAATCCACTCCATCTTTCTCAGCGCCTCTGGGCTCTCGGGAAGTAGCCGAAATGGAGAATTCTAAATTCAAATCCTTCTCATTTAAAAGATGTCTCACTATAGTGGTTTTTCCGCTTCCGGAAGGGGCCGAGAAAACAATGAGTTTACCTCCTTGGTTCATTACAATACGTTTAAGGCTTGTTCTTTTATTTTCTCCAATTCATCCTTCATTTGCACCACGATTTGCTGCATAGGAGCGTAATTCGCTTTACTTCCAATGGTATTGATTTCACGACCAATTTCCTGTGAAATGAATCCTAGTTTTTTTCCATTGGAATCTGAAGAAGCTAACGTCTTCGAGAAATAATCCAAATGATTCTGAAGCCGAACTTTCTCTTCGGTGATGTCGTATTTTTCCAAATAGTAAATCAGTTCTTGTTCAAAGCGATTTTGATCTACTTCTTCCTTAAGGTCGGCTACCGCTTTTTGCAAACGTTCCCGAACATGTTCCACCCGTTCGGGGTCTATCTTTACCACTTTTTTCAATAATTCTGAAATGCTTTCAATGCGCATCTTAAAATCGTTTTCAAGCGTTTTTCCTTCATCACTGCGATACTGGTTGATTTCCTTTAAAGCGTCTTCCACAGCGGCTATAATTTGTTGAAATTCTTCATCATCAATCTCATCCCTTTCGGTTTTCAATGCATCTGGCATACGAACCGCCATTTTCAATAGCTCCGTTTCGTCTCCGGCTACAATGTTTCTGAGTTGGGCAATGTAAGCCTTCACCACTTCTTCATTAATGGTAGCGGAAGTTTCTTCCCCTGAGATTTCCACATACAGATTAAAATCTACTTTTCCGCGCACCAAAGATTTGGCAATCCTATCGCGAAGTGAAAGTTCTTTTTCCCGGTAAAAAGAAGGGATACGCGTGTTGATATCCAGATTTTTACTGTTCAGGGATTTAATCTCAATAGTGATTTTTTTGGAAGGCAACTGCAGGATGCATTTGCCATAACCGGTCATCGACTGAATCATATAGCTGTTTTAGGATGACAAAGGTACAATTTTAAGAAATACACTTGCTTGAAACCTAGGGCAATTACTAGTTTTTAGGATTTCCGTTCTTATCAAAATCCTTATCGAGGTATTTTTCCGTAAACCAAAGTGTACTGGTAACCAATAGGGTGTTCCCTCCTAGGGTAATCATAAAATTATACGTTGGAAAAACGAAATAGCAAACTATTGGAATGATAAAACTATACCAACAGAGTTTCACCATGAAGGAGCTAGAATGTTGATTTGCTGCTTTCCAGATAGTTTCGTTGGCCATGGACCTTCGGGTTCTATAGCCATACAACCAATTAATTTTCTTCGGAAGGTTCCATTTGTATAGATAGGCCAATAGCAGCATAAAAGCGCAATAGCCTAAGGAGCCATATAGTTGCTGCTCCTCACTCATGGATTAATCGAGATTTTTAATTTTAATGTTTCGAAACCACACTTTGTCACCATGATCCTGAAGGGCAATGTGCCCAGTAGGGTAAGCGCCAAAGCCTTCCCAACCTTTAAATTTGGAATTTTCTACCATTGAGTCCCATTCTGGGCCTTCTACTGGGAAAGTGACAATTTTGGTCCCATTGAGGGTTACTTTTCCTTGATTGGTTTTGTGGTTTACTTCAATGACACAAGTGTTCCATTCCCCTGCGGGGTTTACCGCTTCTAAATCGCTAGGGGCAATCATGTCGTACAAGGCACCTGCTTTATGGGTCCCTTCGCCCACAAACGAATCGGGGTGCTTGGCATCGTCGAGCACCTGAATTTCTGGACCGGTTTGATAGGCTTCTGGAAATTTAGGGTCTTCATACACGCCCCAAAAGATACCGCTATTTCCTCCTTCCGCTATTTTCCAATCGATGGAAAGGATGAAGTTGGTAAATTTATCTTTAGTAATGATGTTTTTGCCACCTTCAGAACCCGGCGTGAAAGCCATGGCACCTTCTTCTATAGCCCATTCGGAGGGCATTTCCTCCATAAGATATCCCCTCCAGGAATCTAAAGAACTTCCATCAAAAAGAATTTGCCAATCATGGGTTGCTTCCTTATCCATATTTTCTGAATTTACTTCGTTGGCTTCCGCCACTTCCTCTTGTTTTGTGGTATTCTCTTTACAAGCTGTAAAAGCCATCAGTGCGATGACTAGCATTCCTATTTTTTTCATCTCTCTTTAAATTATGTCTTTTATAATTCCCGTACCCAAATGTTTCGATAACTTACCCCACTCATGTCCTGATGGTCTTGTAACTTGATAGGTGCAGGACCGTGTGCTTCGTTTTTTGGCCAGCCAATATATTCGGTAGTTCCTTCCAACTCAAAATGGTCTTGGACCAAAACACCGTTCAATAAAACGGTTAGCGTCGCTGCTTTCGTTTTGTTGCCTTCCGAGTCGAATTCAGGCGCATGAAAAATAATGTCATAGGCGTTCCATTCGCCCGTCGGTTTGGCAGGATTTACCAAAGGAATGGCTTGCTTATAAATGGAACCTACCATTCCGTTGACGTAGGTTGGATTGTCGTTATTGTCCAAAATTTGTACTTCATAGCGATTCTGAAAGAAAACGCCACTGTTACTTCTATTTTGATTGGTGGCTTTATTATCGGGATTGCTTCGCCATTCTAGGTGCAATTGCACACTTCCAAAATTCTTTTTGGTCTGAATGTCTCCCGTTTTGTCCTTTACGGTCATACTACCGTCATCATTCAAGTTCCATTTTACTTCCGTAGAATCTACTGAAGAAATCCATTGATCGAATCCAGACCCATCAAACAATACAAGGGCATCACTAGGCGCTCCATTTTGAGCAGAGGGATTTACTTTATCGGGAATCGGTTCCCAAATTTCGGTTTCCTCGGGTTTGGTAGGCTCTTTTTCAGTAATAGCTTCTGTTTCCTGTATCGTTTCTGAAGGCGTTTCTTCGGTTTCCTTTTTGGAGGCTTCATTACAAGAAATCATAAGGCCTAAACAAGCTATTAGTAAGGTGATTTTTTTCATAATGGTAAGTTATAATCCTAAAATTTTTCTGAGTCTTTCTTTATCTATTTCGGCTCCGGCAAAATCGTCAAAACGCTTTTGGGTAGCTTCAATAATATGCTTCTGAATAAAAGGTGCGCCTTCGCGAGCCCCTTGTTCTGGACTTTTAATAACGCACTCCCATTCCATTACGGCCCAAACATCGCAGCCATATTCCGTAAGTTTACTGAAAATAGTTTTAAAGTCCACTTGTCCGTCGCCTGGGGAACGGTATCTTCCCGCACGGTCACGCCAATCGGAATAGCCTCCAAAAGCACCTCTTTTTCCATCGGGAAGAAATTCTGAATCCTTCACGTGGAAGGATTTAATGAATTCGTGATAATGATCAATATACTGAATGTAGTCTAACTGCTGTAATACAAAATGACTAGGGTCGTAGAGGATATTTACCGCTTTGTGATTTCCGGTAGCTTCCAAAAATCGCTCGAAAGTCACCCCGTCGTGAATGTCTTCTCCGGGATGCACTTCGTAGCATACATCCACTCCATTTTCTTCAAAAGCATTCAATAATGGCAACCAACGTTTTGCCAATTCTTCAAATCCCATTTCTACGAGCCCGTCGGGCCGTTGTGGCCATGGGTGAAAGGTATGCCAAAGCAACGCGCCGCTGAAGGTAGCGTGTACGTTGAGTCCTAAATGATTACTGGCTTTTGCGGCACTTAACAATTGCCTTCGTGCCCATTCGGTACGTTTTTTCGGATTGTTTTTGCAATCGTCTGGGGCAAAGTTGTCGAACATTAAATCGTAAGCAGGGTGCACGGCTACCAATTGTCCTTGCAGGTGTGTGGAAAGCTCGGTAATTTCGAGTCCGTAGCTATTGATTTTACCTTTTAACTCGTCACAATAGGTTTTGCTTTCACCCGCTTTTTCAAGGTCGATCAACCGCGTTTCCCAAGTGGGGATTTGAATGCCTTTATAACCTAAATCGGCCGCCCATTGACAAATCCCTTCCAACGAGTTGAAAGGTGCTTTGTCGTCCATAAATTGGGCTAAGAATACCGCAGGTCCTTTAATGGTTTTCATTTTTGAAATCTTTTATAGGTTTTTCCAAACATTCCCCTCTTTATGGGAAGCAACGCTTGTTTCAATAAAATTCATGCCGCGTACGCCATCCCGCATAGAAGGGAACTCGGCTTTGTCGTACGACTGATTACGAACGGCTTTGGCAACTCCTTTGTAAATATTTCCCATGGCATCGAAAATACCTTCCGGGTGTCCCGGAGGTAGTTTGGTTCCGTCCAAGGAAAGATCACTGTTGTAGGCATTTCCGGGTTTTAGGGTTTTGATGGGTTGTCCATCTTCCAAATGGTATAGGTAATTCGGATTTTCCTGTTCCCATTTTAAGCTTCCTTTTTTACCGTACACGGCAACGGTGAAGTTGTTTTCTTCAGCAGTAGCAATCTGACTGGCCCGAAGCACGCCTTTGGTATATTTCCCTAAACGAAGCAATACCGTTCCATCGATATCCATTTGGTTGTCATCGTATAAATGGTTGAGGTCTGCCAAAATACTTTCTACGTCCATTCCGGTAACATATTCCAACATTTGATAGGCATGAACGCCAATATCGCCCATACAGCAGCTAATCCCAGATTTTGAAGGGTCCAAGCGCCAAGTGGTACTGCGCTTTTCCTTATCATGAATGATAGGATTGATCCATCCTTGATAATACTGCACGTCTACCTTTTGGATTTCCCCAAGTTCGCCATTGGCAATCATTTTCTTCATTTGGCGTACCATAGGATATCCCGTATAGGTATGCGTAAGGGCAAAAATGGTGTTGTTTTTTTTCTGAATGGCTTCCAGTTCCAAAGCTTCCGCATAGGTCATGGTCATAGGTTTTTCACAAATGACGTGAAACCCGTGCTCCATTAACTTTTTGGCCATCGGAAAGTGAAGAAAGTTGGGAGTCAATACCGAAAACACTTGAATGCGTTCACTTTCGGGAAGTTTGGACTCTTCTTCCACCATCGTATCAAAATCTTTATAAATACGATTGGTAGGAATCCCTATTTCTTCGGCAAAGGCGACATTCACTTCAAAATCCGGATTAAATACTGCTCCAGTGAGTTGGTACGCATCAAACATACTGGCTGCTACCCGGTGCAGGACTCCAATCAAGGAATCACCGCCACCGCCAAGCACGCCCCATCTTATTTTATGACTCATATAAATTATTCTTTGTATTCAATTTTTTCATTTTTAAATAGTACTGCAAAAAGTACCATGACCCCAGCGGCAAATAAGGCTGGGAAAGTCCAAATTGCGTTCCATCCATGACCCCCATCTTCCAATAAATTGGCGTCGGTTACTTTTCCGGCGATGTAAAAACCAATAAGCATTCCGGCACCATAAGTAGCGAGAGTGATCAATCCTTGCGCTGCACTTTTAACTTTAGGGCCCGCTTTACTGTCGGTATAAATTTGTCCTGATACGAAAAAGAAATCGTAACATATTCCGTGCAGTAAAATTCCTATAATAAGCATGAACACCAGTTCGCCCGCATTTCCGTAGGCAAATAGAAAATAGCGGATGGCCCACGCTAACATTCCAGCGATAATGGTCATTTTAAACCCAAAACGCTTAAAGAAGAAGGGCAACAACAGCATGAATAAAATTTCAGAAACCTGTCCTAGGGCTGCTTTTCCAGTAGAACCTGCCATGCCTATTTCCACTAGGTACGGACTCAAATTTTGATAATAAAAAGCGAGAGGGATACAAATTAATACTGAAGAAAGGAAGAACACCAAGAAGTTTCGATCTTTCAAAAGTTTTAAAGCATCCAGCCCTAAAATATCTGAAATGGTTGCTTTTTCCCCTTTTGCTGAAGGGGGGGTGCTAGGGAGCGTAAAGCTGAAAATACCTAAAATAGCGGAAGCTACCGCAACCATTAAGAATGTATTGGAAAGGTCTCCAGCAGCAATACCACTTTCTGAATCCCACGCCATCAAACTAATGGTAAACCCTGCCACAATCCATCCTATGGTTCCCCAAACCCTAATAAAAGGAAAGGTTTTTGCGGGATCCTTCATTTGGTTAAAGGAAACCGAATTCACTAGGGCCAAAGTAGGCATATAGGCAATCATGTATCCTAAAACATAAGGATAGAAAACATTGAAGTCGGTTGTTTCAGACATTTGATACATCAAAAACGCACCAACAAGGTGTAACACCCCTAAAATACGTTCAGCATTAAAATAACGGTCGGCAATCAACCCTATGATAAAAGGTGCGATAATGGCTCCCCAAGATTGGGTAGAAAAGGCCATGGCTGTTTCTGCCCCTGTAGCAGAAAGGTTGTTTCCTAAAAATGTTCCCAAGGTTACAAACCAACCTCCCCAAATAAAGAATTCGAGGAACATCATAAAGGAAAGTCTAATGTATGTAAGTGTTTTCATAAATTGGGTTATTGGTTAGATTGTGCTACGGCTTTTTCAACAAGTTCTTTGGTAGCTTTTATTCCAGCGATAGGATCCTCTTCAGGGCCTTCAAATTCGATTCCTACAAAGGCATCGAAGTCGGACGCATGCACAATCTCGAACATTTTATAGTAATCTATGGTCGTTTCATTTCCTTCCGCACCAAATTCATAGGCCTTTGCAGAAACCCCTGTTGCATAAGGCATTAAAAGTTCGGTTCCTTTGTAGCGATCGTATTCTTCTATACAAGGAGCTCCCCAACGGGCACCGCCTTCTCTTTTTAAGCAAAAGTTTCCAAAATCTGGGAGGGTTCCGCAGTTTTCCATATCTACACCTTCCATTACCTGTACTAACAATTCGGCATCACTGGACATGCCGCCGTGATTTTCTACTATTACATTCACGCCTTTAGGAGCAGCATATTCGCATAAAGCTTTTAAAGAACGAATGGAGTTTTTTACCCAATCTTCTGCGTTCTCTTCCCCAAACAAATTCACCCGAATAGAATGACACCCTAAGTATTGAGCTGCGTCAATCCACTTTTTATGATTTTCCACTGCTTGGTTGGTCACGGTTTCATCGTTAAAGGAAAGATCGCCTTCACCATCGATCATGATCAATACGTTTTGCATTCCGTGGCGCTCACTTCGCACTTTTAAAGTATCTAAAATAGTTTGGAGCGGTTCTCCCTTCATGGGGAAGTTTACATTTTCGTTCCTATACAGCTGACTCACATATTCCAATCCGTCAAAGCCCAGTTCTTTGGCAGTTTCCGCGAAATCCATGGGATCTTCGGTGCCTGCAAAAATGGGTTTGTGAAGGGACCATTGGGCAAGGGATAAAGGATAGGTCTTTACAGTTTGAGTTGTATCTACGGTTTCTTGTGTAGTTTCAGTAGTTTCTTTTGAAGTGTCCTTACAAGCTAAAAAAGCGCTTAATGTAAAGACCAAAAGGAGTAATTTTTTCATTTTCAGGAGGGTAAAGGTTATTGGTTAATTTAAAGGTCGTAAAAAATTTCTTCTAAGATAAATCTTTTTTGAAAGGAATAAAGGGGTTTAGGGGGTCGATTGCAAAATTCTCACCCGAAAACGTTTTCGCTTAGGAATCTTATTTTTTTAAGAAAGGATTTTTGTATAATCGGAAAAAATACAGGACATTAGTAGTTAACTTTACATTTCTCACCTTGAACATTTTAACTTCATTAGTGAGTTTTTTTAGACCAAAAATTTATCTTAAAAACTGAAAGACAAGACAATGGCAAACCCAAATGAAACGTATGACGCCATCGTGGTAGGTTCTGGTATTAGTGGCGGATGGGCCGCGAAGGAACTTTGCGAGCAAGGCTTAAAAACCTTGGTTCTGGAACGAGGACGCATGGTAAGACATATCGAAGATTATCCCACCATGAACATGGACCCATGGGATTTTAAATTTAAAGGACAACTTCCTGCCGAAGAGGTTAAAAAGCAATTGAAGCAGAACAGAACCGGTTATACGACCGACGAGGCAAGCCGTCATTGGTTTGTTAACGATTTGGTTCACCCATACAATGAAACCAAACGTTTCGACTGGATTCGCGGGTATCATGTAGGAGGTAGATCTATTATGTGGGGACGCCAGAGTTATCGTTTAAGTGACATCGATTTTGAAGCCAATAAAAAGGAAGGTATTGCGGTAGATTGGCCCGTGCGTTATGAAGAAATTGCTCCATGGTACGACAAGGTAGAAGAATATATAGGAGTAAGTGGAGAAGCTTTAGGGTTGGAACAACTTCCCGACGGTGTTTTTTCCCCTCCTATGGAATTAAACTGTGCCGAGATCGACTTGAAGGAGTCGATGATGAAAAACTATGACGATGGAAGAGTGCTTACCATTGGTCGTACAGCGCATTTAACAGGAAATAAAGCACATGATGGCCGTTCTAATTGCCAATTTAGAAACCGTTGTATTAGAGGGTGTCCTTTTGGAGGCTATTTCAGTAGTGTATCTTCTACACTCCCAGCCGCTGAAAAAACAGGAAACATGACGCTTCGTCCTAATTCTATAGTACATGAGGTAATTTATGATGAAGCGACGAAGAAAGCCTCTGGAGTTCGTGTCATCGATACCGAAACCGGAGAGAAGATGGTGTTCAATGCCAAAGTAATTTTCTTATGTGCATCTGCCATTGCCACGGCAAGTATCTTGCTTCAGTCGAAGAGCGATCGTTTCCCTGACGGAATGGGGAATGATAGTGGAGAATTAGGTTGTAATATTATGGACCACCATTTCAAAGCTGGGGCTATAGCTAAGGTAGATGCTTTTGAAGATAAATATTATAAAGGAAGAAGGCCTAACGGATTGTACATACCGCGTTTCAGAAATGTTGGGGGTAATACCGAAATGCCTACTTTTAAACGAGGTTATGGATACCAAGGAGGCGCTGGAAGGTCTAACTACGATGAGGTGATTGCCGAATTGAGCTACGGTAAAGGATTGAAAGAAGAAATTCAAAAGCCTGGCGAGTGGAGCATGGTCTTGATGGGCTTCGGAGAATGCTTGCCTTACCACGAAAATAGAATGACCTTGGATTATGATAATCTAGACAAATGGGGCTTGCCAACTATTACATTCGATGTAGAATGGAAGGAAAATGAATACGCGATGCGTAAAGATATGGTGCAACAGGCTATAGAAATGTTGGAAAAAGCTGGTTATGAAAATATCATTCCTTGGGATGACCCAGGAGCACCCGGTTTAGGAATCCACGAGATGGGAACTGCCCGAATGGGGAACGACCCTAAAACTTCTGTATGTAATAAACATAATCAATTGCATGCGGTACCTAACGTATATTGTACCGATGGTTCTTTTATGACCTCGGCCAGCTGCGTAAACCCCTCATTAACTTATATGGCATTTACAGCGAGAGCTGCCAAGCATGCTGTAGATCAAATTAAAAAAGAAGAAGCATAATGGATAGAAGACAAGCATTACGAAATATAGGATGGGGTGCTGGTGCCTTAGTGGCCACTCCCACCATTGTGAGTTTATTGCAAAGTTGTGAAAGTAAGCCTACGTTTACCCCCGTATTTTTAACCCCGGCACAAGGTTTTGCACTAAAAAGCATGGTTGACCTCATTATTCCAAATGATGAGAAAGTGCCTGGAGCTGTTGCGGTAGGCGTTCACGAATTTATAGACCGTTATTGGAACGAAGTGTTGGCATCTGATAAGAGTGAGTTGGAAGATGCCTACACAGCGGTTTCCCCCACCAAGGAACAACAATTTGTGAAAGATGCTTTTGCTACTTACGAAGCGCATTTCAAAAGTACTTTCGATAAAGAATTAACCGATGGTTCCCCGGAAGAGTATGATGAATTGCTTGCCAAGTACCTAAAAATTGGCAAGGAAGAACAAATGGCTTATAGCCAAGCCATGGGAGAATATCTTCAGGCGGTAGAGAAAGATCCTTCGGCATCTTTCGACAAGGATGCTCAGATTTTTTACCTGCTTTCTTCTATTAGAGGATTGACTATCTGGGGTTGGAAAACCAGCGAACAGATTGGTGAAAATGTACTTTGGTACGATCCGGTTCCAGGACAGATGAAAGGCTGTATTCCTTTGGAAGAAGCTGGAAACGGTAAAGTCATGTCTTTATAACCATAGCATCTATGAACCGAAGAAAATTTATACAAAAGGGAGCCTTAACGGGTTCCCTTTTTACTTTAGGGGGAAGTGTCCTAGCTTCTGAAATGACTAGAACTCAAATAAAACCTTTTCAAAGTGAACACACGTTTCATCTAAATTACGCTCCCCATGACGGGATGTTCAAAGCACATGCTGGAAGCAATATCATCGATCAATTGGAGTTTATGGCTTCCCAAGGGTTTACGGCTTTTGAAGATAATGAAATGCGCAATCGACCGGTTAATGAACAGTCTCAGATAGCTGCTACTTTGGAAGCATTAGGAATGCAGATGGGTGTTTTTGTTGCCCATAAAATATATTGGAATGAGCCCAATTTGGCCAGTGGTCATAAAGACAAACTCGAGGAGTTCCTTCAGGATATTAAAAAATCCGTAGAAGTAGCCAAAAGGGTCAATGCAAAGTGGATGACGGTAGTGCCAGGACATGTAGATTTACGCCTAGACAACAATTACCAAACCTCGAATGTGATTGAAGCCCTCAAACGTGCCAGTGCCATTTTAGAACCTCATAACTTAACCATGGTTTTGGAGCCTTTAAATTTTAGGGACCATCCGGGCTTATTTTTAAAGGAATCCCCACAAGCTTTTCAAATTTGTAAAGCGGTGGATAGCCCAGCTTGTAAGATTCTCTTCGATATTTACCACCAACAAATCCAGGAAGGCAACTTAATCCCTAATATTGAAGCTTCATGGGACGAGATTGCCTATTTTCAGGTTGGGGACAATCCAGGAAGGAAGGAACCCACAACTGGAGAAATTAATTATACCAATGTGTTTAAATACATTTATAACAAAGGCTTCCAAGGAATTGTAGGAATGGAGCACGGGAATTCGGTAGAAGGGAAAGAAGGCGAACTAAAAGTAATTGAAGCCTATAAAAAAGTCGATGATTTTATATAATCACCGACTTTTTAAAAGAATATTTTAAGCAAGCTTATTCTACAATAAACTTTCCTTTCATTAAGGCAGAATGGCCTGGGAAACTACAAATGAAATCGTAGGTGCCTGGCTCTGGAGCCATAAAGGTAACTGAGTCTGATTCCCCTCCCCCTAACATTTTGGTATGGGCAATGACTTCCTTGCCATCTTCTGGGATCCAATCTTTTTCTTCTCCAGCTTCAGAGGCTTTTAAAGCAAATTCCTGAATACTGGTACCGGGCTTCAATAACGTAAAATTGTGTCCCATCACAATCTTTTTCATGGTGCCCACATGGCTCAGGGTTAGGGTAACTTCCTGTCCTGCTTTCACACGAATTTCGTTTTTGTTGAATTTCATCATGTCATTTCCAGTTAAGGAAACTTCTACAGTTTTGGAATCTTCTTGCTTTTCTGCTTCTTTCGAAGTGCCGATTTTAAGGGATTCTTTTTCCTCTTTCTTTTCTTCTTTTCCTCCGCAGCTTACCAAAAGAGCAAGGGAAGCTAACAAAAATAAGGATGATAATCTTTTCATTTTTAAATAGTTATGATGTTAAAAACTGAAGAGCACGCTCTTCGCTGTAATAGATTTTATCATTGATATGAAAACCAACATGACCTCCATATTTTGGAGTTTCAAGGTAGATATTTTTGGACTTTTCCGCAAGGGAAAAAGGATAACAATTAGAAGACAAAAAACTATCGTTTTCGGCGTTTAAAATAAAAATGGGTACTTGAATGTTTGGCAGAAATTGCAAACTGCTGTTTTTTTCGTAATAATCGTATGCATCCTTAAATCCGTGCGCTGGAGCTGTATACAGGTCGTCGAAGGCTTTGAGGCTTTTTATTTGTTTGAATTCTTCCTGGGTAATCTTTTCAGGATGTTGCTGCATTTTCGTTTTTACCTTTCCTTTTAAGTCTAATAGGAAAGACGTTCTGTACAACCAATTATTCCATTGCGAGAGTTTCTGAAGCGAGCCCTTGAGGCTTAATGGGGTGGAAATGGCAATTCCTTTGGTAATTTGCTTCGGAAGAGAGGAGCGCTCCCCTAAATACTTCAGTAATAGATTGCCCCCCAAACTGAAGCCCAACAAAATAATTTCATCATACCGGTCTTTTTCCAACACATACTTTATTACCTCATCTAAGTCTTGGGTTTTCCCTGCATTATACGATTCGTACAATACATTATTTTCGCCGCTACAGCCCCGGTAATTAACGGCACAGATATCCCATCTATCTTCCAATAATAACTTGGCCTGCCCTTTAATATATGAACGCTGCGCATTGCCCTCCAAACCATGAAGAAGGATAGCGATACGATGACTCTTTTTTTCAGAAAAGGAGAAATCCAAGTCCATAAAGTCACCATCTGGAAGTTGCATTCGTTCCCTATGCTGAAGGAGGGAAGGGGCCTTCCGAAGTTTTGCCGAGTAAATGGTAGAAAAATGCCCGTTTTTGAAAAGTCCTTTAGGAGCATAGGTGGAAGAAATCAAGGGCATTTAAGAAATATTTTGGGTGATTTTGTTTTTAGAGGCTTAAATTTACGGCAAAAAAGAACGTGTACACAAAACAATTTGAAATCCGTTGGAGCGATGTAGATGCCAATTTACACTTAAGAAACAGTGCTTATATCGATTATATGAGTCATACCCGAATGAGTTACTTTCAGGAAAAGGGCTTTAACCAGAATCGGTTGCATGAATTACAATTAGGCCCTGTGGCTTTGTACGAGCATATGTTTTACTTTCAAGAAGTCTTTCCAGGAAAACCCATTTCGGTATCGCTTCAGTTAAAAGGAGTTTCCGAAGACGGAAGTTTTTTTTCGTTCGTACATAATTTCTATGATGCCAAAGGAAAGAACCTGGCCCGATGTGAAATGTTAGGGGCATGGATCAACCTTAATACCCGGAAACTAACACACCCTCCTCAGGAATTATGGGATTTTCTGGATGAGATGGACAAAACCGAAGATTACAAAACCATCACCAAAGAAGATACCCGAAAATTTGGACAAGTACCCAAAGATTTATCGTTGTAACTTAGGTTTTCGTGAAGATAGATAGACGCCCCCAAAAATGAGGATGGCTGCTACAATGCGAATGGGCGTTAGGCTATCGGCCCCTACTAAAATGGCAAAGAGTACGGCAATGACTGGTTGCAGGTAAATAAAGGCGCCTATGGTGGACGGACTTAATTGTTTTAAGGCATAAATATTCAATAGATACGTGAAAAAGGTAGTGCCTACCACCACGTAGACCATTTGCCAGATTTCTGGAGCTTGTAGGCTGGTCCAAGCTACTTCAGAGAGTTGTGAAAACCCAATGGGGATATTCATGGCAACTGCAAATAAGAAGAAAATTTTCATCAAAGTGATGGACTGGTACTTTAACACCAATGGTTTCACCAAAATCAAATACAGGGAATAGGAAGCGGCGTTCACGATAAACAAGGCATTTCCTAATGGAATGTTAGGTGCGTTGGGTTGTTCCTGTGCTCCAAAAAGAATTAAGATTAAAGCTCCCGTTAAACCTATGGCAATCCCTAAAATTTTGAGCAAGGTCATTCGTTCCTTCAGTAAAAAAGCCGAAAGCACCAATAGTAAAACGGGCGATAAGGTAATCACTACCGAGCTGTTAATTGGGGTAGAAAGTTCCAAGCCTTTAAAGAACATGTTCATGTTGAGCACCATTCCAAAGAGGGCACAGGCTAGCATTCGCCAAAGATCTCTTTTGTCAATTTTTTCTGAAGGGAGAAAAAAACCAATCACCCAAAACAATAGGGCGGCACCGCTTACGCGTAGCAAAATAAATCCGAAGGGCCCTATCACTTCAGGCATGAGTCCCTTAGCGATGGTATGGTTGATCCCATAAATTGTGCTGGCAGCCGTTGCCGCTAGTAAGGCTAAGGCGCGAACATTCATTAAGCGTGGAGGGAATTTTTAGCAGCTGCGACTACTTTTTTACTATTCCCGATAAAAATTTCATCGTCATTCACTAAAACGGGCCTTTTTAAAAAGGTATAATGTTCTAGAATCAATTGTTTGTAATCTTCTTCGGAAAGGGATTCGTTTTTCAAGCCTCTTTCTTGGTACAATTTTGCCCTTTTACTGAAAAGTGCTTCATAACTCCCAGCCAATGCCTTCATATGGTCCAATTGCTTAGCGGTAATTTCATCAGATTTAATATCCTGTTTTTCAAAAGTACCTGGTAAATCCAGCTCTTTTAGAATCCTTTGGCACGTATTACAAGTAGAAAGGTGAAAAATTTTTTTCATGGAAAATAGGTTTTATTCAATAATGGCTGAATTTCCTTCCAAGGGATTTCAACGGTGATTTGGCCCGCAGCATAACTGGCGATATCGTATTGATTGTATATAAAAATAAGTCCGTTTTCGGTAAACCCTAGTAGTTCGGGCACATAAAACCGGTCTTTTTCAAACCAAAAACCCGTGGCATTGATAGAACCTTTGGAAGGGACTTCATGTTGTTCCCGAAAGGCTTTTTCGGCGAGTTTCTGAAAAGCTTCCCAATCGTTAAAAAGGGACTGGGTATCGACGAGTGCTCCTGTTTCTAGATCAAAATTCCGAAATAACACACTCCCATACCCATGCGCCCCTCCGGTAAAGAGGTAGCTTCGCATTTCCAAACTTAAAAACCGATCGTTTTTGAAACTTTCCCTCACAGAGACATTGGCTTCATAAGCCATGTCAAATTCAAATTCGTTTTTGTGATCCCGATAGGCCAGGATAAATTGTTTGGCAGCCTCGTTTATCGTTTTAGCCGAAGGGTTTTCATCTTCTCCTAAAAAAAGGGCTGCAATTAGGAAATCTTTTATTTTGGTATTGATCTTTTTAGCTATTTCAGGCTCCCCTTCTACCAAAAGATAATCCAAAGTAATTTCTGAACAAGGCTCATTTTTACAAATCGCGAGTTCTTTTTCTGAAAAAGACTGTGGTTTTATTGCAATGGAAGGTTTGGTTTCGCACCCTACCGTTATGATTGAAAAGATAAAAAGGAAAGACAAAAATCTCATGGCATAAAAATACAACAGTTTTTATAATGCCTAAGGAAAATGTACCTTTGTTTTAAAGACAAAACACTATGAAATTTAACACGAAAACGATTCACGGAGGGCAAGAACATGATAAAGCGTATGGAGCGGTCATGCCTCCCATTTATCAAACCTCTACCTATGCACAATCTACGCCTGGAGGGCACAAGGGTTTTGAGTACTCAAGAACCCATAACCCTACACGAAATGCTTTGGAAAAAGCTTTTGCCAGTTTGGAAAATGGCAACTACGGATTGGCTTTTGGAAGTGGTCTCGCTGCCATAGATGCGGTGATTAAATTACTGAAGCCTGGGGATGAGGTGATTTCCACTAACGATCTATATGGAGGAACGTACCGTCTTTTTACGTCTATTTTTGAAAACTTCGGAATAAAATTCCATTTCATAGGAATGGAAAATGCTTCGAATATTGAAGGGTATGTGAATGAAAACACCAAGTTGATTTGGGTAGAAACCCCTACCAATCCCATGATGAATATCATCGATATTGAAGCATGTGCTGAAGTCGCAAAAAAACATGATTTAATTTTAGCGGTAGATAACACTTTTGCCACGCCTTACTTGCAGCAACCAATGGATTTAGGAGCAGATATCGTAATGCATAGCGCCACAAAATATTTAGGCGGTCATAGCGATGTGGTGATGGGGGCCTTGGTGGTAAAGGATAAAGCTTTGGCAGACAAATTATATTTCATTCAAAATGCAAGCGGGGCGGTTTGTGGTCCTCAAGATAGCTTTTTGGTACTTCGCGGACTAAAAACCTTACATGTGCGAATGCAACGGCATTGTGAAAATGGGAAGGCGATAGCCGAATACCTTTCTAAACATCCTAAAATTGAAAGAGTGTATTGGCCAGGTTTGGAGAATCATCCCAATCATGAAATAGCCAAACGCCAAATGAAGGATTTCGGCGGAATGATATCGTTTGTTACAAAAGGCGATAATTTTGAAGAAGCCATTAAGATTGTAGAAAAGCTAAAGGTTTTCACTCTTGCTGAAAGTTTGGGAGGCGTGGAAAGTTTGGCGGGCCATCCGGCAAGTATGACCCATGCCAGCATTCCGAAGGAAGAAAGAGAAAAATCGGGCGTAGTAGATTCCTTAATTAGGTTAAGTGTGGGGATTGAAGATGTAGACGATTTAATAGCAGATTTGGAACAAGCCATCGGTTAACTCTTATTAAAACAAATAAAAAAAGGCTCTTTTTAAAGGAGCCTTTTTTTTATGGAGAAAAATTAAATTCTATTAATCAAGGTAGTAAATGTATCCTAGGTTAAGCCAAAAAATCCAATCATTGGCTTTATTTTCAGGAACAGGAATACCACCGTTTAAATCTTCTTGGGGATTTAAACCTTCGACCCAGTTGGAGAAATAATACTGCCAACGGGCATCCAGCATTAAATCGCTTAAGGGGCCTAGTTTATAACGTACCCCAGCACTCATCACAATACTCCAAGTAGAGTCTCCTTCCTGCTGGAAAGAATTAAAATATTTAGGTGGTGTGGTTATAGGAGTGTTTAAATCGCCAAGCTCGCTATATACTTCAGGATCAAAACTGACCCAATGTACTCCAAAGCTTCCAAAAGGGGCTAGCTTGTATGAGCCTGCGGCAAAATCACGAATACTGAGAGGGAAAAATTCCAATTGTGCACCGATATCAAATACGGTAGTAGAACCTTTCATCGCTCTAAGTTGGTCTGCAGTAATAGAAGTTTTATCAGGTTCTACCCACTCGCCAAAATGTTCAAAATTGGTTTTGTGAAAATCAATTTCGCTTCGTACCTTAAAGTGATCGTTAAAATAAGTACTTCTAGTGTAGCAATTACAATCGGCTCTGTAGGAAAAATTTAAATAATGAACAAGACCAACCCCAAAACCTACATTTCCAATGTTGGTATCAAAATCATTTCGTTGTCCAAAATCTGAGTAAAAAACTACGGGACCCGTAATAATACCTACTTCGTGGGAAAAGCCAAATTGGCCATGCATTTCCTGCTTAACAATGGCAAAAAAAAGAAATACCAATAGCAATAATCTGGTATTCATTGGATTTTAGGTTTAGATTGAGACGTAACAAATATATAAAAACATATCTAACAGAGAAATATATTATAATTAAATAGCTTATTTCACTTAATTTTATAATTAAATAATGGGATATAACTTATATTTGCCAACAGTTACGAAAACGTTTTCAGAATAGATAAATTGTAATATTGTAGTCGATTTTAATGCGTTTTTTATCAAAAAGCTATTTTTTTAAGATTTTATTGTTAATTCTAAAAATTTTCAAGTGAAGCAAAGTATTCAAGATTTCATTTCAAAAGTATCCGAAATGAATGCCAACGAACCTGAATTCATGCAGGCTGTTACCGAGGTTGCCGAGACGGTTATTCCTTTTATTGAAGCGAATGAAAAATATCAAGACAAAAAGTTGCTCGAACGCATGGTAGAGCCAGAAAGAACCATCATTTTCAGGGTTCCCTGGACCGATGATAATGGTGAAACCCAAGTTAACAGAGGGTACCGAGTAGAGTTTAACTCTGCTATAGGGCCATATAAAGGGGGATTGCGTTTTCATCCATCTGTGAACTTGAGTATTCTAAAATTTCTTGGGTTCGAACAAGTTTTTAAGAATAGTCTAACTACCCTTCCTATGGGAGGGGGAAAAGGAGGAAGTGATTTCAATCCTAAAGGAAAAAGTGATGCAGAAGTCATGCGTTTTTGTCAAAGTTTTATGACAGAGCTTTCCCGCCATATCGGTCCCAATACCGATGTGCCTGCCGGAGATATTGGTGTAGGAGGAAGGGAAATAGGCTATATGTTTGGTCAATATAAAAGACTAAGAAATGAATTTACCGGAGTTTTAACCGGAAAAGGTCTTAGTTACGGAGGGTCTCTAATTCGTCCTGAAGCCACAGGATACGGGAATGTATATTTTGCAAAGAATATGCTGGAAACTCAAGGAGAAAGTTTTAAAGGTAAAACCATCGTAATTTCTGGTTCGGGGAATGTAGCACAATATGCCGCTGAAAAAGCAACCGAACTCGGAGGAAAAGTAGTGACCATGTCCGATTCTGGAGGTTATATTTATGATGAGGAGGGAATAGATGAAGAAAAATTGGCTTTCATCATGGATTTGAAAAATGTGAAACGGGGTCGAATTAAAGAGTACGTTTCTAAGTATCCTTCAGCAAAATTTGTAGCAGACGAACGTCCCTGGTCTGTAAAATGCGATATCGCATTGCCTTGTGCCACACAAAATGAACTGAATGAGGAAGAAGCAAAAACCTTAGTGGACCAAGGCTGTATGTGTGTTGGGGAAGGAGCTAATATGCCTTGTACTCCTGAAGCCATTGCCGTATTCCACAAAGCAAAAATACTGTTTTCTCCTGGAAAAGCTTCCAATGCAGGAGGGGTAGCAACTTCAGGTTTGGAAATGTCCCAAAACTCTTTACGATTAAGCTGGACCCGTGAAGAAGTAGATGAAAAACTTCATGGTATCATGAACGATATTCACGCTGCTTGTGTAAAATATGGAAAAGATGGTGATGGATATGTTGACTACGTAAAAGGAGCCAATATTGCTGGTTTTGTAAAAGTAGCCGATGCGATGCTCGCTCAAGGTGTCGTATAAATCACTGTAAATGTATTTAAAAAAGGGTTGCTGTAAAGCAACCTTTTTTTATGGATATACCGCAATAAATAGTATTTTCGTGTGTTTATGATGTAATTGACCTTATTTACAATGAAATACCTGGTTTCAATCTTTCTGTTTTTTATAACACTCCATGTGTTTTCTCAAAATTTTGAGGATCAATGGGAGGGATTTTTTTCCTATGTTTCCGTAAAGGATATTTCAAAGAAAGGTGATAATGAAGTGGTTGTAGCTTCAGAGAATGCTGTTTTTTCCATAAATCTTTCAACCTCTCAAATAAATACCACCACTACGGTAAATGGACTGGACGGGGGATTTATTTCAAGTATCCATTACAGCCAAGAGTATGGAGCGTTATTTATAGGGTATGAAAACGGACTCATGGAGGTACTCGTAGAGGGAGAGGAAGAAGTTTTAAAAGTAGTCGACATACTTGAAAAACCTACCATTCCACCAAACCGAAAGGAAATCACCCATTTTACCGAATATGAGGGGAGTCTCTACATCGCCACAAAATATGGAATTTCAGTATACAGCATACCCAATCTCGAGTTTGGGGATACTTATTTTATTGGCAATCTTGGAGCTCAGGTAGAGGTAAGTCAGACGACCATTTTAGAACCCTATATCTATGCTGGAACTAGAGAAGAGGGGATTAAACGAGCTTTAATAGAAAGTGATAATTTAATTGATTACGAAGAGTGGTCTTCTCCTGCCGGCGGACTTATCTTAGGAATACAGGCCTTGGGAAACGCTGTTTACTATACGAAGGCCGATAATGGAGTGTACCAATTAGGCTCTGGAGCCCCATTGGTTACTTTTAATACGCCTATAGTCGATTTTGAAATGGTGGATGATGTGTTAACAGTGACTTCCGAAGATAGAATTACTACTTACGGAATTGGATTTAACCAAATTACCACAATCACGAATTTGCCAGATATTGATTTTACCTTACAGTCTGGTTTGAGCTTTCAGAATAATGTATTTTTAGGGACTACCGACAATGGATTGCTGCAAGTTCCCGTAGGAACCAATACCTATACACAAATTCTGCCCGACGGGCCTATCCTGAATACTCCATTTGCAATGGATGTGGATTTTGGTAGACTTTGGGTAGTCTTTGGGGATATTACCCAAACAAATAACCCTTTTCCCATCAGCCCACTGGGAATTTCAAACTTTAGGGACGATACTTGGCTCAACATTCCTTATGAGAACCTTCTCGGAGCTTCCGATTTGGTAAACATTCGAATAAACCCCAATAATCCTAGTGAGGTTTATGCAAGCTCTTTTGTGGCCGGACTCCTTAAAATTAATAATCAGGAACCTGAAGTTTTATACAATGAAAATAATAGTGCTTTAGAAAATCCAGTGATTAATTCAGCTAATGCTGGGGTAAGAATTTATGGTTCCGAGTTTGATGCAGAGGGAAACCTGTGGTTCGTGCAATCGCTTGTGGAAGAAGGACTGGCAAGAATTACCCCTTCGCAGCAAATTCAACAAATCGATATTACCAGTATCATTGAAACCGACGAAGAACAAGCGCTTTCAGACTTAGATATAAGCAGGGAAGGATTTGTGTTTTTTGGATCGGTTAATAATGGTGTGATAGGTTATGACCCTAACACTAATTCTTTTAATAGGATTACGGAAGGCCTAGGAGAAGGAAACCTTCCAAGATCTGATGTAAAGGCATTAAGAATGGATAATCAAAACCGGCTTTGGATTGGAACCACTAGAGGATTAAGGGTTTTGTTTAATGTTGGGGCTTTTTTCGATAGCGGGGCCAATACCGATGCACAAGCTATTATTATTGAAGAAAATGGGGTCGCTCAAGAGCTATTGTTTGAGCAAACCATTACAGATATTGAAGTAGATGGCTCCAATAATAAATGGATTTCTACGGCAACTTCTGGGGTATTTTACTTGTCTTCAAACGGGCAGGAAACATTGCTCAGGTTTACAAAAGATAACTCTCCATTGCCTTCCAATAATGTCCAGGATATTGCCATAGATGACCTTTCGGGAAGGGTGTATTTTGCTACAGTAAATGGGCTTGTGGCTTTCGAGGGAACTTCTACAGCGCCTCGCGAAACCCTTGAAAATGTGTACGCTTTTCCTAATCCCGTACGGCCAAATTTTACGGGGAATGTGACGATCGACGGACTTACTGCCAATGCCAATGTAAAAATAACCGACATTGAAGGAAATCTGGTTTTTGAAACGACCAGTGAAGGTGGAAGTGTACTTTGGGACACCACAGCCTTTGGGAAGTATCGAGTGGCTTCAGGTGTGTATATGGTATTAATTACTTCGGAAGACAACCTGGAAACCAAAATCACTAAAATCATGGTGGTACGGTAAGATGCAGGTTACAACCCAAGCCATTGTTATTTCTTCTTTAAAATATGCTGAAGCAGACCTCATTGTTTCTTGCTTTACAAAGTCCTACGGACTCAAAAGCTACTTGCTTCGAGGAATCTTAAAATCCCGAAAGGGTAAATTGCGTACTTCCCTATTTCAGCCTTTAACCTTGCTCCAATTGGAGGCATTTCATAAGGATAAAGGAGCATTGGAGCGTATTAATGAAGCCAAAGTAATGATCCCTTACCAAACGCTTCATACAGATGTCATCAAATCTTCATTGCTGTTATTTCTTTCCGAAGTTTTAAAGAATTCTATCAAAGAAGAAGCCCCCAATCCAACGCTTTTTAAGTATATCACCGAATCTATGATTTGGCTAGATGCCCACAATGAAGTTGCGAATTTTCACCTTTTATTTTTGTTGAAGTTATCGCTTTACCTAGGTTTTTATCCAGATTTTTCTGAAAACGAAAAGCGCTATTTCAATCTGATGGAAGGTAACTTTCAATCTTTTTCGGCTGGAGATTATGCGGAAGAAGGCTCTGTCGTGGAAACTTTGAAAGCTTTGGATCGCCTTTCTTTTGAAGAGCTACCCTCATGGAACATTTCAAAGCAAAACCGAATGGAAACCTTAGACCTTCTTTTGAAATATTACCAGATTCACCTTCAAGGCTTTAGAAAACCTAAATCATTACCTGTTTTACAGCAATTATTTCATTAAGCACTATTTCGGGCGGCATTGATATTTCCGAATAGCGATCGGGTCACCATTTTTTCATAGGTTTCAATAAGCTGTGGATCTCCGTTTTCCTTTTTCAGTTTCTGAATTTCCTTCAAAGCATACTGCTGGATGGTTAACAAAGGCAACACAATTTGCTCCCTCACAGCAATAGAAGCTCTCATGGCTTTACTGTCTTCCATCAATTCTTGGTACCCCGTGAGTTTCAGTAATAATTCTTTACTTCTTTCAGATTCTTCATAAATCAGTTTCCAAAAATCACCGAATTCGGGATCGTCCTTCATATAGGCAGTTAACGGAAAGAACGATTTCGTCAAGCTCATCATACTGTTTTCTAAAAGTGTTTTGAAAAAAGCTGAGTTTTCATAAAGCGATTGTACTTTTTCAAATTCGCCCTGTTCCATAAAGGTCTGTAAGGCGATTCCAACCCCATAGAACCCTGGGACGTTTTGTTTTAATTGGCTCCAGCTTCCTACAAAAGGAATGGCTCGAAGGTCACTAAATACCAATTCACTGCTTTTTCCGCGTTTGGAAGGTCGGCTTCCAATATTGGTCTTGGCATAATATTTTAGGGTACTCATTTGCTCCAAATACGGAAGAAATTTTGGATGGCTTTTAAAGTCTTTATAGGCTTCATAGCTTATTTTTGCCAAGCGGTCCATGGTTTTCCGGTCTTCGTTCGTCAATACCGATTCTTCATCCCGAAACACTTCATTGGCCAAACCAGAGCTTATTAATTGCTCCATATTGTATTGACAGGAATCTATCGTTCCAAAGTTGGAACTAATGGTTTGTCCTTGAATGGTTAACTGCACTTCTTCATGTTCAATGGTGTTTCCTAATGAAGCATAAAACTGATGTGTTTTTCCACCGCCTCGAGCCGGTGGTCCGCCACGTCCATCAAAGAAGATAACTGTGATACCGTATTTTCGGGAGACCTCCGTAAGACGTTCTTTTGCAGTAAAAATCCCCCAATTGGCCATCAAATAACCCCCATCTTTGGTGCCATCACTGAAACCGAGCATAATGGATTGTTTGTTTCCCCGCCTCTTTAAATGGGCTGCATATTCTTTGTTTGTGTAAAGGGTTTCCATTACTTGATTGGCAACTTCCAGATCGTCTACGGTTTCAAATAAAGGAACGACATCTACCGTTGGGTTTTTCCAACCGGTCAAACGAATCATCGCAAAAGCTTCCAAAACATTCACGACACTTCCGTTGTTACTAATAATGTACCGGTTACAGCCTTGCTCGCCATTGTATTTTTGAATGTCTTGCATGGCATAAATGGAGGCGATGGTTTTTTGAGCCATTTCAAGCTGTAGGGAGTCGGGTGAAATTTTTCCGGTAATTGAACTAAGTAGTTTTATTTTTTCTGAATCTTCCAAGCTTTCATATTCCTTTCCGAAGAGTTTGGGGTGGTCTTCCGCTATGGAATTCATGACATGGGTGTGCACCCGCGAATCCTGCCGAATATCCAAAGTAGCAAAATACAATCCGAAGAGTTTTACCTTGTTCATCAAATCGACCACGCGATCTACAAATAACCCTTGATGCTGGGCTTCTAATACGTCCTTAATCGCGGTAAGGCTTTCAAGGATTTCTTCGGAAGTAAGGGTTCCTTTTTCCTGCGGAAGATTTATATGTTCGCTTACTTTGTTTTCCAAATCCAGCACTAGCTCCTCGGCCCCTTTAAAAGTAATGCGTCTTCGTAGCTTCCGAAGGTCTTTGTGGTAATTCCTTAAAATGGTTTGTCGAAGTCTTTCGGCAACTTTTAGGGTAATTTCGGTAGTCACAAAAGGATTTCCGTCACGGTCTCCACCGGGCCAGAACCCTAGATTGATCACTTGATTTTCCAAAGGCTCGCCTTCAAAAATATTGTTTTGTATATAATCAAAAATATGGGTGACGGCATGGTAAAATACATTTTCCAAATACCAGATTAAGCTTACCGCTTCATCATAAGGGGTGGGTTTTGTTTTTTTGAAGAACGGTGTCTTTCCCAATTGCGCCAATAGCTCCTTCATTTTTTCCAGTTCATTCCGTTCAATGGCCCTGGCTAAATCGGTAATGATTCCTAAAACAGTACCCGGATAAAATTGCGTTGGGTGCGCGGTTAAAACCGGACGTACTTTAAAGCGCTCCAAATAACTTTTTAGTGCTTCTTTTTTATTTTTATCCTCAGCTTCTTCCCGAACGTTTCTTAAAGTCCCACGGCCATCCATATTATTGATAATGGGGAAGGTGGCTTCTTCAATCGCATCAAACAATACCACTTGTCTTTCAATATACTGAATGAAGCGAAATAGTAAATTAATCTGTTCTTCCGT
The DNA here is from genome assembly GCA_002707025.1 of Flavobacteriaceae bacterium. GTDB lineage: Bacteria > Bacteroidota > Bacteroidia > Flavobacteriales > Flavobacteriaceae > PALG01. The sequence continues at coordinate 198,061 of PALG01000026.1, read as the reverse complement.
AGAGGGATTGTTTCGGTATTGTTTAAAAAAGGAAGCGACAATTTCCGTAGGGTTTTTATGTGCTTCAAAACCTTTTTCACAAATTTCCTGAAACAGCGGAAGCAACACTCCCGTTCGGGTAATCGCATCAAACGGAAGGGTCATAAAAATACTATTGTAAATCTGGTACTTGGAAAGTACGTGCTGCTGAAATCGCTCTTCTTTGGTATGTCTCATGGAAAAATAGTTGAAGACCTAAAGTTAGGGAATAAAGCAGATAAAAAAAACCCGTCAATTAACTGACGGGTTTAAATTATTCTTAAAATTTGGCCCTCAGTGCCAAAATAAAGTTTCGGCCGGCCCCTGAAATACCCGAGCTGTAGGGTCGGTACCTACGGTCGGTGATATTTTCCAAGCCTCCATTTACGGAAATCATTTCCGTTAATTGGTAGTTGGCCTTAAAGTTTAAGGTGTACCAACCTGCGGCATACGGATCTCCATTATCATTAAGGGCATATATTTCTGTTTTTCCCTTTTCTTCTTCAGGAAGGTCTTCGAACGAGACTTCCCCACTATAATCCACATACATTTGCAGTTGGAGTTTTGGGGTTTTATAGGTGAATCGGGACACCCCAAACCAAGGTGCGGCATGCCTTGAAGCACTGGTGGTGCCGTCATCCAATTCTTCTTCCCCTTTTTGATAGTTAAAGTCTGAAGAAAACCCAAAACCTTGTGGCAATTTTACTTCCACACCAGCCTGAATTCCCCAAATCCTGGCTTCCGCAGCATTTTGAATGGCTTGTACTTTACTAAGTTCACCATCATACACAATACTGTCTTGGCCATTTAACTGAAAATCGCGTCGTACCAAGGCATTCTTCAGCAGCGTATAATATGCCGAAACATCCACTTTCACGGTTTTGTCAAAAATTTTGGCTACGCCAATATCTCCGTTATAGGCATATTCAGCATCCAAATCGGGATTGGGAACGACCACCGAACCTGGCTCGGAGTCGAACACCTTTCCTACATCATCCACATTTGGGGCTCTAAAAGCCGTAGCAGCATTGGCACTAAACACCCAATCGTTGGTAGGTCGATAAACCATTCCTAAATTACCTGTAAGGGACCCATTGTCCAATGTTGCCGTTTCAAAAGGAAATGGATAAAAAGTAGTGTCAAATTCGGCATCCAGTACAAAATGATTGTAGCGAAGGCCTCCTTGTAGCACCAGTTGGTCATTGACTTTAAATTGATCGGAAATATAAGCGGCATACGAAGCCCAAGTGGCATTGGGATATCGCGCAGGTCCCTTGGCGCTTACCCCTGTGGCAATATTGGTATCGGTGCCTGTGGAAGTCACATCATCATACACCATTTCGAGTCCGTAGAAAAGGGTATTGCTCTCTCCCACTGTTTTAGTAAAGTCTAGGTTTACAGAATAAGCGTCTACTTTTTCTACCCTGGTTTCCCGGTTGTCGTCGTTAAAGTTTCGGCTAATTCGGCTTTCTTCAAAATTTTGAATGGCCAATCGCAAAGCCATTTCATCGTAAAGGGGGGTGCTTTCCGTATTAAAAACACTCAAATTGTTCATCATCCACTTTTGGGGCCCGTATTTCCATTCTCCATACCGTGGAAGCCCATCCCTTAGTCTTTGATGACGGTCGTAACGACTGTATTCTGAAGTTTCCGAATAATGAAATCCGTATTGAAAGTCCCATTTTTCATTCGGTTTAAAACGTACCTTCTGCATCATGTTAATTTGGGTGTATCCTGAAGGGTTTTGCACCTTCGGGTCTTCATTGGTCACCACTACATCCATACTGTCTTGGCGCTTTACATAAAAGGGACGGAGAAACTCGTCGGGGCCCGTGCTTCCTTGCTTTAGGTCGCCATAATCGTTAGAACTTATGCTCGAGACAAAAGCCCATTTTTTCCATCCCACATTCACATCAAAATGTCCCGTTTTTTCATTGTTTGCGGAAGCGTACCGCGTTACCGCATTCCCTGTGATGTAGGGTTTTTCATTTACTGAAAATTCGGGCACCAAGGTTTGAAAGCTCATCACACCCCCAATGGCGTCACTTCCGTAAATGACGGCATCGGGACCAAACAGCACTTCGGTGCGTTCCATGGCAAAGGGATCTAAGGAGATGACATTCTGAAGGTTTCCGCCTCTAAAAATAGCCGTATTCATTCGCACTCCATCTACGGTGTATAATAATCTGTTGGTAGAAAAGCCCCGAATCATTGGGCTTCCACCACCTTGCTGACTCTTTTGAATGAACACTTTTCCGGAAGCTGCTAGTAAATCGGCTGCAGTTTGCGGATTTTGTAATGCTACGGTTTCAGGGGAAATGGAAATAATCTTGGAAGGAATGTCTGAAGTAGACTGGTTCCAACGCGTAGCTGAAATCACTACTTGATCAATACTGATGCTTGAAATGCTAAGCACGATTTCAAAATTAGAATTTCGCAACTCGGCATAACTTCGATACACTGTATTATAACCTAGGGTTCGGATTTCAATTTTTTCGGAACCTTCAAAATTGGAGATATCGGCTTGTCCATCGGCATTGGTAGTTGCAAAGGCTTTAGGATTGGAACTCATTAAAGTGACCAAATCCAAGGGCTGTCCAGAGTCTTCATCGGTTACCGTGACGACCTGTGAAAACAACCCTTGAGCAATAAAAATAATTGCCCAAAAGAATATATGTTTTTTCATTGGTTTTATTTTTCATTTAATACTTATTGGCAACAAAATAAAGTTGCCACAAAAACAGTGCTAAAGATTAAATGAAAATGGGGGGTGGCGTTTTTATTTCTTTTGAAATAGATTGGTATTCCAAATGATACCCAAATATAGGTGTGGAATTTTGATTAGAAAAGGAAGGAATCGTCCAAGAAGCGCTATGGAAAAAAAATAGGGATTTGTAAAACTGAAAGAGTTGCTGTTTTTGAGGTTGCAAGGGATCTTTCTTTCCAAAGGTTTTCGCGATAAGTTGCTCTAATTTCTGATTCAGTTGTGTTTCTTTAGCATCCTCCCAACACCAGAAATAGTGAGTATTATCCTTTATTTGCTGCTTTACAACATCGTACATCTTGCCTTGGTATTCAAACTCCTTGGCGTGCTCCCAGCGTAATTTTTCGGTTAACTCGTCTTCCGTGAAAACCAATAAGGTTAATGCTTCCACATCTATTTCTGAAATAAATTGGTGCTTTACTTCTTTGCGGATTCTTTTTTGCTGCTGTTTAAACCAAACCCAAGTTCCTAAAGAAGGCAGTAGTAAGGAACACAATAGGAATATGCTTAAAATTTGTTTCAAAAGTAGGCCAGTTTGAAGGCAAATGTAATTAAAAATTGACCGCTCACAAATAAAAACAGTCTGGTGTTATCCAGACTGTTTTTATTTCACTACAATAAATATCACAAAGCGTTTTCCATAATTTCCTCAACAACCTCTGGATTCAGTAAGGTGCTGGTATCTCCAAGGCTGGAAGTATCTTTATGAGCGATTTTCCGAAGGATTCTTCGCATGATTTTTCCACTTCTGGTTTTGGGGAGACCTGAAGTAAATTGAATTTTATCCAATTTTGCAATGGGTCCAATCTTTTCCGTGATAAGCTGATTGATCTCCTTCCGAAGGTTATCGTGATTACGCTCTTCGCCGGTTTCTTTCAGGATTACATATCCATACAACGCATTTCCTTTAATATCGTGCGGGAACCCTACAATGGCACTTTCGGCTACTGCGGGATGCTCATTAATGGCATCTTCAATAGGGGCCGTTCCTAAATTATGCCCAGAAACAATAATCACATCGTCCACTCGGCCGGTGATTCGGTAGTAGCCGGTGTTGTCACGTAATGCACCATCCCCGGTAAAATACATATTTTCAAATGCAGAAAAATAGGTGTCTTTATAGCGTTGGTGATTTCCCCAAATAGTACGGGCCATAGAAGGCCAAGGAAATTTCACACAGAGTCTTCCATTCGCAGGTCTACCCTTAATTTCCTGACCGTTTTCATCCATTAAGCAAGGTTGAATCCCTGGTAATGGTAAGGTTGCAAAAGTAGGAATGGTAGGGGTAGCAAAAGGGATTGGGGAAATCATAATCCCTCCTGTTTCCGTTTGCCACCAGGTATCTACAATAGGGGTTTGGCCTTTTCCAATAACATCATCATACCAGTGCCATGCTTCTTCATTGATGGGTTCCCCTACGGTACCCAAGACTTTTAGAGAAGAAAGATCGTATTTTTCAACAAAAGTCAGGTTTTCTTTGGCTAGGGCACGAATGGCGGTAGGGGCAGTATAAAATTGATTTACTTTATGTTTTTCTACAATTTCCCAGAAACGTCCAAAATCGGGATAAGAAGGAACCCCCTCAAACATCACTGTGGTAGCACCATTGGCTAGTGGACCATAGACAATATAACTATGTCCCGTAATCCATCCGATATCGGCGGTACACCAATACACGTCGTGTTCCCGATACTGGAATACATTTTTAAAACTATAGGCCGTGTAAACCATATAGCCTCCGGTAGTATGAACCATTCCCTTCGGCATTCCGGTAGATCCAGAAGTATATAAAATGAAAAGTGGGTCTTCTGCATTCATTACTTCCGCAGTAAAGTCTTTATAAGCGTTGTCCAATAGTGGTTGTAGCCAATGGTCCCGGCCTTCTTTCATAAAAATTTCAGACTGAATCCTTTTTGCTACCAAAACAGTAGTAACACAGTCACAACTTTCTAAAGCGTCATCAACAATCCCTTTAAGATCGATGGTTTTAGCTCCGCGATAGGAACCATCGCTGGTAATGACCATTTTACAGTCGCTATCATTGATTCGGGTGGCCAAAGCGGTTGCTGAAAAGCCTGCAAAAACCACGCTGTGAATAGCCCCGATTCTTGCACAGGCCAAAACCGCTACGGCCAATTCGGGTATCATGGGTAAGTATATACAAACTCTGTCCCCTTTTTGAATCCCTTTATCCCTTAGCACATTTGCCATTTGGCAAACCCTCTCGTGAAGTTCTCTATAAGTGATATGTTGCGCCTCCTCTTTTGGGTCGTTGGGTTCAAAAATAATGGCTGTTTTATTACCTCGTGTAGGGAGGTGTCGATCTATACAGTTTTCAGTAATGTTTAATTGAGCTCCTTCAAACCATTTCACTTCCGGTTTGGTAAAATCCCATTCCAATACTTTGTTCCAACGTTTACGCCAAACAAAATGCTCTTCAGCAACTTCTTCCCAAAAATTTTCGGGATCACGCACACTTTTTCGATATACTTGATAGTATTCCTCAAGATTTTTTATGTGATAATTACTCATGATTACAGTATTTAATTTTATAGAATCTTATGTTGTTTATAAATAGTTTCAATTTCTAAAATAATACCAACATCATCAATGGTTGACGGGATATTATATTGGGTATTGTCGGCAATATTGCGTAGTAATTTACGAAGAATTTTTCCCGATCGGGTCTTCGGAAGCCGTTCCACCACCAATACTTCTTTAAACGAAGCAACGGCTCCAATTTTTTCACGTACGTCGTACACAATTTCTTTCTGAAGGTCTTCAAGCGGCGTGTTTTCCCCGCTTTTAAGAACCACTAATCCCAAGGGTCTTTGCCCTTTTAGTTCACAATGAATTCCAAATACAGCACATTCGGCTACAGATTTATGGGAGGCAACAACCTCTTCCATTTCTGCAGTGGAAAGGCGATGACCTGCGACATTAATAATATCATCCACTCGGCCAGTAATAAATATATAGCCGCTTTCATCTTTATATCCGCCGTCTCCAGAAAAATAGTATCCCGGAAACTTTTGTAAATATCCCTTTTTAAATCGTTCTGGATTTCCCCAAAGGCTTACCAAAGTGCCAGGTGGAAGAGGTAATTTTACAGCCACATACCCTTCTTGATTGGAGCTCACGGGTTCCCCCTCTTCATTTAAAATCTGAATGTCATATCCGCAAACGGGTTTTCCAGCAGATCCAGGCTTTACAGGTTGTAATCCCAGTCCGGCCATATTGGCTAGCATGGCCCAGCCCGACTCGGTCTGCCACCAGTGATCGATTACAGGTACTTTAAGTCTTTCTTCCAGCCAGTTGAGTGTGGCTACATCACAGCGTTCCCCTGCCAAAAATTGATATTTTAAACAAGAAAGGTCGTAGGGTTCCATCAGTTTTCCTTGTGGATCCTCCTTCTTGATAGCTCTAATAGCAGTAGGTGCCGTAAACATCACCTTAACTTGGTTGTCACTAATCACCCTCCAAAACGTAGAAGCATCAGGGGTTTTAATAGGTTTTCCTTCAAACAAAATGGTGGTATTTCTATTAAGTAATGGTCCATAAACTATATAACTATGGCCAACGACCCACCCTACATCGCTAGCAGCCCAGTAGGTATCACCTTCCTCGATTCCGTAGACATATTTCATGGAAAACTTTAAAGCAGTAGCATAGCCTCCCGAATCCCTAATCACTCCTTTAGGGGTTCCTGTAGTTCCAGAAGTATAGAGTATGTAAAGGGGGTGAGTAGCAGAAACTGAAACGGGTTCGGCAGGAACGGATTTGTCTACCAAGCTGGTGTAATCAATATCGTAAGGTTGATATTCAATATCCACTCCAAGTTCCCTATCAAAGACCACTACTTTTTCAGGTTTGTGATGGGCCTCTTTAATGGCTTGATCTACAAAAGGCTTGTAAGGGATAATACGATCGATCTCTACACCGTTGGAAGCGGTGATAATCACCTTTGGATGACAGTCGTCAATCCGTATCGCTAACTCGTGGGGAGCAAAACCTCCAAAAACTACCGAATGGATCACTCCCAATCTTGCACAGGCCAACATGGCATAAAGTGCTTGGGGAATCATGGGCATGTAAATGATAGCTGTATCTCCTTTTTGCAAACCCAAAGATTGCAATCCCCCGGCTAATTTACTTACTTCTTCTTTCAGTTGATTAAAAGATATCTTGTTGGTCGTATTTGTGACTGGAGAATCAAAAACAATCGCTGTTTGCTCCCCGAAACCATCTTCAATGTGTTTGTCAATACATAAGTAGCTTATATTGAGTTCGCCGTCTTCAAACCATTGATAGTAGTCGTCTTTATTTTTAGAAAGAATGGTTTTAGGAAATTGATACCACGCTAATTCCCGAGCTTGTTTTTCCCAAAAAACTTCGGGTTGCTCGATGCTTTCTTTATAGAATTCTGAATGTGCCATAACTTACCCTTTTTTAGAACCAAAAAGGCCAAACCAATTGGGGTTCAGCACCTTGAATTTGATAAGAACCCAAATAATCAATACAAAGCAAGCTCCCATTACAATAGAGTTCATGGCGCTTACAGGAGTTTCATTTTCAAGTTTGAAACGAATGTATAGGGTAGTTACAGCATAAAGACATATAAGAATGTCTGAAGCCAAGGGAGGAATACGTAATTTCATAATACCAATCTTAAATTAAACTTGTCGTTTGCACACAGACCAAGAATTAATTCAAGAGTTCTTGTATTTCTGAAACTATTTTTTTTATTGAAAAGGGCTTGGTAATATATTTATCTGCTCCAAGTTTTAAGCCTTTTTCAATGTCTGAAGCTTTATTTTTAGCGGTTACAAAAATTACTTTGGTATCTTGTAACCGTGCATCTTCTTTGATTGATTTTAAAGTTTCGTAGCCATCAACTTTGGGCATCATGATGTCCAGCAACACTACATCTGGGACTTCACTTTTGAGGATATTTAAGGCCTCACTTCCATCTCTTGCAATAAAGACTTCAAAATCTTTTTTTTTGAAGGCATACTCCAAGGTCATCACAATGTTGGGCTCGTCGTCAACAATTAAAATCTTTCGCATGATTTTCAGTTAGCAATTTACTTAAAAGGCAGCTTAAAAACAAGGGTCGCACCTGATTTATTGTTCTTTTTGGCATAAATTTTTCCGTGGTGCTTTTCAATAATATTTTTACAGATGGCCAGTCCCATTCCGCTGCCTACAGGTTTTTTGGTATTTTGATTTTTGGATTGGTAAAATTTATCAAAAATATAGAGGATGTCTTCTTCAGGAATCCCTTTGCCATTATCGGTGACAGTGACTTTCGCCCATTTTTTCTTAGCCTCACAACTTAAAGTGATTTTTCCTTTACCTTCAGGAGTAAATTTCAAAGCATTCCCTAGTAAATTGGTCATTACTTGCATGATACGGTCTTCATCATAACTAACAATAACATTCTCCAAAGGATGACAAATAATTTTGATGCCTTTTTTTTGTGCCAGATGCTCCATGCTATTGACAGCTTTCAAAATGGTGACTTTTAAATCGTTTTTGGTTTTATTGATTTGTTCCCTTCCTGTGGATAGTTTTTCGAAATCCAATATGTTGTGAATGAGGCGCCCTAACCGTTCACTATCGCTTAAAATATTGCTTAAAAACTGCGCCTTTATTTCGGAAGGCATGTCTTCGTCGTCCAATAACAATTCAGTTGCTGCCCTTATCCCTGTAAGTGGGGTTTTCAGTTCGTGCGCCACGGTATCGAGGAATTCATCTTTCTGCTTGTCTTTTTCAACCAATTCTAGGTTTGCCGATTTCAGTTTCTGGGTCATTTCGGTAAGTTCGTCCGATTTTTCCTTGAGCAGTTTATTTTTGGAGATATTGTCCTTGGACTCTTCTAAAATCTTCAGTACTTCCACCAAGCTAATCTCTTGTTCTTTCACTACTCCTGCAATAAGAATCTTGGCAGAGGCACTTCCAATACTACCCGTAAGTAATTTTTCAGAAAAATTGATAAGTCGGGCATCGGCCATTTGGGTGTCTTTGGGAATTTTGTATTTATTAAAGAAAAGATTCAAGGCTCTTTGCGTACGCTGTTCCCCAAGAAATTTGGTAAGTACATTTCTAATATCGGCTACATAGGCTTCCCCTTTCCATACCAAAGCACTGTCCTGTAGATAGGAATAGTTTTTACTGTCCACAAACATTTCGGCATAGTTACGTTCCCGATAATTTCCTTTCTGAAGCAAAGAAAAAGTAAGGTAGCAGAAGGTGTTCAGCAATAGACTCCAAAAAAAAGCATGTGCGGGCGGTGAAAGAAAATCAATTCCGAAGAGCTCATAAGGTTTTAAAAGAGCTATCCCAAAAGGGCCGTCGTGGGTAAAGCTGGCATATCCTGTGAAAGCTTCCAGCGTAAAAGGCAAAATGAGCGTATATGCAGTCACGATAAAACCGACTAAAATCCCAATGATCGTAGCTTTTGAAGAAGCCCTATTCCAATATAGCCCAATAAAAAAAGAAGGGGCCAGTTGTGAAATGATGACAAAGGAAATGAGCCCGATCGAAATCAAGGAAAGCTCAATGGAAAAATTCACGTAGAAAAGGTAAGCCGCAATGATGATAAGGAAAATAGAAATTCGGCGGATGTTTTTGATGTATTTGGAATTTTTTTCTGATTCCCCTTCACTGAATTTGCTAAGGAAACCATACGGAATCACCAAGTTGTTACTTACCATGGTGGAAAGCGCTAACGTAGAAACCACCACCATAGAAATTACCGCAGAAAATCCTCCTAGAAAGACCAAAGTTGCTAAAAAAGTATTTCCTTCTTTCAAGGGGAGCAATAGCGTAAAATAATCGGCATTCACCGTGTCGCCAAAGGTGATCTTTCCACCCCATGCAATAAAAATAACAAAAACATTGAAGAGGATGAGGTATAGCGGGAAGAGCCAAATGGCCTTTTTTAAATGTTTCTCACGACTATTTTCTACTACGGAAACCTGAAATTGACGTGGTAGTAGAAAAATAGCGAAAAAGGAGAGCCCCATTGTAAGAAACCAGTTAAATCCACCTTCCATTCCCTGGATGTGGGTAAGTTTTTTAAAATTTTCTACGGAAGAAATCTGTTGGTAAATATCGGAGGTTCCATCAAACAAGTAGAAGGTAACATAGGCTCCAATAACAAGGAAAAAGACCAGTTTTAAAATGGATTCGAAAGCTACGGAAGTAACAATCCCTCGGTGTTTTTCGGAAGCATCGGTTTGTTGGGTTCCGAAGAAAGCGGCAAACACCGCCAGCAATACCGCGATATACAATGTGGAATCGTCATAGATGCCTGAAGCCACATAACTACTGTCATCGCTAATAATTTGAAAGGTTTCTGAAACAGCTTTCAACTGAAGTGAAATATAGGGTACGGTACCAATCACACAAATAAGGGTGATTAACGCTCCTAAAAAGCGACTGTTGCCATACCGAAGTGAGACAAAGTCGGCTATGGAAGATATTTTGTGTTGCTTCGAAATACGCATCACCTTTCTAAGCAGTACAATCCATAAGGGAAAGGCAATAACAGGACCTAAATAAATGGGAAGGAAATTGATCCCAGAATTGGCGGCTACGCCAATACTTCCGTAGTAAGTCCAAGCAGAACAATATACGGCGAGGGACAAGGTGTAAATGTAGGGGTTGTTTACCCACTTGCTTTTCGAATTTTTTTCCGCTAAAAAAGCGATGTAAAACAACACCGCCAAATAGCAAATAATAATTATGAAAAGCACATAGTTACTCATAATGCCTCTTTAAAACAATATAGGAAATGAGAATGGATATGGCCCAGACACCAAAGCAATAAACATAAAAAACAGGAATCCCTCCCATGCTTCCTTCAAAATTAAAAATCAATAAAATAGGGACATTTAGCATTGCTAGAAGTGCTAAGGAAAGAATGACCAGTTTTTGTTCGTGGCGTTTTTTCATAGTTTTTGAAAGATACTAAAATTACAAAAACAGCGCCTTTTAAAGGCGCTGTTTTATTCAGCTAAAAACCAAACCACCTTACTTAGTGCTGATGGGCTTCACCGGCACCACTAGGTATCCTAATATTTTCTACAATTTCCTGCACATTTTGTGGTGGGGCAGGGGTCAATCTTGAAATGACTACTGAAATCACTACGTTCACGACCATGGCAATAGTTCCAAATCCTTCTGGAGAGGTACCAAACCACCAATCGTCTGGGGTGCCTCCACCAAACATATCCAACTTGAATTTCATCATATAGAAAAGCATCAATACAATTCCTACGATCATTCCAGTAATGGCGCCTTGTTTGTTCATCCTCTTGTCAAAAATCCCTAAAATAATAGCAGGGAAGAATGAAGCTGCTGCGAGCCCGAAGGCCAAAGCCACCACGGCTGCCACAAATCCCGGCGGATTGATTCCGAAGTAGCCTGCAATTATTATAGCTCCTAAGATGGCAAAACGTGCTGCCCAGAGCTCTCCTTTTTCAGAAATATCGGGTTTTAATTGTTTTTTGATTAAATCGTGGGAAATAGATGTCGATATCACCAATAACAATCCTGCAGCAGTTGAAAGTGCTGCGGCCAATCCTCCGGCAGCTACCAAGGCAATTACCCAATTGGGAAGCTTGGCAATTTCTGGGTTGGCTAATACCATGATATCCCGATCTACATACAATTCGTTGGCTTCTCCATTAGCATTGGAAATCAATCGCTCCCCGTGAGCGCCCCTTTCGTTGGTGAATTCTGGTTTTTTTCCATCAATGGAGCTTCCCGCTACATATTGAATTTTTCCATCCTCATTTTTGTCGCTCCAAGCAATGAGTCCGGTATCTTCCCAATTTTTGAACCAATCAGGAACTTGGGTGTATTCGGTATTGCTCACGGTTTCGATAAGGTTGGTTCTGGCAAATACAGCGATAGCAGGAGCTGTAGTGTAGAGAATTGCTATAAATAGCAAAGCCAATCCAGCCGATTTCCTAGCGTCTTTTACCTTGGGTACGGTAAAGAAGCGAACAATCACGTGGGGTAACCCAGCCGTTCCTACCATCAATGCCAAAGTGATGGCAAACACATCCCAGGTGCTTTTGGTCCCTGAGGTATACTCCTTAAATCCTAATTGAGTGTGTAAGGTGTCTAACTTTTCCAAAAGATAGGTGCCATCTTCTACGGTACCTCCCATCCCAATTTGAGGAATTGGGTTGCCTGTCATCTGCATCGAGATAAAAAATGCCGGTACCATAAAGGCAAAGATCAACACGCAGTATTGCGCTACTTGGGTATAGGTAATTCCTTTCATTCCTCCCAGGAAGGCAAAGACTAACACCACTGCCATCCCGATAACTACCCCTGAGTTAATAGGTACCTGTAAGAATTGTGAAAATACAATCCCTACGCCACGCATTTGTCCTGCCACGTAGGTAAATGAAACGATTAAGGCACAAATTACGGCAACGGTTCGCGCAGTATTGGAATAGTAGCGATCTCCAATGAAATCGGGTACCGTGAACTTTCCAAATTTCCTTAAATAAGGTGCCAGTAGTAAGGCCAGTAATACATAGCCACCGGTCCAACCCATTAAATATACCGACCCATCGTATCCGGCAAAGGAAATAATTCCGGCCATCGATATAAAAGAAGCGGCACTCATCCAATCGGCAGCTGTTGCCATACCGTTCGCTAGAGGGGAAACTCCTCCTCCAGCTACGTAAAACTCTTTCGTGGAACCCGCACGGGCCCAGATTGCAATTCCAAAATAGAGGGCGAAAGTAACCCCTACTAAAATCCATGTCCAAACTTGAACGCTCATAATGTTAGTTTTTTTAGTTAAGGGTTACTCGTTGTAACCGTATTTTTTATCGAGTTTATTCATTAGTCTTACGTACACAAAAATGAGTACTACGAATACGTAAATAGATCCTTGTTGGGCAAACCAGAACCCTAGTTTAAAACCGCCCAAACGGATATTGTTCAATTCTTCGCGGAATAAAATTCCGCAGCCATAGGAAACCACAAACCAAATGAGGAGTAGTATTAAGAGGTATTTTAAGTTCTCTTTCCAATAGGCTACTGCTTTGTTTTTATCTGTCATAGTGAAAAGCTTATAGGTAAATCATGGCTTGCAAGGTTACAGTACCCTGTTCGCTGTCCCCAAATTTTTGATTTTGATATTCTAAGGTTAATTTTGAATTGTGCCCACTAAAGAAAGCATTGGCACCAATTCCGAAGACATTTCTATTGTCATCCACTGCATCATAACTGTTAGAAGCAAAGGAAGCATAAGGTTGAAAACGCACTTTCTTATCTTTTCCCGGAAGGGCATAGCCTGCATGGCCATAGATCATGCTTCCGGTTCCGTAGGCGCTAAAAAGGTAATTGGTTCCATAATCGTTAGACTGAAACGTAGCATAGCCGGTAATCGCACTTCCGTTTTCACCAAGAGGAGCATCATAAAAGGCGTCCACGGCAAAAATAGCAACATCTTCGCCTTTCAGTTCTCCATTTTCCACCATTACAGATCCGCTAGGATGTAAAAAGAAACCAGCCCCAACATTGAAAACTTTTTTGGTCCCTAGATAGGTTCCTACTTTAAAGGGAAGAAAATTAGACTCCTGATCCAAGATGTTGAAATCGAAATAACCTGCATAAGCAAACCCGGCATCTTGAGAGCCTAAGAGTCTTTTTCCGCCGTAAACAGCTGGACCTCCAGCTTCAGGGTCCCGACCATCAAGTCCGTTGGTAATGGCATCGTTAATAGCTACTCTGTACTGAAGCTTTCCAAACTTTCCTTTGGCATACACCCCAATGTGCCTTGCAAATTGATCGGATAATCCAATAGTGGCCCACGATTGACGATTGTTGTCCAGCGTCATCATATTGAGGGTACTTTGATTGTTTAATCTTGAAATTCCGTTCCAATAGTGTAACCCGCCTCCTACAGCATGGTCGCTTCCCAAAGAATACTGTGCCCAAACATCGTGGAAGAAGAGCTGGGAGCCCTCTCCTTTTCCAACCGGACTTAAGGTATTCGAGTTAAGGCTATTTAACCCAAAATGTGTTAAGATTAAAAAGTCTTTGGTGATTTGTGAAAAGGCCAGAATACGGGCCCTTCTTAAGTTAAAACCTAAATGGCTCACATTGTCGGGAACCTCATCGGTGTAGGTAGCTTGAACTTGCGCCCAAGAAATGATGCGAAGGTATTTATTGCCTTCCTCATCAAACTTCACCTTGAGTCCGCCGCCATAATCCGGGGAGCCTTGAGCGAAGGCATTCTGAAAGGCAAAAAAACAGAGCCCTAACAGAATAAGTGATCGTTTTCTCATAATTTTTGGTCGATTAATTTTGAATTAATAATTGGTCTTGTGTGCAGTACTAATCTCCAAAAAAGTATGAGTGCAATAAAAAGTAATATATATTTTTGCTAACTAATTATAGTTAATCTTTGAAACGCTCCCATTTTATAAGCATAAACTTATCCCCCAACTCGGTTATAATCACTCCAGCACCTGATAAGTTTTCTGGTTTTTGAAAGAAAAGGGATAGCTCCGAGGCATTTAAAATTTTGTAGGTAGGGTGGTAGTCGCCATGATAAGGCCGTTTAATATTGTACTTTTTCACCCAATTCATGATGCTTACATGGGAAACCCCAAGAATACGTTCAATTTCACGATACGTGAGTCCCTCCAAATATAGCTGCAGTGCTTTATTAACGTAGTAATCGTCTATCTTCTTTCCAAGCTTATTAACCGTAAAATAATAGTTGCATTTTTTACATTTGTAGCGCTGTCTTTCAGCAACTATTCCACTCTTCACGTAGTCTTGGGAACCACAATTGGGGCAGAGTTCAATTTTCATGTATATATATTTAGCATAAATATACTAATTTGGCAATAATTGTTAAATAAATACTAAAATATTTTTCTAACTTGTCTTAGAAAAATAAAGGGATAACCTTCATTTGGCGAGTGTTTTACAGAAGTTACACGCGAAATTTCATAAAGTTTTAGAGTTGAACAATACCATCTCCTTACGGGTCTTCGATTTTCTTAAGAATTTTCCTCCTTTTCATATTTTAAAGGAAAGCGAACTGCTGGCCCTATCCCTTACTGCAGAAGTCTTGTATTTTGACGAAGGTGAAACCATTTTTTACCAAGGTGAGGCCTCAAAAAATCAATTTTTTGTTGTGAAGGAAGGGGCTATTGGGTTGTATGCTACTAGTACAGAAAATAAGTTACTGATTAATATTTGTGATGAAGGAGAGCTTTTCGGGCTTCGGGCCATTATCGAAAAAGATGCCTATAAATTACATGCCATAGCCAATGAAGAATCGATTGTATATGGTATTCCAGTGATCGAAATCCTGCAGTTTATGGATTCCAATGATGCCTTGGCACAGTTTATCACTACCAGCTTTCAAGTCAATTTTCCTGAAAATTCCCAAGCTTCATTTCCACAAAAGATAGCCGACTTTAGCGAAGGGTATTTTGACCATCAATTGGTAAATTTCAGTAAAAACCCCATTAGCTGTAAAAGTAATTGTAGCATTCAACAGGCTGCTTTAATAATGGAAAAGCATCGGGTAGGGTCTATTATTATTGAAGAAAACCAACAGCCTTTAGGGATCATCACCGACAAGGATTTGCGGTTAAAAGTCGCCACGGGAAAGGTGGCAATCGATAAAAAAGTCACTGAAATTATGTCGGCACCTGTGGTTACCGCTTCCGAAGAAATCACTATCGCCGAGGCTCAAATACAAATGCTACAACATAAAATCACTCATTTGTGCATTACCGAAAAGGGAACGTCTAATTCTAGTTTAAAAGGGATCCTTTCCGAACATGATATAGTGGCCCTACGCAGTAACAATCCGTATACCTTGTTAAAGGAAATCAAAAGGGCCTCAAGTTTGGATCAATTAAAGTCCATTCGCCAAAACCTATCCAAACTTATTGAAAAATACATTCAGCAAAATGCTTCGATGGATTTTGTGACTCAAATATCGGGCGCAATCAACGATGCCTTAACGCAACGGATTATTGATATATCCCTTTCTGAAATGCCTTCGGAACCTCCCGTGCCCTTTACTTGGCTGGCCTTGGGGAGTCAAGGTAGAAATGAACAATTGCTGTTAACCGACCAAGACAATGCCTTGGTTTTTGAAGATGTTTCGGAAGCAAACTACGAAGTCACGCAGCAATATTTTTTGAAGCTGGCTGAAAAAGTTAATGAAGGCTTGTACACGTTAGGGTATGAATTCTGCCCAGCCGATATGATGGCCCGTAACCCAAAATGGTGCTTGTCGCTCTCTCAATGGAAAAAACAGTTTCAGCAATGGATTACGCAACCCGACGAAGATTCGATCATGCTGTGTACCATTTTCTTCGATTTTAAAAAAGTATATGGAGCGGCGTCCCTTTCGGAACAATTGGCGCAGCATATTTTCTCTTCTATCGGTTCTTTCGAAATATTTTTGAATTATCTGGCCCGGAACGCCATTCAAAATCCAGCTCCTGTAGGCTTTTTTCGGCAGTTTGTGGTAGAAAAGGACGCCCAGCACAAAAATGAATTCGACTTAAAGGCGCGCGCCCTAATGCCTCTAATTGATGCGGCAAGGGTGCTCATTCTCTCCCATAACCTTAGTGGAAAGAACAGTACGGTAGCACGGTACCGGGAATTGCAGGAAAAAGAACCTCAGAACGCGGCGATTTTTGAATCCTGTGAAGAAGCTTTTAAGCTATTATTGCGTTTTCGAACCGAACAAGGTATTACCGATGAAAGTTCAGGAAGGTATTTGCCTTTGGAAGACTTAAACAAAATGGAAAAGCTTCAGTTAAGGGCCTGTTTCAAACCTTTGAAGGATATTCAGGAATTGTTGAAGATACGTTTTCAACTTTCTCAAATCATGTAGGATGGGTCTATTTTCAAAGAAAAAATATCCAGAATTTTGGAAAGCTTATGAAAGCACCTTTTCAGAAAAACTTCCGCAGCAAATTGAAGAAAATCGCTTTGTGGTTTTTGACACCGAAACGACGGGATTAAACCCTTCCGAAGATAAATTGCTATCTATGGGTGCCGTGAGCCTTCAAAATAATAAAATTGTCGTTGGAAATAGCTTTGAGGTGTTTATTACCCAAGAAAAATTTAACCGTGAAACGGTTTCAATCCACGGAATTCGTAAACAAGGCAACCTTCAAAAAATCCCTGAAGCCGAAGCAGTACAACGCTTTTTGGAGTATATTGGAAACTCCATATTGGTAGCACATCATACGCCATTCGACGTGACCATGATCAACCGGGCCTTGAAATCCATGCAACTGCCCAAACTCAAAAACCGTCTAATAGATACGGCTCAATTATACGCTATGTTGTTGGGAAAACCACAACAACCGGTTTCTTTGGATGCACTTTGTAAAGAGTTAAAAGTTGCGCAGCACGATCGACACAATGCCTTGGGGGATGCCCTTATTACGGCACAGGTTTTTCAAAAGATCCTAAAGCGGCTGCAAAAGGAACGCACGGTAAAGCTACACGACCTGTTAATGGAAACACAACACACAAAGCTTTTTTAACCATTTGCGTGCCGCTCTTGCAGTACGGTTTCTATCGCCTTAAGGGTCTCTCCCTTGGCTTTCAGAAGAATTAAAAAATGATACAGCAAATCGGCTGCTTCATTTTTAAATAAATTCGAGTCATTGTCTTTTGCTTCAATCACAAGTTCTACAGCTTCTTCCCCTACTTTTTGGGCGACTTTATTGAGTCCTTTTTGGAATAGCCCATACGTATACGACCCTTGCTGTTTGTGTTCAATTCTTTCATGAATGGTTTGCTCGAGGGCGTATAAAAAGCCTTTTGCTTCTTGTTCCCCGAAACAGCTAAACGAACCTTTGTGGCAGGTAGGTCCTTGGGGTATTGCCTTAATTAAGAGCGTGTCATGATCGCAATCGGATTGTATTTCGACAAGGGACAAAGTATTTCCAGAGGTCTCCCCCTTGGTCCACAGCCGTTGTTTGCTTCTGCTGAAAAAAGTTACCTGTCCGGTTTCCTTTGTTTTCTGAAGGGCTTCCGGGTTCATATATCCCACCATCAATACCTGAAGGGTGTTTGCATGCTGCACAATCGCAGGAATTAATCCATTTTCTTTACTGAAATCTAAATCCATCGTACGGGAATTTTTTGTTGTTGTAATTCTTGTTTTAATGCGGGAATGGCGATTTCCCCAAAGTGAAAAATACTGGCAGCGAGGGCTCCTGTGACGTTTGTTTTTGTAAATACTTCTGAAAAATGAGTGGTATTTCCAGCCCCTCCTGAAGCAATGATGGGTACCGGTAGGGCTTTCGATATCTTTTGAAGCAATCGAAGGTCAAAACCTTTTTTGGTGCCGTCAAAATCCATGGAAGTAAGGAGGAGCTCCCCTGCCCCCAAATCGATTCCCCTTCGTGCCCAATCCAAGGTTTCAAGTTCCGTGGGTTTTTTACCACCATGGATAAATACGGTGTCTTTTCCAAAGATTTCCTTGGAGTCGATCGCTAGAACAATACACTGTCTCCCAAAAGCCATGGAAAGTTCTTGAATGAGCTTTGGGTTGTTTACAGCGGCACTATTGAGGGAGACTTTATCGGCTCCCGCCTGTAATAAATTAGAGACATCGCGAACCGATTGAATGCCGCCCCCAACAGTAAAAGGAATGCTAAGATGGTGGGCTATTTCCTGGACCAAGGGGAGGAGTGTCGCCCTGCGTTCTTCCGTAGCCGAAATATCCAAAAACACCAATTCGTCTGCCCCTTCTTCCTCATACTTTTGGGCCAATGCAATGGGATCTCCTGCGTCGCGGAGCCCTTTAAAGTTAATGCCTTTTACGGTGCGTCCGTTTTTGATATCCAAACAGGGTATGATCCTTTTCTTTAACATACGCTAGCCAATTGTGTTAATGAAAGGGTTCCTTCATAAATTGCCTTGCCCAATATGGCGGCTTCGCAGCCCATTTCCTTCAATTTTTTGAGGTCTTCCAGGGAAGCTATCCCTCCGCTAGCAATTAATTGCACCGAAGTTTCTTTCAGGATTTCTTCGTACAGCCCGAAAGAAGGACCTTCCAACATTCCATCTTTGGCAATGTCGGTACAAACTACTTGTGTGACGCCTTGTTTTTCATAGGTTTTAATAAAATCCAATACCTCCCACCCAGCTTGTTTTAGCCAACCATGCGTGGCAATCATCCTGTTTTTACAATCGGCCCCCAACAGTATTTTTTCTGGGCCGTACTCGCCAAGCCACTGCAAAAACACCTCAGGCTGTGCTACGGCAATGCTACCGCCAGTAATTTGTTGTGCGCCGCTTTCAAAAGCAATTTTTAGATCCTGGCTGCTTTTTAATCCGCCGCCAAAATCAATATGAAGACGCGTTTTCGAGGCAATGGTTTCCAAAACCTTGTAGTTCACAACCTTTTGGGCTTTAGCACCATCCAAATCTACCAAATGCAAATACTGAAGCCCTGCCCCTTCCAATTGCTGGGCTACTTCCAGTGGGTTTTCGTTATAGATTTTTTGGGTATTATAATCACCTTGCGAGAGGCGTACACATTTTCCATCTATGATATCCAAAGCGGGTATAATTTTCATAATTCCAAAAAGTTTTTTAGTAAAATAGTACCCACCGAAGCCGATTTCTCGGGATGGAACTGTGTCGCGAAGAAATTGTCTTTTTCCAAAGTAGCACTGAAAGGAATGCCATAGTGGCAAATCGATTTTGTATGCTTCGAACGTGTTGCATAAAAACTATGCACATAGTAAAAGTCGGCTGTCTCGGGAATGTTCTTAGTAAGCGTTCCTGCCAATTCAGTACAGTTATTCCAACCCATATGCGGAATCATTTCTGTAGAAGGAAACCTTACCACTTCACTATCAAAAACACCTAGACATAAAGCATTTCCCTCTTCGCTGGAGCGACATAATAGCTGAAGCCCCAAACAAATCCCCAATACGGGTTGTTGTAACTTCGGAATGAGCACATCCAATTCATGCGCTTTTAGGTACTCCATGGCAGAACTTGCTTCGCCCACTCCGGGGATAATAACTTTTTCGGCTTTTTCCAATACTTTTTTATCATGGGTAACGACAGAATCGTATCCTAGTCTGTTCAAGGCATTTTGTACCGAAAGAATGTTTCCGGCATTGTATTTCAATAGTGTAATCATAAGGTTCCTTTAGTACTTGGAAGGGTATAGGTATCATTTCTTTGAACGGCCATTTTAAGGGCTTTTGCAAACCCTTTGAATATCGCTTCAATTTTATGATGTTCGTTGGTTCCCTCGGCTTTTATATTGAGGTTGCACTTAGCCGTATCGCTAAACGATTTAAAAAAATGGAAGAACATTTCCGTAGGGACATCTCCAATTTTTTCCCTGGTAAAGTTTGCTTCCCAGACCAGCCAAGGCCTTCCGCCAAAATCCAAGGCTACTTGAGCCAAACAATCGTCCATGGGTAACAAAAACCCATACCTTTCCATTCCTTTTTTAGTTCCTAGAGCTTTTAAAATACCTTCACCTAGCGCCAAGGCAGTATCTTCGATGGTATGGTGCTCATCTACCTCGAGGTCGCCATTCACTTTAATCTCTAAATCGATAGCACCGTGTTTGGCTATTTGCTCCAGCATGTGATCCAAAAAGGGCAGTCCGGTTTCTATAGAAGCCTTTCCTTTTCCATCCAGATTTACCATTGCCTGTACTTGGGTTTCGTGGGTATTTCTCACCACTTGGGCAGTTCTTGGCATAGCTTTTAAAAAACGATAGATGGCTTCCCAACTTCTTGTATACAAGGCAGTTTTTCGATTACATTGTTCTCCCAGAAAAATTCCCTGTGCTCCTAAATTCTCCGCCAATACCACGTCGCTTTCCCGGTCGCCAATTACAAACGAGTTTTGGAGGTCGTAATTTCCGAAAAGGTATTTCTGCAACATTCCCGTACCGGGTTTCCGGGTAGGTAGTTTTTCTTCAGCAAACGATCTGTCAATGAACACTTCCTGAAATACAATATCTTCATTTTTAAAGGCGGTGAGCATTTTTTCATGTGCTGGCCAAAAGGTTTCTTCTGGGAACGATTCGGTACCCAAACCGTCTTGGTTGGTCACCATTACGAGTTCATAATCCAACTCCCTAACGATTCGGGAGAGCCATTGAAAAACTCCAGGATAGAACTCCAATGCTTCCAAGGAGTCTACCTGTTCGGTGATGGGAGGCTCCAAAATTAAGGTGCCGTCACGGTCTATAAACAGTACTTTTTTCATGAAGTGATATTTTGAAGGGTTTGTAATAGTTTTTCGTTTTCAGAAGGACAGCCTATTGTAATCCGTAAGGTGTTTTCGATTTGTCGATCCCGGTTTCGGACAATGATTTTTTGTGCGATGAGTTGTCGGTAAATTTCTGGGGCATTTTCTATTTGTAGCAGTAGAAAATTGGTTTCCGAAGGAAATATTTTTTGCACGCCCGGTATTTTTTCCAGGGCCTTTTCCATTCGTTTTTTTTCTGAAAGGATAAGTTGTCTATTCTTTTCAAATTGTGCGCTGTTTTGAAGTGCCTTCAATGCCTGTTGCTGATTGGCCGAACTAACATTGTAGGGTGGTTTCACCTTGTTGAGGTAGGAAATAATTTCTGAAGCCCCAAAGGCAAATCCAATACGCAAACCCGCTTGTCCCCATGCTTTACTGAGGGTTTGGAGTACTACCAGATTTGGAAATTCCGGAAGTAACTCCAGGGCCGAAGGGCCTTCAGAAAAATCGATATAGGCTTCATCCACTACGACAATTCCCGAAAAGTTTTTCAATAGTCTTAGTAAGGTTTTATGCGGAATCAAATTTCCCGTGGGGTTGTTGGGCGAACACACAAAAAGAAGCTTTAAAAGGGGGTCTTTCAGGAAAGGCGCAACGGAAGCTTCAGAAATCAAAAATTGATTGTTTAAGGGAACCTCAATAAGACTCACATCATTAATTTGAGCCGAAACGCGATACATTCCGTAGGTAGGGGGAAAAATGAGGGCTTTGTCTTTTCCGGGCTCACAAAAAACACGAAATAACAAGTCGATCGCTTCGTCACTGCCATTTCCTATAAAAATATTTTCCACAGGAAGATCTTTTAATTGTGCGATTTCCTTTTTCAATGCTTGCTGATAAGGATCTGGGTAGCGATTGAAGGTTCCAAAGGGATTTTCATTAGCATCTAGGAATATTTCTGCACTTCCTGAGAATTCTCCCCGCGCACTGGAATAGGGCGTTAAACCCTGTATGTTTTTTCGAACAAGAGTTGCCAATTCCATCATTTTTTTAGGGATTTTAATCGGATTGAAACGGCATTTTTATGTGCTTCCAGGCCTTCTGCGGCTGCCATGACTTCAATAGTAGGACCGAGGTTTTCGATCCCTTTTTTGGTGATTTTCTGAAACGTGATATTTTTGCAGAAACTATCTACCGAAACCCCACTGTAACTTTTGGCAAATCCGTGAGTAGGTAAGGTGTGGTTGGTACCCGAAGCGTAATCGCCCGCGCTTTCACAACTATAATTTCCAAGAAAAACTGAGCCGGCATTGACGACAAGATTTGCATAACTTTCGGCTTTTTTGGAAGCAATGATTAAATGCTCTGGTGCATAGGCATTGCTAAATTCAAAACAGGTTTTAAGGGTTTCAAATACTACAGAAAAACTATTCGTTAAG
The DNA here is from genome assembly GCA_002707025.1 of Flavobacteriaceae bacterium. Classification (GTDB taxonomy): domain Bacteria; phylum Bacteroidota; class Bacteroidia; order Flavobacteriales; family Flavobacteriaceae; genus PALG01. Next base: position 175,582 of record PALG01000026.1, on the reverse strand, counting down.
GCCTTTTCAACGATTTCCTTTCTTGGAAGCAATTCGATTTGTTTTTGTAGTTCCACGGTTACCTTTTCAACAGTGGAAGGATCATTGGAAACCAATACAATCTGGCTATCCACCCCATGTTCTGCCTGCGAAAGTAAGTCGGCCGCTACAAAAGCAGGGTTGCTGGAACGATCGGCGATGATGAGTACTTCACTGGGCCCTGCGGGCATATCGATAGCAACCCCCTCTTGTTGCACTTTTTGCTTAGCAGCCGTTATGTACGCATTTCCGGGCCCAAATATTTTAGATACCTTAGGAATGCTTTGAGTGCCATAAGTGAGCCCAGCGATGGCCTGCGCCCCTCCGCATTTTACAATTTTTTCGATGCCCAGTAGTTTTGCGGTAAACAAGATTTCTGGAGCAATCGATCCGTCCTTTTGGGGAGGGGTGCAAACGATGATTTCTTTGCAACCTGCCAGTTTGGCTGGGATTCCCAGCATTAACACGGTAGAGAACAACGGGGCAGTGCCTCCTGGGATGTAAAGCCCCACTTTTTCGATGGGGACCTGTTTTCTCCAGCAAGCTACCCCTTTGGTCGTCTTAATGCGTTTTTCTTCTTTGCATTGTGGTTTATGAAAAGCCTTGATGTTTGCTTTTGCAGTTTTGATGGCTTTTTTCAATTCTTTAGAAACATATAGAGATGCTTCTGTGATTTCCTGCGGGGAAACCCATAAAGAAGAAAGATCGCAGCCATCAAAATTCTGCGTATAAAACTTTAAGGCAGAGTCGCCTTCTTCTTTAACTTTTTGAAGGATTTCGGAAACACGTTTATCAACAGAATCATTTTCCAACTTTGGCCGTTCGGAAAGCGTTTCCCATGTTTCAGGTGACGGATTTACAAAGGATTTTATCATAAAATAATTTTTTCGATGGGAGCAATAAGGATGCCTTCGGCTCCGGCAGATTTTAATTCATCAATCACTTCCCAGAACTGATTTTCCTGAATGACCGAGTGCAGCGAGCTCCAGCCTTCCATAGCCAGTGGTAAGACGGTAGGTGATTTCATAACAGGCAGGATGGCACTTACGGACTCGATTTTATCGTTGGGAACATTCATCAAAATATATTTGGTGTCTTGTGCTTTCAATACAGCTCGAATACGAAAGCTAAGCTGGTCCAGAATCACCTTTTTATCAGCTTTAATTTTTTTGGATTTAGCTAAAACAGCTTCCGAAGTAAGGATCGTCTTAACTTCTTTCAATCCGTTTTTAAACAAAGTAGATCCCGAACTCACAATGTCGCAAACAGCGTCTGCCAAACCAATGTTAGGGGCGATTTCCACCGAACCTGATATGAAGTGAATGTCTGCGGAAATGTTGTTTTTGTTTAGAAATTGAGTTAAAGTGTTGGGATAGGATGTGGCAATTTTTTTTCCATTAAAATAGGATAGGTCGCTAACGGAAACTTCCTTTGGAACGGCCAAAGAAACCCGGCATTTTGAAAACCCCAATTTCTCTACAATTTCAATTTCCTTCTGCTTTTCCACCAATAGATTTTCTCCCACAATGGCGATATCTGCAACGCCATCTTCCAAGTATTGTGGAATATCACTATTGCGGAGGTACAATATTTCTAATGGAAAATTTTGTGCGCTTACCTTTAGTTGGTCGTTTCCGTTATCGGCAACAATGCCACAATCCTTCAATAGCTTTAAAGAACTATCGTGTAGTCGGCCACTTTTTTGAATGGCAATTTTTAATAGGCTCATTTTTCTTTTTCGATAAAACCTGAGCAAACCTGATGGAAAAGAAAAACCCGCCTGATTTGCTCAGACGGGTTTGTAAATATGTGAATAAATTAACTACATATCATTCTCCACTCGCCTGATAGCCAGTATGAAAATGATGATGATGTAATTGTGTATTTCTCATGTTGGGTGTAAAACTAATAAAAAATAGGCAGCAATCCATGCTTTAGGGAAATTTTAACCAAAGAGGTGGTGTACCACATCATGTACTTTTCCCACTTTAATAATTTGTATGTTGTTATTCGACTTAGGAATTTTGCAGTATTTGGAAATCACAATGCTTCCGAAGCCCAGTTTTTCCGCCTCCAAAATACGTTGTTCGATTCGGGTTACCGGGCGCACTTCTCCAGCCAGTCCAATCTCGGCAGCAAAGCACATGGACTTGTCAATCGCCACATCAATATTGGAAGAAAGCACAGCAGCGACTACCGCAAGATCGATGGCAGGGTCGTCCACGGTAATTCCTCCTGTAATGTTAAGAAACACGTCTTTTGCCCCTAATTTGAATCCGGCACGCTTTTCCAAAACGGCTAACAGCATATTTAAACGTTTGGCATTGTAGCCCGTGGCACTGCGTTGAGGCGTTCCATAAACGGCGGTACTTACCAATGCCTGAATTTCAATCATCAATGGCCGCATACCCTCTAGGGTTGCTGCAATGGTAGTTCCGCTAAGGTCTTCATCGTTTTTGGAAATGAGTATTTCTGAAGGATTGGAAACCTCCCGAAGTCCGTTGCCCTGCATTTCGTAAATTCCGAGTTCATTAGTGCTTCCGAAGCGATTTTTATGCGCCCGAAGGATTCGGTATACATGATTGCGATCGCCTTCAAACTGAAGTACCGTATCGACCATGTGTTCCAAAATTTTAGGTCCTGCGATGGTTCCATCTTTGGTAATATGTCCAATTAAAATTACAGGAGTATGGGTTTCCTTGGCAAACTTGATAAGTTCTGCAGTACATTCCCGAATTTGGGAAATACTTCCGGCGGTACTGTCAATATGATCGGTTTGTAACGTTTGAATGGAATCGATAACCAAAATATCGGGTTCCAAATTCACGATATGCTGAAATATCGTTTGTGTTTTGGTTTCCGTAAGGATGAAACAGTTTTCGGCATTTTTGGTGATGCGTTCTGCCCGAAGTTTGATTTGTTGGGCACTTTCCTCTCCTGAAACGTATAGGGTTTTATACGGTAAATGCAAAGCCACCTGAAGCATCAGTGTACTTTTTCCAATACCAGGCTCCCCTCCCAAAAGTGTTAAAGAACCAGGGACCAATCCGCCACCTAAAACCCTATTGAGCTCTTCGTTTTGGGTATTTAAGCGTTGTTCCGGATTGACGGGTATTTCTGAAATTTTATAAGGTTTGGAAACCTTTTTTGAAGGACCCGTTTCGGTTCTCCAGCTGGTTTTTTCCGCTTTTTGAACCACTTCTTCCACAATGGTATTCCATTGCTTGCAAGAGGTACATTGCCCTTGCCATTTTGAAAATTGGGTGCCACAGTTCTGACAAAAAAAGGTGGTTTTTACTTTTGCCATTAATACCCGAAATCTTCTTTAATCTTATCGGCCCGATCCAGCATCAAATCGACCGTAATAAAATCGACTTCCTCTTTATCAAAACCTGCCTGAAACGTTCTCATGGCCCTCTTGGGGTCACCGGTTTCTTCATAATAACGGCCTAAATAATAATCGCCCAAAGCCGTATCGGGATATTGCTTTTGCGCCAAGGCCGCGATTTCCCTAAGGGATTCCCATTGTTTTCTTTTTTCGCAGGCGGTTGCGGTGGCAATGAAATCGTTTACACGAATGGGATTGGTAAGTCCGAAAAGGTCTTCAATGGTTTTGTACTTGTTTAAAAGGTATTGATGAATGGGCTCCTCGGTTTTCATAAGTTTTTCATTGAATTCCTCTTTGGAAATAGGGCGGTACACCGAAAAGATTTTTTCCAATGCTGAAGGAATGGCCCGGGCCACTAAAGAATAGTGTGTTGCTCCATCAAAATTATCGTAATAATAGGCAAAATTATCACTTTTAAGCGGTTGAAGGGAGGTATTCAAGCTTTCTGTAATCTCTTTAAGGTCTTTGATGTCGTCACTACCGGTCGCTAAATAGTAAAAGGTCTTTTGTTCCAAAACAGGGATTCGTTGCGGAATGCGTTCGTCCAGCATGGGTGCCAAATCTGGGCTTAAGGAAATGTAACCATTAAATAGTGGTGGGTCTTTGAAAAGGTAGTAATTAATATAGCTGGCCGTAAAATCGTGTCCTACCAAAATGGTGAATTTAGCGGTACGATAAGTGGCATCGATATAAGGGAGTAGTTCCAAACCAACAAATTCAAAGAAATCGGCCCCCTTGTCGGCCGGCATAAAATTGGTGTCGTCATAACTACAATCTTCGTAGCGCATATCGCCCTGCATGATACCTACGACGATAGCTTCGGGCATGTCTTCCCAATAACCAAAATAATCCACATTCCCAGCCACGGGCTCAAAAAGATAATTGGCATCCAGAACCACCACAATGGGATACGACTTTTCTACATTATCGTCATAATCACGAGGTAATTGTATCTTTAATCTCCGGGTCTCATCTAATTTAGAAGAAGGAAATTCTTCATAAATGATTTTGGATTGCCCTAGTAGAACAGTCGATGAAATAAGACCTATACATAAGAAGAGAAGGGTTCTCATAATTCAGTTTTTAAGAAAACGAAAGATAGCAAATTTTAGGAACAGCACCCTAACTAAGAATGGGCAATTCTTTTTTTATTCCAAACAGGTAAAATGAGGAATGCCAAAACGCCCGAAATGATGATATAGATAATATTGGAGGTCCAGACAATCCATCCCAAAGCACTTCCTGTAGTTTCGGGGATTCCGAAGATAAAAAGAATTCCAGCAATCGCTAAAGGATAGTAGCCTACCCCGCTATTGGTAAAGGCAAAAGTAAAACTGCCCACAACAAACGTAATGATTGTGATTCCAAAACCTATCTGGGACGTTTCATCCAAGGCTTGGGTGGCTGTATAAAAGGATAGGATGTACAATCCCCAAATAATAAAGCTTTGAAAGATAAAAGCCCCTTTTTTATTCATTTTGAAAATACTGAACACCCCTTCCTTCAAGCCTTTAACAAAATCCTTGATTTTTGAGGAGATTTTTCCAGTCGATTTTTTTAAATAAAGAAACACAGCGAAAAGTAACCCCATGGCAAATACTAGTAACCACACTAACTTTTGAAAGGGTATTAATCCATTCACATAATCGAAAAGCTGCTGAAACTCCAAGATGACAGCCACTGCCGTAAAGAGCATTAAAAATACCAAGTCTACGATTCGTTCCGAAATAATGGTTCCAAAACCTTTCTCGAAAGGAACAGCTTCGTATTTTTTTAATACAACTGCTCTGGAAACCTCGCCACTTTTTGGAATAAAAAGATTCATGAGGTAGGCAACCGAGACGGCTAGAAATTTATTGACCATTCCGGGTTGATAGCCCAAAGGCTGTAGCATTAATCCCCAGCGGTGAGCCCTAACCAAATGGCTTACCATACTCATGACTACCGAAAGTACCACCATAAAGTAGTCGGCTTTCTGAAATTGCCGCACCATTTCGTTCCACTGCTCTTCTGAAAACTTGGAGTAGAAATACCAAATAAGAAAAATCCCCAACGCTAAGGGAAGGAAAATTTGAAGAAATTTTGAAAGACGTTTCAATTTACCTTAAAAGGTTATTTTCCTCATTGGGAAACACCAACGAAGGTTTAAATTGCTTGGCTTCCTCAATGGGCATCATTGCATAGGTGATAAGGATAAGCACATCGCCTGGGGCCACTTTTCTCGCTGCAGCGCCATTTAAAGTGATTTCCCCACTATTCCTAGGTCCTGGAATGGCATAGGTTTCAAAACGTTCGCCGTTATGGTTATTTACAATTTGAACCTTTTCGCCATTAATAATGTTGGCCGCATCCATAAGATCTTCGTCTATGGTAATGCTTCCTATATAGTTAAGGTCTGCACCTGTAACTTTTACTCGGTGTATTTTCGATTTTACTACTTCTATAAACATGCTGCAAAATTACGAATTTAAAGCCATATTGTCTATTAATCTTACGTCTCCAGCAAAAGCTGCTATAAAGGCCCTATAGGTGTTGCCTTTACGTTTTCTTAAAGCAGGCTGAAGGGTTTCAATATTGGCAATCTCAAAATACTCTAAAGTAATGTGTTTGTTTTCTGAAAACCTTTCTTCCACATATTTTTGAAGTTTTGGAATGCTCCATTGATTAAAATGTTGTTGAACGATTTTCAAAGTTTCATTGATGATGGCTGCTTCTTCAAATTGAAGGGGGGTTAGTCGTTTGTTTCGGGAACTCATAGCAAGTCCGTTGGGTTCCCGTGCTATAGCACAGCCTACTATTTCAATAGGGAGGTTTTCAATGTCCACCAATTTCCGAACGACTTGTAATTGTTGAAAATCTTTTTCGCCAAAATAGGCGCGATGGGGTGCAATGGCTCGAAACAATAAATTCAGTACTGTGCCTACGCCATCAAAATGACCTTCCCGGTATTTTCCCTCCATTTGGTTTTCAATACCTCCAAAATTGTAGTGGGTAGAAGCGACAGTGTCGCCATAAAGATCTTTCGGTTCTGGGGCATAGATGATAATATTTCCCGGCAGGGTATTCAGCAGTTGGGTATCTTCTTCTAGTGTTCTAGGATAATTTACAAGGTCTCCGGTATTGTTGAATTGCGTAGGATTTACAAAAATACTCACCACAACAGCATCGTTTTCCTCTAGGGCCCTCTCGGCCAAAGTAAGGTGTCCGCGATGTAAGGCGCCCATAGTGGCAACGAAACCTATTTCATTTCCTTCATTCTTTAAGCGACTAATCTCTTTGGCAAGTAGGTCTTGTTTTTGAAACATGGATACGGGATGAAAATCGAGCAAAATTAAGATATTAAGCTTAATCTGCATAAAATTTCGTAATTTTGCGTGTTTTTAAACAACAAGCCAGTAAAGAAAAAATTTATGAAAGATAAAAGAATCTTGTATGTGTCTTCTGAAGTTATACCATACCTCCCAGAGACCGAGATTTCTTCAATGTCGTTTGAAGCTCCCAGAATGGTAAACAACAATGAAGGTCAAATACGCATCTTCATGCCCCGCTACGGAAATATTAACGAACGTCGTCATCAATTGCACGAGGTAATTCGCCTTTCAGGAATGAATTTGGTGATCAACGATTTGGATATGCCGCTCATTATAAAAGTGGCTTCTATTCCTAAAGAGCGGATGCAAGTGTATTTCATTGATAATGAAGATTACTTCAAAAGAAAAGCGACCTATGCCGATGAGGATGGGAACTTGTTTCCAGACAATGATGAAAGGGCTATTTTCTTTGCCAAAGGGGTGATCGAGACCGTCAAAAAATTAAACTGGTCGCCAGATATTATCCATGTGCATGGCTGGCTGGCTTCCTTCTTGCCCTTGTACCTGAAAACCTACTATAACAACGAACCACTTTTTGAAAATAGTAAAATAGTGACCTCTGTATACAATCAAGGCTTTCAAGGAACGTTAGATAATGGATTGGCAGGAAAGATAGCATTCGATGGTATTGACAAAGAAAGGATTGCTTATCTGGAAGAGCCTAGTTATTTTAATGTAATGAAAGCTGCTATGGAAAATTCAGATGCTGTGGTGGTTGGCTCGGAAGAGTTGCCAGCAGAGTTTGAGGAGTACCTTAACACACTTGATAAACCTGTGTTAAAGTTTCATAATAAAGAAGAATTTTCTGAAGCATATTTAGACTTTTACCGGACCAAAGTATTGTCCTAATAAAATTGCTTGAACTTATAAGATGAAGATTTTAAATACCCTCCCTAAACTGGGAATTGTTTTTTTGGTGTTATGTGCGTTTGCCTCTTGTGAAGAAGACTTCAGCAATCTGGAAACCGATATTATTGATCAAAATTTTTCTACCGATGTAGATTCCTCAAAAACCGTAGTAGCTTATAGTAGGCCATTAAATGGAGTACAAAGTAATGGGTTGCCCATTTATCAAATGGGAACCTATACCGATCCTTTTTATGGGAAATCCAAAGCTCATTTGCTGGCACAGGTGTCTCTTGGGTCTGCAGATTTAGAGCCGGATTTTGGTGACTGTACCCAACTGGACAGTGTGGTGCTCTATTTGCCTTTTTTCAGTGAGTCTGAAATTGTGGATGAGGAAACCACTTATACCTTAGATTCTATCTTCGGAACTGAGCCTATCAATATTTCCTTGTACGAATCGAATTACTATTTAAGACAGAGTGATCCCAATTCCTCTTTTGAAGATCCGCAATATTACTATTCTTCTGAAAGGGCTATTTTTGAGAGCAATCTCGGGGAATTAATCCATGAAATAGAAGATTTTACCCCTAAAGCAGGAGCCATTGTTTTAAACGATACCGTGAGCTTGGCTCCTGGGTTAAGGGTAAAGTTGCCCACTGCTTTTTTCGAACAAAAAATCATCGATCGCGAGGGGTCTCAAGAATTATCCAATAACAATAACTTTCGTGAGTATTTCAGAGGGATCTATTTTAAAGTGGAAGCAGCTTCCGGGGAAGGAAACCTTACTTTTTTCGATTTAGAAAATTCAACCACTCCTGCCAATCTAACGATGTATTATACTTTTAAGGATTTAACAGGTAGTGAAACTTGTGAAAATACTACTTCTGATGTTTTTGATGGAGATGTCCAGATGCTTTTTAATGCAATACGGGTCAATGTTTTTGAAAATGAGCAATTATTGCCTGGTCAAAGTGTGGCTGCTGGCGGCGGATTCCAAAAAAATGAAGAAACCCTATACCTTAAAGGAGGGGAAGGATCCGTCGGTATTATTGAATTGTTCGGGGAAGAAGATGTCAAGCAGATTACCGAAGTAGATGGAGAAAGCTTCCTTACCGATGGCTCCAATGGCGTGCCCGACGAGCTGGATGAATTGCGTGTTAAAAAATGGTTGATCAATGAAGCCAATCTTATTTTTTACGTGGATCAGGATAAGGTTGCAGGTGGAGCAAAAGAACCAGAGCGAATTGTCATTTTCGATACAAAAAATAATACGCCACTTGCAGATTATTCCTTAGACATCACATCTGGGCAAACTACTGTGAATGCTTTGACAGAACACCTTGGAAGAATTGAAAGAGGAAGTGACAATAATGGTGATTTTTATAAAATCAAAATCACTACTCACTTAAGTAACCTAATCAATCGAGACTCTACCAATATACCACTTGGCTTAATGGTGTCTCAGAATGTCACCCAATTAGAATTTCAAAAATTGAGAAACAATCTTGCGGGAGAGTATTTGGATGAAGTTCCCGGTACAAGTGTAATTTCTCCGGAAGGGACTATTTTACATGGAAATCTTTCCAATAATATCAATAAAAGACTTAAATTAAGAATCTATTACACTGATCCAGAATAAATTATGTGTGGAATTGTAGGTTATATTGGTAAAAGAGAAGCATACCCTATTATCCTTAACGGATTAAAACGGTTAGAGTATCGAGGGTATGATAGTGCAGGAATTGCCTTGTATGATGGTTCGGGCATCCAACTTTGTAAAACACAAGGTAAGGTAAGTGATCTTGAACAGAAGGTTTCTTCCCATATCAACACTACAGGTTCCTTAGGGATTGGTCACACACGTTGGGCAACCCATGGGGTTCCTAACGACATAAATTCGCACCCCCATTATTCTAATAGTGGCAACCTAGTTATTATCCATAATGGAATAATTGAGAATTATGCTTCCATTAAAAAAGAGCTGCTTAAACGAGGCTATACTTTTCAAAGTGATACCGATACAGAAGTGTTGGTAAACTTAATTGAAGAGGTTAAAAAGCAAGAGGATGTAAAACTGGGGAAAGCCGTTCAAATTGCCCTAAATCAAGTTGTGGGTGCTTATGCTATTGCGGTATTTGATAAAAACAAGCCCGATGAAATTGTAGTTGCCAAATTGGGAAGTCCATTAGCCATAGGGATAGGTGAAGATGAATTTTTTGTAGCCAGTGACGCTACTCCCTTTATAGAGTTTACCAATAATGCAATCTATTTGGAAGATGAAGAGATGGCCATTATTCGGTTAGGCCGGGAAGTGCGGGTTAGGAAGTTGAAAAATGACAAACTTGTCGATCCTTACATTCAGGAATTAAAACTGAATTTAGAGCAAATTGAAAAAGGGGGGTACGATCACTTTATGCTGAAGGAAATCTATGAACAACCTTCTGTAATTAAGGATACCTATCGTGGAAGACTCCTTGCCAAGAAAGGAATTGTAAAATTGGGCGGATTGGAAGATCACATCCAAAAGTTCGTAAATGCCAACCGAATTATTATTGTAGCCTGTGGAACTTCATGGCATGCTGGATTGGTGGCCGAATATATTTTTGAGGATTGGGCCCGTGTCCCCGTAGAAGTAGAATATGCATCCGAATTCCGGTATAGAAATCCTATTATTACCGAAAAAGACGTAGTTATTGCGATTTCTCAAAGTGGGGAAACGGCAGACACCCTTGCGGCTATTAAATTGGCTAAGCAAAAGGGAGCTTTTGTCTATGGTGTCTGTAATGTAGTAGGTTCTACTATTTCCAGGGAAACCCATAGCGGTACCTATACCCATGCTGGTCCCGAGATAGGTGTGGCTTCTACCAAAGCATTTACGACGCAAATCACCGTATTGACCATGATAGCCCTTCGATTGGCGAAGGAAAAGGGAACCATTTCCCAAAGCAATTACATGAAACACCTTCATGAGCTTGAATTAATCCCAGATCATGTGGGAGAAGCTCTTAAAAGTGATGAAAAAATACAAGCTATTGCTAAAGTATTTAAAGATGCAGCTAATTTCCTGTATTTAGGAAGAGGTTACAACTTTCCCGTTGCCTTGGAAGGTGCTTTAAAACTAAAAGAAATCTCCTATATCCATGCAGAAGGATATCCTGCTGCCGAGATGAAGCACGGCCCCATAGCACTTATCGACGAGCAAATGCCTGTAGTGGTCATTGCGGTAAATAGCAATCACTACGAAAAAGTGGTAAGCAATATTGAAGAGATTAAGGCTCGGAAGGGTAAAATTATTGCAGTGGTTACCGAAGGGGATACCACAGTGAAAGAACTAGCCGATTATATAATGGAAGTTCCTAAAACAGTGGAATCTTTAAGTCCTCTCGTAACGACCATTCCGTTGCAGTTACTATCCTATCATATTGCAGTGATGTTGGGCAAAAATGTCGACCAACCTAGAAATTTAGCAAAGTCCGTTACGGTAGAATAATTACATGTGATTTTACTGTACCTTTGGATGGATGCAACAAATTATAAACTTGTTATCTGGTCCAAGGAATATTTCCACTGCATTAATGTATGCCTTTGCGCAACGCAGTGATTTTGAAGTGTTGGATGAGCCATTTTATGGATATTACCTTTCTAATGCTACACTTTCCATAACCCATCCTTCTCATGACGAAGTGAGGGCATCCATGCAATGCAGTCTTTCTGAAATTCTAGAAACCATTCGGGGAAAAGCAGTCCGCAAAAACCTTTTTCTGAAAGGAATGAGCCATCATATCCTAGTGCCAGAGCCTAACTTTATCCTTCCTTGGAAAAATATATTGTTGATTCGTCACCCCAAGAAATTGATAACTTCTTTTGCCAAAGTGATTCCAAAGCCTTCCCTTCAGGATATTGGTGTTAAGAAAGCTTCAGAGATTTTTATATTTTTAAAAAGCCGAAACCAAACACCCATAGTAATCGATAGCGATGAGTTAATGTACGATCCACGGAATTATTTAATCACGCTCTGTGAGGCTCTTGAAGTTCCCTTTTCGGAAAAAATGCTACAGTGGGATAAAGGCGGAATTCCAGAAGATGGAGTTTGGGCAAAACACTGGTATCAAAATGTACATGCATCATCTGGCTTTCAGATACAGCAAAAAAATAAGAATAGTGCCTTTCCTACCTATCTGGAACCTTTGCTGGAGGAAGCAATGCCCTTTTACGAATCACTTCAACCCTATGTTTTAAAAAACCCCTAAGTTATGCTGCAAGAATTTGATTCCCGAAACAAAAATATTCAGGTTTTCGTTAAAGACCGATTATACCCTCGAACTGAAGCTAAAGTATCGGTATTTGATAGTTCTGTGCAAGGAGGCGATGCTGTATGGGAAGGCTTGAGGGTTTATCCCGAAGGAATTGTCTGTTTGGATAAACACTTAACAAGATTGCAGGAATCTGCTAAAACACTGGCTTTTGAAGATATTCCATCGAAGGATTTTATCAAAAAAGCCATTAAACAGACACTCGATGCCAATGGGATGAATGATGAGACCCATATTCGATTAACACTTACGCGGGGAGAAAAAATTACCAGTGGAATGGACCCAAGGCTTAACCAAAATGGAACGACATTGATTGTTTTGGCCGAATGGAAACCATTGGTTTACGATAATGCTATAGGGATTAAGGTGATTAGTGTAAGTCAACGAAGAAATGCCCCGCATTTTTTAGATAGTAAAATACATCATAACAATCTGTTAAACAATATTATGGCAAAAATACAAGCGAATGTTGCCGGTAAAGATGCGGGTTTAATGTTGGATGAGAAGGGTTTTGTAGCCGAGTTAAATGGAAGTAACCTTTTTATGGTGAAACATGGGAAGGTATATACTCCATTTGCACATGCTTGTCTTCCTGGGATTACTAGGGAAAGCGTAGTACAGCTATGCAAAAAGCATGAAATTGAAATCATTGAAGCAGATTTAACATTGTCTCAGTTTTACAATGCCGAGGGTGTTTTTGCGACAGGCACTATGGGCGAATTGACTCCTGTGATAGAAATTGACGGGAGATCCATTTCTTCTAGCCACCTATTAATGAACCAACTGCTTAAATTCTTCAAAGAAGAGGTAAGAACCTTGTGCGAAAAACTGTAAGAAAGGACGTGAAATTAATTTTAACAATTTCTTAAAAAAACCCTCTAAAAGTAGATACTCACTAAAATTTATCTATATATTTAGGGAATAATTAATCAATCTATAATATGAGAACTATTGTTTTTGCTTTTTGTTTGTGTTTCAGCTTTATGGCTTTTTCACAAACTAATGTAAGTGGTAATGTGGTAGATGAATCTTCTGTGCCCGTCGTAGGTGCCAACGTAATTGTGGTAGGAACTTCAGCAGGTACGGCAACAGATTTTGATGGGAATTTCTCCCTTATGGTAGACCAAGAACCCCCCTTTACCTTACAAATTTCAAGTATTGGGTATGCTTCCCAAGAAGTTGAGGTGACTTCGAATAATCAAAACCTCAGTATTGTTTTAGTAGAAGGTTCTGAATTGGACGAAGTAGTAATTTCTGCCTCCAGAACCCCAGAAAGAGTTTTTGAATCTCCCGTGACAATTGAAAGAATGGGGATTAAAGAAATTAGAAATACGGCTTCTTCCGATTTTTACGATGGATTGGAAAATTTAAAAGGGGTCGATATCAATACAAACAGTTTAACGTTCAAATCCATTAACACTCGTGGTTTTGCAACTTTTGCCAATACCCGTTTTATGCAGTTGGTAGATGGAATGGACAATGCCGCACCTGCCTTAAATTTCCCCTTGGGGAATTTGTTGGGGATGACAGAAACCGATGTCCAAAGTGTAGAATTACTTCCAGGAGCCGCTTCAGCATTGTATGGGGCTAATGCTTTTAACGGTATTTTATTTATGAGAAGTAAGAATCCGTTCGACTATCCGGGGATTAGCGTTTCCTTAAAGCAAGGAATTACCAGCCAAGAAGCTGCGGGTGATAATCCTTATACCGATGTGAGTATTCGTGCAGCTTATAAGTTTAGCGATCATTTTGCGGCTAAAGTGAATTTTGGATTGCTTACCGGTACCGATTGGTTTGCAACCAATACAGAAGATAAGTTGAATAGAGGCCTTGATAGAAGTGCCCCAGATTATGACGGTATCAATGTGTATGGTGATGAGGTAAGCACCAATATCAATGGAGTAGCCCAAACTTTGGTAGGTTTAGGTATTTTGCCTGCTGGAGCCGATGCATTAGTGCCTTCTATGAATGTAAGTAGAACAGGATATAATGAAGTGGACCTCACCAATTATAATGCAGAAAGCATTAAAGCCGATTGGGGATTGTACTTTCGTCCTTGGGCAAATGATTTCGAAATTGCTTATGTAGGGAAAGTAGGGACAGGGTCTACCATCTATCAAGGATCTAACCGGTATTCGATCAAAAACTTTTTCCTTCAGCAACATAAATTAGAGATAAGAAACGATAACTTTTTTGTAAGAGGTTATATTACTGAAGATAAAGCGGGTGACAGTTATGATATGGTTTTTACCGGTATCAACATTAACCGTGCTTGGAAAGACGATCAAACTTGGTTTGGGGAGTATGTAGGGGCTTTTGTTCAAAGTCAGTTACTACAAGGTCTTACCCCAGATCAAGCCCACGTGTTCGCCAGACAAACGGCCGACATGGGTCGTTATGAGCCAGGAACGCCAGAGTTTCAAAGAGCTTTTGAAAGAACGACCAACGATCCAGACTTGTCTACAGGGTCTAGATTTCAGGATAATTCAAAAATATACCATTCCGATGTCAATTATAACTTCAGTCACTTATGGGACGTAGTTGAAGTACAAGTGGGAGGTTCTTACAGACAAAATAGTTTAAATTCCTTCGGAACGATTTATACCGACTACGATGGTCCAATCGACTATTCGGAAGTAGGGGTTTACACACAACTTCAGAAGAAATTGCAAGTTTCTGAAAGTGTCGATTTAAAACTAACGGGATCTATCCGCTATGACAAATCGGAACTTTTTGATGGTTTCTTTTCTCCAAGGTTAGCCGCAGGTTTTACCATCAATAATGATCATAATATTCGAGCTTCTTTTCAAACAGGTTTCAGAAACCCAACCACGCAAGACCTTTATATTGGTTTGGATGTTGGAAGAGCCATTTTAATAGGAGGAGCAGAAGACAATCCAGCTCGTGATATCCGTACCTATGGGGTGAGTAATACAGGACAGGCTATTCTAGGGGCGCCAACCATTCAGTTTGATGGTCAAGGAGCTTATACCAATTCCTTCTTTGCAAGTTCGGTAACCGATTTTTCTGAAACTGGAGATGTTGCTAGTTTGGAAATAGCAAATTCCAATTTTGTAAAACCAGAACAAGTAACTTCTTTTGAATTGGGATATCGTGGAAAACTTGGAAAATTTACCGTAGACATGAGCGGGTATTATAATATGTACCAAGATTTCCTAGCAAATGAAACGGTAATCGCTCCTTTTTATGGAGACGTGCAATTAAGCCAAGTTGCTCCCGATGGGCAAACTCCATTGGCCGTGGCTGCAATCGCTAATGGTGACTTCCAGGCATTTCAAACCTACACGAATAGTGATGCTGAAGTAAATTCTTATGGAGGTTCCATTGGGGTTTCTACAAAAATACTGGGGAATTTCGACTTGGGAGGTAATTATACGTATGCCAAGTTAGATTTTGATACAGAAGCAAATCCAGACTTTAGAACCAATTTCAATACCCCAGAACATAAAGTGAAAGCTACTTTTGGGAATACCGAACTTTTTGAAAACTTCGGATTTAACGTGGCTTGGAGATGGAGTGATACTTATTTCTGGGAAGCTTCCTTTGGAGATGGACAAATTCCTGCATTTAATGTATTGGATGCGCAAATTAACTATCGTGTGCCTAAATTCTTGAAATCTACTTTCAAAGTAGGGGCTACCAATATTTTGGGAGATGAATATTATACGGCATTTGGAACAGGATTTATTGGTTCTCAATATTATGTTTCCTGGACAATTAATAATTTATAATCTTTAAAATTCATGAATATGAAACTTAAATATATAGGACTACTATTACTAGCTTTCGGCTTTGTGGCTTGTGAGAGCGATGATAGTGATATGACAGATGAACAACCAGTGGTTGAGCTAACTTCGGGGAGTGCAGACTTCTCTAATTACGTTGCTGTAGGAGCATCCTTTACAGCCGGTTTTAGCGATGGAGCATTGTTTGTTGCCTCTCAGGAAAACTCTTTCCCTAATATCTTATCGCAACAGTTTTCTGCAGTAGGCGGTGGCGATTTTAGTCAGCCTTTAGTGAGTGATAATGTAGGAGGTTTGTTGTTGGGTGGTAATGTTGTTGCCGAGCCAAGACTTATTTTTGATGGTTCGGGCCCAGTAAGACTAGATGCCATGCCAACCACCGAAGTTGGAAATATCATGGCGGGCCCATACAGTAATATGGGAGTGCCAGGAGCCAAAAGTTTTCACTTTGTAACCAATGGCTACGGAAACATAGGGGCTTTACCCAATGCCAATCCGTATTATGTAAGAATGGCCTCTAGTTCCAATGCCTCAATCTTGGAAGATGCCGCGGTACAACAGCCGTCCTTTTTTACCCTCTCTGAAGTTGGTGGAAATGATGTATTAGGTTTTGCTACTTCTGGTGGAAGTGGTGTGGATCAAACAGGAAACTTAGATCCTTCTACCTACGGTCCTAATGATATTACCGACCCAAATGTATTTGCCAGTGTGTTTACAAACCTTGTAGGAGCCATGACGGCTAATGGAGCCGATGGGGTTGTTACAAACGTACCCTATGTAACTAGCTTGCCTTATTTCACTACGGTACCTTACAATCCTTTAGATCCTAACAACCCAGACTTTGGACCGCAAATCCCTGTATTAAATAGTACGTTTGCGTCTTTAAATCAAGCTTTTGCATTTTTAGGTGTTCCCGAGCGTTCTATTGTTTATTCGGAAACCGAACCAAGCCCAGTGCTTATCTTTGATGAAGACCTTCCTAACATCCAAGCTCAGTTATTTCAAGTGCTTCAGGCGGGTGGAGTCGACCCTTTAACCGCACAATTGCTTTCTACTCAATTTGCACAGTCCAGACAGGCTACTGCTGAAGATTTATTAGTACTGCCTAGCTCTGCAGTGATTGCTACTTTAAATGAAGAGTATTTCAACCAATTGGTTGGTTTGGGAGTACCTCCTGAAACGGCTGGACAATTAGCGGTGAATGGGGTTACCTATCCTCTTCGGGATCAATGGGTACTTACCGATATTGAAACCACTTCAGTGATTAATGCTACAGACGCATACAATGCTGTAATTGAAAGTACGGCTTCTTCTTCCAATTTGGCTTTGGTAGATTTAAACGGAATACTTCAACAAGCTTCCACTACAGGAATCATGTTTGATGATTTTACAATGACCACCGATTTAGTTGTAGGAGGTTTGGTAAGTTTAGATGGAATACACCTTACTGCAAGAGGGTATGCCTTAATGGCCAATAAATTCTTGGAAGCTATTGATGCCACTTATGGATCTAACTTTATTTTGGCAGGACAAAAGGCAAATGCTAACGATTATCCAATGTCTTACGCCCCCGATTTGCAATAAAAAATTTATGTAAATAAATAAGATCCCTTTTGGAGTGAAATCCAAAAGGGATTTTTTTATGATTTTCTGGAAAGAAAAAATTCCTTTTTTACGTTGTATTTTTAATTCAGAAAAACATATCTTTGCACCGATTTTTAAGGGGCTTTTTTTTAGCCCTAATTGTTCTAAAAAATAAACACTTAGATAATGTCACAAGTTACAGGAAAAGTTGCACAGATTATTGGTCCAGTAGTGGATGTTGAATTCGCTAGCGGAGTAGAGCTTCCTAAAATTTACGATTCTGTAGAAGTACAAAACAATGGTAGCACATTGGTACTGGAAGTACAATCTCACATTGGGGAAAACACCGTACGAACCATTTCTATGGATTCTACCGATGGATTAAGCCGTGGGGTAGATGCTGTAGCAACAGGGGCTCCTATCCAAATGCCTATTGGCGAGGATGTTTATGGACGCCTTTTTAATGTAATTGGTGATGCCATCGACGGAATTGGGAACCTTCCTAAAGAAGGAGCTAACGGGCTTCCTATTCACCGTGAGGCACCTAAATTTGAAGACTTGTCAACTTCTACGGAAGTACTATTTACCGGAATTAAAGTAATCGACTTGATTGAGCCTTACGCAAAAGGAGGAAAGATTGGATTATTCGGTGGTGCTGGAGTAGGTAAAACAGTATTGATCCAGGAGTTGATTAACAATATTGCAAAAGGACACGGTGGTCTTTCCGTATTCGCAGGAGTAGGGGAAAGAACACGTGAAGGAAATGACTTGCTTCGAGAGATGTTGGAATCTGGAATTATCAAATATGGTAGTGATTTCTTGCACTCTATGGAAGAAGGCGGATGGGATCTTTCTAAAGTTGATAAAGCAGCCATGAAAGAATCAAAAGCAACTTTCGTGTTCGGTCAGATGAACGAACCTCCAGGGGCTCGTGCTCGTGTGGCACTTTCTGGGTTAACCATTGCCGAGTACTTCCGTGATGGAGCTGGAGACGGCCAAGGGAAAGATGTACTTTTCTTCGTAGATAACATCTTCCGTTTTACACAAGCAGGTTCTGAGGTGTCGGCTCTTTTAGGTCGTATGCCTTCAGCGGTAGGATACCAGCCTACATTGGCTACCGAGATGGGTGCCATGCAGGAACGTATTACTTCTACTAAAAAGGGATCTATTACTTCGGTACAGGCAGTTTATGTACCTGCGGATGACTTGACCGATCCTGCACCAGCAACGACCTTTGCACACTTGGATGCAACTACCGTATTGTCACGTAAAATTGCGGAGTTAGGTATATACCCTGCGGTAGATCCTTTGGATTCTACTTCTCGTATTTTGACAGCAGACATTTTAGGGGATGAACACTATAACTGTGCCCAAAGAGTAAAAGAGTTATTGCAGCGTTATAAAGAGCTTCAGGATATTATTGCTATCCTAGGGATGGAAGAACTTTCCGAAGAAGATAAACTTGCAGTTTCTCGTGCTCGTCGTGTACAACGTTTCTTGTCTCAGCCTTTCCACGTAGCAGAACAGTTTACGGGAATTCCTGGAGTATTGGTAGATATCAAAGAAACGATCAAAGGATTCAATATGATTATGGATGGTGAATTGGATCACCTTCCTGAAGCAGCCTTCAACCTTAAAGGGACCATTGAAGAAGCAATCGAGGCTGGAGAGAAAATGTTAGCGGAAGCTTAAAATTAGTTGTGAGAAGGCCCGAGAGGTTAGTTGTTCAGGGAACATAACTAACTACTCACCACTCATAGCTCAATACTAAATATATGTACTTAGAAATAGTAACACCAGAAGCATCCTTAGTAAGTGGCGAAGTAAACAGCGTTACAGTGCCCGGAGTAAATGGGGAGTTCCAAATGTTGGATAATCACGCCGCTATAGTTTCCCTATTAGGGGAAGGAAAGGTGAAATTTGATGGAAACCCTACCATTGCTGAAGGCTTTGAAAAAAAGTTTTCACAAGTGAATGGCAAATGGGAACTTCAAATTACGAGTGGTACAGTACAAATGAACGATAATAAGGTTATAGTCTTAGCAGACTAATTTATTTTACGATTAGATTATTGGAAAAGCCCAAACATTGTTTGGGCTTTTTTATTTTTAGTTAGATCAACTAAACTGAAGATACAATATCGCTGCCAAGGCACCTCCTGCTAAAGGACCTATAACGGGAATCCATGAATACTTCCAGTTGGCATTTTTATTTTTTATTGGGAGCAGGGCATACACCATTCGTGGTCCTAAATCCCTAGCAGGGTTTATCGCATATCCTGTAGTGCCCCCCAATGAAAGTCCAATGGACCAAACCACCAAAGCTACTGGGAGCGCTCCTAACGATCCCAATCCTATAATAGCTGTTTCTCCATTCTCGGATACAAACTCGGGCCCAGCGATGTAGAAAACAGCCAGTAAGAGCACAAAGGTCCCAACAATTTCAGAGAAAAGATTGGAAACAGTATTTTCAATGGCTGGGGTGTTGCAAAAAGTAGCCCTCACAGTGGGAACATCTTCTGTAATATCATAGTGTTTTTTATGAAACAGGTATACACATAAAGCTCCCAACATGGCACCAATAAATTGTGCCAAAATATATAGGGGCACTTGGGACCATTCAAAAAGCCCTGCAATGGCTAGAGATAAAGTTACCGCAGGATTGATATGGGCACCACTTACAGGTCCTGCAATTAAAACTGCCACATATACTGCCAATCCCCAAGCGGTAGTTATCACAATCCACCCAGAGTTATTCCCTTTGGTTTCGTTTAATAATACATTGGCAACGACGCCGTTTCCTAGCAGCATGAGAATAAAAGTGCCTATAATTTCAGCAATAAAAGGAGTCATAGTTTTTTCTTTAAGTTATTCTACCCAATTCTGACTTCGGTGTACGGCGCGACGCCACTTTAAAAGTAAGGTTTTGGTTTTTTCTGAAGACATTTCAGGAGTAAAAACGCGATCTTTATTCCATTGATTTTGTAAGCTCTCCAAATTCTTCCAATAGCCAACTGCCAATCCCGCCAAATAAGCGGCTCCTAATGCGGTGCTCTCTAATTGTTTGGGACGAACTACTGGAAATTCGAAAATATCACTTTGGAATTGTAGCAAAAAGTTATTGGCCGTGGCTCCTCCGTCTACCCGAAGTTCACTCCCTTTGGTTTTGGCATCGGCTTCCATTGCTCTTACAATATCGTGTACTTGGTAAGCAATTCCTTCCAAGGCGGCCCTTGCCAAATGCGCTTTTGTAGTTCCTCTGGTGATCCCTACAATGGTTCCGCGCGCATAACTATCCCAATACGGAGCTCCTAGCCCTGCGAGTGCGGGGACAAAATAAACATCCCCATTATCCTTAACACTGGTTGCCAGATCTTCAATTTCTGAAGCATCTTCAATAAGTCCCAAACCATCCCGAATCCATTGTACGGCAGCTCCTCCCACAAAGACACTACCTTCCAAAGCATAGGTGACTTCATTACCTATTTTCCAAGCAATCGTAGTTAATAAATTGTTTTCAGAATACACGGGCTTTTGACCGGTATTCATTAACAAAAAGCAACCCGTACCATAGGTGTTTTTCAACATCCCTTTTTTGGTACATTGCTGCCCAAACAAAGCGGCTTGTTGGTCTCCTGCAATTCCGGCAATTGGGATTTCCACATCAAACAGGCCTTTTTTAGTATGTCCAATCACTTCACTGCTGGAAACTACTTTAGGCAATATTTCTTTCGGAATAGATAAAATTTTCAGTAATTCTTCGTCCCATTCCAAGGTGTGGATATTAAAAATTAAAGTCCTACTAGCATTGCTCACATCGGTCACAAAATGCTTTCCGCCGGTTAATTTCCAAACCATCCAAGAATCAATCGTTCCAAAGCAGAGACTTCCCTGCTCCGCTTTTTCACGGGCGCCTTCCACATGATCCAAAATCCATTTTATTTTGGTCCCTGAAAAATAGGCATCTATCACCAGCCCGGTTTTCTTTTTAAAAGTCTCAATATGACCGTCATTTCTCAAAGAATCACAATATTTTGCGGTTCGCCTGTCTTGCCAAACAATAGCGTGATAAATAGGTGCTCCAGTGTTTTTATCCCAAAGAAGGGTCGTTTCCCTTTGGTTGGTAATTCCAATGGCTGCTATGGAATCATGCGTAATACCTCCATCTTCAATGGCTCTCTCTATAGCACTCCACTGCGATTTCCAAATGGCATTGGCGTCGTGTTCTACCCATCCGGGTTCTGGAAAGATTTGAGGAAAATCTTGTTGCCCCAAACCATTTATTTTTGCAGATGTATTAAACAGAATTGCTCTAGAGGAAGTAGTTCCTTGGTCTATCGATAAAATGTAAGAGTCCATACGCAATTTTTATTGTAAGATATACTTTTCTGAAAGCTTTTGAAAAGCTTCTATTTGTTGTGTTTCCCATTCCTTATCCCTTTTCAGTTCTTGCGCTATGAGACGCGCCACTTGTGGAGCCGCTTCCTTGGCCGCTTTTGCATCCAATAATAGCAGCCGGATTCTTCGGGAGAGAAAATCTTCCACCGTGCGAGCCATTTCATTTCGAACACTCCAAACTACTTGAGCATTTGTGTAAGGGTATTTTGGATGAATTTTTTTCTGAAAAGCAGGATTTGAGGCTTCAAGTTTCTTGAAATCTGATAAATCACTTCCGTAGAAATATTCATGATCGGGAGCGCTCATTTTTTCTGAAATATTCCCATGAATGGAAAGTTTTGTGGTTTTTACGGGTACTTTCTCAAATTGAAACGAACGAATTACTTCGTCTACCACGTCCTCGGCCATTTTTCGATAGGTCGTCCATTTGCCCCCAATAATGCTGATCAAATTTTCATCTACAATAATTTTATGGCTCCTAGAGACTTCCTTGGTACTGGTTTCTTCTTTTTTTGGTTTGGCCAAAGGGCGAAGGCCACTAAATACGGAAAGCACATCTTCTCGGGTGGCTTTTTTTTCCAAATACTGATTCATGGTTTCTAGGATAAAATCCACTTCTTCATGTAAAGGCGTGGGCTCAATCTTAGGTTTTTTAATGAGGGTGTCGGTAGTTCCCGCAATCACCTTATCGTGCCACGGAATGATAAAGAGCACTCGACCATCGGAGGTTTTGGGGATCATGATCGCCTTCTTGCTCTGTAGAAAAGAGCCGTCCACCATTAAGTGAATTCCTTGACTGGGGACTACCATTTTTTTATGATTGGGATTGAATTTCTTCAGAATGGAGTCGGTAAAGATTCCTGTTGCATTAATAATGGCTTTTCCTTTTACGGAATACCTCTTTTGGGTTTCCACATCTTCCACCAAAACACTTTGAATAAGATGGTCTTGTCCTTTTTCAAAAGATGTAACATTCATATAATTGATAGCAAGCGCACCTTGCTCTAGAGCGGTTTGCGCCAAATTTAATGCCAAGCGCGCATCATCAAATTGTCCATCAAAATAAGACACCCCGTTGGCAAGATGTTCGGTTTTAAGGGTGGGTAAAGCCGCACGAACCTTCTTTTTCCCTACAAATTTAGAAGCCCCAAGGCTTAAGCGTTTGGACAGCCAATCGTACAGTTTTAGCCCAATTAAATAGTAGGGCCCTTTCCACCAACGGTAATTGGGAATGATGAATTCCTGTTTTTTGAAAAGGTGTTTCGCATTTTTTTTGAGTCGGCCGCGCTCTTCCAAAGCTTCAATCACCAATTTTACGTCACCCTGGGCTAGATAGCGAACTCCACCATGCAGTAATTTAGTGCTTTTACTGGAAGTACCTTTGGCAAAATCGTACTTTTCAAACAGTACGGTTTTAAATCCCCTGGAAGCAGCATCTACGGCAATTCCCAAGCCGCTGGCGCCACCGCCAATGATGATTACGTCCCAATCTTTTGTATTTTCAAGTTGGGAGATTAGTTTTTCTCGTTGTATCAATGAAATGTGTTTCTGAAAAGACGTTGGTTGAAATTCTCATTGAAGGTACTATAAAATGATGGAAAATCAAATCGCAATTATTATGGTTGTCGTTAAAACTACTTTTGAAATGACAAGGATGGTTTCCAATGCACCTATAGAATCATCTTATGGTATTTTAAGAAATCGTTAAGGAAAGTTTCGTAATTTTACCTTTTCCTTTGTACCATGAAGTTAGCACAGATAGACCGAGTAACCACCATTTCCAAAGAAGACTTTCTGAAAAATTATTTCAAGCCTCAAAAACCATTGATTATTGAGCGCTTTATTGAAGATTGGCCGGCTTTTGAAAAATGGAACCTGGACTATATGAAGGAAGTGGCAGGAGATAAGGAAGTGCCTTTGTACGACGATAGGCCCGTGGATTATAAAGATGGGTTCAACGAGCCTCATGCCAAAATGAAAATGGCAGACTACATCGAGTTGCTGAAAAAAGAACCCACCCGCTATCGCATTTTCCTATGGAATATTCTGAAGGAAGTCCCTCAGCTTCAGCAAGATTTTACCTATCCCGATTTTGGACTGAAGCTTATGAAAGGACTTCCCATGTTATTTTTTGGTGGAGAGGATAGCTACACCTTCATGCATTACGATATTGATCTGGCCAATATTTTCCACTTTCATTTCCACGGAAAAAAACAAGTTATTTTATTCGACCAAAAACAAAACGATTACCTCTATAAAATTCCGCATTCCCTCATTACTAGAGAGGACATCAATTTTGCCGATCCCGATTACGAAAAGTGGCCCGCCCTTAAAAAAGCGGAAGGTTATATAGGGAATTTAGAACATGGGCAAGTACTCTACATGCCCGAAGGCTACTGGCATTATATGCGCTACCTCACTCCCGGATTCTCCATGAGTTTACGTGCCATTGCACGAAATCCTAAAAACTTAGGGAAGGCCTTATATAATATATTGGTTATGCGCCACTTCGACAATGTCATGCGCCGCTGGAAAGGGCAGGATTGGATCGATCAAAAAAATGAAAAGGCCATTACCAAAACGCATGCGAAGCTGGGGATTTCCTAAAAGAATATTTTAAACAAAAATTTTTTTCTATTCCATTATTTAGTTCCTTTGCCGTAAGGGAGTCGCTTTATGGAACATATGTTAACAAAGAGAATTCTGGTAATCATACCTTGTTATAACGAAGCAAAGAGATTACCCGTGGACCGGTTTTCAGAATTTATTAAAAATTCGGAAACTGTCGATTTTCTTTTTGTGGATGATGGGAGCACAGATGGAACAGCCGCTATGTTGGAAAAGCTTTGTGCTACTTCTGATAGGTTTTCTTTTTTACTACTCAAGGAAAATCAAGGAAAAGCAGGCGCCATACGGCAAGGGGTACTTCAGGTAAAAAATAAAACCCTTTACGAATACGTAGGGTATTTTGATGCCGATTTGGCGACACCACTTTCCGAGATTCCTTATTTTATTTCAGAAATAGAAAAAAGAAACCCCATGCCGCTTTTTGTAATGGGATCCCGCGTGGCACGTATGGGAGCCACGATAGACCGAAAAGCACATCGTCATTATTTGGGAAGGGTGTTTGCGACGTTTGTGAGTAACGTTTTAAAACTTCCTGTGTATGATACGCAGTGTGGAGCCAAATTGATTCATCATTCCATTGTTTTTGATTTGTTTCAAGAGCCGTTACTCACCAAATGGTTGTTCGATGTGGAACTTATCGCCCGAATGGAAAAACAATTGGGCCTCGAAAAAACGGGTACATCCCTGCTGGAAATCCCTCTAAATAGTTGGCAGGAAGTAGGGGGTAGTAAATTGAAATTCACCGATTTTTTAAAAGCGCCTTGGGAATTGATTAAAATCTGGAGGACTTTATAACATGAAAATAATGAGAATAGGGATTACGGTGTGTTATGTTCTTATCATGATTTTCATGTTAGGGATCATTGGGTATGTAAGTAACTATCTCTATGCTTCAACGGTAGATGCCCATTATTATTCTTTCAATGAAACCTGGTATACCAATGCCAAGCTCAATTTCGATTACCTCAATGGTCGTTGGGCGCAAGGCTTTACGAATGACCATCGGTTTTATATTTATAGAGTGACCACTACCTTGTTTTTAAACCTATTCTTTTTTGGATCGATATGGTATTTCTTTAAGGGTTTATTAAAGAAATGGCACTTTGTAATGGCCACTATTTTTTATCTAGCATTTGTACTGAATAGCATCAATTTCTACCAAATAGCGTACTTATTGAACACCTCACTTTCCTATACTTTTGGGGAAGGACTGCTCTTTTGTTTTTATGGCTATGCCCTACGGAAAGGATTCCCCTATCATTTTAAGAATCCGCATACATGGTTACTGGGTCTTTTGATTGTTTTCCTAACGGGACTGGTAGAGCACTTGTTTTTGCTGAATATTGCCATCCTAGCATTCTTACTGCTTTTTAAGTGGCTGGAGCAAAAGAAATGGGATAAAGGGATTTTGCTTTTCTTTATTCTGAATGTCGCTGGAAGTGTCGTTACCTTACTTTCCCCAGGCTTGCGATTAAGGCGGGAGCAAACTGCTCTACGGAATGAACGATTGGGGAAAGATGCCTCCATTGATTTTAACGCATTTTTTGATACCCTAGGAGAGCAGCTAGTGCTAAACCTTACTTGGGTCTCCCTAGCAGTGTTTATCTTTTCATGTTTCTTATTCCTTAACTCAAGTAATTTTCGGTTTAGGAGGGTAAAACTGAAAGGCTTGAATGGGCTACTCTTCCTAGTATGTATTTTATTGCTTCCCATCACCCCCCTTTTACTGGGATATGTGGGGTCCAACGGATTGGTAGGAATGCCGAAGGCTTACAATCTTTTTGCTCTTTTGGTATTGATTTCAGTTTTGTTGTTAGCTTATTTTATGGCATTTTTCCTGAAGGCCTCCCCCAAAAAGAAAACAATATGGGTGGCTCCCATAACAGGAGTTCTTGCCTTACTAGTTTTTATGGGGATATTATATAGTTTTTTTTACGATACGAAAAGCAAGTTGTATTTTCAGTACCGTCAAGTGAAAAGTGGGGATATTCAAAAGCCCTATTTTGATGAATTGGCCCGTAGGCAATACTTGATGGAAACCTACCATCACTATGAAGAAAAAACCATTCCGGCACTTTCCAAAGCTTATCAGGGAAAAGTGGATGGAGCCCATAGGCAATTCATTCCTAGGTATTATTACAAACGGTTTAATAACAGTATCCCCATTCATTCTTCGGAAAGCTTACCCACCCCGAGAAGCTTTACGACGACCTTTTTGATTAAGAATCACAAGCTACGACCTGTTGCTGAACATGAAGGGGTTCAAGTGTATTATAATGCCACATTAAAAGTATTGGCTTTCCAAACTAAGGATGCCATTTCAGAAAAGGAAAAACTCAAAGACTTGAGGGTAACCATTCATGGAAAACATTTTCTTCAGAACAAATCTGAAACCATGGTATTTTCAGCAGCAACAAAAATGAAACAAAGTCCTGACTTTTATCAAAAATATCCAAATATCATTTGTTTTGAGCTTCCTCTTTATACGCAAGCGTTGGAAGTGGAAGCATTGAATTTAACGATTGACGAACAAGATCTGAAAGTAAAGGATATTATTTTCTTTCAGCCGGATTATGGAAATATCATGCGATGATGAAACACAACTGGATTTTTTATATCGTGGTTTTGGGGCTGTTCACTTCTTGTGAGCAGCACTTTCAACTGAATATCCCCAAGGCTACGGAAGTACAGCTTTTAAAGTTGGACACGTTTGAAGCGCAAGCGCCTTCGATCTCTATTATTGGAGAGTTTTCCGGAAGCACACAAATAAAGTTGTTTTTCTTGAATCGGAAAGGGGAAACGATTCAGCATCCACAAAATAGCCTAGTAAAAGGAGACGAGAAGACCGGTGGCGGGTATTTCAAGGCTCCTGATTCTGTTTTGGAAGATTCTTGGAAACTGACATTGTGGAACAGAAAAAAAGATTTTCATAAGACCATTTTTTTGGAAGAAATCATCCTCCGCAATGGCACGGAAGTAAAGCATATTCATCGAAAAGAGCTTGAAACGTACTTTACCTTGGTAAATCTAGATTTTGATGTTGCTACGGGTGCCTTAAACCCCATAAAAGAGGAGCCTATGCCTGAAATGATCTATAAAGGGCTTAATTAATTTTATAGACCGCATCCCACACCAGTTCAGGTTCCCATCCACGGTAAAAAAGGTAATCGGCCAATTTCTTTTTTTTCTTCGGAAGGCTTTTTTCGGAGGCTAATTGTGCCAGTCTTTTTTCCACCAAAGCTTCAAAAGTTTCCAAATAGGCCGCTTCCGGAATTTCCTGAAGCGCTTTTTTGATATTATAGGCGCTAATCTCACGAAATTTCAGTTCTTGGACAATACGGTTTCGCCCCCATTTTTTGTTTTTAAATTTTCCACGGGCAAAGGCTTGGGCAAAACGGGTTTCGTTTAAATAATTCTCTTGAATTAAATCGTTTACGATGAGGGCAATCGCCTCGGGAATCATTCGCATGTCCCTAAGTTTTTGATGTACCTCCTTATGGCATCGCTCTTGGTAAGCACAGTATTTTTGCATCCTTGCCTTAGCTTCTTCTACAGTATAGGTTTTATAGGTGTCCAAAGAGTAAAACGATTTTGGCAAAGGTATAAATAAAAAAACCCCTTTTGTGCAAAAGGGGTTTTCAGGTTATTTAATTTCGTTACCATCTTTATCGGTAAAGTGGTACTCGAGATACGTGTAAGCGTCTCTAGGTTGAATTCTCACCCATTTTTTGTGCTCCATGAACCATTTGGTTCGCACAGATGGAAAACCTTTAATTAAAAAGGCTGCTATAAAAGGATGCGCATTAAGCGTTAGCTTTTTATAGTCTTTTTTGAAAAGCCGTTTCAGCTCTTCGGTAATTTTTTGTACCAGTACAATTGGGGCTTCAATTTCTTCACTATCACCATTGCCATTGGGGTTTTCTTCCCGGGTTTTAATGTTTACCTCGGGGCGAACCCTTTGACGGGTAATTTGGATGAGCCCAAATTTACTAGGGGGTAAAATTTTATGCTTCGCTTTATCGTCACTCATCTCATCACGAAGGTGATTGTAGAGTTTCTTACGGTTTTCGGCACGTCCCATGTCAATAAAATCGACCACAATAATTCCACCCATATCGCGCAATCGTAACTGTCTGGCTACTTCACTAGCAGCTAGCATATTTACTTCCAAAGCGGTTTCTTCTTGGGATTTGGATTTATTGCTTCGGTTACCACTGTTCACATCAATTACGTGCATCGCTTCTGTGTGTTCGATCACGAGGTAGGTGCCTTTGGCTCCGGAGACGGTTTTTCCAAACGAAGTTTTAATCTGTCTTTCAATCCCAAATTTTTCAAAAATGGGAATTTTAGAATCATAAAACTTTACAATATTCTCTTTTTTAGGTGCAATGCCTTGCACATAATCTTTTATTTGTAAATAAAGGGTTTCATCATCAATATGTATCGCCGAAAATGAGTCGTTAAACATATCACGAATAATGGAAGCTCCTTTATTTAACTCGCTTAGCACCTTACTAGGGTGGTGCGCCCCTCGTAGCTTTTTACACATCGCTGTCCAGCGATCAAAAAGATTTTGCAAATCTCCGTCCAGTTCGGCTACTTTTTTACCCTCTGCTACGGTTCGTATAATCACTCCAAATCCTTTCGGTTTAATGCTCATAATTAAGCGTTTTAACCGATCTCTTTCTTCTTTGGATTCTATTTTTTGTGAAATAGAAACCCGGTCTGAAAAAGGAACCAAGACAATGTACCTCCCAGCAATGGAAAGCTCAGAGCTTATTCTAGGTCCTTTGGTGGAAATAGGTTCTTTTACGATCTGTACCAGAATAGATTGATTGTTTTTAAGGGCATTGTTGATGGTGCCGTTTTTATCAATCTCTTTGTCGAATGGGAATTCTTTTAAAGAATAATCTTTTAATTTACCTGTGCTTACACGTTTTACGAATTTAAGGAGGGACAATACTTTGGGTCCCAAATCGTGGTAATGCAAAAAAGCATCTTTTTCGTAGCCTACATTAACGAAGGCTGCGTTAAGACCAGGAACTGTTTTCCGGATTTTGGCGAGAAATACATCGCCTACCGAAAACTTGTTGTCCTCGTTCTCCTTGTGCAATTCGACTAGTTTTCCATCTTTTAAAAGGGCAAAATCAACTTGTTGTGAACTGGATCTTACAAATAATTCGTAGCTCACGTTACATTAATTTTTATCAGCCTTGGGCTGATGGATTAAACAATATTTTATCACAGGATTTTTCTGAATGTATCATTCAGAGAATATTTCCTGAAGAAATTTCAAAAACCAATAGGTTTAGGAATTTCATTTTCAAAGAACTTGGTATTTACATTTCTAAACGAAAAAAGTAGTTTGAAAAACTACTTTTTCTTTTTGTGGCGATTCGCGCGTCTTCTTTTTTTACGCTTATGTGTCGCTACCTTATGTCTTTTTCTTTTTTTACCACTTGGCATATTAAAGAGATTTTTATAAGGCCCCGCCTAAAAAAGACGGGACGGGATTATTAATTACTTTACTTCCACGTTTGTTTTTACACCCTCTACAAAAACTTTTGCAGGCTTAAATGCAGGGATATTGTGCGCGGGGATTTTAATTGTAGTATTTTTAGAGATATTTCTTCCGGTCTTTTCGGCTCTTGTTTTAATAATAAAACTACCGAAACCTCTTAAGTAAACGTTATCTCCATTTTCAAGTGAATTTTTCACTTCTTCCATAAAGGATTCTACTGTAGCTTGTACATCACCTTTTTCCATTCCTAATTTCTCGGAAATTTTTGCTACAAGATCTGCTTTCGTCATTATAAAAAAATTTTAAAATTATATTATAGTACTAATCTAGGTTTGTTTTTTTCAAGACGGCAAATATAAGGATTTTAAAAACAAATAATCAAATCGTAACCTATTAAAAAATAAATACATAAAGTATATTTTTGCTATATGTCAAAACGCTCTCATTTTTTTAGTAACAATCTCATTACATGGTATTTAGAAAATAGCCGGGCTTTGCCTTGGCGGGAAACCAAGGATCCCTATCGCATTTGGCTTTCAGAAATTATCCTGCAACAAACGAGAGTGGCGCAGGGATTACCCTATTATGAGGAATTCCTAAAGGCATTTCCAAGCGTTTTTGATCTTGCTAAAGCTTCCGAAGAACAAGTACTTAAATTATGGCAAGGTCTCGGGTATTATTCCCGAGCAAGAAATTTACACTTCACGGCAAAATATATTGTCAATGAATATCAAGGGGTTTTTCCTAATACTTATAAGGAGCTGTTAAACTTAAAGGGTGTAGGCGATTACACTGCCAGTGCCATTGCTTCTATTTGTTTTAACGAGTCTGCTGCCGTGGTTGATGGAAATGTATACCGTGTGCTGAGCCGTTTTTTCGGAATCGATACTCCTATTAATACAACCCAAGGCATTAAGCAATTTAAATCCCTAGCGCAGGAGTTGATTCCTTCAGAAGATCCAGGAACATACAATCAAGCCCTCATGGAGTTTGGGGCCCGATATTGTATCCCTTCTAGTCCCGATTGTGGACATTGTATCTTTGAAACGCAGTGTGAAGCATTCAACAAAAAAAGAGTAGGCGAGCTGCCCGTAAAGTTGAAAAAAACCAAAGTAAAGAAACACTTTTACAATTTTTTGGTTTTCCTATCTGAAGATGGTAAAACCCTTATGGAGAAACGGGAAGGGAAGGGTATTTGGCAAAACCTGTATCAATTTCCCCTAATTGAAAGCCATGAAAAGCTTACTGTTACATCCCTGAAGGAACATAAGGCCTTTCAGGATGTGTTAAAGAATATTCAAGTAACTACAGTAGCTTCATTTAATGATGTGCCCATTATCCATAAATTGTCCCACAAACATCTATTTGCGACGTTTTGGATTCTTGAAACCGAATCATTGCCTACTAATGCTATTCCATTTCAAAAGGTCGATACTTTTCCCGTTCCTGTTCTAATTGAAAACTTTATTTCAAGTTTTGGGCCTTTTCAGCAATAAAATTTTACCTATATTTAATTACAAAATTTACCTTTGCATAAAATAAACGTATTAGATGAGTGGAACATTGAATAAAGTGATGCTAATTGGGCACACGGGAGATGAAGTAAAAATGAATTATTTTGAAGGAGGAGGTTGTATTGGAAGATTCCCTCTTGCAACCAACGAAACCTATACCAATAGAACTACAGGAGAGAAAGTTTCGAATACCGAATGGCACAACATAGTAGTGCGTAACAAGGCTGCAGAAATCTGTGAAAAATATTTGAAAAAGGGCGATAAGGTTTATGTGGAAGGCAGGATTAAAACCCGGAAATGGCAGGACGATCATGGAAACGATCGGTATAGTACCGAGATCCAATGTACCGATTTCACATTCCTAACCCCCAAAAATGAAAGCGGCGGGATGAGTCAAGGTACTCAAGGTACTTCATCACAGCCTACACAAAAGCCTCAGCAAAACCAGCAGGTGCAAGAGGCCATTGGCGAAGACGATGATGATTTGCCATTTTAATGTATAACCAATTGGTGAAATTTTGGATTTAGAACCCCCGAGTTTATTGGTCATTTCTTTACTTACCGCACCCCAGGTAACCAGTATTGTTTTTGTTTTTGTGTTGTTGTTTTTCTCGGCCTTAATTTCTGGTGCCGAGATTGCTTTCTTTTCCCTTACTTTAGGCGATTTGGAAGATTCTGAAGGCAATGCAGCCTCCAAGAAAATGGAATTGGTGAAGAAGCTTTTATCAAAACCCAAGAAACTATTAGCGACGATTCTTGTAGCAAATAACTTGATTAATATAGCGATTGTATTGTTGTTTGCTTCTTTAGGGGAATTATTATTTGGAGGTATTGAAACCCCCGAAGTCCGCTTTATTGTGGAAGTGGTTGTGGTTACCTTTGTTATTTTGCTTTTTGGGGAAATTTTGCCCAAAATTTATGCTAGCAGGAATAAATTGTCCTTCTCTTCCTTTATGGCATATCCTTTAAATGTGCTTTTCACGCTTTTCTCACCCATAAGTACCCCCATGCGTTCCATCACTTTATATATTGAAAATAAATTTGGAAAGCAAAAATCTGGGATTAGTATTGATCAATTATCGCAAGCCTTAGAGCTTACTTCGAGGGAGGATACTACCCATGAAGAACAGAAAATACTGCAAGGGATTGTTACTTTTGGAAATACCGACACTAAAAATGTCATGAAACCCCGTATGGATATTTTTGCCTTGGATGAGGAAGCCCCATATAAGGAAATTATGCCCGAAATCATTTCGCATGGTTATTCTAGAATACCTGTTTATAAAGACAGTATCGATAATATTACGGGGATCCTCTATGTAAAGGATTTGCTCCCTTATTTCGATCGGAAAAATTTCGATTGGGTGCCCTTGAAACGGGAGGCCTATTTTGTGCCCGAAAATAAAAAATTGGACGATTTGCTGAATGAATTTAAGGAAATGAAGATGCATTTAGCGATTGTGGTAGATGAATATGGAGGAACCTGTGGATTGATTTCCTTGGAAGATATCATTGAAGAAATTGTAGGGGAAATTAGTGATGAGTTTGACGATGAAGACCTCATCTTTTCCAAGCTGGATGACCAAAATTTTGTTTTTGAAGGCAAAACGCCCTTAAAGGATTTTTATAAGGTTATAAAATTGGAAGATCCTAAACTTTTCGAGGAGGCTAAAGGTGAAGCCGAAACCCTGGCTGGATTTATTTTGGAGGTCTCGAAAGGTTTCCCTAAAAAAGATGAAATACTAAACTTCCACCATTATTCGTTTACCATAGAGTCTTTTGATAACAAAAGGATTAAACAAATAAAACTTTCCATTCATGAATAGCCTAAGGGCCTTCGGGATATTTTTCTTGCTATTGATTTTTGCTTCTTGTGGAGAAGATACGGTAGTGAAGCCCTCGGCAATGCTTCGGTTACAATACCCACTTCCTCAATACAAAAAAGTAACCACAAATTGCCCTTATTCGTTTGAAAAAAACCTGATAGCTCAAGTAGAACAGAAAAACGGTTGCGCCATCAATTTGAATTATCCACAAATGAAGGCAACGATCTATTTAACCTACCAGCCCGTTAGGGAAAACATTGAAGCACTTCTAAAGGATGCTCAAAAATTAACCTATGATCATACCGCAAAAGCTAATGAAATATTTGAGCAGCCCAGGGTGGATAGTATTCATAAAGTGTATGGAATGTATTATATGATTAATGGGGATGCGGCGACCCAATCACAGTTTTACGTTACAGACAGTACCAATCACTTTCTGAAAGGGGCCCTGTATTTTGAAGTTAAACCGAACTTCGATTCTATTTATCCTGCTGTAAAATACTTACGGGATGATATTAGGACTCTAATGGAAACCATTTCTTGGGAATAAATTTTTATAGCACAGTAGCGTGAAATGTAAGAACTTTGCAGGGGAAAAAATGGACCCTCGGTATGCATAAAAAATGGCTATATCTATTGGTGCTCTCCTTAATATGGGGAAGCTCATTCATCCTTATAAAGAAAGGGTTGGTGGGGCTCAATTACTTTCAATTGGGATCACTACGCATTGTACTTACATCTTTGATGCTTTTTCCGGTAGGCTTTAAAAGTCTGCGTCAAATTCAAAAAAAGCATTGGATGTGGATTGCTGTTTCGGGATTTGTGAGTTCTTTTTTTCCGCCTTTTTTGTTTGCCATGGCACAAAATCATATTGATAGCGCAGTGGCTTCTATCTTAAATAGCTTAACGCCCTTGGCAACAGTAGTTGTAGGAGTGGTATTATTTCGAATTATAAATACCAAAAGACAAGTTATAGGGGTTTTTGTCGGACTTTTAGGAACAGTTTTTTTGATTTTGGCTGGTTCAAAAATACATTCCAATCAGAATTATTGGTATAGTACACTTATTTTAATTGCTACCTTAGGATATGCTTTTAATGTAAATATCATCAAAAAGCATTTATCAGATATTAGTGCCCTTGCGGTAACTACAGGGAATTTCCTTTTTATTTTTCTACCAGCTGTAGTGGTGCTCTATTTCAGTGGTTTTTTTGAAGCCATTGCAACTTCCAAGGAAATGCAGGAGGCCGCTGCTTATATTGTAATTCTTTCACTGTTCGGAACAGCAATCGCAAAAGTACTTTTCAATAAAATGGTGCAGATATCGAGTCCTGTATTTGCTTCTTCTGTTACGTATACCATGCCAATCGTAGCGGTTTTGTGGGGAATCCTAGATGGTGAGCGTTTTAGTATTTTTCAACTTGTGGCAGCGGCAATCATTCT
The DNA here is from genome assembly GCA_002707025.1 of Flavobacteriaceae bacterium. Classification (GTDB taxonomy): domain Bacteria; phylum Bacteroidota; class Bacteroidia; order Flavobacteriales; family Flavobacteriaceae; genus PALG01. The sequence goes on along the minus strand of PALG01000026.1, from coordinate 140,970 downwards.
GTTCGGAGTGTTTTTGTCACACCGAAAAACCCCACGAAAATTGTAAGAAACTGTTAATGCCCAGGAATTTCTGAAGAATTTTCACGAAATTTAAGGGAAAACAAGAAATTATGGGTAAATATTACACAAAATACGGAATAGGGACAGCGATTGTATTAATTCTCTATTTTCTTCTAACCAAATTGCTAGGCTTGCATCAATACCCTATTTTGAGCGCACTTAATGCAGTGTTCTTTGGGGTGGGTATTTTTTATGCGCTTAAAGCATATAAAACGACCACAAACGATTTTAAATACCAAGATGGATTTCAAATAGGTTTGTTTACCGGAGGGCTGGCTACCATTGTCTTTTCTATATTTATGGCGGTCTATATTTTTCAGTTTGATCATCAATTTGCGAACGCGGTATTGGATTCCTGGAAACTGAATTTTAATAAGGGTTCACTCATCTTAATTGTTTCTTTAGTGATTATGGGGTTTTCAACTACATTTGTGCTTACTTTGGCCTTTATGCAACTACTGAAGGATAGCTGGAATCCAAAACACTGATTTTCAGAAAGGTTTTATTTAGAAAAACCCTTTGCCCAATTCAATTTAAAAAATTATATTTGCACCCGCTTTTACCGTAGGTAAGGCATAATGTGTATCAAATTAATTTAAACGTTTACGCTATGTACGCAATTGTAGAGATAGCAGGGCAGCAATTCAAAGTTGCAAAAGACCAAAAAGTCTTTGTAAACCGTTTGGCCGTAGAAGAAGGTGATAACATTGCTTTTGACAATGTACTTCTTATTGGCGATGGTGACAAAGTAACCATAGGCGCCCCCGCTATAGACGGAGCTCAAGTTGGAGCAAAAGTCTTAAAGCACCTTAAAGGAGATAAGGTGATTGTTTTCAAAAAGAAAAGAAGAAAAGGATACCGTGTTAAAAATGGACACAGACAGTATCTTTCTGAAATCGTTATTGAAAGCATTGTGGCTTCGGGCGCTGTAAAAGCGACCAAAGCTGAAAGTAAAGAAGCTAAGAAATCGGCTCCTGCTAAAAAAGCTGAACCTAAAAAAGAAGCAGCCAAAACTGAAACCAAAGCAGCAGCTCCTAAAAAGGAAGCCGCTCCAAAGAAAGCTTCAGGAAAAGCAGACGATCTTAAAAAGATTGAAGGTATTGGTCCAAAAATCGCTGAAACTTTGGTGGAAGCTGGAATCGCTACCTATGCAGACTTGGCAAAATCAAAGCCAGAGGATATCGCTGAAATTATTTCAGGTGTTCGTGGAAATCACGTTCCAGATACTTGGCCACAGCAAGCTCAATTGGCTGCCGATGGAAAGTGGGACGAGTTAAAAGAATTACAGGATAAATTAGATGGTGGTGTAGCTAAATAAGCGCCCGCTGAAGTATAACAAAATAAAACCGAAAGAAAATGGCTCACAAAAAAGGAGTTGGTAGTTCTAAGAACGGTAGGGAATCTGAATCGAAACGCCTAGGCGTAAAGATTTTTGGAGGACAAGCTGCTGTTGCAGGGAATATCATCGTAAGACAACGTGGTACGCAACACCACCCTGGTGAAAATGTGTATTTAGGTAAAGACCACACATTACACGCCAAAGTAGACGGTGTTGTTAAGTTTGAAAAGAAAAGAGGAGGGAAATCCTTCGTTTCTATCGTGCCTCAAGGAGAAGCATAAATCAAACTTTTGAAAACAAAAAAAACCCGAGTAATTTACTCGGGTTTTTTTATTGTTAAATTTCTGGATTATAGTCCAGGATATCTTTTGGTAAGGATATCGATTCCGTCAATGATCCACCAAATACCAAGTCCGCCTAATGTTAGGATAAACAAAATGTTCCATCCAATAGGGCTTCCCAAGTACCAACGGTGCCCGGCAAGTCCTCCTAAAAAGAACCACAATAGAAGGGCAATCACAAACGTATCGTCTGCCGCTGCTGCTGCAGGGGAAGTCAATACCGTATTGTCTTCCGTGTCTACGGCTACAGTAGTAGTGGTGTTAGTTGCGGCTGTTCGGGTTACTGGAAATGAAGCGTAACTTGAACTTACCGCCATAATCATTACCAAAAGTGAAAGAATAATTTTTGTTTTCATAAATGATTGGATTTGTGTTATATTGTAATTTAACTAAAAAAAATAAATTTCTTGAGAACTGTCTTATTTATTCTCTGTTTTTTACAAAGTTTTATGAGTTTAGCCCAAAGTGAGTATGAATTTTTGGGTGTGATTCAATTGCAGGAAGATTCGTTTATTTCTTATAAAATTTCCTTTACGGAAGAAAAAGGTACCTTGACCGGGCATACAATTACCGACATGGGAGGCCCTCATGAAACCAAATCGTATCTCTCTGGCTATTATGACGAGAAAAGCAATGTATTGGAGTTTTATGAAAGTGGAATTGTTTATACGAAATCGTTCGTTAACCAAAATGATTTTTGTTTTTTGCATTATTCCGGAGAATTGAAACGGCTCAATGAAAAGCAACATATTTCAGGAGCATTTAAGGGCCTGTATAGTGATGGAAAAGAATGTATAAATGGCGAAATTCACTTAAAGAACTACGGAAAAATCTTAAAACGTGCTAAGAAAATAGACCGAAAAGTTGAACGAAGCATTTTAATTAGTCAGGAGAAAAAAGACCAGGTACACCTGCTTCGGGACTTGGATAGCATCAATACGCATAGACTAAATAAAAACGAGACCCTTTCTATGTTTGCTGAAGGGAAAACCATATTTCTTACTGTTTACGATGCAGGGCAGGAAGACGGTGATAAGATTGCGTTATCCGTAAATGGGACTCCTCTTTATCAAAACTTAGAGGCTCTTTCAGAAAAAAAGGTCATTGAAATTCCTTTAAAAAAATCAAAAACAGAGCTTTCGGTAAAGGCTTTAACTAACGGAACTATTGGAGGAAATACCGTGATGCTGGAGATTAGGGATGCTAAAAATAAAATAGAAACGGTCACAAACCTCAAAAAAGGGGAAAGTGCCAAGTTCGTATTTCTAAGAAATGAATAACACAATGACTTATAAATCTATAACTTTCTTTGGCTTATTTCTCTTATTGGCTAGCTGTATTCCGTTAAAAATAGCACCAAATTATAAGCATGGAAAAGTGGTAAAAGGAAAGAAGTTTGTCAAGGTTTTTAAGAGTCAGCAGGTTTTTGCCTTTAACGACCCAAAAGAAGCAAATGAATTTTACACCTACATTAATGAAAAATACCAACTAGTGTACGATGATGATACAGGCAATGTACCAGTTCAAATTGCTCAAAACACGATGTATCTTACCTTCTATGAAGTAGAGAAAGCCACGAAAACGTATAATCTTTTACCTGTTTTGGCCGATAAGGCCTTAGAAACTGCAAATATAGGCCCTGTATTGGAAAACCAGTATAGCAGCAGGAAAGGCCATTGGTATATTGTTATGACCTTAACCGATTCAGAATATCAGGACGTTTTACAGGAAGATCACCCGCATCACGAATCAGCAGTTTCCTACCTCCAAAGTTTACGCCAAGAGTATTTAATAACGGCCCAATACAACGAGCTTCAGTTTTTGGAGCAATAATAAAAAACCCCACATTTCTGCGGGGTTTTAGAAAGCGCTTCTTTAAAAGAACTACGGATCGATTTCCTTTACTATTAATATCTATAATAATCAGGTTTGTAGGGGCCTTGAACTTTCACGCCTATGTATTTGGCCTGGTCTTCACGAAGTTCTGTAAGTTCTACTCCAATTTTTTCCAAATGCAATTTAGCCACTTTTTCATCTAAATGCTTCGGAAGCATATACACTTGGTTTTCGTATTGATCACTGTTTTTCCAAAGCTCAATTTGTGCCAAAGTTTGGTTGGTAAAGGAGTTACTCATCACAAAACTTGGGTGTCCAGTAGCACAACCGAGGTTGACCAAGCGTCCTTCCGCTAAAAGAATAATATCCTTTCCGTTAACTGTATATTTATCTACCTGAGGTTTGATTTCCACATGGGTGCTTCCGTGGTTATTTTTTAACCAAGCCACATCAATTTCATTGTCGAAGTGCCCAATGTTGCAAACAATGGTTTTGTCTTTCATGGCTTCAAAATGCTCGCCTCGTACAATATCCTTGTTTCCGGTAGTGGTAATAACGATATCGGCTTTTTCAATAACGGTCTCCAATTTTTTCACTTCAAAACCATCCATAGCAGCCTGTAAGGCACATATAGGATCAATTTCCGTAACGGTAACGATGGCACCGGCACCTTTAAAGGATGCAGCTGTTCCTTTTCCTACATCTCCATACCCACAAACCACTACTCGTTTTCCGGCCATCATGATATCGGTCGCACGACGAATGGCATCTACGGCACTCTCACGGCATCCAAATTTATTGTCGAATTTTGATTTAGTTACACTATCGTTTACATTGATGGCTGGCATGGGTAACGTGCCGTTTTCCATACGCTCGTACAAACGATGTACTCCTGTAGTCGTTTCTTCGCTTAAACCTTTAATGCCATTCACCAATTCTGGATACTTATCGAAAACCATATTGGTCAAATCCCCACCATCATCCAAAATCATATTTAGAGGCTTGCGATCTTCCCCAAAGAAAAGGGGTTGTTCGATACACCAATCAAATTCTTCCTCGTTCATCCCTTTCCAAGCATATACGGGTATACCGGCATCGGCGATGGCCGCCGCAGCGTGATCTTGGGTTGAGAATATATTACAAGAGCTCCAGGTAACTTCGGCGCCTAATTCCTTTAGGGTTTCAATGAGGACTGCCGTTTGAATGGTCATATGCAAACATCCAGCGATACGGGCTCCTTTTAGGGGTTGCTCGTTTTTGTATTCTTCACGAAGTGACATTAAGCCAGGCATTTCGGCTTCGGCCAATTCAATTTCTTTTCTTCCCCAATCTGCCAAGGAAATATCTTTTACTTTATAAGGTACGTAAGTCGTGGTTTTCGTAGACATATTAGTATATTTGAATAATTTGTGTTCCTAATTTTAGGATGCAAAATTACGTAATATCCTTCAAAATACATGCCTCTTTACAAAACAATAACAGTTAATCCTACTACTAACGTATTGATATGGAAGATAGAAGAACCTTTTGAAGTACTTTCCGAAGGGATCTCCCTTACCGATCACTGTGCGAATAGGGTAGCTGGAATGAAAAGTGACCTACACCAAAGAGGTTTTATGAGCGTGCGCCACCTCTTAAAAAAAATGGGTTATACCGATTTTGACCTGTATTATGACGAAAAAGGAAAACCGCATTTAAAAGACGGAAAAAAAATCTCGATTACCCATTCTTTTACTTTTTCAGCCATTATAGTAAGTGATATTGAAGTAGGGATTGATATTGAAATGCAACGCCCCAAGATTTTAAAAATCGCTCCTAAATTTACGCCGATTGAAGAATACCGAACCTTAGCCAATGAGGAGGCCCTTATTCGGAAATTAACAATGGTTTGGGGAGCTAAAGAGAGTCTTTATAAGAGCTTTGCCGAAAAAGGAGTGGCTTTTTTAAAAAACATCTATGTGGAAGATTTTGACATGGAAGATTTAGAGACGACTGCTCAAGTGGAATTTCAGCATAAAAAACAGGAGTATCAAGTTTGGTTTATGGAGTTTGAAGGCTTTACCTGTGCTTATGCACTTCTCCATTCATAAAAGTATTGGGATGCAAAAATTATACGACAGCTTTGTGGATGCCCTTGAAAAAGAAAAGAAACTCTTGGCCATACTTATTGATCCCGATAAATTTGATGTGGAGACTGCTGCTGAATTCCTTCGGAAACTTCCTTCCAAAACAACACATATTTTGGTGGGGGGAAGTAGCGTCCCAGATGGTTACACTGAAACTGTCGTTAGGGCTTTAAAATTATATACCGCAAAACCCATCTTGCTTTTTCCGGGCGATGTGTCTCAAATTACAGCTGCTGCCGATGGAATTTTATTTCTTAGTTTACTTTCAGGAAGAAATCCAGAGTTCCTGGTAGGGCAACAGATCAAGGCGGTTCCTTTTCTGAAAGAAACCCAATTGGAGATCATACCTACAGGGTATTTGTTGGTTGATGGGCAAAATACCTCTGCTGTCGCACGCGTGACCGAAACAAACCCCATTGCACAGGAAAACCTGGTTGAAATTGTCCATACGGCAAAGGCAGCCCAATGGATGGGAAAAAAACTAGTATATCTAGAAGCAGGGAGTGGTGCCAAGGTTCCCGTTGCTCCAGAGATTATTGCCGCTGTAAAAAGGGAACTGTCTATTCCAATTATTGTGGGGGGAGGAATTAAAACGGAAGCCCAACTTGAGGCGGCTTACCGTGCAGGAGCTCAAATGGTAGTCATGGGTACTGCCTTTGAATGAGTTTCGGGAATAGGTTTCTTACCTTTGTGAAAAATGTATTATGGATATTTCAGTAGAGCTTACCTTAACGCCGTTACAGGACGATTATGAACCGGCGATTATCAATTTTATAAAATCATTGCGAAATAGCGGTCTTACCGTGTTGGAGAATCCTTTAAGCACTCAGGTGTATGGAGAATATGATGAAGTAATGAAGGTACTTCAGAAAGAAATGAAAATAGCCTTCGAGGCAATAGAACGCGGACTTCTTTATATTAAAATCGTAAAAAGCGACCGAAGCGACTATGAACCCCATTTTTGATTTTTTTCTTGAGGCTTACAAAAATGCTTCAACGGTGGATATCATTCTTGAAACACTTGTGTTTGTTTTTGGAATAGCAAGTGTTTGGTATGCTAAAAAGGAAAATATTTTAGTTTATCCAACAGGGTTAGTAGCTACCGTTATTACGGTTTATCTTTTATATAAAGCTGAATATTTTGGAGATATGATGATGAATTTCTATTATTCGGTCATGAGTGTCTATGGCTGGTGGAATTGGGCAAGGAAAAAGGATGATAAAGCTTTGGTCCCTATATCAAGAACCAATTTTAAGGAAAAACTAATTGGCTTGGTGCTTTTTGTTTTTACCATGGGGGTTACTTTTATAGTGTATAAGGTGTTTGATTATGAACTCAAATTTGCGAATTATGTGGATATTTTTACTTCCGGTATTTTCTTCACCGCTATGTGGTACATGGCAAATAAAAAATTGGAAAACTGGACGCTATGGATTTTTGCTGACCTTATAACCGTTCCTCTGTATGCCTATAGAGGGTTAGGGGTGCTTTCTTTGCAATATTTAATTTTTACGATTTTAGCCATTCAAGGATATCTTACATGGAAAAAAAGCTTGAACAACAGCCCGCAAACTGCTTAAGGATTGTACTTTTTGGTCCAGAGTCTACCGGAAAGACTACCTTGGCCAAACAGTTGGCAGCTCATTTTAATACCGAATGGGTGCCAGAGTATATGCGAGAATATCTTGAGAAAAAGGGAGAAAATATTTCTAAAGAAGATCTTATTCCTATTGCCAATGGACAAATTTCTTCAGAAAATAAAGCCACCTTTCAAGCTTCTAAGTATCTTTTTTGTGACACTAATTTATTAGAACTAAAAGTGTATTGCGAATATTATTATGAAGGGTTTTGTCCTTATGCTATTAAGGAAGCGGCTTTTACCCATCGGTACGATTATTATTTTTTAACCGATATTGATGTGCCTTGGGAGGCCGACAATTTAAGGGATCGCCCTTATGATAGGTCTACCCTATTTCGTATGTTTGAAAAAGAATTACAAAATTTAAATTTGCCCTATACCAAGCTTTCAGGAAATAAGGAAGAACGATTTGAAAAAGCGTTGCATTTTTTGAAAGAATTGAAAAGAAACTAGTATGCTTAAGGAAAAGGATGTTGGTCAAATAAAAGAACAAGGCCTCACAATTAATCAGGTTATCAAACAGTTGGAGTTTTTTACAATAGGGATCCCGCCCCTCCATATTGTGACCTCTGCCACAGTTGGAAATGGCATTAAACAGCTTTCTCTTTCAGAAAAGGAAGAATATGAACAATTGTATGAAAGTCTCAAAGATCAAAGGGAAATCGTAAAGTTTGTCCCGGCATCAGGAGCGGCTACACGCATGTTCAGGTTTTTATATGATTTTCTGGATCAATACCAGCCTTCTGAAGAACATTTTCGAGACTTTATAAAAAAACACAATAATAAGCAGGTGGAAATCTTTTTTAATGGAATGAAAGATTTTGCTTTTGTGAATCAGGTACGGGCTAAAATTAGGGAACTGTATCCTGAATACAAGAAATCTTTGAAAGGGGAACGGTTTTATATGTTTGTTAAGGCCTTATTGGAAGAAGAGGGACTTAATTTTGGAAATCTTCCCAAAGGGCTCATTCCATTTCACAAATACCAAAAATACAGTACCACCGCTTTTGAAGAGCAACTCTATGAATCTGCTTTCTACGCAGCGGTAGGCGACGATGTGTATCTGCATTTTACTTTTTCGGAACAGCACTTGAAGTTTTTCAGGGAAGAGTTTGAGAACATTAAGAATCGGGTAAGTAGGAAAACCCGAAAAAATTTCCATATTTCCTATTCCTTTCAAAAAAAGGAAACCAATACGATTGCAGTCAACAATCAAAATCGTCCTTTCCGAAATGAAGAGGATCGATTGGTTTTTAGACCTTCCGGTCATGGAGCATTACTTCCAAACCTGAACGAAGTAGATGCCGATGTGGTTTTCATAAAGAACATTGATAATGTGGCTGCAGAAGAGTATGTAGAAGAAATTGCTTTTTATAAAAAAGTATTGGCCGGGAAATTACTTTGGCTACAAGGCAAGATTTTTGGGTATTTGAATGACCTCCAGGAAGAAGTCACCATAGAACAGATGAAGGAGATGCACAGCTTTATTTGGAATGAATTGAACATTAAAGATATCCCTAGTGGAAGGGCCGATTTAATAGAAGTGCTTCATCGTCCCATACGGGTTTGTGGGGTAGTAAAAAACACAGGAGCTCCTGGTGGTGGACCTTTTTGGGTGAAAGATGGCGATGGGGCAACATCCCTTCAAATTGTGGAAGCTTCGCAAATAGACGTAACCGATACGCACCAAAAGTCCATTTTGAAGGAAGCTACGCATTTCAATCCAGTGGATTTGGTCTGTGGGTTGCGTGATTTTCAAGGGAATAAATTCAATTTAACAGATTTTTCAGATCCAACTACAGGGTTTATTTCCAATAAATTTGAAAACGGAAAACCTTTAAAGGCATTAGAGCTACCTGGACTTTGGAATGGTGCGATGGCAAAATGGAATACCGTGTTTATAGAAGTGCCTCTTATTACTTTTAACCCGGTAAAAACCGTAAACGACCTTCTAAAAAAGGAACATAGGCCCAATGCGTGATGGACAGAGGGCAAATTTTACAAGAACTACAATTTAAAGCCATTCGAAGTAGTGGGGCAGGAGGGCAACACGTAAATAAAACCGCTAGTAAAGTAGAAGTGTCTTTTTCGGTAAAGGCTTCAGAAGGGCTTTCCGATTCTGAAAAGGACCGGCTTGGAAATCGTTTGAAAAGCAGGATTACTTCTGAAGGCTTGCTCATTCTTCAATGTGGAGAAACCCGAAGTCAGCATCGCAACAAAAAATTGGTCATTGACCGCCTCTTGGAACTTCTACATGAAAACCTAAAAGTTAAAAAGGTTCGTAAAAAAACCAAACCTTCCAAAGGAGCCATTGAAAAACGTTTGAAAGAAAAAAAATCACAAGCCCTAAAAAAAAAGCAGCGTAGGCCTCCTACTATAGATTGATTTTTTACCTTTGCGGCACATCTCAAAAAGGGGTGCTTCTCATAGAAGAGGCTGAGATTATACCCATAGAACCTAGAACGGGTAATGCCGTTTAGGGAAATGTAACAGCACGGTTTGGAAATCAACGATACCGTGGCTTAAAAATCAATTAGTAACCAAGAATAATGACCCCTTTTATTCGTAACATTTTACGAATGAAAAAATTATGTATGTCAGTATTCTTTTTGATGTTAGGTGCTGCGGCACTCTCTCAAGAAGAAACGAAAGTAGACACCACACAAGTGGAAACCCTCGATGAGGTATTGTTAAAAGCCGTTCGGGTAGAAGCGACTTCTCCCATTACCCACAGCAATCTTCAGAAAGAAGAATTAACGAAGCGAAACCTCGGGCAGGACATCGCAATCCAGCTCAATTTTTTACCTTCAGTCGTTTCGACCAGCGATGCTGGCGCCGGAATCGGTTATACGGGTTTTCGGGTTCGTGGTACCGCCAATCAAGGTATTAACGTAACCATTAATGGAATTCCTTACAATGATGCCGAAAGTGCGACCTCTTTTTTTGTAAACCTTCAGGATTTTACGTCCTCTGTTGAAAATTTACAATTGCAACGGGGGGTGGGAACCTCCACCAATGGTCCTGGGGCTTTTGGAGCGAGTTTAAATATTTTAACCGATAAGGTAGCTGAAGAAGCTTACGCCAGTACTTCGCACTCCCTGGGTTCTTTTAATACCCGAAGACATAATGTAAAGTTTAGTACGGGATTGTTAAGTGATCATTTTGAAGTCTCTGGTAGATTGTCCCAAATTAAATCGGATGGCTATATCGATCGGGCTTCGTCCGATTTAAAATCGTATTTCCTGCAAGCCGCTTACAAAACCGATCAAACCTTGGTAAAAGCGATTCACTTTGCGGGGAGGGAAGTCACCTATCAGTCTTGGTTTGGAATTGATGCTACCACTTTGGAGCGTGACCGAACCTTTAATCCAGCCGGAGCCCGTTATGATGCAGAAGGAAACTTGGAGGGGTTTCATCCCAACCAGGTGGACGACTATACTCAGGATCACTATCAATTGCACTGGACCCAGCGCTATTCGAAGCAGTGGAGTTCTAACGTAAGTTTTAATTATACCTACGGAAGGGGCTTTTTTGAGGAATATGAAAATGATGACGAACTGGCTTTTTATGGGTTGATGCCGGTAGTGATTGGAGAGGAAACAATCACTGCTTCGGATGTCATTAGAAGACGTTGGTTGGATAACGATTACTATGTGTTCTCCGGAAATGTAAACTACAAAGACCATCAACTTGAAGTGACATCAGGAGTGTTTTACAGCCATTATGAAGGAGATCATTTTGGGGAAGTAATTTGGGCACGGTATGCAAGTGATTCTGAAATAGGGGATCGATATTACTTTGGGGTAGGCACCAAAAATGAGTTTTCCACTTTTGCGAAGGCCGATTACCGATTGAATGATCAGTGGCGGTTTTATGTGGATTTACAAGGTAGGTTCATCGACTATGCTACTACGGGACAAAATTCGGATGTGGCCGATTTTATCGTGGATGAAAACTATAGTTTTTTCAATCCGAAGTTAGGGGCTACCTATAAACTCAACAATCAGAATCAACTATATGCTTCTTATGCACGAGCCCACAGAGAACCCAATAGAACCGATTTCGAAAACGGTAATCCGAAACCGGAACGATTGGATGATTTTGAGTTGGGATGGAGGCATTCTTCCAGCAAATGGGCGTTAAGTGTCAACGGATTTTATATGGATTATCGTGATCAGTTGGTGTTAACTGGAGCCTTGGATAATGTGGGGGCTCCTATTAGAGCAAACAGCGGAAGTAGCTATCGATTGGGGCTGGAGGTTGATGCCAATATCGCAATTACCCCAAAGATAAAATGGCAGCCAAACATAGCTTTGAGTACCAATAAAAATAGGGATTTCTTTTTTCAAAGGGATGGGGTATTGCAGAACTTAGGGAATACCACTATTTCATATTCTCCAGAGGTGGTTGCAGGAAGCAACATAAACTATACGCCTCTAAATAACTTGTATTTGGCTTTTCTCTCTAAATATGTGGGGGAACAATATATGGGAAATATAGACAGTGAGGCTTCAAAACTAGAGAGCTTTTTTGTGAACGACTTTAACGTAGTGTATACTTTGGAAGAATTTCCTGTGGGTGATCGTTTGGAATTGTCTGGTTTGGTCAATAACCTCTTCAATGTAGAATATGTATCTAACGGATACTTTTTTACCTACGATGATGATTTTTCAAATCCAGGAACCGTCACCACTATTGAAGGAGCCGGCTATTATCCACAAGCTACGATTAACTTCTTAGTGGGAGCGACACTGCATTTTTAATTAGTAATGGTGATGTTGTCACCCGTTCTTTGTATACGGTATTGAAACATGGGGTACGCTTGGTTGTTCACTTGGTGCTGCCCCGTGACAATATCGTAGCTGTTATCATCCTCACAAGGGCAAGTAGCAATCACTCCTTCTATTTCCATTTTTGAACAATTATTGGGAATGTGATTGGGATCGGTAAGATCGAACGCTGTGTATAGTGAATTGTTTACATTGTATATAATAATCCCTTTAATTCCTTGCTGAGTCAACACTACAGAGTTCCCAGGAAACCTTAACGGATTATATTCTGGAAGATTTAGGTTCAGTGTTAAGTTTACAATAGGGGATGTTACATAGGGGTTGTTTCCATTCAGATTGTTGTCATCACTTTTATCACAACTTAGAAAGCAAAGCATTAAAACAGTAAAAAAGAGTCGCTTCATCAATAAATTTTTTTCGATAACGAAAATACAAAAATACTTGAGTTGTTATTTTTTAGTATATTTGTATGTAAATCCCGTCTCGCATGGGATTTTTTCATTCCCACACAAATTTCATAAAAATAGGCATTCGTGGGGAATTTATATGTTTAAACGATGAAGTTATGAGTAAAGTATCTTATTACACTGCCGAAGGACTAAAAAAGTTAAGAGATGAGCTTAACAAGCTCAAGGATATAGAACGCCCTAAGGCTTCTCAGGCTATTGCAGAGGCTAGGGATAAAGGGGATTTAAGTGAAAATGCTGAATACGATGCGGCTAAAGAAGCTCAGGGATTGCTGGAAATGCGTATTGCCAAATTGGAAGAAACCCTAGCAAATGCGCGACTAATTGATGAATCCCAGCTGGACACCTCAAAAGTGCTGGTGCACTCTACGGTAAAGATTAAAAACCAAACCAATGGAATGGAAATGACTTACAAATTGGTGGCACAAAGTGAAGCCGATTTGAAAAGTGGAAAGATTTCCGTAGATTCTCCTATTGGGAAGGGATTACTTGGAAAAAAGGTAGGTGATGTGGCCGAAATTCAAGTCCCCAACGGAGTAATGAAATTTGAAATTTTAGAAATTAGTCGTGACTAATGGCTTCTATATTTACCAAAATAATTAATGGCGAGATTCCTTGCTACAAAGTAGCCGAGGACGAACATTTTATCGCTTTTTTGGATATCAACCCGAACGCCAAAGGACATACACTTTGTGTCCCCAAACAGGAAATCAATAAGATTTTCGAGATGGAGGAAAGCCATTATTTGGAACTCATGAAGTTTTCCCATAAAGTCGCCCAAGCTTTAGAAAGAACAGTGACCTGCAAAAGAATTGGTATGGCGGTAGTAGGCTTAGAAGTACCTCATGTACATGTGCACCTAATTCCTATAAACGCCATGCAGGATATGACCTTTCAGCATAAGGTCTCCATGGAATCTTCCGAATTTGAAGCCCTTGCCGAGGCAATTCAGAAAGAAATCTAAGAATTTAAATAGTAAATAATTGCCGCAAGTACGATGGCATCGAAAAAGATAATGCCATATAACAAAGGCTTCACTTTTATCATAGTACTTATGGGCTTTGCTAGCTTTCTTTGATAGGCATATACTCGTTCAATATCGTCTGTCCAATTAACGGGGTAAATAGTCTGCTGGCAGTTGTGACAATACAATACTTCTTCAATTTCTTTACTTGCTTGGCTATAAAATTTATTTTCTTTTTCCTTTTGGGAAAAGGTAAATTCCAGCCCATTGTTCGCGAAGCATTCGGGACAGTTGTTATTAATTTTAGCAGTATGTAGTATATGTTTGGTGGTTTCCATAGTTAGGTAAGGGGTAAGGCAATTTCAATAGTGGTTCCTTCATTTTTCACACTCTTCAAGACTTGTATTTTTCCATTATGGTAATCTTCGATAATCCTTTTGGAAAGTGATAATCCTAGGCCCCATCCTCTTTTTTTAGTCGTAAAACCAGGGACAAAAATTTTCTTAAAATCTTTTTTGGCCAAGCCTTTTCCAGTATCCGATATATGCACAAGAGCCTTTTTGTGAGTAGCCATAATTTCTACGGAAATGGACCCCTGTCCTCTCATGGCATCAATCCCATTTTTAACCAAATTTTCTATGGTCCAACTGTATAATTGAGGATTAAGTTGTACCTCTATGGACTCATTAGGGATGGTAAGATGGAACTCGATCATTTTCGAAGTACGGCTCTTTAAATAATCATAGGAAGATTTGGTTTCGGCCACCAAATCTACTTTCTGTAAGGTGGGTACCGAGCCAATTTTGGAGAATCGTTCGGTAATGGTCTTTAAACGGGAAATATCTTTCTCTATTTCTGAAATATATTCGGGATTTACATTCTCAGTTTTTAAAATTTCGGCCCAACCTACCAGAGATGATAAAGGCGTCCCAATTTGATGCGCCGTTTCCTTGGCCATTCCCGCCCAAAGTTTGTTCTGTTCGGCAGATTTTGAAGTTTGATAGAAGAAAAATACCGCTAAGAAGAAAAGTAAAATAATCACAATAAGGGTGGCTGGGTAGTATTTTATCTTATTGATAATTGGAGAGTTTCCGTAGTAAATAGTTTGCAACACCTCTCCATTGTATACAATATCAATGGGTTTGTATTCGGAAACATATTGTTGTATTAAATCCTCTCTTTTTTCTATATCCTTTACGAACTCTGGATCAATATTGTTACTGGTGTAAGTCCCTTCCCTATGAGTAAACAAAATCATAGGAGTAGTAGTATTACTTTGAAGAATTTTCAAAATGAGCTTGCTATTCCAGTTTTCATTGGTGCTTACCTGTTGAAACTCTTCTTGAGCTGCCGCCCAAATTTCCATTTTATTCCGTTCGTTTTCCTTCAGTTGGGTAAAAAACTGATAGGTGTTCCAGAGAATCAAGCTAATAATGAAAATGGAGGAAATTATAAAGAACCAACGTGTAAAAACCGTCTTATTTCTCATATATGGGATTTATCGTTTAAATATAATGGAAATCTGTTAATATTATTGTGCTTATAAATTTTTCAGCCCAATGCGATTCTGCTATTTTTGTAGCTATGTTAAGTATGGATCCCAAGGAACTTGCCATCCCAAAATTGCATGGGTATTTATTAGGTGCTGTGGCACCAAGACCTATCTGTTTTGCCAGCACCGTAGATAAAGACGGAAATGTCAACCTGTCCCCCTTCAGTTTTTTCAATGTTTTTGGGGCCAACCCGCCCATTATGGTTTTCTCGCCCGCTCGAAGGGTTCGTGACAACACCACCAAGCATACGCTGGAGAATGTTCTGGAAACCCAAGAGGTAGTTATAAATATTGTAAATTATAACATGGTGCAGCAAATGAGCCTTTCTTCTACAGAATATCCGAAAGGAGTAAATGAATTTGTAAAAGCAGGTTTTACGGAAATACCTTCTGAAAAGGTGAAACCTCCACGTGTGAAGGAAGCCCCAGTACAATTTGAATGTAAAGTAAATGAGGTCATTGCCTTAGGGAAAGAAGGGGGCGCCGGAAACTTGATTGTTTGTGAAGTAGTGCAATTGCATATAGATGAAAGGGTTTTAGATGAAAATGGAAGTATCGACCCAGTTAAAATTGATGCCGTATCCCGAATGGGCGGGAACTGGTATTCCAGGGCCAAAGATGGGCTTTTTGAAGTGCCCAAACCTTTGCGAACTTTAGGGATTGGTATTGATGCGCTTCCTGAAGCGATTAGGAATAGTGAAATTTTCAGTGGGAACGATTTGGGCATGCTAGGGAATATTGAAGCCTTGCCTAATTGGGTCAAAGATAAAGTTTCCAGAGACCCTTTGGTGCATAAAACAGCTCAAGAAAAGTTAAAAAAAGGAGACGTTTCCGGGGCGTGGGACGTTTTAAAGACAAAAATTTAATTAGAATTATTTATACCGATGGAAGTACAAGGAAAGATTAAAATGATTGATGAAACCAAAACTTATGGAAATAATGGGTTTCGCAAAAGGGAAGTGGTGGTAACCACGGAAGAGCAATACCCACAGCATATTTTGGTGGAGTTTGTACAAGATAAAACCGATTTATTGAATAACTATCAAGTTGGACAAAACGTAAAAATAAGTATCAACCTTCGTGGTCGCGAATGGGTAAACCCACAAGGTGAAACCAAATACTTTAACTCTATCCAAGGATGGCGTATTGAAAACCTAGATCAAAGCATGAATAATGACATGCCGCCCATGCCTCCAGAAGATGCTTTTGAACCCGTATCAGACTTCGAAGAGGAAGATCATGACGATTTGCCGTTCTAGGACTTCATGCCTCCTATTTATTAGGCCATGAACATTACCCAGGGCATCGAAACATTTTTTAAGCGGTTTTTACCCTCCCCTTTTGCCATTGCCATTTTGCTGACTTTGCTCACCATGGTACTGGCATTTTTCTTTACTGAAGCTCCTGCGAATGAAAACCATTTTCTAGCAATTTTATCCTATTGGGAGAGAGGTGTTTGGAATACGGGATTATTGGTGTTTGCCTACCAAATGATGCTTATCTTGGTGTTGGGGCATATTTTGGTGTTAAGTAATCCTATGAATCATTTGATTCAACGGTTAACCTCCTTTGCGTCAAATACTCAAAATGCTGTAGTCCTGGTAAGTGTGACCACACTCTTGGTGTCGTTTTTTAATTGGGGGCTAGGGCTTATTTTTGGAGCGATTCTAGCCCGAAAAGTAGCAGAAGCTTCACAAGCGCGTGGGTTTTCCATAAATTATCCTTTAGTAGGAGCTGCGGGTTACTCAGGGCTTATGATATGGCACGGTGGCATTAGTGGTTCTGCTCCTTCCAAAGTAAGTGAAAGCGGGCATCTGGCAAGTTTGATGAACGGTGTAAGCGATAGGTCGGTATCTGAAAAACTTCCAGAGTTACTGCCTTACTCTGAAACGGTTTTTAGTTTTTCTAATCTTCTTATCTTTGGGGTCTTACTGGTAATGATACCAATGATGCTACAAATGATTTCCAAAAAAGTAGCTCCTACTCCTGTCAATCTTCCTATTTATCAAACAACCCATTCAGAAAAGAAAGGCCAAGGAGCCGAACGATTGGACCATTCTAAGATTTTTGGTATCGGCTTCGGAGTACTCATTTTAACCGCTTTTGGGTATCAGTATTTTGAAGAACTAAAACAATTGATCATTACCCCCAATATGTTGAACCTATTAATGTTGGGGTTGGGGCTGCTGTTACATGGTAGTTTTTTTAATTTTCTGAAAGCCTTAGAAGAAGCTATCAAAGGGGCTTCTGGTATTTTAATTCAGTTTCCGCTGTATTTTGGAATTATGGGCATCATGCGGGAGAGTGGTATGGTTGTTCAGATCTCTGATTTTTTTGTATCGATTGCAAATGAAACTACTTTACCGCTTTTTACTTTTTTGAGTGCGGGATTAGTGAATATCTTTGTTCCTAGCGGAGGAGGCCAGTGGGCCGTTCAAGGGCCTATCGTAGTAGAATCGGCTTTAAAATTGGGAGTTCCTCTAAATAAAGCGATCATGGCCTTGGCGTATGGAGATCAGTTAACCAATATGTTACAACCCTTTTGGGCCCTACCACTTTTAGGTATTACTCGCTTAAAAGCTAAGGAAATCCTTCCTTATACCTTGTTTCTAATGTTTGTAGGAATAATTGTGTTTGTTTTGGGTTTATTGCTGCTGTATTAAAAAAGAAAAACCCCGTTCTGGTTGAAAAACGAGGTTTGCTTAGGGTTGCTTTTGGCTAAAAAATTAAACAATGATGAACAAAATCTAACGATTGCCATCATAAAAGCATATAAATTTCGGCAAAAAAAAACTTTTATCAAATAGAAAGAAGACTTTTAACATGCCTT
Organism: Flavobacteriaceae bacterium; assembly: GCA_002707025.1. Classification (GTDB taxonomy): domain Bacteria; phylum Bacteroidota; class Bacteroidia; order Flavobacteriales; family Flavobacteriaceae; genus PALG01. Next base: position 123,025 of record PALG01000026.1, on the reverse strand, counting down.
GTAGTTGACAGACAATGATTTACCTTTCAAAAGAATTATGGTTTCCTCCCGTTTCTGAAGCTTCAGCAGAGGGATTGTTAGCTTTAGGAGGGGACTTGTCTTCCGAACGACTGCAATTGGCTTATGCCTCTGGAATTTTTCCTTGGTATGAAGAGAACCAGCCTATCTTATGGTGGAGTCCCGACCCTAGAATGGTCTTGTTCCCTGAGAAATTTAAAGTATCTAAAAGCCTTCAGAAATTACTCAAAAAACAAGCTTTTCAAATAAGCTTTAACCAAGCCTTCGAAGCGGTAATTAATCAATGCGCTACTGTGCAAAGGCCAGGACAGCAAGGCACTTGGATTACAAGTAAAATGATTGCCGCATATATGAATCTCCACCAAATAGGTGTTGCCAAAAGTGTGGAGGTGTGGCAAGAAGGAATTTTGGTGGGAGGTTTGTACGGGATCGATTTGCCCCATCAAAAAGTATTTTGTGGAGAAAGTATGTTTGCTAAGGTAAGTAATGCTTCCAAAGTAGGTTTCTATCACTGGGTAACCCATCTTAAAAATACAGGATATCGTATGGTTGACTGCCAAGTATATACCCAGCACCTTGCTAGTTTGGGTGCTGAAGAAATTCCTAGAGATATGTTTATGAGTTATTTAGGGCTTTAACGCATATAATTAGAAACAAGCCTTAGGATTTCTTATATTGCCATGCCAAAAATTAAAATATGAAAATACATACTTCAATAATTACTTCCCTATTAGTTGTTTTCTTTAGTCTTTCTGCTCTAGGACAGGAAGTGTTGCCAAAAGGTCTTACAGAAAATGAAAAGGAACTTCTTACCGATTTCAATTTTAGAAGTTCCCGAATTAGTATTCCTCCTTCTGGAGATGTAAGAACTATGGCCGAATGGGAAGAAATAGAATATCTGGTGATCACCTGGGCACCTAACTTTCAGAATATTTTAAGACAGATTGTGGAAGCGGCTGTGATAGAGTGTAAAGTGATTATCACCACTCAAAATGAAACCTCAGTAGCAAATTATCTTACCTCAAATGGAATTGATCTCACCAATATCATATTTATGGATGAGAACTGGGATAGTATTTGGATTCGGGATTATGCTGGAAATACCATTTATACCGACGACGTAGGGGAAAGAGGTTTAGTGGATTGGATCTATAATCGCCCTAGGCCGAACGACGATATCATGCCCGAATCGCATGCTAATTTGGTAGGGATGCCTTACTACGGAACACTAACAGCTCCAAGTGACTTGGTAAATACGGGGGGGAACTTTATGAGTGATGGACTTGGAAATGCCTTTGCTTCGGAATTGATTCTTGATGAAAATGATGCAGGCAACCCTTATGGTGTGAGCGTTAAAGATGAAGCCGATATAGATGCCATAATGAGCACTTATATGGGAATCGATCGCTATGTAAAGATGGAAACCCTTCCGTATGATGGGATTCATCACATCGATATGCACATGAAATTATTGGATGAGGAAACCTTACTGGTAAGCAAATATCCCGAAGGAGTGGCCGATGGCCCTCAAATTGAAGCGAATATAGATTATGTATTGAGTAATTTTAATTCTGCTTTTGGAACTCCCTATAAAGTTAAATGGATTGATGCACCTCCCAGTACATCTGGAAATTACCCAGATACAGGAGGGTATTATAGAACATTTACTAATGCCGTTTTTATAAACAAAACGGTTATTATTCCTACCTATCGCCCTGAAGTAGATAATCCTGCGATTGCACAATGGGAAGAAATGCTTCCTGGGTATAATATTGTTGGGATTGATGTGGATAATGCTGGGGAAAACTTGATATCCTTATTAGGAGCTATTCATTGCATTACCCATAGTATAGGGGTAGCAGAGCCTTTATGGATTGTGCACCAACCCGTAGCAGAGTCGACACCTAATGCCAATGTACAATTGGATGCCCTAATTAAACATGTTTCAGGCATTAATACTGCTTCTGTCTTCTGGAGGGAAGAAGGAACAACTACCTTTACGGAAACACCTATGACTTTGGTGAGCGATGATAATTGGACAGCTACACTTACCATGCCCACAACCAACACTAACATTGAATACTATATACATGCAGAAGCTAATTCGGGAAAGACATTGAACAGGCCGTTGGTAGCTCCCGAAGGATATTGGACTATTAACCTGGAATTGCTTGGGATTAATGAATGGGCCGAACAAAACATATCATTACCCTATCCTAACCCTACCAAAGGGGAAGTGAATTTTAATTTAAATCAGATTTCCGGAGATATAGCAATCACGATTCAGAATGTGTTGGGCCAAACACTATACCAAAGAAGTTTAGAGTCTGGAAACGGTGTGGTGCGTTTGCAACTTCAACCTGCTTGGGAGGGAACACTGTTTGTTACTTTCGAAGGAGCGTTTGGCAAAATTACCCGTAAAGTGGTGAAATACTAAAGTGCTCATTTAGAATATACTAAAAAGGTCGCTTTTACAGTGGCCTTTTTTTATGGATTGGGAGCAATGTTAAAGTGCGTTGGTCGATTTTATTTGCATTTTACATGAAAAATTATCACTTTAGTAAAATAATTGCCCCCAAGTTGTTGCTTATGAGTAAGTTAGTTGCCATCATATTACTGTTTTTTTTGGGCTGGAATAGTACTGCAAGTGCCCAAGAAAAAACGGTCGATGTAAATAAGGACATCGCCATCACCAAAGTATATGAACAAGTGGTTAAGGAAGGCTATGGAACGCCTAAAGTATATCTAGACCTTGCAAATGCCCATTATTTTGAAGGAAACTACGCTTCCGCCAAAAAGTGGTATGAGAAAGTTTTTGAAACGGAGAAAACACTCATTAATAGGGTTGTATTATTTCGATATAAACAAAGTTTGAAGGCTTTGAAACTATCTTTCAAGAACAATAAATACCTTGCTATAGTGCAACATTAAATTTTATAGAAAATCCCGGTTACTACAAATATCCTAGAGCCAGAGGTTTTAAAATAGTCGTCTTTCCTATATTCTAGATCTAGTTGAATTTTCATGGCGTCAGTAATTTGATTTCCGAAGCTTATGGTAAATCGCTGGTCCCACATAGGTCTAAGTTTATTTCCATAGTTAAACAGACTTTCTGTAGCCCATACCATATAAAACTCACGGGTGTCTAGGCTTAATCCCTGTAATGGAAAATCGTTTGAGAGTCGGTATCGCAGTCGGTGTTCGGTACGGGACTCCTCAATACGTTGGTCTGCCTTAAATCGGTGAACCCATCGGGCCGCATTCACATAGCTAGCTATGGAGAATTGCTGCGTAAAACGAAGTTCGTTTTCAGCATTGCTATCTCCTAAGGTGTTGAAGCGATACATAATACCACCTCCTAACTTAGTATAGAAGCCTACTTCATAAGCGGTATTTACTTCCATCTGGATATGCCTCGCCTCTATTTGTAAAGGGGCATTTTCCAAATCTGAAGTTGCCACATTTCGATTGGCCACCCCAGCAGTATAGGTCCATCGATCTTTGATAATTGAATTCACTTCTGCTTCTACTTCCCATAGAACAGGGGCTTGTGCAATGCTCTGCCACGGGAAAAAAAGTAAAAGAAGAAAGGAAAATTTAAAACAAGAGGAAGTCATAGGTGCGTCTTACCACTTTTCTTTTTGAAACAAAATTTCCTTCTGAATCAAAGTTGAGTTCATACTTTGTGAGTTTTCCATTGGTTTTGGTTGCTACAATAATTTCCACTCCAGTGAAGTCTGTTTTATGGAAGTTTTTTTTCAGTACTGAAGTTTCCTTGTATTGAAGTTGTGTTTTTTCAATTTTCCATTGATCGTATTGTTCCTTGAAATAGTTGCTTATTTTTTGGGACAAGGAATCAGGGAGCTCCTTAAGCTTCACTTTCATTTCAATATCCTGAAGGTTCCCGTTGGGAAAAAATTCAACACTATACCATTTTCTCTTAATCTTAAATTTTGCTTCAAAGCTTTCACTTTCCCCATCAAACTCTTGATAGAATTGTAAGCGTTTGGTATTGGGTAAAAATGGGTTCAGTAGTTCCAACGCTTCGGCAGGAAATGAGTCTTTTGAAATACGTTTCTCATACTCCTTTTTTTCTTGACTCATCAAGGAAAAAGAAGTGAATAAGAGTAGTATGTATAGGTTGATGCGTAGCATTATGAAATTTCCTTATAGCGAAAGCAATCCACCAAATGGTCGTTCACCATTCCGGTAGCTTGCATATGGGCATACACCACGGTAGATCCCACAAACTTGAATCCGCGTTTTTTTAAATCCTTGCTAATGGCATCACTTAAAGGGGTAGTCGCTGGGGCATCTTTGAGACGCTTCAGTTGATTGGTAATGGGTGTATGATTCACGAATCCCCAAATATAGTTACTGAAAGTGCCAAACTCTTTTTGTACTTCCATAAACGCTTGGGCATTGGTAATGGTTGCTTTCACCTTCAATCTATTTCTTATGATGCCTTCATCTTGTAAAAGATGCTCTATTTTGGCATCATCGTATTTTGCTATCTTTTGATAGTCGAATTCATCAAAAGCCCTACGGAAGTTTTCCCGCTTCCGAAGTACGGTAATCCAGCTCAATCCCGCTTGAAAAGTTTCCAAAATTAAAAACTCGAATAGCTTACCATCGTCTTTTACGGGAACCCCCCATTCTTCATCATGGTATTTTACATACAAGGGGTCGTCACCGCACCAAGGGCATCTTGTTTTCATAAAAAATCTTTTGGTGAAAATACAAATTATTCTTGTCCTGGAAATAGGTACGTAATCGTTCCCAGTTGTTTTGGTTTTCCTGCTTTGGTCGTAAATTGAGCAGATTCCGCATAGGCTAGGGCGGCATCAATGAGGCAGCCATTTCGGGTAGTGGATAGGGTAGGGTTGTAATCTTTTTTTATGACGTTTCCACGGTCATCCACTTCAATGGAAATAACAATTTTACCACCAGAATTACAGGTGTATACAGGATTGGGTAAATAAAGTGCTTTTCGATCGACCAAACGATAACTAATGGTGGTTTTTCGGTTTACCGATTGGGAAGCTTTTGGTTTCTTGGAGGAGGCTAAAGCCAGTTTTTTCTTGGCTTCCTCTAGTCTTTTTTGGGTTTCTTCAAAATTGACGTTTCCGGTGTTTTCAAACGAGAAGGGATCATTAGTGGAAACTTCATTCTCTTCGGAAGTAATTTCATTCCGTCCTTCTTCAATTTCCTTGATAAACTGTTCTGCCTCGTTGTAAGCTGTATTGGTCTTTATGTCTGCCTTTTCTGAAGTCGCTTCGTTTAGGGCCATCACTTCTTCCGGAAGCGTCTCTATGTATTCAATTGGGACAGTTTCTTCCTGAGGTTGCTTTTCGGCCCCGAGCTTTATGGAAACTAAAATAAGTATCAAATTTCCCACCAAAAGGGAGGAAATTAAAAAAGCCTTATACGAATAGTTAAAATTCACGCATGCAAGTAATTAAATAAAACGCAAATCTCAAACCACCCATACAAAAATTGGTAAGAGGTTAACTAAAATTCTAAAATTTTAAGGTTCTTTTAGAAGAAAAACACCCTACCCCAAGGCGTTGTTTAATAGCAATCCATCAAAATCTGCCCTTTTTGTTGGAGCTTCGAAAAGCTGGGCAAGTTGTTTTCTGTAATGATTTTCTGAAGTGCCTCGATTACTCCCTTTTGCATGGCGACACTTCCACAAATAAGAACGACTCCGTTTTTTTTAAGGGTTTTTATAACCAAAGCTTTCTCCTGAAGCAAAACATCTTGCACATATTGCTTTTCCTTTTCTTTTGAATAAACCTTTGTAACCTGTGATTCTTTGCCCAAAAGGTACGGTTCGTAAATGGAATAGGAAGCTGGTGTTCTTCCGCCCCAAAATAGATAGGTTTCTGTCGCTGCCTTTTGAAGCATTCCCAAAAAAGGAGCAATGCCTGTTCCGTTGCAAATTAGAAGAGACGCAGTGGATTGCTTCGGAAAATGAAAGGAAGGGTTTTTTTGTAGGCAAGCGTTTAAACGGTCTCCAGGGTTTAGTCTGCTTAATAGTTTGGAAGCTTTTCCCATTTCATGTTTTTTGATGCTCAAGACGATGTCTCCTTCTATTTTCCCAATGGAATACAATCTGGCAACCGTTTCCAAAGGTGGGGTGTAGGCCCATAAGTCACCCGACTCAAATTTCAGCTTTTTTTGCGGTCGTAAGCGTAATAAAAAAGTATTGTCGAGATTGCATTCCGTCCTTTCAATGACCTCGAAACGCTTTTCTTTAGCTTTCTTAACGGAAGTTTTCGTTGCTTCCAAAGTGAGGTTTAGGTGTATTTGAAGCCCCCATTTTTTTGTCCAATCTTTAAAATCCTCAAAAGATTGATTGTTGATTTTACGAAGGGGCATTAATTGGGTAGCCAACGGCTGGTTGGATAAAGCCTGATTAACCTCGATGGCATATTGACAAAAGTTTTCATAAGCCAAGGAGCCAAATCCGACGACCGAAAAACTAACCGGGTTATGGAGAGGGGACTGTTCCAGTAATTTTAAAAATTGCGAGGCATTGGAAGGGGCTTCCCCATCGCCATAGGTAGCGGTTAAAATGACTAGGTGCTTTAGGTTTTTAAAGGGTTTGAAATGATTCATCGAATCCACAAATACCTTTTGTTTCCGTTTTAACAATGCTTTTTGCAACTGTGAGGCAGCGAGGTACGAATTTCCAGTTTCAGAACCTACCAGAATTACTATTTCGGCTGCTTCAGGAGGATATTTGTTTTGAATCAATTTTCGCTTCCGAAGCCTTTCAAAAGTCATGGCAAAACCTGAATACATAAAATAGAGGAGGGAAATACAGGTCAAGCCTAAAATAATAGACCAAACAATGCTTCCCCGTCCCGTGTGCCAGCGTAGGCTCCAATTGGAAAATAATTTAACGAGGGGAAATTCAACCGTGCTAAGAATATCGCCATTAATTTGATTCACGAGTAGCTCCCGGTCTTTTAGGGTTACGGTAAAATAATCTTCAGGATCTGGGGAGAACGGGAATTCAATTCGTTTTACTTCTGAAAGGGAAATACTTTTAAATAGGGCAAATTCGTTAAGCGGTAACGCCGGGATGGTTTCGATACGTTCAAAATCTATTTGATGGGAACTTTCCGAAGCGGGTACTAGCTCAAATTTTTCTAAGGATAAGTACGTTCCGGTTACCGTAATAATAACGATAGGAATTAAGAAAAGCCTTCCAAAATACACATGGTTGTGCTGCGTTCGGTTTTCCTTGGAAATCCTTGAAAAAAACCGTCGTATGCCGCCTTGTCTTTTTAGGATTAGGAAAATTCCGGTGATGCTAATTAGCAATAGAAGAAAGGAAGCCAAGCCTACAAAAAAGCGTCCCAAGCTTTTTAGGAATAAACTTCGGTGTAGATTGGTCGCGAAACGGTAAATTTCTTTTTGTGGCGAAATGTCCCCTACTTTTTCTGCCGTCTCCGGATGGATGTAAAACGTTTCATTTTCACCCGCCTCGGTAATCACCGAGGCCGAGGCATATCCATTTTGATCTATTTCAATGAATAATACTTCTTCGTAATTGTTTTGTAGTTGCTGAAGGGTCTTTCCCAGGCTGATGTCTTCCGTAACCGCATAAGGTTTTAACTGTTCCGAAATAGGTTCGAACGCTAAAATGATCCCCGTAACCGAAGCGATAAGTATAAAAACAAAAGAAGCTATAGCCAAAGTTAAGTGACTATATCTCCAAATGGAAAGCATCATAAATTCACTTGTTAACTTACAATTTATTGAGGCATCATACGCACATACCGAATGAATCCTTTTCCAGCCACCTTTCCATTTACCGAAGCTGTGGTAAGCTCAAACTCTACATCACTGGGATAGTACTCTTGATCTTCCACGGCAGTTTCAAAACGAATTTTGTAGCCAGCATCAATCTTATCATCCGGAATTTCAATCACGCTAATCGCACGGTTTCCTCCACTAATCGTCGCACCCGTGATAGCGTCTATGTTGTTTCGTTTTTTTCCGTAGAAATCCCACCATTGCGAAATGTCGAAATACCATTCGTCATCTTCTCCTTGCACATAAAGCGTGTCTACATAATTGCCCTCGGGATCCAATAATGAAATCACCACATAGGCACCTTCGCCTGTGTAGTTGGTCATTTGAATCATGCATTTGTATTTACTTTTTCCATTGGAGCCAGTGAAGGCAAATAATGTGGCCAAGAAGACGATGGAAAATACTACTGCTATTTTTTTAATCATGGTTTTAAGAAGTTAATTGGGATCTTTTTTTCTTTTAAAAGTTCATTTTCTGAAGCAAGGTCAAAGGCCGTTTCGTCAAAATCGGTAGTGACTTTAAGATTGGCCCCAGCGGATATCATTTTTTTTAAGAACGCATCATCTGAAGCTTTCATGGCTGCCAAATGCAAAGGGGTAAGTCCGTCGTTATTTTTGCTATTCAAATACGCTGCGGGAATTTTTAAATCGATAAGGATTTTTAAAAGTTCGGTGCTCTGTTTTTCCGAAGCAAAATGAAAAGGGGTTTGGCTGCCCGCTTGCAGCCTTTCTAGGGATACCCCATTCTGCTGTAACAGCTTCAGTTTTTCCAAAAAAGGCTCTTTGTTTCTATCGGAATAGGAATTCCAGAGGTAATAGGCCAAGGTATTTCCTTTTTGGTCTTTTACCTGAGGGTTGGCCCCTTGTTTCAGTAAATAGGCCACTACTTCGGTAGAATTATTGCCAACAGCGTTCATTATGGGCGTTTCCCCTTTTTTATTCTGAAGGTTGATCTCTGCGCCTTTTTCAGCCAAATATTGAATCACTTCTAGGGTATTTCTGCCACTGGCATTTCCAAAAGCCGTATTTCCTTCATCGTCCATAGCATTTATAGCGATACCCTTTTTCAGAAAATATTCAAAAACGGGGAGCTCTTTGTTTCTGTATGCCAATACATGCAAGGGCGTCAATCCCTCTTTTGAGGTTGCTTTAGGGTTTACCCCCACCGATTCCAAGTATTGGTACACTTCCAAACCATTGGTATGCCCTCGAGAACCTTGAGCGGCAAAGAACATGGCATTGGTCCCTTCTTTATTGATCGTAGGAGCAATACCTTTTCTCAACAACTCCTTTAAAAGTTTTATATTTCCAGTTCTTGCCACATAATTGAAGAGTCCGTTGCCTTTTTCATCTTGAGTATCTAGGGAGAGCCCTTTTGATAGGAAATAAGACAGTTCTTCCAGTGAGTTGACACTAGGGGCTAGAAGGAGTATTGCATTTGTACCAGATTTATTGGTCTCTTGGAGGCTTGCGCCATTATTGATAAGGAAATCATACAATTGTGGGTTGGTTTGCCCTGAACCGGCGGCAAACGTTAAGACGGTATTTCCATGGTCGTCAATCACATCCGTTTTAGCACCTAGTTGAAGTAAGTGCTCCATGATTTCCAGATTATTTTTATAAGCCGCCCAAAAAAGATAGGTTCTTCCGTCGTGGGTCAATTTATTGGTGCCATTTCCTTCTTTCGTTAAAAGATATTTGATGGTGCTATTTTCAGTAGCTGTTAAAATTGCATACACCACAGGGTCAAAAGAATTGGCATTTAATTGCGAAACATCATGTCCTTCCTTTATTTTCTCTTCTACAGCAGCTATGCTGGGATTCGTTTTCCAAAACTCCCGTTGTAAAAAAGGATTGACTTCTTGACCAATGGCAATTGTGGTGAGAAGGAACAAATGATAAAACACTATATTTTTTAGGCGGATCATGGTTTTATTTTTTTACGATGTAAGCATCAATGATTTCTTCAATTTCCAGGCTTTCATTTAGAGTTTCTTCAGATAACTGTTTAAACAGAGGTTTGTTGTCTACTTTATCCTTTAGTTCCAAATCTTGGTTTTCAGAAAATACCTGATCCCATTTCTTTCTAACGGCAGCCCATTTGTTTTCGTTTTCAGTCCACCATTTTGCTGCTGCCTTACAACGCGAATCGGCTACTTTTTTATAGGTATTAAATCCTTTTTCCTTAGCAAGAACGATGTCTTCTTTTCCTGCCTCACGAATAATCTTCTCGTTGTCTTGTTCGTGAAACCAGCCGTAATCGGTAATTTCCTGACGGTTGCCACGTAGGGTTACGTTGTAATCACTACGTTGGGTGTATTCCCTTCTAGGTAGTGGTGCTGGAGTGGTATTTTCCCAATAGCTTTTTCCATCTACATGTACCCATGTTGCCGATCCTTCATAACGAGGACTGTCATCTACCTGATACACTTTTTGAGTCCATTGTCCTGTTACTTCTTCAGCAGACTTAGATTGGTACGTCCATTGGTTGTCGTGGTTAAACATATAAAAATTAGTATTCTCATACAACCAATCTTGGCGCCAATGTTTCACAATCATGGGCTCGGCAGGATTTCCAACAATCAAAATATGCTGAATGGAAAGCTTGTTGTTTTCATCTTCAATAAGATTTGCCCATTCCAATCCGTGGGCGATTTTATTCTTGGAAGGAATATAGGTGGAATCTTCACTGTAGTTGAAGGTTTCGGTAAAATTGAAAGTTACTTCATAACAACCACACATGCTTTTAATGGCGTTGATGTCTTTTTCTTTTTTGGACTGTGCCTGCATTCCGAAGCATACAAACAGAGCCATGATACTGGTTAAGAATATTTTTTTCATTGCTTATTTATTTAATGATTAGCTTTTTGGATACACTTTTGCTTCCAGAAATGAAGCTTACTACATATACTCCAACGGGTAGTTGCGATAGGTTTAAGGTTTTGTTATAAAATCCGTTACTCGCATTTGCCTTTGTGGAAAATACCTTAGTTCCTGTCATATTATATACTTCAATGCTATTTTCTTCGGAAGTATTTTGGATATCATATACGATGTTTACCATCCCATTATTGGAAGGATTTGGGTACATTCCAAAAGTGACTCCTTCAGAAACATTTTCCAACCCAAGAAGGTCGGAAACATCTTCCATGACGAAAGTCAAATCCCCAGATCCCGAACCCGCAAAATCGGTAAAATAGATTCTGTAGATGGAATTGTCCTCGTACCGTATGTAATACTTTTGTTGGTCGTCGATATCGTAGCCACTTCCATTAAAGCTTTTCCAGTCGTAACCTATAGTATTGATTTCTTCGGAATAGGTAAGTCCGTTAGGATCGGGACTGGCCGTGGTTTCTTCATTTTGAGCTACGGTAACGTTTGGGTTGTGAAGTACTCCCGAAACATTGTAGTAAGATCCTGGAGGATTCAGGAAGCTATAGTATTTTGTGAATACCATGTCCCAATCGGTAGCAGCAGGTTCGGCAATTACTTCCTGGTTGTTTTGTAAGGAGTAATAATTGTACCGGTTGTTAGGATTATTGGTGTTGTCTACGGTGACATTGTTCTCGTTTATCCAATTCGTGCCGTTCCAAGTAGCATAGCGGAATGTATACGCATTAAAATACTCATCTATGATAAACTTTCGATAGGTGCCATCTGCATATTTCAGCACAAAAATAATACTGCCTTCAATATGATGTGTTACCGGGTTGTATTCTCCCCAACCATAGGTGGCAGATCCTTGCATAAAGGCGCCGTTATCCCAGTTGGTGTCATCGTTGTAAAGTAGGGTCCAAGACCCTTCATTTGCAATGTCGATAGCGTTCCAATCGTTAGGATTGTTACTCGCTTCAAATACTTGAATGCCTATACCGCCATTCACACGCACACCATGATTCATGGGATCCTCTCTTAGGAAAGCCACATCCCAGCTATTGGCCGTAAAAGTTTGCTGGGTTTGAGTAGATAGTTTGTAATATACTTCTTCGGTATAACCTGCTCCCATAGAAATGGTGATGGTTTCTTGCGCCAAAGCAAAGCTTGCCGTAAAGAAAATGGTTGCTATTTGTAAAAATCGTTTCATATCAATCGTTTTTTAGGGTTGTCATTTTATTGTAATAATTGGTATTCAAATTCAGGGAAACCTCGAATGCCATTGTCATTGGTCAATGCCAAAAAGCGTAATTTGTAGTGATTGCCATTGGGGTCTTCAATAATATAAAAACGGTCATTGAAAACCACTCCATCAAACACATCCCTCCAATTACTCCCTATGGTTCCCTGATCTTGTTGTAATTGGGAAGCATTTAAATTGGCTAAGGAAAAATCATTGTAAGCAACACCATTGCTAGTTAAAACCTCATAGCTTCGCACGCCTCCTTTTCTGTTGTGAAGCACGCCATCGGAAAAGCCGTAAGAGCCAGATCCTTCAATAAGGTTGGTAAATACCGTAAAAACGATGTCCCAGTTGGAAGCCTCTGGTTCAATGGGGACAATGGAATTTGTATTAAAACTGAAAAAAGTAAAATTATGACCTTCCGATTTTTCAATTAAAATTTCTTGATGATTCGTATCGTTTAAATCGGCAAATTGTAGCAGGTAATCGTCTCCCTCTCGTAACACTCTTATCTTTTTATACCCTCTGGCTTCTCCAGCAACGGCCACACTACCAGGCTCAGGGGTTTCAGTGCCTACTTCATAACCTAAATTCACTAAATACACTTTGTTTTCGCTCAAGTTTGCACTTACGGGCGCCATTGCGGTTTTATTGATATCCCCATCTGGGTGATCTATATAATTTTCATTAATAGGATCGAAAGTTCCTACAGCCACCTGACCTAATAGCTCATTGACATCCGCTTCCGAAATTTCATCAATATTGGTGCTTTCCAATTCGGCTGCTGCCATATAAATTGCTCCATTAATGGTTACTCGAAATTGTGCTCCCGAATAAAACCCTAAATCCCAATGGTCCCGCTGAGCCGTTGTCTCCGTTTCGGTGCTTAAATCGATAAACACCTGATTTTGCTGATTGGGACCTCCTAGGGTGGGTGCAAAGCTTCTTCCCAAAGAGGCAGAGGCATTTATGGTAAAGGCTGTGTTTCCCTGTATTTGAGAAGCGGGGTGGTCTACATTTGTGATGGTAAAAACAATTTCGGTGGTTTCATCCAGATCGGGATTGAGCTTCGTAAAAGTGAAACCATTCGCGTTACTCCCTTGTGTAATAGGAAGGCTTAGTAGGTCGCCACTCATTTCGGGTTCGGTAATAAAATCCTGTCCGTATACGGCATTGGTCGCTTGAACGTTAATGGTGATAGCTCCACTCTCGGAAGCTTCCGTAGAATAAACCAAAGCGATTTCAGTACTGTTTTCAATTTGCGATAGGTTGGCAGAAAGATTTTCAAAAGCCACCACAAAAGGTTCCGATTGCGTAGTGGAATTGTCATCTTCACTACAAGAAACCATCGCCAGAAGTAGCAACGACAAAGAAAGTAATAAGGATCTTTTAAAAGGAAATAACATAACTATATACTTAAATTATAAACGAGTTTTAAAAAGTAAGATCTTCCGTAACCTAAAGGCACTTGTAATGGAGCGCCATTATGGGTGCCCCCTGAAAAGGCAGAGGTATTTACCGAAGTCACATCCAATAGGTTTCGGGTGCCGAGGGTAGTGATGAACTTATTATCGAAAAAGGATTTGTTTACCGTTGCATCCAGCATGCTGTAGGCGTCGGTCTCTCCGCGAACAAACTCTTGATTACCTTCGGCATTTGTTTTTTCTACAAATTGAGGCTGTTGCCCAATATGTTTGAAGAAAAGGGAAAACGTAGTCTGGTGCTTCGGAAGCGTATAGGCTAGATTGGCATTGAGCTGTAAATTGAATAGAAAATCGTCATTGGATTGGGTATTGCTGTCCAATACTTTGGAAATCCCTTGAACTGAAGCCCCAATCTTTCCTTTAAAATTTTTATAGTACACTTCATTTTCCAAAAAAGCCCCCATATTTTTAAAACGATCGATGTTATTGTATTGAAATTCCAATGGGGACGTATTCACCACAATCAGTTCAATACGATCATTCAGAGTGAGGTAGTTGAAGCTAAGTTTGTGTTTTAATCTTAAAGTGCCTTCTAAAAACTGCTCACTTTTCTTAAGGTGAAGGAAAGCCGTAAGCCCTTTTTCTGGAGCAAGATTGGGATTCCCCTGAAGGTTGTGGTTTACATCCACAAAATAAGTGTACAGTTCGTCATAATTGGGCGTGCGATTGGCAGAACCCAGTACCCCCCTAAGTTCCCAGTCATTTCCAAGATTTTGTTTAGCGCTTAAAGAACCTATGTATTGAGGGCCAAACAAATTACTGAAAGAAACCCGGACTCCAGGGCGTAAAGAAAAACGTTCGCTTAGTTGCCATTCGGAAGCTGCAAAAAAATCGTAGTTGTTTAAGTCTTGGGCAATCAGCTCTTCCCCAGGATTAATAACAATCGCCGCAGAAGAACCTTGTCCGTTTTCAAGGGTGGTTTCATAGCCCAATTGCGCATTGAAATTTTCAGTTTGAAAAAGATTACTGAAAGTTCCTCTCGAAAAGAAAGCCTTTCTACTTTGGTATTCGCCTTTTTCTACATTCTCTTTTTCCCCAGTGCGGATGCGATAGGTATATCGTTCCAATTCTTTGGTTTGTTCTTGATAGGAAACAGAGACATTGTATGCTATTGTACTAAATAGATTTCCAGTCGAATTTAAATGATGATAGAAACGCTTATTGGTGAAAATTTCATCATTTGCTGAAGGATTGGTGGTTTGTGTAGCCGAATTGTAATTCTCGTCTACTATATCGTTGTAGTTTTCAATGGTTTCGTCGAGGTAGTCAAAACGATAGAAAACCTTAAAGTTCTCTTTTTCAAAAGCTACTAGTGCCTTGGTGTTTTGTTGCAATTTCGGAAGCCACTCATGCCCTCTCAAACTATCGTTTACGGCATGGTTTTTCCCTAATCGATCCTGCCAAAACCCTCCAAAATCATTTCGGGTGTAGGTAGCATTGGCATAGAGGTTTTCGGTAAAGTTGTGTCCAATTTTAAGGGATTGGATATGCCGACCTTTATCGAACCATTCGTATTCATTTCCAACCGTTTCTTCCTGAATATAAGCAGAGATATCCCAATTTTTTCGAGACGATTTTTTAGTAATGATGTTAATGATCCCTGAAACAGCATTAGCGCCATATTGTACTCCCATGGCGCCCTCTACAATCTCAATACGCTCAATGTCGTCTAGATTGATCAGGGTTAAGTCGGTATTGTTTCCTAAGCCTTCTTCGTTAATGATGGGGATATTATCAATAAGGACTTTAAAATATTGGTTGTCCAACCCAAAAAGACTTACACCGCTTTTTCCGGTGGAAGTGTTCGGCGTAATGTTGAGGTTGAGCGTGGTATTTAATACATCGGCTAGATTGTTCCCAGCTTGCCGTTCAATGTCGTTTCTGGAAATTACTTTTACTTCTACAACCGATTTCTCTACTGCCTGCGGATTGATTTGTCCGGTGACGACTACTTCCTTTAAAGTTTCCATGTCTAAAGAATCTTGAAGCTTAGGAACTTGCGAAAAGGCCGAAAAAGGGAAACTTAAAAGCACTATGAAATAGCGAAAGGAACTCATGGGGTTTTTTAATTTGGAGGCAAATATATAAATTATTCTTATTTAGAATAAATAAAAATAAGAATTTAACGAAAAGTTTTCGTTCGCTTAAAAGTGAAGGTTTTAGCTTATAAATTTTCCTGAAATGCTTCTATGGATTGAGCATCTGCTACCGAGAAATCCCCGATTTTAGTGCGGCGAAGTGCCGAAAGATGGGCCCCGTTATTAAGTGCTTTTCCGAAGTCATGCGCAAGGGAACGAATGTAGGTTCCTTTACTACAAACGACTCGAAAATGTACATTGGGTAACTTTATTTGAGTGATTTCAAATACTGAAATGTGGATGGTCCTAGTGGGAATTTCTACCTCTTGACCACTTCTTGCAAATTCATATAATCGTTTGCCATCTTTTTTTAGAGCCGAAAAAACAGGGGGTTGTTGTTGTATGTCTCCAATAAAATTTTGCGTCGCTTGTTTAATTTGATCCTCCGTAAGGGATGAAATATCAAAAGTTTGATCAATTTCGGTTTCTAAGTCGTAACTGGG
This sequence comes from Flavobacteriaceae bacterium, assembly GCA_002707025.1. Classification (GTDB taxonomy): domain Bacteria; phylum Bacteroidota; class Bacteroidia; order Flavobacteriales; family Flavobacteriaceae; genus PALG01. Next base: position 106,999 of record PALG01000026.1, on the reverse strand, counting down.
TGTGGTAGCTCCTAAAGTAAACGCACCTGTATACTCTTTCACCTGGGCTTGGAAAGTTTCTATTTTTTTGGTGAATTTTCCGGTGCAAAGAATCAATAATCCCGTGGCCAAAGGGTCTAGAGTGCCAGCATGCCCTACTTTTATTTTTTTAAGCTGAAATTCCTTTTTCAGTAACCAACGCACCTTGTTCACCACCTGAAAGGAAGTCCATTCCAAAGGCTTATCGATTAAAAGAACTTGTCCGTTTTTGTAATCTTCTGCCGTCATGATACCAAACTTACTACGATTGCAATGATCCCCACTGCCAAGCAGTAGACGGCAAACCATTTTAATTTGCTATTCCGAACCAATTTAATCATCCAGGTACAAGCTGCTAACCCTGCAATAAAAGCCGCTATAAATCCAATTCCCAAGGTGGTCATATTGGCCGTTTCCGTAGAAAGGTCCCCGCTCATGACATCTTTGGCAATTTTTCCAAAAATGAGGGGAACGACCATTAAGAAGGAAAATCGGGCCGCTTTTCCTTTGTCATTTCCCAATAACACCGAAGTAGAAATGGTCGCGCCACTTCGGGAGATTCCGGGTAGCATGGCAATGGCTTGCGAAACCCCAATGATAAAGGCATGGGTAAAAGTGACTTTCTTACCGGTATTTTTGGCTTTATCGGCCAGCCAAAGTAAAATAGCGGTAATAATGAGCATGGCTCCTACAAAGGCAATACTACCGCCAAAGAGGGATTCCAGTTGTTCTTCAAAAAGTACTCCAATAATGACCGCAGGAATCATGGAGATAATAATTTTTACTGAAAAACGGGTTTTCGAATTCCACTTCAATTGGAATAGTCCGCGTAGGATTTCCCAAACATCCTTTCGGAAAACCACTAAAGTACTTAGTGCAGTGGCAAAATGGAGCACCACGGTAAAGAGTAAGCTTTCTTCCGGAACCGATTGATCGCCCAAAAGGGCTTTTCCCAATTCCAAATGGCCGCTGGAAGACACCGGTAAAAATTCGGTAAGCCCTTGAATGATTCCAAGGAGGATGGCATCAAGTACGTCCATGAAGGATTATTTTTCTTTGTGGGGATTCAATAAAATGGCATACACTTCAAACCCGAAGCCAATTAAAATGAAAGCAGGAGCCAACCGTATGCGGCGCCAGCTATAAATTTCGGGGTTAAAAACATTGGGGTCGTCACTGCCCCCTCCGGCCATTAAAATAAAGCCCAAGGCAATAAAGGCAGCCCCTACCAACATGAAAATGTAGTTTTTTCTTTCAAAAATGAAAGCGGTTTTCTTCGCTTCTTCCTTTCTTTTTTTCTCTCCCATAATTAGTCGAATTCAGTAAAAATTACCTCATCACCCACTTGCATTTGCGCAATGTGTTCTGAAGTCCCCACCCATAATTTGGCGAGATGCAAGGTAACTTTTTTATTTAACACCCTCGAATTTAAATCGTCTAGGGAAAGCCCTCGCTCCAGACCTCGGTTGATGTAGTATTTGTCGTTTTGCGAATCTTTAAAAACAATATCGTAACTGCTTCCCTCAGAAATGGTATCAATGGTTACTTCAACTATTTCGCATTCTGAAGGTTTTGGGTCTTCAATTTTAAGGCTTTTCAGCAAAATAAAGGTTCCTGCAAATCCAATGATGGAAAAAACAATAAATAAAATGAGTGGCTTTTTCATAAAATCATGTTTTAATAATACAATTCATCGGTTCTTAAATTAAGGAATCTTTGGGTGGCAAAGAAAGTGCTTAGCCATGTAATAATTAATCCCATGAGTACGATAAACACGAATAAACCGCCTAATAACACCTTGTCTTCCAAAAATTGCATCTGCGGGAAGTAGCGATCCAAATAAAATAAGACGGCAGCTATTCCCAATACAGCGACCAAAGAACCAATAATCCCCAATTTCATGCTTTTCCAAATAAAAGGCCTACGAATAAAGCCTTTGGTGGCGCCTACCATTTGCATGGTTTTAATGGTAAAGCGCTTGGCATATACCGAAAGGCGAATAGAGCTATTGATAAGCAACACCGCTATAAACAGGAATATACCGCTCACAATAAGTACCCAAAAAGAGATTTTTTTGATATTGTCATTCAACAATACAATAAGGGGTTTATCGTAAAGCACTTCATCTACAAAATCCTTGATCATTAATTCTGTTTGGATCTCCTCCAATTTTGAAGGCGAGACGAAATCGGCGAACATATATACATCAATGCTATTCTGTAAAGGATTGTAGCCCAAAAACTCCATGAAATTTTCCCCAATGGTAGCACTATGTTCTTCGGCAGCTTGTTCCTTGGAGACAAAAGTGGCTGTTTTGGTATATTCCGCCAGGGCAAGGCTTTGCTGCAATTGATCGATTTCCACTTGTTTTGCAGTATCCTTCAAATATACGGTTAAAGCAATTTTCTCTTTGAAGTGATCGGCTACCTTTTTGGTGTTCAATACCAGCAGGCCTAATAACCCTAGTAAGAAAAGGACAAGGGAAATACTTATTACTACAGAAAAGTAAGAAGAAATTAAACGGCGTTTTTGGTATTTTTCAAAAGATGATGACATACAAGGTTTTCAATTGGTGTCGTAAAAATACAAGGTTTTTTAGTTCTATGAATACTAACGTTTAAACTTTTATGATTCGTACATTCGGTGTAAATTTGCCCTTTCTTTTTGAAACGCAACGCATGAGCAAATATCATTTTAACGATATCGAAGCCAAATGGCAAGAGTATTGGGCTAAAAATCAAACGTTTAAAGCCGAAAACCAAAGCGATAAACCTAAATATTATGTATTGGATATGTTTCCCTATCCTTCTGGGGCGGGATTGCACGTGGGGCACCCGCTGGGCTACATTGCCAGTGATATCTACGCGCGTTACAAGCGTCACAAAGGTTTTAATGTGTTGCATCCACAGGGTTATGATAGCTTTGGGCTGCCCGCCGAACAGTATGCCATCCAAACGGGGCAACACCCCCGTAAAACCACCGATGAGAACATTGCCCGTTACAGGCAACAGTTGGATCAGATTGGGTTTAGCTTCGATTGGAGCCGGGAAGTGCGCACCAGTGATCCCGAATATTACAAATGGACGCAGTGGATTTTCATCCAATTGTTCGAAAGTTGGTATGACCGTTCGGAAGATAAAGCACGGCCCATTAGCGAATTGATTTCCCTATTTACTTCGGAAGGAAATACAAATGTAGATGCCGCTTGCGATGACAACGTTGCTCTTTTTTCAGCAGAACAATGGAACGACTTTTCCGAAGAAGAAAAACATCAAATTTTATTACAATACCGACTCACCTATTTGGCAGAAACCGAAGTAAACTGGTGTCCGCAATTGGGAACCGTTTTAGCAAACGATGAAATCGTGAATGGGGTTTCCGAAAGAGGGGGCTACCCCGTGGTTCGTAAGAAAATGAAGCAGTGGAGCATGCGTATTACGGCCTATGCACAACGGTTGCTCGACGGACTCGAGACGATTGACTGGCCGCAGCCTTTGAAGGATTCCCAAACCAATTGGATTGGCCGTTCCAAAGGGGCTTCGGTGAGGTTTAAGGTCCTCCCCCCAGCCCCCTCCAGCGGAGGGGGAGACGGATACCGTTTGACAGGCGATCCCAAAATCATTAAGATGCTGCTGGAGAAAGCCAAGGAAATGCGGAAAAACCCAACCGCTGCAGAGCAAAAGCTTTGGGAAGCACTAAGAAACAAGCAATTGGGGGCAAAATTTAGAAGACAACACCCCGTATATAAATTTATTGTCGATTTCGTTTGCTTGGAAAAGAAACTAATTGTTGAAGTAGATGGGGATATCCACAATTTTCAATTGGAAGAAGATGAACTGAGAACGCTAACTTTGTCTGAGAAGAAAGGGTTTAAGGTGATCCGATTTACCAATCAAGAAGTTTTAGAGGATACAGGAAAAGTAGTTAACAAGATTACGGAGGTTCTTAACTCCCTCCCCTCTGGGGAGGGTCAGGGAGGGGATTTTATTGAGGTGTTTACCACCCGTCCCGATACCATTTTTGGAGTGAGTTTTATGACGTTGGCACCCGAACATGACTTGGTATCCAAAATTACCACGGAAGCACAAAAAGCCGAGGTGGAAGCCTATGTGGAAGCTACGGCCAAACGGAGCGAACGGGAACGTATGGCCGATGTGAAAAACATTTCGGGAGTGTTTACCGGGGCGTATGCAGAGCATCCGTTTACTAAAGAACCTGTGCCTATTTGGATTGGGGATTATGTGTTGGCCGGCTACGGAACAGGGGCCGTCATGGCGGTTCCTTGTGGAGACCAAAGGGATTACGACTTTGCGAAGCATTTCGACATCCCCATCCCGAATATTTTTGAAGGGGTCGATATTTCTGAAGAAGCCTTTGCCGATAAAGATACTGCCGTAATTGCCAATAGTGATTTCCTCAACGGACTCCCCTATGCGGAGGCCACCCAAAAGGCGATTGAAGCCTTGGAGGCACAAGGTCAAGGAAAAGGAAAAATCAATTACCGTTTGCGGGATGCGGTGTTTAGCCGTCAACGCTACTGGGGAGAGCCGTTCCCAGTGTACTATAAAAATGGCATGCCGCAAACCATTGCGTTGGAGCATTTGCCCCTTACCCTTCCGGAAGTGGAAAAATACCTTCCTACCGAAGAAGGCGAGCCACCGTTGGGCCGTGCTGAGGTTTGGGCATGGGATGCCTCCAATAACGAAGTGGTAAGTAATGAATTGATAGATGACAAAACCGTTTTTCCATTGGAACTGAACACCATGCCAGGTTGGGCAGGGAGTAGTTGTTATATGTTCCGCTATATGGACCCACGGAATGACACCCAATTTGCTTCGCAACAGGCGTTGGACTATTGGCAAAACGTGGATCTGTATTTGGGCGGAAGCGAGCATGCCACCGGCCATTTGCTGTACACCCGCTTTTGGACCAAGTTTATGCACGACCGTGGCTATTTGCCCGTGGACGAGCCCGTAAAAAAGTTGATCAACCAAGGAATGATCTTGGGGGAGAGTGCGTTTGTATTCCGAATAGAAGGGGAGAATAAGTTGGTCTCCGCATCTTTAAAAGAAAATAATACTGTTCAGCCAATTCATGTAGATGTTTCAATGGTGAATACCTCAAATGAATTGGATATTGAAGCTTTCAAAAATTGGCGTCCGGAGTTTAAAGAGGCCATTTTTATTACTGAAGAAGACGGTACTTTTAAAGTTTCCCGCGAGGTCGAAAAAATGTCCAAGTCCAAATACAACGTGGTCAACCCCGATGATATTTGCGAACAATATGGTGCCGATACGTTACGGATGTACGAAATGTTTTTGGGGCCCTTGGAGCAGGCCAAACCTTGGAGCACCGCTGGCATTACAGGCGTGCATAGTTTCCTAAAAAAACTATGGAAATTGTACCATAATGGCCCTGAAGGCGAATTTTTGGTTTCTGATGTGGCAGCTTCCAAGGACAGCTTGAAAACCTTGCATAAAACCATCAAAAAGGTGGAAGAGGACATCGAGAACTTCAGTTTCAATACGTCGGTTTCGACCTTTATGATTGCCGTGAACGAACTCAGCTCCCAAAAGTGTAACAGTCGGGAGGTACTGGAACCGTTAGCGGTACTAATTTCGCCTTACGCGCCTCATATTTCCGAAGAACTTTGGGAAAAATTGGGCCATACCGAAAGTATTTCTACAGAGCCCTTCCCGAAGTTTGAAGCAAAGCATTTGGTGGAGAGCAGCAAGGAATACCCAGTTTCTTTTAATGGTAAAATGCGTTTTAAAATGGAGCTTCCGTTGGATATGAGTAAAGAAGATATTGAAGCTGCTGTCATGGCTCACGAAAAAACCCAAGCGCAACTGCAAGGAAGAACTCCTAAAAAAGTGATTGTAGTCCCTGGGAAAATTATTAATATCGTAGGATAAAACCGAAGACCCCCATGTTTTTAATTTAATTCACTTCAAACTTATTAAATTTTATAAACAACCCCCTAAATTTTAGGGGGTATATTTTTTATATGAAGTATTTTAGCGGGTATAACCCTATAAAATCTATTCATCATGAAAATCGGAATCCCAAAAGAAATCAAAAACAATGAAAATCGGGTCGCCATGACCCCTGCGGGGGTGTATGAACTTATCTCCCAAGGACATGAAGTCTACGTACAACAAACCGCGGGGGAAGGCAGTGGTTTTTCGGATGAGGAGTATGAAGAAGTAGGGGCGTCTCTGTTGCCCACAATTGCTGAGGTATATGCAATTGCTGAAATGATTGTGAAGGTGAAAGAGCCTATTGAAGAGGAATACCCGCTCATTAAAAAGGATCAGGTGATTTTTACCTATTTCCATTTCGCTTCCAATCAAACCCTAACCGAAGCCATGATTGAGAGTGAGGCGGTTTGTATTGCGTATGAAACGGTAGAAGACGAAGAGGGTACGTTGCCTTTGTTGACCCCCATGTCTGAAGTAGCGGGAAGAATGGCCATTCAGCAGGGAGCAAAATATTTAGAAAAGCCTATCAAGGGTAGGGGGGTGCTCTTGGGAGGCGTTCCAGGGGTAGCACCAGGGAAGGTGCTTATTTTAGGGGCTGGAACTGTGGGTATTCAGGCCGCAAAAATGGCCGCTGGTTTAGGGGCGCATGTGACCATCTTGGATATCGACTTAAAGAAATTACGACATGTCAACAATATTTTACCAAGTCACGTGGTCACGATGTTTTCCAGTAAGTATAACATTCAGCGACTTATAAAAAACCACGACCTTATTGTAGGGGGTGTGTTGATTAAAGGAGGGAAAGCCCCCAAATTGATTACGCGGGACATGTTGAAAATGATCCGTCCGGGAACGGTTTTGGTGGATGTGGCCGTAGATCAAGGAGGTTGTTTTGAAACCACCAAACCTACCACGCACGAAGATCCCACCTATATTATAGACGATGTGGTACATTATTGTGTAGCCAATATGCCAGGAGCCGTTCCTTACACTTCCACTATTGCGCTTACCAACGTGACGTTACCTTATATCCTAAAATTGGCGAATCTAGGATGGGAAGCAGCCTGTGAAAAGGATCCATCTTTGGAAAAAGGGCTGAATATCATTCACGGTGAGGTAGTATATGAGGAAATAAACGAAGCATTTGGTTGGGAAACTCTTGTGTAAAAATCTGACAAATTTACCGTACATTTACTTTAAAGAAATTTGGATTGATTTTTGAAGAATTTCTTAGGTAATCTTAATTCAGAAACACAATGATTGGATATTATATCATCGCAGGTGCCATCTTTTTGGTGAGCATGTATGTAAGCAACCGCTTAAAAAGTAAATTTAAAAAATATTCGAAAGTCCATCTGCAAAATGGCATGAGCGGTAAGGAAATCGCCGAAAAAATGTTGGCCGATAATGGCATTACCGATGTACAGGTAATTTCTACGCCCGGAATGCTTACAGACCATTACAACCCTGCCAATAAAACCGTGAACCTAAGTGAAGGAGTCTATATGCAACGCAATGCAGCAGCAGCAGCGGTGGCGGCTCACGAAGTAGGACACGCCGTTCAGCATGCAAAAGCGTATAGTTGGTTGACCATGCGAAGCAAAATTGTACCCGCTGTGGGAATCGCCAGTAAACTATCTAATTTCGTTATCATGGCGGGATTGGTCATGACGGCCATGAATTTTATGGGCGCCTTGGGGAATACGGTCTTTTTAATCGGAATCCTATTATTTGCAGTCACCACGGTATTTGCCTTTATCACATTACCGGTTGAGTATGATGCTAGTAAAAGAGCACTGGCTTGGTTGGAAACTGAAAACATGGTGACGCAGCAAGAACATGCGGGCGCCAAAGATGCCTTAAAATGGGCAGCGCGCACCTATGTGGTTGCAGCCTTGGGATCACTAGCAACGTTACTTTACTTTATCAGTATATTTCTGGGAAGGGATTAAAGTTAAAATATAAAATAAAAAAGCCACTTCAATTGAAGTGGCTTTTTAATTATCCACCAATATTGTTGGGGTTGTAGCCTAAGTAATCGGTGAACTTTTCCTTGAAGGTTATTCCATGGGTTTCCAGCTCTTTTAAAATGGGTTCGTACACTTCTTTGGTAATCGGAATTTGAACTCCAGGGGTGGTAATTTCCCCATTCAGTATTTTAAGGGCGGCCATCGCTACGGGAAGCCCAACGGTTTTAGCCATGGCCGTATGGGTTTGGTCTTCCCCAATAAGCACCATACTGCTATCAATTTGTTTCTTTTTCCCGTCCAATTGGTACCCAAACTTATGGTACATGACAATCATGTCCTTTTCATCAGATTGTAACGTCCATTTATCGGTAAGAATTTTCTGAAGGGCCATGGCGGGTGTTGCTTCTTTGATGCCTAATTTCTTTTCGGGATTGAAGATGTCCAGCTCTACCAATTTATCCCACATTAAATCGTCTTGGTCAATCTTTAAACTATGGCGCATTTTTAGTTCTACGGAATCGGTAGGCGAATAGGGTAAAAATAAGTTCACAAATTCCCTATAGGAAAGATTTTCAGAATTCGGAATGGTGTAGCCATCATCGGTCATACCCAACTGTACAAACATGTTCCATGCTTTGCTGAAGCCTACCCGTCGCATCGTTCCCCGATACAGGGTTAAAATGTCCTCGAGTCCGTAAACACTTCGGTATTTCAAGGAATTTCTATTGGCATAGGCTTCAAACCTTCCGTAGCCATCCACGTCCAAAAATTCAGTTCTTCGAAACAAACGATGGTACGGAATGTATTTATAGGTGCCTTCCTGAATAAATTCAGCAGCACCTCCTTGTCCCGCTACCACGACATTTCTGGGGTTCCAGGTAAATTTATAATGCCAAAGGTTGTCATCACTTTCTGGAGCGACCAATCCGCCGGTAAACGATTCGAAAAGCAGCATTTTTCCGCCATGATCCCGAATACGGTCAATCACCTGCATGGCACTCATGTGGTCAATCCCGGGATCTACCCCAATTTCGTTCATAAAAACAAGTCCCTTTTTTTCTACCGCTTCATGAAGGTCTTGCATTTCTTTACTTACATACGAAGCAGTGACCATATTTTTGCCATATTTTAGACAATCTTTGGCGGCTTCAATATGAAAACGGGCCGGCAGCATGGAAATCACCAAGTCGTGTTCCTGAATGACTTTGGAACGTTGCGCTTCATCAAAGACATCGAAGTAAATTCCTTTGGCATTGGAATGCCCGTTGGTAATTTTTTGGGCACTTTCTTCCGAAATATCCCCAATGGTTAAGAAGAGGTTTTCTGTTTCTGATTTTTCTAAAAGGTATCGAACTAAGCTTGTGGTAGAGCGACCGGCTCCAATGATCAAGATATGACGCATTCTATTGGTTTTTCGTATTTTTGAAGATCAAATATTCAAATAACGAAAGTACTAAAATGCATTGGGAACCCATGAATAAATTAAGCAAAAATATACTGGTTACAGCGTCAATATTAGGGGCTATTACAATTGTTATTGGAGCCTTTGGGGCGCATGGATTAAAGAAGCTTGTGGCACCCAACGTCTTAGCAAGTTTTGAAACTGGGGTGCGCTACCAAATGTATCATGTGTTGGCTTTATTATTTGTTGGGTATGTTTCAGTAATCCCTGAAAAAAGTAAAAAATGGATCTTTCGACTTTTTGTAGGGGGAATCGTATTGTTTTCTGGGTCTATTTACTTGCTTGCATTAAAGGAATATTTACCCTTTTCTGCTTCCTTTTTAGGACCCATCACACCGCTGGGAGGGCTTTCATTTATAGTAGGTTGGATTGTTTTAGGAGTGGCGTTTTTAAGAAAGGGAAAAGCATAATTTTGCTTTTTTAAGGAGGTTATACCATTTCAATTTTTTAATTTTGCACACACAACAAAACCTAAATCATGGTAGATAATCGTCAAGAAACGAAAACGATTTCGTTAGAAACCTACGGAATTAAAAACGCGAAGGTAAATTACCAACTCACGCCTCAGGAACTTCAGGAAGAAACAGTAAGAAAAGAACAAGGGAAGGAAACCCAAAATGGAACACTTGCCGTAAACACAGGAGAGTTTACAGGACGTTCTCCCAAAGACCGATTTATTGTGAAAGATGACATCACAAAAGACCGTGTTTGGTGGGGAAATATCAATATTCCTTTTGCACCCGAAAAATTTGATGCTCTATACGATCGGGTCACCGAATACCTTTCTGAAAAGGAAGTGTATGTTCGGGATAGTTATGCTTGTGCAGACCCTAAGTACCGATTGAATATTCGGGTGATTAATGAGTATCCTTGGAGCAATTTATTTGCTTATAATATGTTTTTACGCCCCGAAGAATCGGAATTGGAAAACTTTGATCCCGAATGGGTCATTGTAAATGCCCCTGGCTTTATGGCTGATCCAGAAAGGGATGGAACCCGACAGCATAATTTTGCCATATTAAACTTCAGCAAAAAGATTGCTTTAATTGGGGGAACTGGTTATACCGGGGAAATTAAAAAAGGAATTTTTTCAGCCTTGAACTTTATCCTTCCTGTTTTCAAAAATACGCTACCAATGCACTGTTCTGCCAATGTAGGCGAAGCGGATGACACTGCGATTTTCTTCGGACTTTCCGGAACGGGTAAAACGACTTTGTCCACCGATCCTAACCGTAAACTGATCGGGGACGATGAGCACGGATGGACCGAAGAAAATACCGTTTTCAATTTTGAAGGAGGCTGCTATGCTAAAGTGATCAACCTTTCCGAAGAAAACGAACCCGATATTTACAAGGCAATTAAACCGGGTGCTATCTTGGAAAATATTATCATGGATGAACAAGGGGAAGTAGATTTTGCCGATACTTCCATTACCCAAAATACACGGGTAAGTTACCCTATTTATCATATTGACAACATACAAGAGCCCTCTATTGGGGAAAACCCAAAAAATATATTCTTTTTAACCGCCGATGCTTTTGGAGTGTTGCCTCCTATTTCGAAGCTTACCCCTGGGCAAGCAGCGTATCATTTTATCAGTGGATATACAGCAAAAGTAGCTGGTACGGAAGCAGGTATTGACGAACCACTACCAAGTTTTTCAGCTTGTTTCGGAGCGCCATTTATGCCATTACACCCTACCCAATATGCCGAAATGCTGAGTAAAAAGATGAAAGACACAGGAGTGAATGTTTGGCTTGTCAACACCGGCTGGACCGGAGGTGCTTACGGAGTAGGGCATCGTATGAAGCTGAAATACACCCGTGCCATGATTACGGCAGCTCTGGATGGGTCTTTGGAAGCAGCCAATAAGGATAACTATCATATCCACTCTGTTTTTGGAGTACAACAACCTAGAACCTGTCCTAATGTACCCACTTCGGTGTTGAGCCCAAGACAAACTTGGAACAATGACGAAGCATATTATAAAACGGCTCATAAATTGGCTAATTCCTTCAAGGAAAACTTTAAAAAATTTGAAGATTATGCCAATGAGGAAATCCTTAAAGGAGGTCCTTTGGTCTAATTTTAAAGGAATAAGTATAGATTTCAATCAAAAAAGGGCTGCTCGAAAGAGCGGCCCTTTTTAGTATAGAATGTAAAAAGAAGATTACTTCTTTCCGTTCACTTCCTTGATGTATTTTTCTAGCGCCATGGTCATAGAAGGGGTTTCAGGTGTAGGTGCTTTAATATCTACGCGCAATCCATTTTCGGTGGCAGCTTTAATGGTGGTATTTCCAAATACCGCAATACGGGTATCTTTTTGTTCAAAATCGGGAAAGTTTTCCAAAAGGCTTTGAATTCCACTAGGGCTGAAGAATACCAAAATATCGTAATACACATCTCGTAAATCGGAGAGGTCACTAATCACCGTTTTATAGAAGGTAGCTTGTTTCCAATTTACGCCCAAATCGTTCAGAACATTAGGGACTTCAGGTTTTAATTTATCTGAAGAAGGGAGTAAAAACTTTTCGTTTTTGTATTTTTTGATCAGCGGGGATAACTCGGTAAAGGTTCTTTTCCCTACGTAAATCTTTCTTTTTCTATAAACTACATACTTCTGAAGGTAATAGGCCACGGCTTCACTTTGGCAGAAGTATTTCATGGTATCGGGTACCTTAAAACGAAGTTCTTCAGCAATTCTGAAAAAATGATCTACCGAATTTCTACTAGTAAGGATAATTGCCGTGTATTGGGTAAGGTCTACTTTTTGGGTTCGCACCTCTTTGCTGGACACCCCTTCTACGTGAATGAAAGGTCTAAAGTCTATTTTTACCTTTTGTCTTTCAATTAAATCATAGTAGGGAGAGTTCTCAACTTTAGGCTCTGGCTGAGACACCAAAATAGTTTTCACCTTCATAAGCTTCATTTTTTAGCCCCTTTGCTACACCAATACTTTATAGAGTATAACGTAGGGTGCAATTTCGAGTGCGCAAAGATACAAAATAAAATAAAAGAAGCCCTTAAAAATTGTTTGTTGATTTCTTTTTATACTGGAAATCAGGGAAATTAAGTAAAGTAATGCTGCGATACCAGCAATGGTGTAGAAAAGGGATTTGGAAAGTGAAAACGAAAAATAAAATAAAAGACTAATCCCGCCTAAGAAAAGCCCAATTAGGCTGGCATAGCTTAGCCTTTCAAATAAATAATTCTCGACAACGGCTTCAATATCCAAGATGTGTGCAATTAACTTTTCCAAATAAAATTTAAATGAGACAAAAACGATAAACCCTACCCATATTTGAAGCAGCCACACGGGTTTTAAAGCTATCTTCTGTGGGGATTCCACTTTTATTATAAGTAATAAAAAAAGGGAAATGCAGAGCGTTTGTATGATGAAAATAAGAATATTGAAAGGTTGGTTTACGGTCCTTTTTTTTCCTTCAAGACTAAAATACTTATCAGTAACGGGTAGTTGAATAAATTCCGAAAACCTCCTTGGGAAGTACGCTTTTGTGAGCGTAAGTAAAATAAAGACCCCTAAAAAAACCAAGGCAATCCAAGAGTCATTCTCAATATGTCTAAGTTCTAATTCCAAGCCTTTTGGGAGTATTGATTTTGGTATTCAAAAATAGGAAAAGAAAAGCGCTTCGCAACTGATAAATTTTTCTTAATTGCTACGAATACCGTAAGGCAAGTAATCAAAAAATAGGTACATTTGCCCCAAAATAGGAGCATGTCTAGCGCCTTAGTGGTCATACCTACATATAACGAGATTGAGAATATTGAGAAGTTGCTTCGGAATATCTTTTCCCTGCAACGCGATTTTCACGTATTGATTGTCGATGATAATTCACCCGATTTAACCGGAGCTAAGGTAAAAGAGCTTCAAACCGAATTCCCGGAGATACTTTTCATAATAGAGAGGGAAGGGAAATTAGGATTGGGTACCGCCTACATTAAAGGGTTTCAATGGGGTTTGGAAAAGGGGTATGACTATATTTTTGAAATGGATGCCGATTTCTCTCACAATCCAAACGATTTGATACGGCTGTACAACGCCTGTGAAAAAGGCGGGAACGATATGGCGATTGGCTCTCGGTATAAAACAGGGGTAAATGTGGTCAACTGGCCCATGAGTCGAGTACTTTTGTCTTGGGGAGCCTCTAAATATGTACGTCTTATAACGGGAATGAATATATACGATACCACCGCAGGATTCGTTTGTTATAGGCGGAAGGTGTTGGAGAAAATTAACCTAGACAAAATCCAATTTGTGGGATATGCCTTTCAGATTGAAATGAAATTTAAAACCTATCTCAGTAAATTTAAAATAGTAGAGGTACCTGTCATTTTTACCGATAGGACCAAGGGAACGTCCAAAATGAGTTCTGGCATTATTTCTGAAGCCATTTTTGGGGTCATTTCCATGAAATTAAAAAGTTTATTCAAAACATACGATATATGAGTCAGACGGTATTAATTAAAAATGCCCAAATTGTCAATGAAGGAAAGATTATCACTGGGGATGTTCTTGTAGAAGGGGATTGTATTGCTGAAATTTCTGAAAGCATTAGTGCAAAGTCGTCAGACACAAAAGTGATTGAAGCCGATGGATTGTACTTATTACCGGGAATGATTGACGATCAAGTGCATTTTAGGGAACCAGGCCTTACCCATAAAGCAGAAATTGAAACCGAATCGAAAGCCGCTGTAGCAGGAGGAATTACCTCTTTTATTGAAATGCCCAATACAGTACCTCAGGCCACGACCCTTCCTTTGTTGGAAGAAAAGTTTTCCCGAGCTGCTGAAGTTTCTTGGGCAAACTATTCATTTATGTTTGGAGGGACCAATGACAACTTGGAAGAAATTTTAAAAGTAGATGAAAACAAAGTAGCAGGATTGAAGCTGTTCTTGGGCTCTTCCACAGGGAATATGCTGGTCGATGATCCTAAAACCCTAGAGAACATTTTCAGTAAAACGAAATTATTGATCTCGGTACACTGTGAAGATGAAGAGACCATTAAAAACAACCTTGCCAAATATGAAGCTGAATATGGGGATGATATTCCTGTAGAACTACACCCTATTATAAGAAGTGAAGAAGCGTGTTATTTGTCTTCTTCCAAAGCCATTGAATTGGCTAAAAAAACAGGGGCGAGATTACATGTGTTTCATCTTTCAACCGAAAGGGAAACCCATCTTTTTGATAAAAAGAAGGCTTTAAAGGATAAAAAAATAACGGCCGAAGTTTGTATTCATCACCTTTGGTTTACCGATAAGGATTACAAGGCGAAGGGCACCAAAATTAAATGGAACCCTGCAGTAAAAACCAAAAAAGACAAAGAGGGTTTGTGGAAAGCGCTTTTGGAGGATCGTATTGATGTGATTGCGACCGATCATGCGCCGCACACCTTGGAGGAGAAAAACCAGCCGTATACCAAAGCCCCTTCTGGAGGGCCCTTGGTGCAGCATGCGTTGGTGGCGTTATTGGAAATGCATCACAAAGGGGTGATTTCCTTAGAGAAAATCGTAGAAAAGTTTGCTCATAATCCTGCGATTTTGTTTCAGTTAAAAGACCGTGGATACATTAGAGAGGGGTATAAAGCCGATTTGGTTTTGGTCGATTTAAACGCGCCTTGGAGGGTAAATAAGGATAACATTCTGTACAAATGCGGTTGGTCTCCTTTTGAAGGGACTTCATTTAAATCCAGAGTGACTCATACACTAGTAAATGGAAAAGTAGCTTATGAAAACGGAAAGTTTCCGCAACGGGTACTAGGCGAACGATTAACTTTTAACAGAAATTGAAAAAAGTAGTTTACATACTCGTATTGGTGATCTTGGCTTCTTGTCAGCATGTAGATCGGCCCGAAAAGCCCGAAAATTTAATTCCGAAGGATCAAATGGTGCAAATTTTGGCAGAGGCCTATACAGGAAACGCAGCGCGAAGTATTAGTAACCGGACCCTTCGAGAAGAAGGGCTTCAAATCGATTCATTAATTTACAACAAATATCGAATCGATAGTCTTCAGTTTGTAGAAAGTAATGATTATTATGCTTCTGAAATTAATGATTACATCGCAATTATGGAAGAGGTAAAGGCTGTACTGGAAGCTCGAAAAGTGACCGTCGATACCCTTTTGGCACAAGAAAAAAGACTTCAGAAGAAAACAGAAGACACCGTTCAAACACTCAAAGATGAAGCTCCTAAAGACACTTTGGAGCCCAAAACGATTGCTCCGGTTCAGGAGTGATTTTTATAAGCTTTAGCAATACGATCCATAGTTTTTTCCATGGGAATAAAATCTACGGATAAAGTTTCTTTTATTTTGGAGGCGTCGTATGAAGAATGCGTAAACAGCGAACGCACCGTCGCTTTTAACAAGCTTCTTTTTCTTCCGAAGAACTTGCTGAAAAACCAATCGGTACTACTTAAAAACAGTAACACTCTTTTGGAGATTTTTTTGGTAGGGGGAGGGTTCCCGAAAGCCTTTGCGAGTAAAGTAAGTAATTTTTGGTAGGATAAATTTTCAGCCACTACAACAAATCGCTCTTGGGTAATAGAGCTATTCATGAACTGTATCATGATTGTTACCACATCCCTTACATCAACAAAACCGCTGCTTCCTGAAGTATAATGGCGAATGCCTCTGGCAGCTCTTTTAATGATGACTCCGCTACTGGAATGCCAAAAGCCTTCGCCCAAAATGACTCCTGGATTTACAATAACCACATTAAGGCCTTCCTGCGATCCTCGCCAGACTTCCATTTCTGCACCGTATTTAGTAATGGAATACACACTATTTTGGTCTTCTGGGTTCCAAGGGGTTTCTTCTGAAATGAAGGGGCTGTTTTCGGGCATTCCTAGAGTCGCTACCGAACTTACATAACAAAGTTTTTGAATGCCTTTGGCAATACAAAGGTTCACTACATTGGCGGTACCTTCTACATTGGCCTTTTTAAGAGCCTGAAAGTGTTTGGGATTAAAACTTACAAAGGCTGCGCAATGATACACGTGGGTAATTCCTTCAAAAGCTTCCGTGAGTTCAGGAATCCTTGTGATATTGACTTCTACCCACTCAATTTTATGGAAATGTGTTTCAGGGGTTTCAGTATAATAAGAGAATACTTGCTTTACGGCTTCAAGATTACTTTGTTTTCTATGCGTTGCCCGAACCTTGGAATGTTCCTGTACTAAGTGGTAGAGCAAATGGGCGCCTACCAAGCCGGTGCCTCCTGTAACTAAAATCATAGTGCGAAAATACTCTTTTTTGTGATAAACTTTCGCATTTTAAAGCATCGGCTTATCTTTGCCCAATACTTAAAATGACAGCATTTTGGCACTAAAGAATTTTGTGGAAGAACTTACTTGGCGCGGCATGATACATGACGTGATGCCCGATACAGAGGAACACCTTAATGAAGCCATGCGTTCGGCCTATGTGGGGTTCGATCCTACGGCCGATTCGCTGCATATCGGGAATTTGGTTCCTATTATGTTATTGGCGTTTTTTCAACGATCTGGCCATAAGCCCGTGGCTTTAGTAGGAGGTGCTACGGGAATGATTGGAGATCCTTCGGGGAAATCCAACGAACGTAATTTGTTGGATGAAGCGACCTTGCGGCATAATCAGGAATGTGTAAAAAATCAATTATCCCAATTTTTGGACTTTTCTTCAGCTAAGGAAAACCAAGCGGTATTGGTGAATAATTACGATTGGATGAAGGAATTCAGTTTTCTGGATTTCATTCGGGATGTAGGGAAGCACATAACCGTAAATTACATGATGGCAAAGGATTCGGTTAAAAACCGAATTTCGGGAGAAGGAAACGACGGAATGTCCTTTACCGAGTTCACCTACCAATTGGTACAGGGGTACGATTTCCTGCATTTATACCAAAACCAGGATTGTACCTTACAAATGGGAGGAAGCGACCAGTGGGGGAATATCACCACCGGGACCGAATTGATTCGCCGTATTGAGAATGGAAAAGGGTTTGCCCTTACGTGTCCGTTGATTACCAAAAGCGATGGTAGTAAATTTGGAAAAAGTGAAGGAGGGAATATTTGGTTGGATGCCAAACGAACGTCTCCCTACAAATTTTACCAATATTGGCTGAATTCCAGCGATGAGGATGCCGAAAAATACATCAAGATTTTTACTTTTTTAGATAAAGAAACCATTGAAGCCTTGGTCGCGGAACACAAAGAAGCACCTCATATGCGGTTGCTTCAGAAGCGTCTAGCGGAAGAAGTGACGACCACGGTGCATAGTGCGGAAGAGTATGAAAATGCCGTAAAAGCTTCTGAAATTTTATTCGGAAGATCTACTTCGGAAGACCTTAAAACCCTAAATGAAGCAACATTTTTGGATGTGTTTGAGGGCGTTCCGCAGGCGGAGGTAGCCCTAGTGGAAATTGAAAATGGATTGGATATTATTGGTGGTTTGGCAGAAAAAACCGGCTTTTTAAAGTCGAATGGGGAAGCCCGACGGGCTTTAAAGGAAAACTCGATTTCCGTAAATAAGGAAAAGGTTTCCGAAGACTATTCCATTACCGCTTCCGATTTGATCAATGGGCAATTCGTTTTGCTTCAACGCGGAAAGAAAAACTATTTTATCATCAAGGCAGTATAGCTTTCAGAAGCTATAAAAAATAGAAAAGCCCCGAATCTCGGGGCTTTTCCGTTAACTAACCAACCAATTATGAAATCAGAAGGGAAATTTTCCCTTTTCATAACACTTATTGGTCGTGATTTTTTTGAATTCCTTACACCTTACATAAAATTACTCACTTCGGGATAGGGAACCAGGGAACTAATCAATAAAGCAATGCTTTCTTTTACAATTAGCGTAATGCTTACCAAGGTTACAGCAACCAATATGGCGACCGAGAGGTTGTTTTCCTTGATGGCCTGAAACTCGTTAATGCCTCTTGTTAATATGGAAAAAAGCAAAAACACCGAAATATTGATAATAATAGAGGCCAAGAAGCCAATCATTAAATACATTCCCGAATATTTTACGATGGTAACCAAATCTACAGCTTCCGATTGTGTGGTGGCCAAACGGACCACATTGGTTATGGAAGGTAAAATTTCGCTTAAAATCATTCCGATACTCAGGATAATTCCGGAGGTAAAAATATTGAAAGCAAGATTGTTTCCTTTTAAGTCTTCTTTTTTGAAAAAAACGCGGTGTAAAATACTGTAGGATACATACACAATAACCACCGTAATGACGATGGAAAGTATAATTTCAAAAAGGGCCAGGGTGAAAAGTTGTTGGTTCATAAGCTTCTTATTTACTGGTGAGTACCACGTTCCAGTGGGTTAAATCGTTAAAATTGGGCGGTAATTGTCCCGCCGTGTAATATTTTGCCGTGGTTTCCCAGACCACATATTTTTTTCCGTAATAGGTTTTGTACAATCCTTTGGCGGGAATGTTGAGTCCGATGATAGAGTGACGGTAAAAATCGCTATTCAATATGGCAACATCATACTTAAAATGTTTCAGGATAGCATAAATTAGTACCGTTCTTGTATCGCAATCCCCTTTTAGGTTCTGAAGAAAGGAAACCGGGTTTTGAATACCGTATGCCATGTTCCCGATGCAACATTCCGGGCAATCCTCCAGAAGGGATTTTATGGGTTCTTCGTAGGAAGATGCAGGGTAACAGGCCTCTTGAAAAACATAAGAATACGGAATGTCCTGAATGCAGCTAATGACCATTTCGGCAAATTCCATCTGATTCAGTTTTCGATCTTTGTCGATTTGCTGAAATGCTTTCATCACCAAATCTAGGCTAGGGCTATCGTTTCGATCTAGATAGTCGTACAAAACGCCCCAAAAATTGGAATTGCCCTTAGCTTTAAAGTTTTTAGGCCCGTCGAGAAGCCGTAAAAAATCCCGTTCGCGGACCGTTAAATCGCCTTCGTAATAATTTCCGTAGTTGTCTTTCCACAATCGATGGCTGGAATAGACAGAAACTGTATCAACTCCCTCTACAATGGTCGATTTTCCAACCCCTTCTTCAATTTTAAACGTAGTTTCGGTAGCCGTCGATTTTACCAAATCGAAAAAAGAGAGCAGCGCAAACCGGATGCCCATTACTAAAATAAAAACCACGACAACATTTCTAAAAAGGTTTGATACGGAAGGTTTTCCATATACTATTATTGTAAAGATGGTTGCGAGGATAGCAGCAATGACAAAGGAAACGGTTGTTTTTAGTTGAAAGAAAACGGAAATGACAACGGTAGCTGTTATACAAACCAGACTGAAAATAAACAGCCAAAGGCATCCATTATTTTTTGTGTTTTTATGGATCATTACAGTACCATCAAGTTACAACCTCGAATATCACTTTCGTCAAATCTACCTAAAATTTTAAAATTCCCATTCGGTAAAATTTTACCTAAATCCTGTGTGGCGATAAACGAACAAGAATAAAGGTTCGCTAGATCGATCACATTGATACCGCCTGTTTTGCCTTTTAAATAAGAGAAAGGGTCGTCGGTGTCCCGGGTAAGTACTTTCATCCAGGGAGGGCAGCCAAACTCGCTTTGTCCTTTGGAATAGGCCTGGGAAAGCAATTCGGTCATTCCGTATTCACTGTGTATATTTTGAACACCAAACCCTTCTTGAAGAAGTTCGTGCAAGGCTTCTTTCACAAGTTCTTTCCGTTTCCCTTTCATCCCGCCCGTTTCCATGACTACCGTATGTTGTAATTGGAGTTTTTCTTTTTCGATAAGGTCTAATAGCGCATACGAAACCCCCATGAGTAAGGTTTTTTGTTTCTTTTTTTCGAGTTCCTTCAGTTTTGCTAAAAGTGCGTCCAGATTGTGTAGATAAAACCCACTTTCCGAAGCATGGCTTTTACGAATCAACGCATCCACCATATATACCAACGAAGAACCTTCGCGTTCCAAATAAGAAGGCAATAACGCCAGGATGGTCCAATCTTCGGGGTTTCCATAATAGTGTTGAAAGCCTTTCAGAAAACTTTTTTCATAGAGCTTCCGATGTGCCACAAAGTGTTTGCTGGGAATACTCCCTGTGGTTCCGCTACTGGTAAAAATGAGGTCGTGATTTTTTTCGTTGGAAAGGATTTCGTGGGATTTAAAGAACTGAATGGGTAAAAAAGGAATGTCCTCTAGGGATTGCACCGATTTTTTGGAAATTTTAAGGTGTTTACAGAATTCCTGGTATACCGAAACATGCTCGTATTGATAACGGAAGACTTGTAAGGCAAGTGCCTCGAACTCTTTTTCGTTGGAAATTTGAAAGATGGCTTCTTCGAGCATGCTAGGGTTTCAGAGATTCAAAAATAGCGAATAAAAAAAGCTTCTGGAATTCCAGAAGCTTTTTTACAAAGTTATTTATAAACCGATTACTTTATGATCAGTTTTTTGGTTTCAGAAAAGTTTCCTTGCGAAACTTTTACCAAGTACATTCCGCTAGTAAGCGCAGAAATGTCCAGACGATCTGAAATTACGGTATTGATTACTTGTTTTCCTAAAAGGTCGAAAACCACTACGGTTTTTGCGGAAGCATCAGCAGATACGATATTTACAAAACCTTCAGTAGGATTAGGGAACATAGAAAACACATTCGTTTCAAATCTGTTAATACCTAAAATAGTCGAAGCATCATTGTCATCACGAGCGGTGATGTAATATCCTCCATCATCGGTTCTTTCGGTAATGATTCCGGCGATAATTACAGGTGATGTTGGAACTGCTTGTCCAATGTAATTGGCATCGTAAAAAGT
The DNA here is from genome assembly GCA_002707025.1 of Flavobacteriaceae bacterium. Classification (GTDB taxonomy): domain Bacteria; phylum Bacteroidota; class Bacteroidia; order Flavobacteriales; family Flavobacteriaceae; genus PALG01. Next base: position 85,793 of record PALG01000026.1, on the reverse strand, counting down.
AGTTCGGAAATTGAACGCACCATCGGCATTGGTTAATTCGTATACCGTACCAACAATCCAGTTAGGATCTGCCGTAGTGTCGATCGTTACTTCTGGAGTAATTGTTACATACTCAGACTCGTAATCTTCAGGGTTTCCGTTAAGATCTGCAATACTAACCGATTGGGCGGTGATGGTATTTCCTGTAGAGGAAGGTGCTCCTGGGTCTAGTTCAGGAACAAACTGCATCATTCCGTTAAAAGAAGATAAAGTTCCTCTTAATCCGGTCATTCCATCCCCAATTTCGTAGGCAGTAGTGATAATTCCGTTGTCATCATCAATTAAGATAGCAGCAGTGGCATCTTCAATAAATTTTTGGTTTCTGAAGTCCTGTGTGAAAGTTACCAACGCTTCTCCAGTTAAGATATACGATTGTCCTTCGGTGCTAGCTCTCAAAGTAGCGATGTCTGCCACACTGTTAGGGGCTTCACAAGTAGGAGTTGCTACGGTTTCGGTCACATTACATGAAGTACTGGTAACGGTGATATCTACTGTACTATCTTCGTCTACTCCTGTAACGATAATGGTTCCGTTAGGCACAGAAGATGGATTATCCCCACCTACAGTACCTGTGGTCGCTACAATCGTATAGGTTTCGCTTCCTCCGCCTACGTATTCCAACTCAATGGTTACCGTGTCTGTACCAGGTGTTTCGTCGTCACAAGTAGAAGTAACATCGGTAATCACAAAAGCACAACCAGGACATACATTGTCATCTCTCAAGGTAGGAAGCGCAGTACAAAAAGTATTGTCGGGTCTTCTTTGTAAAGACTCTGTATCCTTGTTACCGTTTAAGTTTTCGTCATACTGAATGGTTTGGTTTAAACCAGCCAATAATTCAGCATCATCTGGATCGCTTGTCCCATAAACAATAGCATCAATAAGGTTGGTTGCGGTAACTGCAGTTCCGTTAGGAAAGTTTGCTGCGCTATCTTGGTAAATAGCGATGGCATCTGCTCCATTCTGAATAACGTTGTCTGCTCCTAAGGCAATATCAACACCTGTAACGGCATCCCCACCAATAATAAAGTAACCGTTTGCATCGGTTGAAAAACCGTTTAAGTCTACCGTAGTGTAACTCGTGTCGTTAGATCCGTTGTAAAAAACAACAATATACCCGTCTAAGGAAGTGTTTGGCGTCGACGTGTATAATTCTAGAAACTCTTCCGTGTCTGTAGTGGTCTGGTCTGCATCAACTTCGTTGATAACTACCGCTTGACCAAAAATAAAGCTAGAGCATAAAAATGCTAGAATAAAAGTAATTTTTTTCATTGTGTAATAGTGTGTTTAATTTGGTGCAAAGAAACGCTTTTTTCCTTAAAATTCATTCTTGAAATCAAGCTTTTACCCAAACGTAATCTTGTTCTATTTTTTTTTCATAAATTGTTTCTTAATTGTTACATAATCGTTAACAATACTATTGAAAATAGCCGTGATGAGGATAATGCATTATATTTAGCCATTGTTTTCAAATCGTTAAAAAATGAAGAAAAAGGATATTAAAATCTTGTTGGTTGATGATGAACCGGATATTCTGGAAATTATAGGGTATAACCTCTCTGCGGAAGGGTACCAGATATTTACCGCGGAAAATGGAATTCAGGCTATTTCGGAAGCCAAGAAGCACCATCCACATCTTATTGTTTTGGATGTGATGATGCCCGAAATGGATGGAATTGAAGCCTGCGAAAAATTAAGGAATATTCCTGAGCTTTCAGAAACCATTATTACCTTCTTAACCGCAAGGGGAGAAGATTATTCTCAAGTAGCGGGGTTTGATGCAGGAGCCGACGATTATATTACCAAACCTATTAAACCAAAGGTTTTGGTAAGTAAGGTGAAAGCACTTTTAAGGCGCTTCAAGGAATCAGAAGAAACCGAAAAGAATATCAAACTAGGCGATTTGGTCATCAATCGTGAGGAATACAAGATTTTAAAAGGAAAAGAGGAAATTATTTTACCTAGAAAGGAATTTGAACTATTGTCCCTTTTAGCATCCAAGCCAGGGAAAGTCTTTAAAAGAGAGGATATTCTCGACTCGGTTTGGGGCAACGAAGTTGTGGTGGGAGGAAGAACCATAGACGTCCATATACGTAAGCTACGTGAAAAAATAGGAGATAAAAAGTTTAAAACCGTAAAAGGTGTAGGGTATAAGTTTGTTGTTTAATGAATAAAATGTTCCGAAGAACCTATAAGTTCGCAGGATATACATCCACTTTTATCACTTTCTTCCTAACAGCCATGTTAGGAGTTTTTTTTTATGTCGCAGGGCATCAAGATTATGAGTTTTTAGTGATTTTTTTTCTGGCATGCTATATCTTCAGTTTTTTTATCATTCAATATCGTGTCGAAAAGTTTATTTACAAACAAGTAAAGAAAATCTATAATGATGTAAAGCTTCTGGATGCGACTACATTCGATAAAAAACAAATTACAACCGATATGGCAACGCTTACCCGTGAGGTAGAACGCTTTGCAGAAGACAAAAAACTGGAAATAGAAACCTTAAAAGACCGAGAGAATTACCGGAAGGATTTTATGGGGAATGTATCCCATGAGCTTAAAACCCCTCTTTTCACAGTGCAGGGCTATATCTTGACTTTATTGGATGGAGCTATGAAAGATAAATCCGTTCGAAAGAAATACCTGCAACGAGCCAACAAAGGAGTAGAACGGCTTATCTATATTGTAAAAGACTTGGATATGATCACCAAGTTGGAAATTGGCGATTTAAGCCTTTTGAAAGAAGACTTCAATATCATCGAATTAGTACAAAATGTCTTCGATTTACTAGAAATGAAAGCTGCCAAAAAGAGTATTACATTGGCATTCGATCATGATTATGAAGATAGTATTATGGTGTATGCCGATAGGGAGCGAATACAGCAGGTACTTACCAATTTAGTGGAAAACTCGATAAAATATGGAAAGCAGGACGGTACCACCGAAGTGAGTATCGAAGACCTTACGCAACGAAAGGTGCTAGTACGTGTCACCGATAATGGGGAAGGAATTGAAGAAGAACATATTCCAAGACTTTTTGAACGCTTTTACCGGGTCGATAAAAGTGGTTCTAGAAAAGTAGGGGGAAGTGGTTTGGGACTTTCCATTGTAAAGCATTTGGTGGAAGCCCACAATGAGAAGATTTATGTCGAGAGTCAGTTTGGGATTGGTTCCGAATTCTCATTCACGCTCGAAAAGGCCAAATAATTTTTTGAAATCCGTTTCTTTTGAAAAATTTTTCAATCCTTTGTATAAAGGGACTTCCTGGAGCTTTTCAATAGTAAAATTCTCTTGCTTACAACTGGGCGCAATCCCTTTTTGTTTTAATTGTTTGGCGAGGTATTTTTGTTCAAATTGACCTGGGGTGGGTATGAAAAAGGCGTTTTTTTCCATGGCTGCTAAATCCATAATCGTCGTGTAACCCGAACGGCAAACCACAAGATTACTTTCGTTGATCGCTTTTTCCAGGGCTTCGGAAGTCAAAAAATTGACAATATTGATATTTTCCTTTTGAAAGCTTTGTTCCTTGGCTTCTACGACCCCTCTCACCAACATCACCTTTTTTTGTGTTTTTGAAAAGACCTCGATAAGCTTAACTTCTAAGAGTGTACGCTGTGGTTCTGGTCCAGACAATAAGATAAGCACATCGTATTGCATAGGTACCTTTTGTGTTTTCATCCTGCTTAAAGGACCTATGTATGTAAGCGGTAATTTTGTTTTTTTGGGGTGACCTAAGGTGCCGCTTAAATTTAAGGGCCCTTCTAAGTCGGGTACCCAACAGGCATCGTATTTTTTAATGATCTTTTGATGCATTTTACTGCTGAAATACGAAGTATTGCCACTTAGCACGTTTACTTGATGTGTGATAAAAACCGAAGGGATTTTTTTACTTCTCACCCCCAAACGATTGTCACTAATAAGGCCCTGGATTCTCCCTTCTTCAATAAGCTTTTTAACCTGTTTTTTTTCGGCGGCCATCGCCTTTTTTATTTCAGGGAGCTTCAAGAAAAGCTTCAATTTAAAGAATTCTCCTTTTTTGGGATAGGTAATATTATAAGCGGGTAACTCTATGAAAGGAAGTGTGGGAAACTCCTTTTTCAGTAATTCAAGGGCCGCACCGTCACTCCCTAACAAAACATCATAGCCGTGGTGGAGTAATTCTTGAATAATTGGAATGCACCTTGTGGCATGGCCAAGCCCCCAATACAAGGGTGCTACTAAAATGGTTTTCTTTTTCAAATGCTGAAATGTATAATTTTTCGACTTCATTTTTTGAAGTAAAAACAAAGGTAATCATTCTTTAAGCACCTATATATTTCCGTAATTTTACCGAAAATTTAATTCATTATTAAACGTGGGAAGTAAAAATAAATTAAAGCGGTTCAAAGAAAATGAAACTTTCAAAAATGTAATTCAGCCTACGCGAGAGGAACTCCTAAAGGGAAAATTTCCGCTGAAGGGAAAATGGACTCAGGAATTTTTTAAAAACGACCACCCACTGGTATTGGAATTGGGCTGTGGAAAAGGGGAGTATTCTGTAAATTTAGCTCGAAAATACCCTGAAAAGAACTTTTTGGGAATTGATATTAAAGGAGCGCGTTTTTGGCGGGGAGCCAAAACTGCTTTGGAAGAAAACCTTGCCAATGTTGGTTTTTTAAGAACCCAGATTGAATTGATTGAGCATTGCTTTGCCAAAAATGAAGTTTCTGAAATTTGGATCACTTTTCCGGACCCCCAAATTAAATACAAGCGAACCAAGCACCGATTAACCAACCAAGAGTTCTTGGATAAGTATCGGAAAGTACTGCAACCCAACGGTCAAATACATCTTAAAACCGATAGTGAATTCATGCATGGCTATACTTTGGGCTTGCTCCATGGCTTAGGCGAAGATATTAATTATGCGCATCATGATATTTATGGGAGTACGGGTACTCCAGAAGAGGTTACCTCTATTAAAACTTTTTACGAACAACAGTATTTGGACAAAGGAAAGAAAATCACGTATGTGAGTTTTCAATTGGCTTCCAAATAATTATGTATCTTCACAAACAAACGAACCTTTAAATGCTTTTGCTCTCCAACTTTTTGATTGGGTTTCTTGCAGCCATTGTGGGAGTCATTCCTCCAGGATTATTAAACATGACTGCGGCAAAAATAAGCATGAAACAAGGAAGGAAAATAGCCTTGCTTTTTTCGGCAGGAGTTTGTATTACGGTATGTTTTCAAACCTATATTGCTTTAATTTTTGCAAGGTATTTGGATCGACACCCAGAAATCATAGATATCCTTCAAAAAGTAGCATTGGGTATTTTTTTATGCCTAACGCTCTATTTTTTCTTTATTGCAAAAGACACCCGTCATGAAATCCCTAAAGAAGTAAATCACTCCAAAACCAATCGGTTTTTTTACGGAATTCTCTTGGCAGCCCTTAATTTATTGCCACTTCCTTATTGGGTGTATATTAGTATTACCTTTTCCGCTTTTGGTTGGTTTTCTTTCGAACATTGGTCTTTGGCAATTGCAGTAATAGCATCGGGAATGGGTACTTTTCTAATGCTTTTTATTTATGCACAATATTTCAGAAATAAAAAGAAAAAAAAGATGCAGCTTAATATGAATTACCTTATCGGACTCATTACTGCCATTATTTCGGTTATTACTTTTTTTAAAATATTTCAGGAATATTGAAATGGCAAAAGAAGGTTTTTTTGAGAAAGTTTATGAAGTTGCGAAGCAAATCCCTTACGGAAAGGTTACCAGCTATGGAGCGATTGCCCGTTATTTAGGGGCTGCTGGAAGTGCCCGAATGGTTGGTTGGGCCATGAATGCCTCTGGCAAAGATCTAGAAGTTCCTGCACACCGAGTGGTTAATAGACAGGGTTTATTAACCGGCAAACACCACTTTAAAGGGACCCATTTAATGCAACAATTACTCGAGAATGAAGGTGTGGAAGTCAAAGAAAATCAAATCCAGGGTTTTGAAAAATATTTTTGGGATCCTATTAAAGAATTGCCCTAAGACTACATTATGGTGCTATAAATCATTTCCATGGTCACCCCTTCATTAAACCAAGATTTCCCTGTATATTTGCACTTTAGAACAATTCTAAATACATCACATGAATTTCAGCAAAAAAGACATTCTTAAAGTTCTTGAAAATGTGACCCTTGCGGGGGAAGGACAGAACATGGTCGCTAGCGGTGTCATTCAAAATGTAGTGACTTTCGCTAATGAGGTAATCGTGGACATTAAAATTTCCACACCCGCTATGCACATCAAGAAAAGAGCGGAAGCCGATATCATTAAAACCATTAAAGAGAATATTTCCGAAGAGGCCGACGTGAAAGTAAATATCAAAGTCGAGGCCCCCGAGAAACCTCAAAATCCTAATTTAATTAAAGGGAAACCTATCCCTGGGATTCAGAATATCATCGCAGTAGCTTCAGGAAAGGGAGGCGTGGGTAAATCTACCGTGACGGCCAATCTCGCAGCAACTTTAGCAAATATGGGTTTTAAGGTAGGTATTCTGGATGCCGATATTTACGGACCTTCCATTCCTATTATGTTCGATGTAGCGCATGAAAAACCCCTCTCTGTAAATGTGGGAGGGCAAAGCAAAATGAAGCCTATTGAAAACTATGGTGTGAAAGTGCTTTCTATTGGGTTTTTTACGAAACCGAATCAAGCGGTGATTTGGAGGGGGCCCATGGCTGCCAAAGCACTAAATCAGCTTATTTTTGATGCGGACTGGGGCGAACTGGATTTTATGCTATTAGATCTTCCGCCGGGCACTGGGGATATCCACCTTAGTATCATGCAATCCCTTCCCATTACGGGAGCAGTGGTGGTAAGTACTCCGCAAACCGTCGCTTTGTCCGACGCCCGAAAAGGAGTGGCGATGTTTCAACAGGAAAATATCCAAGTTCCCGTTTTGGGTATCGTTGAAAATATGGCATATTTCACCCCTGAAGAATTGCCCGATAACAAATATTATATCTTCGGAAAAGAAGGTGCTAAAAACCTTGCTGAAGATTTAGAGATTCCTTTCCTAGGGGAAATTCCTTTGGTGCAAAGTATTCGGGAAGCAGGCGATGTAGGAAGACCTGCTGCCTTGCAAACCGCAACTTCTGTAGAGGAGGCTTTTGAGGAAGTGACCAAAAAAGTAGTAGAGCAAACCGTTTTAAGAAATGAGAATTTGCCTCCTACGGAAGCCATTAAAATTACAACCATGGCCGGCTGTAGTGCCGTAAAAAAATAAGTATGGAAGAAGAATTGAAATTAAAAGTGGAAGCTGCCCTAGAGGAGATTCGTCCTTTCCTTCAAAATGACGGAGGGGACATTTCATTGGTTTCCATAGAAGATGGGAAAAAAGTGACCGTTCAATTACTAGGCGCTTGCGTAGGCTGCTCGGTCAACCAAATGACCTTAAAAAGCGGGGTGGAAATGACCATTAAAAAACATGCCCCACAAATAGAAAGCGTTGTAAACGTTTAATATTCATGACATTTGTCATTCTTTGAAGCTTCCTTTGCTCCTAATTTTGAAGCTCAAACTATAGTTTAAACCATGATTAAAACCGATATACTTATTATTGGCGCAGGTCCTACAGGTCTCTTTACCGTATTTGAAGCTGGACTTTTAAAACTGAAATGCCATCTTATAGATGCCTTGCCACAACCGGGTGGACAGTGTGCCGAAATTTATCCTAAAAAACCTATTTACGATATTCCTGCTTTTCCTGAAGTACTGGCCGGGGATTTGGTGAATAATTTGATGAAGCAAATTGAACCTTTTCAGCCAGGTTTTACCTTAGGGGAACGAGCCGAAACGATTGAAAAACTGGAAGACGGTAGTTTCATTGTCACGACCAATAAAGGGACGAAACATCAAGCTCCTGTGGTGGCCATCGCAGGAGGTCTGGGAAGTTTCGAACCTAGAAAACCCCCAATCACCAGTATTGCGGATTATGAAGAGAATGGAGTGGAATACATCATTCGGGACCCTGAAGTGTATCGCGATAAAGACGTCATTATCGCTGGAGGTGGAGATTCTGCCCTGGATTGGAGTATTTTCTTGACCGATGTGGCCAAAAGCGTGACCTTAATTCACAGACGGAATGAATTCCGCGGGGCACTGGATAGTGTAGAAAAGGTGCAGGAATTGAAAAACCTTGGTAAAATAGAACTCATCACTCCCGCAGAAGTGGTGGATGTATATGGCAATGGAAAACTGGAAGGGGTTTCTATTAAAAGAGGAGCCGATGTGTTTAATCGGGCCTGCGATCATTTTGTGCCTTTATTCGGATTGGCGCCTAAGTTAGGGCCTATTGCCGATTGGGGATTGGAGATTGAGAAAAATGCTATCAAAGTCGACAATTCCTTGGACTATCAAACCAATATTCCCGGAATCTATGCCATTGGCGATGTCAATACGTATCCCGGAAAGCTGAAATTGATTCTTTGTGGCTTTCATGAAGCTACGCTTATGTGTCAAAGTGCGTATCAGCGTATTTTTCCTGATAAGAAGTATGTGATGAAATACACCACCGTAGGAGGGGTTGAAGGTTTTGACGGTACAAAGAAGGAAGCTCCAAAAGCTGTGGTAAAATCGATCGATTAATGGAAAGTAACGATATTAAAATCACCATCATCGATCGGGAAGGGATTTCCCATGAGGTAGATGCTCCCACCGATATGAACATGAACATGATGGAGCTTGTAAGAGCCTATGAACTAGCGCCCGAAGGTACCATTGGTATTTGCGGTGGAATGGCCATGTGTGCCTCTTGTCAATGTTATGTGCTTTCAGATCACGAACTTCCAGAAAAAGGGGACGATGAAGAAGCCATGCTTGCCGAAGCTTTTTATGTGGAAGATAATAGTCGCCTAGGTTGCCAAATACATCTTACGCCCTCCCTAGATGGATTAAAAGTGCAATTAGCCCCCGAGAGTTAGTCGAGTGCTTTTTTTTGCTTCATTAAATAGCCTTTTTACAAACTGATGATAGGCTTCCTTGGAAGGGTGCAGGCCGTCACTTGCCACTAACGAAGGTTGTTCCAATCCTTTGCGGGTAATATCTGTGATTTGAAGAAACGTAACCCCTAATCTTTCGGAAGTTACTTCAGCGAATCGGTTGTAGTTGTCTAATTCTTCAGAAATGCTTGTAGCATTTGGCCTTCCTTTTCCAAAAGGGGTGTAGGCATAATCGGGAATCGATAGTACCACCACTTTTTTGGTATTCCCTTGGGCAAATGCAATCGCCTTATTCAGCAATATTGGAAATTCTTTTTCATACAAGCTGAAATCTTTTTTCTGATATTGATTGTTCACCCCTATTAAAAGTGTCACGAAATCATAATTAGATGCAGGTGGCTCTTTGTCTATAGCTGAAAGTAAGTCGGTGGTCGTCCACCCTGTGGTAGCGATAATTTTTAAATCGATTTTTTTATTGGTGGTTTGCTGTAGCGAATCGACCAATTGATGGGCATAGGTGCAGGTGTCACAAACGCTCTCTCCAATCGTGTAACTGTCCCCCAAAGCGAGATAGGAATATGTTTGGGAAGCAGCTACGTTTTTCTTCTGCGTTTTACATGCCAATACTACCACGCCTGTTACAATCAATAAGGCAATCTTACGAAGAAATACTCGATGCATTTTTATTCGGTTTTATAATCGATTAATTTTTGAGGGCCTTCCAATAATAACTTAATGACTTTTAAGGTGCCTCCTTCGGTAGTGGCAATTTGCCATTTGATCAAGGAAATTTGACCGTTTTCAATTTCCAGTCCGGTAATACTTCGTGGATGCACACAACTACCATCATTAAAATAGGCAATTTCCCCCGGTTCTGGAAATCGAGGACGATGTGTATGCCCTGTAATGGTAAATAGGTTTTTGTTGTTCACGATCCATTTTTTGGTACGCCGTTCCACTTTAATCAATTCGCGGTAATTTTTAGCAGGGCTCGTAGGGTCTCCAATGCCGAAAATCTGTAATTGCCGCCAAAGGGCCCGTACCATAAATCGGTTGAATTTCCAGCCTACATAATTCATGAAATCGGCTTGATGGCCATGCGCCATAAAAATTTCCTGTCCGTTGGTCTCATGCTCTAAGACCAAGCCTTCCGTAAACGTAACCCCAGGAAATAGCGGGACATCCTTCCCGGTAATCTTATCGAAATAGGTATAAAGATGTTTCTCTACGTACCGGTCGTTCTTGTATACCATGTCATGATTTCCCAAAAGCCGATAAAGCCTACCTTCCGCATAAAATAATTGCATCAAATCGTACACATTTTTATGGGCCTCAAAAATAGATTTAAAGTCAATGTTCTCCCATAATTCGTCGCCATCCCCCAACTCGCAGTACGTAAACCCTTGATCGTAATAGGTTTTTAACGCATGGAAGTAAATATTCCGATTGTTCGCAAAATCGTCCGCAAAGCTGTTGTCGCCTCTATGGCAATCGCTAAAAATAATAAACTTGGATTCGTTGTTAAACGAGATTCTCTGGGCTTTCTCATAAGCCCTGGTAAGCCGTTTCTGGGAAGACATAAGCGAAACTTTGTTTAAAGATACAATTCCGCGGTCAAAGTTTAGGCAAATTGTAAGCTTTCTATGTGTTGCTCAATGCCGTCCCAAAGTTTTTTTCGTTGCTGAAGGGCTTCTTTGGAAACTTCCAACACTTCCTGCCATTTGGAATCGTCGTCCTCACAAAGCATGGCGACCATTTTTAGGGCCATGGGGCCGTGTTCGTCTTCGTCCAATTCAATATGTCGATCAAAATAATATTTGAAATCGCTTAAATCTTCTTCCGGAAAGTTTTTCTGAATGTGCTTGATGATTTCTGAAAACATACTGGGAATTAAATCTTCCCTCCCAAAGGTAAACGAAGCGGCTATTTTATGAGGTTTCCCTTCTTCAATAACAGAAAAGGTAAAGTGTAAAAATTCCTTTACCGAAGCAGGGAGCTCATTTTCTGAAATGGTTTCAGAAATAGCCTTTTCTGAAGTAAGACTAGAGAGAAATGTTTCTATGGAAGCCGTATCGGCATGGGCTTTTCTCATAGCATCGAGGTACATTTCAAAATGACTCTTTCGCTGGCCTTGCCGATTGATATCGGTTTCTTCCGCCAAGACAATTTCATTGATTAAATACCGAATTTCGGGATCTCCCACAGGAACCCAAGGAAGCTTGGTAGAGGTCAACCTGTTCTGAAGGGATTTCAGCAGCGACATAAAGTCCCAAACGGCAAATACATGGTGTTCCATGAAAACTTGTAAGTGCTCGGGAGTCTTTATTTTTTGGTACAACGGATGTTGCAAAAGGGTTTCCTGATGCGGACGGATCTGTTTTTCAATTTCAGCAATCATAATCGTAATTTTTACAAAAATAAAAAGGCTTCATATATACGATGAAGCCTTTTCTATGGATTTTTTCAATAGCATTATTTGAAAGCGTTGTGGCCTGTAATATCCAATCCGGTGATCAATAAGTGAATGTCATGGGTTCCTTCGTAGGTGATTACACTTTCCAGGTTCATGGAATGACGCATGATGGAGTATTCCCCGGTAATTCCCATTCCACCTAGGATTTGTCGAGCTTCACGAGCAATTTTAATGGCCATATCCACATTGTTTCGTTTGGCCATGGAAATTTGTGCTGAGGTAGCTTTCCCTTCATTTTTTAACTGTCCCAAACGATAGGCCAATAATTGTGCTTTGGTGATTTCCGTGATCATTTCGGCCAATTTTTTTTGCTGAAGCTGAAAAGCGGCAATTGGCTTTCCAAACTGAATGCGTTCCTTGGCATAGCGAAGTGCCGTATCGTAGCAGTCCATCGCTGCACCAATTACTCCCCAAGCAATCCCATAGCGGGCAGAATCCAAACAACCTAGCGGTGCACCCAGTCCAGATTTATTGGGCAATAGATTTTCTTTAGGAACCTTTACATCCTGAAACAATAATTCTCCTGTAGCGGAAGCACGAAGGGACCATTTGTTGTGTGTTTCAGGGGTGGTGAAACCTTCCATGCCACGCTCCACAATCAATCCGTGGATGCGTCCTTCTTCATTTTTGGCCCAAACCACGGCTACATCACAGAAAGGCGCATTAGAAATCCATAATTTGGCACCATTCAGTAAATAGTGATCCCCTTTATCTTTAAAATTGGTGACCATTCCGCCAGGGTTACTTCCGTGATCGGGTTCGGTCAATCCAAAAGAACCCATCCATTCGCCCGTAGCCAATTTGGGAAGGTATTTTTTGCGTTGTTCTTCGTTTCCGTATTTCCAGATAGGATACATGACCAAAGAAGACTGAACCGAAGCCGTACTACGAACACCACTATCTCCACGTTCAATTTCTTGCATGATGAGTCCGTAGGAAATCTGATCCAGTCCCGCACCACCATATTCCTCGGGAATATAAGGTCCAAAAGCGCCAATCTCTGCCAAACCAGGAATAATCGATTTAGGGAATTCGGCCTTTTGCGCTGCTTCTTCAATGATAGGGGAAACATCACGTTTTACCCAAGCACGGGCAGCATCACGAATTAGTTTATGTTCTTCCGTAAGAAGATCGTCTAAGTTGTAATAATCGGGGGCTTCGAACAAATCGGGTTTCATGAATTTTAATTTTTGGTATTTACAAAGGTAAAAATACGCTTTTGAACGACCTACATTTTCAAGTAAAATTCCTTGACAAGATCTGTGTATTCTTCGGTATATTGATGCCTTTGAAGTTCAATGGTAAGTGTTTCTATTTGCGAGGGTTGCTGGTATTTGGAGAATTCCAGTAACACCCTTTTGGCTTCAGCAGTAGGCGTTCCTTTTACCTCGCATATTCTCTTCGGAAAGAGTTGGGATTGCTCGGCTAGTGCAAGAAAGTTTTGAAGTTCTTTTTTGGGAATGATGGTAGCAAAAATTCCTTTTTCCGAAAGTAAATGGGCCGCACAGACCAATAAATGCTGAAAAGGCAAGGCCTCCTCAAATCGGGCGCGATCGCGGGAAGGATTTTCGGTTTTAACGGATTCGGTATAAAACGGTGGATTCGAAACAATGAAATCGTACGATTCGTCAATTTCTGAAGCAAATTCCTGTATGGAAGCATGGTAGCAGAACAGGCGATCACTCCAAGGGGAGTTTTCAAAATTTTCGGTGGCCTCTTCGTAGGCTTCGTCATCAATTTCAACGGCATCAATAGTTTCGGCCGTGCTTCGTTGGGCTAGCTGAAGCGCAATAACCCCCGTGCCGGTGCCGATATCCAAAATACTTTCTGGGGAATTTTCCAACAAAACCCAAGCTCCTAATAAAACCCCGTCCGTGCCAATTTTCATGGCCGATCTGTTTTGTTGTACAGTAAATTGTTTGAACTGGAAAGGAGCTGGCATTACAGGTATAGCGCTATAAGTCCTTCGGGAGCTTTCAGGAAAATAGTTTTTGCCTTTCGATCTACCTTTTTAATGATTTCATCATTAATAGGAATGAGAACTAATTTCCCGTCGGCATTGATTTCAAAAAGATGTTGCGCGGTCGCATCATTTACGGCTTCGATGACTCCCACTTCCCCATAGGCTTCGTCAATCGCTTTGAAACCAATAATTTCGTGATAGTAAAACTGATTCCCTTCCAATTTTGGAAGTAAATCCAACGGCAGGTACAATGGGAGCCCCATCAAACTATCGGCATCGGCTTCCGAATTGACATCTTCAAATTTTACACGGAGTAACTCCGATTTGTGAAGCGAACTTTGTTCAATAAAAAATGGAACCAGATTTTTGTGAAGTTCCACAAATACTGATTCCATTTCTGTAAATTGTTCGGGATCGTCGGTATCCAATTTTACCAATAACTCTCCCTTAAAGCTATATTTCTTAACGATTTTGCCTACGAAGAAACAATCCTTCTTTTGCATTGTAAAGAGTTTACTCTTCTTCTTTGGCAGCTTCTTCTGCTACAGCAGCTGGGGCTTCTTCGGTAGCAGCTTCTGCATCGGCAGGAGCTTCTTCCTCTTCAGGAGTAGGATTTGCAGCAGCAATACGTGCTTCATTAACTGCTTTTTCAGCTTTTAAAGCCTCTTCCTTAGCCTTGTCTTTGTCGCTTTGAAGTTTATTCTTTTTGTTGTCAATAGCTTTTGCTTTTTCCTCTAACCAAGCGTTGTATTTTTCCTCTACTTGCTTTTCAGTTAAAGCGCCTTTAGCAACACCATCCATTAAGTGCTTTTTCAATAAAATACCTTTATAGGATAAAATGGCTCTCGCTGTATCAGATGGCTGAGCTCCATTTTGCAACCACTTTACAGAGTTGTCTACGTTGATATCGATGGTAGCAGGATTGGTGTTGGGATTGTAAATACCTAATTTTTCAAGATACTTACCATCTCTTTTTGCGCGGCTATCCGCAGCAACGATCCAGTAAAAAGGTTTTCCTTTTTTACCGTGTCTTTGTAATCTAATTCTTACTGGCATAATAATTAATTTTTGGAGTGCCCGACCCCGGTTATAATTTTGAGTGCGCAAAGATAGTATATTTTTGTTTTGAAACTACTTACATTAAACTTTTATTTTATATTTGTTGAAATCTAGACCCAAATCTATTATGAAAAAATTTATTCTGCTTCTTTTTGTGGCAACCATAGTATTTTCAAGCTGTGAGGATACCCAAGACAATGCCACGGTAATTCAAGCAACAATTGATAGTACGTTTTTTAGGGCCAATGGAGCTATTGGCGGGGGAAATGAAGATGCTTCTGTAACGCTTCAAGGTCTTACCGATGATGAAGTGCTTACCCTAAATTTTTCTGACAATACATCCGGAACATATACTTTTAACCAAGGAAACAATTATGCCATCTTTGAAAGTGCATCTGGATTGGTTTACACTACTAAAGATGGAGGTAGCGGATCGGTTACCGTCTCTAGTTGGGATACGGCTGGATTTATAACCGGGGATTTTCAGTTTGTTGCGATTGCGGCTGGACTGGATACGATTTATGTGGATAAAGGAATTTTTTATCGAGTACCCTTTGGAAGCGGAGAAACAAATAATACCACCAATGCAGGCTCTTTTAGTGCTCAATTGGATGGGGCTCCATTTGTAACAGTAACAGTCACCGCAGTAGACTCGGGCAACTCTTTATTAATATCTGGGGCTACGGCTTCAGGAATGATTTTGCTAAGACTTCCCACAGAGGTTACTGTGGGCAACTATAGTTTGCCTTCCACTGGTTTTCAGGCAACGTATTCAGAAGGGTCTAATTCTGAAAACGCCAATAATGGTAATATTTCGGTTGTATCTCATGACACTGCAGCCAGGACTATTTCTGGAACTTTCTCTTTTGTGACCGACACCCATGAAATTACCAATGGCCAATTTCAAGTAACCTATGAATAAAATCTAATGTGAAAATAAAAAAACCGAGCTATTACCGCTCGGTTTTTTTATGTCTTGGGTTTCGGTTAAATCTTGTTAAAGCCCCTTAAAGCCAGGTTAAATAACTTGACATCAAGCAAACCACAGTGTATATTACCTGTAGAGCTAAGCAATAGTGCTCACAAGATAAACCTATTGTAAAAAAAGATAATATAAAGTTATGAGTTATACGGAAGAAATGTCGAAGAAATTAAACGAATTATTAGAGAAAAATTATGATGCCGAAAAAGGTTATCAAAAAGCGGCAGAAGTAGTCGATAACAGTAGTCTTCAGAAATTTTTTGAAGATCAAGCCGCCAATCGATATGATTTTGGACATGAATTAAAGAAAGAGATTAAAGGATATGGTGAAGCTCCAGACAAAGGCGGAAGTGCAGCAGGTGCAGCACACAGAACCTGGATGGATATAAAATCGACCTTTACTTCAAACGATGAAGAGGCCATCTTGGCTGAGGTGCAAAGAGGTGAGAAGCAAGCCCTAGAGGAATACGACGAAATTATTCATGATACCACCTTGCCGCCTACCACGCAGAAGATTCTTAAAAAACAAAGGGATAGTGTACAGAATGCAGTACGAAGTGCCCAAAATTTTGAAGCATTTGTTTCCTAAATAACCAAAACCTAACTTAGAAAAGGGCTGGAATTCCAGCCTTTTTTTTGTTGACAACTCCTAAAAAGTTTATTTACGAAGCCGCAAGGCTTTTTCTATTTTTACAAAACATACTTCAACCCTCAAATAAACAAGGAATACTATGTATCTTATTTTTGATACGGAAACCACGGGACTTCCCAAACGCTACAATGCTCCGGTAAGCGATACCGACAACTGGCCAAGGTGTGTTCAGATTGCTTGGCAATTGCATGATGAAATGGGGAATTTGATTTCTCACGAAGATTATTTAGTGACCCCAGACGGATTTGACATTCCTTACGATAGTGAGCGGATTCATGGTATTTCTACAGAACTAGCCCGTGCTGAAGGGGTTCCTTTGGAAACCGTCGCGCAAAAATTCTTGGAGGTGCTTTCCAAAGCGAAGTTTGTAGTGGGGCAGAACATAGATTTCGATATTAATATCATGGGCTGTGAATTATATCGGTTGGGTATGGAAAATCCGATGCCGGAAATCCAGGTATTGGATACGTGTACCGAAACTACCGCACAGCTATGTCAAATTCCAGGAGGCCGCGGAGGAAAATTTAAATTACCTACGCTAACGGAACTTCACGAATTCCTTTTCAATGAACCCTTTGCCGAAGCCCATAACGCCACGGCCGATGTGGAAGCCACGACACGTTGTTTTTTGGAGCTGGTACGAAGACATATCTTTACGGAAGAAGAATTGGATGTTCCTGCTTCCTATTTTGAGGAGTTTTCTGAAATACATCCGCAGCCAATAGAATTAATAGGCCTAAAGCATATCAACCTTCGGAAGGCTTCAGAAGCCATTCGAAAAGCACTGGAGGCCGAACGGGAAACCGAAGGGATTTCTTCCGAAGAACTCAAGGAAAATATTGAAACCCTTGAGGAGGTTCCCTTTGTGCATTTGCACAACCATTCCCAGTTTTCGGTACTTCAATCTACTTCTTCCACGCAAGATTTGGTAGAAGCTGCGGCTAAGGAGCAAATGCCTGCTGTCGCGCTTACCGATAGTGGAAACATGATGGGGGCGTTTCACTTTTTGCAGGCTGTTAATAACTATAATGGAAGTCTCCCAGAGGAAGAATCCCATAAAAAAATGAAAGCCATTATTGGGTGTGAGTTTTTTGTTTGTGAGGACCATGCCAATAAAAACCATAAAGACAATGGCTATCAAATTGTGATGTTGGCCAAAAATAAGAAGGGGTATCACAACTTGGCGAAAATGGCTTCTATCGCTTATACCGACGGATTTTACTATGTCCCCAGAATCGACCGAAAAGTGGTTGAACAGTACAAGGAAGACCTCATTGTCCTTACAGGAAGTTTGTACGGAGAAATACCTTCCAAAATCCTCAATATTGGGGAGAGTCAGGCAGAAGAGGCGTTGCTATGGTGGAAGGAGCAATTTGGGGAAGATCTTTATATCGAAATCATGCGACACCATCAGGAAGATGAACGTCGTGTGAATACCGTATTGGTCGATTTTGCAAAAAAACACCAAGTGAAGTTGGTGGCGTGCAACAATACCTACTACATCCATAAGGAAGATGCCAACGCACATGATATTTTATTGTGCGTAAAAGACGGCGAAAAGCAAGCGACACCTATTGGTCGTGGGAGAGGCTATCGCTATGGTCTTCCCAATCAAGAGTATTATTTTAAGTCGCAAGACGAGATGAAGGAACTTTTTAAGGACCTTCCGGAAGCGATTTCCAATATTTCTGAAGTCATTCAGAAAATAGAACCCTTTGTATTGCACCGGGATGTATTACTTCCGAAGTTTAGCATTCCAGTGGAATTTCAAGACGCTGAAGACGAAAAGGACGAAGGCAAGCGCGGAGAGAATGCCTTTTTGAAGCATTTAACCTATGAAGGGGCTAAAAAGCGCTACACCGAAATTACCGATGAAATTCGCCAGCGGCTCGATTTTGAATTGGAGGTCATTGCCAATACAGGCTATCCGGGCTATTTTCTTATTGTGCAGGATTTTATTGCAGAAGCCCGAAAAATGGGCGTGTCGGTAGGTCCCGGAAGGGGATCGGCCGCGGGAAGCGCCGTGGCCTACTGCCTGGGAATCACAAATATTGACCCCATTGCATACGATTTGCTTTTTGAGCGTTTCCTGAATCCAGATCGGGTAAGTATGCCCGATATCGATATCGATTTTGATGATGAAGGTCGAAGTAAGGTGATGGACTATGTCATTGAAAAGTACGGCGCCAATCAGGTGGCACAGATTATTACCTACGGAACCATGGCGGCCAAGTCCTCCATTCGGGATACGGCACGGGTGTTGGACCTTCCGTTGAATGAAGCCGACCGTATCGCCAAGTTAATTCCGAATATGACCAAGCTGAACAAAATTTTCGGTTTGGAAGAAAAGGAACTCCGAAGTAAATTCCGAAGCGATGAACTGCCCAAAGTAAACGAACTTTTAAACCTTTCTGAAGGGGAAGACCTCGAAGCCCAAACCATAAATCAGGCTCGGGTTTTGGAAGGTTCGGTGCGAAACACGGGGATCCATGCCTGTGGGGTCATTATCACCCCAGACGACATCACCAATTTTGTACCGATTGCCACTGCTAAGGATTCCGAATTATACGTGACCCAATTTGACAACTCGGTCGTGGAAAGTGCCGGGTTGTTGAAAATGGACTTCCTGGGGTTGAAAACCTTGACCCTTATCAAGGATACGGTAAAAATTGTAAAGCATAAGCACGGGGTTTCCTTGGATCCCGATGCATTTCCACTGGATGATGAAAAAACCTATGAACTCTTCCAAAGAGGGGAAACCGTAGGGATTTTTCAGTACGAATCGCCCGGGATGCAAAAACACATGAAGGACCTGAAGCCTACCGTTTTTGCCGATCTCATTGCCATGAACGCTTTGTATCGACCCGGTCCTATGGAATACATTCCGAGTTTTATTAGAAGGAAACATGGCGAAGAGGAAATTACCTATGATCTTCCAGAAATGGAGGAATATTTAAAAGAGACCTACGGAATTACCGTATATCAAGAACAGGTGATGTTGCTTTCCCAAAAATTGGCCAATTTTAGTAAAGGTGAAGCCGATGTCCTTCGGAAGGCCATGGGAAAAAAGCAAAAGGCGGTGTTGGATAAAATGAAGCCGAAGTTTGTGGAGCAAGCAGAAAAGAATGGCCATCCTGCTGAAGTATTGGAAAAAATCTGGAAAGATTGGGAAGCCTTTGCAAGTTATGCCTTCAATAAAAGTCATTCCACTTGTTACGCTTGGATTGCGTATCAAACGGCTTATTTAAAAGCGCACTACCCTGCAGAATACATGGCGGCGGTATTGTCCAATAACATGAACGACATTAAGCAGGTGACCTTTTTCATGGAGGAATGCCGAAGAATGGGAATGGAGGTCTTAGGGCCCGATGTAAATGAATCCTTTTACAAGTTTACCGTAAACGATCAAGGGGCGATCCGGTTTGGAATGGGGGCCATTAAAGGAGTGGGAGGAAATGCTGTCGCTACGATTGTGGAGCATCGGAAAGATGGAAAATACAAAAGTGTCTTCGATTTGGCTAAGCGAATCGATTTGCGTGCTGCCAATAAAAAAGCCTTTGAAAACTTGGTCCTGGCAGGAGGTTTCGACGGATTCGGAACCCATAGGGCACAGTACATGCACGATGAAGGGGATGGGGTGTTCTTTTTTGAAAAGGTATTGCGCTATGCCGCAAAATACCAAGAAACACAAAACTCTTCCCAAGTAAGTTTGTTTGGGGAAGCCAGTGAAGTACAAATCCCTGAACCTGAAGTGCCTCCCTGTGAAGAGTGGGGTACTATGAAAAAGCTGAAACTGGAAAAAGAAGTCGTAGGAGTGTATATTTCTGGACATCCCTTGGATGATTTTAAGATTGAAATCGATAATTTCTGTAATGTGAAGGTTTCCGATTTCCATCATCTAGAAGATTTTGTGAATCGGGAAGTATGTTTTGGAGGAGTGGTTACCGATGTACAGCATCGAGAAAGTAGAGCAGGAAAGGGTTGGGCCATTTTTACGGTAGAAGATTATGAAGATAGTTTTGAGTTCAAGATTTTTGGGGAAGAGTATCTAAAATTCCGCCACTTTTTGATCCCCAATTCTTTTATTTATGCACGGGTATTTATTCGGGAAGGATGGGTGAATCGTGATACGGGTAAAAAGGGAGATCCTAGGATGCAGTATAATCATTTTCAGTTATTGCACGATGTAATGGAGCAACAGGCAAAAAAGATCACGTTGCAAATGCCCATTACCGATTTGGCAGAAAAACGCATTCAGTTATTGAAGGATTTATTCAAAACCCATAAAGGCGACAAGCAAGTACACTTTACATTGTATGATTTTGAGGATGAGGTAAAATTGAATATGCCGAGCAGAAAAACCAAAATTTCTATCAATAGGGAATTGCTAGACGAATTAAAAGCAAACGAGGTTTCATACAAGCTTAACTAATTATCATCAAAAACAATATAGGCATTAGAGAATCTAATGTATTTCCTGTAAGTTTTGGAATAAAATTTGACTACTTTTGTATAATCATAAAAAACAACAAAATGGCTTTAGAAATAACAGACGCAACGTTCGAAGAAACCGTATTAAAAAGTGATAAGCCCGTGATGGTAGACTTTTGGGCTGCTTGGTGTGGTCCTTGCCGTATGGTAGGCCCTATTATTGATGAGATTAGTAAAGAGTATGACGGGAAAGCCGTTGTGGGAAAAGTAGATGTAGACGCCAATCAAGAGTTTGCAGCCAAATATGGGGTACGTAATATTCCAACAGTACTGGTATTCGACAAAGGTGAATTGGTAGGTCGCCAAGTAGGTGTAGCACCTAAAAATGTATATACCGAAGCGATTGATTCCCTTTTATAATTGAAAAAGAAAAATCTACTAAAAGGCTCCTTTTTAGGAGCCTTTTTTTATTTTAGTACCAAAGTAATAAATCAATAAAAACTTACTCATAAACACTGAGTCACGATTATGGAAAAAGTATATAAAGTTCAGGATCAAATAGACAATCAATTACTTAAAGACCGAAAAATATTCTTATGGGGAATGGTGGATGATGATAGTGCCAAACATGTGGTAGATCGTTTATTGTATTTGGATTCCTTGAATCATGAAGAGATACAATTGTACATCAATAGTCCGGGGGGGTATGTGACTTCAGGGTTCTCCATGTACGATACCATAAAGTCCATAAAAAGCCCTGTATCCACTATATGTACTGGTTTAGCAGCTTCCATGGGAAGCATTCTTTTGTCGGTAGGTGAAAAGGGAAGGCGATTTATTCAGCCGCACGCCCGTGTGATGATTCACCAACCTAGCGGAGGTGCTAGGGGGCCTGCCAGTGATATTGAAATTACCGCTTCAGAAATTGTTAAAACCAAAGAGTTAAGTGCTAAAATACTTGCTGAAAATTGTGGTCAGAGTTTCGAGAAGGTCATGAAAGACTTCAATAGGGACCATTGGATGGATGCCGAAGAAAGTGTGGAATACGGTATTGTAGACGGAATCTTAGCCCAATAATCTTGAACATTGAAAAAGAAATAAATGAAATTTCTGGGTTTAAAAACCTTGAACTGCTCGCTACGCAGGTGGTGGAAGGATTTATTTCTGGATTGCATAAGAGTCCGTTTCACGGTTTTTCTGCAGAATTTGCCGAACATAAAATTTATAATAATGGGGAAAGTACCAAGCATATTGATTGGAAGCTTTTTGCAAAAACCGATAAACTCTACACAAAACGTTACGAAGAAGAGACTAATTTAAGGTGTCACTTTATCATCGATAATAGCAGTTCAATGCATTACCCAAAAGTGAAGGAGTTTTCAATTCATTCACTTAATAAGATTGGGTTCTCGGTACTGGCGACTGCAGCCATCATGAATTTGATGAAGCGGCAACGGGATGCGGTGGGGATGAGTATTTACAGCAATGAATACGAATATTATGCTTCGGAAAAGGGCAGTGAACGGCACCATCAAATGTTATTGGCTCAGCTCAATCAAGCTTTGTTGCGGGAGCGAAAAGAAGTAAAGACGAAAACCTATACCCATTTGCATTTAATAGCTGAAAAGCTGAAAAGGCGCTCTTTGGTCTTTTTGTTTTCAGATATGTTTCAAAGTGACAAGGAAGAAGAAGCGTTATTTGAAGCCCTTCAGCATTTAAAGTATAACAAACACGAAGTGATTCTTTTTCACACCTATGATAAACGTAAAGAGTTGGCGTTCGATTTCAGCAATCGCCCAAAGCGTTTTGTAGATGTGGAAACAGGAGAACATGTAAATTTATACGCAGATAATATTCGGGAATCCTATGAAGCCGCTGTAAAAGAGTACTTTGAAGCGCTAAAATTAAAGTGCGGGCAGTACCGGATAAAGTATGTGAATGCCAATATTAATGAGGGCTTCAATAAAATTTTGACTACGTATTTGTTGGAGCGACAGAAGTTTGGATAAAGTTCCAATTTTTTTACTTTTTTATTTGTGAATATAAAAATGCGGAGTATATTTGCCACCGCTAAACAAGAAGCAAACGCTATAATAACTACTGTTGTAGTTTCCTGAATAAGGTTGGTAATTTGGTCTGGTAGTTCAGCTGGTTAGAATACCTGCCTGTCACGCAGGGGGTCGCGGGTTCGAGTCCCGTCCAGACCGCAACTAAAATGTTGTGTTGAGTCACTTAAATGTGGCTTGTGGTTTAGCTTCCGTGTCAAGCACGGAATGACAAGACCGATGAGAAGCTTTTCCTTTGATGGAGAGGCTTTTTTTGCTTTTGATATTACAAGGAGAGAAACATGATGAAAACCAAACTATATATACTGTTTTTTTTAGTAATCATTTTGTCAAGCTGTGGGTCTAATCAGAGTACTACGGATAATAGAGTATATAATAGTTTAGAAAGTATATCTCTATTGAATATTCCCCAAGATTTTCTTCCATCAGCAGGTAACTGTAAAGTTTGGTTTCCTGATTTTACTATAGACAAACAGCCATTCTCTTCTAAATGTGAATCAAATTTTATGGAAAGAACCATTAGTCAAATCTTTATTACAAATGAAGGGACTGATGAAGCACCGGTATATCGCGTTTTAGAAATGATAAAGGCTAAAGAAGGTTTTACTGCGAGAACTCTATATTTTAAAAATATTTGACATAAGAAGATTCCGCATCTTTCAAGAATTTCTAGAAATAGACCAATGAAGAGCTTATCCTTTTGTATGGGCTTTTTTTCTTTGCCAAACCTTTAGGTTGAAAGTTTTTTGGAAAAGGCACTGTTTATAAATTAATTAGAAGTACCTTTGCCCCATTATTGGCGATGTGCTTAGAAAAAGCATCGCAGCATATTTAGGACAGTTTTTAATGTTCTTTAGGATTATTTGATAAGTTTTATTTTTTCTAGTAGTAAATATTCTTTCCTAGTTAGTAGTATCCTTTCTTTCATCCTTTTTCATTTATGACGTCTCTTATAATCCCTTAGGATTATATGTGCTTGTAGGCGTTGCCAATAATTTATTTAAATGTATCAGTATGAAATTGATTCAAAAAATTAAAAAAGTATTTATCACTAAAAACACAAACATTATGAAAAGAGGAACCGTAAAGTTTTTCAACAACAGTAAAGGATTTGGATTTATCCAAGAAGAAGGATCTAACGAGGATATCTTCGTTCACTTAAGTGGACTTATTGATGACATTCGAGAAAATGACGAAGTAACCTTTGAAACTGCTCAAGGGAAAAAAGGAATCAATGCTGTAAATGTACAATTAGCATAAGGGATTGATATTCTTTACCCATAAAAAAAACCCAGCATTTGCTGGGTTTTCTTTTTCATAGCAATTGTAATTTAGTTTGAGCTACTTAAAAGCTCAACGTCAATTGGGCAGCCTTCAGGAACATTACAAACTTGCTTTAAAAAGTTGTAACTAAGTTCTTCCCCAGCGACCATAATATTAAATCCGCTGGCCGTAGGCACTACCTTTACGGTATCATCTTCTGGGCTTTCGTAAGTAAGCGTTATGGTATTATCATACATAGGATCCATATCATTGTCTACCTCTATGGTAGTGATCACATCATTTTCGGTTTTTATTCGTGTCTGCTCTTCTTGGCTTAGATTGTCCATTTTCACATAATCGGTAGCTTGCGTGTTTACCCGTACCGTATAATCAATGGTTCCTTGAGTACTTTTTACCGAAAATTTATTGATTTTCGTTTCACTTACTTTTTGTTTGTTATCGTTTTGCGCAAATGCTCCTACCGTAGAAAAGGTTGTAAAAGCAATTAGTGCAAAAACTATTTTAAGATTCTTCATTGTGATTCTATTTTCTGATTCGGTTAATTATATATTGAATTCCAATTTTAGAAAGTTTTGCTACAATTGGATTGGAAAACCAGTTGCTTTCAAATCGCTGTTGGAAGCTTAAGTAATTGTGCTTAATTTCTTCCCGAAGCAATTGTCTTTCCAAGTTCTTCTTCTTTAGTTCTAATTCTACATCGTGTAAGGATTCAAAGGTTCTCATGTTAAAAATAATTTTTGGCTAGTCTGTTCACAACATATTTTTCGATTCTTTTTCTGAATAAGAGCGCAATGGAAACCAACACTACATAAAATAGACCTACCCAAAGAAAACCTAGTGTAGCACTTTCCAATAAATTACCTAGCCATAAGGCGGCGGCAATGGAAAGGAACAATGCTGCAATAAGTGTGAAAAAGGCAAATAAGCTTTTTTTCACTACACTCGAGGATACTGAAGCTATTTGGTAAAATACTTTCAGTTGAGCATATTCATATTCTTTCTCGGCCAATTGCTGAGAGAGATCTACAGTTTCTTTTAGGTTTTCTTTGGTGGTCATCTTAAAGTTTCTATTAATTCAATTGCATTTTTTCATTCTCTTTTTTCAGCTTTTCCAGCTTTTTTTCTAAAGCATCGATCACATCATCGGCTTTGTAGCTCATGTCTTTTACCATGTTGTCCAATTCATTGCTGAATTCTTTTTTCTTACTGGTAAAAGTACTGCTCAGTTGTTCTGAAATTTCATTCGTTTTTGCAACGAGTGATTCTTTCGATTCCTTAGCGGTTTTCTTAATTTTCTTTCTTGTCTTAGACCCTTTATCTGGGGCAAACAAGATTCCAACTGTGGCTCCAATAGCCAATCCGCTTACAATTCCTGTGATAATATTTCCTGTGTTTGACATAATAATTTGTTTTATGGTTACTACTAATTTTAATTGTTTGAAAATTCTTTATCCTTTACTAGATCTTTCGTTTGCAAAACATCATCAAACTGAA
The DNA here is from genome assembly GCA_002707025.1 of Flavobacteriaceae bacterium. GTDB lineage: Bacteria > Bacteroidota > Bacteroidia > Flavobacteriales > Flavobacteriaceae > PALG01. The sequence continues at coordinate 60,371 of PALG01000026.1, read as the reverse complement.
GGGTTCTAATAGGGAACGGTATGTTAATACCTTCTTTATTAAATGCTTTTTTAATTTCAATAATTCCTTTGCTCTTGGCACGGAGTTTTTCTATGCTGTTCTCACTGTCTACCCAATACCGGCATAAAAAGTTGATAGAGCTACCTCCAAATTCTTCGTAGAAAAATTCTACATCATCGGGAGATTCAATTTGGTCGAAGGTGTTGTAAATGGTTTGCTTTACCACCTTTTGCACTTTTTCCAAATCACTTTCATATCCTACACCACATTCTATCATAATCCTCATTTTGGTAGTGAGGGTGTAATTCTTTATCGGGTTTTCCAAAATAGATTTGTTAGGAAGAATAACATGATTGTTATCGGCCTCTTTCATAACAAAATAATTAAGGTTAATATCGATCACTTCTCCCGCAAAACCATTGGTTTCAATCCAGTCTCCCAATCGGATGTTTTTTCTGAAGGAAAGTACCACACCAGAAAATGTATTACTTAAGGTTCCTTGTAGTGCTAATCCTATCACCAATCCGGAGACACCTGCAGCCGAAATCAAGGCTGTTAAGGTTTTTCCAAGATTTAAAGCTCCTAAAGCCAGAAATAACCCTAACAATACCACCGTAACGGATGCCGTTCTGGCCAATAATTTGGTGGCGGAATTTTGTTTTCCTCGCTTGTAGGCAACCTTCAACGTAACATTGTAAACTAGTCGGGATATAAAATAAGCTACTAGTAAAACAATGAGTGCGATAGCAATGTTGGGTAAATTTGTGATCAATCCATCCCACCAACCACCTAACTTATCATAGATGGTTTCAATTGGATTATTGGATGGGTCTGGAGTATTTTGCATGATTGCTGTTTTAAATTGGTTAGGTTGAGAATTAATTTTTATGCTTTCAATGCTTCTTTTTGCTCAATAGCTGTTCTGTTTAACTTTTCATGGTTTCGTTTGGTCCATGCATTGAGCATCCAACTTTGTTTTTCCATTTCCCGAATGTATCCACCCATCAAATCTATAGTCCCTTCATCTTCCGCAATTTCGGCCTTATCAATTACCTCCTTCATCTGTTGAAGCACTTGACTGTGATTTTGAATAATAATCTCTACCATCTCCTTATCGTCCAATAAAGAATTAACTTCTTCAATACTGGATATTTTCAGATAGTCGCTAAACTTACTTACCGGGTGAAATCGAAGTGTTAAAATGCGTTCTGCGATTTCATCAATTTTTTCACGTGCGTCCTTATATAATTCTTCAAATTTTTGATGTAAATCGAAGAAATTTTCTCCAAGAATGTTCCAGTGAAAATTCCTTAAATTTTGATAATACACGTGGTAGTCTGCTAAAAGGGTATTTAGGGAAACTACGGTTGGCATCATCTTTTCTTCTTGGGTTTGTAAATAGTTCATTGTATATTTTTTTTGGTGTGTTAAGTTTAATTTCTAGATTAAAAGTATACTATAATACCCCTCTTGGCAAGGTCTTTAACGGCCTTTAACCTGCTTTAGCAATGGCTTAACTTAAAAACTGTTAAAACCGTTCTGAAACTGTTAACTATTTAACACAGCTATAATTATAAAAGAGAAAAGCCCGCAAGTAATGCGAGCTTTTAAAATGAGGGAGTGTGCTTTTTAAATTTTAAATGTCATCACGGGCATGTTTGCGTGGTTTACCAGATCCTCGCTAATACTTCCATTGAAAAAGTGGGCAATACCTTTTCGCCCATGGGTACTCATGCCGATAAGTTGCACATCATGATCCTTGGCAAATCCCAAAATCCCTTTTTCTACAGAGGTGTCATTATAAATATTTAAGGTGTAGTTTTCTGCACCAAGCCCCTTTACAAAATTTTCCATGATTTCTTTGGCTTGGGAACTTGTTTTAAATCCTGTTGGGGTATTCACATACAATAGGTGGAGTTGGGCGCCAAAACTCTTGGCAAACTTATTGGCCACCGAAAAAGGTTTTTTACACTCTTCGGAAAAATCGGTGGCAAATACAAAGTCATCCACATTAAAGTTGGGATGCTCATTTTTAATGACCAAAACAGGAACTTCCGAAGTACGCACTACTTTTTCGGTATTACTTCCTATGAACATTTCCTTAAAACCACTAGCGCCATGCGAACCCATAACAATAAGATCGATACTATTTTTTTTCACGGCTTCTTTGATGTCGTCATAAATCTCACCGTGGCCAATAGTTTCATGTATTTTAATTCCTTTCAAATAAGGCTTCTGCATGATTTCAGAAAATTGCTTTTCGGCAAGTTTGATAAAAAACAATGCTTCAGGAAGTGCCCCGGTATTGGCATTGGCCAAGTGCAAAGGCATTTCCATAGAATGCAGCAAAAATATTTCACTATCGTTTTTTTGGGCCATTTGAACGGCGACTTTTAAAGCATTTTCCGCTTGCGGAGAGAAATCGGTTGGGACTAGAATATGTTTCATAGGTATGTTTGATTGGATTTTTTTTCAGAAGGAGTAAATTACAAAATTCTAAAGAGACCACAATATTTTTATAATCAGAAAAAAGATGGTATATTTGCAGCGAATTTATGAAGTAACCAGGCGAGGGGACACAGAGTCCCCTCTTTTTATAGCCTAATTTATGGAGGAAAAAGTAACAGAGCTGTTACAGAAAGCATTAGAAGAAAACCCATCTTTGTTTTTGATCTCACTTACGGTTACCAATCAAAATCAAATAACCGTAGTGATTGATGGCGATAAGGGGGTAAGTGTTGAAGACTGTATGACAATAAGCCGCGCCATTGAGCATAACCTGGACCGCGAAGAAGAGGATTTTTCTCTCGAAGTACTTTCGGCGGGTGTGTCTGAGCCGCTTTCTTCGATACGTCAATACAAAAAAAATGTGGGGCGCGACTTGAAGGTGAGGACTTCCGAAGAAAATATAGAAGCCACCCTTGCCGATGCCAATGAAGAAACAATCACCCTAAAATGGAAAGTTCGTGAGCCCAAACCGGTAGGCAAAGGAAAACATACCGTTCATAAAGAAGCGGTTATTGAATATAAAGATATTGTTGAAGCAAAAGTGATGATAAAATTTAACTAAGCTATGGAAAATTTAGCGCTAATTGATTCTTTTTCAGAATTTAAGGATGACAAACTTATCGATAGGGTAACCCTTATGGCCATCCTGGAAGACGTTTTTAGAAATGCTCTTAAGAAGAAATACGGAAGTGACGATAACTTTGATATCATCATCAACCCAGACAAAGGGGATATGGAAATTTGGAGAAACCGTGTGGTAGTTGCCGATGGTGAAGTAGAAGATGATAATGCCGAGATTTCCCTCACGGAAGCGCGTAAAATTGAAGCCGATTTTGAAATTGGGGAAGATGTGTCTGAAGAAGTGAAGCTTGCAGATTTAGGGCGTCGTTCGATTTTGGCACTTCGTCAAAACCTGATTTCTAAAATTCATGAACACGATAATACCAACATATACAAGCACTTCAAGGATCTTGAAGGGGAAATCTATACGGCCGAAGTACATCACATACGTCACCGTGCGGTCATTCTTTTGGATGACGAAGGAAACGAAATTATCCTTCCAAAGGATAAGCAAATTCCATCCGATTTCTTCCGAAAAGGAGACAACGTACGCGGAATTATTGAAAGTGTAGAGCTAAAAGGAAACAAACCCATGATTATCATGTCTCGGGCAAATCCAATTTTCCTTGAGAAATTATTTGAACAGGAAATCCCTGAAGTGTTTGACGGATTGATTACTATTAAAAAGGTAGTGCGCATTCCTGGTGAAAAAGCAAAAGTAGCGGTAGATTCTTACGACGATCGTATTGATCCAGTAGGGGCTTGTGTGGGAATGAAAGGATCCCGTATCCACGGAATTGTCCGCGAGCTCGGAAATGAGAATATTGACGTAATTAACTTTACCAATAATACAAACTTATTCATCACTAGAGCACTTAGTCCTGCAAAAGTGACATCCATTAAATTGGATGAAGAAACCAAAAGGGCCGAGGTATTATTAAAGCCCGAAGAGGTTTCCAAAGCAATTGGGCGTGGGGGTCACAACATACGTTTGGCAGGGCAACTTACAGGTTATGAGATCGATGTGTTGCGGGAAGGTGCTGAAGAAGATGTGGAATTACGCGAATTTTCTGATGAAATCGAAGATTGGATCATCGATGAATTCCGTAAGATTGGTTTGGATACCGCAAAGAGTGTTTTGGAAAAAGACATGCAGTTTTTGGTAAGTAGAACCGATTTGGAAGAGGAGACCATTCAGGAAGTTATCAATATATTAAAAGAAGAATTTGAAGAGTAGCCGAAAGTTTTGACTACTTTTACAACATAATTACAGAAAAACAACGGGAAGCATTATATGGCTGAAACAAAAACGATACGACTCAACAAAGTACTACGCGAATTCAATATCTCGCTAGATAGGGCCGTGGAATTTTTAAGTTCCAAAGGTTTTGAGGTAGAGGCACGTCCTACTACCAAAATTTCTAATGAGGAATACCAAGTACTTTTTGAAGAATTTCAAACCGATAAAAGTAAAAAAGTAGAGGCCAAAGAAGTTGGCGAAGAAAAACGAAAGGAAAAAGAAGAACTTCGTTTGGAACGCGAGCGGGAACAGGAAGAAAAGCAGGAGAAAGAGGAACCTAAAGTAATCAAGGCGGAAGCGAAGCTAAGCGGTCCAAAAAAGTTGGGTAAAATAGAGCTGGATGCGGACAAGAAAGCCAAAAAGGAAACTCCTTCAGAAGCGGAAGAAGAAAAGAAACCGGTTGAAAAAGAAGTTGTAAAACAAGAGGAGAAGCCCAAGCAAGAAGTTAAAAAAGAGGCTGAAAAACCCAAAGAAACTCCTAAGCCTAAGGAAGAAAAACCTGTTGAGAAAAAGCCTGAAGCAGAAAAGCCTGCGGCTAAAAAAGAAGAGGCAAAACCGGTTGAATCAGATCGCGTGGAAACCAAGTATAAAAAACTGGATGGTCCTAACTTTACTGGCGAGAAAATTGATCTTTCTCAATTCAAAAAGCCCGAGAAGAAGAAGGACGATAAGAAGCAGCAGGATAATAAAAAAGACAAACGCGGAAAGCGTAGAAGAATCACCAAAAATACAGGTTCCAAGAACTATCAGGATAATCGAGGCAAAGGAAAAGGAAGAGGAAAAATCCTAAAAGAAGAACCAAGTGAGGAAGAAGTACAAAAACAAGTACGGGAAACCTTAGAAAAACTACAAGGGAAATCCAGTAAAGGAAAAGGAGCCAAATACCGTCGTGAAAAGCGGGATAGCCACCGTCAAAAAACGGAGGAAGAATTGGCTCAACAGGAAAAAGAAAGCAAGCTATTAAAAGTAACCGAATTTGTTACGGTTAGTGAGATTGCTACCATGATGAATGTGCCTGTAACACAAGTAATTTCAGCTTGTATGTCCCTAGGAATGATGGTAACCATGAATCAGCGATTGGATGCCGAAACCCTTTCCATTGTAGCAGAAGAGTTTGGTTATGAGGTAGAATTTGTAACTGCCGATATTGAAGAATCCATTCAGGAAGAGGAGGACAATCCAGAAGATTTAAAATCGAGAGCTCCTATTGTTACTGTGATGGGTCACGTAGACCACGGAAAAACATCTTTATTGGATTATATCCGTGAGGAAAACGTAATTGCTGGAGAATCGGGTGGAATTACACAGCACATTGGTGCTTATGGGGTAGAACTTGAAAAAGGTCAAAAAATTACCTTCTTGGATACACCGGGTCACGAAGCGTTTACAGCGATGAGGGCGCGTGGTGCACAAGTAACCGACCTTGCCATTGTTGTTGTGGCAGCAGATGATGATATCATGCCACAGACCAAAGAGGCGATTAGTCACGCGCAAGCCGCGGGAGTTCCTATTGTGTTTGCCATCAACAAAATTGATAAACCAACAGCAAACCCCGACAAAATAAAGGAAGGGCTTGCTAATATGAACCTGTTGGTAGAAGATTGGGGTGGTAAAATCCAATCCCAGGATATTTCTGCAAAAACAGGACAAGGAGTGAATGAATTACTGGAAAAAGTATTATTGGAGGCCGAATTGTTGGAGCTTCAAGCCAATCCAGACCGTACGGCCAATGGTACCGTAGTAGAAGCTTTCTTGGATAAAGGTAGAGGGTACGTGTCAACCATTTTGGTACAAGCAGGTACTTTAAAAGTTGGGGATTATGTTTTGGCAGGTCAGCATAGTGGTAAGGTAAAAGCGATGCACGATGAGCGCGGAAAAACCGTAAAAGAGGCAGGACCTTCTACGCCCGTTTCTATTTTAGGATTAGACGGAGCGCCGCAAGCGGGAGATAAATTTAATGTATTTGAAGATGAGCGTGAAGCCAAATCGATTGCCGCCAAACGTACACAACTTCAGCGGGAACAATCCGTAAGGACACAGCGCCATATTACCCTAGATGAAATTGGACGTCGAATTGCCTTAGGCGACTTTAAGGAATTGAACATTATCCTGAAAGGGGATGTGGATGGTTCGGTAGAAGCATTAACCGATTCGTTCCTGAAATTGTCTACGGAAGAAATCCAAGTGAATATCATCCATAAAGGAGTAGGTGCCATTACCGAAAGTGATGTGCTGCTAGCTTCTGCTTCCGATGCGATTATCATAGGATTTAATGTACGACCCATGGGGAATGCCCGCCAGTTGGCCGATAAGGAGGAGATTGATATCAGAAATTACTCCATTATCTACGATGCCATCAACGACTTGAAAGATGCCATGGAAGGGATGCTTTCTCCAGAGCTTCGGGAAGAAATTACGGGTACCGCCGAAATTCGGGAAACCTTCAAGATATCCAAGATTGGAACCATTGCAGGATGTATGGTAACCAGCGGAAAGATTTTCAGAAATTCAGGTATTCGCCTCATCCGCGAAGGTGTGGTAGTCTACACGGGAGAATTGGATTCCTTAAAACGATTCAAGGACGATGTGAAGGAAGTTTCCAAAGGATACGATTGTGGTATGCAGATCAAAAACTACAACGATATTAAAGAGGGTGATATTATTGAAGCCTTCCAGGAAGTAGCCGTTAAAAAGAAACTTAAATAAATAATACGTTATTGAACAAAAAAAAGCGCTCATCGAGCGCTTTTTTTATTTATCATCATCTTCCCTTTTGTTTTTTCCCGGCCTTAGTACAAAGGCGGTCGGAAAGTTTTTGTGAATTTCCATCAGCGCGCGATCGGCTTCCAGCCGCGAATTGAAATTCCCTACCCACACTTTATAATTAGGTGTTTCATACTCAATGGAAGCAGGCCATTTAACATGCTTACTTCGGTAGTTTGATAGTACCGAATTGGCCTTGCTTAGATTTCCATAGTATAATTGAATGGTAAAGGCATCGGTTAATTTATTGTCTTTCTCCATTTCCTTTTTTAATTCTAACAGCTTTGGAATTTTACCATCTTGTTTTATGGAAACGGTTCCCTGTTGTGCAGCGACTTCTAGTATGGAAAACACCACTAAAAAACACAAAAACAGGTTTTTAAACGGATTATTTTTTGTCATAGGATTGTCTTACTTTTGCAAATGTAAACCTTAATAACTTTTTTATAGGCATTAATATTATTTAGAATAAGTATAAATTAGTTGTTAACACTTTATTTGGATTTCTAAAATCGACTTTATGATGTACTTTTGCACAGTTATTTTAGGCGCCAAAAGGTGAGTATAAACCCCAAAAATGTGGTAACCAATTGCGTGCCAAACTTGTGGACAATAATATAACCAATCGTATGAAAAAGGTACCTTACCGAAATCTACCCTCAAAATTGTCATTTCTGTTGTTGGCATTCTTGCTAACGTTTTCAGTAACTATATTCGCTCAAGAGGAAGCGGCCGCTTCTGAAGATACTGCAGCCGCCCAAACAGGACCCTGTGCGGGAGATCCTGCCAATGGAGAAGCACTTTTTAAGGCAAATTGTGCCGCTTGTCACAAGTTGGACAAAAAAATGACGGGCCCTGCCCTTCGCGGTGTAGTGGCGAAATACAACGACTGTGACTGGCTTCATGAATGGATCAAGAATAGCCAAGACCTGGTAAAATCTGGAGACCAAAGAGCGGTAAAGATTTTTGAAGAATATAATGGGGCTGTTATGACGGCCTTCCCGCAATTATCCGATCAGGATATTGACGATATTTTAGCGTATACGAGTCAGCCTAAACCTGAACCCGTTGTAGCTGAAGTTCCTACTGGAACTGATGGTGGGGGAAGTGACTCCGGGGTGACCAACAGCATCATATTGGCGGCGTTAGCGCTTGTCTTCTTGTTGCTAGTCATCATGTTGTTCTTGGTGAACAAAACGCTTCGTCGTATTGCTGAAGCCAATGGTGTTACTTACGAAGAGGGAGAAAAGCGTACGCCTATCTGGAAAGCATTTATCCAAAACCAATTCTTGGTATTGGTAACTTGTATTTTCTTGTTGTTGGGTGCCGCTTATTTTGCGTATGGATGGATGATGCAGGTAGGGGTTGATCAAGGGTATGCACCCGTACAGCCTATTCATTACTCGCACAGAATTCATGCAGGGGTAAACCAAATCGACTGTAATTATTGCCACAGTTCGGCAAGAAGAAGCAAGCACTCTGGTATTCCTTCTTTGAATGTGTGTATGAACTGTCACAAAACAATTAGTGAAGTGGCTGAAGGTACGCAGTCAGAAGGTCAAAAAGAATACGGCGTGGATTATAATGCCGAAATCAAAAAATTATATGCTGCCGTGGGCTGGGACGAAGGATCGCAATCGTATACAGGGGAAACCAAGCCTGTAGAATGGGTGCGAATCCATAACCTGCCAGACTTTGCTTATTTCAATCACTCGCAGCACGTTACCGTTGCGGGAGTGGAATGTCAAAAGTGTCACGGCCCTGTAGAAGAATATGAGATCATGGAGCAGTTTGCTCCACTAACCATGGGATGGTGTATCAACTGTCACAGGGAAACCAACATACAAGTAGAAGACAATGGCTACTATGAGAAAATCCATGAAGAACTTTCCAAAAAGTACGGTGTGGATAAGTTGACCGCTGCTCAAATGGGCGGACTGGAATGTGGAAAGTGTCACTACTAATTAAATTATTGAATACTATTTCAGATAGATATTATGGCATCAAACAAGAAATATTGGAAAAGTGTTGAAGAACTAAACGAAAATAGTTCTATTGTCGAAACACTGAAGCAAAACGAATTCGCTGAGCCAATCCCAACCGATGAGTTTTTGGGGAACAAAGAGAATTTGGAAACTTCTTCGACCACACGACGTGATTTCTTAAAATATGTAGGTTTTTCTACAGCGGCTGCTACCTTGGCTTCCTGTGAAGGACCGGTAATTAAGTCTATTCCTTATGTGGTGGCTCCCGATGAAATCATTCCTGGAGTGGCTAATTATTATGCAAGTACGATTGCCGATGGTTTCGACTTCGCTAATGTTTTGGTAAAAACACGTGAGGGAAGACCTATCAAAATTGAACGTAATGATTTGGCAAAACATGGCGGAAGCGTTAATGCACGTGTGCAAGCTTCTGTTTTGTCCATGTACGATAAAAATCGTTTGCAAGGGCCAAAAGTAGATGGGAAAGATGCTTCTTGGAGTGATTTGGATGCTGCTGTTGCTACCAAACTAGGTACCATGGCTGGACAGGATGTGGTGTTGTTGACGCAAACATTCGCAAGTCCTTCTACGACTAAATTGATTTCAGATTTTAAAGCTAAGTATCCAAATATACGTCATGTAGTGTATGATACGGTTTCTTCTAGTGAAGCCTTGGATGCTTTTCAAAATAAATACGGAACCCGTGCCTTAGCCGATTACGATTTTAGCAAAGCTGAAGTAATAGTTTCAGTAGGAGCCGATTTTATTGGTGACTGGCAAGGGGGAGGTTATGAAGCAGGTTATGCCAAAGGACGTATTCCGAAGAATGGAAAAATGTCCCGTCATATCCAATTTGAAGCGAATATGTCACTTTCAGGTGCCAACGCAGACAAACGCGTACCTGTAACGCCTTCGCAACAAATGGCAGTGCTTTTGGCGTTAACAGGTAATGGAAGTACTTCGAGTTTGCCTGAAAATGTAGTAGATGCGGTAAATAAAGCGAAAAGCCAATTGCAGAAAGCAGGAAGCAAAGGGGTAATTATCACCGGTCTTCCTAATGTAGCTGCACAAACTTCTGTGCTTAACTACAACCAGTCAGTTGGTAGCGTGGTTATGGATACAACGAAACCTCGTATGACCTCTATGGGGAATGCATCCGAAGTATTGAACGTGATGAACGGAGTGATTTCAGGAAGCGTGAAAGGTTTGATAACCGTAGGAGTAAATCCTGTGTATTCTTTTCCAAATCCGCAATTTACTGAAGCCTACAAAAGCTTAGGGATGACGTTGGCTTTCTCAATGAAAGAAGATGAAACAGCTTCTTTAGCGCAAATGGTAGCTGCCACTCCCCATTATTTAGAGTCGTGGGGCGATACACAACTAAAGAAAGGCTCTTTCGGGTTGATCCAGCCTACCATTCGTCCACTATTCAATACCAGACAATTTCAGGATTGTTTATTGAAATGGACTGAAAATTCAAAAAATTATTACGAATACATTAAAGAATTCTGGCAAGGAACCATCTTAGCTGGAGGAGGTTCCTGGAACCAAGCCCTACACGATGGGGTGTTTGAAGGAGCTATGGAAGTTTCTACAGACGAAGAAACTACTTCTGTTGGAACGCTCGAAGCTTCTACTTCGAATGGAGCTTTAGTAGCGCCTGTTCAAGGAGGCTTGGAATTAACACTATATACTAAAACCGGATTGGGGGATGGACAACAGGCCAATAATCCTTGGTTACAAGAACTACCCGATCCTATTACCAGAGCCTCTTGGGATAATTATGTTACCGTATCTGCGGCAGATGCTGCCGAAATGGGGCTAGAAAACTTCAATGTTGCCAATGGGGCCCTTAACGGAAGCTATGTGAACGTGAAAATGGGCGATGTAGTTATAGAAAAAGTTCCCGTACTTATTCAGCCAGGACAGGCAAAAGGTTCTGTAGGTCTAGCTTTAGGGTATGGTCGTAAAGCGGCGATTCAACAAGAAATGCAAACAGGGGTAAATGCTTATCCACTTTATAATAACTTTTCTTCGGTTCAAAATGTAACCTTAGAGAAAGTGGCTGGAACACACGAATTTGCTTGTATCCAGTTGCACAATACCATGATGGGTCGTGATATCATTCGCGAAACCACTTTGGAAATTTTCAACACCAAAGATGTGGAACACTGGAATCCCGTGCCAATGGTCTCCAAAGACCATCAAGAGATTCCGGTAACTTCACCAGATGCAGATTTATGGGATGAATTTGACCGTTCCATTGGGCATCATTTCAATCTTTCTGTCGATCTAAATGCTTGTACAGGATGTGGAGCTTGTGTTATTGCTTGTCATGCTGAAAACAATGTTCCCGTTGTTGGCAAGAGTGAAATGCGTAGAAGCCGTGACATGCACTGGTTGCGTATTGATCGCTACTATTCTAGTGAAGAGTCTTTTGGTGAGGATACCGAAAAGAAAGAAAATATTTCAGGATTAGGGAGTTCGCTTTCTGAGTTTGGCGAAATGGAACATCCAGCAGCCAATCCACAAGTAGCTTTCCAGCCGGTAATGTGCCAACATTGTAACCATGCACCTTGTGAAACTGTTTGTCCTGTAGCGGCAACTTCGCATGGTCGACAAGGACAAAACCACATGGCCTATAACCGTTGCGTTGGTACTCGTTACTGTGCGAATAACTGTCCTTATAAAGTGCGTCGTTTTAACTGGTTCTTGTATGCCGAAAACGATGAGTTTGATTACAACATGAACAATGATCTTGGTCGAATGGTGTTAAACCCAGACGTAGTGGTTCGTTCCCGTGGGGTAATGGAAAAATGTTCGATGTGTATCCAAATGACTCAAAAGACTATCTTGGATGCGAAGAAGGAAGGGAAACCTGTGAAGGATTCCGCATTTAAAACTGCTTGTTCAGCTGCTTGTGACACTGGTGCGATCCAATTTGGTGATATCAACGACCATGATAGTGTTGTATACAAGGAGAAAAACGATAAAAGAATGTATCACTTACTGGAGGCCGTAGGAACCAAACCGAACGTGTTCTATCAAGTTAAAGTGAGAAATACAAACGAAGCATAAACTAAGAAATTGAATATATAGATATGGCGTCGCATTACGAAGCACCTATTAGAAGACCCTTAGTTACCGGAGATAAAACCTACCACGATGTAACCGTGGATGTGGCAGCTCCCGTAGAAGGAAAGGCAAACAAATCTTGGTGGATTGTATTTTCCATTGCCCTTGTGGCTTTCCTTTGGGGACTAGGATGTATTATTTATACCGTCTCCACCGGTATTGGTGTTTGGGGGTTGAACAAGACCGTAAACTGGGCTTGGGATATCACCAACTTTGTTTGGTGGGTAGGTATTGGTCACGCAGGAACCTTGATTTCTGCGGTATTATTATTGTTCCGTCAAAAATGGAGAATGGCGATTAACCGTTCTGCGGAAGCCATGACTATTTTCTCGGTGATCCAAGCAGGTCTGTTCCCAATTATTCACATGGGACGTCCGTGGTTGGCGTATTGGGTGTTACCTATTCCAAACCAATTTGGTTCTTTATGGGTAAACTTCAACTCACCACTATTATGGGATGTATTTGCGATTTCCACATACCTTTCCGTATCATTGGTATTCTGGTGGACAGGGTTGCTGCCCGATTTTGCAATGATTCGAGATAGAGCGATTACCCCTTTCACTAAAAGAGTATATAGTATTCTTTCTTTTGGATGGAGTGGTCGTGCAAAAGATTGGCAACGTTTTGAAGAAGTTTCCTTGGTGCTGGCAGGTTTGGCTACCCCACTGGTACTTTCGGTACACACCATTGTATCTTTTGACTTCGCCACGTCGGTCATTCCAGGATGGCACACCACGATTTTCCCTCCTTACTTTGTAGCGGGAGCGATTTTCTCTGGTTTTGCCATGGTAAATACCCTTCTTATTATCATGAGAAAGGTTTCCAATCTGGAGAATTATATTACCCTTCAACATATAGAGTTAATGAATATTGTAATCATGATTACAGGTTCTATTGTTGGGGTAGCCTATATTACCGAGCTATTTATTGCATGGTATTCTGGAGTAGAATATGAGCAATATGCATTCTTAAACCGTGCCACAGGACCTTACTGGTGGGCTTATTGGTCCATGATGACTTGCAACGTGTTCTCTCCACAGTTTATGTGGTTCAAAAAGTTGCGTACCAGTATTATGTTCTCCTTCTTTATCTCTATTGTAGTAAATATAGGAATGTGGTTCGAGCGTTTCGTAATTATCGTAACCTCACTTCATAGGGATTACTTAACTTCTTCTTGGACGATGTTCTCCCCAACTTTTGTAGATATTGGTATTTTTATCGGTACTATTGGGTTTTTCTTTGTACTGTTCTTATTATATGCGAGAACCTTCCCTGTAATTGCGCAAGCGGAAGTGAAATCTATTCTGAAAGGCTCTGGAAGCAAGTACAAAAAGTTAAGAGCTGAACAAGGGGATGACGCTAAGCATTACGTAATGCCTACCAATGCTGCGGTAATGAAATCTGAAGTTAAAACGCCAGATACAGTCCATGAAGGTGCAATCGCTGAAACAGGAGATGATAAAATGAAAATCAATGCTCTTCTTGCAAACATTGGTACTTTCAATCCTGAAACACAACAAGCAGACGATTTAAAGAAAATTAGCGGTGTAGGCCCTGTTATGGAACAAAAACTACACCAATTAGGGATCTACACTTTCGAACAGGTAAGTAGAATGACCGATAAAGATTACGATTTATTAGATAGTATTATTGACGAATTCCCAGGAAGAGCAAAACGTGATGATTGGGCAGGTCAAGCAGAACAACTTAAAAATAGTTAATAGTATGGCATCAAAAGTAATTCATGCAATTTACAACGATGATGACATTCTTATGAATGCCGTTAAGGCGGTTCGTAATGAACACTATCATATTGAAGAGGTATATACTCCTTTTCCTGTACATGGACTCGATAAGGCGATGGGACTTGCTGATACAAGAATAGCGATTACTTCCTTCTTATATGGATTGGTAGGGCTTTCTGTCGCAATCGTGATGATGAACTATATTATGATCGAAGATTGGCCTCAAAATATAGGAGGGAAACCAAGCTTCAGCTATATAGAAAACATGCCTGCTTTCGTACCCATTATGTTCGAACTTACTGTATTCTTTGCAGCGCACTTAATGGTAATTACCTTTTACATGCGAAGTAAATTATGGCCTTTTAAAAAGGCAGAAAACCCCGATGTAAGAACAACCGATGACCACTTCTTAATGGCCATTGATGCTGGGAATAACGATATCGAAAAGGTTTCTAAATTCTTAGTAGCTACTGGAGCTATTGAAATTAGTTTAATCGAAAATGATGATGAACACTAATATGAAAAGTATATCTAACATAATTATTGTAGCCATAGCCTCTATATTGATGGTTTCTTGTTTCGATTCGAAACAGCCCAACTACCAATATATGCCTAACATGTACAAGCCTGTAGGGTATGAAACCTATGGGGAATACGAAATATTCCCTGGAAATCAAGAGGCCATGCTTCCTGCAGAGGGGTCTATCCCTAGAGGATGGCAACCTTACGATTATCCAAATACGACAGAAGGATTAAATCTAGCCAAAGCAGAGCTTAAAAGCCCCATTCCTGTAACGGAAGAAAGTTTATTGAACGGAGGAAAATTATATACAATTTATTGTGGAGTTTGTCATGGAGGTAATGGCGACGGAAAAGGAATTTTGGTTCAAAATGAGAAAATTCTTGGGGTTCCTAGTTATGCCGATCCTGGAAGAACCATTACCATGGGTGGAGTTTATCACGTACAAATGTATGGGCTTAATTCCATGGGGTCATATGCTTCACAAACTAGTGAATTGGAGCGTTGGCAAATCGCACAGCACGTGATGAACCTTAAAGCTAAATTGGAAGGAACTCCTTTATTGACTCCAGAGAATTCTGAAGTTGAGGAAGCTCCAGCACCAACTATGGAAGCAGAAGCCGAAACTTCTGTAGAACAACATTAATAAAGAAAAGACAATAGCTAAAGATATGTATACGCTACCCAACAAATTAAAAGTTTTTGCGATTGTTTTTATGGTCGTAGGTGCCATTGGGATGATTTCAGGATTTTTATTCGCTCCCAGCACTACTGAAGAGGTGAAGGAAATGATGGCAGGCCATCACGAAGAGGGCCATGGAGATACACATTCCATGGAAGCAGACACTCATGGTGAAGGCCATGGAGATGTTAAGGAAGAAGCTCATGGGGGAGAAGATGCCCACTACGAGCATGTATTACACCAAATGCAAAACCGTCCTTGGTCTGCACTATACATTGCCTCATTCTTTTTCTTTATGATTGCATTGGGAGTTTTGGCCTTTTATGCCATTCAATATGCTGCCCAAGCAGGATGGTCGCCCGTATTGTTTAGGGTGATGGAAGGAATTACAGCCTATTTGCCTGTTGCTTCAGTAATTTTATTTGTATTGTTGTTGCTTTCCGCATTTCATGTAAATCATATTTTTCATTGGATGGATCCTGAATTAGTGAATCCAGAAAGTGATCATTACGACGAGTTAATCGCTGGTAAAAGTGGGTTCCTAAATGTCCCTTTCTTTTTAATTAGGGCTGCTATTTTCTTGGCAGGTTGGAATTTGTATCGTTATTTCTCTAGAAAAAATTCTATTGCCGACGATACGGCTGAAGACAACCGCTACTACAAAAAGAATTTTAAAATATCTGCAGGGTTTTTAGTCTTCTTTATTGTGACAGAATCAATCATGTCTTGGGATTGGATCATGAGTTTCGACCCACACTGGTTTAGTACCTTGTTTGGATGGTATGTATTTGCCGGTATGATGGTATGCGCCGTGACGGTAATTGCTTTAGTAACTATCGTATTGAAATCACAAGGGTACCTAGAATATGTTAATGATAGCCACATTCACGATTTAGCGAAATTCATGTTTGGGTTTAGTATTTTCTGGACCTACTTATGGTTCTCACAATTCATGCTTATTTGGTATGCCGATATCCCAGAAGAAGTGACTTATTTTGTCACTCGAATTGAAGACTATAAAATTCCTTTCTTCGGAATGTTGGCGATGAATTTTATATTCCCAGTATTGCTATTAATGAATAGCGATTACAAACGTATGAACTGGTTTGTCGTAATGACAGGAATTGTCATTCTATTAGGTCACTACGTTGATGTTTTCAATATGGTGATGCCTGCTACGGTAGGAACTTCCTGGTTCATTGGATTACCTGAAATAGGTTCGATGCTATTCTTCTTTGGATTGTTTGTTTTGGTCGTATTTACCGCCTTAACAAAAGCACCATTATTAGCTAAAAACAATCCGTTGATTAAGGAGAGTAAACATTTTCATTATTAATTAAATTTAGAAGATAGATAACGATGACTGCATTTTTAGTTGTATTAGTAATCATACTTTTTGGAGTGGCCGTTTGGCAAATGGGAAAGATTTTTCAACTCTCCAAAGGGAAAGCAGATGATTCGTCTCAAATAGCGAACGATAAGGATAATAATGTGAATGGTTGGCTCATGTTGATGTTTGTACTCTTCATTTATGCCTTGTCCGCTATTTCCTTTATGAAGTGGGGAGACGTGTTATTGCCTCAATCTGCTTCCGAACATGGAGTGGATACCGATAACCTCATGTTAATTTCCATGGTCCTTATTTTTATTGTTGGAATCATCACCCAATGGTTGCTTCACTTCTTTGCTTTCAAATACAAAGGAAGAAAAAATGGAAGGGCTACTTTCTATGCAGACAATGATAAATTGGAATTTATCTGGACGATCATTCCTGTAATTGTGTTGGCAGGGCTTATTATTTACGGGTTATTTACCTGGACCGATATTATGAATGTCGATACCGAAAACGATGACCCCATGGTTATTGAATTATATGCCTATCAATTTGATTGGAGAGCTCGCTACAGTGGAGAGGATAATGTTTTAGGGGAAGCCAATGTTCGTCTTATCGAAGGAGTTAATCAATTAGGGGTGGATGCTTCCGATCCTAATGCACAAGACGATATTGTAGTAAACGAATTACACTTACCTGTAAACAGAAAGGTTATTTTTAAAATGCGTTCTCAAGACGTATTGCATTCTGCTTACATGCCTCACTTCAGGGCACAAATGAATTGCGTTCCCGGAATGATTACTCAGTTCTCTTTTACGCCTACCCTTACTACTGAAGATATGCGAAAAGATCCTGAGATGATAGATAAGGTTGCTAGAATCAACGAAATTAGAAGAAAAAACAGTGAAGCATTGGTCGCTAACGGAGAAGAACCTTTGGAAACCTACGAATTCGACTACTTACTACTTTGTAATAAGATTTGCGGTAACAACCACTATAACATGCAAATGAAAATAATAGTGGAAGACGAAGAAGATTATAACGCCTGGATTAAAGAACAGGCAACTTTAGCGGAAGCGCTTAAACAATAACAAAAAAATAGCTTAAGAGATATGTCAGCACACGCACACGATTTAGCTTTGGATCATCACGACGATCACGGACATCATCATAAAGAAACCTTTATCACTAAATATATATTTAGTCAGGATCATAAAATGATTTCCAAACAATACCTTATCACAGGGTTGATTATGGGAATTATAGGAATTGCTATGTCTTTGCTTTTCAGATTGCAATTGGCCTGGCCCGATCATAAATTCACCGCCTATGAAATATTCTTAGGAAAGTGGGGTGCTGAAGGTGTGATGGATCCAAGTATCTATCTTGCTTTAGTGACCATTCACGGAACCATAATGGTGTTCTTTGTGCTAACAGCAGGTTTAAGTGGTACCTTTAGTAACCTTTTAATTCCATTGCAAATTGGTGCTAGGGATATGGCCTCAGGATTCCTGAACATGGTTTCCTATTGGTTGTTCTTCCTGTCGAGTATTATTATGGTGATGTCTTTGTTTGTAGAAGCAGGACCTGCTTCTGCCGGATGGACCATATATCCTCCATTAAGTGCTTTGCCACAAGCCATTCCTGGGTCAGGAGCGGGTATGACTTTATGGTTGGTATCCATGGCAATTTTTATTGCTTCCTCATTGTTAGGATCGCTTAACTATGTGGTAACGGTATTAAACCTGCGAACCAAAGGAATGTCAATGACGCGTTTGCCTCTTACCATCTGGGCTTTCTTTATAACTGCTGTAATAGGTATCGTTTCATTCCCGGTATTACTTTCTGCAGCCTTAATGCTAATTATGGATAGAAGCTTTGGTACGTCTTTCTTCCTTTCCGATATTTATATTGCTGGGGAAGTATTGCATAACCAAGGAGGTTCGCCCGTATTGTTCGAACACTTGTTTTGGTTTCTAGGACACCCTGAAGTATATATCGTATTACTTCCAGCATTAGGAATTACTTCCGAAATTATTGCAACCAACTCCCGTAAACCAATCTTTGGATATCGTGCGATGGTGGCTTCTATATTAGCGATTGCTTTCCTTTCTACCATTGTTTGGGGACACCACATGTTTGTTTCAGGAATGAATCCGTTCTTAGGGTCTGTATTTACTTTTACTACCTTATTAATTGCAATTCCTTCTGCAGTAAAAGCATTCAATTACATTACCACACTTTGGAAAGGAAACTTGCAATTTAACCCAGCCATGCTGTTTTCCATAGGATTGGTTTCTACCTTCATCACAGGTGGACTTACCGGAATTATCCTTGGGGACAGTGCTCTGGATATCAATGTACACGATACTTATTTCGTAGTGGCTCACTTCCACTTGGTAATGGGTATTTCAGCTTTATACGGACTATTTGCAGGAGTATATCACTGGTTCCCAAAAATGTTTGAAGGAAAACTGATGAACAAAAACCTTGGGTATGTTCACTTTTGGGTTACGGCGATAGGAGCTTATGGGGTATTCTTCCCTATGCACTTTATTGGAATGGCAGGATTGCCTAGACGTTATTATACAAATACTGCATTCCCTTATTTTGATGATTTAGCTGATGTGAACGTTGTTATTACCATCTTTGCATTTATTGCAGCGGCGGCTCAAATTGTCTTCTTGTTCAATTTTGTGTATTCTATTTTCTACGGAAAAAGAGGTCCTAAGAACCCTTGGAAATCCAATACCTTGGAGTGGACAGCAGAGCAAAAGCACATCCACGGAAACTGGGACGGTCCTATTCCCCATGTGTACCGTTGGGCATACGACTATAGTAAATTGAACAAAGATGAAACCGATTATGTGATTCCGGGTCAGGATTTTATTCCACAGACCTTGCCACTTCAGGATAACGAAGAGGAAATGAATCACTAACAATATGATGCTACATTATTTTAAAACCCTTTCAGAAACTGAAAGGGTTTTTTTGTGATGATTTGGTCACTACACTTTGTATATTTGTGCTATGAACGAACACCTCGACCCTACTGGGGAACATCTATCCCCGCAAGAGCTGGATATAGAAAAAAAGCTGAGACCCTTATCTTTTGAAGATTTTACAGGTCAGGACCAAGCTTTGGAGAACCTCAAGGTTTTTGTTCAAGCGGCCAATCTCAGGGAAGAGGCACTGGACCATACTTTATTTCATGGGCCTCCAGGACTAGGAAAGACTACTTTAGCGCATATTTTAGCTCAAGAGTTGGAAGTGAATATTAGGGTCACTTCTGGCCCCGTATTGGATAAACCAGGCGATTTAGCAGGTCTTTTAACCAATTTGGAAGAAAGGGATGTGCTCTTTATTGACGAAATTCATAGGTTAAGCCCCATTGTGGAAGAATACCTGTATTCGGCCATGGAAGATTATAAAATCGATATCATGATCGAATCGGGTCCCAATGCCCGCACAGTTCAAATCAATTTAAACCCTTTTACCCTCGTCGGGGCAACCACCCGTTCTGGTTTACTTACGGCTCCCATGCGCGCCCGATTCGGAATTTCCTCTAGGTTACAGTACTATACCACAGAGCTCTTGACCAGTATCGTGCAAAGAAGTGCAGGTATACTAGGGGTCCCCATCACCATGGAAGCGGCTATCGAGATTGCAGGCCGAAGCAGGGGAACACCTCGAATTGCCAATGCCTTATTGCGAAGGGTACGTGACTTTGCCCAAATTAAAGGAGACGGAAAGATTGACATTAAAATAGCAAAGTTCGCTTTAAAGCAATTAAATGTCGATATGCATGGTCTGGACGAAATGGATAATAAAATTCTCACCACCATTATCGATAAATTTAAAGGCGGGCCCGTAGGAATTACCACTTTAGCAACAGCGGTTTCTGAAAGCTCCGAGACCATTGAAGAAGTATACGAGCCTTTTCTTATCCAGCAAGGCTTTATTGTGCGAACGCCTCGTGGAAGAGAAGTCACGGAGTTTGCCTACAAACATTTGGGGAAAATAAAAGGGGGCACCCAAGGAGGGTTGTTTTAAACCCTATGGAAGCTTCCAAAAAATATCAATACCCTAAAAGTCTTTCCTTGTTTCGTTTTTTCTTGAATTCGGAAGCAATTCGGAAAAACCCGTTACCTTTTCACAAGGAACATTTTGAAAAACTGGGAGATACCTTCTCCGTGAAGGTAGGTTATAAAAAATACCTGCTTCTAAGTCGTGATCCCGAAGTAGCGCAACACATCCTTCAGAAAAACCATAAGAACTATTATAAGTCCAAAATCCAAACCCGCTATCTTTCAAAATACCTAGGAAATGGATTGCTTACTTCCAATGGAGATTACTGGCTGCAACAAAGAAGACTCATTCAACCGGCTTTCCATAAAAAGAAAATGGAACAGTTAATTGCATTGATGCAACAAACCATTCACCAAGAAGTACTAAAAATCCCTTCTCAAGAAACCATTGATGTCTTTCCTTTGATGAATCGTTTGGCTTTCAAAGTCGTGGCAACTTCCCTTTTCGATGTATCTATTTCTGAAAGTCAGTTGCAGCGATTGCAACATATCATTGAGCAAGTGCAGCAGTTTCTAGTGAAGGAAGTACGCTTACCACATAAAGCATTGTGGTACAGGGCCAGTGGGCAGATTGCGAAGCATAAAAAATTAGCACAAGAGAGTCGGGATATTATTGAATCCATTATTGAAGAACGGAAGCAATCAAAGCAGGACCATCAAGATTTATTAGACCTATTGTTGGCGACTCGTTATGAAGATACGGGCAAGGCAATGACCACCGAACAGCTCATTGACGAAATTACCATTCTGTTTGTGGCCGGCCATGAAACCACAGCGAACGCTCTTTCTTTTACCTTGTTTTTATTGGCCAAACACCCTGAAATTCAACAAAAGGTTCTAGAGGAGATTGTTATGGTAGAAAGGGGTTTCCCATCACCTATTGAAAAACTGCAAAAACTTCCTTATACCAAAGCTGTTATCGATGAGTCGATGCGATTATATCCGCCTGCTTGGATTACCGACCGTGAAAATTTGGAAGATGATACGCTGAAGGATTTTCATATACGCAAAAACACTTTAGTAGGAATCTCGTTTTACGAACTGCATAGAAACCCAACCTATTGGGAAGAACCCGAAAGCTTCAAGCCCGAGCGATTTTTAAGTAAACAAACAGTTCCGCAAAATGCCTATTTTCCTTTTGGGGCAGGGCCTAGAATGTGCATTGGAATGGGGTTTGCCGTCTTTGAAATGCTATTGGCGGTTTCTCAAATGGTCCATCAATATAAAATCACGACCCATGTTTCAGAAGCAAAGGTGAATCCGTTAATTACCCTAAAACCGGTAGATTTGAATCTGATGTTTTCAGCAAGATGAGTTCCAAAGAAAAGCATACGCAGTTTATTAAGGAGGAAGCCAAACGGTTGGGGTTTCTTTCCTGCGGAATTAGTAAAGCACAATTCTTGGAGGAGGAAGCGCCTCGTTTGGAAGCTTGGTTGAAAAATGGGATGCACGGTGAAATGGCGTACATGGAGAATCATTTCGACAAACGTTTGGATCCCACCAAGCTCGTGGAAGGCTCCAAAAGCGTGATATCCTTGTTGCTGAATTACTATCCTTCAGAAACACAAAGAGCGGACTCTTATAAGATTTCCAAATATGCCTACGGAACCGATTATCACTTTGTTATAAAGGATAAACTGAAGGATTTGCTAGCGAGCATCCAAGAAGAGATTGGGGACGTTCACGGACGGGCGTTTGTCGATTCGGCCCCAGTTTTGGATAAGGCTTGGGCTGCCCGAAGTGGCTTAGGTTGGATAGGGAAACACAGTAACTTATTATCAAAACAGGTGGGTTCTTTTTTCTTTGTCGCCGAACTTATTATCGATTTGGAATTGGATTACGATACTCCTGTTACCGATCATTGCGGAACTTGTACGGCTTGTATCGATGCTTGTCCTACCCAGGCCATTGTACAACCCTATGTGGTCGATGGTAGTAAATGTATTTCGTATCTCACCATCGAATTAAAAGATCAAATTCCTTCAGACTTTTCGAACCAGATGGACGACTGGATGTTTGGTTGTGATGTGTGCCAGGATGTATGTCCTTGGAATCGTTTCAGTAAAGCACATAGCGAACCCCTTTTTCAACCCAAACCCGAGTTGCTATCCAAG
This sequence comes from Flavobacteriaceae bacterium, assembly GCA_002707025.1. GTDB lineage: Bacteria > Bacteroidota > Bacteroidia > Flavobacteriales > Flavobacteriaceae > PALG01. Next base: position 37,637 of record PALG01000026.1, on the reverse strand, counting down.
TCCAAAAAAGATTGGGAAGAAATCACCGAAGAAGTTTTTCAGAAACTATTCCGGAAAAGTGCGATGAAACGCACAAAATACTCGGGTCTTAAACGAAATCTGGACTTCCTAAAAGATTGCTAACGAAAGTTTTTTCATTACATGAACTCTGTTACCTTTGTAAGTCTTACAATAGCCAACTATGAGCAAGCAAAGCAAACGCAGGGAAGCCCTTTTGTATCATGCAAAACCCCGCCCAGGAAAAATACAGGTAGTTCCTACCAAAAAATATGCGAGTCAGCGTGACTTGTCCTTAGCCTATTCGCCTGGGGTGGCAGAACCTTGCTTAGAGATTGATAAAGATGTCGAGAATGTATATCGCTACACCAATAAAGGGAATCTGGTCGCAGTAATTTCTAACGGTACTGCAGTATTGGGCCTAGGGAATATTGGCCCAGAAGCTTCTAAGCCCGTGATGGAAGGAAAAGGGTTGCTTTTTAAAATCTTTGCCGATATCGATGTGTTTGATATTGAAATCAATACGGAAGACGTAGATGCATTTATTGAGACCGTTAAAAATATTGCACCCACTTTTGGAGGAATTAACTTGGAAGATATCAAAGCTCCTGAAGCTTTTGAAATTGAAAAGCGGTTAAAAGAAGAGTTGGACATTCCTGTAATGCATGACGATCAGCACGGAACTGCAATTATCTCTGCTGCTGCCTTATTGAATGCTTTGGAAATTGCCGAAAAGGATATTTCAGAAGTAAAGATTGTCATTAGCGGAGCAGGAGCTGCCGCAGTTTCTTGTACCCGTCTATACAAAGCTTTTGGAGCCAGGGCTGAAAATATTGTCATGTTGGATAGCAAAGGTGTAATACGAAAGGATCGGGAAAATCTTTCCGAAGAGAAGGCAGAATTTGCTACTTCCAGAAAAATAGATACCCTAGACGAGGCATTAAAAGAAGCAGATGTTTTTGTAGGGCTTTCCATTGCCAATATTGTTTCTCCGAAAATGTTGAAAAGTATGGCGGCAAATCCTATTGTATTTGCCATGGCAAACCCCGATCCGGAGATTGCGTATGATTTGGCGATAAAAACCCGTGACGACATTATTATGGCTACGGGAAGGAGCGATCACCCCAACCAAGTAAATAATGTGTTAGGATTTCCATTTATTTTTCGTGGAGCCTTAGATGTGAGAGCGAGTAAGATTAATGAAGAAATGAAAATGGCGGCGGTAAAGGCCCTAGCCGAATTGGCTAAAGAACCTGTGCCAGAGCAAGTGAATATCGCCTATGGGGAAACCCGATTACAATTTGGTAAAGAATATATCATTCCTAAGCCTTTTGACCCTAGACTTATAGCCAAAGTACCTCCAGCAGTTGCCAAAGCAGCTATCGAAAGTGGCGTAGCCCTTTCTACAATCAAAGATTGGAATAAGTACGAAGATGAGCTATATGAACGCATGGGCAGTGATAATAAAATCATCAAATTGCTTATGGATCGTGCTAAGAGCAATCCCAAGCGTGTGGTATTTGCAGAAGCGGATCATCTAGATGTATTAAAAGTGGCGCAAATTGTTCATGAAGAGGGAATTGCTATTCCAATTTTATTGGGGAGAAAGGAAATTATAAAAGAATTGATGACCGAATTGGATTTTGAGAACGATTTGGAAATCATTGATCCCAAAGCCGATGAACAACAAGATCAGCTTTTAGAATATGCAAAAGCTTATTGGGAACGACGACACAGAAACGGAGTGACCTTTTTCGATGCGAAGCGTTTGATGCGGGAACGGAACTATTTTGCTTCGATGATGGTTAATACCGGGGATGCCGATGCCATGGTTTCTGGCTATGCCAGATCGTACCCCACGGTATTGCGTCCCGTATTGGAAACCATTGGTAAATATGAGGGGGTGCAAAAAGTAGCGGCAACCAACTTAATGCTTACCAGCAGAGGACCTCTTTTTATTTCAGATACCTCCGTAAATATTGATCCCACAGCACATGAATTGGCCAATATTGCGAGAATGACCAGCTATACCGTAAAAATGTTTGGCTTAAAACCTGTAATTGCCATGATTTCCTATGCCAACTTTGGTTCTTCGAAGGATCCGCATGCAGCAAAGGTTCGTGAAGCGGTAGGAATTTTGCATAGAATGAAGCCCGATATGGTGGTAGATGGGGAAATTCAAACCGATTTTGCTTTAAATGCTGAAATGTTAAAAAATAAGTTTCCTTTTTCCAAACTAGCTGGGAATAAGGTAAATGCCTTGATTTTTCCAAATCTGGATTCGGCCAACAGTAATTATAAGATGCTGAAGGAGCAAAAAGGAGTTGAGTCTATTGGCCCTATTATGCTGGGAATGAAAAAACCCGTGCATATTTTTCAGTTGGGGGCGAGTGTGGAAGAAATGGTAAACATGACGGCCATTGCAGTAGTCGATGCGCAACAAAAAGAGAAGCTTCAGAAAGAAAAAAACCGCAAACAAAAATAGAAATTATAGCCCTTATTTTAATAGTCGGTAAGACTGGCAGATGCAAATAATTATGCTATATTTGGGCCATTAACCTTTTGTTAACAAATGATTACCCACATTCAGGGAAGATTGATAGAAAAAAACCCAACCGATGTAGTGATAGACTGTCATGGCGTGGGTTATTTTTTGAATATATCCCTTCATACTTTTTCGCAGCTCCCTTCCGATGAAAATGTAAAACTATTTACACAGTTATTGGTTCGGGAAGATTCGCATACATTGTATGGTTTTTCCAGCCGCGAAGAGAGGGAGGTTTTCAATTTATTAATCTCTGTTTCGGGTGTGGGGGCAAGTACTGCAAGAACGATGTTGTCGTCGTTGGCGCCAGAGTTAGTAAGGGACGCTATTGTCTCAGAAGACATTGCTACCATTCAAAGTGTAAAAGGGATTGGTTCTAAAACTGCCCAGCGGGTGATTTTAGATCTAAAAGATAAAATTTTGAAAGTCTATGGGGCATCAGCTATTTCTTCTACGTCAAGCAATACGAATAGAAATGAAGCGTTATCTGCTTTGGAGACTTTAGGTTTTGTCCGAAAACAGGCTGAAAAAGCCTGCGATGCCGTGTTAAAAGAACAGCCACAAGCAAGTGTTGAAGAAATTATCAAACAAGCCTTAAAAAATTTGTAAAGATTTGGGAGTGAAAAATTACAATTTTAAAAACAGCTTAACCACCTACATATTATTTGGGATTTTAATGATGAAAGCCACGGTGGCTTTTTCACAGGATTCTACCGCTACAGGATACGATTCGGGTCGTATGGATTTGCCCGATCCCACTAGTATTGAAAACCTGTATACATACGATCCCATTACCGATCGGTACATACTTTCCCAGATGTTGGGAGATTTTAATATTTCCTATCCCGTCATTCTTACTCCAGATGAGTATGAAGATTTGTTGCTGAAAGAGCAAATGAAAGAATACTTCAAGGAGAAAATTGATGCTGCCGATGGAAGGAAGGAAGGTTCTGAAGAAGCCCAGAAAAATTTACTGCCCACTTTTTATGTAAACTCTAGTTTTTTTGAAAGTGTTTTTGGAGGAAATACAATTGAAATCGTACCTCAGGGTACGGTAGAATTAGACCTTGGAGTCTTGTTTACCAAACAGGACAATCCGCAATTTTCCCCTCGTAACCGGAGCAATTTATCTTTCGATTTCGACCAAAGAATTAGTTTAAGTTTATTGGGTAAAATTGGGGAAAGACTTCAGGTGACGGCCAATTACGATACGCAGTCTACCTTCGATTTTCAGAATTTAATCAAACTGGAATACACCCCAACCGAAGACGATATCATTCAGAAAATTGAAGTAGGTAACGTAAGCATGCCACTAAATAGCTCATTAATTCAAGGGGCACAGAGCCTTTTTGGAGTGAAAGCACAACTTCAGTTTGGAAAAACTACCATTACAGGAGTATTTTCCGAACAACGTTCGGAAACCCGTTCGGTTGTTGCGGAAGGTGGCGCGACAGTAACAAATTTCGAGCTGTTTGCGTTAGATTACGATGAAAACCGACACTTTTTCTTATCTCACTATTTTCGGGATAATTACGATAGGGTGCTTCGGGATTATCCTTTCATAAGATCGAATGTGCAAATTACCCGTGCAGAAGTTTGGATTACCAATAGAAATACAACCACTGCCGATGTGCGAAACATCGTTGCCTTACAAGATATTGGAGAAGCCGATGTAAACAATGTGGGACTTAACTTTATCCCTGGGGGGTTTGTGAATAAGCCTAGGAATTCTTATCCCGATAATTCTAATAATGATTTTAACCCCTTTGGAATCGACAATCCTGGGGTGCAGAGTATCCTAAACGATAATATTAGGGATGTAGCTTCGGTGCAAAGCGGTTTTGGTGGGGTTCCTGTAAATGAAGGAATAGATTATGTAACCCTTGAAAATGCTCGGAAGCTACAACCAAACGAATATCAGTTAAACTCTCAATTGGGATATATTTCCCTGAACCAACGATTGAATAATGACGAAGTGCTGGCCGTAGCATTCCAGTTCACCGTGAATGGACAGGTGTATCAAGTTGGAGAGTTTTCAACCGATGGAGTAGAAGCAAATGGCGTGATCCAAACAGGCACTGGGGGAGATCCCACTGGAGGTGGAGGGGATCCTACTGGAGGAGATCCAAACAATCAGGCAATCCCCGATGCGCAAAATTTAGTGGTGAAATTACTAAAAAGTAATATCACCAATGTAAACGAGCCCGTTTGGGATTTAATGATGAAGAATATCTATCCTATTGGAGCTTACCAATTGGAACAGGAAGACTTTAGGATGAATATCCTATACTTAGAAGCTTCTCCTTTAAATTATATTACCCCTGCCACAGGAGACCCAGGTACGATAGAGCCTCTTCCTAACGATGAGCCAGATGATGTTTTATTGGATCAGGTTTTATTAAAACTATTCAATCTCGACCGATTGAATTTCAACAATGATCCCCAACAAGGCGGAGATGGCTTTTTTGATTTTTATCCCGGAATTACCGTAGACCAACAAAATGGACGAATCATTTTTACAAGTGTTGAGCCCTTTGGTGAATACCTTTTTGAGAAATTGGACGCACCAGGGCCTAGGCCCGATGGTACGGTGCAGATTTATGAAGAGCCGCAAACGTATAATGCAAATCAGCAAAAATATGTTTTCAGGGAGCTCTATACTTCTACAAAAGTTGTAGCCGAACAGGAAGCGAGTGATAAAAACAAATTCCAATTAAAAGGATCTTATAAATCTACTGGAGGGGACGGCATCCCAATTGGGGCCTTTAACATCCCTCAAGGTTCCGTAACAGTGACTGCAGGAGGAAGAACCTTAGTGGAGGGGGTCGATTATACTGTAAACTACCAATTGGGAAGAGTGCAAATTTTGGATCCTTCCTTACAAAACTCAAACACGCCTATTAATATTAGTGTAGAAAACAATACGTTATTTGGGCAACAAACCAAGCGATTTACTGGATTCGACATCCAGCATCGATTCAGTAATAAGTTCCAGTTAGGAGGAACCTTTCTGAACTTGAATGAAAGGCCCTTAACCCAAAAGGCAGCTTTTCAGAATGAACCCATTAACAATACCATGTTCGGGATCAATGCCAATTATTCTACAGAAGTTCCTTTCTTAACACGATTGGTAAATAAGCTTCCCAATATTGATACCGATGTGGAATCAAACATATCCCTAAGAGGGGAGTTTGCTTATTTATTGCCTAGTGCGCCCAAAGTTTCCGATTTTGATGGAAAGACTACTGCTTATATTGATGATTTTGAAGCAGCACAAACCGCTATCGATATAAGTGCTCCATTAACCTGGTTCTTGTCCAGTACCCCTGTTGGATTTGGAGGAGAGCTTCCTAATGAAGATTTAAACTACAACGACCGAAGGGCAAAATTATCTTGGTATACTATTGACCCTGTTTTTTACAGTGGACAAAGACCCGAGGGTATTAACGATGAAGATTTATCGTCTCCTTTTACCAGAAGGGTATTTAGAGATGAAATTTTTCCAGATCAGGATATTGTACAGGGGCAAACACAAGCCTTGTTCTCTATGGATTTAACCTATTATCCAGATCAAAGAGGGCCATACAATTACAATTCTGCGGCTAGTGGCGGAAATACACTACCCAACCCTACAGATAATTATGGTGGGATTTCAAGGCAGCTAAGCACAACCGATTTTGAACGGGCCAATGTAGAATACATCCAGTTTTGGTTAATGGACCCGTTTATTTATGAAGAAAACTTCAATAACCCGGGAGGGAAACTTACCTTCGATTTAGGGAATATTTCTGAAGATATCTTAAAAGATGGAAGAAAGCAATATGAAAATGGACTTCCGGAAGATGGTGGTTTTGATAATACAGTACGTGAAACAGCATGGGGTAAAGTTCCTAGAAACCAGTCGTTGGTATACACTTTTGCCACGGAAGGTCAAGAACGAATCAATCAAGATGCTGGTTTGGATGGGTTAAGTGATGCGGAAGAAATTGCCAAATATCCAGATTTTGCTGGATTGGAAGATCCTGCTGGGGATAACTATGAATATTTCTTACAAGCGGAAGGCGATATTATCAATCGATATTACCGTTACAATGGTACCCAAGGAAACTCCCCAGATCAGTTTAGCAATACCAATAGGGGGTCTACCGCACAGCCAGATGTAGAAGATATTAACCGGGATAACACGATGAATACCGTAGATAGTTATTTTGAATACGGTATCGATATCACCCCTGGGATGAACCCCGATAATTCAGATTATGTGACCGATGTAAAAGAAATTACGGTCACCACTCAAAATAATCAAGAGATCCCTGTTCGTTGGATTCAATTCCGTGTTCCTTTAAGTGAATATACAGAGGCGGTTAATGGAATTTCAGATTTTCGTTCTATTCGTTTTATGCGGATGTACATGTCTGGATTCCAACAGCAAACAACGCTTCGTTTTGGTACGTTAGAACTGTACCGAGGAGATTATAGAAGATATACCGAGTCCCTGGATGTTGACAATAGTCCTAATGAGCTTGACAATACCGTATTCGAGAATGAAGCCGTGGGTGTTATTCAGAACAGTAACTATGTAATTCCTCCAGGAGTTTTCAGGGAAGAATTAAATAATAACAATAATATTATTAGGCAGGATGAACAATCTTTGGCTTTAAGGATTACCGATTTAGAACCGGGCGATGCTAGAGGGGTTTATAAGAATTTTAATGTAGATATGCGTCAATACAAAAACTTGGAGATGTTCATTCATGCCGAGTCTTTGGATGCTCCTGCCCCCTTACTGGAAGATGGCGAAATGAAAGCTTTTATTCGGTTAGGAAACGATTTGAATACGAGTTTTTATGAAATTGAGATTCCTTTAAACATTTCTCCTAATTTACCCAATCCAAGTGATGCAGATGCCGATTTGGTTTGGCCGGAAGCAAACCGCTTAAACCTTCCCTTGAATTTACTTCAGGAAATTAAAACCCGGGTTTTGGGGCAAACGACGCCTCCAGATCCAACTCAAATCACTTATTTTAATCAGTCTGAATTAGACCCTAATTCCAGTACAGGCGATAACGAACTTAGAATAGGGATTAAAGGAAATCCTAGTTTTGGAAATGTACGGGTCATTATGATTGGTCTTCGAAATGCAGAAAACAATGGCCGCGATATTTCTGGTGAGGTTTGGTTTAACGAGCTTCGTATGAGCGAGCTGGACAATAAAGGAGGATGGGCTGCCGTGGCAAATATGGATGCCAATGTAGCTGATTTTGCCAATGTAAGCGCAACCGGTAGGATAAGTACCATTGGCTTCGGATCCATTGAACAAGGTCCTAATCAAAGAAGCTTAGAAGACACAAAGCTGTATGATGTCGTAACCAATGTTAATCTAGGTCAGCTATTACCCAAAGATTGGGGCGTACAATTACCCTTCAATTATGGGGTAGGGGAAGAAGTGATTACGCCTAAATATGATCCTGAGTTTGATGACATTGAATTGCAAGATCGATTGGATAACACTACCGATGAAGATGCAAAGGACGCTATACGGGAGCAATCTATTAACTATACTAAAAGAAAAAGCATCAACTTTATAGGGGTGCGAAAAAACAGAACGGGTGAAAGTAGTAAGCCAATGCCTTATGATATTGAAAACTTTACCTTCTCTTATTCTTACAATCAAGAAGATCATCATGACTTTGAAATTGAAGATGCCGTAGAACAAAATGTTCGGGTAGGTGGAACCTATGAATACACCATCAAACAAAAACCTATCGAGCCCTTCAAGAAAATGACTCGTTATTTACAGGGAAGTATTGGCAGTTTTTAAAGGATCTGAATTTAAATCCGTTACCCAGTAGTATTGCTGTAAGCTCCAACATTACCCGAAAGTATAACGAACAAAAATTTCGGGAAATCAACTTGCTCCCTGGACAAATAGGATTGCCTACCCTATACCAAAGAAACTTCTTGTTCGATTGGCAGTATACGGTGAATTATAACTTAACTCAGTCACTTCGTTTCAATTTTAACGCTGCGAATAACCGTATTATCAATAATTATTTAACACCGGTTGAGAATGCAGACGGAACGGTAGACTATAACGTAGATAATTCTATTGGGGTTTGGGACGGATTTTTTAATGTGGGAGACCCTAATCAACATGTTCAATCACTTCAGCTAAATTACGACTTGCCTACGGCAAAATTCCCATTTTTGAAATGGATTAGGGCGACGTATTCCTACCAAGGAGATTACCAATGGCAAGATGGTAGTGATCAATTCAACAATATTGTAGCATTAAATCAGTTCGGAGAACCGCAAACCGATGAAAACGGAGAGATCATATCCTATAATTTAGGAAACTCTATTCAGAATGCTAGCACACACCGTATCAATTCTACCTTAGATATGAATACCTTTTATCGTTACGTAGGATTGACCAAGTTAAAGCCTAACTCGAGAAGGTCAAGACTTAGAGGAGGCTCTGGCACTGGTGGCGAAGGAGAAGAAGGCAATGGAAAATCTGGAAGAGGAGGCAAAGCCGGAGAAGAGAATAGTAAAGGGTCCTTGTCCACAAATCAAAATGATCCTCGAGGAGGTAGAGGCTCTGGAAATCAAGGTGGAGGAGGCGGAAGTCTTAGCGGAGGTCAAAAAGCAGCCAATTTCTTTATTGGTTTGGCCACCTCAATTAAGAAGATTCAAATAAATTACCAAGAAAATAACGGTACCTATCTTCCTGGGTTTACCCCATCCATCGGTTTTGCAGGAACCCTGAAGCCTACTACTGGCTTCGTTTTCGGAAGTCAGGAAGAGATTCGAGACCTTGCTGCAAGAAAAGGGTGGCTTACATTGTATCCCGAATTTAATGAACAATATACAGAAGTAGAAAGCAGACAGTTGGACGCACAGGTAAATATGGAATTGTTGCCCGACCTTAAAATTGATTTTAATGGAAGTAGGGCTTATTCCGAAAATTATGCTGAAAATTATATCGTCGAAGATGGACTGTATCGTTCTTTAACGCCAAATACTTTTGGGAACTTTAATATTTCAACCGTACTTATTAAAACGGCTTTTGGCCAAAGTGATGAAAACGGTTCTGCTGCTTTTGATGATTTTAGGGGGAACCGATTGGTAGTAGCCAATCGATTGGCCCAAGAATTTTATGGATCAGATACTTTCCCTGTGGATGAAGAAGGATACCCCGTTGGCTTCGGAAAAAACAGTCAGCAAGTTTTATTACCGGCATTCCTTTCAGCATATAAGGGAAGTGATGCTTCCAGTGAAAAAACAGGAATCTTTAGGGATATTCCTTTGCCTAACTGGGATGTAAAGTATACCGGATTAATGCGTTTGGATTGGTTCAAAAAGAACTTTAAGCGTTTTTCTATCCAACATGGCTATAGAGCTTCTTATACGGTGAACCAATTCCAAACAAACTTGGATTTTAACCGCGCCGATCCTACCGAATTAGATCAAGCTGGAAACTTTAAAAGTCCTACCTTCCTTAATAACGTAAACCTTACCGAACAGTTTTCACCATTGGTGCGATTGGATTTCGAAATGCAGAATTCCATTAAAATACTGGCCGAGCTAAGAAAAGATAGAGCACTATCTTTAAGTTTTGCGAATAATCTTTTAACCGAAATCAAAGAAGATGAAATCGTGCTAGGTTTGGGATATCGAATCAAAGACTTGAGAATAGGAACTAATTTTGGCGGAAAGAAGCGCATCCTTAAAAGCGACCTGAATTTCAAACTGGATGTTTCAAGAAGGGACAATAAAACCATTATTAGGTACTTGGACATTCAAAACAATCAAACTACAGCGGGACAAACCATTTATGGTATTCAGTTTACGGCCGATTATGCGTTGACCAAAAACCTTACGGCATTGTTCTATTATGACCATACTTTTTCAGAGTATGCCATTTCAACCGCATTCCCTCAAACTACCATAAGAAGTGGAATTACTTTACGATATAATTTTGGAAATTAATAATAACAGTTACCTATTATGAATATACCTTCAAACCTAAAATATACCAAAGACCATGAATGGGTTAAAATCGAGGATGGCATTGCCACTGTTGGAATTACAGATTTTGCTCAAGGGGAGTTGGGAGACATTGTTTATGTAGAAGTTGAAACCTTAGATGAAACTTTGGACCAAGAAGAAGTTTTTGGTACGGTAGAAGCAGTAAAAACAGTATCCGATCTTTTCATTCCTTTATCGGGTGAAATCATTGAATTTAACGAAGACCTGGAAAGTGAACCTGAAAAAGTAAATTCGGATCCTTATGGAGAAGGCTGGATGGTTAAAATAAAAATTTCCAATCCAGATGAAATAGATAGCTTATTGGATGCGGAAGCCTATAAAGAACTTGTTGGCGCGTAAAACAGTACTTTTTGTAGCCATAGCCTATTCTATAGTTGTTACGGCCCTGTTACTTACCCCTATTCCAGAGCAATCTTCCGTAGATGTACCCAATTTAGACAAGTTGGTTCATGTGTTTATTTACATGCTTCTAGTACTATTGTGGCTATGGGCAAAAGTGTCTAAATTTTCAGGAAAGCAACACAAAACTTGGTGGGTTATTTCATTTGTTCTTATTTATGGTATAGTTATTGAGATTATTCAAGGGAATTTTATCCCTACCAGAAGTTTTGATTTCTTCGATATTTTAGCAAATACAGGAGGTATCTTACTGGGATACTGGATATTCAGAACGGGATTTTTTCAAAATCGAATTTTAAAATGAAATTCACTTTGTATTAGAACACTTTTTTACATATTTTAGCAACTATCAAAACATTGGATTATGGAACCAAAGAAAAACCCAAAAGCAGATTTAAACCGATGGAGTTCTGTGTACTTAATGGCAGGACTGGTTTTAATGCTTTTTCTTGCATGGCAAGCTATTGAAAGGAAAACCTTCGATGAAGACAATATCGCTGGCGATGTATTGGATGTTGGTGATGACCTGTTAGAGGATGTGCCAATTACACAACAATTAACGCCACCGCCACCACCGCCACCACCGCCACCAGCACCCGAAGTTATCGAGGTTGTGGAAGATGAAGAGGAAGTGGAAGAGACCATCATTGAGTCTACCGAAACCAATCAAAATGAAGAAATCGTAGAGATTGAAGAGATTGAAGAAGTAGTGGAAGAGGAAATTGCAGACGTTCCATTTGCTGTGATTGAGAATGTACCTATATATCCTGGATGTGAAAACGCTGGAAACAACAATGCGAAGAAGCAATGTATGTCTGAGAAAATTCAAAAGTTCGTTCAGAAGAAATTCAATACAGAATTAGCGGGCGATTTGGGATTAGAAGGGAGACAGCGTATTTCTGTACAATTCAAAATTGATAAAAATGGTAAGGTTACCGATGTGAGAGCACGTGCTCCGCACCCAAGACTCGAAAAAGAGGCTATTGAAGTAGTTCAATCCTTACCCAATATGACACCTGGAAAACAACGAGGAAAAGCTGTAGGGGTATTGTATGCCCTTCCAATTCTTTTCCAAGTGGAAAATTAAGATTCTATATCCGATAGTTTATAAAAAGCGCCTTCAGAAATGAAGGCGTTTTTCTTTTTGGCACAGCGCTTGTAATATACCTAGGGTAACTTTAAATAGATATCCTATGAAACCATCAGTAAAAAATTCGCAAGTATCCAAAAGGGAAGACAAAAAACGAATCAACATCCGTTGGAACTCCGGTCTCTTTTTTCAAGTGGGCCTTATCGTAAGCTTGTTATTGGTATTCCTTGTTATGGAAAGTGACTGGGAACTTTCTCCAGTAGCCACTTATGATACCTCCAGGGAGAGAATCATTGAAGAACCTCCAATGATTGAATTTAGGGTAGAAGAGACAAAACCGGTAGAAAAAAAACCTACAGTAACACCAAAGCAGGAAAAACCTAAAGTAGAGAAGCCAAAGATTCTAGATAATGTAATAGAGGCCAAAAATGATGCTCCTACAAAAGAAACCGATGTCGCTCCTCTAGAAATGAAAAACGATGTCGATCCAATACCTACCTCAAAAGAGGGGGAAGAAAAGCTTCCAGAAGTCAACAAAAATATCTTAACGGTAGAAAATGCACCTATTTTTCCTGGATGTGAGTCTTTATCTACCAACGAAGAACGTAGGGATTGTTTGAATGAGAAAATCAGAAATTTTATCAATAAATCTTTTAGAACGGAGAAATTTTCTGAGAAATATTCAGGAGAAAGAAATCGGATTGATGTGATGTTTACCGTTAATTCTGAAGGCCAAATAGTAGACGTAATCACTCGGGCGCCCCATGAGGATTTAGGGGAAGAAGCTAAAAGAGTCGTTTCTAAACTACCTCGGATGACTCCAGGAAAGCACAATAACCATTGGGTAAATGTAATGTACTCCGTCCCCATAATTTTAAATATCGAAAATTAAAAGACCTCCCGCCTCTTGGCGGGATTTCTTTTTTTAGAATGATAGCCCATTTTAAAAAAGCTGTATCTTTCGGGAGTTAAAATGCCCTACCATGACAAAGAGAAGGTTTTATCTGCTTGTTACTTTTATTAGTTTTACTGCGGCTTTGTTCGGCCAAAATAATTCAATTGAAAAATATCCTGTCTTTCCCAATTGCAGTTCTGAAGCAATGGAAGCGCTTCCCTCTTGCTTTGATGAAACCGTGAAGGATTTACTTTTTTCGAATCTAGAGCTGCCATCAAAAGTTTCCGAAGAAAACTACAAAGGTGAGGTTAATGTGCTTTTTGAAGTCGATGAGGAAGGTGCTTTTAAAGTACTCTATGTGGATGCGGTTTATAAAGAATTAAAGGAAGCGGTAGACAGTGCTTTTTTGAAATTTCCAAAGATCACTCCGGCTACTTATAATGGTAAGCCTACCTATTCTCAATACAAATTTTCTTTTCCAATTCCGTTAGAAGCTATTTCAGTAACTCCTACACGTGAAACACCAGTCATAAAAAATATAGGTACTAGCGAACTGTCCGAATACGATGATTTGGAAAAATCCACCTATGATAATGACGCCTACAGAAGCAACATTAACATTCCCTTGTCACATCATAATTACAGTTTGTTCGATCTGTATCTAAATCAAATAGGGACTAATAATCACACTGCTCAAAAGCCTTTTGTATATAGTGAAGTAAATCGTTATTACGATTTTGCAAAGGAAAATGAAGCTATTAGTAAGCCTCGTACCACTTGGCTAGGTCGTAAATGGTGGAACGAGCACATGGTACAGTTTAAGGGCAAGGATTATTGGGTTACTTTGGATCCTGGGGTCGACTTACAAGTAGGAAAAGATACCGATGCCGACATTACTACCTATAACAATACCCGATTGGTCTATGCGCAAGGGGGTATTGGTAAGCAGTTCAGTTTCTTTGCAGTGGTGTATGAAAGCCAAGGTCGTTTTGCAGATTATTTTAATCGTTATGCTGAATCCATCAAACCTGATGGAGGAAATCCGGCCATTATTCCTGGAAGGGGAATCGCCAAGGAGTTTGGGGACGATTCTTATGACTATCCAGTGGCGACCGGACACATTTCTTATACTCCTTCAAAGTACTTCAATATTCAACTGGGCCATGGGAAAAATTTTATTGGGGATGGATACCGATCGCTTCTGTTAAGTGACAATGCAAGCCCTTATCCTTTTTTTAAGGTGAATACAACATTTTGGAAGATCAAATACACCAATACTTGGATGTCACTTCGGGATGTGCGCCCAGAAGTGACCGCAGATGGATCGTTTAGAACCAAGTTCATGGCTAATCATTACTTAAGCTATAATATTACCAAACGTTTAAATGTAGGCTTTTTTGAATCTGTGATCTGGGAAAATGACAACGATAGAGGTTTTGATTTTAACTATTTAAATCCGGTTATTTTTTATCGTGCGATTGAATTTTCAACAGGATCTCGGGGAGGGAATGCCTTGATTGGTCTTTCTGCCAAATACAAGTTTACCAATAGGGTTAATGCGTATGGACAATTGATTATTGATGAATTTTCTTCCGGGGATATTTTCGGTGGGGAAGGGAGCTATAAAAATAAAGTAGGCTATCAGTTAGGGGCCAAGTATTATGATGCTTTTGGACTTAAGAATTTATATCTTCAGGCAGAATATAACAGAGTTCGTCCTTACACTTACTCACACAATACAATTGTATTGAATTACGGGCATAGCAACCAATCGATGGCACATACCCTTGGAGCTAATTTTTCTGAATTTATTACCATTGCCCGATACCAAAAAGGGAGGGTTTTTGGAGATGCCAAAGTGATATTTGCCAAAAGGGGTTTTGACTTCAATACCGATGAAGACTCCTCTTTTTATGGGGGAGATGTTTACGGAACTGAAGACAATCGTGTGGCCGATACTGGTAACGAACTGGCCCAAGGGAACACCACGAATTTTTTTCATGGAGAACTACAGTTAGGGTATTTAATTAACCCTGCAACCAATCTTAAAGTATACGGTAGTTTGATGTATCGGGACTTTCAACCCGAGCTGAATACCTCTTCCGTATTTGAAAACCAAACCACTTGGATCAACTTTGGAGTGCGGACCGATTTATTTAACTGGTACTACGATTTCTAAATCGAATTATTTCCAAGGGTATCTTTTGGCAACTTCTTGGTAGATTGTTCGCACTATTTTTTCTGAAGAAATAAATCCTTTTCCGAAGCCTTTCGCATCAAAGTCCTTTGTGATTTCTTTCATGGCAACCACTTCATCTTCGGTTTTTTTGTTGATACGGTGATATGAAATAGAGTTTTTTAAATATTCGAGCATTTTATAGGAATAGGAGACATCTTCCCTAGTTGCAAGATTGCCATGGCCAGGAATGATTTTGGTTTCTTCATCGGCCATCATCATAATTCTTGAAAGTCCTTTCATGTACCCATCTAGAGTGCCTCCGTTAGCAGTGTCAATAAATGGGTAGCCTCCCTGTACAAAAGCATCACCAGTATGGATTACATTGCTGTTGCTAAAGAAAATCATGACATCTCCGTCGGTATGTGCATTGTGCACATGAAACGCTATAACTTTATCATTATTGAAATAAAAGGAGAGATTGTCACCGAAAGTAATGGTAGGAAGTAGTTCACTACCCTTAAGATTCGCTTCCATTTCCTGAAGGATTTCCTTTGCGCCTTGTTTTGCTTTTTCATCGGAAAGCCCTTTGTTTTCAGCCTCTTTCAAGTAGTCTTCATACGCTTTTTTCTGTTCTTTGATGTAGGCTTCATTTTCTTTTTCGATGATGCGCTGTCGAACCCTTTCCTGTGCAATTGTTGTAATACCTAGGTTGTTCATGTACCCATTTCCTCCTGTATGGTCGCCATGGTGATGGGTATTGATTAAGAATTTAATAGGCCGATTTGAAACTTGTTGAATGGTTTTTATGATTTCCGGTGCAGAAGCTTCAAATTGACTGTCAATCACTAAAATGCCTTCCTTTCCCATCTGTACGGCGACATTTCCTCCTTTTCCTTTCAGCAGAAAAATACTATCCCTTACTTTGATCTTAGTTACTTCATACCCTGTTACTACCTGTGTTTCGGGTTCTACCTTATCCTTCGCTATTTGTTTGTTTTCTTTACCATCTTGAGCGAAGACCGCAGGTGTAAGGCTAAAAAATACGAAAGGGATGGTGTATAGTAATAATTTCATGTCTAAGTTTTAAATAAGGATTCCCAAATGTACTAAAACAATCTTTTCTATAAGAATAAAGTAATTAATGTATTGTGAAAAAAGGGCTTGGTAATGTATCTTTGCGCACTCAATGAAACGAAAATAGTTGTCTAGATCTTTAAGCCCATTGTTGTCCAAAGGTTATGTAGGTAATTTCCTTGAAATTACTAAAATGCGGTTGTCTGTTAGTGTGGTGTTCTCATCTTTAGCAGGATATTTACTAGGAGCAGAAACAGTAAGCCTCAAAACCCTACTACTATTGTCATTAGGAGGCTATTGTATGGTTGGGGCTTCCAATGTGTTCAATCAAATTATCGAGAAAGATTTGGATGCCTTGATGAACCGAACCAAAGACCGTCCCTTACCTTCTGGAAGAATTTCCGTGAAATGGGCCTTTGTGTTAGGTTCCATGTTAACTTTGCTTGGGATTTTCATCTTGTATACGATTAACCCTAAAACGGCCATGTTTGGGGCTATATCAATCTTTATGTATGTGAGTTTGTACACCCCTTTAAAAACCAAAACACCTTTATCTGTTTTTGTGGGGGCGTTTCCGGGAGCCATTCCTTTTATGTTAGGTTGGGTGGCAGCTACCAACGACTTTGGAATTGAACCGGGAACCTTGTTTATGATTCAGTTTTTTTGGCAGTTCCCTCATTTTTGGGCCATTGGATGGTTTTTGTACGAAGATTATAAGAGAGCAGCATTTTTTATGTTACCCACAGGGAAAAGGGATAAGGGTACAGCTGTGCAAATAGTATTGTATTCAGTATGGACCCTTTTGGCATCTTTAATTCCAGCTTTTCATGTAACCGGAAGCCTAAAACTTAGTTTGGTATCTGCGTTCCTCATTTTTGGATTGGGAATCTGGCTCATTTATTATGCCGTAAGGTTGTATCGTCTTAAAACAGAAAAAGCGGCAAGACAACTTATGTTAGTGAGTGTAAGTTATATTACACTTTTACAAATAATTTACGTTTTAGATAAATTTATACGATAAATGGAGTTTACTGAAGAAATACAAAAGAAACGTAGGGCAAAGAAGATGATGCTCTGGTTTGGTATTGCAAGCTTGGGAATGAGTTTTGCGGGTCTTACCAGTGCGTACGTTGTAAGTAAAGAACGTGCCGATTGGCTTAAAAACCTAGAAATTCCGCAAGCTTTTTTATACAGTCTTATGGTTATTCTGGTAAGCAGTGTGACCCTTGAATTGGCCAAAAGAGCGGTAAAAAATGAGCAACATTCAAAAGGAATGATTTGGCTCTTGGTTACATTGATTTTAGGGGGGGTATTTGTCTTCTTTCAATACCAAGGATTCTCAGAAATATACAATGAATTTGGATATTCTTTTACGGGCCCTACCAGTAATATTTCCTATTCTTTCGTTTTTCTCATCGTATTTGTTCATATAATACATGTTTTGGCTGCAATTATTTCGTTAATTGCAGTAATTTATAATCATTTTAAACAGAAGTACAAAAACGGTAAAACCCTTGGTATTGAACTAGCTACCACCTTTTGGCATTTTGTGGATGTACTGTGGATTTATCTCTTTTTGTTTTTCTATTTCGTTAGATAAAAATTATCTTTATTTTTGCAACCTAAATAAACCAATTTCTCTGTATGGAAGCTACTGTTGCTAAAACAGGCACCGAAGGAAAAACCTGGGGAGGCGGAAGCCGACCCCTCAATGCCAGCTATGGTAAAATGATGATGTGGTTTTTTATTGTCTCGGATGCCCTTACCTTCTCTGGCTTTATTGCCTCGTATGGTTTTTCAAGATTTAAATTTATTGATGCTTGGCCCATCGCCGATGAAGTATTTACACACGTTCCTTTCTTACATGGAGTGCCAGCACCAATGTACTATGTGGCCTTTATGACCTTAGTGCTGATTTTCTCTTCTGTAACGATGGTGCTTGCAGTAGATGCTGGTCATAAAATGAAACAGACCAAGGTGGCTTGGTATATGTTTTTCACCATTATTGGGGGTGCTATATTCGTAGGTTCCCAAGCTTGGGAATGGGCTACCTTTATCAAAGGAGATTATGGTGCCGTTGAAACTAACGGTGGAAAAATCATTCAGTTTTTAAATACCGAGGGAGAACGCGTAGCGCTTAGGGATTTTGCAAAAAAACTACCTGCAGATAGGGTTAATCATTTAGAGAAAAACGGTATATGGTACGATACAGATGCTGTTACAAGATCTAGCTATTCCCTAGAAGAAGTTAAGGCAGGCTTTTTGGCTGATGAAAACTTATTAATTAGAACGCAGTATCTCGATGAAAATGGACATCCAACAGTTTTGTCAAGGGAAGAGTCTGTAGCAAAATTAGTGAAAGATGGGAAGCTAGTAGTCGAAGGAGCCAATCTTCAGCACAATGAATATGGACATCCTTTGTTTGCCGATTTCTTCTTCTTTATCACAGGATTTCACGGCTTTCACGTATTCTCTGGGGTAGTTATCAATATTATAATTTTCTTTAATGTCATTTTAGGAACCTACGAGAGAAGGAAAAGTTATGAAATGGTTGAAAAAGTTGGATTATACTGGCACTTTGTAGATTTGGTATGGGTGTTTGTATTTACATTCTTTTACTTGGTTTAATTCAGAAAAATAGACAATGGCACACGAACATAAATTAGCAATTTTTAGAGGCGCTTGGAAGTTTAAATCCAATGTAAGTAAAATCTGGGGTGTTTTTGCATTTCTATGTATAGTAACCGCAATTGAAGTGGTTTTGGGTATCATTAAACCGGAATCCTTAACAGGAACCCGTATTTTGGCAATGAAAGCCTTAAACTGGATCTTTATCATTCTAACCTTGGTTAAAGCGTACTATATTACCTGGGACTTCATGCACATGCGTGACGAATGGAAATCACTAAGGCGCTCTGTTGTTTGGACAGCAGTCTTCTTAATATGTTACTTAATCTTGATTCTTTTGATTGAAGGGGATTATATTTTTGAGGTTTATAAAGATGGGTTTATCAAGTTCAATTTTTAAACTAAAGATATTATTATATGAAAACCCCGCACATACATGCGGGGTTTTTTATGCTTGAAAATTAACTTCAAAGGGTTGCCCATCGATATTTTGGGTCGTATTTTTGCATAAAATAGTTTGCTTTGAAAAAGTACCTCGTTCTTGGAATTTTATTTTTGCTGCCCATTACTGTGTATATCTTTTTTGCGTCAGGGGTTAACAATTTTGCGAAGCTTCCTGTCCTTACGGAAAATGTTTCCGAGCTTACCAATTTCAAGAGTTTCGATTCAGCTTCCATTCAATTAGAAGGAAAAATTACAGTATTGGGTTTTTTTGGAAATGCTGTCGAAGAAAAAAAGGGGAATGCCTTCAACTTGGCACATAAAATCTACAAGAAAAATCATCAGTTTGAAGATTTTCAATTTGTAATTTTAGTAACGGAAGATCAAAGGACATCGGTAACAAGCCTAAAAAACAAAATTTCTGAAATAGCCGATCCTTCAAAATACCATTTTGCATACGCCGAACCTGAAGTGATAGCGCAAGTGTTTCTTTCTTTGCAAAATAAACAAGAATTAGATGCCCACCATGCTTCAGATTGGGTTTATATTATTGATAAAGATCGAAATTTAAGGGGAAGAAAGGCCGATGAGGATGAAGGTGTAAAATATGGATTCAATGCAGCAGATTATGCAGAAATTAATAATAAAATGGGAGATGATGTAAAAGTCATTTTAGCGGAATATCGCCTTGCGTTAAAAAAATATAAAGCCAAAAGAGAAATTTAGCATGCGTAAAAAAAACAATTATTCCTATATAGGCATCTCTTTTATAATTTTGGTTTTTGGAATTTTATTTATTCCTAAAATCATTAGCCGTATCTCTAACAATACCATAGTCGATGACGACCGGCATCACTTGGAAAGAAAAAAATCCAATGAGGAGGTTTTGGTCACCATAGGCAAAGTACCTTCATTTAAATTTATAAATCAGGATAGTGATACCATTACAAATCAAAACTATTTAGGGAAAGTTTATGTAGCCGAATTCTTTTTTACTACTTGTCCTTCTATTTGTCCCGTAATGAATCAGAATATGGGGAAGATAGAGAAAGAGTTTTTAGGGGAAAATAATTTTGGAATCGCTTCGTTTACGATCAATCCTATATACGACACTCCTTCGGTTTTGAAAGAGTATGCTCAAAAATACGAAATGACCCACCCAAATTGGAACTTACTTACGGGTGAACAAGAGGAGATTTACAAACTTGCCAACGAAGGGTTCAATCTTTATGTTGGGGAAGCTTCAGAAGTGGAAGGTGGTTTTGAGCATTCAGGGTTTTTTGCCTTGATTGATTCCGAAGGGAATATCCGTTCACGTAAAGATGTAAATGGAAACCCCATCATTTATTACGATGGTTTGGAAGAAGAGACGATCAAGATGCTTATAGAGGACATACAAAAATTACTGAAAAATTAATGGAAAATACAAAATTAGAGAATCGTTATAGAATTTGGACTTGGATATTGTCCATCGCGATTCCGGTAGCGGTAGCGGTGTTGTTTCGGGTACGTATTCCCAACGTGGAGCCGTTGGACTTTTTGCCTCCTATTTATGCAGGGATTAATGCTGCTACAGCAATACTATTAATTTTAGCCGTCATCCGAATTAAAAAAGGAGATCGTTTTTTTCATGAAATTTTTATGAAAATATGCATTGTGTTATCCTTACTTTTTCTAGTGATGTATGTGGCTTACCATATGACTTCCGATCCTACTCCTTATGGAGGAGAGGGATTTCTAAAGTATGTTTATTATGCGATTCTGGTGTCTCACATTATTCTTTCAATTACAGTAGTTCCATTTGTCTTAGTTACGTATGTGAGAGCAAGTCTTGGAAAATTTCCGCAGCATAAGAAAATAGCTAAGATCACTTTTCCCATTTGGTTGTATGTAGCAGTTACAGGAGTCATTGTATACATTATGATTTCACCTTATTACGCATGATAAAATTAAAATACATCTTCTTAATACTACTGATTGTCTGGGTGCTCCCCTCCGAAGCACAATGCGCCATGTGCCGTGCCGTTCTGGAAAGTGAAGATGGCGGTGGTGCTGCCAAGGGGATTAATAATGGAATTGTTTATTTAATGGTTTTTCCCTACCTTCTCATAGGTGGAGTGGGGTATTTCATTTATAAAATGAGAAAGAAAGCGAAGCAAGAAGCAGCTTAATTTCAAATCATGTGTAACAATTTAATTTCTTTTCAGTCTTATAAGGGACTTAGCTAACCATTTTCCGCAAGTCTTAACAAGAATTTCACATTTTAAGAATACAAAGGTATTTACTTTGTAATCTACACATTACGTATATGATATCGATTGAAAATTTACATAAGTCTTACCAAATGGGAACAAATTCCCTCCATGTATTAAAAGGGATAGATTTTACAGTTTCTGAGGGGGAAATGGTGGCGATTATGGGGTCTTCAGGCTCTGGAAAATCTACTTTACTCAATATTTTGGGAATGCTAGATGAAGCGGATGAAGGAACTTATACTTTGGATGGAAAGATTATTAAGAATTTAAATGAACGTATCGCTGCAAAATATAGGAATCAGTTCTTAGGATTTATTTTCCAATCTTTCAACCTTATCAATTATAAGTCGGCTTTGGATAATGTTGCGATGCCTTTATACTACCAAGGAGTGGCTAGGGCAGAGCGTACCGATAAAGCCATGCACTATCTAGAAAAAGTTGGTTTAAAGCAATGGGCAGATCACTTACCTAATGAACTCTCTGGAGGACAAAAACAGCGAGTGGCCATTGCAAGGGCTTTGGCGAGTGACCCCAAAGTTCTTTTGGCTGATGAGCCAACTGGAGCCTTGGATACCAAAACCTCTTATGAAGTGATGGAGCTTATTCAGGGAATTAATGACGAAGGAAAAACCATACTGGTGGTTACCCACGAAGATGATATTGCACATATGTGTAAGAGGATTGTTCACTTAAAGGATGGGTTGATTATCGATGATTCGAGCGTTACCCAAGTGAGAGCAAAGGAAGCAAAAGAAAAACAGACGGCCCATGCTTAATTTAGAACGTTGGCAAGAGATATTTGAAACCATTCGTAAAAATAAATTACGAACTTTTCTTACGGGATTATCGGTAGCCTCAGGAATTTTCATTCTGGTTATTTTATTGGCAATTGGTCAAGGGATGCAAAACGGAATTGCCCAAGAATTTGAGCAAGATGCCGCTAACAGAATTAGTGTTTGGGCAGGAGTAACTTCTGTGGAATACAAAGGATTAAATCCGGGCCGAAGGATCCAAATGGATATGCAGGATTACAACCTAGCAGAAGCAAAAAACCAAGATCGGTTAGAGTATAAATCAGGAGTCTACAGTATGTGGGGGCAATTGGCTACTTATGGAAAAGAGAGTGGTAGTTACCGCATTGAAGGTGTTCGCGGCGATTATCAGTTCCTAGAAAATGAGACGTTAACAGCCGGGCGCTATATTAACCAGAAGGATTTAGAGAATTACGAAAAAGTGGCAATCCTTGGAAATCGTGTTAATTTAGATCTTTTTAAAGGAAAGAAGGCGCTTGGAGAATATATCGAAATATCCGGAATCAAATTTAAAGTAGTAGGGATTTATACCGATCCAGGCGGGGAACGAGAAGAAACCCGAATTTTCATTCCGCTTACTACCGCTCAACGTATTTATAATGCTGGAACCGACTTACGTTCTATGGCCTTTACCCTAGAACCTCAAAACAGTTTTGAGGAAGCCGTGGCCATGTCTGAAGCTTTTTCGGCACAGTTAGAAAACGATCTTAAAACCCGCCATACTGTAGCTCCTCAGGATGAAAACGCCATTCACATTAATAATTCCCTTGAGAACGCCAAGCGGTTCTACGATCTTATGGCCATGATTCGCTATTTCTTTTGGGGCGTCGGTATATGTACTATCATTGCGGGTGTGGTAGGGGTTAGTAATATCATGCTTATTATCGTTAAGGAACGCACCAAAGAGATAGGCATTCGGAAAGCCATTGGAGCACAACCTCTTTCTATTATTGGGATGATTTTACACGAGTCCATTTTTGTAACAGCTATTGCGGGTTTTGTAGGGCTTATCTTAAGCTTACTTTTATTGGAAGTCGTAGGCCCCGCCATTGAAACCGATTTTATTAAAAACCCTTCCGTAAACTTTCAGGTAGCTATTACCACAGTTTTTATTCTAATTTTAGCAGGAGCTATTGCAGGCTTTTTTCCAGCCTACCGCGCTTCCAATATAAAACCCATAGTAGCCTTAAGAGATGAGTAAAATTTTCAGTAGGGATAGTTGGTCAGAAATTATTGAGGCGTTAAGCTCTAATTGGTTTAGAACAGTGCTTACAGCTTTTGGAGTGCTTTGGGGTATTTTTATCCTGGTCATCCTCTTGGCTGCTGGAAAGGGCTTGGAAAATGGTGTAAAACAGGGGTTCGATGGAATGGCAACAAATTCCATGTTCATGTGGACACAAACGGTCTCCAAACCTTACAAAGGAATGCCAAAGGGTAGAAGATATAATTTTAAAATTGGAGACGTAGAAGCCATTAAACAGAATGTACCCAATCTTCGATTTGTTTCTCCAAGAAATCAGTTAGGTGGTTTCCGTGGTGCGAATAATGTAGTACGTGGGCTAAAAACCGGTGCTTATAACGTGTATGGGGATTACCCAGAAATTATCGAACAGCAGCCTATGGATATTACCCAAGGCCGCTTTTTGAATTATTCAGATATTGACGAGAAGCGGAAAGTTGCGGTCATAGGTGAAAGTGTCCAGATAGGACTCTATGATCCAGGGGAAGAAGTGATAGGAAGTTACATCAAGATCAATGGTGTCAATTTTATGGTCATCGGAACGTATAAAAAGAAGAGTAATGGAGGAGGGGATGAAGAAGAAGCACAAAAAGAAATCTATGTGCCTTTCACCTCTTTTTCCCAAGCTTTTAATATGGCCGATAGGGTAGGTTGGATGGCTATTACCGCTCAAGATGGACACTCCATTACCAACTTGAAAAGTCAGGTGTTCGATGTTGTAAAAAAACGTCATAATATTCACCCAGAAGATGATCGGGCTGTAGGAAATTTTGACCTTTGGGAGGAATATAGAAGGATTAATGGACTCTTTGTGGCGCTCAATTTTGTCGCTTATTTTGTAGGTATCCTAGTATTGCTCTCTGGAATTATTGGGATCAGTAACATTATGCTTATTGTCGTTAAAGAGCGTACTAAGGAAATAGGCATCCGTAGAGCTTTAGGAGCTACACCTTGGAGTATCCGGACCCAAATTTTATTGGAATCCATTTTCTTAACCATCATTTCTGGAATGGCTGGAATTGTCTTGGCTTCGGGTGTCTTGATGTTGGTTAATTACCTAATGGCCGGAATGGACACTAGTGAAATGATGTTTTTAAATCCTTCCGTGAACATAGGAGTAGTGGTTGTGGCCCTTATTATATTAATTGTCTCAGGCTTATTAGCAGGGTTAATCCCTGCGCAAACCGCCATAAGGGTTAAGCCTGTAGATGCTTTAAGAACCGAATAGAAATCAATCAAAAAAGAATAAAAGAATAGAATAGCATGAAAAAAACTGGAACTATTATTACGCTTGTAGCCATTGTAGTATTATTTGGTGGCGCCATGTATTGGCTTTGGGCAAAGAATGCAGAGGATCCTGTAGTGTATACTTCGGAAGCACCTTCGCAGCAAAATATAGTGAAAAAGACGGTAGCCACTGGAAGTATTGTGCCAAAAGAAGAAGTATTGATTAAACCCAATATTTCTGGAATCATCGATGAGATTTTTGTGGAAGCAGGGGATCAGGTACAAGCGGGAGATCTTATTGCAAAGGTAAAGGTGGTGCCCAATGTAAATTCATTGAATTCGGCTAGGAATAGTATCAATAGCGCCCAAACTCAAGTGGAAACGGCACGTTTGGCTCTAGAAAACCAAAAGAATATTTACAACAGGCAAAAAGAACTCTTTGATAAAGGAGTGATTTCCGCAAACGAGTTTGACAATGCGCAGCTTACCTACAATCAAGCATTGCAACGTTTCAATCAGGAAAAAGTGAATCTTCAAGGAGCTCGACAAACTTTTGAAATTGTAAAAACCGGAACTACCAGTGGTTTAGGAACGGCTGCCAATACCGAAATTCGGGCAACCGTTTCAGGAATGGTGCTTGATGTTCCTGTAAAAGTTGGAAATCAAGTAATTGAAGCCAATAATTTTAATGACGGAACTACTATTGCGACACTTGCCGATGTTAATAAGATGATTTTTGAAGGGAAAGTGGATGAAAGTGAGGTAGGGAAAATAAAAGAAGATCTTCCTTTGGAAATTACCGTAGGAGCTATTGAAAATGAAAAGTTTGATGCCGTTTTGGATTATATAGCCCCAAAAGGAGTTGAAGAAAATGGAGCGATTCAATTTGAAATAAAGGGAAGTTTAAGGAATATCGATACTACAACCTTCATTAGGGCTGGTTTAAGCGCAAATGCCTCTATTATTTTAGCTAGGGCCGATAGCGTTTTGGCTATAAGTGAAGCCTTGGTTCAGTATGACGCAAAAACGCAACAACCGTTTGTGGAAGTGCAAATAGGAGATCAAGAGTTTGAGCGTCGTGAGGTAGAGTTGGGAATTAGCGATGGGATTAACGTTCAGGTTCTTAACGGAATATCTAAAGATGATAAGATCAAAGTTTGGAACCAAGTATCTAAACCTCAAGGATTTTAATTCTTTTGCCTAGTAATTTTTACGATATTTGTAACACTTTCATCAATCCAAAGACCAATCTGTCAACAACAATCATTATGAAGAAAATCTTCTTTTTCCTTATCGCCATCTCCTGGAACCTGGTTTCTGAAGCCCAAGAAAAAAAGTGGACGTTACGGGAATGTGTGGAATATGCGCTAGAGAATAATATTTCTGTGAAGCAAAGCGAATTAGACTTAGAAGTTGCCGATGCCGATAAACTTGCAGCCATTGGTAATTTTATGCCTAGTGTAAACGCTTCTTCCAGTATTTCCCAAAATACAGGTCTTAACTTTAACCCAATTACCAACAATGCTTCCACAACTACCTTTTTATCGGTTACGGGAAGAATTAATGTAGGGTATACGCTTTTCGACGGTCTCAGAAATTTTAGGCAAGTACAAAGAGCCGAGCTCAATAAGTTATCCAGTCAATATCGTTTGGATAAAATGAAGGATGATATTTCACTATTCGTAGCCAATGCGTATTTACAAGTATTGACTAATAAAGCAAATTTGGAAGTTTTAAAGGCTCAAAACCAAGTTACTCAAGAACAGATTACTCGTACTCAGGATTTAGTGGATGCTGGAGTGCTTCCTAAAGGTGATTTGCTTGAAATTCAGGCGACCGACGCTTCGGAAAAGCAAAATATTGCCGTCACCGAAAATACGGTTCAAATTTCATTAATTAGCCTTGCCCAATTACTACTTATAAAGGATTATGAGAATTTTGATATAGAAGATGAAGGATATGAAATCATTGATGAAGGGATTTCTGCAAAAGGAATTTCAGAAATTATTGATTCTGCCAAAGAAAATCGTTCAGAAATAAAAATCGCTGAAAAAAGTGTAGAATTGGCAGAAAAGGATTTGCAAATTGCAAGGGGGGCTTATCTTCCTACCTTGTCAGCATTTTTTGGGTATGATACACGGTATACAGACGTAACTTCCTTTCAACAGTTTGTAGACCCCGATAACCCTACTTTAGTGCAGCCTATTGGCTTTGTTGAAGAAACAGGCCAAACGGTAGTAGGAGAGTTTCCCAATACCATTACTAGGGAAGTTGGTGCCGATCCTTTTATCGATCAATTATATCAAAATGATGGTATAGGATATGGATTACAATTAAACATTCCTATTTTCAATGGATTTTCTACAAGGAGTAACGTTAAAAGGAGTAAAGTTAATCTTGAAAGGACAAAATATCAATTAGAGCAGGCAAAATTAGACTTGGAATCGACCGTCTATCAAGCCTATGTTGATGCCAAGGGGTCCTATAAATCTTATGAAGCAGCACAGAAAGCTTTGGAATCTCAAGAATTAGCTTATGAATATGCAAAAGATCGATACGATGTAGGGTTAACGAATGCTTTTGATTTTAGCCAGTCTAAGGCTCGGTACGATAATGCACGAATTGAAGCTAACAGAGCGAAATATGACTATATATTTAAATTAAAGGTATTAGAGTTGTATTTTGGGATTCCTGCAACGGAACTTAAGTTTTAACTAACCATGAAAAAAAAGACACTAACCTGGATTTTAATTGGCCTTGCCTTATTTATTGTGCTGCTTATCGCAGGAAAAAAAATGGGCTGGTTTGGAAAGACTGGTAACCAAAAAGAGGTAGAAGTCTCTCAAATAACTCCAATTGATATAACGGAAACGGTTGCGGCTACCGGGAAAATTCAACCGGAAGTTGAAGTGATGCTTTCCTCGGAAGTATCAGGCGAAATTATTGAACTTCCCATCAAGGAAGGGCAGCAGGTTGAAAAAGGAGACTTGTTGGTTAAAATCAACCCCGATTTAATACAATCCGCATTAAGTCAGGCGCAAGCCGGACTTCAAAATGCAAGGGCACAATTAGCGCAAACAGAGGCCTCCCTTAAAAATGCCGAACTAAATTACAACCGTAACAAGACCCTCTTCGACAAAGGTGTTATTTCCAAAAGTGAATGGGATCGTACCGTTGCAGATTATGAAATGGCACAAGCCAATAGGGAGTCTGCTTATTATAGTGTGCAAAGTGCTGCTGCCAATGTAAAGCAAACCAGGGATAACCTAACCCGAACTTCTATTTACGCACCAATGTCCGGAACTATTTCCAAACTTTCGGTAGAATTAGGGGAAAGGGTTGTAGGAACTGCACAAATGGCTGGGACAGAAATTGTTCGTGTGGCCAATTTGTCGAATATGGAAGTAGAAGTAGATGTAAATGAAAATGATATCGTAAAAGTTCAGATAGGGGATTCGACAATTGTCGAGGTGGATGCCTATTTAAAGAGGGAATTTAAAGGAATTGTTACGGAAATCGCAAATTCTGCTGAAACCGCTTTGTCTGCAGATCAGGTTACAAACTTTAAAGTAAAAGTTAGAATTTTACCAGAATCTTACACCGATCTTACCGAAGGAAAGCCCGAAAGTTTTTCTCCTTTTCGCCCAGGGATGACTGCCACTGTGGATATTATTACTGAAAAAGAAGAAAATGTAATTGGAGTCCCTATTAGTGCTGTTGTTATAAAAACGGATACCAGTAGCACCAAAAAATTTAACACTCAAAAAGTAACTTCAGAAACCGACGAAAAGTTTGAATGTGTTTTTGTGAAGGAGGGGGAAGTAGCAAAACTGAGAGTTGTGAAAACAGGAATTCAAGACGATAGTAACATTGAAATCACCTCAGGTCTTTCTGAAGGGGAAACCGTCATCATTGGTCCCTACAACACCGTTACTAAAACTTTGAAATCTGGGGATAAAGTGATGGAGCAATCTTCTTCAGAAACAAAAGAGAAAGAATAGCATGGCCTTAATTCTTTGCTTAGAAACAGCGACAACAAATTGTTCGGTAGCGCTTTCGGAAAACGGAAGCGTTATTGCATTTAGGGAGGATACTAGTAAGCAATATTCCCATGCCGAACGACTCCATGTTTTTATCAATGAGGTTTTAGAAGAAACTGAGTATGGTTTAAGCGATCTAGACGCCATTGCCGTTAGTAAAGGTCCAGGGTCTTATACCGGTCTGCGTATTGGTGTTTCGGCTGCAAAGGGGCTTTGTTTTTCTTTGGATGTTCCACTTTTGGCAATCCCTACTTTAGCTATTTTGGCTTCCCAGGTAGCGGATGATGTAGATTTTATAGTACCTATGATTGATGCTAGAAGGATGGAGGTTTATGCGATGGTGTTGAATAAAGAAATACAAGAAGTTCGAGAGATTAAAGCCGAAATTTTGGATTCTTCTTCTTTTTCGGGATTTCTTGAAAAAGGCAAAGTAGCTTTTATTGGAAACGGAGTTTCTAAGTTTCAGGAACTTTGCAAACACCCTAACGCATTATTTTTAAAAGAAAGGCTTCCATCTGCGCTGCAAATGGCCAGTATGGCAGAAGCACAAAATAAAATAGGCAACGTGGTAAACGTTGCCTATTTTGAACCTTTCTATTTAAAGGACTTTATTTTAGGTTAAAAAGTATCGTAATACTTAATCACCTTTATAAGATCTTTTTCATCGTTGATGTCAAGATCATACTTTTTCACATAATCTTTCACGGCATCTTTGTTATCGCCAAATACTTTTAATTTCTTGTTTCTTGAAGAAGGAAGCTCATAAAATTTTCCTTTTTTATCAACGATGTAGTAGATAGGCTCGTCTTCAAAACTGGCTGGAACATCTTTTGTAAGAGATGTTGTTGCTGGTTTTGCAGGGTTAAAGTCCTTTACCCACTTTTTGTATAAATCTATTTTATTACCTTCAGTAAGTACTTGGAAATACCCACCTTTTTCAACACCACCCTTGTAGGGGGCGAAAATATAGATGTCATTCATGATTTTCACAAAAACATCTGGAGACTTAGTTAAAACCCTGGCGGCCTCATCATCAGCGTTCAACGATTCCTTTATTTCCATTTCATCAGCAACGGCATTATACCGTATGGCAATATTAGAAGCCCATAAAGAATCATTTCGGTAAATATTTCCCATTAAGTAATTTGGATGGTTGTAGGGTGTCCCAGTATAGGAGGAAGTTTCTTTGAAATCGATTCCTTTGCTTTGTCGTTTAATATATTCATCAAGAAGAAAGAGGTCATTGGTAAATTGACGGGTTCCATAACCTTCTCCAAAATTCTGTGCTATAAAATTTTGGCTCACTAAAAGGATTACGAATAGTAAAAGTAGTTTTTTCATGTTTTTTTATTTATAGAAACAAATGTAAGAAAGCTACTGTAGATAAACCAATTATCATGCCTTAGATGTATCAATTTAGGGTCTATTTTTATAAAAACAGAGCGTTGTATTTATGGTCTTTCATATTAAATGTGTAGCTTCGATTGGTGACTTAAATGTACATCTTTCAATGAAGCACTTTACTTTAGTATTTACTTTCCTTATCACAGTTATCGTATTCAGTCAGGAGGAAACTCAAAGGCAAAAACTCAGTTCCAGATCTTATGACGAATTAATCGATTTATATGATGAAAATGTCCAGGATACCATCTATGCAGAGAGCATAGCCCGGGCCTATATTAATAAGGCAAAGGGAGATCGTGATAGTACTAAAATTGCAAGGGGCTATAGTAGGCTTTCTTTTATCTCACCCTATGAAGCGGCAATCAAATATCTTGATAACACCATTTACTTCTCTAGAAACTCAAAACACAAAAACTTCCCAACGATAGCTTTTTTATTTAAGTCGTTATATCATTACAACAAGGAAGCTTATGAGGAAAGTTTAAAAGATGCTATAAAAGCATATCAATTTGCAAAGAAAAAGAACAATGTAGAACACCAAATTTCGGCACTTCACCAAATTAATGGAATCAATGAGCTATGGGGAGATTACCAAAGAACTCTAGAGGCAGAAAAGCTTACGTTGCAATTATTGCAAACAAATCCAGGTGTAGATCGATATTACGAACATTTAATGGCTTCTTTGGAAGGGCTGGGAAAATGCTATGTAAGATTGCAAAAACCAGATTCTGCTCTAATTTATTTCAAATGGGGAATTGATAAATCCCTAGAAGAAAATGATAGTATTACTTATTACGCTTTTGTTTCTAGGACAGGTTCTGCATTTTACTTAAAAGGGGCTTATCAAAGAGCCTTAGACAGTCTCGAAAAAGCAAATACAAAGAAAGAGTTTTTTGTGAATAGTTATGCGGTATACTTCAATTACTACAAAGGCCTTATTAATGAGAAACTGAACTACCCAGAAAAGGCAATAAATTATTACCAAAAAATAGACTCCCTTTATGAGCAAGAACAGTTGTTAACACCAGAACTTCCTATAGTCTTTAACAAGTTAATACAATACTATAGTGCAAAGGGTAATACAGCACTAGAGGTAGATTATCTATACAAATTAGTGACTGTAGATAGCATTATAGATGCCAAGCAAATTTTTATCAAAGAAAAAACAAATTCAGAATACACCATTCCTAGTTTATTGGAAGGGAAGGAGCGTTTTATTGAAGGACTTCAAGACGAGAATGAAAGAGCGCATACCAGACTAATTGGAGTTTTGTTTTTGTTATTGTTGGTATTAACCTTTACGTTTTATTATTTCAGAAGGCAAAAGATATATAGGAAACGATACAGATTGTTAATGGAAAAAGGAGAAAAGGATCTGGTGCTTCCTAAAAAACAAGGGGCAAAGTCCAATGACCTTGCAGAAGATATTGTGAATGACATTTTAGAAAAACTAGAAACATTTGAAAAAGAAAAAGAATTTCTTTCTACAGATATCTCCCTGAATGAGATGGCCAAAAACCTTGGGACCAATTCTACCTATCTTTCTAAAGTGATTAATAGTGAAAAAGAACAGAACTTTTCTACCTATATCAACCACTTGCGAGTACGATTTGCATTTAGGGAGCTAAAAAGAAATCCCACATTTCGAAAATATACTATTAAAGCAATTGCCGAAGAATGTGGGTTTAAAAATTCAGAGTCTTTTTCGAAGACTTTTTATAAGGTTTATGGCTTTTATCCTTCTTATTACGTTAAAAAGTTAAAAAAAGATTTATAGCCAAAATTTAAAGGGTATCTACAAATTTGACGGTTTTAATAAGACCATCTTCTCTTTTAATGTTAAGATCTTTATCCTTTAGGAAGGATTTGATTTCTTTTTTTGAAACCCCTAAGGCGTCAATTCTTTTTCTTTTAGAACTTTCTAAAGCTTCAAATGTGTTTTGCTTTTTACGATTTAAAAGGTAGGTCTCGTTTTGTTTGAACATAGCTGGTACATCTCCCGTAATTGAATTCACAGATTCCATTCCTTCCACAAACTCTTTTGTGATTTTCTTATACAGGTTGAGATTTTCCCCTTCAAATAATAGTTGCAAATAACCTGCACTTTCCAAACCTTCGGTTTGAGGTTCGTAGACAAATATCTTATTAAGCGACCTTACATAAATAGTAGGTGATTTTACCAAGACTCTCGCGGTGTTTTCAGGAAGTGCTAAATTTTCTTTGATTTCAATTTCATCTCTTAACGCATTGTATCGAACGCCCACATTTACAGCTACAGGCGTATCATTCATATAAATTATCCCCTTCTCAAAAGTTTCATTTTCATAGTGAGAACCTCTGTAATCCTTATCTTTAGGAATAAAAATCGGCTTGTTTGTTAAATATTGCTCAGAATTACTATTAACAGGGTCTTGTTGGGAAAATGCTTTGCCAAAAGTCAAAGAAATGACGAACAATAGCAGAAATTGTTTTTTCATATTAATTTTTTAAGTAAATTTTTGTGCATAAGGAAACCCAATATTTAGTTGATGTAATTAGGGTTTCAATATTTTGAGCGACGAATATATGGAATGCGATTTACTTAGGCTGCCAAAAAAATGTGAAAGATATCTTAATTCATAAAATTTAAGATTTCAGATAATTTAAATGAAAACATATTTTTCAAATCATATTATAGCTAGTGAATCATTGGTTTTCCGGTTTTGAAGTTTTTGTCATTTTTTGGAAGCAAGCCCCCTTTAAA
The DNA here is from genome assembly GCA_002707025.1 of Flavobacteriaceae bacterium. Classification (GTDB taxonomy): domain Bacteria; phylum Bacteroidota; class Bacteroidia; order Flavobacteriales; family Flavobacteriaceae; genus PALG01. The sequence goes on along the minus strand of PALG01000026.1, from coordinate 4,616 downwards.
ATCAAGTGCTTTTTAATTTAAAAGCTCTAAAGCTTCAGGAATCGTTTCTACGGGTAATTTACAGGTATTGTTTACGCACACATAAATCATGGTTCTTCCATCTACATACCTTTCTTGTAGTAACGGCAGGGATTCAGGTTTAGTGCTTCCAGCAACTAACTTGTTGGGCAAGTAGAGTTTTTCGAGTTCCAAAACTGTTTCCTGAGCATTATCTCCCGTAATCACCACTTCGTAAAAATTTGATTGATAATTCTCTAGTAGATCCATCCAATTCGAAAAGCTTGAGGGATATTTTTCCATTTCCGGCAAGACGTTTTTTAACATTTGAGAAGCTGTTTCCCTATACTTCTCATTGTCTAAGTGATGGGAGAGTACAAAAAGATTTTTTGCCATGATCGAATTGGAAGAAGGGATAACATTATCCCTGTAATCATAAGTCCTGGAAATAATCTCCTTATCTTCTTTTGAAGTAAAGTAAAACATATGACTTTCTTCGTCGAAAAAATGAGTAAAACTATAGTCTGTGAGTTTTTTAGCAGCTAACAGCCATTGTTTGTCAAGAGTGACTTCATAAAGCGATAGAAACGCCTTAATGACACTGGCATAATCTTCTAGATACCCGTTAATGGTACTCTTACCATCTTTGTAACTATGCCAAAGCCCACCATCTTTTTTATGCTGTTTTGATAAAATAAAGGAGGCATTTTTTAAGGCTTTCTGAAGGTATTCTTCTTTTTGAAAAGCCTTATAAGCATCAATGTAGCCCTGAAGCATTAATGCATTCCATGAAGTAAGCGTCTTATCGTCGAGCCGTGCTTTAGGCCGTTTTTCACGGTAATTGTACAAGGTTTTCTTCCAATCGGCAACTTTTTGTTGAAGTTCGCTTTCCGTGAGGGAAAACTGGGCGGCAATGGAAGCATCTGAAGCCGTTCGTATAAGTACATAGGTATTCTCTTCTTGCCATTTCCCATATTCATTTACATTAAAGTATTCTTTAAATATAGGCCAATCCGTCAAGATGAGTTCTTGAAGTTCTGGTTGCTTAAATGTATAAAATGCACCTTCTTCCAAAGTTCCGGCTTCATTTTCGCTGTCGGCATCCAATGAAGAATAAAAAACACCTTCGTTTCCGGTAAGCTCCTTTGCCACAAATGCAAGTGTTTCTGTCACGACTTTTTGGTAAAGGTCATTTTTAGTAGCCTTATAAGCTTCACTGTACAAACTCACCAGCTGGGCATTATCGTAAAGCATTTTTTCAAAATGGGGGACATGCCATTTTTCATCAGTACTGTAGCGGGCAAACCCTCCTCCCACATGATCGTAAAGTCCACCATATGCCATTTTTTCAAGTGTCAACGAGACATGATTCAATAGCTTTTTATCAGAACTGTTTTGTCCTTTTCTTAAAAAATAAGAAAGTTGATTGGGCATCATGAATTTCGGAGCACCACGGCTTCCACCGTCGACACTATCCAAGCGTTGGGTCCATTTCTGTATAATAGGAGCAACTTCATAATCAGAAAAATCTATTTCGTCTGTATTTAAAGTAACCAAGTCTAGACTTTTTATGCCTTCCTCAAGCCTATTGGCATAATCGATTAATTTTTTAGGATCCTCCTTATATAATTCTTGTATTTGATTTAAAGCTTGAATCCACTCTTCTTTTTTAAAATAAGTACCTCCAAAAATGGGTCTCCCGTCGGGAAGGGTTATGACGTTGAGGGGCCAGCCTGCATTTCCAGTCATGAGTTGCACTGCATTAATGTAGGTTTGATCCACATCGGGTCTTTCTTCTCTATCTACCTTTATAGAGAGATAGTTTTTATTCATAACGGAAGCTACTGTAGAATCTTCAAAACTTTCTTTTTCCATTACATGGCACCAATGGCAAGCGGCATACCCTATGCTTATTACCATAAGTTTCTGTGTTTTTTGGGCCTCTTCCAAAACCTTTTCGTTCCAAGGTTTCCAATTTACAGGGTTATGGGCATGCTGAAGTAAATAGGGACTTGTCTCGTGGATTAGGTCATTAGTGTAGTCGTGTTCCTCCAAGGCATTTTTTTTGGATTGGTTACAGGAAATAAAAATAATTCCTGAAAACAACAAGGTAAGGTAATATTTCATAAAAACGAAAATACGCTTTTAGATGTTACTCCAAAAACGTATTCCTAAATTTCGTGAGCTTCTGAATTATTTTACTTCAAAAGTGATTTTTACATTTACACGATACTCTGCCACATCTTCTCCATCGACTACGGCACTTTGCTCTTGAACATAGACCGAGCGAATATGTTTAACACTTTTGGAAGCGTGTTTAACAGCATTCTGCGTGGCTTCTTCCCAACTTTTTTTTGAGCTTGCTAATACCTCAATTACTTTTAAAACAGCCATAATGTATACTTTAAAGGGTTACTGAAACTTAAAGATACAAAAATAGCTGAAAATTACCCATTTATAGCTTCTACATAAGCTACCTTTCCTTGAAGCATCTCGCGAAGCATGGTTTCAATACCATTTTTTAAGGTCACCGTAGAAGAAGGACACCCACTACAAGCCCCTTGAAGTAAAACGGTCACGGTTTTGGAATTTTCATTGTAAGATTGAAAAGCAATATGGCCACCATCTCCTGCAACGGCGGGTTTTACATATTCATCAAGAATGGAAATAATCTCTTTTTCAATGGCATTTCCCGGTATCACATCATTGGTCTTGGCAGTAGCAGTCTCTTGGGTTTGCCCTTCAGAAAGAAGTGTGTCATTCAAAATAACTTTTCCGGCTTCAATATATTGCTTTAAAAAATCCCGTATTTCCATAACAATATCTTGCCATTCTGTAGCGGTATTTTTTGCAATGGAAATATAGTTTTCACTCACAAACACCTCTTTTACGAACGGAAAATTGAAAAGCGCAAGTGCGATAGGTGCTTCTTTTGCAGCAGTAGGATCTTTAAACTCATAAATACCACTTACCAAAGGCTTGTTGGCTACAAATTTCATCACCGAAGGATTAGGAGTGCTTTCCGCGTAAATACTAACAGGAACTTTTTTTGTATTTTCCGCTTGAACAATCACTTCTTTGCCCTCTCGAAGATAATTTTCAATAGATTTAGCGACTTCTTCTTGTACTTCTTCCCATGCAACAATGTTAAATTTTTCTATGGCGACAAAATTCTGTGTCACATATATCGTTTTCACAAAAGGTAGATGAAAGAGCTGTTGTGCCAAAGGGCTTGGTTTGGATTCGTCTATATTATGAAACTCAAAGCTCTCACCCTGAACCAAAAAAGTGTTTGCTACAAATTTTAAAATATTTTCATTACTAGTATTTTGAATGGTAATGTTAAAATCGGGCATTTTTTTGCAATTTTTGGCAAAATTAGGAAAGAAAACCGCAGTATTCAATATATTTGACAAATTAACATTTTATTAATGAAAAAACTTATACTCCTCTTATGTATCCTAGTATTTCCGCTATTTGGAAAAGCACAGATAACCGTAGATGAGACCTTAACAACACAAGAGCTGGTGGAAAACTATCTTGTGAGTGGTACTTGTTCCCAAGTTTCAAATTTCCTACAAAGTACTGGAACGAATTTTGGTGACGTAAATGGAATTGCTGCATTTGATGGAAATGGATCCGATTTTCCATTTGCTTCAGGAATTGTACTTTGCTCTGGTCAAGTAGCTGAAACCCCTGGTCCCAATACCAACCTTATGAGTGATGGTGGGTTTGGATGGCCTGGAGATGCAGATTTGGAAGCAAATACAACTGCTACAAATACCAACAATGCTTCTTGGATACAATTTGATTTTGTTCCCATTATTCCTCAAATAAGCTTTGATTTTATCATGGCTTCTGAAGAATACAACCAAAACTTTGAATGTACTTTTTCCGATGCATTTGCCTTTATCTTAATAGATCAAGTTACTGGGGCGGTTCAAAACCTTGCCGTACTTCCGGGGACTACAACACCCATTGAAGTTACCAATATTAGGGAAGATGTTCCGGGTCAATGTACTGCTGTAAATCCTGAATATTTCGATCGGTATAACTTTTTGCCATTTAACGACCCTGTCACATCGGCAATAAACTTAAATGGACAAACCGTACAGCTTACGGCCCTAGGAGACGTAACCCCCGGAAACACGTATACGATTAAATTGGTAGTTGCTGATGAGTCTGATACAGCCTATGATATCGCTGTTTTTTTAGAAGCAGGCTCTTTTAATATAGGAAATGTAGATTTGGGTATAGATTTAACTGCAGCTAATGGCAATGCCCGTTGTGAAGGTGAAACCTTTACAATAGCTCCAGATCTTAGTGTGCCTCCTGGCACTACCTACGAATGGCAGTATGAATCTCCTATTGGTTCGGGTGTGTTTCTACCCTTTATTCCTGCCGAAACAGGTCCCACATTAGATGTTACCACAACTGGAAACTATAAAATTATCGTAGATTTTGCTGGAGTTTGTGAATCGGAAGGAGAGTTATTTGTAGAATTTGTGCCACCCCCTGTAATCAATGACATGCCCTCTCCCCTTGTTCTGTGCGACGTTGACAACGACGGTTTTGCGGATTTCGACCTGACGCTTGCGGACGGGGACATCACCCTTGGC
>PALG01000025.1 GCA_002707025.1 Flavobacteriaceae bacterium | reverse complement strand
TGTCATTCCGAACGGAGTGAGGAATCTCCATTAACAATACTATCATTCAAAAAACTCCAACTAGGGTTAAAGCTGTTAATCAAATTCTCTTTTTTCTTTCTTGACCACCCCTTTATTTCTTTTTCTCTTTTAATGGCATATTCAATGGAAAAGTGATGTTCAAAATAAAGAAGGTATGTGCATTTGTATCTTGCCGTAAAAGCCTTTGAATAGGGCGCTGGATTTTGATGCCAATAAAGGCGTTTAGCCAATTCATTGGTCACCCCGGTGTATAACACGGTTTTGCTTTTATTAGTGAGTATGTACACGAAATAGTTATGATCGGCATGGACTTTCATAGTATAAATATAGAGATTCTTCGGCTGCGCCTCTGAATGACAGTGGTTTTGTCATTCCGAACGGAGTGAGGAATCTCTTCAGATGGGTGTAGATTCTTCGGCTACGCCTCTGAATTGGACTGAGAGTTAAGAAAAGGTATGGTATACCTTTTTAGCGTAAGTGCCAGCCTGTCGCGCGGGAGATTCTTCGCTTCGCTCTGAATGACAACACAGTCATGGTTCGTGATTCGTATGTCCTGTCTCTTGTCTCCTGTCTCTTGTTTCTTGTCTCGTGTTTCTTGTCTCCTGTTTCCTTCGAGATTCTTCGGCAGTGCTCCAAATGATAAATAGAAGGAGAACAATAGAAAACACACTATTCCTCCTCCAATACCAAGGGCACCTTATTAATGGTCTTCAGGACGGCTTCAGGTTTAAGGCCCATGTATTCTGCAAATTCACAATAACTAATGACTTGATGGGTTTCCTTCCCTTTTTCCAGTTTAATCTTTCGTAAGATTTCCAAACTCTGCCTATTGCTTCGTCCGGTAATTAATTCTACATCGCTGGCATAAATACATAATCGTTTTCCCATGTCGTTACATTTTAGGTACTCAGGAAATATCCTAAGTACGGTTAAACATTAGTGGGGCACAACACAACCAACCCCCAACATGGGTGTATTCTCGTTGATAGTTAGTTGTTAGCACACATAAAAATATTATGCATGCATAGTATATAAACGTTTATAACATGAATTTCTTTTGTAAAAGGCTCTTTTTTAACATTTTATTAAGAAGATTTTCCTTTTTTTGGGTGGTTTAAATGGCTGAAAGACCCAAAGATTGCTGGCCCTTTCAGGAATGGCAGTAGGATATTCTATAGGTTCCTACAAACCAAAAAAGACTTGTTTTTAACGAAATCCAACTACGTGCTAACTACGACCTTACTACGAGGATACTACGTGGATAGTACGTGGTAAGTACGACTAAAACCGAAAACTACGTAATGCTACGTTTTCATACGTTTTCATACCAAATCATACGTAATGCTACGTTTTCATACGTTTTTATACGGAATCCTACCAAAAACTACGTTTTTAGGAAAAATCAGGCAATTTTAGGAAAAAACAGGCAAGGACCGCGGTATCGTACGTTCGCATTTGGTCGTTAAAAAATTGCGCCCTAGGTTAGCCCCATCGGATTCCGGAATAGGGTTTCCAGAGCAAGTGCTAAAAAACACCCAAGTCTCGAAACCTCCGATATGTAAAACGAAGTGTAACCATAAAAATTAAAAGTTATGGCAAAGCAGAGTAGTATTATCAAGATTGAAGGTACCATAGACGATTTAACCTTCTACAAGAGTAAGAACGGCTACCGTGTTCGTAAAAAGACCGGGGTAAATGCCGAACGTATTCAAAGTGATCCCGCTTTTGAGCGTACCCGCGAAAACCAAAAAGAATTTGGAATCGTGGCTAGAACCGGGAAAATCCTTCGTAGATCGATGATCGATCTTTTGGCCGAAGTAAGCGACGACACCTTGGTGCCGCGAATGATTCGTAGGTTGTCCAAAATTCGAAATTTGGATACCAACTCTCCCCGTGGAGAGCGAACCGTAACCCAAGGACTCCTGTCGGAAGAGGGGAAAACCCTGCTGCGTGGGTTCGATTTTAATCAGGAAGCACCCCTACAACAGGTGCTTAAAAAAGAAATCGAACTCGATACGGCGACAGGCGAGATGGTGTTAACCGACTTTAACCCTCGGAAGCACCTCTCGAGACCCGAAGGGGCCACGCACGTTGCTTTTCGCGCGGGATTCCTAAACGTGGATTTCGATACCGAGTCGGCCGACTTGCAAGTGAGTCCGCAACAGGAAGTACCGCTTCAACAATCGGTAAGTACCATAACCTTAACCCCTCCGGCAGCACCAGAGGGTACCGGAAACCAGGTACACGTATTGTTGGTAGAGTACTACCAAGAGCTGAACGGGGCCATGTACCCCCTCAACTCGGGAGCCTTTAACGCACTTTCTATTGTAGAGGTAGCGTAAGTATAGTAAACCAAAAGAGGGGCGGGAAACCGCCCCTCTTTATATAGAAGAATATTCTTTGAACCAACTTAAATCAGTCCCAAATCTTTGGTAATCGTGACCAAATGGGTCGCGTTGTTTGCCTTAAACTGAATGCGAAGTTTATTGAGCCTTTTTTCAACCGAACTTAAACTGCTGGGGGAAAGGTTTTTTTCTTTTAGCGTGGTACTGATCTCCTCTTGCGACTTCCCTAACGAGAGAAGCTGCAACATATACGCATCATGGTCGGTAAATTCCAGGAGTGCTTTGGTATTGAGAATACCTTCCAAATGGGGTGAATGGTAGGTCTTCCCTTGCTGAACCTGTTGCACAGCGGTTTTCAACTCTTTTAACCCATTCCTCCCTTTGTTCACAAAACCTTCAACTGCTAGGGTATTGATAAGCTTTTTCAGCTTTAGGGGACGGTCTTCCACCGAATATACGATCACTTTTAACTGCGGTACTTTTTCCTTTAGGGTTTTAATGAGGGCTTCCCCCGAATGGAATTGCTGGTCGCGGTGGTCCATTTTAAAGGAGAGGTCGGAAATGAAAAGTTCAAAAGGGTCGTTTTCCAATAGGGCTTTTTGAATGCGTAAGTAAGCATCATCACAGTAATGTACTTCTTCCACTTCTGGAACGCCTAAATCTTTTAATACCGATAGTACCCCTTTATTGATACTACCTAAGTCGTCTGATATCAATACTTTTTTGAACATCTAGATTTGAATTTTTGCTTTAAACCCTTCGTTGGGTGCTGTTTCAAAACTAATTTTTCCTCCAATACTTTTTATACGGTTTTCCGTATTCAGGAGTCCGCCCTTCTTTTTTAATTCGGTGCCCACCCCATAGTCGGAATACGTAACCACCAGTTTTCCATTCTTGTAAGCAAAAATGACGACAATAATGGTGGCTTCACTATATTTTTTGGAATTGGTCAATAATTCCTGTAATACCCGGTACAATACGGTTTTTTTGGGCGTGGTTATTTTTTGCCACGGAACGGTACGCTGGTTTTTTGGGACAATGTTCAATTGGTGGGTATGATAGATGGAAAACAAATCGCTTAGTACTTCATTGAAATTTTCCTCATAATCGATAAAGTTGTTTTCCCTCGAAATATCGCGGGTTTTATGGTACACCCCTTCCAAATCGTCCAATAGGTCTTTTTTAAAGGAATCGTCTTTCTGAATTTTGGTCATGATCCCATAGAGGTCATTGGCTACTTCATCATGTACTTTTTTGGAGATACGGGTTTCGGTTAGGTATACTTGTTGCGCTAATTTGGTGCGTTGTTTATTTCTAAACACATAAAATAGCCAACCAATTACCAGAAAGATGATAAATGCATAAGCTTGAATAAAGATACGAAGTCTTCTTTCCCATTCTTTTTCCATCTTTAAGGTTTCCGAGGTTTGACGCTCTTTCTCCACATCGTAGCGAATGGCGGCATTTTTGTTTTCGGCGATTTGTTTGGATTTGTTTAGCGTATCACTTAAAGCACTGTATTGTAGTACTAAGGAATCCTGTCTTTGCCCTAACACTAGCTCCAACGCATCTTTTTGGTACGACGGACTTATCTTTTTTGCAATTTCTAACGCTTGAAGGGAGGTTTGTTGTGCTTTTTCTAAGTCACCCTTATGCTGATGGAACAGCGACAGGGTTTTGTAACTGGAATAGAGTCCTTCCATATCCTGGGCTTCCTGTCGCAGTTTCAAGGCCCTTTTTATGTAGGGAAGTCCAGAAAGACTGTCCAACTGAAAGCTTACAAAACCCAAATTGTCCAAGGTCCTTGCTTCTGCAGTGGTTGTGATTTTTCCTTCTCCAATGCGTAATGCCCGTTGGTAGGCATCCATCGCTTTCGCATACGCCTGGGTTTCCTTGTAAACGTTTCCAAGGTTATTGATAAGCGTACAACTGTCTTTGGCGTTTTGGGCAAAGCCTAATCCTTTACGATAGGTTTCCTGGGCCTTTTCGTAATTAAACAAGGCGCGGTAAATTTTCCCCAACTGATTGTATAATCCTGTTAAATCATTTTTAAGTGGTTCGGGTTTGCTATACGCATCGATCATTTTAAAAGCACTAACAATGGTATTTTCGGCAGCATAGTAATCGCCCAATTCATTTTGGGCAATGGCAATCATACGATAGCTGTAAATGCTGTTAAGCGTGTCTTGCTCCTTTAATTGCTGTTCCAGTTGTTGTTGGTAGTATTGGAGTCCGTCCCTAAGATCTTCGGGCGATTGGGGATCGTTAATCTTGTAGTAATAGGTATGGGAAGTGGCTGTTTCTTGGCTATAGGTGCATACGGTACCTCCAATTAAGAAGCAGGCCATACTAAAAAAGGGGAATAAAACAGCGGTCCATTTCATTCCCCTAAAATACAAAACTATGGTTGAGTTTTGCGATTAATCTCCATCACCCGGTGGAGGCGGTGGTGGCGGGGGCGGAATGTTTCCGTCATCCCCACAACAAGCTTGGGTATTGTTTTTCACATCCTCGTTCATTGCCTGTGGCGTACAGGAAAATAATGCCAAATTGAGGAAAACCGTAAGGCATACTATCATTAATTTTCTCATTTTTAGAGTGTTTTTTGGACATACCAAGGGCCGTCCAGATTATTAATGGATTGTGGCGGAACCAACCGCGGGGGAAGTATTTCCCGATGTTTGAGAAGTTGGGAGGGAACCACCTCACGCTACTTCTCGGAGGCATGAGGGCAGTTCACCAACCCTTGGATTGAAAAGGAAGTGTTCGCGACACCCCAATTGCGCTTTAGGGCCATTTCCAATTCAGGGACAAATGAAGGGACTGGGGGTTGGAATGCTTGGAAAACGCATGGAAACCTTTTGGAAAAGATTTTCCAAGGCTAATTTTTTATATTTGACTATGGCAACACAACGACACTGGCAATTACTTCAAAGTGCTTTTAAAAAAGCTTCAGCTCACCTTCAAGAGCATAGTGATACTAGGGTATCCAAAACCCAATGTGCCGAGGAAATTGCGACCTTTATTACCGAGGATTTCGGATTTTCCATTAATGAACGTACCCTTCGGAATTACTGGAACAGTCTTGAAAAAAATCCCGAACAGAATCCTATTCAGTCTGAAGTACTGGAAGGATTGAGCCGCTATTTGGGATATCATAGTTATAGTAATTGGATCATTGCAAATGACATGCGTGTTCCCACTGCAGCCCTGCCCAATAATCGTAAACTCTATTGGATTGCAGGTATTTGTGTGGTTTTGATTGTGGTGTTGGTAAGTTTTTATTATGCCACCAAACAGCGATGGATGGCCTGGAAGGAAGATCATTATGAAGAAACCGATTTTGATTCCAAGTTATTGCAAACAGGGGTCTTAAAACCTTATGATGCATCTTTATTGGAAAGCTTTAAAAAAGTTCACAAGGATAGCATTGCACAGTTTTTTTCGGCCGATGGAAGCCCTCTCATTTGGTATGGGAAAAACCCGGAAGGGGAGTACGAGTATTTTACCGACTTGGACCGGCATCCCGAAACCGGAAAAAGTTTAAAGGAAATTACGCAGTATATCATAGAGCACCATATTGAGAACCGTAAATAAAAACCTTGAGGTATTTAAAACACTGTTTTACCCCCTACCATTGAAAACCATACAAACCTTTTTCTTTCTATTTCTGCTAACGGCTTCCCTACAAGGTGCCGCTCAAGTACAAACCCTTCACGGTAGGGTGGTAGGCATAGCCGATGGGGATACTTTTACCCTTTTGGTGCAGGATTCCTTACAAATGAAAGTACGGGTGGCCCATATTGATTGCCCCGAACGGAAGCAACCCTTTTCCCAAAAGGCGAAACAGTTTACCTCTGATGCGATTTTCGGGAAGACCGTGACGGTGTTTTATGACAAAAAGGACCGTTATGGCCGCATCATCGGGGAGGTGTATTACCAAGGAGGGCGCAACCTATCGGAAGAACTGGTAAAAAACGGACTCGCTTGGCACTATGTAAAATATTCGAAAAGTAAACGCTTACAGCTGTTGGAGGCTAGGACCCGTAGCCAAGGCGTAGGGCTGTGGTCCCAACCCAATGCCATTGCCCCATGGGACTGGAGGAAACAATAAATGATATTTTTTATCCTGTTTACGGAAACCCGTAAGGGAAATACTTAAAAAGGAATGTAGGTTTGTGGAAACCCCTTTAACTAACTCCCAATGCCACGCTATTATGTGAACCGAAATGCGCAAGCCAATGGCGACCATGAAGTACATGTAGCAGACTGTATTTACCTTCCCCTTCCCAAAAACCAATATTTTCTAGGAGTCTTTGACGATTGTTCGGCGGCGGTGTTTGCCGCCAAGGAAGTCTATACGCAAGTAAATGGGTGTAAAACCTGTAGTAGTGCGTGCCATACTACTTAAGTGTTGCGGGGTTTTGTTGTTTAAAAATGAAACCAAAAAATAAGACTTTTTATGAAGCTTATTACGCTAGGAGCCTTGCTCTACTTACTGTTGCCTTCGGGTTCTGTTTCCACTGTATATATCTGTAACGGCCCACAAAGCAAAAAGTACCATTTACAAAAAGACTGTCGGGGCCTTTCCCGATGCTCGACCGATATTTATAAGGTTGACCTCTCAAAAGCAAAGAGTATGGGGAGGACTCTTTGTGGCTGGGAGGATTAAATATTATTTTAATTGATCTTTTTGTATATTTAAATAGCCAAAAACCTTAACTTCTTCTAAATAAATTGCCCTATTTATAAATAGAGTTATCATGCAACCTAAAATTACCATAGCAAGACATCGTCGTACCAATAAGGTAATGCACATTATTGAAGTAAAAAACGGAAAGAAATGCGGCTGCATTTGTTTGGAATGCGGAGAAAAATTAATAGCTGCCAATAAAGGAAAAAAACAACAACCTCATTTTCGACATGATAACGAATCCAATTGTAGTGGAAGTCCTGAAACAGGGTTGCATTTGTTGGCGAAAGAGATTCTTAAGGAGTCCAAGTTCATTAATATCGATTACCATTGGCGGTTTCCCTACAATGAAGTCTTGCTAGAGCAAAGGATAATTGATATTCAGCCAGATATTATGTTGGTTAATGAATCTGGGGAATCTTGGTTAGTTGAAATCGCAGTCACCCATTTTATTGATGATGTAAAACGAAAGAAAATTATATCCTATAACGTTAATTGCTTGGAAATTGACTTAAGGAATGTACCTCGCGATATAGATAAAGAGAGTCTACGAAAAATGCTAATTGATGATTTGGATAGGAAAACAATAATTCATCACAAACTAAAAGCTAAAATGAAAGAACCTGTATCAGAAAAAACGAGCAAAGTAAAGTCTGTAGGACTTGTTGATGCGTTAGTTACAATAAGCTTAGTTTACTTAGGGATAAAGGGAGTTAATTGGCTACTAGATAAATACTAATCTTCAGGAAGTTGTTGTAGAACTTCAAATATTCGTACCATAGCTAAGGTGTCTAACTTACAATAGGCGAGAAGGTTTTGTTTAATTTTTTCCCTTTCTTCAAATGATGCATCCTTAGCTAATACCCAACGTCCCCACGTATCTAATGCCATGGTTCCGTCTTGAATTTCAAGCACACCATAAGATAATTCTGGAACCAATATTGGAAGCACATTTTTAATAGAGGTCTTTCCTAGAAAACGATAATCTACATAATGATCAAAGAATAATTTTTCTAAATCAAACATATGTTCGTTCATGTAAGTCAAGAAAGAGGTATGCTCTGGGAAATGCTTAGACATGTCCCTGTTTCTTCCAATTTCGAAAGAGGCATGCCAAGCAATAAAGGTTCCATTTGCCCCAATGGTTTGCTCCATAAACTTCAATAATTCTTTAGGGAGTTCCATGTTTTCTAATAAGTATTCATGATGGGTTAGTGCTCCATTCTCATCTAAAGAATGTATGGAAACCTGAAATGTAAGGTGTTCGTGTGGAGATAATCCATCTACCTTAGGGACTGCAGATGGATAGGTTTCATAATCAATAAAATTTAGAGGATATTCTAATTCACTCAATGTCTTTTCAATATATGATTTTTGATAAGTGGGTTTTTCTTGCTGTTTGGATGCTACTTGTAGTTGTTGTTTAGTGTTTAAATCAAATGAACTAGGAATATCTTCTAGTTCGGTGATGCCCATTTCAAGTAACTCATTTATTTTTTTAGCAGAAATCCTGTTTATTTGATAGATGGGGTGGGGCCCGAATATTGGATTCAAAAGCTCAAAGGCGTCACAATGATTGCTTCTAGTGCTTAACTTACAGGAACATTCAGTTGGGGGTTCTTTTTGTTGAAGATAAGTAAGTGCTAATTTGATCTCTTGGGAAGTTTCTGTTTGTGAATGCTGAACCTCATTTGTAACATCTACAACCTGCAATAATTCATTTGGATCTATAGAGCCACTTTTTACAAATTCCCTATTTAAATGGATGATTTTAACATGAGAAACCTTTAAGCCATTTTCATGTAATACAAATGCCTGAAAGGCTACATCTTTGATTTGTGCATGTTGGGAATCTGTTTTTATCGAGTTGGTAGATTTAACTTCATAGATACAAAATGTCCCATCGGCCAATCGCTCAAGTATGTCAATACGCGCAAATACCCCTTGTTTTGTAATAAAGGAAGGCTGGAAATATACGATGCCACCAGAGGCTATCATTTCTTGTGTCATTTCTGGAGTAGCATTTGAAGGTATTTCAATTCCCCCTGCAAATAATGCCTTCGCATATTCCTCAACTTGATAGCCTTCTTGGATTAGTTTTTCAGCGAATAGCGAACGCTCCCCAGAAGGAAATTCATCCGGATGATGTTTTAGTAACCATAAGGATTCTGGACAATGCAGGTATTGGAGATAATCTGTTTTGTTGAAGATCATATTATAGTTTCCAAATTGAAATAGCGATTTTAGCTAATTCTTTACCACGGTTGTCCAAATGATCAAATTTGAAATACTTGTAGGTTGTTAAATTTTTAGTTAATTGAATATTTGAATTTTGATACTCCCTACGTTTATCTAAAAAGGGACCATTTGAAATCTTTATATTCAGCTTACCTGAAAATAGAGTCATGTTTCCTATTCTATTTACTCTTTTTCGATGCTCTAAATGAACATTGCCAGGTAAATAGGATTCCCAGTCCCCAAACTCCTTTTTTGTTTTCTTAGTTCGAATTTTTTTAGGAATTATATGCTCAACATGTACATCTTCCGTAGAATTAATGCTTAATTCATTTGTGTTTCCAGTGATGTGATATTCAATTTTAGACAATATATACCGTGCTCTATCAATCACTCGTTCTTTAAGTTCATGTGTTGGAAATCGATCTTCGAATTCTTCATCATCTGGATAATCTGCATAAAATGAATTTTTTATATCATTTATTTCATAACGATTATTAATCTCAAGCCGAAGTAATTTTGCAAAAATATCATCATTATAAGCAGTACTTTGCCCTGTCATATGCCGTCTTAGCATTAGTGTTGCACACATCTCTAAGACTTTTAGTTTTTCCTTTAAGGTATTTCCATTTTCTTGTAAAAAATGCATTAAAAAAATATAAGAGGGTCTTGACCGTATTGCCTTTAGTTCATCTATTTTGTTATTTATCTTTTGATTTTCAAAAGTAGAGTGCCATATTTTTGAGTAACATTTTGCGGCATTCACAATATCTGCTAAATATTCATTGATTTCAATTTTGTCATGTTCATCATTCAATTCAGCCTCTAGTTGAATTTCTTCTATTTCTTCATAGTCATCCTCATCTAAATCTTCTTCTTCTGGTGTTCCATAGTTGTAAAGGTATTCTCCTAGTTTGTCTACGTCCAAAACCCTCTTGAAATAATTCTTTTTAAACTCCTCAATGAGCTTAGTACTTGAAATTTTTCTAGTGTAAATACCTGAAATGTACTGTCTAAAAAAGTCATCCGAATTTATACCATCTAAAGCAATGATAAGTTCTGCCCATTGATCTTTGACTAATCGTAGCTTGTCAGCACCAATTTTAGCAGCATGTCCTAAAATAAAGTTTTTCAATATATCTGTTGCCGACAATCTTAAACCTCTGTTGTTAATTGTTTCAAATAATTTGTAGGCATCTTGAGATTGTTGTACATCCAAGCGTATTATTTTAGCTGTTTGGGTTAAACGCTGATAGTAACTTTTTAACCATCCCTCTTCTTCGTCCTGTATGCCTTCATGAATTAATTTTTTATAATTAGTATATGCTTGTTTAACTCTTGGGTTTTTTATTAAATCTAGACGCATGTCAAACAAATTTTGCATGTCGGGCTCATCGAGCTCTCCAAGAATTAATTTGCGAATTTTATCTTTTGGATCACCACAATAAAGCAGTTGAGCTATTTGTCCTGTAGTAAATGAGTCTTTACTTTCTTCAAATATATCATGAAGAACTTTAAGCAAAATAGTAATACTTGTGAGTCGTTGTTGTCCATCGACTACATCAACAACATTAATTCCTCCATGATGACCTTCAGTATGCAAAATAAGCATCCCAAATAGATGACCATCCCCGGGAAGAAGCATATCAATATCCCTGAAGAGAGCTACCTGCTGATTATATTGCCAAGCATAACGTCGTTGATATGAAGGAATTCTAAACTGTTCATTAGGACTATTTAATAACCCGTGTAGTGTAAAATCTTTTGGTACTATATTCATATTGATATTAATTTTTATCTAATCGTTCTATAATCATTCCTACTAATGCCCCTCCTGCTCCGGTTAACAAAAACAGGGGCAATCCAATGGCACCTCCTAAAGCGGCAATCCCTGCACCAGAGCCACCAAAAATCACTACACCACCAGCCAAGCCAATAATTGCCATTCGTTCTGTCCAAGGGGCATGTTTCCAATACTTTTTGGAATGCATCATGACAAATTTATTGGTAGCAGAAAAGGCTTCTTTGTTGTTAAGTTCTTTAAGGGCTTTGAACTTTTCCTTAAAATTTAAATTTGGGTCTTTCTGTATCGCTCGCACTTCCTTTGCCCATGCCAAAATTTTAGCCTTTTCTTTTTGGCTAAGTTTATCGAATTCTAAATCTGGTTGATCTTTGGTAGACATTGGAATATTTTTTATTGTCTGCTGTTTTCTTCTATAAAGTATTCGATTCTATCAAAATATGGATTTTGAATTTCTTCTAATTCGGTCTTGTAATTATCATAAAACGATTTCAACTCATGAACCATTCTTTTTCTTGAAAAATTTTCTTCGTGTCGCTTATCATTAAATGCATGACACACAATACATAGACATTGAAGGTTTGACTCATTGTTAAATAGTTTATCACCATTTATATGATGAACATGCCACCATCTATTGTGAAATCTCTGCTTCGGTTGGATGCAGCAAGATTCACACTTATACATCTTTTTCTGGCGATAATGTTTGCTAATTTTCTCTTTCTCTTTCACATAACCATTAATCCCAACCTGAATATGTTCTTGATTTAAATCAGAGGTTTCTAATGTTTCAAAAAAATCTTCAGTATCATTTATTCCATCAAAAATTTCACTCTGACAATTGCTACAAAGTTTTAGAGTTATCTCTTCGTGTGTTTCTTTTGTATCCCGATCTTCGATATCGTTTGTTTTGTGATTTGACCATTTGTAGAATGTATTAAACATCCCTCTTGATATAAAATTGTCAATTGTACTACATCGAGTTAAGTGAAATCTTGAATAGCTGTTATATTCGCTTACTCGATATGTTGGCATATACATATAACCTCGATATTCATTTCCTTCATGAACTAGATAAATTCCGTCCTCCTTAAAAACAATCTTTCCGTCTTTGTAAGCTTTGTTGAAGTCAGTTCTAATTGCCTTATATCCTGAATTAACATCAATTTCTGGAAATCCAAATTCCCTGAGTTTTTGCCTTAAATTTTGAAATTGATATAACATTATTTTTCAAGATTCTTTATAACCTGGTCAACAAGTTGATTGCTTGTAGTAATAATTTTAAATTCTACTCTTCTCGAATATTCATTATTGGGAGGATTACCAGAAACTGAAGTTAGTTGCTTGTCATCATCTATGGTACGACCATAGGATAGACCATTAGCAGTCAACCAAAATTGTAATCGAAACTCTGTCTCTTGTTCAAGATTCTTGTAATAATCCATTAAACGGAAAAACTTTAATACTTCCGCAGATCTCTCTTGGGATAACTTTATATTCCCAATGTATGGATCTCGATCATAGGTTGGTGCGGCATCCGTATCAGTGTGTCCTTCAATTCTTATTTCTGCAATTTTATTCTTATACTTTTCTTGCAACAATACATCAAAGTATCTTGGTAAAAAGCTATTAAGGATATCCTCAAAGTATGGTCTAATTTCTGACTTACCGGAAGCAAATAATACGTCTGGATTGGTAAACTTGATAGAAAGATCCTTATCCAATTCTACTTCCCATTTTTTGAAATCCTCTTTAAATTCATTTTCCAATTCTGCGTATAGCATTTCCTTAGTAGCTTTAAACTCTTCAAAAATGATATCTCTCTCCTCCTTTTCCTTATTAACCTGAACAATAAAGGAAATAGCGATAAACATAAATATTACCATTAACCCGGTCATGATATCTGAAAATGATATCCAATTCCCTTCGTTATTATTACCATTTTTTGATAAGGACATGATTATTTTCTATAGTTATTTATTATTTCTTGAATCAGATTGTCAAGATTTTGCAATGTATCATTGAGTCGGTCATAAAATTCAGCATTAATATTTTCAATATCGGTGGAAAGTCGTTTACTGGCTTTTTCAATAACAGATACCCCTTCATTCAGTTGTTCTTTTGTATTATTCCAAAAGACTTCGTTGATATCTTTAATTTTATCAATTTGTTCTAAGCGCACCAATAGTTTTGCGACACTATCAGAGAAATTCATTTGGTTTCTTACCCAATCATTTAATTTATTGGTAGTTTCATCAAATGCTTCTGTATTTGATTTAAGAGTGTCAATGGTTGAGGTTAATTGACCTACTATTTCTTGATACTTGGTGTCATTGATCATAACTTCTTGTAATGCCAGAATTAATTTGGTTAAATGGCTATTATCATTAGTTAATTTTTCTGTGTTTTCCGTAATGTTTTTGATGGCAACAGATGATACTTCGAAATCTTTTGAAACTTTTTCAAATTGTGCAGTTAAAGCAGCTATCATTTCTTTGTTTTCTTGCTGCCAATCATTCATTCTTTGCACACTGTTGTTCAATTCCTTAAAATTCTCCTGTACTAATTTTTCAATTAATGAGGACATTTGTTTATTGAATTCTTCAGTGGCAGCTTTCATTACTTCCACTAGCGCCTCTGTGTTGTTTTTGGCTAATAATTCACTAAATTCATCAAACTTTTGTCTAATCAACTCATTATTGGAAGACATAGACTCAACTAAATAATCTACACTCTTTTCTTGTTTTTTGGAATATTCGTTTTGCTCTGCTCTTAATTTTTGTAATTGGGTAAGTAGACTGGTTTCGCCATTGCCTCCTAGTGCAGATTGTATTTTTTCTAGAAAAATACCCTGTTTTTTACTGTCTTGTTGTAATTCTGTAAACTGGTTTCTTAAAAATGTAATTTGTGTGGTCACACTTTCATCCCCATCGCCAATAAGTGATTTGTTTAATAGTTTAAAATTTGCATCACTTTGGTCTTTTGACTCTTGTAATGTTTCATGAATTAAGTTTAGGGCTGCCAACTCTCCTGTAGCTTTAGGGGGTTGTTTTAATTCTACTTTTCGTTGTACCACTTGGGCGACTTTGCCAAATACGAGGGCCAATGAAACTCCAATGATGGAGGTCGTAAATGCAGTTTTTAAACCTTCCAATAGTACAGGAATCCCTTGTTCCATATTATTTACGTCAAATCCCCGTAAACCAAAATAGATTCCAACGAAGGTTCCCAAAACCCCAATTGTTGTAAATACACTGGGAATGGAATCATATATATAAGGAATTACTCGGTCAATACCTTTTGTATATATTCGAAATAGATAGTAAATGGAAAATATTATCCAAATTACCAAAAGACCATAAATCACAAACATGTAAGGTTCCATCCGCAAAAAATTTAGTTAACTATCTCCCCATTCAAATAGAGGGTCTTCTTCTGTACAAAAGCTTTTTATATAATTTGAAAAATGAATTTGTGGGTTTTCAATTTGTCTTGAAATATTGTCTATCTGAATGTTGTGAATCATCTTATACAAAGTGAGGAACTGATTGTTTGAATTCTTATCGAGTGTTTTGTCCCATGATTTTCCATAACCATACCTATAATTAATATATACAAGGTATTGCTCACTATTCGAAAGTTGTGATCTTAACATACGGACATAGTCCATAATTGAATTTTTGCTCAGAGGGATTTTATCAGTGGAATCTTTTACAAGATTAAGAGTTTGAAATAAATTTCTAAAATAGTGGGGAAGTCTAGATTCATGTCCATGAAAAGGCGGGAATTTTATTGTGTGAACCCAATATTCCTTAATAAAATCACCGGAGTGTCGTCTTTCAAAAACTCTTCTGTAATGTGTGATGCTGCCTTTTATAGAATTATATTTGTCAGATGTATATTTGCGAAATATTTTACTTTCAAATCCATGAAAAAAAAGTAGAAAAGCTATTCTATTATTTTCTTCTTCTTGCTTTTTATTTTTTGGAAGAAAGACCTGCTCGATTAATTCAAGTGCCAATTCAAATTCAGTAATCATTCCGTTAATAATATCCATTCCTCTAATTTCTACATCCCTTCTCGATTTTGGAGTAGAACTTTTTTTTCTAGGTTGAAGAGAATCTTTCACATACTCAAATTCTATAATATCTGAAAATTGTATGGACATATTATTAATATTGTCCCTATGAAACTCTAGCATTGAATAGAATTTATCCTCAAATTGCTGTATTTTAAATTGTTTTTGAATTTCTAGGTTTGCCCTTATTTGTACTTTAAATGCGAGGTATATAAGAATAGCAGAAATAAGACCAATTAACGGAGCTGTTATACCCCCTATGGTATCACCTATTTGTCCTGTGTTTTTGAATGAAAATTTCCAATGGTGTTGGGACAACGCCCATGGTAAAACCAATATGCCAATTATCAGAATCAAAATAGCTATAAAGGCTATTTTATTAGAATTTCTTTCTATGTAATTTTCATTTTCCATATTTGAAATTAATCATCGCCGAATACACTATCATAGGACATAGAATCCTCATCAAAACCCTCATCATATCGATTAGGGAACATCATGTCTAATTCCGCTTCTGAATCATAAAAATCAAAGTCTTTTTTTATTTTATTTATTTTCTTCTCAAGCTTCTCAACTCTACTTTGAACCCTCTCATTATATGCCATGCGAGAAATTTCAATTAACTTTTCTTCAATTTTATATACCCCCACTTCAAATTCGACTATATCATAATCTTTAGCACTAGTGGATTCTATTAACTTTTCAAGTCTGTTTTCTAAAAATTGTATTTCATATTCATTCATAACTAAATAATTATTCAAACTTTACTTTAGGCAACCCATTCACGATGTCTACGGTTTGTACACTTACATTGATGATGCTTAGCAATAAATCAAAAATATAGCTTGGGTTTTCGTGTTCTTTGCCCCAGTCATTGGGGTCGTTTTTAATGCCACTCTTTTTGTCTACTTTCACTTGATAGCGGTCCATGATCCATTCTATGGCACTTTTGCCGTTCACTACATATTCATTGGCTTTGGTAGGGATATTTTTTAGGGTAATACGGCTGTTATAGAGAATGGTGTCTTTTTGATCTTTTTTAGGAAACCGTAGTTTTTCTACCCTGTAAAAATCATAGGGATCCATTTTGAAATGCGCTTCCGGCATGACGACTTCTACCTCTGGATGGGGAGCAACCGACTCATAATGTAGGTGTAAGTCTGCTAAAGCCCTACCGGCTTTGGAGAAGGCCCAAAAGTCTTTTGGTTTATCTACTAAAGGGAGACGGGGCAACATTTTCTTCAAATCATTTTGAAAGGTCTCCCGGTATGCTGGATTGTGCAAGAAGCCATACACATAATAGAAAATATCTTCTTTGGTAACAGATGTACCATATTGCTTTTGTGCCCGTTGTAAAATAAAATCACTTACCCCATCCCTACGGAAATATTGCTCTTCTCCCTGTCCATCAAACAAACTACCCTGAACTGTTTCTTTTTCTTCGTAATAATATAATGGGAAACATTGACCGTTTGCAGATAATTGTAAATCAGGAATTTTATTAGATATCAATGAACTAAATTGTTTTTTTACACCTAAACCTGTAATAGAGATTATTAAATTTTTCTTATCAAGAAGAGGAAAAATTTTTGGTAGTTGATATCTTTCTTGATTAAGATCATCTTCAAAGTAGGAATTTACTAAAGTAAATGGGCGATAAAGAGTACTTCTATATTCATCTTTTAATTCAAACATCTCTCTTTCTTGATTGATTTGTTTCAACCAATCTCTTGTCCAGTTTCCTTTTTTCGAATCTCTTTCAGGTTGTTCAACCTGCTGGTTTTTAAATAATTTGAGCTGTTCGTTAAAATGATTTATTGTTTTTTGAATGTTTTTGATTAAAGTTTTTTTCGAAAAATTATAAACCCAAGCATCTCTATTTGTTGCAGTTCCTAATGAATATGTTGTGAAAAAACTTTGTGCTTTATCGCTATACTTTTTCTTTGGTTCAATAGGGATAAATGTGTTAAAAGCATCATTCCTTTGATTAATCCAATCTCCTTCTTTGTTAGGCTTTAACTGTTTCCAATCGATTCCCTTAATGGATTTAAAGTTGGAGATAATATCCAGCTTTTCTTCTCGATTTAGGTAATCGCCAATATCGTGATATTTAATACTAGCTTTTTTGTGTGGATTGTTGGGGTTTTTTATTAGCAGGGTAATGGAAATAGGGGTGCGGGAGCCTTCTTTAAATACGTTGCCTGCTTCTTTTCGTCTTAATTCTCCACTTGTTCTTGCGTTCCCCCTTAAATTAAATACATAAATAGCATCAAACTCTTCTTCAATAGCAATTCGAAAACCATCGGTGCTGTTACCATCCAGCCAGGCTCCATTACTTACAAAAGCAATGACCCCTCCATTCTTTGGGTCCAACCGGTCTGTACTCCAACGAAAGGCTTTTACATAGGCATCATAAAGGGATTTGTTGAGTCCGGCCTTGGATTTTTTGGCGTAGGTATGTGCTATACGAGCATCTAATTTCTCATAACTCTGGTTTTGGGCATTGTCGTTGGCATCTTTTTGTCCTATAGAATAGGGTGGATTACCAATGATGACTCGAATGGGCCCTTTTCGTTGCTGCTCCAATCGTTCGGCATTTTCTGGGAACATTTCAGAGAAAATCACACTGTCTTCTATTTCCCCCAATTGGAAGGTGTCAGTCAAACAAATCCCATCAAAGGGTACATAGGCTCCCTCATTGCCCATCACCTCGTGGTAGGCGTTTTCAATATTAACATCGGCAATATAGTAAGCCAACAATACAATTTCATTGGCATGCAATTCCCGTTCGTATTTGCGGGGCAAATCTTCTTTTTTAATAAGCCCAGATTGGATAAGGCGGGTAATGAAAGTACCTGTTCCTGTAAAGGGGTCCAATACATGAACATTTTCATCAGAGATGGTTTGTCCAAATTCCTTTTGTAATACGTCGTTTACAGAATGTATAATAAAATCCACCACTTCTACAGGGGTATAGACGATCCCTAATTGTTCCACCATTTTTGGAAAGGCCGTTTTAAAGAACTTATCATACAACTCGATGATGATGCGCTGTTTACCTTCAGCATTGTCAATACCAGCGGCCCGCATTCGTACCGATTCATAGAATTTTTCCAAACTGGCGGTGTCCTTTTCAATGGCTTGTGCTTCCAAAAGAGTGACCATGTGTTGCATGGCAGTGGAAACGGCATTGTTATCCACAAATGAGTACCCCTCAAATAAGGCTTCAAAAACAGGTTTGGTAATCAAATGCTGGGAAAGCATTTCAATAGCTTGGTCTTCGGTAATGGAAGGGTTGATGTTTTTTTGCAAACCTTGTAGAAACTTCTGAAATGCTTTTTGGTGGGTACCGTCACTGACCACCATATTCTTGATACGTGCCATTTGCTTCGCGGCAATCTCGGCCACATCCTGTGCCCATTTTTCCCAATATACGCGGTCACCCACCTTTTGCACCATCTTGGCATACATGACCCCCTGCAATTGTTCAAACTGTAAAGCCAATTGCCGGTTTAAGGCTGCATAATCTTGGCTTCCATCCCGTTCATTAACTTGATTTTCATCATCATCGCCACTTTTAATACCAACCACACTAATTTTACCTGGCTTCTTTTTGTTGAGGTCAATTTTATTGATGGTTGCATTAAAACGGTCATCATGTGCCCGAAGGGCATTTAGTACCGTCCAGACTACTTTAAAACGTTCGTTGTCATCCATGGCTTTGGAAGGCTCCACATCACTTGGGATGACAACGGGGATAATGATATAGCCATATTTTTTGCCGGGGGATTTACGCATGACCCTACCTACCGATTGCACAACATCTACTTGGGAGTTTCGGGGAGAAAGAAATAGTACGGCATCCAAGGAAGGGACATCCACCCCTTCACTTAAACAACGGACATTGTTTAGTACCCTGCACTCTTGGGTATCTCCAGAAGCTGATTTTAACCAACCCAATAGTTCGTCCCTTTGAGGGGCATTCATGCTTCCATCGATATGTTCTGCAGCTACCGCCACAATTTGCTCTTTTTTCTTACTGGAAAGTTCTTCCCGATAGACTTTTGTGGTTTCGTTAAAGTTGGAGGTAATCTGTTTGGAAATCTTGATGTTTTGACAAAAAGCAACGGCACGGCGCATTGGTCCGGGGTCTGTTTTTTGTACCAATCCTTCATCTCCCAAAACTTGTTTGGAAAGTGCGTTAATGCATCCAATTAATTTGGAGGCATCATCTGAAGATATTTCCTTCTCTGGGTTAGCGACCATTTGTTGCACGGAAGTGGGAACGTCTTTATCACTTAATGTGAGGATTAAAACTTTGTAGTCTGTGAGTAAACCACGTTCAACAGCTTCACCAAAGCCAATGCGGCACATTTCTTCCCCATAAATAGTTGGATCGTCCATAGAGGCCAATACGGCTTCATTTTGAGCGGCCTTAGACTTAGAGTCATCACTAAACAGCCTAGGGGTAGCTGTCATATATAGCCGTTTCTTAGCTTTAAGGAAGTCGTTGTCATGAACCTTTACAAAAGAAGATTCATCTTTTCCTATAAGGGTAACTCCGGTGGTGCGGTGCGCTTCGTCACAGATGATAAGGTCAAATTCCACATGATTTAGCCCACTTTTTAATAATCGCTGTTGTGCCTCCGCAATGACTTCAATAGATTGGTAAGTAGAGAACACGACCGTCATTCCGGGTAAGTCTTTTTCTTGAAGTTCTTCAAAACGGTGGACAATTTTATCTACATCGGTAGAAGCGGGTAGTGCTAGGTCTACTACACTAAAGTCATTGGTATCATCATTCTTGTTGTGGGTACGTGTGATTTTCGTGTCAGAGCAAATACAAATGGGATAAATGTCTTCACGGGCATCTGCAGTCCATTCCCGTAAGGTTTGTCCTAACAAAGCAATAGAAGGGACCAAAAACAAAATTAATCCTTTACCATTGGTTTCGTGTTCTGCAATTCGTAAGGAAGTAAAAGTCTTTCCTGTGCCACAGGCCATAATTAATTTTCCCCTATCATGTTCCTTGAAATGATTATGGGTTTCTTCTAAAGCTTTTTCCTGATGTTTGTAGAGTTCCTTTTTGGTAGTTCTGGCAAGGTCGCCTGTAATGCCTTTTTCAAGTTTATCCCAATCAACAGGCGCTTGCTCTAAGTCATAAAGATTTAAGCGAATTACAGGAGGATGTTGGTTTTGGATGGTTTCCTCTGCATTTCCCCCCCATTTATTGGTAGTAGAAATCCATAACCGTTGTGTGAATCTAACGGTTTGTAATTGATCATTCTTAAAGGTCCTACTGGAAGTGGCTAAAAAAGAATCAACAGACTTCTTATCAATGGTTGCATTTGCAGCGTAGCATTTACATTGTATTGCCCAATAATCACCTTCATGGGTTAAAGCAACAAGATCTATTCCTGTGTCTTTTCCACCAAAATCCTTCCGTCCTGGAAATTCATTCCAAAGCCACACAAATTGAAATTGTGGGGCATATTTTGGGTCGGTTTGGAGATAGGTTTTGATTAATCGTTCAAACCGATCGCCTTTATCCCGTTCAGAAAATGAAAAATCTCGATACTTCTGAAGGACAGTTTGAAAGCTCATAAAAGGGAGTTAGATATTGTTTGATTTTCAAATATAGAATTTTGGTAAATCTTACGCAATTAGGGTAAATACTTATATGATCTTTAATTTTTTCAACTCCCAAAAACATCTTGCGGTAGCTTGAATATCAACTGATGCATTATGAGCCTCTTCAAAATCGGTATTAAAGAGTTTCATATGGAGCTCTGATAATTTTGGCCACTTGTAGCCATAATATCCTGGAATAGCGCAAAAATCTGTAGTGGCTTGCATGGTACAAATTCTATTTTTTGAAGTGATTGAATTTAGGTACCCTGCCCGCAATAGTTCGGCACCAACTATCTTTTCATCAAAAGCCATATTATGGGCTACTAAATAACTTGATTGTTTAATCAATTTTTCAAATTTTTCGAGAACGCTAATCATAGATAGCCCTTCTTTTTCTGCTCTTTGTTGGGAAATTCCATGAATATTTGAAGATTCTTGGGGGATAATGTAGCCCTCCGGCTTGATAATAAAATCACCTTGATCCATTTTGTTTCCATCTTTATCATAAAAAAGATAAGCTAGCTGTACCAACCTTGGCCAATTTTTCAAGTCAGTAACTGGAGCTTTCCAATTTTTAGGAAGCCCTGTAGTTTCGGTGTCAAAAAATAAATACATAATTTAAATTATTTTACATTTTAATTAGTCCCAAAAAAGAAATCATGTATTTCAATAATATCGTCCCGCCCAATTTGGATCAGGTTTTGGGTTTCCTTTAGGTAAATTCCAAGGGAGCGTTCATTATAAACAAACTTCATGGTGTCGTTATAATCCCGCACGGTATACATATCGCCATTCATTTTATAAAAGGGGATTACCGTTTTGAGTCCGTCTTTTACCCCACGGTTCACAATCTTTCCTTCCTTTAGGATTTCCCTAATATTGCCATCATTAGTCTCGGAGGAGGCGGTCTTTACATAGGCGACCATCATATTAAGCCATTCCTGGGCATCAATCATGATCCATTGTACTTTGCTAAAGTCTACGCCATATTCATTTACCCAGCCATAACTGGTAAAGCCAAAGAGCACAAACTTCTTTCCATCCAGCTCTGGTTTTTCCGCTAGGGAAAACTCTTGTATTTTATAGGTAATTAAGGAGGCACTCGCCATGTCCTTTCCTTTTTTGCCATCAAAGTCCAAGGTCTTTAAGGAAAAGCTGGCCATTTCGGGATATGCATTTAACACGTACTCGGTTGCCTTTAATTCGGCCTGTTCCTTCATGTTTTCTATGGCTACTATGGCACCACCAATAGCCGCAATACCCGCTACGGCACCAATAAGTCCGTCATTTTGGGCTTGTGCTTTAGGGCTCAGGTATAGTATAAATAGAAAGGCAAGGAGTAATCGTTTCATAAAAGTTGTTTTATTGGAGTAAAAATAACTGGGCTAATGCATATTTCCATACGGGAAACCGTAAGGTAGACAAGTACTTAGAGGATAGGGGCTTTTAATTTAATTGTGTCTTATAATTTGTGTTTCCAATGCCTTGTTTCCTTAGAGATTCTTCGCTACGCTCTGAATAACAACCCACCCCGTCAGCCCTTCGGGCTGCCACCCCTCCCTGTCTAGGGCGGGGAGCATTCATTTTTCCATCCTGTCTCTTGTCTCTTGTCTCGTTATTAGTGAATATTGAATAGGGTAATGCCAACAACCCCTTTTACATTTTACATTGGGAGTTTTGCATTTTGTATTTCACCCTACCTTTTGTGTCTAGACTCCCTCCCCCTCTGGGGAGGTGCCGAAAG
>PALG01000024.1 GCA_002707025.1 Flavobacteriaceae bacterium | reverse complement strand
TGAGTAGTGAGTAGTGAGTAGTGAGTAGTGAGTAGTGAGTAGTGAGTAGTGAGTAGTGAGTAGTGAGAAATTGATTATTCCTACAAAAAAATCGTACAAATTTCAAAATCTACTAACCCCACTATAACCCCAGTATAACCCCAGTATAACCCCACTATAACCCCACCCTAGTCCTAGAGCCCCCCTTCTTACAAAACGATTTCATGGAAATTCTAGCCTTCTAAGCTAGTAATGGCAGTACGGAAACATAAAAAAACCCTCCAGTAGTTGGAGGGTTTTTAGTATATGGGAAAGGATGGGTTATCCTTTGATCAATTGTTTGGTCACCGTGCCTTTCTCCGTTTGGATCACGACCAAATACGTCGCCATTTGTAGGGTAGACACGTCCAAAGTATAATTCTGGGTCCCTTGACCGCGAAGGTCGAAGGTACGAACCAGTTTACCGTTCAGGTCGTAGATGACCGCCTGTTCCACTACCACCGATTGTGGGTTGTGGAGGGTCACGACATCCTTGGCAGGGTTCGGGTACAGTGCTACACTGCTTATATCGATGCCTACTTCTTGCGTACCCAATACACTTTCCACGGTAAGCTCGAAGCTACAGCTGCTTTCGTTGCCGTACTCGTCTTCAGTGGTAAGGGTAATGGTATAGGTGCCGTCGGGCAACAAGGTCCCCGGTGCCGGGTCCTGACCGAATACCGTTACCGGATCGGTACAGTTGTCGGTTGCAGTCACATCGGTAGTTGCCCAATAATCGGGCAGTTCGTAGAACAGGTTGTTCACGCCCGGGTCCACGGTAAGGTCCCCAGGACAGTTCTCGATCACCGGTCCGGTCACGTCCACTACGGTCACGGTAGCGGTACAGCTGGAAAGGTTGCCATTATTATCCTGCGAGAACACGGTCACCAATACGGGCGTCCCGATATCGGCACAGCTGAAGTCCTCAATGTCCACTCCTGTCGTCAAGATGCCACAGGCATCGGTGTTATTGGCCATCACATCTTCCGGAACAATGGAAGCGAACCCGTTCTCGTCCAATTCCAGGGTAATGTCCATACAAACCAGATCGGGGGCAATATCATCGATCACCGTTACGGTAGCGGTACAGCTGGCACTGTTCCCGTTCACATCGGTCACGGTAAGGGTCACTGGGTTATCCCCCACGTTGGAACAGTCGAAGGTATCGATGTCCAGTTCGTAGGTCGCAATGCCACAGGCATCGCTGCTGCCCCCGTCGATATCGGTACCGTTGATGGTCACCGTACCGTTCACGTCCAATATCACGGTAATATCGGTACAGGCCACTACAGGTGCCGTTACATCCTCTACGGTCACCACGGCCACACAGGTACTGGTATTTCCGTTCACGTCGGTTACGGTGAGGGTGATGTTGTTGTCCCCTACATCGCTACAGTCGAAATCGGTCTGTGAGGCCGAGATACTGGCCACGCCACAGTTATCGCTGCTGCCACCGTCGATATCGGCTGCCGTAATGGAAGCAGCCCCAAGGGCATCCAACTGGATGGTGATATCCTGGCACACCGCCACGGGCAACTCCGTATCCTGGACGGTCACGGTAAAGGTACAGGTGCTGGTGTTCCCGTTTACATCGGTCGCGGTGAACTCCACCGTACTGGTCCCCACGGGGAAGGTACTGCCCGAAGGCAACCCAGCGGTCTGGAGTACCGTGGCAATGCCACAGGCATCGGCCGCACTGGCATCCCCGAAGTTCACTTCGGCACCGCACACGCCCGGATCGTTGGGCAGGGTGATGTCCATAGGGCACGCAATTACAGGTGCTATATTGTCCTCTACGGTCACGGTAGCGGTACAGGTACTGCTGTTCCCGTTCACGTCGGTTACGGTCAGTACCACGGGGTTGGTCCCTACATCGCTACAGTCGAAGGTATCCACATCGATGGCAAGCGAAGCGATCCCGCAGGCATCGGTAGAACCACCGTCCACATCGGAAGCCACAATAGTGGCATTTCCTGCCGCATCCAACTGCACGGTAATATCTTGACAAACTGCCATAGGGGCCACATTGTCCTCTACGGTCACGGTGGCGGTACAGGTACTGCTGTTCCCGTTCACGTCGGTTACGGTCAGTACCACGGGGTTGGTCCCCACATCGCTACAATCAAAGGTATCCACGTCTATCGAAAGGGTATCGATCCCGCAGGCGTCAGTAGAACCGCCGTCCACATCGGAAGCCACGATAGTGGCATTTCCTGCCGCATCCAACTGTACGGTAATATCCTGACAGACCGCCATAGGGGCCACGTTGTCCTCTACGGTCACCGTAGCGGTACAGGTACTACTGTTCCCGTTCACATCGGTTACGGTCAGTACCACGGGGTTGGTCCCTACATCGCTACAGTCGAAGGTATCCACATCGATCGAAAGGGTATCGATTCCGCAGGCGTCGGTAGAACCGCCGTCCACATCGGAGGCCACGATGGTGGCATTTCCTAGGTTATCCAACTGTATGGTAATGTCCTGGCATACCGCCATAGGGGCCACGTTGTCCTCTACGGTCACCGTAGCCGTACATTGCGAGCTGTTTCCGTTTACATCGGTCACTAAAAGTGTAACTGTATTCGGTCCTATATCACTACAAGTGTAACTCATAGAAGAAGTAACTGAACTAGTTTCAATTTCGAAAAGCGTTTCAGGAGGCGTTGCTCCATCGCCACTTATAGCATACAAATTTCCAGCAGCATCGAATGAAATACCTGAGAATCGTTGAAAGGTATTTCCTAAATCGGTTCCAATTCCTGTTTCGGGATCAATGATACCAAGACTTCTGTTAGGCCCACCGCTTTTAAATATAATGTATACCTCGCCAGTGATGGGATGCGTAGTAAGTCCTGTAGAACCACTTGTAATAGGTGTTCCATCAATTACTACAGGAACCGAGTTTAAGGTAGCTCCCGTATTTGGGTCCAGTTCATAGATATTAGCTCCGAAAGGATCCACTCCAAAAACTCTAGTTCCCACAACGGCCAAACCTCTTAAATTTGTTTCGAAATTAGACAATAAGGTGGTTGCCCCTGCCGAATCAATCAAGAAGATATTCGAATTGATATCCATGGCAATAAACCCATTCAAGGGTGGGTACCAAGCCATTCCGAAGATTTCATTAGGTAATCCCGTATTTCCAGGAAATAAATTAGGTCCTACGGTTAGTGTATTCAAATCAACAGTTTCAAAATACTCGCTACCATCACCTAAGCCTGAAGCATGGTACATGAGTCCGTTACTTGGATTAAAAGCTATCGCTTCTCCATCACTCCCATTTCCTAAAGTAAGTATTTGATTGATAGTAAGACCGGCACCACCTGATAGAAACGATATGCTATCTACTCCACAATTATCTACAGAGCCACCATCTACATCAGCGGGAACAATGGTAGCATTTCCAGTAGCATCCAGTTGTACTGTAATATCTTGACAAACTGCAGTAGGTGCTTCCGTGTCATTCACAGTAACGGTAAAACTACAGGTACTGGTGTTTCCACATTCGTCGGTAATATCGAACGTATTTGTGGTAGTTCCTACAGGGAATAAATCCCCAGAGGCCAATCCGCCGGTTTGCGTGACCGTGACCATTCCACAATTATCGGTTCCTGAAACGGTATAGGTTACCACGGCACCACAAGCGCCGGGATCGTTATTGGTGGTCACATCTGAAGGACAGGTCACCACAGGAGCCGTAGTATCTACCACGGTAATAGTCTGCACACAACTGGAAGAATTTCCAGAAGCATCGGTCGCAGTCCATGTACGAGTAATGGTACGTTCTTGCGGACAAGATCCAGGGGTTTCTACATCACTAAAGGTAATGGTTGGATTCCCGGTACAGTTATCGCTAGCTGTTGCAGCAGGTAAGCTTCCGCCGCTAACACCACCTACAAAGGCAAGTCCGCGCATATCATTCCCTCCTACAGGCCCGCCAATTAAGGTGGAAGTTCCGGTAGAAAGATCCACCTCTACAAGTTCATCATTGATTAAGGATACAATGTAAAGGCTTCCTGTAGTAGGATGAATCGCCATAGAGGTGAGTCCGTCGGCATATACCGTGTTGTATTGAAGCGTTGCTACACCCGTGTTGGTATCGACGGTATATAAATCGCCGTTGATGGTCCCCACCCACACGGTTCCGCTGGCATCGGTCGCCAGTCCTAAGGTGGTTCCACCTGGGATTCCTGTATTACCGATAAGTGTGGCTGTTCCTGTAGCAGGATCTATTTCATAAAAGTCTCTAGTGCCCTGGTTGATAGAATACAAAACTGATTGTGTACTATCAAAGGTAAGTGCTGTAATGGAAGCCCCCGAAGGACCTATCAAGGTTGTCGTTGCGGTAGTAAGATCTATAGTATATAGGTTTGAAAAATCCCTGGCATAGGTTACATCGGTATTGGAATTCCAAGCAATTCCAACTCTTGCTGAAGAATTCCCCACAATACTTCCTATTCCAGAAGCCATATCAATATTGATTAAGTTTCCTGAAGCTGCATCGGTTCCATACAATTGCAACGGAACACTTGAGCCCGGCAGTACATCTTCATCACACGCTACCGTAACATCGCTTGGACAGGTAATGATGGGTGCTATAGTATCTTCTACGGTCACCGTAGCGGTACAGGTATCGACCCCTCCATTTCCATCATCTACGGTAAGGGTAACGGTATTGGGGCCTATGTTGGCACAAGTAAAAGTATCGGGACTTACGGAAAGGATAAGAGTATCCATATCGGGATCGGTACTACCGCCATCAACATCAGCTGCCTGAATTGTTACATTTCCAGAGCCATCCAATTGTGCGGTATAATCTTGACATACTGCCACAGGAGGTTGATTTCCAAGTACGGTAATAAGTACTTGTCCGTTACCGCTTTGCACTCCCGAGGTGGTAGCGCTATTGGCTAATCCTCCAACGTAGGAAGAACCGCCGCCGCCGCCAGCACCCGTCCAATTTACACCGTAGGTACCGGTATCTCCGGTAAGGCCACCTCCAGCCGATCCTACATTTGCAGTGCCGCTTCCTCCTTGGCTAGTTGAAACCTCTTCTCCTCCATTACCCCCTTGGCCTAGCGTTCCGTTGGTACCATTATTGTTAAGTACAGAGGTATAAGTAGAAGTTCCTCCTGTTCCGCCGGTAGCCTGAGTTCCCCCAGTACCCCCAGGTGTTGCACTTTGAAACGGCCAAGCAGCACCGCCGCCGCCACCGTAGTAGCCGCCACCGCCGCCGCCGCCAGTTCCACGGCCACAACCTGCTATTCGACTACCGCCAGGGCCGCTTCCACCGCCCCCAACAATCACACGGTCGCTAAGAGTGGTTCCACCTTGACGTACATCACTGGCACCACCGCCTCCACCGCCCATGGCAGCTCCACACGGGGAAAATCCTGCATCTCCACCACCATTATAGCCTCCTGTTGTGGATACGGTACCACCGCCTCCTACATAGATGGTAAGGACTTCTCCAGGGGTTACGGAAAGCTCTCCCGTCGCGTACCCGCCTAGACCTCCAGCAACAGACTGTGCATTGCTGTTGCCCTGTGCTCCATAGGCTTCAATACTAATATTGAATACCCCTGCAGGAACCGTATAGGTTTGCGGGCTTCCGGTAAAATTATAGGTGGTAGTTTGTGCTAGTAAACTACTACAGGAAAGTAATAGCAAACACATGCCAAAAAGCATTTTGTAAGGTAATTTCATAATTTTGAATTAGTTAGTTTCGCGCAAAAATAAGGGCTTTCCTTGGGTTTTAGCAATACCCTTAAGAGGGTATTTTGTAAGCAACTGGGAATCAGTTTTTATTCTTTGAAATTTTAACATTTCTAACCTGTTTTTCTTCATATCTTCCTTAAGGTCTTCACAAAACTTTAGCCTTCCTTTAGCAATAGTTTAATATGCATTAGGTCATCTTGGCCAGGATTCCGTAGTATCTTACATACATAACCGAAAAATTAGAGATATGCCTTTTTTAACAAATGAAACCGATAGCCAACTTGTAGATATTTATTTTAAAGACTATGGATCGGGTCAACCGGTTATTTTAATCCATGGTTGGCCCCTTTCCCATCAAGCTTGGGAGCAACAAATATGGGCGGTGGTGGAAGCCGGTTACCGCTGTATTGCGTACGACCGAAGAGGATTTGGGAATAGTGATGCACCCTGGGATGGCTATGATTATTCTACCTTGGCAAGCGATGTACATGAAATTATTGAACAACTGGACTTGGAAGATGTGATACTCGTAGGATTTTCCATGGGTGGTGGTGAAGTAGTTCGCTACTGTACCGATTATGGAACCGATACCTTAAGTAAAGTAGCTTTGGTAAGTTCCATTATTCCTTTGGTCGCTCAAAAGGAAGATAATCCCAACGGAGTACCACAAAAAGATTTAGATGGAATTATTAAAGCCTTACAGGAAGACCGCGTAGGGTTCTTAAAGGATTTCCATAAAAACTTTTACAATTATGAAGACCATAAGGACACCATTAGCGAAGCCCAATTGCATTACGACTGGAGTATTGCCTCCCACGCATCCCCACGGGCCACGATTCAGGCGGCCAAATCCTGGGCAGAAACCGATTTTAGGCCTGAACTAAAAAACGTCACCGTACCTTGTTTGATTGTACATGGAGATGCCGACAATATTGTCCCGAAAGCTACTTCAGCAGATCAAGCAGCCGAAGGAATCCCCAACAATCGGTATGAGGTGCTTTCCAATGGGCCGCACGGTCTAAATTTGACCCATAAACACGAACTCAATACATTGTTAATTGATTTCTTTAATGAGTCATAACCAGTAAGGCTGTATATAAAGAAACCCGATAGTATTAGCTATCGGGTTTTTCTTTTATAAATATTTCCAATTAATTTAAGGTAGCTTCCAATTCAATTTTGGCATTTAGTAATTTGGAAATAGGACATACTTCCTTGGCTTTATTGGCTATTTGCTGAAACTCTTTCTCTTCTATTCCTGGTACTTTTGCGGAAAGTGCAAGGCTCACAGTAGTGATGCTTCCGTCTTCAAAAAGTACTTTTGCGGAAACATCCAAGGTATCCGCAGTATAGTCTGCTTCATTGAGCAAGAAACTAAGCTGCATGGCATAACAACCGGCATGCGCGGCCCCGATCAATTCTTCCGGATTGGTCCCTTTTGCTTCTTCGAAACGCGTTCCAAAAGAATAGGGGGTGTTTTCCAAAACGCTACTCTGCGTTTGTAAGGTACCTTTTCCTTCTTTACCACTACCCTTCCATTGGGCTTCAGCTTTTCTCGTAAATTTCATAGTTTTTTATTTTATGTTGAATACCTAAAATTAGGCAACTCCTATCGGCCTTACAATTATTACGCGATAAGCTTTCGTTAAAATAAAACCATAACTAAAATCTGGGAGATGTTATTGGTATTGTTTTTGTTATTTCAGAAGAAATAGTACTTTAGTGTTAAAATTATCTTAAAGCGATGAAATTCTATTTTCTTTTATGGTGCTTGTTTTTATTTCCATTAGTAACGGTGCAGGCTCAAGACGGACAAAATAAAAAGGTTGCTGTGGAAAATATTCCTTTTTTCAATGCGGAAAAGTCCGCGAGCGGACTGTATGTTTTGATGTTTTTGGGCACCGATTGCCCAATTTCCCAAAAGTATGGCAACACCCTTCGGGAACTCCCTGAAACCTATTCAGACATTACTTTTTATGGAATTGTGCCCCATCACTTTTCTGAAAAAGAAATGATACAATATAAAAAAGAGTATAATTTGCCTTTTTCCATGTACCGGGACGAACACAATAAAGTGGCAAAAATCTGCAAGGCGACCATTACCCCTGAAGTATTCTTGATAGATGGAGATGGAAATGTTTATTACGATGGTGCCATCGACAATTGGTTTTATGCTTTAGGGAAAAGCAGGTTTCAACCCACCCAATTCTACTTAAAAGAAGCCATCGAAGAAGTTCAAAACCTACAACCGGTATCCGTTCCACATGCAGATGCCGTAGGTTGTATGATAGAAATGAAGCATTAATGAAGCACTCTATAGTATTCTTGAATGTTTTCCTTATGGCTTCCGTAAGTGTTTGTTCACAGTCGCCTACCTATTATGGCGATGTAGAACCCATCATCATCAACGAATGTGCTAAATGCCATAAACCTGGAGGCTACGGTCCTTTTTCGTTAACCACTTATAATGAAGTCCGAAAAAAGGGAACCTTTATTTCGCATGTAGTATCCACTAGGTATATGCCGCCTTGGAAAGCCGACCCGGACTTTCGTTCTTTTAAAAATGAAATGGTCCTTACGGAAGAAGAAATCAAAACCATTGTAGACTGGGTGGATGCTGGAATGCCCAAAGGAACCCCCACCGGGAAGGAATTGCCCATCCCTGAATTCCTGGAGAGTCGTTCTCCAGATTTGGTGGTAACCATGGAGGAACCTTATACGCTTTCCAACGAAGGGATTGAAGATTACCGTTTTTTTAATGTCCCTACTGAGCTTCCTGAAGATACCTATATTCAGTCGATCAATTTCATTCCGGGAAACAAACGACAGGTCCATCACAGTCGGGTCATGGCCGATACGACCAATAGGATTAGGGGAATCAACGGGCTTTCAGAGTTTGACCCAAAAGCCATGGAGTTTCAAAAAGAACCACTAGCCGACGAGTTTCTGTATGGATGGGTTCCTGGGAACCTTCCATTGCTTTACCCCGCTGGGACGGGAAAAAAATTGTATGCCAATACCGATTTGATCTTGAACATTCACTATGCGCCTACGGGTCGTACCGAGCAGGATCAGTCTAAGGTAGCGTTTTACTTTGCGAAGGAAAAAGTAGAACATGAAATTATGACACTTACGCTTGTAGAGCGACATATAAGCAATCCGCCCTTTTTTATTAAAGCCAATACGAAACCCACATTTTATGTGAGTTATACGGTTCGGGAAGATATGCGTGTTGTTTCCGTGTTGCCACATATGCACTTCTTAGGAAAAAGTTTCAAGGCATTAGCGGTTACCCCTTCTGGAAAAGATATTCCAATCATTAAAATTGATGAATGGGATTTCAACTGGCAAAGCACCTACCAATACGACGAACCCCTACTTATTCCGAAGGGATCTACGATTTTAGTAGTGGCAGAATATGATAATACGGAAGACAATTTCGCAAACCCTTCCTCTCCCCCTAAAGATGTAGGGTTGGGATGGAATTCTACGGATGAAATGATGAATCTGATTTTTTACTATTACTGAAGCAGCCTTTCCAGTACTTCAGATACTAGGCCCTCCATTACTTGATAGCCTTTTAAGGTGCAGTGAACCCCGTCTGTCGTATAGGCTTGCATCATTCCCTTTTCTTCATTGACCATTGTTGTATAGTAATCTAAGTAGGTGTAGCCGTTTTCTGTGGCCAGTTTTTTTAACAGTTCGTTTAAAGCAATGACCTTATCGGCAGGCTTAATTTGTGGTCGCCACGGAAAATAATTTGCGGGAAGCACACTGCAAATCACTACTTTTATATTGAAAGAGTTTGCCAATTCTGCCATTTCAGAAATATTCTTTGCGGTATCTTCTATGGAAATATACCCTTGGTTTTGCGCAATGTCATTAATCCCTGCCAAAATAACCACTACTTTGGGTTGTAATTCAATAACATCGTTCCAAAAACGGATTTTCATTTGAGCTGTTACCTGCCCTCCTATTCCTCTATTGATATAGGCAGGATTTTTAAACAATGATAAGCGATCCTGAACCCAGCCCTCGGTAATGGAGTTTCCCATAAATACCACTCTATTCTCATTTGGAGTAGGTTTCTCCAATGCTGCATTGGCTTTTTCAAATCGACTCAATTGTGCCCAATCTTGAGCTTGGGAGGAAAATGGGATGCTCATCATGCAAACTATTAGTAAGAAGGTTGTTTTCATTAAGGAAAGTTTCTTTAAAGATATTTAATTTTATAGAAGAAACTAAAAAACGCCCCTGTTTGGGGCGTTTTTGTTCTAAGGGTTTGATTGTTATTTCTTTACGATCCTTTTGGTGACGGCCCCATCTTGGGTAACCACCCTTACAAAGTAAACGGAGGCGTTCAGTCCCGACAGGTCCAAGGTAGCCGCGTTCCCTTCGGCGTCCAGTGATAGCACCTCCCTTCCCTGCAGGTCGTGCACGGAGACACTTTCCAGCGGGCTGGCGGTCGAGGCGATGGTGAGCCTTCCCCGTGTGGGGTTGGGGTACAGGGCAACGGTGGCCGCGCCGAAGCCGTTGGTGCCCAGGGGCGCGTTTTCGAACAGGAGGGTGAACCGGTTGGGGTAGCTCCCCTTATTGCTCCTGAAGGTGTAACCGCCCTGTCCAAGGTCGGTGAGCGTGCCCAGCAGGTTGTCCATCAGGTACACGGTGGCACCGGACAGGTGGTCGCCCTCCAGGGCGTCGATGGATACGGTATACGCCAGGTCCTCTTCCACCAGGGTGGAGAAGCCCACCGGTATTTTGGCGGAGGGGTCGAAGGCCCCCACGGACTGGATCCCCAGTTCCATGGAGCCGTCCTGCAGATGGCTGAACAGCGAGACGACCGTTGCCAGCCTCCTGCTGTCGTAGCCCTGGTCCATCCCCTGGGTGGTGTTCCCGGAGAACGCGATGAGGGTGCTCCCCCCCATATCGTACTGGGCCTGGGACACCTTCAGCCAGATACGGTCGGCCTGGGAGGTGCGCAGGGTGTTGTTGTTCCCGGTCCTCCTCATGGAGTTGTCGAAGCTGGCGGTCCCGGCGGCCGTGGCCTTGATGCCGAATCCCTGTGCGGTGGAGATGTAGCCGTTGGGCGCGGTCCCCCCGCTGGCGGCGGCCACCCCGCCCGATAGGTTGAACATGGAGATGTCCTCCATGGAGAAGTTCATGGAGCCCGCCCCGGGAAGGGAGGGGCTCGGGGGGGTGTTGTGCTCCCAGAGGTACACCTCGTTGACCATGGAATTGGCGTTGATGAAGTCCTCTGCCCAGATCGCGCTGGGGTATGGGTTGGACAGGATGTTGGGACTGGCGTTCTGCGTCCCGTTGTAGATCACGGGGAAGTTCACCACGCCGTTGTTGAGGGTCCCCTGGCCGTAGGTAAAGCTGAAGGTCCCCCCGGGCTGCCCGTAGCCTGCCTGTGGGCGGACGATGTACCCCTCACCAACGGTGAGGGCCCCGGTGTAGGGGTTCCAGTTGTCGTAGTTGTCGTCGGCGAAGTTCTCGGCCGATGGGAAGGCCGCGGCCACCGCCGGGTTGGGCACGAAGCTGTTGGTGTCGTGGTCCAGTACCAAGAAGGCGCTGTCCCATACCCCGTTGCGCGTCTCGGCGCTCATGGGGCTCCCCATGACCATGAAGTCACGGCTGGCAAGGTCCGGGGTGGTCACCCCTACCTCGATGGTCCCGTTGTTGGCCACCGTCGCGTCGTCGTCCACCTGGACCACGCTCCCTTGGTGGGCTATGGTTAGCGCACCATCTACGGTAATATTTCCATTAACGAGCGCATAATTTCCTGCTGTTACAGTTAATGTAGCTCCACTGTTTATGGTTAAAGTACAAGCCGATAGATTTCCGTTGGAGGCGGTATCAAAGTTTCCAGATAGAATAACAGGATTGGTAGTGTCTGGTGCTCCTGAAGGGCTCCAAGTGCTTCCGTTCCATGTTTTTACAGCGCCTGGACAGGCCACAAAAGCTCCTGCAGGACCAAAATAATAGGTTCCGTCTAGTCCTGTAAAATCACCTGTAACCGTAACATGGTCTCCAAATGACCCTATAACTGGGGTAGCATCAGATTCTGTTATGGAGGTGGCATCTCCCCTAGCAATTGTTAAATCTGCATTTCGATCCAATCCTGTGGCAGCTTCCCAACCAGCAATTTCAGCTTCTTCAAAATAGAAAGTGAGGGTAGTACTTCCAGTTCCTGTGGTGTTGGCGGGAGATAACTGAAACGTTTTATCCATTACAAAATTAGGGGAACTACTGCCATTATAAGGCTGTGCTCCCGTTCCAGATCGAGATACCGAAGCATCCACACAGCCATAATCGAAAGCATTGTTATTGGTAATATCTACCATCACATAAAGTGATGATGGATCTAAGGAATGTACCGTTCCAGAATTTGGTAAGTCAAATTGGTCTGGACT
The DNA here is from genome assembly GCA_002707025.1 of Flavobacteriaceae bacterium. Classification (GTDB taxonomy): domain Bacteria; phylum Bacteroidota; class Bacteroidia; order Flavobacteriales; family Flavobacteriaceae; genus PALG01. The sequence goes on along the minus strand of PALG01000024.1, from coordinate 8,750 downwards.
TCCTGTATTCACAGCAGTTTGGACACTGGTTTCAAAAGTTTCAATAATAGTCAAGGTATCGAATAGCAGAAGACCATTATTGGATGAGGAATTAAAATGGCGTACTACAAAATAGCCTGTTTGCCCTGCAATAGCACTCGTATTAAGGGTCCTAATCTCTGAATTATTATTGAGTGTATTTCGTTCTTCCAAAAGAATGCCACTATTTATAGTAGAAGCATTGGAAATATTGGTGGTCCAATAGACCGCATAATGTTCTAGCGTGTTATAACCGCCTATACCAAAACTAAATTCTACATCGGTTGTAGTATTTGATATGGTTAGTGCAGGAGATATTAAATAATTATTTGCGTTGGCGGTCCCTGACCCTCCAAGAATAGAGAGATTTGTTTCAGAGCTCATGATTGTACCATCTAAACCTGTCCAAGAGAGTCCGCTAACACCTCCCCATGTATTTCCATCTCCATCTTCATCAATAGAAGACCATCCTGTTAGGTCTTCAAAATCATAACTTGCCACCGTATTGGTTTGGAGCACTGTTGGTGAAGAATCATCATCATTAATTGTTAATATAAATGAATTGGCATTGGTATCTGCGGCGGCATCCCCTCCATTGGCATTTACCGTAAAGTCGATAATAGCGGTTTCATCTCCCTCTACAAATGCGTCATGATACACTCTTAAGTTGAAATTCTGACTTACCGTATTTCCTGAAGGGAAAGTTACGGTTGGGGTTAAAACTTCGAAGTCTAAATTATTGGTCGCCGTGCTGCTTCCATTTACTGAAAAAGTCACTTCCGCATCTGCAGAAGCCGCTTGTGCAATATTTAAAGGTACTGTGACATCGGTGTACGAGCAATTGGTATCCTCATTTATGCTATCGGAAGTATTTCCGAAGCTAATTAAAGGCGTAGAAGCCACCACAACCCCTGTTACAATTAGTGTATAATCTTGAGAACCGCCACTTAGGGAACCTTCATGAGTTACCGTAAGGGTATATGTTCCAGAAGCACTATTTATATCTACCCGCTCATACGGATCCACATCGTTATCCCCTCCATTGCTATTGGTACTTACCCCCGTAAGCCTCCATGGGTAATAGGTAGTACCATTATTCAACCTTAAATCTAAATCATTTACCAAAGCAGGTGTGGTATTATTGGTTCCGCTTATGGTGGAGTGTGCAGGATCGTTCCAGGATATCGAAGCCTTTAAAGGATCTACCCCATTGGACTGTACCGTGATTTGGTAGGTTTGTCCAGAATTTAAGGTTAATTCCTCTACAATAGCGCTTCCACTGGAAGCCGCTGCTGTAGTAAGGGTCTCTGCTGCAAATTTAGCATTCAACAATCCCCAACCAAATTGTGCATCAGGTCCTGTGCTTCCCGCATCATCTGCAGTATGGAGGGCTAATCCCTTTAAGGAAGCTGCCCGCATAAAAGTGCTATTTAAATCATAATAATGTTCTTGTAACAATAGTAACGTACCCGCAACATTAGGCGAAGCCATTGAGGTACCTGAAATGGAATTGTAGGCAGTATTGGAGGTTTCATAGGTAGAATATACCCCTGTTCCATTCCCCATAATATCGGGTTTAATTCGATAGTCATCGGTGGGGCCTTCACTACTACTGGAATTTCGCAACACGGAATTTAAGGAGCCATCTGGGTTGATATTGGCATCTTGTCCATTAGCAACTACCAAATTGTTCTTTGTGGTTTTTGTCCCATTCAATTTGTCATAAGCACTTTGCCCATCCAATGGAGAAGCATTAGAACTATTATCATTTCCATCGTTTCCGGCAGAGTTTACCATTAAATAATATGGTGCTGCATTCATGATTAAATCCCAAGCACGGGCATCACTTCCATATTGACCAAACCATGCATCTGGGATGGCACTGGCGTTGTAGCCATAAGAATGGTTTGAAATCAACATTCCAAATCCATTATTTATTCCCGAAGCGGTCGTTTGACCTGTAGCTTCCGATTCATCGTTGTTCCACATATACCCTCTTAAATTACATTGCCAAGCCATGCCTTTGGCGGCAGCTACTACTCCAGAGGCACAAATAGTTCCTGAAACGTGAGCTGCGTGAAAATTAAGTTGAGTTCCACCTTCCGAGCCAGTATCCATAAGGGTAACCCTATTGTTACCTCCAGCCCCATCATACTCTTGGTGGGTAACCCGGGCATGTCCCCCATCCCATACGTGAGCGGTAAGATTGTCTCCGTTTAGGTCTAACCCCAAACCCCCTCCAGAATTCAAATAATTGGCGCGTGTAGAAATAGCGGCATCGGCATTATCGGTTTGGTAGTATAAAGGAATGCCTTCGGGAGACATTCTTCGTATCTCCATAAAAGTCCCGTTATCCAAGGTTTTCGTAAGGGGAAGTCCGTTGGTCAAACAAAACGCTATTGCTTCGTTTTTCCTTTGGGTTTGAGTTGCTTCCAATTCTTTCTGAAGGGCTCTAATCTTATTTAAGTCATACCCCGTAATAGGGTCCACTCTTTGAACGGCATTTTGAGCTACACCACTCACTTCCTTATTTTCGGGCACCACGCTCTTTTTTACTAGCTTTCCCTTAGTTTGGGCATTGGTGGTTAAGCTATGAGACATCGCCATAAATGCGATGCACAAAAAAAATAATTTACTTCTCATTTTAGGTATATTTTTAAAATTTAGGGACATATAATCCTGTAAAAGTAACATTTTACCGAATTTATGCAAATATTAACATAAAAAATTTAACATTTCCTTTTTGAATAAGAATCAGGGTTAGAGACAGAGTAAAGATATTTGTATATTGCTAACTGACTTTTAACTTGAACTAAATGAAACTTCTCTTAACCACAGCCCTACTTTTTTGTTTTCATCTTGCTACTGTTTACGCTCAAGATTTGGTACCCATTGAAATTGAAGATGAACAGGAAAATAACCGGCTGATGCTTTATGCCGTCAACAAAAACCTGGTAGATTTAGACGTCTCAATTGAAGTGGAAGGAACAGGATTCCGGAAGCGAGGTGGAAGGGAGATCACCTATAGAGTTCCCGCAACTTCCAAAATTAACATCATGACCCTTATCGTAGACCGTGGGAAACAAGCGTTGTATACCTATAAATTAAACGTTAGCGACAGTCTTTCCAGACGCGTACGAAAAGTACCTTTCGAACTCATTAAAATAGACCCTAAGAAACCGATTACGGTTTTCTTGCCGGATAGCTGTTCGGCTAAATGCGATAGTATTATCAATCCGTTGAAAGAAAGTCCTTATAAATTTACAGCGATAAACATTTCCGAAGATGAAAACATTAAAAATCAAATATCGGGTGCTTTAGTAGGCGGAGCAGAACGACTTGGCAAAATGGATACGCCCATTGTCATGTTAGGAGGCAAGATGTATTTAAAGATAGCCTCTTACGACGAATTGATGGAAAAAATGAACGCAGAAGAATAACCCGTCGTTTATATAAGAAGACCTACAGATGCCATCTATGCTTTAGATGGCATTTTATTTGTTCTTGGTTTTGTAAATAATTTATTTATGAAACAAACGAGAAATACCCCCAGTATTAATGCAGGAAGTACTGCAGACATTGCATTTTTATTATTGATTTTCTTTTTGGTCACTACCACATTTCCCAATGATAAGGGAATCGTCCGAAAATTACCTGTAGCCTGTCCCGAGGGCGATTGTTCGGTTCAAATTCTCGATAGAAACCTTTTTTCCATCCTTTTAAATAACCAAGGTGCGTTATTAGTAAACGGCGAAGTGGTTTCGATGGAAAAACTTAAAGAAGAGGTAACCTATTTTATAACTAACAATGGCGGCGGACTTTGTGGGTATTGTGAAGGGCTTCAGAAGGAACTATACTCCGTTCATCCTACCAAGGCTGTAATTTCCATTCAAAGTGGAAAAAACAGTCGCTACAAAGATTATATTGCGCTTCAGAATACGCTTTCCGGGATCTATTTTGAATTAAGGGAGGCTTATGTCCAGCGGACTTTTCAAAAATCATTTTTGAAACTTACAGATGCTCAGAAAAAAGAAGTTGTTGAAGCGTATCCTATCAAAATTATAGAGACAGCATTGTAACTACTCATCTTTATACACAACAATTGTCGCTTTTCGGCCGGTAAGTAAGTTCCATTCTTTAGCGGAAATAATCAATCCGTTTTCTTGATACACGTGTAGTTCGGCTGTATTGGGACCTGAGCTACCTTGGTTTAGGGCCTCAAACTCGATCACATTTTTTCCAGGTTCGAGCGCTAGGGTAAACCCCGAGAATGACCCCCCTAACGAAACCCTGGACTGAACAATGTCTTTATTTACATATACCCTAATTATGTCACCGTCTACATATTCATGATCACGGTATTTTATATTCACGTAATCGGCCCCTGTGTGGATATCTCCTAAAAATTGATCTTTTGCGTATTCGGGTAAGGGCTCTTTATCTTTAGTAAAAGCTTTTGGAGCTTTGTTGGATGTATTTTCCATTAGGCCATCACTTTTGGTCATGTCCAATAGTTCTTGCTCTTCCTCGCCTAAGGAAATATTGGTTTTTGGATCTCTCTTATCTTTAGGAATGGTGAGGCTAGGCATTTTGGAAGCAGGTAGTTCCAATCCAGTATTGGATGGTGTGTTAGTGTCTTCCATCTCAAAATCTACCGTATTGGTATTGCTGTCAATTTGGCCAAAAGCCGTCAGGTATAACAGAAATACAATACTAGTGAGTAAGCTATTTTTCATACAGTCCCCTAAATATCAAAAACTAAACCAAAATGAATTATTCGTTTTCAGAATCTTCTGCTTTTTTATTTTTGGCTCTTTTTCGGAGTACAAAATACAGAATTATTAAAACAATTGGTGCCACCACAAAGACCAAAATGTCAAAAATATTCGTCAACTCTATGGGGGTGTTATTATCTGGGTTGGGTACCTCTGTTGGAATTTGAATTTTCATAAACGCTTTTTATTAAATGTAGAAAAAATTAAAAAGAGCACCGTCTTGTGGCAATATATTTCAGAAAATATTAACAGTACAGCTTGCTTTATGTGTTTAATTAACAAATAAATAGCACTCTTTAACGAATAATTTGATGCCTTACCGCATTATCTTTATACAAACCCAAAAAAACTAAGATTATGAAAAATTTTATGGCACTAACCGCAATGGCAGGAGTTCTTACATTCACTTCCTGTGTATCCAAAAAAAAGTATGTTGAACTGGAAGATCAATATAATGATACCCGTTCCGAATTGGTGAAAACCAAAGTAGAAAAAGAAGAAATTGAAGCAAAATATGCTAAAATTGAAGACCGTGTTGCAAATTACAATGCAAAGATTAAATCGTTAAGCGATACCAACATGGAGTTGGAAAATAACAGCTTGAGAAATTATGGCAATGTGGTACTCTCCAAAAAGGATAAGCAGCAAATGAAGGAAGCTTTAGCCAAAGTTGACCAAAAAGAGTTGGCCCAGGCAAAGACCCTTCAGGATTCCATGAACTTGATCGTTTCTTATAACTTAAAGAAAAACCTGGACAACAATCTTGTTGCAGAGGGAGAGGAAGACGATATTAGCGTGGATGTAGATGAAACTGTGGTAATGATTACGGTTTCAGATAAACTGTTATTCCGTTCAGGAAGTTACCAGTTAAATCCGAAAGCAAATAATTTGATGCAAAAACTAGCTGATGTTATCAACAGCGAACCAGCCATGGAAGTTTTAATTGAAGGACATACCGATTCGCAAACCGTAAAGCCAGGCTCCTATATTAAGGACAATTGGGAGTTAAGCGTACAGCGCTCTACGGCAGTAATTAGAAAGCTTCAAGAAGATTATGGAGTCGATCCTGCAAAATTAATTGCGGCTGGTAGAAGCAGTTACCACCCTTTAACCGAAAACGATTCCAAAGAAGGACGTTCCAAAAACAGAAGGACTAGAATTGTCATTCTACCTAACTTAGACAAGTTTTTAGCGTTACTTAGTGCAAATTAATCCATACTTGCCAAGCTAAAATCAAAAAGGCCCTCTGCACATACAGAGGGCCTTTTGTTTATCGGTAATAAAATTAGCTTAGTAGCGGCTTTACTTCTACATTATCAATCACTTGCCAAAGATTTCTAATATGCTTTTTGGGCTGTATGGCCATGTCACATTCATGGCAATACTTCATTTTGTATAAACCTTCACTAATTAAAATCAGTTCGTCGATGACAAATCCCTTTGTCATAAACTCAATAACGTAAGTGACGTTTTCTGAAACTGTATTTTTTTTTATTTTTTGTCCAACTACCACCAAATTTTCATCAATATTGGGGTTACACTTCATGGTAGTGGTAAATAAACCAATATTTCTATTGGTATTGACTAATTTGAATTCTTTAAGGACTTCTGCTTTGGGACTCTTGCTTTCCATATCCTCTTCCATAGTCTCTTCACTATTTGTAATTGAAGACTCACTAGACTCAATTCCAAAGAAAATATAGTCCAAATTAATAGTTTCTGATTCGCAAATTGCGATAATTTTATTGAAATCTAAAGAGTCTCTTTTCTTCCAAGTGGAAAGGGTATTTTGCTTGATATCCAATGATTTACACAAATCTTTATCATACTTCAAATGTAATTTTTCCTTGAGGCGTTCTATTATTTGAATCGCATTTTGAGACATATTAACATATTTTTAAGATATATTTCAATATATTTGAGATAAACCAAATTGAAATACAGATAATCGAACTATTATAAATAAAGTTCATAAATTTTATATCTCCCTATTTCTAAAATAATAAAAAAAATCAATACAACTGTTAAATAAAATACAACAACAAACTTCAAATAACTCTAAAATACTGTAAGCCAATGAAATAAATAGAAACACACATATAAATAGCAAATATGACAACTAAAAAACCAATCTACCACAAATGCAACCTACTTGTCTGCATTTTGCTCATGACCCTTTATGGCAACACTGCAATAGCACAAACCCAAGTGTTTGCCAATCAAGTTACGCTTGAAAACAATGTTGACAATGCCGTCAATGCTACCATCAATAATGAAAATTTCGCAACACTTAATTCTTACGGCGGGATTGCCGTGGGCGTTGGAGCTTATTCTGGGGAGTTGGAATTGGAGTTTCCCAATACCATTCCAGCCAATACCACAAGCTATGTGCGAATCAATTTTGATGAAGATTACCTAAATGCCCTATTAGGGGGAAGTCTAGGAAACTTACTGGCCGATGTCATTGGAACCGTACTGTTTGGAAATCATTACATCAATATTGAAGCTAGGAACAACACTACTACTGTACTCTCTTCCACTACCCTAGTGCCCCCTTCAAATGAAAGTTTTCGAATTGTTACCGATGCCCTCGGAAACTATTATCTCGCTATTACCCCAAATCAAGATTACAATAGGATATACATCGAAGATGTTACCAGTAATTTATTGTTGGGGGTTTTCAATAGCATGGACGTTTACTATGCGTTTTATTATGAAGATAATGAGTGCGCCATTGATCCTCTTTTCACCGATTACGACGGAAGTGGTATTACGTTAGACCTCCTAACTATTGGAGGTGCTGGGGTTACCAATCCGGAGTTTGCAATCGATAATAATCCCGATAACTTTTCTGAAATAAGTTTGGGTGTTTTGGGCGTTCTCGCAACCATGGAGCAAAATGTATACTTTGCTACTACTTATGATCCAGGGGATGATTTTTCAGTAACCTTAAAAACCGATCCCACTTTAGTTTCCTTGGGCCTTTTAAATAATGTTCAGGTAAGGGCTTATGAAGGGACCAATTTGGTCTTTACTGAAAATATCAATACCGTTCTTACCTTAGACCTATTAACTCTTCTTCAAAACGGAGAACAGGCTACTATCCCTTTTGAACCAAACGTTGCTTTTGATAGGGTAACAGTTAGCCTTACTTCTTTGCTGAATGTAAATATCGCACAGTCTATAGACTTTTATGGTGTACAGGTAATGAAACCTGAAGCTCCTACCACTACTAATGAATCTCAAACCTTCTGTGCAGTAACCAACCCTACTGTTTCAGATATACAAGTAAACGAATCAAATATACTATGGTATGATGTGCCTTCGGGAGGGACTCCTTTAGATCCCTCAAGCGGTTTAGTCGATGGCGCATCGTACTATGGAGCTCAAGTAGTAGATGGGTGTGAAAGTCCACTTCGTCTAGAAGTGAATGTTTCAATTAATGACACACCCACACCCACCACAGATAACTCTCAGCAAACTTTCTGTGTGGTAGATCAGCCTTTGGTATCCGATCTTCAAGTTGATGGCCCCAACATTGTATGGTATAACGCTTCCACGGGCGGAACACCATATGCTCCAACCGATCCATTGTTGGACGGACAGAGCTATTACGCCACAGCTACGGATACCACAGGCTGTGAGAGCTCCATAAGACTTGAAGTGGAAGTTTCCCTAGATGATACTTCCACACCCACCACCGCCAACAGCCAGCAGGACTTCTGCCAGGTGGACGGACCCACCGTGGCGGACCTGCAGGCCACGGGGCCCAACATCGTGTGGTACGACCTGCCCACGGGCGGTACGCCCTATGACCCCACCGACCCATTGGTGGACGGCAACAGCTATTACGCGACCGCCACGGACGCCTCGGGCTGTGAGAGTTCGGAAAGGCTGCAGGTGGACGTGAGCGTCGGGGATACCGATGTCCCCACCACCGCCAACAGCCAGCAGGGC
>PALG01000023.1 GCA_002707025.1 Flavobacteriaceae bacterium | reverse complement strand
TCGACAACGGGCCCTTCCAGGACAGCCCGACCTTTACCGGGGTCGAGCCCGGAGGGCACACCGTCACCATCAGTGACGCCAACGGGTGCGGCAGCGTCACCATTGAGGTCGGGATCGTCGACTACCCAAGGTTCATGACCCCGAACGGAGACGGGTACCACGACACATGGAACATCATAGGCATCGCTCAGGCAGACCCCGCCGCAAGGATATACATCTTCGACCGCAACGGGAAGCTCCTCAAGCAGATCAGCCCTACAGGGAACGGCTGGGACGGGAACTACAACGGAGCGCCAATGCCCTCCAGCGACTACTGGTTCAGGGTCGAGTACTCCGAAAACCAGCAACGAAAAGAGTTCACCGGTCACTTTACCCTGAAAAGGTGACACCAGAACTAATCACAAACAAAATAGGCCCCTTTATATAGGGGCCTATTTTTTTGGGGGGGGGGTAAGTTTAAATAGTTTTTAATTCTTACTTTGAACTTTACAATCTCTAGCAGCTCTTGTAAAAATAAAACACCTTCAGGTTTGCTGTATTACAAGAGAATTAAATAGATTTTCAGTATTCTAGTTTATTAAAAGAAATTTTCCTTAACTATCCACTCCCTTCACTAGCAAGTCCGATGCATAGTAAAAGTTAAACAAGATGGGCGTTAAAACCCCAAATCACTCTACTTAGTTATCACTTTAGAGGCTTTAAGATTTTCTCCTTCAGATTCCCCTTCAATGGAACGCGCTATAAAATGATGAGGATTTCCAGTTGGGATAATTTCTTCCAGACAAGTTTCAGTGAATTGGAAGTATTACGATGTGTAAGCGATAAGCCTTGACTTGGGTTTCAATTACATACAAGTCTTATCACTTAAATATATTTAAAAAAAAAATCCCGCTCGATGAGCGGGATTTTCTTCAGTAAAAGAAAATATTAGTTTTCTTCCTCCTCTTCTTTTTTATCACTTAAATCGATTCCTCTTTTCTTTACCGTATCAAAGAATACAGGGGTTGCAATAAAAAGTGATGAATAGGTACCTACAACAATACCCACAATCAAGGCGAATATAAGCCCACGAATAGATTCAGCACCTAGTGTAAAAATGGTGATCAATACAATTAACGTAGTTAAAGAAGTATTTAATGTACGACTTAAAGTACTATTAAGTGCCGCATTAATAATATTAGGCATTTTCCAGCTTGTATGTTCATTAAAATACTCTCGTATGCGGTCGAACACTACTACCGTATCGTTTAAGGAATAACCAATTACGGTAAGAATTGCAGCGATGAACGATTGATCAATTTCCATATTGAATGGCATAAAGCGGTAAGTGAGAGAGAATACTCCAAGCACAATTAATACATCGTGGAATACTGCCGCTACAGCACCTAAACTAAATTGCCACCTTCTGAAACGTAATAGAATGTAAAGGAATACCACCACTAAAGAGCCAAGAACTGCCCAGAATGAAGATTTCTTAATATCATCGGCAATGGTAGGGCTTACTTTATAATATTCCATACGTCCAGCGACTTTGTTATCATCATCTGAAATAAATCCATCGTAGGTCATTCCATTAGGAAGATTGGTTTTTAAGGCATCGTACAACATTTGCTCCACTTCCTGGTCTACATCGGCTCCAGTCTCATCAATTTTATATTTGGTACTAATTTTCAGCTGATTGTTTCCTCCATACGTTTTTGCTTCAGCACTTCCGAAGACCTCTACCAAATCATTTTGGACTTCAATAGCATTCACATCCTTGTCAAAGCGAACTGTATAGGTACGCCCCCCTACGAAATCGATCCCTTGGTTAAGTCCGTTGGTAAATAACGACCCTAAACTAACAGCAATTAAGATTCCTGAAATTACGTAAGCCATCTTACGCTTTTCCAAAAACTTAATATTTACATTTTTGAAGAGGTTTTTCGTTAAGCCCGTAGAACACGTTAATGACTTTCCATTTTTGGTATATCCATCGATAAATAATCTTGTAATAAAGATGGCCGTAAACAATGATGTACAAATACCGATTAATAATGTAGTGGCGAATCCTTGAATAGGTCCAGTACCAAACACCAATAGAATTAAACCGGTAAGTCCCGTGGTAATATTCGCATCCAAGATAGAGGAAAGTGCGTTACTGAAACCATCGTTAATAGCATCCCGTTGAGACTTCCCTTTATCTAGTTCTTCGCGTATCCGTTCAAAAATAAGCACATTGGCATCAACCGACATACCGATGGTTAATACAATACCTGCAATACCCGGAAGTGTTAATACAGCGCCAAGCCCTGCTAAAATTCCGAAGATGAACAAGATATTCACCGCAAGAGCAACATCGGCAAAAGCACCCGCTTTTCCGTAGTAAAAAATCATCCAAAGCAATACGATTACCAAGGCAATGATAAATGAAAGTATTCCACTGCTAATGGCTTCATGCCCTAAGGTAGGCCCAACCACTTCAGCTTGAATAATATCTGCAGAAGCAGGCAATTTACCCGCACGAAGTACATTGGCTAAATCCTGTGCTTCCGTAATACTGAAATCTCCAGTAATTTCACTTCTTCCTCCTGAGATTTTCCCACTACTTACACCAGGGGCAGAATATACCGTATTATCAAGAACCACTGCAATTTGGGTGCCACTTTGATAAGCATATTCGGTCATATCTTCCCAGATCTTTGCTCCAGCACCGTTCATTTGCATGGTTACTGTTACTCGTCCAGCCTGATTGTAAGACTGTTGAGCATCTACAATAACCCCACCGCTTAATTGAGGTACGTTATCACGGTTTCCTTTGATGGCATATAAACTTGTAATTTCTTCATCAACCGTCTCGTTAAATTCTGGGATACTCCATACAAATCTTGTATATCGTAAATCGCCTCCCAATAATGCCTTTACTTGTGGCATTCTTAGGTAACTGTTTATTACCGCAGTATCCTTAAGGGCAAAACTTGCCAAACCGGGGTTGCTCGCCTGTACGGCCAGAACTTTAGAAAGAATAGGATTTGCTGTTTCAGCATTGGTTTCTTCCTCTACGTTTTCACCTCCTAAAAGGTCATTGAGATCTTCGTCTCCCTCTTCGGAAGTTTCGGTAGAATCGGTTACTACTTCAGCCTCTGCTTTTTCAGAAGAAAGCAGTTGAGCTACCTTATCATTGGCTGCAACGATAAACTGACTAATTTGGTCTTCTTTCACCACTTCCCAGAACTCAAGTTGAGCGGTACTTTGTAGTAATTTTTTAACCCTTTCTACATCTTTGGCTCCAGGAAGTTCTACCAAGATTCGTCCAGAGCTTCCCAAACGTTGAAGGTTAGGTTGAGTAACTCCAAACTTATCGATACGCTTACGAAGTACTTCAAAGGCAGAAGCGATAGACTCATCAATTTTACGTGCAATGACTGGTTTTACCTCATCATTGGTCATAGAACTTTCAATTTGTCCTTCCAAACTTTTATTGAAAAAGATATCTGGAGAAGCTAATCGGTTTTCTCCTGGAAGTGCTTCAAAAGCTTGGAAAAAGGATTCTACATAAGTACTTTGGGAATCTTTCTGAAGTTCATCTGCATTCATCAAAGCTTGGTTGAAAGCAGGATCTTTAGTGTTATTGGCCAAGCCCTTTAGAATGTCTTTTACAGAAACCTGAAGGATGACGTTAATACCACCTTTAAGGTCAAGACCTTTATTTAATTCTTTTTCTTTGGCCGTTTTATAATCAATTCCAAGGAATTGTGTTTGTGTTGCAATAGAATCTAAATATTGATTCTCTGCTTCGGCACGTAATTCGGGTTGGGAAGCATCAAATTTACTAGTCGCGTACGCTTTTGCTTCGTCCTCTACATTAGTTGCTATAAAGGTAAAGGATAGTTGGTATAAACTTACCAAACCAAAAAGGATCGCAAATACTGTAATAAGTCCTTTATTTTGCATGATTTAAGTTTTTAAAAAATTGAATTGGGTTTTACATTGAAAACCCTTTGTTAAAATGGTTGTATTATAGATTAGCCTGCACTTGAAAAAGTGCGAAGGGTATTTCTGTTCTTGGAAAGATTATACAATAGGGCCGGCCCTTACCTCTGGAAAAGTATAAGGAACCTTTCGCACAATAGTATGTGAGCGCGAAGCAGGTATCCCGCTATTTATTTCAGAATAAGCAGAAGAAACCTCGCCAAAGGCATAAAAAGCGACATATAAAATTGGATGATAGACCGCTTCTGTAGATTGCTGGTTTTCGACTAAAATCCCTTTACCTAAGGCATTGGAAGGATTTCCCTTTTGAATCTTGGAAATTCGGAATTGTGCTTTGGAATCCTTTGAAGGTTCATGAAATGGGAAACTGTCTTTAGATTCAAAATCATTTGTTTCGGAAAGCACCATCCCTTCCTTTTCCAAAAATTGTTTTACAAAAACAATATCCAGCTTACTGAAATAGGATATTTGAAAAGTACCTTCCCCTAGTTCCTTAATACTAATTTGGGAAGCCCCAATTTTTTTAAGATGGCTCTTAAATTGGGTGATGGTTTTACTAGAAGATGTTTGGCTTTGGGAGGCACCAAAGTGGAGGTTTATTTCCTGATTGGGTACCGCATTGTTTTCCAGCGATAGGCTAAAACCTATCCCCAGGATACCTACAAGGAAGTATATCCATCTCATTTTCACGCGCCAAATATATGAAAATAGCCCTTTTTAAACACTGAAAATGCAAAAATTATCCATGAAACTTAGGGCAAGGGCTCTACTTGATAAGACATCACATTTACTGGCGGCAAATATCCTAAATTAAGTTGTGCCACAAGCGCTTCTGCTTGCTCTTCAGAAAAGTCCCCTAATATTTGAGTCTTTCCCCCCACTATAGGCCCAGAACTAACCCCTGGTGCACTTAAGACCCTGTCGTTTACTACCACAGCTATAAAAGTACCTTCACGATAGGCTTCGCCTGTCATCTGTTCCCAAGAAAGCGAAGCTTTTTCCTTGAAAGTAACGTTTACCAAAGCATTACCCGAGAAATGTTCTCCAAAGGAAGCTTGTTTTATAATATCACCTTCCAAACCTAAGGCACCATCTTTATTTAGCTTAACCATGTACAGGGGAATACTATTGGTTACTTTATCCTCAAGCCCCCATAAAAACTTAGAATTACTGTCTATTAAGGTCTCTAGCCCCATAACGGATGCTGGCTCTTTTAGGATGGTATTTATATAAGCTGTATCAGAAAGTTTTGAAGTTAAAAAAACAGCCCCATCCAAACCGTTTGGCGCAAATTGATATGCATTGTCATGGATACTATCAATTATTTGATTCCAAAAAGAATAGCTATAAGAAGGGGAAATGATTTCAGAAAAACCTATTGTCTTGTTTGCTGTCAACTTTTCCTTAAATAAGTTTGGATCTCCCGAAATAGCACATTTCAATTTTAGGGTTTTTTCATCGATCACCTCTAAATTAGCTTCCAGTTCTAACCTAGAAATCCTTTGCTGCAATAGCTCCATAAAGTGGGTAAGCGGAAACTGTTCTTCCGGTTGTAGAACCAGAACTACTTTTTTATCAGCTTTTTTTAAAGAATTGGTGCAAGAAATAAAGACGAACATAACCAAAACGCCACAGTACACTAAAAGTAATTTGATCTTCATCGCCATAAAATTTAGCTAATATATTATATAATTCCTATCAAAACCTATTCTCCACCCCATTTGTAGCGCTACAATCTGAACTTCACCAAACCTATTCAAAAATAAAAATCCTATTCTTCTCTTTCCAAAAAATTGTCAATGATAAAAATCAGTATTTTAAAAATTTGTCAACTTTTTACTGTTGATAAAAATTTAATCACCTGTTTATTAGTATATTAACAATAAATGTTTGACAACTTTTGTTTTTACACCCCGTAAAAACGTTACTTATTTTAGTATCTTCACCACATCAAATTAATTTACAATTCTCAAAAACTTTTGACTTTATGCAGGTAGAGGCCCCCAAGACAATTCAGAAAACATACAGCCAAGATGAAGCTTTTGAAGCTTCTTTGGAGTATTTTAACGGTGACGACCTAGCCGCAAGGGTATGGATTAACAAGTATGCTTTAAAAGATTCGGAAGGTAATCTTTACGAAAAAACACCCGATGACATGCATTGGCGTATCGCTAAGGAAATTGCCCGTATTGAACAAAAATACCCCAATCCCCTTAGCGAAAAGCAGGTATACGATTACATTAAAGGGTTTAAGCATATCGTCCCTCAAGGAAGCCCTATGGCGGGTATTGGGAATCCTTTCCAAGTAGGCTCTCTTTCCAATTGTTTTGTTATTGGGAATGACGGAAACAGTGATTCTTATGGAGGTATTATGAAAATAGACCAAGAACAGGTACAGTTGATGAAGCGCCGCGGAGGAGTAGGCCACGACTTGTCTCACATACGCCCTAAAGGATCACCTGTTAAGAATTCGGCATTAACCTCTACAGGAATTGTTCCTTTTATGGAACGATATTCCAATTCAACGCGAGAAGTAGCACAAGACGGTCGTCGAGGAGCTTTAATGCTTTCGGTATCTATTAATCATCCCGATGCAGAAGATTTTATCGACGCCAAAATGGAACAGGGAAAAGTGACTGGAGCCAACGTGTCCGTGCGTATAGATGATGGCTTCATGAAAGCTGTAAAAAACAAAGGAAGCTATACTCAAAAATATCCTATTTTTAGTGAAAACCCTAAGTACTCCAAAGAAATTGAAGCCGAAAATCTATGGAAAAAAATTGTCCATAATGCGTGGAAATCTGCAGAGCCCGGAATTCTTTTTTGGGATACCATCATTAACGAATCGGTTCCCGACTGTTATGCAGATTTGGGATACAAAACAGTTTCCACAAACCCTTGTGGCGAAATCCCTTTATGCCCTTATGATTCGTGCCGCCTTCTAGCCATCAATCTTTTTTCTTATGTAGAAAACCCGTTTACCAAGAAGGCAAGTTTTAACTTTAAACTATTTAAAGAGCATGTAGCAGCCGCTCAAAGAATCATGGATGACATCATCGATTTGGAGCTCGAAAAAGTAGATGCTATCTTGGCTAAGATCGATGCCGATCCAGAAGGGAATGAAGTAAAGGGCGTTGAAAGAAATCTTTGGCTTAATATTCGCAAAAAGGCTGAAGAAGGCCGCCGTACCGGAATAGGTATCACTGCCGAAGGGGATATGCTTGCTGCGTTAGGAATTCAATATGGCAGTAAGGAAGGAAATAATTTTTCTGAAGAAATTCACAAGACCATCGCTGTGGAAGCGTATCGGGCCTCTGTATATACCGCCAAAGAACGTGGCGCTTTTACTATTTTCGATTCTGAAAGTGAAAAAGACAACCCTTTTATTCTTCGACTTAAAGAAGCTGATGAGAAGTTGTACTATGACATGTTGGAACACGGCCGAAGAAATATTGCGCTTTTAACTATCGCCCCAACGGGAACGACAAGTTTAATGACGCAAACCACTTCTGGAATCGAACCTGTTTTTCTTCCTGTTTACAAAAGAAGAAGAAAAGTAAATCCAAACGATAAAAATGTTCGCGTGGATTTTGTGGACGAAGTAGGTGATTCTTGGGAAGAGTATGTTGTTTTCCACCATCGTTTTAAAGAGTGGATGGAAGTAAATGGTTTTTCTACGGAAAAAAACTACACGCAAAAAGAACTTGACAAACTCGTTAAAAAATCTCCTTACTACAAGGCAACCTCCAATGATGTAGATTGGTTAAATAAAGTACGTATGCAAGGGGCCGTTCAGAAATGGGTGGACCATAGTATTAGTGTAACCATTAACCTACCCAACGATGTGAGCGAAGAATTGGTAGGCAATTTGTACTTGGAAGCTTGGCAAGCTGGTTGTAAAGGAGTAACGGTTTACCGGGATGGTTCCAGAAGCGGGGTATTGATTTCAAACGACGAGAAAAAATCGGAAGATGAACAAGATACACTAACCCCCTTCCCTACCAAACGCCCTGAAATTCTTGAAGCAGATGTCGTACGTTTTCAGAATAACAAAGACAAATGGATTGCCTTTATTGGTTTAATAGACGACAAGCCTTATGAAATCTTTACTGGGTTAGCCGATGATGAAGATGGCATCTTATTACCAAGATGGGTAGAAGAAGGGCTTATCATTAAAAACCGAAATCAAGACGGGGTTTCCCGATATGATTTTCAGTTTGAAAACAAACGAGGATACAAGACCACTATCGAAGGACTTTCCCATAAATTCAATCCAGAGTTTTGGAACTATGCGAAATTAATTTCAAGTACCTTACGCCATGGGATGCCTATTGAAAAAGTAGTAGACTTGATTAACGGTCTTCATTTTAAGGACGAATCAATCAATACCTGGAAGAATGGAGTGGCCCGTGCTTTAAAGCGCTACATCGCAGATGGAACAGTGGCCAGTAAGGCCAAATGTGAAAATTGTGGATCTGCACAACTTATTTACCAAGAAGGCTGCCTAACCTGCAAAGACTGTGGCTCTTCAAAATGTGGATAAATTAACTAACCAACCTATCCATTAAAAAAGCCGTCTCAATTGAGACGGCTTTTTTTTATTCACTCTTCAAAGTTTAAACTTAAACATCTAAGAGTCCGTTGGTTTTTTTCACACCAGCAGCACTTTCCTGCATATGGGCTTTTTCGGCTTCATTCAGTTCAATTTCCACAATTTTTTCAATACCATTCTTTCCTAGCAATACAGGAACACCAATGCAAATATCATTTAAATCGTATTCCCCTTCAAGCAATGCAGAACAAGGGAACATTTTTTTCTGATCGCAAGCAATAGCCTGAACCAATCCAGAAACTGCTGCTCCGGGAGCATACCATGCAGAAGTCCCTAAAAGTTTCGTTAAGGTTGCCCCACCAACTTTGGTATCTTCTTTTACTTGGTTCAATCGGTCTTCAGAAATAAATTTAGAAACTGGCACACTGTTTCGGGTAGCCAAACGGGTTAAAGGAACCATTCCAGTGTCGCTGTGCCCACCAATAACCATTCCGTCAACATCGCTAATTGGCGCTTCCAAAGCTTCTGCCAAACGATACTTAAAGCGTGCGCTATCCAAAGCCCCACCCATACCAATAATTCGGTTTTTAGGAAGACCCGTTACTTTATGGGTAAGATACGTCATGGTATCCATAGGGTTGCTTACCACAATAATGATGGTTTCTGGGGAATGCTCTATAAGACTAGTGGCTACTGTTTTTACGATTCCAGCGTTAATTCCGATAAGTTCTTCCCGAGTCATTCCCGGTTTTCTAGGAATTCCTGAAGTGATGACACAAATCTGACTTCCAGCGGTTTTGGAATAATCATTTGTAGAACCGGTGATTTTGGTATCAAAACCATTTAAGGAAGCAGTTTGCATCAAGTCCATGGCTTTTCCTTCAGCAAAACCTTCTTTAATATCCAACAATACTACTTCGCTGGCAAAATCTTTAATGGCAATGTACTCGGCACAACTTGCACCTACCGCACCTGCCCCTACTACAGTAACTTTCATTTGAAATTTATTTTTGGGTTGTATAATGAATTTTTAATGCTTTATTGAAAAGCAGCACAAAATTACCAATTTATTGGCAGTACTCCTACTATTAAAGAACACAAAACCAATAAATTTTGAAAATAACAGTTTCAGTTTCAAGTGTCTTAACGAACACTTATGGCAATCCCTGCAGAAAGGTTGCTGTATTCCTGAAGCGTATAAGATGCAAATATTTTGAATACACTTAGGTTAATTCTCGTTCCTACACCCAATCTCAGGCTATTCACATCGGCTTTAAAGTCTAATGGATTGGTTAAGGTTTCCTGAATGGTACCTATCATATTTCCATCCTCATCCTCCAAATCATATCTCAAGGTATAGTCACCATTTAAGGCCAACTTACTACCGCCCCTCCCAAAACCTACGGAACCAAAGAAATCCACAATTTTTAAATCTACCGAACCAATTGCTTGAACCGACAAAGTATTCAACTTGAATTCTGCCTCTCCATTTGTAACAATTACATCATCCAAAGCATCTTCATCATCAATAGCATAGGTTACCTTGGTATGCCCATAAGCCACCAAAGCACTTATACTGAATGGCGTCTCTTCCATTGCCGGGATGTATTGCGTAATATCATGCTGCAATCCTAGCCCTATCAAAAAATTATCTACTTTTTCATCAATTCCAAGATTAGGAACCAGACGGAGTTTTAAATCAGTTTTAAACGGAATTCCTAAACCCAATTGCACAATGGGACCGGGAACCCCTTTAGCGGGAAAATCGTCCCCTATACCCCCTGGCATTTCAAACTCGGCTACCTTAAAAGTACCATCCCCTACCGGTATTCTAACATCGAAAATCGTACCGTCCGTATCATCGCCTAACACGGTAGATACATTTTGCTGCGTTCCAATTTGTGAGGAGACGAAATTATAATCTGATGAGCGAAATAGAAATTCCTTATCCCCGTCGGGTACCATTGCTAAGTTTGCCCCAATAGTAATATCGAAACCTAGGAGTTTATGTGTTTTTCCGGTGGTATACCAACCGTCATTCATACTATAAACCACCCCTTTTAAGGCTGGATTGATATATGCTTGAGTTAGTGCTTCAGCGTCTTCTGCTGCCAGAAGAATACTTTCCAATTCTTGTGAATGAGCTACATTTTGAAGAAGTAAAGCACAAATAATAATTTTAAAATACTTCATGAGATTTTAAGTTGGTTAGTGATTTGATAAAGATAGTACAATACTTATCAAAAAAAAATACCCCTCAGAGGGGGTATTTTCTTCCGTAAGATATAAGCTTTTAAGCATCTATATTGGCATACACGGCATTCTTTTCGATGAATTCCCTTCGAGGGGGAACTTCGTCTCCCATTAGCATGGAGAAAATACGATCCGCCTCGGTACCATTATCAATAGTAACTTGACGCAAGGTTCTGAACTCTGGGTTCATGGTGGTATCCCACAACTGTTCCGCATTCATTTCCCCAAGACCTTTATAGCGCTGAATGGTAGCACTACCGCCAAATTCCTTGTTCAATGCATCCCGTTCCTTATCACTCCAAGCATATTCTTTTTTATTTCCTTTTTTCACTAAATATAAAGGGGGTGTAGCAATATACACATGACCCGATTCAATCAGTTCACGCATGTATCTGAAAAAGAAGGTTAGGATTAGCGTTGCAATGTGGCTTCCATCCACATCGGCATCACACATAATCACGATTTTGTGGTAACGAAGTTTTTCCAGATTCAACTCTTTACTATCTTCTTCGGTACCAATACTCACGCCTAAAGCGGTGAAAATATTTCGGATTTCTTCATTTTCAAAAACCTTGTGCTGCATGGCTTTTTCCACATTTAGGATTTTACCCCTAAGCGGAAGTATGGCCTGGAAGTTACGGTCACGACCTTGTTTGGCCGTACCTCCCGCAGAATCTCCCTCCACAAGGAATACTTCACATTTTTGTGGATCCTGCTCGGAACAATCAGATAGTTTTCCAGGCAAGCCAGCCCCTCCCATAACCGTTTTCCGTTGGACCATTTCACGGGCTTTACGGGCCGCATGTCGCGCTTGAGCGGCAAGGATAACTTTTTGTACAATGGTTTTCGCATCGTTAGGATGCTCTTCCAAGTAGTTTTCCAACATTTCAGAAACCGCTTGGCTCACTGCGGAAGTTACTTCCCGGTTTCCTAGTTTGGTCTTCGTTTGCCCTTCAAACTGCGGCTCGGCCACCTTCACGGAAACAATGGCAGTAAGCCCTTCACGGAAGTCATCCCCTGAAATTTCAAACTTTAGTTTGTCCAACATTCCAGAAGCATCGGCATATTTTTTCAGTGTCGTAGTAAGTCCTCTTCTGAAACCCGAAAGGTGTGTTCCCCCTTCATGGGTATTGATGTTGTTTACATAAGAATGTAAGTTCTCATTAAAAGAAGTATTGTAAATCATCGCCACTTCCACAGGAATATCATTTTTTTCCCCTTCCATGGAAATCACATCGGCAATGATAGGCTCACGGTTTCCGTCCAAGAAACGGATAAACTCTTTCAGCCCTTCTTCACTATGGAATTTTTCAAAAAGAAACTCCCCTTTTTCATCAGTTTCCCGCTTATCGGTAATGGTAATGGTGATCCCTCGGTTCAAGAAGGCCAATTCCCGCATACGGCTTGCCAAAGTATCGTAATTATACTCTAAAGTTTGCTTGAAAATTACCGGGTCGGGCTTAAAAGTTACAATTGTCCCTCTATAATCAGTATCCCCAATTGATTTAACAGGGTAAAGGGTTTTCCCTCTTTCATACTCCTGTTCCCAAATTTTACCTTCCCTATGGACGGTAGCGGTAAGATGCTCTGAAAGGGCATTTACACAACTCACCCCTACTCCGTGAAGACCTCCCGAAACCTTGTAAGAGTCTTTGTCAAACTTTCCTCCCGCCCCAATCTTGGTCATTACCACTTCTAGCGCAGAGACTCCCTCTTTTTTATGAAGGTCTACTGGGATACCACGCCCATTATCTTTTACGGTAATGGAGTTGTCTTCATTAATCCAAACATCAATAGTATCGCAATGCCCAGCTAAGGCTTCATCAATCGAGTTATCGACCACTTCATATACCAAGTGGTGCAGACCACGGGTTCCTACATCGCCAATATACATAGACGGTCGCATACGTACGTGCTCCATCCCTTCCAGGGCCTGAATATTATCGGCTCCATAATTGGCTTTTTTATTTTCTTCACTCATAAAAATAAGGTTGTTTAATACAATTTTTCGGTCACAAGCAAATATAACCAAATCCCCAATAAAATCAGTGGTTTTGGACCTTTCACCCTTTGAAGTTATTAACAAAATTTGTGGAAAAAAGGAAGCCACGAAACGATTCCGTAAAAGTCCCTAAAAGAAACCTCCTAAATACCTTTTCAAGAAGCCTTTACCGCTTTATGATGTATCTTTTTTCTGAAAATATTTTTCATTTCATGTGTAAAAAAAGTATTTTTAAAAAAACATAAATAATGAAAAAACAAACTTTTATTGCCTTACTAAGCTTTGTGCTTTTTATTTCCTTTCTGGGAACGACCCATGCACAAGATTTCAAAAAATTGGACGTAAGTCCAATGGATGCTGCCACCTATCCTAGCGATTACAAAAACTCCATTAAAGAAATTAAAATTGTTTATAGCAGACCCCAATTAAAGGGTCGGGAATTGAGCTCCCTAGCAAAGGATGGGGAAGTTTGGCGTACGGGCGCCAACGAGGCTTGCGAACTCACCCTCTATAAAGACATGAAATTGGGTGATACTATGGTAAAAGCAGGAACCTATAGTTTTTATACCATCCCAGGCGAAAATGAATGGACCGCTATTATCAATAAAGATTTGAATACCTGGGGTTCATACTTTTACAACGAAGCCAACGATGTGGCGCGACTAAACGTTCCCGTAACCACGGATGAAGATTCCCTGGAAGCCTTCTCCATTGCTTTTGAAGGAACCGAAAGTGGCGTAAAAATGCACTTAGGTTGGGGTAACAAAAGAATCGCTGTACCTTTTACCGATAAGTAAATTTTAAAAAAAACACCTGTAAAACCGAAGCCTTGTCTTCGGTTTTTTTTATGGAATGTTCAAATATTTATGGGTTTGGAGCGAAACCACCCACTTAGGGTTTTGCATAACGTAATCTACAATTTCGGGAATCATCTTATCCCGTTTGCTCCACTCGGGTTGCAAGTACAGCTTACAAGCCGAACCTACTTTTTCTGCCTGTTCTTCGGCGAAGCGGAAGTCATCTTTGTTATAAATAATCACCTTCAGTTCGTTCGCTTTTTCATACACTTCAGAAGTAGGCAATTTTATTTTTTTGGGGGATAAGCAAATCCAATCCCAAGTTCCGGTTAACGGGTACGCCCCAGAGGTCTCAATATGAATGGAAAGCCCCTTTTCTTTCAGCAAAGCAGTTAAAGGTCCCATATCCCAAGTTAAGGGTTCGCCGCCTGTAATGACAATGGTTTTGGAGTATTTGGCAGCATTTTCAGCAATCCGTTCCACTTCTGTGGGAGGATGGAGATTAGGATTCCAACTTTCCTTCACATCGCACCAATGGCAGCCCACATCGCAGCCCCCTACCCTAATAAAATAGGCAGCTGTACCTTTGTGATAGCCTTCCCCTTGAATGGTATAAAATTCTTCCATTAGGGGCAACATGAGTCCTTGGTTTACTTTCTCCTGAATCGCATTTTGCATGGCGCAAAGATACAAGTTAAAAGGAGAGTTTTTACCTACATTCAAATTTATGATTGGGAATATTTCAGTAGCAACGTCACAATTGCTATTTTTACCTAAAATTTGAAACCATGGCAGACAAACAGGTTTTTTTTGAATACATCAACAGTGGCTATACTACCAAAGGGGATGCCATCACTTTGGGAGCCGCCATGCTCAACGGGGAAACCATTACCAATGCATTAGTGAAAGTCCCTTTAAAGACCATGAACCGGCACGGCCTTATCGCGGGTGCTACGGGAACCGGTAAAACCAAAACCTTGCAGGTATTGGCCGAAAATCTTTCCAATCAAGGCGTTCCAGTATTGCTCATGGACATGAAAGGGGATTTAAGTGGTATTGCCCAACCCAGTCCTGGTCATGCAAAAATTGACGAGCGCCATGAAAAAATAGGAATTCCCTTTGAAGCCAAGAAATTCCCAGTGGAAATCCTTACGCTTTCGGAACAAAATGGCGTACGATTAAGGGCCACCGTAAGTGAGTTTGGACCCGTTTTGATTTCCCGTATTTTGGATCTTTCGGAAGCGCAATCGGGCGTGATGTCCATCTTGTTTAAATACTGCGATGACAACAAACTGCCTTTGTTAGATTTGAACGATTTAAAGAAAATCATTCAGTATGCTTCCGCAGAAGGGAAAGAAGAACTAGAAAAAGAATACGGAAGGATTTCCCCAGCGACTTCAGGAGCCATGCTTCGGAAAGTTGTAGAACTGGAACAACAAGGGGGCGACCTCTTTTTTGGGGAAAAATCTTTCGACACGGACGATTTGCTTCGGATTGACGAAAACGGAATGGGCTATATCAATATAGTTCGGTTGACCGACATTCAAGATCGTCCCAAGCTATTTTCCACCTTCATGCTTTGCCTTTTGGCTGAAATCTATGCTACTTTTCCCGAACAAGGTGATAGTGGCAGACCCGAATTGGTGATATTTATCGACGAAGCCCACTTAATCTTTAAAGAAGCCAGTGACGCACTTTTGGACCAAATTGAAAGTATTGTAAAACTCATCCGTTCAAAAGGGGTCGGACTCTATTTCGTGACCCAAAACCCTACCGATGTGCCCGATGCAGTATTGAGTCAGTTGGGCTTAAAAATTCAGCATGCCCTACGTGCATTTACGGCAAAAGACCGAAAAGCGATCAAATTAACCGCAGAGAACTATCCGCTTTCAGACTATTATAAAACAGACGAAGTGTTAACCGCCCTGGGAATCGGGGAAGCTTTGGTTTCGGCTTTGAACGAAAAAGGAATCCCTACGCCCTTGGCCGCCACTCTCATGCGTGCGCCCATGAGCCGAATGGATGTCTTGGAAGATACTGAATTGAAGGAATTGCTGGATGACAGTAAACTTATTAAAAAATACAATGAAGCCCTGGATCGTGAGAGCGCTTATGAGCTGCTGAATAAAAAGATAGAAACCGCTCATCAACAGGAAGCCAAGGAAAAAGCCGAAAAGGAACGAAAAGCGGTTCAGAAAAGGAGCTCCCGAAGTTCTAGCTCCCGAAGAAGATCGGGAAAAAGCGCCTTGGAAAAAGTATTAACCAGCCCAACGGTAATACGAAGTGTGTTGGGCATTTTAACTAAAATGATTAAATAAAAAATGTACATGAAAAAAATCTTTTTAATCACTGCTTTAGCAGGAATTTTATTAACCAGCTGCGGAAAAGAAAGCGATCCGTTTTTAATGAAAGATGGAGCCATTGGCAACCTTACCAAAGAAATCCAGATGAAGCAAATCGATTCTATTTTTGCGCAGGATTCCATCGTGAAATTAAACCCAGTGGACAATGCAATTGGCACGCAAGGAGAAGTAGAGATTTACGAAAAAGGCGGGACTAAATTATTGCTTATTTCTCCAGAAGATGAAAGCGATCCAAACTCTAAAATCACCAACATTCAAGTATTCGACGGACGCTATAAAACCGAAAAAGGACTTACTGCGAAGAGTACTTTTGCCGATGTAAAAGCCAACTACGAAATCGCCAATGTGGAAAATGCCATTAATTCCGTAGTGGTTTTTCTGAAAAACAGCGATATTTATTTAACGATCGATAAAAAACAACTTCCCGAAGAAGTGCGCTACAACTATAACGCAGCTATAGAAGCGACCCAAATTCCAGATGAAGCGACTTTCAAGTACTTTATGATTGGCTGGGATATTGAAGAATAATCCTTCAAAACGAAATTGCACACAAACCTTCCTCCTGGGAAGGTTTTTTTTTGCCAAATATTTGTACTTTATAGGTTCAAAAAAAACAATCTATGCTTTCTAGAGCCGAAAAAAAACTATATCGGGGGGAACTCTTCCGTCACCTCGACGGAATTGCCACTGCCCCTGCCGCCTTTGCCCTAAAAGAAAAAGGCGTTTTCGATTATATCCTCACAAAAGATTCCTTCCCTCTTTCAGAAATAACCGAAAAATTTAAAGCTAATGAGGGTTACCTCAATGTCGCCCTCCGGTTGATGGCCTCCCAAGGCTGGCTGGAGTACGAAGTGGATAATACCTCAAACAGGGTGACGATTTTCAAAAACGCGAAAAGCGAAGTGGCTTTTAAAATGGCTGAAAAATATAAAGATGTGGTCGAGTTCATCAAGCTTTCAGAAGGATTCCAACCTCGGGACTTCGAGCTGGAGCAAATCACTGCGTTAAATAGGATTTTTAACCATTTTAAAGAGGGGGCCTACAAAAGCACTTCCGAAAAACGCCTGGAAATCCTAATGGAAACTCAGGTAGAAAAACATATTGAAGGCATTCTTATTGGGCCTATTATTGTATATCTTGGGATGAACGGGATGTTTCATAAATACTTTATGGAAGCCTCCTTTAGTGCTGATGAATTTCACGAAGACCCGGTAAGTTTCAGTAAGATTTTGGATTTTTTCAGCTATCTGGGCTGGTTCGATAAGAAAAACGGGCATTACAAATTTACTGACAAAGGGCTCTTCTTCGCCCGAAGGGCTTCTGCTTATGGCGTCACCGTTTCGTATTTACCTACCTTCCGAAGACTGGACGAACTCATTTTTGGAAACGCCCAAATTTTTAAAAGCAACGATCCTACTGCCACCGAAATGCACGTGGATCGTGAAATGAACGTATGGGGTAGCGGCGGGGCACATTCGGCGTATTTCAAAAAGATCGATGAAATCGTGATGGCACTTTTTAACAAACCTATTGAAGAACAACCTAAAGGGATTTTGGATATGGGCTGCGGAAACGGAGCGTTTTTGATCCATCTTTTTGAAGTGATCGAACAACGAACCAAACGCGGGGAGATGTTGGAGGAATATCCGTTGTTTTTGGTAGGGGCCGACTATAACAAAGCTGCGCTGAAAGTGACCCGATCCAATTTGGTGAAAGCTGAAATTTGGGCAAAAGTGATTTGGGGCGATATTGCGAATCCGAAGCAATTGGAAAGGGACATTCAAGAAAGTTATGACATTGAATTACGCGATTTACTGAATGTGCGTACCTTTTTGGACCACAACCGACCTTGGTTGTTCCCCAAGGAAATTGATTCGGATTGGAAAAGTACCTCAACGGGAGCGTTTGCTTCTTGTGGCGACCGGCTCTCCAATGCTTTGGTGGAGCAAAACCTGAAAGAGCATTTTGAAAACTGGATGCCGTATATCGAAAAATTTGGTTTACTGCTCATCGAGTTGCATACCCTAGACCCCAATATCACCTCCCAGAACTTGGGCAAAACAGCCGCCACGGCTTATGATGCTACGCATGGCTTTAGCGACCAATACATCTTGGAACTGGACGTGTTTTTAAAGGTGGTAGAAGGGATTGGACTGGAAAGTGATCCCAAACATTTTTCAAAATACCCCAATAACGAACTAGCTACGGTGAGTATTCACTATTTAAAGAACAGGAATGGGTAAGATTACTTTTTTATAAGTTGTTTAAAAGCAGCACCAGAGGAGCTTTCTATTTTTACTAGATAACTGCCAGATTGCAAGTCACTCATGTTAAAAATACCATTCGATCCTTGTCTTGAAAATGCCTTTACCAATCTTCCGGAAAGATCAAAAAGTTGGATGCTTTCAATCAAATGGAAATCCAATCCTTCCATTTTAAAATACCCCTCTGATGGGTTGGGGTGAATGGTTACTTGTGATAGATAGGATTCACTTTTTGTATCAAGTACCTGATCGTTCCTAAATATCATTATCCCATCATCTTCACTAGAAACATTTAATCCAGTAAAACTACTTACTGCAGTAATATTCCCGTAATTGTTTAATGAGATATCGTTATCTGTAAGTCCATCAACACAAGGAATAATATTATTTTGTAATTGCCATGTGTTACTAATTAACTTATAAACACTAACTCCTTTATCAAAAGGATTTAAATCAATAGTCATAAAACTAATAATATTACCTTCCGCATTTATCTTAGGGTAACTACCTAACGCAACTACATTTTCGACTCCAAGAATAGGCTGCCCCGTCAACTCCCAATCATTCCCAGAAAAAGCAAACACTCTCGCACTTCCATACCCACCATTATTGTTTTCAGCAGGGTCCCCAATAATAACTATGTTGCCATTATTTGTTAAATCTACACCAGCTGCAAAACTTTGACCATCTACTAAATCAATTGGAGCACCTTTAAGAAGCCAGTTACCACTAGTGTATTGATAAACCTTAAAGCTAGCAGTTTCATTTGAACTCTCTCCAGAATATGTAGCCAATGTAGTACCATCACCACTCATTACCACAGCTCGTCCAAGACCATTATTAGCATTACCAATAATTTGATTACCCAAAGGAATCCAGTTTGACCCTGAATATTCATAAGCTAAAATTCTACCATTTCCATCATTTCCAAAGCGCCTATTTTCAAAAACAACCCTATTACCATCATCGCTTATTGAAACATATCTCCCTACTTCTTCACTGCCATTTCCAACAAATTCAAAAACTTGATTCCAAGTATTATTAATTAAATCATATATCAAGACCCTTCCAGGTGTTAAAACGGGTGAAACTGAATACCCCCTATCACCTATGATAATTCTTTGGCCTGAGCTATCAATGTCCACATCGAAAAACCGTATTGGAGCTGAAGAAAATAATGGCGGAAAATTAATTCGATTCCCTAAAAGCTGCCAAGTATCATTAACCAGTTCATAAACCTCAACATATCCTTCATTCCCCCAGTTATCAACTCCAAATGACGCAACCAATTTATTACCTTGACTGTTTAAGGAAATAAACATACCAGCCCTGTAGCCAGAACTTGCCTCTATGGTATTACCCACCTGTTCCCACTGGGCTTGTGCTGTAAATTGATAAAGCCCCACAAAAGCTAAGGCAAAACATACTATATTTCTCATGTACTTATTTGTATTTTTGCAATAATAATAATAATAATAATAATAATAATAAATAGATAATATGGAGCAAAAGATTCGCCCTTTCCATTTGGCCATTCCCGTGAATGCCCTTGCCGCCAACCGGCATTTTTACCGAGATACCTTAGGCTGCACCGAAGGCCGAAGCAGTGACCATTGGGTGGATTTCGACTTTTTTGGCCACCAATTGGTGATTCATCTAAAGGAAACGGCTTCAGAAGAAACCACCTCCAATCCGGTAGATGGCAAGGAAGTGCCCGTGCCCCATTTTGGGGTAGTCCTGGATATGGAGACCTTTCAGCAGTTGGCTTCCGACTTAAAATCAAAAAACATTCAATTTATCATCGAACCTTACATTCGTTTTGAAGGACAGGTGGGCGAACAGGCCACGATGTTTTTTAAGGATCCCGCCGGAAACGCCCTGGAGTTTAAAGCCTTCAAAAACCTGGATCAGCTTTTTGCGAAGTAGCTTTTTTTCGGGACAGGTGAAAAGGCAAATAGATCAGGAAAAAGTACGGGAACAAAATGAGTTCGGCGACCAAAATATAGTAGGGCCAATCGCCAAAGTAATCCAATAACGACCCATGGGGCGGTTTTTCAGAAATAAAGAAATAATTGGAGCCCAATACTTTGTTCACCAAAAGCATGAGGACAAAATAGACCTGTAAGGCTAAAAACGATTTAAAAATACTTTTTACCGTGGGCCGCATCTTGAAAATAACCGTCGCATAGAGTATAAAAATGACCAGTCCCGCATGAACAATCCAATACTTAAGGTAGTGGTAATGCGGAAACCCATGGGCCAGGTCGGGCGTAATCATGGCCTGGGAAGTTCCTGCCAAAATCCAGAAAATAAGGATCTCGTACATCCACCGTTTGCGGGTATAGGCAAAGATGGGGAGCAGGATGGAAATGATGTTGCACAAATGCAGGGGCAAGTCTTCTTTAATGTGAAACCCATGCAGGTAGATCTTGGAAGCCGTCCAAGCAATCAAGGTAAGGCAAATCACAAACGCCATGATTTTTCCGAGCTGTATTTGCATTTTTTCTGAACGCTTTTTTGCCCAGGAGATCACAACGTAACCCACCCCAGCAAAAAATAGAATGGCAGCGATGTGTTGGAAGCCAAACATCTGAAAGGCAAAATTATCTTCAAAAAAAATGGAGTCGGTCACCAGGTTTTCAAATATGGGGAAAGATAGTAAAAGATTTTTATCTGAAAGCTTTCTTAAAAGCCATGCTGCTTTAGTTGAATTCTTGTAATTTTAAGCAACAACAACCGCAACCAAAATGAAGAACATTCCTCAGCACATTATACGGCAGGTATTTATCCTATTGTTGATCCTCACCATCGCCGGACTCATTTTTTGGCAGCTAGTCCCTTATTTATCGGGGGTATTGGGTGCCATTACCTTTTATGTACTCTTACGGAAATTTATGGTTAAAATGGTTCGGAAGGGCTGGAATCCCAATTTTTCCGCAGCGTTGTTGTGCATCTTATCTTTTATTGTGATTTTACTTCCCGTATCGGGCATTATTTTGATGTTGGGGAATCGTATAGGAAACGCCGTGAACAATTCAGAAAAGGTCATTAAAGCTATAAAAGAGAATCTTTCTGCGATAGAAGCGAAAGTGGGCTATGATATCTCTTCGCAGATTGATGTAAAAAGTATTTCAAATTGGCTTTCAGAAAACCTTCAAAATTTTGCTGGGGGCACTTTTGATGTCTTTATTGCCATTGGATTAATGTACTTTATCCTTTTCTATTTACTTACCGAACGTTCTTTTATCAATAAGAATCTAGGGCATTACATTCCAATAAACGAATCAAATCTAAAGCTTATCGGGAACGAGGTAAAAGCCATGGTACGTTCCAATGCCTTAGGAATTCCATTGGTAGCCATTGCCCAAGGGGTTGTAGCTTTGATTGGTTTTTTGATATTTGGGGTGGAAGATCCTTTTTTCTGGTTTGTGATTGTTACCATTGGTTCCATGATCCCCTTTGTGGGAACGGCTTTGGGAATTATCCCGGTCTTTATTTTGGAGCTTTCCTTAGGGAATAGTTTTGCCGCTTGGGGAATTTTAATCTATGGACTTATTGTGGTTAGTTCCACGGATAATATTATCAGACTTTATGTCTTAAAACGTTTGGATAATGTACATCCGCTAATCACCCTGATTGGAGTGATTGTAGGCGTACCGCTTTTTGGGTTTATCGGACTCATTTTTGGGCCTTTACTAATAAGTTTGTTTTTGGTTTTGTTGACTATCTATCGGAAGGAATATCCTGAAGAGGAGCAACTTTAACTTTAAGTATTATTTAAGAAATACATAAGCAAAGGAGAGTCCGTATAAATTCTCCCGATCTGAAAATCGGCCCACCAAGCCCAAGGAAAAGCCTGTAGTCTGGGAAAGCGGGATTTCTACGGAAGGATGTACCACAAGAAAGAATAGACTTCCTTTTTCCCGATCAAACACATACGAAACATTGAAGAAATTGAAATCAACTTGTTCAAAATTGGTCGCATAGGAATAAGAGGCAAAGGCAAGACCTGCTTTCAGGCTTAAAAATGTTTTTGAAGTAGGCGATAGATTCAAATTCTTTCCTCCGGTAAGTTGAAAAACATTGTAGGCATCCCATGGAGAGGAACCGCCCAAAGTAAAATAATCGAAGGTACTCGCTTGATAATCATTGGGTTTTTCTTCTGCAGCACTGACCAAAAAATGATAGCTAAACTGTGCGGTGAAATCTTCCCAAAAAAGGTAATTTACCCCAACCGAAAGCCCTCCATAATTTCCTCCCTCAATCCCAAACTGTCCATTAAATTTGTTTGATTTTGTAAAGTCCTGCGAAAATAAAGTATGAGGTATAAACGCTAAGATGAAAACGATTAGTCCGTTTTTGGGGAAAATCATTTTCTACGTATTTCTCTCGCTAACAAAGTATTTTTAAGCAACATGGCAATGGTCATAGGACCCACACCACCGGGTACTGGAGTGATAAAAGAAGCCTTTTTACTCACGTTTTCAAAATCCACATCCCCTTTAATTACATATCCCTTTGGGTGGTTTTCATCGGGCACACGGGTAATCCCTACATCGATAATGACCACATCGTCTTTTACCATTTCGGCCTTCAGGAAATCGGGCACACCCAATGCAGAGATAATGATATCTGCCTGGGTCGTTATTTGAGAAATATTTTTGGTGCTGCTATGAGTTAAGGTTACGGTACTATTGCCCGGCCATCCTTTACGGCTCATCAAGATACTCATAGGACGTCCCACAATATGACTACGGCCAATCACTACGGTATGTTTTCCTTTGGTATCTACTTTGTAGCGTTCTAACAGTTCTAAAATCCCAAAGGGAGTCGCAGGAATAAAGGTGCTCATGTCCAGTGCCATCTTTCCGAAGTTCTCTGGATGGAATCCGTCCACATCCTTACTGGGATCCACGGCCATCAACACTTTTTGTTCATCAATTTGTGGAGGCAAGGGTAATTGAATGATGAATCCGTCGATCGCATCATCGTTATTGAGTTCTTCAATTTTTTTCAATAATTCCAGCTCACTGGTAGTATTAGGCATTCTAATGAGCGTGCTTTCAAAACCAATTCGTTCACAAGAACGCACTTTACTCCCAACGTAGGTTAAGCTCGCGCCATCGTCCCCTACTAAAACCGCAGCCAAATGAGGAACTTTCTCTCCCTTTTCCTTCATTTTTTGAACTTCTGCAGCAATTTCGTTTTTAATGTCGTTGCTGATCTTTTTTCCGTCGAGAATAGTCATGTATGTATAGTTGAAAGTTTTATTTAATTATTTTCAGCACAAACTGAACACGGCTTACTGCTTACCGCATTTTCCCCATCATTTGCATCATCTTTCTTCCGCCGCCTCCTTGCATCATCTTCATCATCTTGCTCATCTGGTCAAATTGTTTCAGTAATTGATTCACTTGCTGCACAGAAGTTCCACTACCCTTCGCGATACGTTTTTTTCGGCTTCCATTAATGACACCAGGAGATGTGCGCTCTTCCAAGGTCATGGAGTGAATAATCGCTTCTACATGTTTAAAGGCATCGTCATCGATATCCATTCCCTTTAATGCTTTTCCTGCACCGGGAATCATTCCCACCAAATCTTTCATGCTTCCCATTTTCTTCACCTGTTGGATCTGTTTTAGGAAATCATCGAAACCAAATTGGTTTTTGGCTATTTTTTTCTGAAGCTTGCGTGCTTCGTCTTCATCAAATTGTTCTTGGGCTCTTTCCACTAACGAAACCACATCCCCCATTCCCAAGATACGATCGGCCATACGGGCAGGGTGGAACACATCGATGGCGTCCATTTTTTCACCCGTACCAATAAACTTGATGGGCTTATCGACCACGCTTTTAATGGAAATGGCAGCACCCCCGCGGGTATCCCCGTCCAATTTGGTAAGGACAACCCCTTCAAAATTCAATCGGTCGTTGAATGCCTTTGCCGTGTTCACCGCATCCTGACCCGTCATGGAATCGACCACAAATAAAGTTTCGTGCGGTTGGATTGCCTTATGGACATTGGCGATTTCGGTCATCATTTCTTCATCGACTGCCAAACGACCGGCGGTATCCACAATCACTACATTATGACCATTTTGCTTGGCATGATTGATTGCATTTTGAGCAATCTCCACAGGATTCATATTGCCCTCTTCACTATATACCTCAACGCCTATTTGGTCTCCCACTACATGCAGCTGGTTGATTGCCGCAGGACGGTACACATCACAAGCCACCAATAAAGGCTTCTTTGTTTTTTTGGTTTTAAGGAAGTTAGCCAGCTTACCAGAGAACGTGGTTTTACCACTACCCTGAAGTCCGGACATTAAGATAATGGTTGGGGTTCCGCTTAAATTGATACCTGCGGTATCTCCCCCCATGAGTTCGGTAAGTTCGTCTTTAACGATTTTTACCATTAATTGTCCCGGTTGCAACGTAGTTAATACGTTTTGTCCCAAGGCCTTTTCCTTTACGGAATTGGTAAACTCCTTTGCAATTTTAAAGTTGACATCGGCATCCAAAAGAGCCCTACGGACTTCCTTAAGAGTTTCAGCAACGTTTACTTCGGTAATACTTCCATGTCCCTTGAGGACGTGGAGCGCTTTATCTAACTTATCACTTAAATTGTCAAACATGTAATTACTTCCTTTAATAAGAGTGGCAAAGATACAAATTGCCCTGCGAGTGGCAAAGTGTAACATTTCAATAATTCTCCTTACAAATAATTACTATGGCATCATTTGGAAGTCTTAATCATATGGTCATTACCCTTCGCAATAATGCAAAATTATTGCGTAAGCGAAGTCTATTTAAAAAAGAACGTTCCTTTCTTCGAGGAGAGGAAATGGAATTTAAACATTCCTATCAAGGCATTCCTTCAAAACCTGTTTCAAAAGAAAAACTTCAGAAAATAAAAGAAAAAATACAGCAAGAGCAAAGAAGAGACCGAAATAAGCTCATGCTCATTACCTTATTTTTTTTGCCACTTATTGTGTTTTCAGTTTACACGGCTTTTAAGGACTTTAGCTTTGGGTTTCCAAAATTAATCACATCCAATAACCACGAGCTTATCCCCTTACAAGAAAAACAGAAAAAATACTATTTCTATTTAGAAGATGGGGATTCCTGGTTGGCGAAGCATCATTACCACAATGCCATTTTTCAATATAGAAATGCCCTTAAAGTGTTTCCTTCAGAATACGACGCGCAATATAGGTTGGCACTGGCATTAAGTTATCAATGTCAATATAAATTTGAAGGATGTGAGGAAGGGAATAAACTCATTCATAGATTACTTCAGAACGACCCCACCAACGAGAAACTTTTAACGGTAAAGGATGTCTTTATCCATTGGGGAAGCACTCCATAATGGCTGTTTTAAGTATTACTTTTACAACAATTTTTGCACTATATCGCAATAGGTCTACAAAAAACACATTTTCACACTTCACAAAATCCCTATATTTACGAACCATAAAAATATAATTCATGAAAAAAAATACGCTTCTATTCATTGCTTTAGCAACACAACTATTCACTTTTGCACAAACACATCAAGAAAAAGTTCAGGAAACTGTTTCTAAATCTGAAATTGAAGGACACATCTATTTTTTAGCCGATGATCTTTTACAAGGACGAAAAACAGGAACCGCTGAGAATAAAATTGCGGCTTCTTATTTGGCCAACACCCTTAGAGGCTATGGTGTGAAGCCCAATCCACAAACTGGCACCTACTACCAACCCGTGCCTATGGAAGAAGTTTCGCCCACTACTCCATTTCAGTTAAGTATTAATGGAGAAGAACAAAAACGAAAAGTAGTTTTGGAAGCACGTAGAATGTCCCTAAAAACCAAAGCTATTTTTTTAGGATATGGAATGGAAGAGGATTATGCAGGCCAAAACGTTCGTGAAAAAATAGTGATTGTTAAAGGAGGAAATAAAAAAGCGAACGACGCTAGAAGTGCTTTTTCCCTAAGAAGTGAAAAAAGAGAACTCGCATTAAAAGCTGGCGCCGCTGGTATTATTGAGCTTATTGAAGCAGACTACGAAACCTGGAGCTTTATAGACCGTAATTTCAATGCTACGAAAGTACAGTTAGCAGAAACAGATTCCAAAGAAGTAAAGGGAAAGAACAATTTAGCATACGTATGGATTCAAGATGCTTTTGGAGGCTTGGCAAAAACCTATGAAAAAGAAGCTCCCCAAGTACAGATAAAACTTGGTGGCAAATCCAGTAAAGCAATTAATTCGCAAAATGTTGTAGGTATTGTAGAAGGAACCGATCCGTTATTAAAAAACGAATATGTTGTTTTTACGGCTCATTACGATCATGTTGGTACCGGAAAAGCCAATGCCAAGGGAGATAAGATTTACAATGGGGCCCGTGATAATGCGGTTGGGGTTACTACAGTTTTAAGTATGGCCGAAAACTTAGCAAAGTATCCTACCAAACGTTCTGCGATTTTTCTATTGCTTACAGCAGAAGAAGAAGGCTTGTTGGGAAGTCAGTTTTTTGTAGAAAACCCAATTGTTCCGCTTCAACAGATTGTCTATTGTATTAATAGCGACAATGGGGGTTACAACGACACTTCCATCGCTACCGTAGTGGGATTGGAACGCACTACAGCCAGTAGAATGTTTAAAGATGCTGCATCCGCATTTAATTTGATCGCCAAGGGGGATCCAGCTCCAGAACAGGGCCTTTTTGACCGAAGTGACAACGTCAATTTTGCTAGAAAGGGCATACCGGCCCCTACCTATTCCCTTGGTTTTACTGCTTTTGATGCTGAAATCCTAAAATACTACCATCAACCAGCAGACGAAGCCGAAAGCTTGGATTTTGACTACCTTCATCAATTTTTTAGTGCCTATGTGTTATCTGGAAGAATGATCACCGATAGCGAAAGCACTCCTTTTTGGACAAAAGGGGATAAATATGAAGCAGAAGGCAAAAAGCTTTATAACAAATAAAAAAAAGCCCAAGATAAATCTTGGGCTTTTGTATTTAAGGGGCAAAAAAAGAAATTAGATTTTTTCGAAAGTTAAATAATCGGTACCGCCGTTTCCGCCGCTTATATCGATAAGCTCAATTTTTGTGGCAGATGAAGAGATAAAGTCCCAATCATCGTTTAAGTCTTCAAAATCACTACTCTCGTCTACTGCAAAAAACAAATTGAAGTCATCGTCATCGGTAGAATTCCCATCATCGTCACTGGAGGAATTGCTATCCGTTACAGACCAAGTACCATTTACAGTAAGCGTTCCATTGGTAGCGACTACCGTTCCATCTGTATTGAAGGTAAACACATATCCTGTAAAATCGGAAGTTTCATTGTTCCCTGAGTCTACAAATTGAGTTACCCGCCAATCGCTGCCTTGAACATTCTGAGTAGTTTGATCGGCACTGGACCCATTGTTTGGATCTAATGGTGCATTTCCATCATCATCAGAACAAGCTACGAACAGTAAAGTGATTGTAAATAAGGCTATTGATTTCAAAAAATTCATTTTCATAAAGTTTAATAATTTAAAAATTTAGGTTTAAGTCTTAAAGTTTTTCGAAGATAAGCGTATCGGTTCCGCCACCGCCGCCACTTACATCTTGTAATGTAATGGTAGTATCATTGTAGTTAAGCACATCCCAATCGTCATTAAATTCGTCAAAGGGAATTTGAGTGCCGAAATCCAATACTAGATCCAGGTCTGAACTTCCGGTAATAGCCCAAGTCCCGTTAATGGTATTACTACCATTGGTTGCCGTGACACTTCCGCCTTCAGTAAAGGTTACATTATAACCATTATAATCGTTTGTTTCGTCGTTTCCATCGTCAAGATAGGTGGCTACATACCAAGGCCCGTTTAAGAGAATGTCATTTAAAGCTTGGCTTCCACCGCCACCACCAGAGCAACCGGTATATGGGTTTCTTCCGAAGTTTAAATAATCGGTACCACCGTTTCCGCCGCTTATATCGATTAATTCGATCAATTCGTTGGAATGGCTTGTTACGTCCCAATCGTCATTAAGGTCATCAAATGGGTCGTCTTCTCCTGTAATGCTAAAGTTTAAGACTAGGTCTAGCCCACTACTTGAGCTATTCACTGCCCAGAATCCATCTTTGGTATTAGAAGGACTTACCGCTTGAACGGTTCCGTTGGAGTTAAAAGTGAATTCATATTCTACATAATCGCAAGTTTCATCATCTCCATCATCATTCAGTAGATTCACAAACCAAGTATCGGTCGTTAAATCTTCAATTAGCGAATTCGTACTTCCGCCACCGCCACCGGTATAAGGAGTTCTTTCAAAAGTTAAGTAATCGACACTTCCGTCACCACTAACATCTTTCAAACGGATGATGTCTTGCGTAGCCTCTAAAATGATCCAATCTTCCTCCAATTCATCCAAAGGGTCGGTCGTTCCAAAGTTTAAGTCAAACTTTTCTTCCCCGCTATCGGTATAGTAATCCCAAGTTCCTGGGGTGCTTCCGGAAGTATTTGTTGCTTGAGCACTTCCATCGCTGGCAAAAGTAAATTCATAGTCGGCAAAATCACTGGTTTCATCATAATCATCGAAGAAGTAGGTTACGTACCAATTCCCTGAAGTTACCAAGGTTTCAAAATCCTCAATAGTGGTATTGTTATTACTACAGTCTGCCTGTTGGATGGTAGTAAGAAGTTCTTGGTTGCTATTTACCTGTATGGTTTCTCCATTAACAATTACCGAAATTGGAAAATCGATGGAGATATAGGTGTCGTTATCTAAATTCAGCAAGTACAGAAACCACTCTTCATCACTATTAACAGTAATGATCCCCGTTTGCTCGTTATTGGAATTATATACAAAGCAGGTAATAGGATACACAAAATCCACACAGGCAAAATCGTTGGTTACGGTATCATCGCAAGCGGCTATCAAATCGTCTAACTCCGACTGACTGGAAACTGTGATCTGGGTGAAATCTTCTAATGAAACAATGATAGGGAAGACAATTTCAAGGGTGTCCTGGTCGTTCGGAAACTGATCGAAAATAGCCTGTACGATAGCGATATCTGCTTCACTTTCCAAAATCACGGTTTGGCCATTGGCTATAACCTCTACCGGGTATACTAAGGAAAGACAACTACTTCCATCAATAATATCATCCCCACTCCCTTCATTTTGAGAAGCACTTCTCAACAAATTGGTCAAAACCGAATCTGCGGTAATCGTATCAGGATCGGTATTGTCAATAAATTCTTCTTCTTCCTTTTGGCAGGAAGTCATAAAAGCTACTAAAGTAACTAAGAGTAAAAAACGTAGGTTAAAAATCTTTTTCATAACTTGATATTGGTTTTGTATTTATTGTTGAAACAGCTATTAGGCATTTTACCCTACCCAAGAAGCAAAAAAAATATTTATACATTTGAAGGCATAGAAACAATAGTATGGACGAAAACGTTTGTTCCGAAAAAGTTTACAACCAAGTGTACCGTACTTGGGGAAAGCCAATTTACAATTTTATATTCTTTAAGTGTGGTGATGAAGCACAAGCCAATGATTTGGTTCAGGAAGCATTTATCAAGTTATGGGAAAACTGCGGAAAGGTAAGTGAGCCTAAAGCCAAATCTTTTTTATATACCGTGGCCAATAATATGTTCTTAAATCAAGTGGCCCATAAAAAAGTAGTCTTAAAACATGCTGAAGCGCAACCCAATAGAGTAGAAAATAAATCACCCCAATATGTATTGGAAGAAAAGCAGTTTAAGGAAAAATTACAAACTGCGATTGCCGATTTAACCGAAGCACAGCGGACTGCTTTTTTAATGAACCGAATTGAAGGTAAAAAATACGTTGAAATTGCAGAGATTTTGGGTATTTCTGTCAAAGCTGTAGAAAAAAGAATGAGTCAGGCATTAGCCTCCCTACGAAGTAAAATTCATGGAATATAAAATAAAAGGTAGGGTTTTATATCCTTCACTTGTTTTACTAGCGAATTTGGAACTATAGATTATGGAAAAAAATTACTTATTACATAAATATCTTAACGGA
Organism: Flavobacteriaceae bacterium; assembly: GCA_002707025.1. Taxonomy (GTDB): domain Bacteria; phylum Bacteroidota; class Bacteroidia; order Flavobacteriales; family Flavobacteriaceae; genus PALG01. The sequence goes on along the minus strand of PALG01000023.1, from coordinate 149,491 downwards.
GAGGCTTCAAAAGAAGATCTAGAAATCTTACAGGAAGACCCAGAATTTGCTCACTATATAGCCATTTCCGAAGGCACCTCTCACATGGAAGTGCCGCAGTTCAAGGAGCGTGAAAATTTTGAAGAAATTTCCCATAAGATAAAAGGAAACTCCCCAAAGGTGAGAAAATTAAATCCACTTACCCAAATAATAAGGGTAGCCGCAGTGGTAGCTGTGGTAGTTACCAGCTATATATTTCTTAACAACAGGGAGACCACCGTGAGGACCGATATTGCCCAACGGGAAACTTTCTCCCTTCCAGATCAATCGGAAGTCACTTTAAATGCGGCTTCTGAAATTAGCTATCACAAAAAAAACTGGGACGAGTCCCGAAACTTGGATTTAAAGGGAGAGGCCTTTTTTAAAGTGGAGAAAGGGGCAAAATTTAGCGTAAATACCCCACAAGGGGTTGTGTCGGTATTGGGAACACAATTCAATGTGTTTTCTAGGGGCAATGATTTTCAGATTAAGTGTTTTGAAGGCCTTGTAAGTGTTGCTTATAAAGACACTTTGGTAAAAGTTCCTGCCGGAAATTATCTTGTTATTAAAGAGAATCAATTTGTTTCTTATTCTTCAATACAAACCCAAGCACCTTCTTGGATTGATTTTGAGAGTTCTTTTGAAAATTCAGATTTATCGATGGTTTTGGAAGAATTAAAAAGACAATTCCCCGTTACTATTGATAATCAAATTGAATTGGAGAAAAAATTTACGGGAAGTTTTACCCATAAAGACTTGAATGTTGCCCTGCGTTCTATATGTGAACCGCTACAACTACAATTTACCGTAAAGGATAACGTGGTAACTATTTATGCTGAAAACAGTCGCTAAAAATTTTTTAAGGACCATATCTTTCTTGCTTATCTTCAGCCAATCTATCATGGCTCAAGATCGTGAGCCCGTTCTGCTCACAGTGCTTATTGATGTTTTGGAAACAGAGCATGGCATTCGCTTTTCTTATGTTGCGGAAGACGTAGAGGGAATTCGCTTGACCCCTCCATCAGATACGTTGAACCTTAACGAGAAAATAGCATATCTCAACAACCAAACCGCATTTCACTTTTCGAAAATCAACGATAGGTATTATTCCATTTCCAAAAAGGCTCCAAAAGTAGCTGCTTATTGTGGTACACTACTAGATGCCTATTCTGGAATGCCTCTTGAAAATGCTACGATTCAATCTGAAAATGGGTATGCTACGGTATCCAATGCTGAAGGGGTATTCACCCTTCCCAATAGTGCAGCTTCGGGCAACATTACAGTGTCTTACCTTGGATATGAAACACTTGTTTTAAATTACACAGAGTTAGGAGCCAATTGCCCTGCCATTATGATCCTTCCTGCTATTTCCCAACTTAAGGAAGTATTTATCAGCAACGTTCTGGTAAAGGGAATTAACCGCAACTTTGACGGCTCTACCTCAATCAACACCAATAATTTTGGATTAATCCCTGGACAAACAGAGAACGATGTGCTTACTATTGCCCAAGCACTTCCTGGGGTAGAGAGCATCAATGAAACTATTTCAACTATTAATATTCGAGGGGGCACCAATGATGAGAACCTAATACTGTGGGAAGGAATACGAATGTATCAACTAGGGCATTTTTTCGGACTTATCTCGGCCTTTAACCCAAACTTGACCAAGGAAGTTACCATCTATAAAAATGGAACACCAGCTCATTATGGACAAAGCGTTTCTGGTGTTATTGACATGAGCTCCAACAATAAAGTGTCCCATAAGTTTAACGGAGGAATAGGAGCCAACCTCATCAACACACAGGCTTTTTTGGAAGTTCCGGTAAGTCAAAATTTATCGTTACAGGTTTCTGGCAGGACTTCCATTAATGGACTGGTTGAAACACCTGTTTACACCAGTTTTTCCAATCGGGTTTTTCAAGATACGGAAATCACCAATCTCCAAAATTCTGAAATTGCCTCAAATTTAATGTTGGAAGAAGAATTTTACTTTTTTGACGCTGGGGCTAAAATCCTCTGGGATATTACCGAGAGCGATAAACTTCGGGTTAGTTTTATTGCCATGGAAAATCACTTTGAATATACTGAGCAACTTTTTGACAATAGGGAAATTAGTCGTTTAGAGCAAAAAAGTGAAGCCACTGGGATTTCCTGGGAACGCCAATGGAATTCTTCGTTTAGCTCTCAAGTATCTTTTCAAGCTTCCCATTATTTACTGGACGCATTAAACCAAGACATTTTTACCACCCAAGAAGTTAATCAAGAGAACGAGGTACTGGATCTTTCCGCAAAGTTGGGTACCCATTTCCAAATTTCCGAAAAATGGCACTGGAGCAACGGCTATCACTTTTCTGAGATCGGCATCTCAAATACCCAAGATGTGAACTTACCCCGGTTTCGTGACTATGAAAAAAATGTGATGCGTACACATTCGGCATATTCCCAAGTGGGCTTTAAGTCTCAAAATAAGAAAACCCGTTTTCAATTTGGAGTTCGCGGGAACTACTTCGACAAATTGAAAGAAACCACGATAGAACCAAGACTCTACTTCTATCAGGAAATTACAGAAGGCCTGGCGCTGGAAGTTTTGGGAGAATCAAAAAGCCAAAGTGTGACACAACGAATCGATTTACAAAGTGATTTTTTGGGAATTGAAAAAAGAAGATGGGTATTGGCAGATGGAGAAGGTATCCCGCTTAAAAAGGGCCAGCAGGTTTCGTTAGGATTATTGTACAATCACAATGGGTGGTTTGTGAATGCGGAAGGATATATAAAAAAGGTCCATCAGGTTACAAGCAAGAGCCAAGGGTTTCAGAATCAGTTTCAATTTGCTAGGACCACTGGGGAATATCAAGTAGTAGGAAGTGAACTTACCATAAACAAAAAAATTAAAGACCTTAGCCTTTGGGCCAGTTATGCGTATGCTGTAAATGATTATACTTTCGAAAACTTAAGCCCTTCCCAATTTCCCAATAATATCGATGTGCGGCATACCGTGAATTTGGCTTCATCATATAGTATCAATTCATTTCAACTAGCACTGGGTTTGGACTGGAGAACGGGGAAACCTTTTACCTTACCCTTGCCTGAAGCCAGTTTTGACGAAGAGGGCGGGTTTTATGAAATTGCCTACGATCTACCCAATAACCAAAGGCTGGATCAATATGTACGGTTAGATTTTTCTGCAGAATACCTTTGGGAAATTTCCAATAGCGTAGCTGCCAAATTTAATTTGGCTTTATTAAATCTCACTAACAACAGAAATACCCTTAACCTAAGATATGCTTTAGAAGATCCAACTTCCGAAGCCTCAGAAATTCAACAAATTGAAGAAATTTCCTTAGGTTTTACACCCAATTTTTCTTTTCAACTTCTTTTCTAGGATTTTTCCCTATCGGAAATCATAGATTTTATTACACTAATAGAATTCTTTGATATACAGGTAGTTATGTTGCTTTAGTTTTGAACTATAACTTAATTAACACCCTCATGAAAGCACGTAACACTTTATTTCTACTCACTGTATTGTTGAGTTTTTCAACACTAATTGCTCAAAAAGGAGAACCCAAAAAGCCTTGGATCATCCTTGAATCGCTTAAAAAAGACAAAACCGTAACTGCTTCTTTTAAACAAAAAGCGGTAAAAACCTTTGGGTATCTGGATAGCCTTAAAGTAAAAGATCAAGAAAAGATGGTACAAGTCGCCAATACTTTCGAAAAAGCCGTTACCAAAGGAGAAGGAAAAAAAATCCTTACCAAAAAAGATGTCATGACGGCAAAGGCCAATCACCCAGGTAAAAATCAGGAGGCCATCAAAAAACGTTTCCAGTTTTACATCAAACAAATGGAACGTGTTTTTGATGACGAATAAACCTCTATGAAATCATAGATTTTGCATCTCAACAGAATTCAAGGAATAATTATTTAAAACCATCACATACTTTTATTAACCATTAATGTAATACCAATGAAAAAATCATTTTTAGCCATCATCATTTTCTTTTTTGCTTTCAGTTTTCAAATGGAAGCACAAAACTGTAACCAAGGAGTTAAACTTGCCAAAGAAATGTGGAAGTCCTGGGGCACTTGGGATCCGGGCATTAGCTTAGTTCCTTTTAAAAACGAAGTAAAACGAATTAAGAATACCTGGAACGCCATTGCTTCCAATGCCAGTGCCACCATAGGTCCTAGATTTTTGGAACTGGATGGAGGCAATGAACAAGGAACTATTTATGGTCAAACCAAAAGGACCTTTGTATCTACCCCTTCTTTTCATAACACAATTGAAATAACCATTAATAAATATGATGGAAAGGCCAAAACAGGGGTCGTTATTTGTGTACAAGGGAAAGACGGTGTGACCCAACAAAAAGTAAATTACGAATTTCCAAATGACAAAAACGGAAAAGTGAAAAAATTCACCCTTAACAATGTGAAAGGGAAGGCAATTATTGTAGCCATGAAAAACCTTTCCGTAGGAAATAAATTTAAGTACCGTATCAACGGAAAGAAAAAATAACCTATGAAAAGGCTATTATTAACACTATTGCTTCTAGGTGCCTACACGGGCGCCTGGTCGCAATTAAAGGCAGACATCATTGCTGTGGATGTTCCTTCAGAAATGAATGCCTCAAGCAATTACCAGCTTGACCTCACATTAAAAAATACAGGTACCGAAACCTTAAACCGAAACAATTGCACTTTAATGGTTTCTTACGTAAGCGGTCCCGATGCTGAAGAAGGAAAAAAATTCTTCATGGAAAAAGATGCTTATGTAAGTATCTATAGTGGAAAGGAATATATTTTTAAATGGACTATGGAAGCGCCTATTGTACCAGGAGTTTACAAAATAAGCATGGCCCTAATGAACGGTAGCAGTACCTTAGCCAAAAAAGATGCTACCGTAATGGTAGAAGGTGATTATGCTACGGAAATCACTGTCAATCTACCGGGGTTTTTAGAGCCCGAAAAAGAATATGCCAAATTAACAGGAGTGGTGAAAAATACTGGGAAGGCCCAATGGCCGGTTGGAACTTACCAGTTAAAGGGAGAAGTGACCTCCTCGCCTTCTGGTGCCAGCAAAGAGGACAAAGAAGCCTTCGAGTTTGAAGAAGACATCGAGTTATCCAATTTAGCTCCAGGGGCTTATCAAGCCATCACCTTTGAAGAAAAACTGGAGACCCCTACGCAAGGAGGAACCTACACCATAGAAGTGAGTGTCCAATTAGACGGTAGTCCTTTCGATGCAAGAAACAATACACTTCGTTTAGACGCAGGGGTTCAGGTTGAAGAGCAAGAGGCTCAAATTACCGAAAAGGTTACCCGAAAAATGCATCCTGAAAAAGAATACGCTATAGATTTTACCATTGAAAATTCAGGAAAACTAAAATGGGATAAAGGAAAATATGCCATTAAGGCGAAGGTAGATCGTGCCCCTTCAGGAATGGATAAAGGAATCTTCGAGAAAACCGTAAATTTTGAGGGAAGTGAAATGGAAGAAGGAGACGCCAAATCTGTTTCATTTCCTGAAGTAACCCCTCCAAATACCCCCGGCACGGTTCAGGTAACCTACGAAATCCTTAAGGACGGGAAGCCAGCAGATCTTGAAAAGGGTTCCTTAAAAATAAATTATGAGATTGTCGAGCTACTCCCAGAATTGAATATTGGTCGCGTCACTTTGGAAGATGACATGGTTCCAGGAAAAAACTACAAGCTAAAGCTTGATATAAAAAATTATGGGGAGGTCATGGCGTTGGGTGACGATTGGGAAATAAAATGCAAAACCAGAAGCCTAAAACCTTCTAACTACAAACCGCCAAGAGGTGTTTTTGATATTTCATTGGATGGAATAGACATGAAAGCTGGAGAATCCAAATATGTGGATGGTAGCATTAAAGCTCCAAAAGTAGATAAAGAAACTTCCATCCGTTTGCAATTTGATATTTATTACAAAGGAGATCGAATGGGAAGTACCAAAACATTCGATATTAAAATTAAACCCTAACCTAATTTATTATGAAAAAACAATTATTAATGCTCTTATTCCTACCCCTTATGGCCCTTGCACAAGAAAGAACCGTTACCGAAATCGAACTTGTTCCTAATGAAACGGTAAGTGTGGAAGGAAATCTTTCCGAAGGGGAAAAAATGGAAGACCTCTCTTGGGCTTGGCAAAGTAACAATGCCTGTTTCCCCGCTACCCAATACCACAAATTTACAGGAAACCATGTATTATATACTGGAATTATTCCCACTCACAGCGAACTTGAAATTACGGTTATCCCTAAAGATGAGAATGCCAACTTTAGTGTCTATGCGTACCAAGTTGGGGTGAACAATAGTGACCTTCCCCCTAAGTTATATTCTTGTGTACGATGCGAGGTAGATCATAAATGGGACCGTAACTGGAAAGGTAAAACGCAAGACCACACAAGAACGGTAAAGCATATTTTGGCCCTTGGAAGGTCGTATCGGTTTGTGATAGGGGTTGTTGGGGCCGAAGAATTAGAGGAAGGTGATTTCACCTTACAGATCCATACAAAATCCTAAACAGAATTATAAGTATCTTTACGATTAAATCCATTAATTACTGAAAGTGCCATTGTTTACATATCCAATTCAAAAATGTTTCATTGCGATAGTTTTTCTCCTATCGCAATGCTTGTTTTCCCAAAAAACCACCCGTCAAAAAATTGATAGTGTTCTGGCAACCCTTGAGGGAAAAAATTATGAAGCTCAGAAAGACGCCTATTACTTTCTGAATAAAATCATTACCAAGGACCCGGAAAACTCTGAAGAAAATTTTCAATATGCGCTTTCCAAGGATAGCACCGATCTTGGAAGAATGGTCATGTATAGCAGGTATGGACAACGCCTTTCCCAAGTTGGAAATACCGACGACGCCCTTCAAATAAAATTACTGGGGTTGGCTCTTGCTGAAAAACTGAAGGACGAAAAAATTATCATGGAATACCATGCCTCGGTTGCCAGCACCTATTTATACCAAAACAAAGCAGATAAAGCCCTTTATCACCTCAACGAAGCAGAGCTTATTGCAGAAAAACCCGAATATTGGGATTATCTGTGGAATGTTTACTATCATAAAGGGGTGATGCAAGGCATGTTGGGCGATGTGGAAGGCAGCACCAATTATTATCGGAAAATGTGGGAGGTAACCAAAAACGCTCCCAACACACCCACCAAACGATTTGTGCTTTACATTTTGGTTGAGCATTTTTCGCAACTGGATGCGCCATCAGATTTAGCGTTTTTTACCGAAACCCTCGCCGAACTATATGAAGAAGCCCACTCCAATACGCCAGCGGGCCATATGCCCATTGAAAGCATTTTCAACAAATTGAAATCCCCAGAGAACATTCCCCGGTTAATAAAAGCCATTGCCGTAAGCGACAGCCTTAATAGTATGAATTCGCTTACCTACAATACTATCACCCTAGCCAATATCTATTCAGCTATGGGAAAACCAAAATTGGCAATTCCCTATATAAACAGGGCGGTAGAAAAACTGGAAACCATTAACAAACCTCAAATAAAAATGGAGTTGCTCTCCAAATCGGCCGATATTTTGGAGGAAGCAAAAGACTACAAACAAGCTTACGAATACAAAATCAAGGAAACCACCCTTCGGGATAGTTTAAATTCGGATAGGATGCAGCGAAATATTGCAGAGCTGGAAGTAAAATTTGATACCGAAAAAAAGGAGCGGAAAATACTGGAGCAAAATCTCATTATCGAAAAAGACAAGCGGCAAAAAAACCAGATCATTCTTGGCCTTGTAGCGTTAGGGGTGCTGTTGGTATTTACCTATTTTTTCTTCCGAAAAAGACTGAAAGATCAAAAAACCATTGCTTCCCAAAAGGAAGCCATTCAGCAACAAGAGATCAAGGAATTACAACAAGAAAATAAATTATTGGCACTAAATAGTATGATCGAAGGTCAGGAAGCCGAAAGGCTAAGAATTGCAAAAGATTTACACGATAGTTTGGGCGGGTTACTAAGTACCGTAAAGGCCCACTTTACGACAATTCAAAAAGAAATTGAGCAACTGGAACAACTTAACATTACCGAAAAAACCAATAACCTTATAGATGAGGCCTGTATTGAAGTACGCCGCATTTCCCATAATATGATGCCACAAGCACTTAGCATATCTGGGTTGGAAGGCGCCGTAGAAGATATTGCTGAAAGCTTAAGGGACGAAGGATACAAAACTACATTGGAATTCAACAATCTTCCAAAGAAAATGGACACCACCAAAGAAGTCATGATTTACCGCTTGATACAGGAAGTCATCTCAAACATGCGGAAACATGCAGAAGCAGAAAACATCTTAATTCAAATGCTAGGCCATAAAAATGAACTCAGCATAATTCTAGAAGACGACGGAAAAGGTTTTCAATATGAGGAAGCTATTGCCAAAGGTGGATTGGGCTTAAAAAGCATAAACAGTCGAGTACAGTTTTTAGACGGCACTATTCATTGGGACAGCCAACCCAACCAAGGAACTACCTTAACCATTAATATCCCTATCTCATGATAAAAGTACTTATAGTGGACGATCATAAGATGGTCATTGAAGGCATGAAGCTCTTACTTCAAAATCACCCTGAAATTGATGTAACCGACACGGCACTAAGCGGTGAAGAGGGTATTGAGAAGCTGGAAACAGTTAATCCTGATGTAATTTTGTTGGATATCAATCTTCCTGGTTTAAATGGAATTGAAACCTGCAAAAAAATGATAGAGCTTCAACCAAATGTTAAAATAATTGCCATATCCATGCACAAGGAAAGCAGTTTAATTAAATTGATGCTCTCCAATGGTGCCAAAGGATATGTTCTTAAAAATGCAGGACAGGACGAAGTAATTGAAGCCATCACTCAGGTATACCAAGGAAAAACCTATCTGGACGATACGGTTAATGAAATTATTGTGAACACCGTAACCAAAGCCTCTAAGAAAAGCCAGCAAAGTCCCTTCCCTAGCCTATCCCGAAGGGAAAAAGAAATACTCGAATTAATTTTGGAGGAGCATACCACTCAGGAAATTGCCGAAAAATTATTCATTAGCTTCGGAACTGTGGAAACCCACCGTCGCAATATGTTGATAAAGACTGGGGCTCGAAATACGGCTGGATTGGTGCGTATTGCCCTAGAATACGAATTACATCGATAATTACATACGCTGCGGCACCTCGATTCCCAACAACCCAAAGGCCGTTTTTATAACCGCTCCCACGGCTTTCGATAATTGCACCCGAAAGGTTTTTTCTGCTTCGGTTTCTGCACTTAAAATGGTGACGTTTTGATAGAATGAATTGAATTCTTTCACCAAATCGTAAGTGTAATTGGCAATGATGGCCGGACTGTAATTTTCTGCAGCCTCCTGCACTTTTTCAGGAAATAATTGAAGGGCCTTCAACAATTCCTTTTCCTTTTCATGTAGCTGAATGGCATTGGGAATTCCCTTATCTGCCACCGTTCCGGATTTTCTTAAAATAGACTGAATCCTTGCGTAGGTATACTGAATGAAAGGACCAGTATTTCCTTGAAAATCGACACTCTCCTTTGGATCGAACAAAATTCGTTTTTTAGGATCCACCTTCAGGATATAATATTTTAAAGCGCCCATGCCAATGGTGTGGTACAAATGGTCTTTCTCTGCTTCGGAAAGGTCATCAATTTTACCCAATTCTTCAGAAATGGTTTGTGCCGTAGTAGCCATTTCATCGATCAAGTCGTCCGCATCGACCACCGTTCCTTCCCTACTCTTCATTTTTCCTGAAGGGAGATCGACCATCCCATAACTTAGATGGTACAAATTTTCGGCCCACTGAAAGCCCAGCTTTTTTAGAATTAAAAAGAGTACTTTAAAATGATAGTCCTGTTCGTTTCCTACCGTATAAATCATTCCGTTCACATCGGGGTGGTCCTTCACCCGTTGAATGGCCGTACCAATATCCTGCGTCATATACACTGCCGTACCATCACTTCGAAGGACCAATTTTTCATCCAGTCCTTCACTGGTTAAATCGCACCACACAGAGCCATCTTCTTTTTTATAGAAAACCCCATTTTTAAGTCCTTCTTCAATATTGTCCTTACCCAACAAATAGGTGTTGCTTTCGTAATAATAACTATCGAAATCGACACCCAGTTTTTGATACGTAGTTTCAAAACCATCGTACACCCAACCATTCATTTGTTCCCAAAGCGCTACGGTTTCAGGATCACCCGCTTCCCACTTTCGGAGCATTTCCTTCGCTTCCATCAGCAAGGGAGCTTCCGCCTTAGCTTCGTCTTCAGACTTTCCTTCTCCTTGTAAAGCGGTTACTTGCTTTTTATACTCTTGATCAAACTTTACGTAATAATTCCCTACCAACTTATCCCCCTTCAATCCTGTAGACTGAGGGGTTTCGCCATTTCCGAAGTGCTTCCACGCCAACATACTTTTACAGATGTGAATCCCCCGATCGTTAATGATCTGGGTTTTGTAGACCTTTTTTCCGGAAGCTTTCAGAATTTCAGAAACCGAATGCCCTAAAAGAATATTTCTAATATGTCCTAAATGCAAGGGTTTGTTGGTGTTGGGTGAAGAGTATTCTACCATCATGGCGTCGGTACCTTGTGGGACCATTCCGTAGGAATCGAAATTGGAGATTCCTTGAAAGAAACTCAAATAATAGGCATCGCTAAGCACTAAGTTCAAAAAACCCTTTACAACATTGAAGCTAGCCACTTCGGAAACATTTTCTACTAAATAATTTCCCAAGGCTTCCCCAATATGTACCGGATTTCCTTTTACGACCTTTAGCATGGGAAATACCACCACGGTAATATCTCCTTCAAAATCCTTACGGGTCGCTTGAAATTCGACGGAATCCAAAGAGGCTCCATAGAGGTTTTCAATAGCGTTTTTAATTTTTTCCGAAAGGATGTCCTGTAATGTCATGGCGTATTTTTTGAAAGCGCAAAGTTACCAAATTTTTAACGTTAAAAAGCGGGCTAATACGTAACTTTAAGCAAAATGCAACTATGCTTTTAAACGTCTCTTACAACAATAAAGAAATTACCCAAAAAATTGATTCGGAAGTGGGCAAACCCTATAGTTTGAAAGAACGGATACAATTAGGGGGAATAGGGTCCCCAAGATTGGTGATTACCGAAACCAGTATCCAGATTTACAATTTGCTTATTTTGGACAATAACCGGAATGTTTGCAATATTGAAATGCGACCCGAAGGTATTATTGTTGGGTTTCGCTCGTTGTTGGAATCGTATGCATTAATTATTCCCTATTACAAACTTTCCCTCTACAAAGGCAAGGCCGAAGAATACTCCATCCATCGGGACAACTATTTTATTAAGATAGAAGCGAAAGCCAAAGATAAGAGCGTACACCGTTTTATGAACAAACTATTGGAAGCAAAAGCCCAAGTGAGTCCGCCACGTATCGAAGACCTGTAACATTAACCCATAATTAACTTTTGTTTAATTTTTATTAATTAATTTTAAACAAAAATATTTTGTGAAAATTCTACTCACTGGTGCCAACGGTTATATTGGAATGCGCCTACTCCCTGCCCTTTTGGAAGAAGGTCATGAAGTGATTTGCTGCGTTCGGGACAAAAACCGAATGGCACTGGATGCTGAAACCCTAAAACGGGTGACCCTTTTTGAAATCGATTTTCTAAAAGAAGTAAACACCGAAAATTTCCCGAAGGATATTGATGCCGCCTATTACCTTATTCATTCCATGAGTGTCTCAACCAAGGATTTTGACGAGTTGGAAGCGCAATCGGCCCAAAACTTTAATCGCTACATGGAGGCCACTTCGGTTAAACAGGTCATTTATTTAAGTGGTATCGTAAATGAAGAAAGCCTCTCGAAGCACCTTTCCTCCCGAAAAAAAGTAGAGGAAATCCTATATGAAGGAAATTACCATCTTACCGTATTACGGGCTGGAATTGTAGTGGGAAGCGGTAGCTCCTCCTTCGAGATCATTAGGGATTTATGTGAAAAGCTTCCGATTATGGTAGCGCCCAAATGGTTGAAGACCAAAATTCAGCCTATTGCCATTAGGGATGTGATTGCCTTTCTTTCTGGAGTTGCCTTCAAAGAAGAATGCTACGATCAATCCTTTGATATTGGAGGCCCCGATGTCCTTACCTACAAAGAAATGCTTCAAATTTATGCTAAGGTACGCAAGCTTCGGTTGTGGATTATTTCGGTGCCTGTTATGTCACCGCGCTTGTCTTCCTATTGGTTATATTTTGTAACTTCAACTACTTATAAATTAGCGGTAAACCTTGTAGATAGCATGAAAATGGAGGTTGTTGCAAAAGACAACAAACTTCAGGAAATTTTGAACATACATCCCATTTCCTATGAAGCGGCCATAAAAAAAGCCTTTATTAAAATTGAACAAAACCTCGTTATTTCCAGCTGGAAAGACTCTTTGGTGGCAGGACGCTTCAGCAATTTAAAAGGCTACATTCAAGTGCCCAAATATGGTTGCTTGAAAGATGAAAAAAGCATTCCCATCACTAACGAAAAAAAGGTGCTTCAAAATATTTGGAGCATTGGAGGGCACCACGGATGGTATTATGGGAATTGGCTATGGAAAATTAGGGGTTTTATGGATCAGTTGGTTGGAGGTGTAGGCTTACGTAGAGGCAGGACCCATCCCGATAAAATCTATGCGGGAGATGCTTTGGATTTTTGGCGGGTGATTTACGCCGATAAGGAGGAAAAAAGGCTGCTTCTTTTTGCCGAAATGAAGCTCCCTGGCGAAGCGTGGTTAGAGTTTAAAATTGATGATAAAAATACCTTGTACCAAACGGCTACATTTCGACCCAAAGGTCTTTGGGGCAGATTGTATTGGTATTCGGTTCTCCCCTTTCACTTTTTTATATTCGGCGGAATGATTCGGAATATTGCTAAGGGTTAGTCGGCTTTCGGAAGAAATACCTCTGCCATCATGCAACGAGCACTGCCGCCCCCACAGGTTTCAATAGTCTCCAAATCACTACTTAAAATGGGACAATATTGCTCTATTTTGGAAATTTGTTCTGGACTAAGGGAATCATGAGCAGCCTTGCTCATGACCAAATATTTGTTTTCCTTACCCTGTACTTGAAGCATGTTTCCTGCAAAGTGATACATCTGCTTTTCCGTGATGGAAATAATTTCCTTTTTCGTTTCCTTTAGTTGACGAATCACATTTTTCCTTTCAGAAGCATCATCAATCGTATCCAAACAGATCACACAAAACTCTTCGGCCAAGCACATCATCACATTGGTATGATAAATGGGCAAACGCTTTCCGTCTACGGTTTGATAGGCATTAAAAACCACAGGATCGTATTCAAAATCTTCACAAAATTCAATGAACAAATCTTCATCGGCCCTTGGAGAAAGGGCACAGTAGGCCTTACGGTTTACACGGTCCATCAATACACTACCCGTTCCTTCCAAAAATACATTTTCCTCTTCCGCAGAAGAGTAGTCCATATAACCTTCAATATAAAAACCTTCTGCTTCCAGTCGATCCATAATCTCTTCCCTTCGCTCCCTTCTTCTATTTTCAGCAAACATTGGGTACAGTGCCACTACTCCATTTTCATGAAAACTTACCCAGTTATTAGGAAAAATGGAATCGGGCGTATCCATCAACAAATCATCGTTTTCTACAATCACATGTACCCCAACGGCCGCCAACTTTTCTACAAAGGCATCGAATTCCTTCTGCGCCTTGGCATTAATTTCGGCATTTTTAATATCCAGGTCTTCTTGAAAATAATTATTTACCGCGGTTTGTTCGTTCATACGGAAAGCCACGGGCCGAATCATTAAAAGGGTATTCGTGATTTGCTTCATACACTTAGCATTTAGGGTGATTATACTTGTCGCAAAAATAGATTTTTTTGTGATGGATTCCATCAAAACTTATGGGTATCTTAGTACGTACAATAAAAATAATTATGACCGAAAAACAAAAAATGTTGGCAGGAGAAATGTACCAGCCCTTAGATCGTGAGTTAATGCAGGAACGGGAGGCAGCCAAACTACTATTTCAGCAAATTAACCATCTAGATGAAACCCAAAAAACAAAACGGAAAGAATTGTTATACCAACTCTTTGGAAAAGCGGGCAAGAACCTTTGGGTGGAACCTCCTTTTTATTGCGACTATGGGTATAATATTTCGGTGGGCTATAATGTGTTTATGAATTACAACTGCTGTATTTTGGATGTTATGCCTGTAACCATTGGCGACCGCGTCATGTTAGCTCCCAATGTTCAAATTTACACGGCGACCCACCCTTTAAATGCGAAGGAACGTAATTCTGGAAAGGAATTTGCCAAACCTATTACCATAGGGGATGATGTTTGGATTGGCGGCGGAGCCATTATCTGTCCAGGAGTCACGATTGGTCATCGCGCGGTAATAGCTGCCGGCGCAGTGGTTGTAAAAGATGTCCCTGAAGATGTTTTAGTGGGAGGAAATCCTGCTAGGGTTATTAAGGAAATTGACAACCATTCTAATCCCTAATTAATGGCATGGTGCTGCAACGTAGCAGGCCTTCCTGTTTCGCAATTTCAGCATAAGGGACTTCTTCAACCGTGAAACCTTCTTTTCGAAGCCAAGTATTTAATCGGGTAAAGTTTTTTTCTGAAATGACCACTTCAGGGGAAATGGAAAAGATATTACTATTCATGTGGTACATTTCATCTTTTGTGATGTGAAAGCAGTTTTCTTTTCCGAAGAAATTCAGCAACCATTCATATTCCTCTTCAATTAAAAAACCTTCTTTGTGAAGAATTGCTTTTCCTTTTCCTAAAGGCTGAAAGCAACAATCCAAATGCAAGGCATTCTCCCTAGGGTCAAAGTTGGATTTCTTTAAAGAGAAAGAAACCACTTTTTTATTAGGAAAAAGTTCCTGAAGATGGTGTACCGCTTCCATATTGGTTCGGGCTGTGATGTATTTTCGGTAATCTTTATCCTTAAAAGTTCCTACAAAAATATAGTCTCCCCAAGGCATTACGTCGCCTCCTTCAATATGGGCATGCTCTGGAAATTCAATAATTTTTGAAGGATCTATTTCTTTAAGCATGTATTCCAATGCTTCTATTTCTTGGGAGCGATCTTCTAAAATATTGGCAATAATTAACTTGTCTTCAATGACAAAGGCAATATCCCTTGCAAAAATCTGATTGTAATCTTCGATAACTTCGGGTCGATATACCTTGACCCCGTATTTTTCAAAAATGGCTGCAACCGCTTCCATTTCGGCAACCATATCCGCTTCTATAGGATAGGTACCCGCTTTGATATGCTCTGCCGATTTAGGGTCGTAGGCATCCTGAAGTTTTGGGGTAGGTCCATTGCTTTTCGCAGTTCCAAGCACTACTGCCCTAAGACGTGAAATTTCATCGGTAACATGTAAGGAAATCATATTGTAAATATAAAAAAAGCATCCACAAATTGCGGATGCTTTTCAATTGATTTATGTTGTTTTAGCGATTGCTAATATCTTTAAAAGATCTTAGGTTTTCACCAACATATACTTGGCGAGGGCGTCCTATAGGTTCTTTGCGAAGTCGCATTTCACGCCATTGTGCAATCCAACCTGGGAGTCTTCCTAAGGCAAACATAGGCGTAAACATCTCAACTGGGATTCCCATTGCTCTGTAAATAATTCCGGAATAGAAGTCAACATTGGGATAAAGCTTTCTATCTACAAAGTAGCTGTCTTCCAACGCTTCCTTTTCAAGACCTTTGGCGATATCCAATACGGGATCATCTACCCCTAGGTCTCCTAACACTTCATCGGCCGATTTCTTGATAATCTTGGCTCGTGGATCGAAGTTTTTATATACTCTATGCCCAAAGCCCATTAAACGGAATGGATCCTCTTTATCTTTGGCTTTTGCCATATATTTTTTGGTGTCTCCACCATCTTCTTTAATTCCTTCCAGCATTTCTATCACTGCTTGGTTCGCTCCTCCGTGGAGGGGGCCCCAAAGTGCGGCAATTCCTGCAGAAATAGAAACAAACAACCCAGCATGGGAAGAACCTACAATCCTTACCGTAGATGTAGAGCAATTTTGTTCATGATCTGCGTGAAGAATTAATAATTTGTCCAAAGCATCTACCACAACTTTATTGGTCTTGTACTCCCCACTTGGCTTTTTGAACATCATTTTTAGGAAATTCTCTACATAACCCAGATTATCATCTCCATAATCCAAAGGAAGACCGACACGCTTTCTGTAAGCCCATGCCGTAAGTACTGGGAATTTTCCAAGAATTCGAACGATAGCATTATACATTTCTTCCTCGCTGTCCACATTTACGGAAGAGGGGTTAAATGCCACCAAAGCAGATGTTAGGGAAGATAACACCCCCATAGGATGGGCAGATTTTGGAAAACCATCGATAATTTTCTTTACATCTTCATCTACATGAGATTGGGCTTTAATATCTGCATGGAATTTTGCTAACTGTTCGGTAGTGGGCAATTCGCCAAAAATAAGTAAGTAGGCTACTTCCAAAAAGTCGGCTTTTTCGGCCAATTCTTCTATGGAATATCCTCGATATCTTAAAATCCCTTTCTCACCATCCAGAAATGTAATAGCACTTTCGCAAGAGCCCGTGTTTTTATAGCCTGGATCAATGGTAATAACACCATTGGTAGCACCTCTTAGTGTTTTTATATCGATGGCTACTTCATTTTCTGAACCAACTATTACTGGAAACTCATATTTATTTCCGTCGATTTCAAGGGTCGCATTTTTGGACATATTCTAATTAAGGTTTTTGGGTTATAAAAGGACAGCTAATTTACAAAATATTACGCTATTTTTTTAACATTTCGAGAATCAAAAAGGGTTAAAATATCCTTAATAAAATATTTCCTTCAAAAGTTGAGGATTTTGAAATACTACTTTTTAAAAAAGTTCCATCTGCAACTTCAAAAACAAAGGAAAGATTGCTTATAAAGCATTAAGATTATGATTTCCTTGGCAAAATCATCTCCGTGAAAAAACTAATTTTAAGTAAAACCTATGGGATGAGTCTTGAAGTAATTTTAGTTTTTGTGATTTTGGGGGCGACCATTATTCTTTTTATCACAGAATTTTTCCCTATCGATAAAATTGCGTTTGCTCTCATTGGTGCGCTCGCCTTATTAGGGCTTACCTCTCCTGAAGAAGCCATAAGCGGCTTTTCAAACCCTGCCACCATAACAGTCCTGTGTTTGATGATTATCGCAATTGGTCTTGAAGAAAATGGAGTGATTGAAATGCTTACGCATGCTATTAAAAGATTAAAAATTTTACCCCTTATTTTAGTTACCCCCCTTTTTATGATTATATCTGCTACAATTTCTTCTTTTATAAGTACAACCGCCGTAGTAATTATTTTCATTAAAATAGTTTCGCAACTATCGGAAAGATTCAACTTTTCTTTATCCCGATTGTTAATGCCTATCTCTTTTGCCGGGATTCTTGGTGGAAGCTGCACGCTTATGGGGACGTCTACGAATCTTTTGGTGAATTCAATTTCTGAAAAGCTCGGAGCAGAGCGATTTAGCTTTTTTGAATTTAGCTTATATGGGCTCGTATTTCTTGCTATTGGGATTGTTTTTATATCGATTGCCTCTAAGTGGCTCCCCAAAGAAAAACATGAAATCGATACCGAATACGAATTAAATAAATACATCTACACGCTCTCGATTGCAGAAAACTCTGAAATTATTGGAAAAAGCATTGGCGAAATTGAAGATTTTGATGAAAATAGCATTAAACCTTTAAAGCTTATAAGGGATGGGAAAGTTATCCACGCTCCTGGAAAATATATCAACTTAAAAGAAGGGGATTACATTATCGTAATGAGTGATCTGGAACACATTAACGCGGCTACCCATGATAAAAAATTCAGTATTCCCAATAAAAAGGATGTTTCAGAAGAAATAGATTCAAATAAAGAAGCTGAAGTCTCCGACCTAAATAAATTGCAGTATGTAGAAGTACTCATTCTGCCCGGATCCAACTTAATAGGAAAAACCCTGGGCACCCTTAGAAATATCTCATTGGAAGGAGCATATCCAATTGCCATTCAGAAAAGAAGAAATATCCGAAACACAAAGGAACGGTTGCTTCGAAAAAGCATGGATAAAATTAGAACCAAGCCAGGGGATCGAATTTTATTGGAAATGCAGGAAAACGATATTGCCAAGCTTCATAATTTGGAAAACATCGCCATATTAAATCAGCATGAATATAAAGAGGAGAAATCCACTGTAAAAAAAACGATTTCCTTTTCCATTTTATTAGGGGTTATCGCTCTAGCATCTACGGGTCTTACCAGTATTTTACTGGCTTCCATTGCTGGGGTAACAGCAATGCTACTCACAAAATCTATCTCCTTAGAAGAAATATACACCAAGATAAACTGGCAAATCATATTTTTATTGGCGGGAATGATTCCCCTGGGAATTGCCATGAACAATACGGGTACCGATGTCTGGATTTCGGAACAACTATTAGCGCTTTTTTCCAATCAAAAGCCTATAATCATACTGGGGTTGTTGTTTGGTTTTACCATGCTTTTAAGCGGCACCATCTCCAATAATGCTACGGCTATTATTATGACACCAATCGCCATCTCTATTGCCTCTGGACTAAATTTACCTTTAAAGCCCTTTATCTTGGCTGTGATGTTTGCAGCAAATTTTAGTTTTTTTACTCCGGTAGGTTACCAAACCAACGCTTTAATTTATGGCACAGGGGTTTATAAATTCAAACATTTTTTACTTATTGGCGGCCTACTTTCAATTATTTTATGGATAGTAGCAACCTTATTACTTTCAACTTTATTAGTACACTAATTATGAAAACTTCAGAAGAAATAACTTCCCACTTACAACTCCTCATCGAGAAAAACAATGACATGCACAAACAGCTTATAGAAGTCTTTGCTTTAGCTGAAAATGATGCTACAAGATCATTTTTTCTGAAAGCGGCAGATAGGCATCGGATTTTTTCATTGCAATGGGTAGGCGTTTTAAAAGAAATTAATGCCGATGCTTCTTTTGATGTAGAGGGCAGTTTTTCTTCAGCTTTAGGAAGGGCTTGGTTAGACATCAAGGCTTCCTTGCAGATGATCAACGATGAAGTCTTATTAAGCGCCATTGAAGATAGTTACGAAGAAATTAAACAGCCTTATGAAAATTTAGAAATAAGACATAAAAAAATGGATTTCCTCATTCAAGATCACATTGAAAAAATTCAAGCACTTGAAAAGGAAATCCAAATTTTAAAGGGGTGATTATATTTTGAAGGCTTTGTTTTGAGGATAGTACGCCACTTCGCCCAATTCTTCTTCTATTCGAAGCAACTGGTTATACTTTGCCATACGATCACTTCGGGAAGCAGAACCCGTTTTAATTTGCCCAGTATTCAGCGCTACCGCCAAATCGGCAATCGTATTATCTTCCGTTTCACCACTTCTATGGGACATCACACAAGTATACCCTGCATTTTGAGCCATATTCACCGCAGCGATGGTTTCACTTAAAGTTCCTATTTGATTTACCTTAATAAGGATAGAGTTGGCAATCCCCTCATCAATACCTCTAGAAAGGCGCTCTACGTTAGTTACAAACAAGTCATCTCCCACCAATTGAACTTTATCCCCTACTTTATCGGTAAGGTATTTCCAACCTTTCCAATCGTTTTCATCCATCCCATCTTCAATAGAAATAATAGGATAGTTCTCACAAAGTTCTGCTAGGTAATCGGCTTGTTCTTCGGAAGATCTTACTTTTCCGGTCGCTCCTTCAAATTTAGCATAGTCGTATTTTCCATCTACATAAAATTCGGCTGAAGCACAATCCAATGCAATCATTACTTCGTCCCCAAGTTTGTAACCTGCCTTTTCCGTAGCTTTGGCAATGGTATCCAGAGCATCTTCAGTTCCTTCCAGTGTAGGTGCAAAACCACCTTCGTCCCCAACCGCAGTACTTAAATGGCGGTCGTGCAAAACTTTCTTCAAATTGTGAAATATTTCAGAGCCCATTTGCATGGCATGCGAAAAGCTTTTGGCTTTTACCGGCATGACCATGAATTCCTGAAAAGCGATAGGGGCATCACTATGGGAACCTCCATTGATAATGTTCATCATGGGTACTGGAAGCGTTTTGGCACTTACGCCACCCACATAACGGTACAACGGGATTCCTAGTTCATTTGCAGCGGCTTTTGCAGCGGCCAAAGAAACCCCCAAAATAGCGTTGGCGCCCAATTTGGATTTATTTGGGGTACCATCCAACTCAATCATCGTCTGATCTATCGTTTCTTGATCAAATACAGAAATTCCCAAGAGTGTTCCTGCAATTTTTCCATTCACGTTTTCAACAGCCTTTAAAACTCCTTTACCCATATAATCATCACCACCATCCCTAAGTTCTACGGCTTCATGTTCACCAGTGGAGGCTCCAGAAGGAACCGCGGCACGACCTACAAAACCATTTTCCGTAATAACATCTACTTCGACGGTAGGGTTTCCTCTAGAATCGAATATTTGACGTGCGTGAATATCAATAATAATGCTCATTTTTTTTGTTGCTTAGTTAATACAATTGTGAAGATACAAAAGAAGTCTAATATATATTGCTGAAAACCCCAACTAAATTGCGGTTTTACCAACTATAACGTTTTCGAAACCTTCCATTAAAAAAGCCCTATGAAAGGGCTTCTTTTACACTGTATTTTTCTATGTTTTCGATAAATTCATCAAAAAGATACGAGGCATCGTGCGGACCCGGACTGGCTTCTGGGTGGTATTGTACCGAGAATGCCGGTTGGTTTTTCAATCGGATACCCGCAACGGTATGATCGTTTAAGTGAACATGCGTAATTTCGATATCGGGATGCGCTTCCGTTTCCTCTCTATTAATAGCAAAACCATGGTTTTGAGAGGTAATCTCCCCTTTGCCTGTTATTAGGTTTTTAATAGGGTGATTGATCCCTCTGTGCCCGTGGTGCATTTTATAGGTTGAAATTCCTTTTGCAAGTGCCAAGATTTGATGACCTAGACAAATTCCAAAAAGAGGTGCTTTATGTTCCAATACTTTTTGGGTAACTGCTATGGCATTTTTTAAAGGTGCTGGATCTCCAGGACCGTTACTGATAAAATAGCCATCGGGATTAAAAGACTGCAAGTCTTCAAAAGAAGCATCAAAAGGGAATACCTTAATGTAACAATCCCTTTCTGAAAGATTACGCAGAATGTTTTTCTTGATACCAATATCCAAAGCAGAAACTTTGTATTTCGCATTTTCGTTTCCGAAGAAATAGGGTTCTTTGGTAGATACTTTTGAAGCTAACTCTAAACCATCCATGTTGGGCACTTCGGCCAATTGCTTTTTAAGTCCTTCGATGTTATCTACTTCGGTACTAATAACAGCATTCATAGCCCCATTGTCACGGATATAGCTGACCAAGGCACGCGTATCCACGTCGCTGATGGCCAAAAGATTATGTTCGTTGAGGAAAGCTTCCAAGGAATCGTCGGCAGCAGGTCTGGAGTATTGGTAACTAAAGTTTCTACAAATCAATCCGGCAATTTTAATCCCTTCCGATTCAACTTCGTCACGGTTGGTTCCGTAGTTTCCAATATGGGCATTGGTGGTCACCATGAGTTGACCATAATAGGAGGGATCGGTAAAAATTTCTTGATACCCTGTCATCCCTGTGTTAAAACAAACTTCCCCGAAGGCAGAGCCTTCTTTTCCTCCTACCGCTTTTCCGTAGAAAATGGTGCCATCGGCTAATAAAATAAGTGCTTTCTTTCTGGTTTGATATTTCATACTAAAAAAAGTTTTACAAAAATAGCATAAAAAAAGGGACTAACTGAAATGGTTAGTCCCTTTATTATTTACAAATAATTGTTCATTATTCTTCTTCCTTGTTTGCTTGGGTAGTGGTAGCCGGAGCAGCGGTACTACTTCCTCCACCTCTACGGCTTCTACGAGTCTTTTTCTTAGAAGACTTCCCAGCGTTGTAGACTTCATTGTAATCGACTAGTTCGATCATTGCCATATCGGCATTATCCCCTAAACGATTCCCTAATTTAATGATTCGGGTATATCCTCCTGGACGATCCCCTACTTTTACAGCAACTTCCCGGAACAATTCGGTAACCGCATCTTTTTGACGAAGACGACTAAATACGATACGACGATTGTGCGTAGTGTCTTCTTTAGACTTTGTTACCAAAGGCTCTACAAATTGCTTTAAAGCTTTTGCTTTAGCAAGGGTCGTATTGATTCTTTTGTGTTCAATTAGGGAACAAGCCATGTTGGCCAACATAGATTTTCTATGGGCTGTTTTTCTACCTAAGTGATTGAATTTCTTTCCGTGTCTCATGACGTTTTGTTTTAACCATCATCTTGCTACAACCCTTTTGGGGAGCAAAATTATGAGGCATTAATCTTTATCTAGTTTGTATTTTGAAAGGTCCATCCCGAAATTAAGGCCTTTGTTGCTTACCAACTCTTCGAGTTCAGTGAGCGATTTTTTACCAAAATTCCTGAATTTCATTAAATCATTTTTGTTGTACGATACCAAGTCACCCAAAGTATCTACTTCAGCTGCTTTCAAACAGTTTAAAGCACGAACGGAAAGATCTAAGTCGATCAATTTCGTCTTCAATAACTGACGCATGTGAAGGGATTCTTCATCGTAAGTCTCTGTTTGTGCAATCTCATCGGCCTCCAAGGTAATACGCTCATCACTGAATAACATAAAGTGATGGATTAAGGTTTTGGCGGCTTCGGTTAAAGCATCTTTTGGATGAATGGAACCATCGGTAATAATTTCGAAAACCAATTTCTCATAATCGGTTTTTTGCTCTACACGATAGTTCTCGATACTATACTTTACATTCTTAATGGGCGTATAGATAGAATCGGTAAAAATGGTTCCCAAGGGTGCATTTGCTTTTTTATTCTCTTCAGCAGGCACATACCCTCTTCCCTTCTCGATTGTAATCTCGAAGTTCAAGTTTACTTTGGGATCCATGTTACAGATCACCAATTCTGGATTCAATACTTGGAAACCTGAAATGAATTTCTGGAAATCCCCAGCAGTTAACTGCTCGGCTCCAGAAACTGAAATAGTCACGGTTTCGTTATCGATCTCGTCTATTTGTCTTTTAAGACGAACTTGCTTTAGGTTTAAAACGATTTCAGTTACATCTTCCACTACTCCGGCAATCGTTGAAAACTCGTGATCAACCCCTTCGATACGTACCGAAGTGATTGCAAAACCTTCCAAAGAGGAAAGTAGTACACGTCTTAAGGCGTTACCTACGGTTAATCCATAGCCTGGTTCCAAGGGACGAAATTCGAATTTCCCCTCGAAATCGGTTGAATTAATCATGATAACTTTATCAGGCTTTTGAAATGTAAATACTGCCATAATTTGACTCGTGTGTGTTTTAGATTATTTTGAATATAATTCGACGATGAACTGCTCGTTGATGTTCTCTGGAATTTGAATTCTTTGAGGCACAGAAACAAAAGTACCTTCTTTCTTTTCCCCATTCCAAGTAATCCATTCGTAAACGTTGTTGGCATTTGCCAAAGAAACTTCAATAGCCTCCAAGGATTTTGATTTCTCTCTTACTCCAACAACATCACCAGCTTTTAATTGGTAAGAAGGAATATTTACCTTTTCACCATTCACCGTGATGTGGCGGTGAGAAACCAATTGTCTTGCAGCGTTACGGCTAGGAGCAATCCCCATACGGTAAACCACGTTGTCTAAGCGCGACTCACATAATTGAAGCAATACTTCACCGGTAATACCCTGTGCAGCGGTTGCTTTCTTAAACATGTTTCGGAACTGACGCTCAAGAATACCATAGGTATACTTAGCTTTTTGCTTTTCAGCTAACTGAATAGCGTATTCAGATTTTTTACCTCTTCTACGGTTTTGACCGTGTTGTCCTGGAGGATAATTTCTTTTTTCGAAATTTTTGTCTTCTCCGTAAATAGCTTCACCGAACTTACGGGCGATTTTAGTTTTTGGACCAGTATATCTTGCCATTTTAAAAATTGAATTTTGAAGGGAAAACTAAATTAAGGTCATCCTCTAGTTCTCGCACCTTCAGGTTGATACTTATTATAAATTATTAAACTCTTCTACGTTTTGGAGGACGACACCCGTTGTGCGGCATTGGAGTAACATCAATAATTTCAGTTACTTCAATTCCTGCATTGTGAAGTGAACGAATGGCAGATTCCCTACCATTTCCAGGTCCCTTAACATATACTTTCACTTTACGAAGACCCGCTTCATGTGCAACACCTGCAGCATCTTCAGCAGCAAGCTGAGCAGCGTAAGGAGTGTTTTTCTTAGATCCTCTAAAGCCCATTTTACCGGCGGAAGACCAAGAGATCACATCTCCGTTCTTATTGGTCAACGAAATGATAATGTTATTGAATGAAGAAGCGATATGTGCTTCACCATTAGCTTCCACATTAACTTTACGTTTTTTTGTGTTTTTTGCTTTTGTACTAGACTTTGCCATATCTCTAGGTATTATTTAGTTGCTTTTTTCTTGTTAGCAACTGTTTTACGTTTTCCTTTTCTAGTTCTCGAGTTATTCTTGGTACGTTGTCCTCTTAAAGGAAGTCCCGTTCTGTGACGAATACCTCTGTAACAACCAATATCCATCAAACGTTTGATGTTCAATTGGATTTCACTACGTAATTCACCTTCGATCTTGAAGTACGAAACAGCATCACGAATGGCACCGATTTCATCATCGTTCCAATCGTTTACTTTTTTGTCTTCGTCTACTCCGGCTTTTTCTAGGATATCCTTGGCACGGCTTTTACCGATTCCAAAGATATACGTTAACGCGATTACACCCCTTTTTTGTTTTGGGATATCTACACCTGCGATTCTTGCCATAATTATCCTTGTCTTTGTTTAAACCTTGGGTTCTTTTTGTTAATTACATACAAACGGCCTTTCCTGCGTACAATTTTGCAGTCGGCACTTCTTTTTTTAACTGATGCTCTTACTTTCATCTCTTTAGTATCTATAAGTTATACGAGCCTTGGTTAAATCGTAAGGGCTCATTTCCAGTTTTACTTTATCCCCAGGAAGTAATTTGATATAGTGCATACGCATCTTCCCGGATATATGCGCAGTTACAATATGTCCGTTTTCAAGTTCTACACGAAACATTGCATTGGACAATGCCTCTACAATGGTTCCGTCTTGTTCTATTGCGGGTTGTTTTGCCATATTAAGCTACTGCTTTTCTGTTTTTTCCACTTTTCATCAAACCATCGTAGTGACGGTTCAATAAGTAGGAGTTAATTTGTTGCATTGTGTCGATCGCTACCCCAACCATAATAAGTAGTGAGGTACCACCGTAGAATAATGCCCAACCTTGTTGGATTCCTAAAATCTTCACTACAAAAGCAGGGAAGATGGCAATCAATGCCAAGAATATAGATCCAGGGAAGGTAATCTGGGACATAATTCGGTCCAAATATTCAGCAGTTTCGGTTCCAGGTTTGATACCAGGAATAAAACCACCACTTCGTTTCAAGTCGTCTGCCATTTTATTGGTAGGGACGGTAATAGCTGTATAGAAATAGGTGAATATGATAATCAGAATGGCAAACACCACATTGTACCACAATCCAAATATATCACTAAAATTAGCTCGTATCGTCTGTGCCAATTCACTTTCGGAAAGACTTGCCACTGCAGAAGGCACAAACATAATTGCTTGTGCAAAGATGATAGGCATTACCCCAGAAGCATTCAGCTTTAAGGGAATAAATTGTCTAGCACCAAATACATTCTTCTCGTAGCTGCCACTTGCGGTTCTTCTTGCATACTGTACAGGAATTTTACGAACAGCCATGACCAGCATAATGGAAAGTAAAATAATCACAAACCATATTACCAATTCAATTAAAATCATAATTAAGCCACCGTTAGATTCTAATACTCTAGACGCAAATTCTTGAGCAAAAGTTAAGGGTAGTCTAGCGATGATCCCAACCATAATAAGAATGGAGATACCGTTTCCAATTCCTTTATCAGTAATTTTTTCACCTAACCACATGGCAAAAATACATCCTGTTACCAGTATGGAGATAGAAGAAACATAAAACATGACGGATTGCCCCATCACAAAAGCTTCTTGTGGCACTCCTAATGCAGGTAGACCCGCTAGATAACTGGGTGCTTGCACCAAACAAATACCGATGGTTAACCATCGGGTAATTTGATTGATCTTTTTCCTTCCGCTTTCTCCTTCTTTCTGAAGTTTCTGAAGGTAAGGAACTGCTATTTGCATTAACTGCACCACAATGGATGCAGAAATGTAAGGCATGATTCCCAATGCAAAAATAGAGGCATTTGCAAAAGCACCTCCTGTAAAGGCGTTCAATAGACCTCCTATACCGCCATCATCAAATTTTCCAGCAAACTCTGTGAGTCTCGCTGCATCGATTCCCGGAAGCACCACTTGTGCTCCAAAACGATACACAAGCAACAACCCTAGGGTAAGGATGATTCGGTTTCGAAGCTCCTCTATTTTGTAAACATTTTTTATGGTTTCGATAAATTTCATCCTGTATCGTATTATAAGGTTTTGGCTTCCCCACCAGCAGCCTCAATAGCAGCTTTAGCACTAGCGGTAAATTTATGAGCTGTTACAGTTAATTTTGCCTTAAGCTCTCCACGACCTAGTATTTTTACTAGATCATTCTTACTGGCCAACCTCAAACTTACTAAGGTATCAAAATCTACAGTATCCTTAATTTTCTTTTCATCTACCAATTGTTGAAGGGTATCAATATTTACCCCTTGGTATTCTTTACGGTTAATATTTGTAAATCCAAACTTAGGAACACGACGTTGTAATGGCATTTGCCCTCCTTCAAAACCTAATTTTTTGGAGTATCCAGAACGTGACTTCGCACCTTTGTGCCCACGACCAGCTGTTCCAGCTTTACCAGAACCTTGGCCTCGCCCTACGCGCTTTCCCTGTTTTTTTACAGAACCTTCAGCAGGTTTTAGATTACTTAAATCCATTGTTCAATATCTTATTTAGTTTCTACGGAAACTAGGTGATTAACTTTTTTTATCATACCAAGAATCGTTGGCGTATCATCATGCTCTACAGTTTGACCAATTTTTTTCAAACCTAGAGCTTTTAGAGTTCTCTTTTGGGTTTCAGGACGTTTAATGTCGCTACGAACCTTTGTTACTTTTATCTTTGCCATAACTTCTAGTATTTTAACCTTTATACAATTTTTCCAAGGAAATACCTCTTTGCTTGGCTACGGTTTCGGCACTTCTTAATTGAAGTAAAGCATCGAAAGTAGCTTTTACCACGTTATGTGGATTTGAGGATCCTTGAGACTTAGATAATACATCGTGAACTCCAACTGCTTCCAGTACCGCACGTACCGCACCACCAGCAATTACTCCTGTACCAGGTGCTGCCGGTAACAAAGTTACTCTAGCACCTCCGTACTTTCCTTTTTGCTCGTGCGGAAGGGTTACTTTATTTAAAGGAATGCGAACCAGATTCTTTTTAGCATCTTCAATAGCTTTGGCAATGGCACTAGCTACATCTTTAGATTTTCCCAATCCGTGGCCAACCACTCCTTTTTCATCTCCTACTACAACAATAGCAGAAAAACCGAATGCTCTACCACCTTTGGTTACTTTAGTTACACGTTGTACTCCTACCAAACGATCTTTCAATTCAAGACCTCCGGGCTTTACTATTTCTACGTTTTTATAATCTTGGTACATATTCTTAGAATTTTAGTCCGCCCTCACGAGCACCTTCTGCTAATGATTTAACTCTTCCGTGGTACAAATAACCACCTCTATCGAAAGCAACGGTTTCAAAACCTGCTTTAATAGCTTTTTCAGCAATTGCTTTGCCTACTAATTTAGCGGCTTCGCTTTTGTCTACTTTAGCGGTATCAATATCTTTATCTCTTGAAGATGCAGCAGTAATGGTTTTACCATTTACATCGTCAATAAGTTGCGCATAAATTTCTTTATTGCTTCTGAAAACTGCCAAACGAGGACGTTGTTCAGTTCCAGAAACCGTTTTCCTAATTCTGAAGCGAATTCTTTCTCTTCTTTTGCTTTTAGATAATGCCATAACTTAATGTCTTATGCAGATTTACCTGCTTTTCTTCTAATTTGTTCTCCAACAAACTTAATACCTTTTCCTTTGTAAGGCTCTGGCTTACGGAAAGCGCGAATCTTTGCCGCAACTTGCCCCACCAATTGTTTATCGTGAGAGGTTAATTTTACAATAGGATTCTTTCCTTTTTCACTAATGGTTTCCACTGTCACCTCTGGCGCGATATCCATCACGATGTTGTGAGAAAAACCAATCGCGATATCCAATTTTTGGCCTTGGTTACTGGCACGATACCCAACTCCAACCAATTCTAATTGCTTGGTCCATCCTTGAGACACACCTTGAATCATATTGTTTACAAGAGCTCGGTACAAACCATGTTTTGCTCTGTGATCTTTTGCATCAGAAGGACGTTCAACTAAAACAGTTCCTTCTTCTACTTTTACGCTAACTCCATCAAAATCTTGGGTTAACTCGCCTAATTTCCCTTTTACGGTAATGGTATTTTCCTTTACCTCGACGGTTACACCGTCTGGAATTACTACTGGGCTATTTCCTATTCTTGACATTTCTTAGTCTTTTTTAGTAAACGTAACACAATACTTCTCCACCTACATTTTGAGATTCGGCCTGCTTCGCAGTCATAACCCCAGCAGAGGTAGACACGATAGCAATTCCCAAACCGTTCAATACACGAGGCATCCCGGAAGCACCAGAATATTTACGTAAACCTGGTTTACTTACTCTTTCAATATTTTTAATCACCGGATCTTTGGTAAGCTTATCATACTTTAAAGCGATCTTGATAGTTCCTTGAGGGTTGTTACCTTCTTCAAACTTATAGCTTAAAATATAGCCTTGATCAAAAAGGATTTTGGTGATTTCCTTTTTAATGTTAGATGCAGGAACCTCCACTACTCTGTGGCCTGCAAGTACTGCATTTCTAACTCTGGTTAGAAAATCTGCAATGGGATCTGTATTCATTTATATTAAATTGCGGATGTGGTTTTCCAGTAATACTGAAACCTACAACCAGTTAAACTTATTATTACCAGCTAGCTTTTCTAACTCCTGGAATTAAACCTTTGTTGGCCATTTCACGGAACATTACACGTGAAATCCCGAAAGTTCTCATATACCCTCTTGGTCTTCCGGTAAGCTTACAACGGTTGTGCAAACGTACAGGAGAAGCATTTTTTGGTAGTTTTTGCAATGCTTCATAATCTCCAGCTTCTTTTAAAGCCTTACGCTTTTCTGCATACTTTTCTACCAATTTTTGACGCTTTACCTCACGGGCTTTCATTGATTCTTTTGCCATCTCTTAATTCTTTTTAAAAGGTAATCCTAGTTGGGTTAATAAAGATTTTGCTTCTTGATCTGTTTCGGCAGAAGTAATGAAAGTAATATTCATTCCTTCAATTTTCTTCACTTTATCGATATCGATTTCAGGGAAAATAATTTGCTCGGTAACTCCTAAAGAGTAGTTACCTCTACCGTCAAATCCTGTAGCATTAATTCCGTTAAAATCACGTACACGTGGTAAAGCGGAAGTAATTAACCTATCTAGGAATTCGTACATTCTTTCTCCACGAAGTGTTACCTTAGCACCAATAGGCATCCCTTTACGCAACTTAAATGTTGCCACGTCTTTCTTAGAAATGGTTGCCACGGCTTTTTGACCGGTAATCTTCGTTAATTCGTCAACCGAATATTCGATCAACTTCTTATCAGCTACTGCACTACCTACTCCTCGAGAAACTACTATTTTCTCTAGTTTTGGCACCTGCATTACATTATTGTAGCCAAATTCATCTGTAAGAGCATTGATTACTCTGCTCTTGTATTCTTCCTTAAGTCTTGGTGTATATCCCATAACTATAATACTTGATTCGATTTTTTAGCAAATCGTACTTTTTTATCTCCTTCCATTTTATAACCTACTCTAGTGGCTTCACCAGATTTAGGATCTTTCAAAGAAAGGTTTGAAATATGAATAGGAGCTTCTTTTTCGGTAATTCCACCCTGAGGATTGGCCGCGCTTGGCTTCTCATGCTTCTTTACAAGGTTAACTCCCTCAACTATTGCTTTATTTTTTTCAAGAAATACACGTAATACGGTACCTTCCATTCCTTTATGGTCTCCAGCAGTTACTATTACGCTATCTCCTGACTTTAATTTAAGCTTTGCCATCTTTTTTTCGTATTAAAGCACCTCTGGTGCCAATGATACTATTTTCATAAATTGCTTATCACGAAGCTCTCTTGCTACAGGTCCAAAAACACGGGTTCCTCTCATTTCACCTTGCGCATTTAGCAACACACAGGCGTTATCGTCGAAACGAATATAGGAGCCATCGGGTCTTCTCACCTCTTTTACAGTACGTACCACTACAGCGGTAGAAACAGTTCCTTTTTTAACGTTCCCGTTGGGAGTTGCCTCTTTTACGGAAACTACAATTTTGTCACCAATAGAAGCATATCTTCTTTTGGTTCCTCCAAGCACACGAATACAAAGTACTTCTTTGGCTCCGGTGTTGTCTGCTACTTTAAGTCTAGATTCTTGCTGTATCATGATTACTTCGCTCTTTCAATAATTTCTACTAATCTCCAACACTTGGTTTTACTTAAAGGTCTTGTTTCCATGATCTTTACAGTATCTCCTTCGTTGCAGTCGTTTTTCTCGTCGTGTGCAACGTACTTTTTCGTTTTCAAAACGAACTTTCCGTACATTGGGTGTTTTACTTTTTTCACCTCGCTAACCACAATGGATTTTTCCATTTTGTTACTGGTTACTACACCTATACGTTCTTTTCTTAAGTTTCTTTTTTCCATCTTTCAGCTTCGCAATTATTGCACTTCTCTTTTTGTTAGTTCGGTCGCAATTCTAGCTATCGCTTTTCTTTGAGCTCTAAGCTGAATTGGATTTTCCAACGGTGATATAGCGTGTGCTATTTTAAGATCGGTATTTGCCTTTTTTAATTCGGCTAACTTTTCTTGTAGCTCCGCTGTTGATGCTTCTTTAATTTCTGACTGTTTCATAAATGACAATTTCAAAAAATTAAGCTTGATAGTCTCTGGATACTACAAATTTTGTACGCACTGGAAGTTTTTGAGCCGCAAGACGTAAAGCCTCTTTAGCAGTTTCCATAGGCACTCCAGATACTTCAAACAAAATTCGACCAGGTTTAACAACAGCAGCCCAATATTCTACAGCACCCTTACCTTTACCCATACGTACCTCGAGAGGCTTCTTCGTGATTGGCTTATCTGGAAATATCATGATCCAGATGGAACCTTCCCTTTTCATATAACGGGTAGCGGCAATACGCGCTGCTTCAATTTGACGAGCTGTCAAGAACTGTGAGTCTAATGATTTGATACCAAAAGTTCCGTAAGATAGCTGGTTTCCTCTTCCAGCGTTACCTTTCATACGTCCCTTTTGTTGTTTACGGTATTTTGTTCTTTTAGGTTGTAACATTTTCTTTAATCTTTAAAAATTACTTTCTGTTACGACGTGATTTGTTACCACCTCGACCAGAACCTTTTCCAGAACCTTTCTTTGAAAGACCTACTAATGGAGAAAGCTCTCTTTTACCATATACTTCACCTTTCATAATCCATACCTTTACTCCCAGTCTACCATAGGTAGTATGAGCTTCCACTAAGGCATAGTCTATATCGGCTCTAAAGGTTGATAAAGGAATACGACCATCTTTGTAAGCTTCCGAACGGGCCATTTCGGCACCATTCAAACGGCCTGAGATTTGAATCTTGATTCCCTCTGCGTTCATACGCATAGCAGCAGCGATAGCCATTTTAATTGCCCGACGGTAAGAGATACGATTCTCAATCTGTCTTGCAATACTCGCAGCTACAAGGTTAGCATCAAGTTCAGGTCTTTTAATCTCATGGATATTGATCTGTACTTCTTTACCGGTAATTTTTTTAAGCTCTTCCTTTAACTTGTCTACCTCCTGGCCGCCTTTACCAATAATGATACCTGGGCGAGCCGTGGTGATAGTAACGGTTACAAGTTTTAGGGTACGCTCAATAATTACCCTAGACACACTAGCTTTACTTAAACGAGCGTGAACATATTTTCTAATCTTATCGTCCTCGGCTAATTTATCGCCGTAGTCGTTACCTCCGTACCAGTTGGATTCCCATCCTCTAATGATACCTAAGCGGTTTCCGATTGGATTTGTTTTCTGTCCCATTTACTTTCTAGCTTTGTGTGTTATCGTTAGCTCCAAGCACAACTGTTACGTGGTTGGAACGTTTTCTAATTCTATGCGCACGTCCTTGTGGTGCTGGGCGAAGTCTTTTCAACATTCTACCACCATCCACACGAACTTCCTTTACAAAAAGATCAGCATCTTCTAGAGAAGCATCCTCATTCTTTGCTTGCCAATTTGCAATGGCAGAAAGAAGGAGTTTTTCCAAACGAATGGAAGCCTCTTTGTTACTGAACTTCAATATATTAAGGGCTTTATTTACCTTTTCACCACGAATTAAGTCTGCTACCAGACGCATTTTTCTGGGTGATGTAGGGCAATTGTTCAATTTGGCAAAATACTGTGTCTTCTTTGCCTCTTTGATTTGTTCTGCTCTTTCTCTTTTACGAACTCCCATGGCTTATTACTTTTTTCCTTTGTTTTTAGCACCTGCATGACCACGGAATGATCTTGTAGGTGAAAATTCTCCTAATTTATGTCCTACCATGTTTTCGGTTACGTATACAGGAACAAATTGTTTTCCATTATGAACCGCAATGGTTTGCCCAACAAAGTCTGGAGTAATCATAGAAGCACGTGACCAAGTTTTGATAACGGTTTTCTTATTAGACTCAACATTTTGCTGAACTTTATTCTCTAGCTTATAGTGAACGTAAGGTCCCTTTTTTAATGATCTTGCCATAGTTTATTTCTTTCTACGTTCTACGATATATTTATTACTTGCTTTAGTTTTAGAACGAGTTCTGTATCCTTTTGCAGGAATACCCTTTCTTGATCTTGGGTGTCCTCCAGAAGCACGTCCTTCCCCACCACCCATTGGGTGATCTACTGGGTTCATTACTACAGCTCTAGTTCTTGGTCTTCTACCCAACCATCTTGATCTACCTGCTTTACCGGAAACCATCAATTGGTGGTCACTGTTCGAAACCGCCCCAATAGTTGCCATACATGTAGCAAGGATTAAACGGGTTTCCCCAGATGGCAATTTCACAGTAGCGTATTTTCCTTTTCCATCTCTTGCCATTAATTGAGCAAAAGCCCCGGCACTACGAGCCATCACGGCCCCTTGTCCTGGGTGAAGTTCAATACAAGATATAATGGTACCTAATGGGATATTTGCTAAGGCCATACTGTTTCCAATTTCGGGAGCAACGCTCTCGCCAGAAACAATATTTTGACCTACTTGAAGTCCATTTTGTGCAATAACGTAACGCTTTTCACCATCTTGGTAATTTACCAAAGCGATAAATGCAGTACGGTTAGGATCGTATTCGATCGTAGCAACGGTTGCGGGAATACCGTGCTTATCACGTTTAAAATCTATGATTCTATAACGTTTTTTATGACCTCCACCTCTATAGCGCATGGTCATTTTTCCTTGACTGTTTCTACCACCAGAACGTTTTTTCGGAGCAAGTAAACTCTTCTCCGGCTTATCAGTAGTAATGGCGTCAAAACCATTAACAACTCTAAAACGCTGTCCCGGGGTGATAGGCTTTAATTTTCTTACTGACATTGTTGTCTTTCTTTAAATCTAATAATTAGATGTTAGCGTAAAAATCGATTGTATCACCTTCCGCCACCTGTACAATTGCTTTTTTGTAAGCATTTGTTTTACCAGTTTGGATACCCGTTTTCGTATAACGAACACGTCTATCTGGGCGGACATTCATTGTGCGAACTTTAGTCACAGAAACACCATATGCAGCTTCCACCGCATTTTTGATTTCTATCTTATTCGCCTTTGGGTTTACTACAAAAGTAAAACGGTTTTTATCCTCCGCTTCTCTTGTAGCTTTTTCTGTAATAATAGGTTTTATTAAGATGTCCATCTTGTTTCTATTTACTTAAGTTTTCTGCAATTCCTTCCAAAGAACCTTCAAATAACACAACGTTATTTGCATTCATAATTTTATAAGTACTTAATTCTGAGTTTGTTATAACTTCAGCGCCTTTCAAATTACGAGACGACAAATATACATTATTATTTGACTCTCCCAACACAAACAAAGATTTTTTGTTTTCAAGACCTAACGACTTCAATACTGAAGTGAATTCTTTGGTCTTAGGAGTGTCCATATTAAAGTCTTCCAATACCACGATGGCTTTATCGTTAGCTTTCATTGTTAAAGCTGAACGACGCGCCAAACGCTTTAGGTTTTTATTCAATTTGAAAGAGTAGTTTCTGGGTCTTGGACCAAACATTCTTCCTCCTCCTTTAAATACTCCAGACTTGATACTTCCTGCACGGGCCGTACCAGTTCCTTTTTGCTTCTTGATTTTTCTGGTTGAACCAGTAATTTCAGCACGCTCTTTTGCTTTGTGCGTTCCTTGTCTTTGATTGGCAAGGTATTGCTTTACATCAAGATATACAGCGTGATTGTTAGGCTCAATTCCGAATACGTCTTTAGAAAGCTCTACCTTTCTACCCGTATCTTTTCCGTTTTTATCTAAAACTGCTACCTTCATTACTTTGTAATCGTTACATAAGCGTTTTTGTGTCCAGGAATACATCCTTTCACAACAAGTAAGTTCTTTTCAGGAACCACTTTCAACACTTTTAGGTTTTCCACTTTTACTTTCTCATTTCCCATTTGGCCAGCCATACGCATTCCCTTGAAAACTCTCGCAGGATACGAAGCAGCACCAATAGAACCAGGAGCTCTTAAACGGTTATGCTGACCGTGAGTAGATTGACCCACACCACCAAAACCGTGACGTTTTACAACTCCTTGAAATCCTTTACCTTTGGAAGTCCCAGAAATATCCACGAATTCTCCTTCGATAAAGTGCTCTACGGTGATTGTATCACCTAATTTGTAAGCATCTTCGAAACCTTGGAATTCGACAACTTTGCGCTTGGCAACAGTTCCTGCTTTCTTGGCGTGACCTTCGGCAGCTTTGTTGACAGTCTTTTTGTCATCGAAACCAAGTTGAAGAGCTTCATACCCGTCAACCTCATTGGTTCTGACTTGGGTAACAACACAGGGGCCTGCCTCAATAACGGTACAAGGAATATTCTTCCCCTTCTCGTCAAAGATGCTGGTCATCCCTATCTTTTTTCCAATTAACCCAGACATAGTTATTATTTATTAGTTATTAATATTAGTATTCAAATTAAAACAGGGCCAAAATAAATTCAGCCCTGTGAATGTTATCTTGTTCTCCGTTTTTCCCTCGCTCGCAGCTTAGGACATGTCTGCACGATTGCGTGCTATATCAATTACACCTTGATCTCTACTTCCACACCACTTGGCAACTCTAATTTCATTAGAGCGTCGATGGTTTTGGAAGAAGAACTGTAGATATCCAATAATCTTTTGTAAGAACTTAATTGGAATTGCTCTCTACTTTTCTTGTTTACGTGTGGCGAACGCAACACGGTAAAGATCTTTTTATGGGTAGGTAATGGAATTGGCCCTGTTACCACAGCCCCAGTGCTTTTTACTGTTTTTACGATTTTTTCAGCAGATTTGTCTACTAAATTATGATCGTAAGATTTTAATTTAATTCTGATTTTTTGACTCATTGCTGAAAATATTAAACGTTAGCGGTTCCTTTTGCTGCTGCAATTACTTCTTCTGAAATATTAGAAGGAGTTTCAGCATAGTGTGAAAATTCCATGGTAGAAGTAGCACGTCCTGAAGAAAGTGTTCTTAAAGTGGTTACATAACCAAACATTTCAGAAAGTGGCACCTCAGCCTTCACTACTTTTGAACCAGCACGATCACTCATATTGTTCACTTGACCACGACGACGGTTAAGGTCTCCTACGATATCACCCATATTTTCTTCTGGAGTTAATACTTCCAGCTTCATGATAGGTTCTAATATCACAGCTCCCGCAGCTTTAGCAGCCGCCTTGAAACCTAATTTAGCCGCCAATTCGAAAGACAACTGATCCGAATCTACAGGGTGGAAAGATCCATCCTTTAAGACTACTCTCATACTATCCACTTCGAATCCAGCCAAAGGACCATTTTTCATGGCTTCCTTGAATCCTTTTTCTACAGAAGGAACAAATTCCTTAGGAATGTTACCCCCTTTAATTTCATTTACAAACTCAAGTCCTTCAGTTTTCTCATCTTCAGCAGGCCCTAAGGTAAATACGATATCGGCAAATTTACCACGACCACCGGTTTGTTTCTTGTAAACCTCCCTGTGATCTGCATTTCTGGTAATAGCTTCTTTATACTCTACCTGAGGCTTCCCTTGATTTACCTCTACTTTAAACTCTCGTCTTAAACGATCTACGATAATATCTAAGTGAAGCTCACCCATACCTGAGATTACCGTTTGGCCTGAAGCCTCGTCGGTACGTACGGTAAATGTTGGATCTTCTTCTGCCAATTTTGCAAGAGCCATACCTAGTTTATCTACGTCAGCTTTTGTTTTTGGCTCCACAGCGATACCAATTACGGGATCTGGGAAATCCATAGATTCCAATACGATGGGTGCTTTTTCATCAGAAAGGGTATCTCCAGTTTTAATATCCTTAAAACCAACAGCAGCTCCAATATCACCTGCTTCGATATAATCAATAGCATTTTGCTTGTTAGAGTGCATCTGGTAGATACGGGAAATACGCTCTTTCTTACCAGAACGATTGTTCAATACATAAGAACCAGCATCCAATCTACCTGAATACGCACGGAAGAATGCCAAACGACCTACAAAAGGATCGGTAGCAATCTTAAATGCCAAGGCAGCAAATGGCGCTGTAACGTCCGGCTTACGGCTTTCTTCTTTACCCGTATCTGGATTTACTCCATCGATTGCATCTTTATCTACTGGTGAAGGAAGGTAACGACAAACCGCATCCAACAAGAATTGCACTCCTTTGTTCTTAAACGCAGAACCACAAATCATTGGGATGATGCTCATATCCATTACTGCAGCACGAAGCGCAGCATGCACTTCTTCTTCAGTAATAGAGTCTTCATCTTCCATATATTTTTCAAGCAGATTTTCATCATACGCAGCAACTTCTTCAATAAGAAGTCCGCGGTATTTTTTAGCTTCTGCTTTCATATCCTCAGGGATATCCACCACATCGAAAGTAGCTCCTTGAGTTTCATCGTGCCATATGATGGCACGGTTTTTTACTAAATCGATAATTCCCTTAAAGTCTGCTTCATCCCCAATGTTCAATACAATTGGCACAGCATTCGACTTCAACATATCTTTTACCTGCTGACAAACAGCCAAGAAGTTAGACCCTTGACGGTCCATTTTATTTACAAAACCAATACGTGGTACTTTGTAATTGTCTGCCAATCTCCAGTTTGTTTCGGACTGAGGCTCTACACCATCAACCGCACTAAACAAGAATACCAGACCATCCAATACACGAAGGGAACGGTTTACCTCTACGGTAAAATCTACGTGACCGGGAGTATCGATAATGTTAAAATGGTAATCTTTCGTATCTGGAGTAGGTTGCGCATTCTCTAATGGGAATCTCCACGTACAAGTAGTAGCCGCAGAAGTAATGGTAATCCCTCGCTCCTGTTCTTGCTCCATCCAGTCCATGGTAGCGGCACCATCATGCACCTCACCAATTTTGTGACTCACACCTGTATAGTAAAGAATACGTTCTGTAGTTGTTGTTTTACCAGCATCAATATGCGCAGCAATTCCAATATTTCTTGTAAATTTTAAATCTCTTTGTGCCATTTTTTTAGAATCTAAAGTGTGAGAATGCTTTATTTGCTTCGGCCATTTTATGGGTATCCATACGCTTTTTAACCGCAGCGCCTTCTTCTTTAGCAGCCGCTAATATTTCAGCAGCCAATTTCTGAGCCATAGACTTCTCATTACGCTTACGAGCGTAACCAATCAACCACTTCATAGCGGTTGAAATTTTTCGGTCTGGGCGAATTTGCATAGGAATTTGGAAAGTGGCCCCTCCAACTCTTCGGCTACGAACCTCTACGTGAGGCATTACATTGGAAAGTGCATCTTTCCAAAGCTCTAAAGCCGTTTTTTCTTCATCTTGTTTCTTTTCATCCACAATGTCAATTGCATCGTAGAATACTTTAAAAGCCACCGACTTCTTACCATCCCACATCATGTTGTTCACAAAACGTGTTACCAACTGATCGTTAAATTTTGGATCTGGTAAAAGTGGTCTTTTTTTGGCCTGTCTTTTTCTCATTGCTTCTCTTTAAAAGTTGTTTGAATTACTTTTTAGGGCGTTTTGCTCCATATTTAGATCTACGTTGTAATCTTCCTTGAACACCTGCAGTATCCAAAGCTCCACGAACAATGTGGTAACGCACACCTGGCAAATCTTTTACCCTTCCACCTCTAACCAATACTATCGAGTGCTCTTGGAGGTTGTGACCTTCACCACCGATGTACGCGTTCACTTCTTTTCCGTTGGTTAACCTCACCCTTGCAACTTTACGCATTGCAGAGTTTGGCTTCTTAGGAGTAGTCGTATACACACGTGTACACACACCGCGGCGTTGCGGGCACGAATCCAAAGCAGCCGATTTACTCTTCTTAGTTATTTTGGCTCTTCCTTTTCGTACTAATTGTGAAATAGTTGGCATATAATATCCTTGTTATACTTAATAAATTGATATAATTTTCCCTTATTAAAGGGCGGCAAAGGTAGAAATTAAATTTTATTAATACAACACCCTATTGTTTATTTTTCTTTGATTTACAATTATTTAAATTTTCAAATATGAAAAGACGCTTATTAACGTTAGATTTACCGAAGATTTTATCGTGATTTTGAGCTCAATTATACGTTTCATTTTATACCTTAATATATGTATCTTCTTTTATGGAAACTTAAAAGCCCAAAATGTATATTTGGATATTTCGGCAGAAAAGGATGCCCTAAAAACCCTT
Source organism: Flavobacteriaceae bacterium (assembly GCA_002707025.1). GTDB lineage: Bacteria > Bacteroidota > Bacteroidia > Flavobacteriales > Flavobacteriaceae > PALG01. Next base: position 110,148 of record PALG01000023.1, on the reverse strand, counting down.
GAGGAAAATCTTGCATTCCAAAAAAAGTTTCAAAATTTCAACGAACTTAAAGACGGAGCCGAAACCCTTTTAACGGTTTTTCAAAAACAGGGGTACCTAGAATCTGAATTGGAAAATATTTCAAAAAAAAATGATTCTACGTACCAAGCAACGTATTTTCTAGGAAACCGGTGGAACACCATTATAATCCAATTTGAAAAAGGAACCCTCCCCCTTGGCGAATTAAAAAAAATATCCAAAACTGTTTCAGACACCAGTTTTGAAGTTGCTATTGAAAACTTAGAAAGAAGCCTCAAACTACTCACTAAATTTAATGCTGAAAAAGGAGACCCCTTCAGCAAACTTCAGCTATCGGAAATTAAAAAAATAAATCGGGAGGTTTTAAGCGCGCGGTTACTTCAAACCAAGAACCAAACAAGAACCATAGACGGCATTGTTATAAAAGGGTATGAAAAATTCCCCGTTTCCTTTTTAAAGTATTTTGTCGGGATAAAAAAAGGCAAAATATTCAATCAAACCAAAATCAACAAACAAAATGACATCATCGACAACCTCGGGTTTGCCAATGCTATAAAGCCTCCTGAAGCGCTCTTCAAAAAAGACTCGACTACACTTTATTTTTACATAGAAAAAGCCAACAATAATAATTTTGATGGAATACTAGGGTTTGCCACCAATGAAGAAACTCAAAAATTGGAATTTAACGGGTATTTAAATTTGGAGCTCAACAACAACCTTAATTTTGGCGAACAATTGTTGTTAAATTACAAAGCTGATGGAAACGACCAACAGAATTTCAGGGTAAGAACTTATCTACCCTATTTATTTAAGTCGCCCTTTGGGATAAGCCTGGAATTAAAAATCTTTAAAAGGGACAGTACATTTTCCACCACAGAGCAATTGGCTAAAGTCCATTACCAACCTTCCCCCAGGCTTAGTTTTTTTTCTGGTTACAAAGCATACGAATCGAGCAACCTTCTTAATGAGAATATTGCCGGCTTGGCCGTGGAAGATTTCAAATCAGATTTTGTTTTACTAGGAGCAAATTACACCATTCAACAAAAAAGCCCGCTATTTCCCTTAAAAACAATTATAGGTCTTGAAACTGAAATCGGAAAGCGAAGCTCAAGCGAAAGCGAACAAGACCAAGTAAGATTAGGAGCCACATTAAGTCAAATTTTCAATTTAAATGCAAGAAACTCGGTGTACTTACAAAACAATACACAATTCCTATCCAGCGACACCTACCTAAGCAATGAACTTTTCAGGTTTGGGGGAATCAACAGCATCCGGGGATTCAATGAAAACAGCATAGATGCATCACTCTTATCTGTGGTCAACACAGAATACCGTTATTTACTAAACAGCAGCTCTTACATACATAGTATTATAGATGTGGGCTATTTTGAAAACAAAACTTTAGATATAAGCAGCGAGTTATATAGCTTTGGGCTAGGAATAGGATTGAATACCAAAGCAGGTTTATTCCGCTTAAACATTGCCAACGGCATCTCCAAGGATCAAAACTTTGAATTTTACAACACCAAGGTTCATATTAGTCTAAATTCAAGTTTTTAGACCAAGGTTTGCCACAAAATTTATAAATAGCGACCAAGACGATTGCCCTTTATGACCATTCTTCAACTTTTTTATTGAATTTTACAGAAATCGATTTGAATTTTTTAATTCTTTGGCGCCCAAAACAATCATTAATAGTAATAACAATAGCGTAACATTATGGTAAAAAAAAAGGAAATTTTAAGTTTAAAAAGTTGTGTATTTAACTTTTTATTGTGATTTTTGGCATTGGCTAATTCAAATAAATTATAAAATGAGAACAAAGTTTAGTGGATTTTTAACGCTTTTACTAGCGTTTGTAGTGCAACTTACGTTCGCACAAGAAAAAACGATCTCAGGAACAATCACAGACGAAAATAGTCTGCCGCTCCCTGGGGTTAATGTAATTATCAAAGGTACGACAACAGGTACCCAAACTGACTTTGACGGAAACTATACCGTCACTGCCAGTACAGGACAAGTACTTGTGTACACCTATGTAGGGTACAAGAAAACTGAAAGAACTGTTGGAGCAGCATCCAATATTTCTTTTTCCATGGAGCCAGACTTGGCAGAATTGGAAACAGTGGTTGTAACTGGGTATGGTCGACCAAAATCTGAGAAATCTCTTGGATATGCAGTGACCACCTTAAATGCTGAAGAAATTGAAAACAAACCTGAATCTGATGTAGTAAGAAGCCTTAATGGTAAAGTTGCAGGGGTACAAGTTGTTGGTAACAGTGGTGCCACTGGATCTGGTACAAACTTCATCATTCGTTCTAAGAGTTCTATTAATGGTAACAACCAGCCACTTTTCGTAGTTGATGGTGTACCGTTTGACTCTTCAACCAACCAACAAACTGGATTTGGTGGCGGTAACACCGTAACCAGTAGCCGTTTCTTGGATTTAGATCCAAACAACATCGAAAGTGTTCAAATCCTTAAAGGTTTGAGTGCTGCCGTATTGTATGGACAACAAGGTAGAAACGGGGTTGTATTGATTACCACTAAGAATGGTAGTTCTAAAGAGCTTAATAAAAAGTTTGAGGTAACACTTTCTCAATCGGTTTATGCTACTAAAATCAACAACCTAGCAGATTATCAAAATGAATACGGGCAAGGTTCAGACAATACCATCAACCCAGGTTTCGTTGGAAACTGGGGTGCAAGATTCGATGCTGGTTTACTAATTGATCACCCATACGCTAGTCTTGGGGATGTTTTTCCTGAATTTGATGGATTAGAAATTCCTTACACTGCCGTGCCTAATAACGTAGAAAACTTCTTTAGAACAGGTCTAGGAAATACCACTTCGGTAAACGTCGCTGGTTCTCCTGGAGAAGGCGGAAGCCGATACAACCTTAACTTCGGTTATACTTCTGAAGATGGATATATTCCAAATAACGGACTTACGCGTTATAACATTGGTATGGGAGGAACTGCCAAACTAAGTAATAAATTTACTTTTGATGGAACAGCAAACTATAGTAATTTGAGAATTAATACTCCTCCAATTGCTGCAAATAATGCTGCTGGAGCTATTTCTATTTTTACTAGAACACTTTTTATCCCAAGAAACTTGGATTTGAACAACTTACCGTTTGAAAATCCTAACGACAGATCAAGTGTGTATTATCGAAATGACCAAGAAAACCCATACTGGTTGTTGAATTATGCCGGTAACGAACAAAAAACAAGTCGTTTCTACGGTAAAGTTTCTATGCTTTATGAAATAAGTGATAAAGTATCTGCATTCTACCGATTTGGTCTAGATACCTATAACGAAAACCAAGAGTTTCGGGTAGCTAGCGGAGCTGTAACTGCCCCTTATAACAATGGCGGGTATTTGAGAACCACAAGTGCTAACAATTATATCTTTGACCACAACTTCAATGTTTCGTTCAATAATATTGAAATTGCTGAAGACTTTAACTTAAGTCAAGCAACGATAGGTGTGAACGCAAGAAGAGATACCTATGAGCAATTTGGTATTGTAAGTAACCAACAAGTTGTATTTGGTTTCTTTAACCACAATAACTTTCTTAATTCCACCAACCTAGACCCTGTTAGTAATACTAGTTTGGATAGAAGATTTGAGCAAAATGTAATTGGTGCTTTTGGGGAAACTCAATTTGACTATGGGAACTTCTTATTCTTGAACTTATCTGCAAGAAATGACTGGGCTTCTACAGTTGAGCAACAAAACAGATCTTTACTTTATCCTGGTGCCTCCATTGCATTTACTCCAACCTCTATTGACGGTTTTGGAAGTAATGATGGTTTAGGTTATCTTAAAATTAGAGCTGGTTACGGAACATCTGCAAGATTTCCTGGTCCTTATAATACAAGAGCTGTATTAGCTGCAACAGCAAACACTTTTGTGAGACCTGGTGGTTTAGCTACAACTGTAAACTCTCTACCAACTACTAGAGCAAACAGAGAGCTTAAGCCCGAGCTTCAAGAAGAATTTGAACTTGGATTGGAGGCCGAATTCTTCAAAAAGAGATTGACATTAGATGCGACTGTTTACAAGAGAGATATTACAGACCAAATTGTAACAAGACCTCTTAACCCATCTACAGGATTCCAATTTATTGCAGATAACATTGCAAGTAGTGAAATTGAAGGTATTGAAGTTGGTTTAAACATCACGCCAATCATCGCAGGTGATTTCCGTTGGGATATGAGAAATAACTTTACTGCTTACGAAAACGTAGTTACAGACATAGGGGATCTTGAAGCATTTCCATTTGCTGGATTCATCGGTCTTGGTAACTATGCTTCTGAAGGAGAGCCTTTAGGTGTAATTAAAGGTAGCTATGGAACTAGATATGATCCAGCTACACAAAATGATAATGAATTAGGAATTCCTCAACTAGGAGTAGAAGGACAGTTATTAATCAATGCTACTGACGGTAAGATAATCAATAGTGATGATTTAGGTCTACCTATCGAAACTGTTGGTGATCCTAACCCAGATTGGAATGCAACAACAATTCAATCATTTAGCTACAAAGGCTTAACGCTTTCTGCACAAGTAGAATACCAGCACGGAGGGGATATTTATTCTCAAACTGCATCTCAGTATTACAGACGTGGTGTAACAACCGTAAACGTGGACAACAGAGAGGGGACTTTTGTAATTCCTGGTATTTTAGCTAACCCAAATACAGGTCAACCATTACTTGACGGAAGTGGTAATTTCATTGAAAACAATATTCAAATTGGTGCCAATGATGTGTACTTCATCAACTTAGTGGATCCTGTAGGACAAGGTATCTATGATGCTTCTCACTTACGTTTAAGAGAAGTATCCCTTACTTATGCTTTGCCTAGCAAATTACTAGACAAGACACCTTTTGGTTCTGTATCCTTTGGATTAACAGGTCAAAACTTGTATGTTAGAACATTCAACATACCACAGGCATTTAATATTGACCCAGAAGCGCTTAGTACTGGTGTTGGTAATGGACAAGGTCTAGAATTCCAAACAGGGCCTACAAACAGAAGATATTCTTTCAGTGTAAAAGCAACTTTTTAAATAACTTTTAGAACGTCTGAAATTATTTAAACAAAAAATTTAAAAGATGAGAAAATTTAAAAAATTATATTATGCACTAGCGTTGGCAGGACTTGTAGTGACTACTTCTTGTGAGGTATCCGAATTGGAGCTTCTTACAAGTCCCAACAACGTTACTAGTGACTCAGCAGATCCAAGTTTCGTATTGAACGATATTCAGCTTTCATTCAATGGAATATTTGGAGGATATAGTGGTCCAGCGGCTGCTATTACAAGACAAGTAAATCAGTTTTCAACTTATAACAACGTGGTATCTGCCCCTACCCTTAACGGGGAGTGGGGATCTTCATACCAGCTTTTCGCAAACATAGATGTCCTTGAAGATATCGATGCTTCATTAATCGAAGATGGAAGAGATGGAGTACCTTACCACTTAGGTGTAGGATACATCCTAGAGGCTTATTCTTATTTCCTTTTAGTGGATTTTATTGGTGATGTTCCTTATTCTGAAGCTGTGATGCCAGAAGAGTTTCCAAATCCAAATACTGATCCTGGAACTCTCGTATACCAAGCACAACTTGAATTGTTAGATAATGCCATTGCTAAGTTAAATGAAGGTATTCAAGTGAATGCCCCTCAGCCAGAAGACTTGTACTACACCGATTCAGGTTTTGATGCAGCTAACTGGATTGCATTAGCAAACACTTTAAAAATTAGAGCATATCTAAACTTAGGATTGACTGATCCTGCTGGAGCAGCGCAAGGGATTAATTCAGTGTTAGGATCTAACATCATTGACACAATTGATGAAGACTTTGATTTTGACTACGGGACTTCTGATCTTCCAGAAAGTAGACATCCATTCTTTACCGGAAACTATCTAGCAGGTGGTGCTGGAACTAGAATGAGCAACTATTTCTTAGATCTATTGAACGCAGGAGATGCACAACCTCCATTTGTTGAAACAGGTATCATTGATCCAAGAACTCGTTACTATATTTACAGACAATCTTCTAGTGCTCCTTCAGGTTCTAACCTACCTTGTGAAGGAGAAGGAAACTACGATTATTGTTATGTAGGAAACCTTTACTGGGGTAGAGATCACGCTGATAATGAAGGACTACCAAATGACAACTTCTTAAGAAGTATCTATGGATTGTATCCAGGTGGTGGTGCTTTTGATAAAGATCAGCTTGTACAAGCGAGAACTTTAACAGAAACATTAGGTGGAGAAGGTATTACACCCATGTTCCTTTCTTCATTCACGCACTTTGCATTGGCTGAAGCAGCACTTACTTTAAACACAAACGGAAACGCATTGTCTTTGTTACAACAAGGGATTCGTTTAAGTATGGAGAAAGTTAGCAACTTTGGCGGTAGTGCCGTTGATCCAGAAGGATTTGGGATGACACAAGCAGATATTGATGCTTATGTAAACCGTGTAACAAATGAATATAATGGTGCTAGTCCAAGTGGAAAATTAGCTATTATTGCTAGAGAGTACTATTTAGCTTCATGGGGTAACGGTGTAGAGCCTTACAATACGTTGAGAAGAACTGGATATCCAGATGTTCAGTCTCCAATTTTCCCTGCTGGTTCTTTCCCAAGATCATTCCAGTATCCTCAGACAGAAACAGATGGAAATCCAAACATTTCACCTAAACCATTAACAACTCCTGTATTTTGGGATAACAACCCATCAGGTCTTGTTGACTAATAAAAACAAGTATATATTATGAAAAATTTCAAATATTTATATTCTTACATCTCGATTCTTGCCATAGCATTGGTTTTTGCAAGTTGTGAAGATGAAGACAAAGCAAGAGTTCCAGAATTAACCAATGGTGGTTATGTGAAGTTTGTTTCACAACCCGTATTTGAAGCTGGAGGAGATCCTACTTCTGCAAGTTTTAATGCAGTAACAGAAGATCCTAATGGAAATGTAACCAACTACGAACTAAGTGTACGTGGATTTTTCGAAGGAGCTCCAGAAGACACATTAGCTTGGAAAAGTACGACTACTTTCCCATTTGATGTTAGCTTCTCTGGTGATGATATGGCCTCTTTCTTTGGGCTTGCTGATGCTTCAGCATTTGAATCAGGAGATAGCTTCGAGTTTTTTGCTACCGTAACAATTGAAGACGGTACTGTGTACAGCTATATAGCACCTGCTTGTGAATGTCCTACTGCAGATGACGAACCAGACCCAACTGGAGGAACATGGAACGGTGGAAACACAAACACCGTACTTTTAAATGCAGCTGGTCTGTTACAAGCTCTTAACTATGAAGTTGAATTCTCAGATCCTAACTAATAGTTAATCCATAATTTTACTAAAAACCATCCAGACATCTGGATGGTTTTTTTATTTTTATCTTATGAAAAAAACCGACTTAATTTTTGGAATTTATCCTATTATCGAGGCTTTAAGTTCTGAAGTACATCTAGATAAAATTTATATCCAAAAAGATACATCTAGTTCAAAATTGGATCAAATTATAGATGATGCCAGTAAAAAAGGTCTTCAAATAAATTATGTCCCTTCTCAAAAATTGGATCAACTTACAAAATCGAATCATCAAGGTGTAGCAGCAATCATCTCTCCCATTACTTTGACTCCCCTTGAAGAGGTTGTAGAGAAAACACTAAACAATAAAAGTGCAGCGCTTTTTATTATTCTCGATCAAATAAGTGATGTAAGGAATTTTGGAGCTATTGTAAGGACAGCAGAATGCACAGGTGTCGATGCCATCATCATTCCAAAAACGGGAAGTGCCCCAATTACTGGTGATGCTGTAAAAACCTCGGCTGGGGCTATTTTCAATATTCCTATTTGTAAAGTAGATCACATAAAAGATGCTATCTATTACCTTAAAGCTTCGGGTATTAAGACAGTAGGAGCTACCGAAAAATCTTCTAAAAATATCTATGATATTAAACTAGATGAATCGTTAGCTATAATCATGGGTTCTGAAGGGAAAGGTATTACCAAGTCTGTTCTTCCCTTATTAGATGAACAAGCAGCGCTACCCCTACTTGGCGAGATAAATTCTTTAAATGTTTCTGTAGCTTGTGGAGCTTTCTTATACGAAATTGTAAGACAAAGGAATTTGGCATAATCATTCCTCTTCAGTAGTTCTAAAGTGATAGTGAATTTTTATTGAATCCTGAGGTATTTTTTCATCACTAGGCTCTTCTGGAAGGGACTCGATAAAATTTCCATCTTCATCAAAATGCTGTAAGAAGGGATCATCGGCTTCCTTATAAGTATCCTTTTCCCATTCAAATTTTGTTTGTTCAATAGGATTCTTTCTAAAAATTAAAGAAAAAAAGAATCCTACAGCAAATCCGGAAGCATGCCCTTCCCAGGAAATTTTTGGATCTATTGGAAACAAATACCATAGCAAACTTCCGTATAGAAAAACAACGATTAAAGATAAAGCTACCAACTGAAACTGTTTTGAAAATACTCCTTTAAAAAATAGAAATGAAGCCAACAAATAAACAATTCCACTTGCACCAATATGCCAAGCAGGTCTTGCTATGAACCAAGTGAGCAGTCCTGTTAATATCCAGCCATATAAGAATACTTGCCACCGAATATTACGATAAAAATAAAAAAGGGCTGCTGTCAATACAAGTAATGGAATAGAGTTATTGAATAGGTGCTTTAAGCTTCCGTGGACAAATGGCCCCACTAAAATTCCTTTTAAGCCTGAAACCTCTAAGGGATAGATTCCCCACTTCGTCAATCTTACTCCCAAACGGGTTTCCATCCAGAAAACTACCCAAATGGAAATTACCAACAAAATGGGGAAGAAAATTACGTCGTAGGAAAATTGAAAAGAAGTTTTAGAATGCATAGGTTTCATTTGTTCAAAAAGTAATCCTCTTTTTAAAAATATGCTATTTTGACAGCAAAACGCACTATTAAAATTGTAATTTTATGGCATGAGTCAACCGTTAGCGGAAAGAATCCGTCCAAATTCATTAGAAGAATACCTTAGCCAGCAACACTTGGTAGGTGATAAAGGAGCTATTGCCGCACAGTTATCGTCTGGAATGATTTCTTCTATGATATTCTGGGGCCCACCAGGAACTGGAAAAACAACCTTAGCAAATATTTTAGCAAAAGAATCGCAACGGCCTTTTTACACTTTAAGTGCCATTGATAGTGGCGTAGCCGCTGTGAGGGAAGTGATTCAGAAAGCAAAACAAAACGACACGTTATTTTCTTCGAAAAGCCCTATACTTTTTATCGATGAGATTCACCGCTTTAGTAAATCCCAACAAGACTCACTTTTAGGCGCTGTAGAAAAAGGCTGGATTACACTCATTGGGGCTACCACAGAAAACCCAAGCTTTGAAGTTATCCCTGCATTATTGTCAAGATGTCAAGTATTTGTTTTAAAGCCTTTCAGCAAAGAAGATTTGGAAAATCTTTTGAAAAGAGCCATTCAAAAAGATGAACTCCTTTCCCAAAAAAAAATTACCCTTCAAGAGACGGAAGCCTTGATAAGACTTTCGGGAGGGGATGCCAGAAAACTATTGAACACCCTCGAATTGGTCGTACTTTCTGAAACCAGTGAATCCGTGAAAGTGACCAATGAAATGGTGATGCAAAAAGCCCAAAAAAATACGGTCTTATATGATAAAACCGGTGAACAGCATTATGATATTATTTCAGCATTTATTAAGTCTATTAGAGGAAGCGACCCAAATGCCGCTGTATATTGGTTGGCACGAATGATTGAAGGAGGGGAAGATTTAAAATTTATTGCCCGAAGGTTAATCATAGCGGCTTCTGAAGACATCGGTCTGGCAAATCCCACAGCACTAGTATTTGCCAATGCTACCTTTCAGGCAGTAAATACCATTGGATACCCAGAAGCTAGTATCATTTTAAGCGAGTGTACGGTATATCTAGCTAGCTCTCCTAAAAGTAATGCTACTTATAAGGCTATTAAAGAAGCACAGCAAACTGTTAGGAAGACCGGCGATCTATCTGTCCCATTATCCATTAGAAATGCCCCTACAAAGCTTATGAAAGAGTTAGGGTATGGTGCAGCCTATCAATATGCGCACGATTTTAAAGGGAATTTTGTCCCACATGAGTTTTTACCTAAAGAAATTTCGGGGACTACATTTTATAAGCCGGGGGCTAATGTCAAAGAAAATTCATTGAAAAATCACCTAAAGCAACTTTGGAAGGACAAGTACAATTTCTAGTTATTTCTTTGGTATACAGTAGGTGCCCCTTTATCGTTTACAATTTTAAGACTGCCATCGGCATCAAAACTTGCTATAAATCGTTCTTCAGAAACATCTTCAAAAAAAAGGACGCCTTCTACCACAAAAAGCTTTCCTTCATATTGTAATCCATCTTGTGCCTTTAAAGTTTCTTGGTATAAGCTATATCCTTCGTTGGTTTTCTGAAGCAGATAAGACGTTCCATCTTTTGAATAATTTGAGTACTTAGCCTTTGGAAAATTTAAAGAATTTGAAGGGCTTCCCTCTTTTTCCTTTATTTCTGTATTTTTTACAACTTCACTACCTACAGCTGGTTGTTTAACACCTAAACCTGCAAAGCTCTCAAAAGCCATGCGCATGGCTTCATTATAGGTATCTTTAAATGCCTTCAACTTACTTCTTCCTTCCATGGTTCTAAACAACTCTGTACCATAACAATCTTTAATCACTACCGTGACCTTTGTCCATATAAAATTAGGGACCCCAATCACTTCTGCATAAAGACCGTCGCATCTTCTTACATCGGGTAATTCCTCTTCAAAAAAAGCATTAAACCCATGCTTATTGAACAAAAATTTCGCAATTGAATTTAGTTGATACTTGTCGGGCTCGTCTAGAAAATCAAATTTCGTGGGAACCACGATGTAGGAGTAATTTGATAAATTTTCTTGTGCTTTTACATGATAAAAGACACTTACAAGAAGAAATAAGAGCAATAATTTAATTTTCATGGAATTTGATGTTAAATCCTAGCTGTAAAGATACACTTTTTGCCTTTGCCAAATTTCCATACCGTTGGATATTATCTGCTGCCACGTAAAAATTAAACTTCCCTAAATCCCCTACAACCCCTAAACCTATATTAGAACTTGAATAAGAATCTATGGTATAAGTAGCTTTTGCCGACAAAAACCTAAATAATCTCCTTTGATAAAATAAGGTTCCAGCCATTTGTGGTCCTTTGGGCCTGAAAACACTAAAATACTGAAGCCCAACTACCTGCTCCCTTTCTACAGCACCTCCTTTATTTCTACAATCACATTCCTGCCCTCCCCCACTTCGCTTTCCAAAGCGATACTGTAATGAGGCGTTCATCTTTACGGGACGCATTTCGGAGTATGAAGAATTTAAAGTGTCTATGGGAATTTCCTGTTCTAGTTCTTCTTCCAAATTATCATAATAGGGAAGTGTTCCCTGTCCTTCATTTAACGGAGGAAAAATAAGCTCTATTCCTTCTAATGTGTAGTCCCCATATGCATGGTAAGACTCAACCGAGTTGGCATGAAAAATAGTCCCAACATCCAGAACACTTGCCGTGGCGGTCCAACGGGAATTGATATCGTAGGTAGCTCCTATATCCAATCCTATTCCAAGATTTCCACCTAGCATACTTCTCCCAATAAGCTCACCAGCCGAAAAGTTATCTTCTAAAGAAACAATCCCTGAAGTCTGTACCATAACATCCGCATTTCGTATGGTATGCTGATAAATATTATTACCATTGTCTCCTCCTTCCGTGGTCACAAAAGTTCCTTGGTTGTGGGTACTACTCACACTTAATATACTGGAATATACTTTGGCCCTTATACCTAGAGTAAGTTTATTGGTGAGCTGTTTATTAGCTCCAAAATGATACACCGTTAGCAAATCCCCTCTGGTACTCAGTTCCCCTAAATCAAATTCATACCCCAAATAGTTGGCATTTCCCTCCCACGCCAATATCGCTAAGTCCTTCGGAAAATAACTAATAAAATCAAACTCTTGATACACTCCTCCTGAAAAATAAACATCCCTCTTTGAGCGCCATCCAAAATTTAGGAGCTCCCATTGCTGGGTAGCGGTAAAGAAATCGGTGGGCTTCATTTCAAAAATTTTTCTTTCTATCTTATCATTTATATCTTCTCCAGTATTCCCAAAAATATCATAAGTACTTATTCCACTTGCTCCAGCATTTAGGTGTATGTGGGAAAGGAAAGGGATTCCAAAGTGCATTTTCTGGGGTACTTTTACTCCAGGGTTCAATAATAGGGATTGGGGAACCTCCTCAAGCCCGTATAAAACTTGTTTGTTTTGGGCAAAACCCACCTTAAGCCCGAAGGCTACACATAAGCAAAATAAAAATCTCATGGTATTAGTTTCGTTCCTTAATTTCGAGGTAATAGGTGGTTTTGGACTTAAGATTTAGGGAGCCTTCAAGATTTGCATCAGATGAAGGAAGGGTCAAAGAAACTACTACTTTGTCGGCCTGGGTCAATGCCAAAATATCATTGCCTTCAACGGTCTCTGTAAATTCAGATAACACAGCGTTCTCTGGAGATCCTTCAGCGACAGTAGTGGAAGTAGCATAGGTGGTTTCATTAGCTACGTCAAGAAATTGGAAATCGGCTTGAAAAGATCTGGGGATGCTATTGGTGAAAACAAAAAGAAATTCGGCTTTTTTAAGGCTCTCCTGAATTTCAGTGTCATCCAAAAAACGTATTTCAGTAGTATCGGAAACTGTGAGTCTCGGGGTATTGGTTTCATCATTATAAAAATCGGCAGCTTCTAGATCGAAATAAATTAAATCTAACTCTACCACAGGAGTTAGGGTAATATTTTCAGCTTGATCGAAATCGGTATCCTTGACACAGGAAGCCATCCATAAACATAGTAGCACCCCCAAAATGGGTACAAGCAGGTTCTTTTTCATAGGGCTTTTATTATGTAACGTAATTAGTTACGCAAATTGTATGACTACAGATGTTTTTTAATTTCGGAAATGTCATCAATTTTTACGTAATGCTCTGGGATCTTATCTTTCCTATAATTAAAGAAAAGAGTATGCATCCCCACAGCTTCGGCTCCTAAAATATCGGCTTCAAAGGTATCGCCCACCATCAAACTTTTGGCTGGAGCAGCTTTGGCTTTTTCCAGGGCCTTTTTAAATATAACAGGATGGGGCTTCTTTAACCCTACCTCCTCTGAAGTAGTTACCGTGTTAAAATAGGCAGAAATACCACTATTTTGAAGTTTTAGATGCTGTACTTCCTGAAACCCGTTGGTAATAATATGTAAATAATAATTTGGGGATAGGTATTCCAAAATTTCCATGACCCCCTTAAAAAGATGATTGTCTTTGGGTAGTTCTACAATATAGGAATTTGCCAAGTCATCCAGATCGGTCTCATTATAATGAATCCCAAAAGGACGAAAAGCCTCTGCAAACCTTCCCCTACGCAACTGCTGCTTGGTCACTTTTTCTTCTCGATACAACTTCCAATACTGAAAATTGATGGGTTCATAGATGGTAAGAAAATCTTCCAGGTTAACTGTAATACCATGGTACTGAAACATTCGCTGAAAGGCCAAACGGGAATTTTTATCAAAATCCCATAGGGTATGATCTAGATCAAAAAATATATGCTCAACCAAATTACGCATGCGGATTCAACTTTTCAGAAAATAAATAACGCCAAGTCTTATTTTCCTTGGATTGGGAAAAATCACGGTTGGAAAAGAAAAAAGAAAAAGTACCCTGTACCTTTTCAACCCAATGAAAGACTTTCATAATTCGTCCTTCCAAATCATTTTCATTCCCTAGGGTAAGGGCCAAAGACTTCCCTACCACAGGATGAATTGTTAAAGGGGTTTTCACCTCATAATCTAGGTCATAGAACAGGAAAGGCGTACAAGTTCCAGCCCTAAACCCAATTTCGTTATAATAAAACATGGTAAAATCCCTTTCTATCTCCAACTCCACAAGATCCCTGTAAATGGTGGGTAAATTAATTAATTGTTTATCGTTGAAAGAACTTTGCAAAGGCCGATGGGTAATTTCCTCTAATTGTTTTTTCTGAAGTTTCAACTTTTCATAATCGTGTAAAGCATGATACGAAAAAGCCAACCCTATCTCGCTATAATCCCCCACATATTTAATTAAGTTTTTGAATTTTTCCTTCTTGGTGTTAAAATCTTCCCGAAATGTATACCCCTCTCCCAATAAAAAAAACACCGTAAGCTTGGCACGACTGTTTTTATCATTATTCAGTATCCAATTGAAGGTATCATACGGATCCTTCCGAAGATGGAGCAATACACGGGTTCTAAGAAATACCCTGCGTAACCTCAGCTTCCAAAAGTCTCCTCCAAAACCCAAGAAGCTACGTAAAAAACCCCGTTGCAAAAACTCATAAGGCCTTTTGGCTTCTACGATATTATGAATTTGAAAACTCCTTTTAGGAAATTCCATTTCTGAAAAATTTTCAGACAGCACGGCTTTAAATTTAAAGGCCCAAAGGTCGATAACCGGCTGCTCCAAAAACCCTTCTTTGTAAGCCAGGCTTTCTTGAGCGGGGAACCTTCCCAAGGCATCTTTTACATGGGGTTGAAACTCTTCATAGCGACTCAACAAGTAGAAGGAAGCAGCAAAAATATCGAAGGGTAATGCACTTTTTTCGGAAGCCGAAAAAAAGCCAACGGTTTCTTCCCAAGGTTTAACGCTAATGGAGACATCTTCAAACCCTTGGGTTTGCAATAATCCCTGAGAATAAAAAAACAATTCATTACCCAAGGGCTGCTTCCCATAGGATAATTTTACCCCAGGGTAAGAAATAAATTCTTCAATAGCAGAAGTAAATTCAATTTTAAGTCCCAAAATTCTTGTACAAATATGTTTGAAAACATAATCTACTCTAGGAGTAAGCTTTTGGGTATAAATAAGCAGCATAAAAGCTATAACATTTGTTCGTCGGCAAAGCTAAAATACGCTTTTTCGGTCACAATAAGATGGTCCAATACTTTTATGTCCAAACTCTCTCCGGCCATTTTCATTTTTTTGGTGAGCTGAATATCTGCCTGACTGGGCTTTAAGGTTCCTGAAGGATGATTATGCGCTAAAATTACCGCTACCGCCCCTAATTGCAGGGCACTTTTGAAAGCCAAACGAATATCTACCACCGTACCCGTAATACCTCCCTTACTAAGTTGAGCAGTTTGGAGTACTTTATTGGAATTGTTTACATATAAAATCCAAAACTCTTCATGGGGAAGCTCCCCTATAATGGGCTGCATGATTTCAAACACAGAAATACTGGAAGTGATTTTTTGCTTCTGAAGGGCTTCTTCAGAGCGCCTCCTCCGGCCCAACTCCAAGGCTGCAGTAATACTGATAGCCTTTGCCTCTCCAATTCCTTTGAATTGCATTAAATCTTCAATACTTAATCGCCCCAATTCGTTTAAATTATTTCCAGCGGAAGCCAAGATACGCTGACTCAAACCCACGGCACTTTCGTTACGGTTTCCCGAGCCAATTAAAATAGCAATCAATTCGGCATCACTTAAAGCGATGCGCCCTTTAGCGCGTAATTTTTCACGTGGACGGTCGTCCTCGTTCCATAATTTTATAGAAAATGAAGTGCCTAAAGGGTTCATACAAAAACTATTTTTCATAAAAATAATTAAGCTATCTTTAAAGAACGAAAAACCATACTTACAATTTATAAAATGAAGTCACTATTTCACGAAGAAACCTATCAGGAAATCCGAAATAGGTTGAACCAACTTGAGGAGAACTCGCAAGGCCAATGGGGCAAAATGTCTGTAGGACAAATGTTGCACCACTGTCAAGGTCCTTTCAACATTATGCTGGGTAAAAACGACTACGGAATGAAGCCCAATCTATTGGCTAAAATTTTCTTCAAAAAAGCACTTTATAACGATAAGCCTTGGCGCAAAAACCTACCTACGGCTAAATTTTTAAAAGAAACGAAACCTAGGGATTTTATTAAAGAAAAGAAAAATCTTGAAACCTTGTTGGATGAATTTCACTCACAAATAGACCGTGAAGAATGGCCCGAACATCCTGGGTTTGGCAAGTTTACCAAACAACAGTACGGACAAATGCAATTTAAGCATCTAGACCATCATCTTCGACAGTTTGGAGTGTAATGATGTACCCACCTCCCCACCATCAAAGTAGTGATATTCAGAAAATGATTGCTGTGATAAAACAGTATCCTTTGGGAACAATACTTTCAGCAAAACAAAGTGTTCCTTATGCCACACACCTTCCTGTAATCTACAATGAAGAGACTGGAAAACTGGTCGCCCATATCGATAAAAGCAACCCACAATTGGAAACGCTTATAAACGGGAATGAAGTGACGCTCATTTTTAACGGACCAGATACTTATATCTCCCCTGCAATTTATAGCACCTCACAACTCCCCACTTGGAATTACATTAGGGTACATATCACTGGAAAAATTTCCCTAATTCATGATCCTGAAGCTGCCAAACAAACCCTTGTAGATATGACTCAATTTTTGGAGGGAAAGGACCAAAAATTTGTATTGAAAAAAGACGACCCGCGCATGGATCGCCTTATTGATTATATTCAAGCTTTTGAGATTGAACCTGTCCATTGGGAAGGGAAGTTTAAACTCTCTCAGGATAAAAACCCTACCGACTATCATTTGGCCAAAAACGAATTGATTAAAAATTCCCGGGAAGAAGACAATGCTTTTATAGAGCGTATATATAAAAATCTATAATAGTTTTTTTACTTCATCAAAATCGAGTCCGCCATAATTCCCGCTGCTCATCAACAGCAAGGAACTGTTGTGCAAATCTTCTGTAAACAAAAAGGTTTTAAAGTCGGCCGGATTTGTAAACACCATCAAATCCTGTCGCTGGAAAGCCGCTACAATCTGCTCGTGTTTAATTTCTTCCAACCCTTTGATCATTACCGCATGCGGACTGTAAAAAACCACGGCCACATCGGCGGCATCCAAAGCCCCTTGATATTCACTTAAAAACTCTGGGTTTAAACTGCTATAGGTATGAAGTTCGAGGCAAGCAAGTAAACGTCGATCTGGATACTGATTCTTAAGTGCTTCGGTAGTTGCTTTTACTTTACTGGGTGAATGCGCATAATCTTTGTAAGCCACAGAATCGTCACTTTCAGCAATTTTCTCCAAACGCTTACTGGCACCTTTAAAGGTGGCGATCGCTTCATAAAAGTCTTCTGCATCTACCCCCATTAATTGGCAAATCCATCGGGCACCTTCCAAATTATTTAAATTATGCTTCCCGAAGATCTCAATAGGCATAGGCCCTTCAGGCGTATCTAACAAGGTCTCCCCATCAACTACTTCATGCTCTGGAGTGCGATAAGGGTACTTTTTAATAGTATGGGTAGACGCTTCCACTACTTTTTTTACTTCGGAATCTTCTTCGTTATAAATAATGGCGCCCCCTTCGGTAATTTCATTTAAAAAAATGGAGAATTGTTCCACATAATTCTCGAAGGTTGGGAAAACGTTGATATGGTCCCAAGCAATCCCACTTAGCAAAGCAATATTGGGTTTGTACAAATGAAACTTAGGGCGGCGGTCTATTGCTGAAGAAAGGTACTCGTCCCCTTCCAAAACCATAAAGTCATTTTCTTCCGTTAGATGCACCATGGTATCGAAACCTTCCAGTTGCGCCCCGACCATATAATCCACTTCTTTGTTGTGATAATGCATCACATGCAAAATCATTGAGGTGATGGTGGTTTTTCCGTGGGAACCCCCAATGACCACTCGAGTTTTATCTTTGGACTGTTCGTACAAAAATTCAGGATAGGAGTATATTTTTAAGTCGAGCTCTTTTGCCTTCAGTAATTCGGGATTATCGGCTTTGGCATGCATTCCCAATATCACGGCATCTATTTCGGTAGTAATTTTTTCTGGAAACCAACCGTATTCTGAAGGCAACAAACCTTGCTTTTGCAAGCGGCTTTTAGAAGGTTCGAAAATCTCGTCGTCACTTCCTGTAACTTGATATCCTTTATGGTGAAGGGCTAATGCCAAATTGTGCATGGCACTACCACCAATGGCAATAAAATGTACTCGCATAGTTTCTGAAATCTTGCTATAAAGATAGGAAGTAGCTTACAAAGCTTCTATCAATTTTCGTTCTTTTTGGGCTTCTTCAAAATTGGGGCGGGACGTAAGTGCCTTATCAATCCATTGAAGGGCCGTTTGCTTCTCCCCTTTGTTTTTATAGATCTGAGCCAATCGGTAGTAGGCCCAATCCTTCGGAACGCCATCTTTGGCCGAATGATTTTCAATATAAGCCTTAAGACATTTTATCCCATATTCGGAATCTAAATTGTATTGTGCTGAAATTTTCCCGATTTGATAGTTGAGTTGGTTACGCTGATGCACTTTCAGCGATTTGGAAGCATTTTCAATGGCCTCTTTTGGGCGGTTGTTCTTTTCGTAAAGGCTGGTCAGCTTTTCATAGGTATGTTCCGAACCTCCCACTTCTATGGCCTTTTTATAAAATTTCTCGGCATCTTCTGGTCTATTGGAATATTCGGCGATGTATCCATTAGCCAAGTACCCATCTACGGGGGAAATCTCCCCAAGCTCATTGGCATATGCGATTGCCTTCTTTTCACTTCCACCTACAATTCCTGGCAACTGAATATAATATTCTACCAGCGCCCAACGTACTTCAATATGATTGGGGTCTAGGCTTGCAGCGCGCTCAAAATGGTCCTTGATATCCCCAATGTATCCCAACGCCCTTATTTTACTTACGGAAAGGGCTTTCATACCCATCGCACCACCATATTTAAAGTGGTAATTGGCACTGGTATCGTTGGCTTCCACCAAGGTTTCATAATATTCCATGGCTTCGTCCCAATCCTTAGCATGACCCGCGATATCCCCTAAATATTCCCTTGTTTTTTCATGATTGGGATGGTCTTTTAAATACTGAAGAAATAAGGGCTTCGCTTTACTGAATTGTTCTATTTTAAAATAGGCTTCTGCTTGCTGAAAGGTTGTTTGACCCATCATCAGTGTAGGCAACAAGAATAAAAAAAGCCATTTTTTCATAATTTGATATTAGATTTCAAAAATAGGAACTTTTTAAAATTGAAATTATTTTTCCTTCGGCGGGTATTTTTTCAGGATTTTCTGAACCACTGAATAATAGTGCGCTTCTTTTTGCAACGGAGTGGCTTTTTCCTTATAACTGGTTTCATAAACACCTTGCCACACCAAAAGGTCAATCAATTTATCCACAAAATCGATGGTAAATTGCTGGTCTATTTGCCTTCCGCCAATTGGAATCCCTCCATTTACCCCAACACCAACATTACCGCCCCCACCGCCAATACCAATGCCTATGGTACTTCTGGAATTGGAAACCTGTTCACTGGCATAGAAATTAACCCAAATTTGTGGGGTATCGGTTTTTTCAAAGCCTTTGGTGGTCATCACACTATCGATTGCCGCCATAATGCGTTTATTGTCTAAATCGTTTAAGCCCGATTCAATAGTTGGGTAGTAATTATAGGAAGTATATCCCGAAAAATCGGTCGTAGGCTCATAGTCAACCGCAACGGCAGCACCACAAGACACGAGAACTGGTAGTAATAAAAATAACAGGTATTTCATTTCAGCAATTTTATGGAATATACTGAAAATTTGGTAAGCTGGTTTGGGTTTTGATTATTCTTTAACAAACACTTTTAGGCGTCCGCCTTTTTATTCAACATCTGCCAAAGCTTATCCTTTAATTCGGTTAAACCTTGTTGCGCCACCGAAGAAATAAAGAGATAGTCCATGCCCTTGAAATCTTTATCCAATTGGGCTTTCATTTCGGACTTTAATTCTTCGTCCAGCATATCGCTTTTGGAGATGGCAATAAGGCGCTCCTTATCCAATAATTCAGGGTTGTACCGTTTTAGTTCATCCAGCAAAATGTCGTACTGCTTCCGAATATCGTCTGCATCGGCCGGAATTAGAAATAATAACGTAGAGTTTCTTTCAATGTGACGTAGAAAATAGTGCCCCAACCCTTTTCCTTCCGCAGCACCTTCAATAATTCCGGGGATATCGGCCATCACAAAAGTTTGGAAATCCCGTTGGGTCACAATTCCCAAGTTAGGCTTTAAGGTCGTAAACTCGTAATTGGCAATCTTGGGTTTGGCTGCCGTTACCACAGAAAGCAAGGTCGATTTTCCCGCATTCGGAAATCCTACCAAACCTACATCGGCCAGTACTTTTAGCTCAAGGGTAATATTCATTTCTTCACCGGGCAATCCAGGCTGGGCATATCGGGGCGTTTGATTGGTAGAGCTCTTGAAATGAGCATTCCCTAGTCCTCCTTTACCACCACGCACCACGATGTACTCTTGCTCCTCTTCTGTTATTTCCTTTAAGGTCTCCCCGGTATCGGTATTTTTAATCACCGTACCCAAAGGAACCTCAATGTAAATGTCGGGACCGTCGGCACCCGTGCTGGTCTGCTTACCGCCCGCCATGCCCTGCTCGGCCCTAAAGTGCCGTTTAAATTTTAAATGGTATAAAGTCCATAGGTTTTTGTTGGCTTTGATAATGATATGACCTCCGCGACCTCCATCACCGCCATCTGGCCCCCCTTTGGGCACAAATTTTTCCCTTCGTAGGTGCGCGCTTCCCTGCCCTCCTTTTCCAGAAGACACATGGATTTTTACATAGTCAACAAAATTTCCTTCAGTCATGTATTATAATTTATCGATCACATCGCTTAAACGCTGCGTGATTTCCTCGATACTTCCTACGCCGTCCACGCCGTAGTACTTATCCTGTTTTTGGTAATAATCTTTTAAGATATCGGTTTTTCTGTAGTATTCTGCAATTCTTTCGCGAATTACTTCCTCATTGGCATCATCGGCACGGCCACTCACTTTTCCTCTTTCAAGCAAACGTTTTACCAAAACCTCATCGTCTACTTCCAAAGCCACCATGGCATTGATCTGACTGTCCTTTCGGTCCATCAATTCAGAGAGTGCTTCAGCTTGAGCTTCCGTCCTGGGGAAACCATCAAAAATAAATCCGTTGGCCTTCGGATTTTTCTCCACTTCGGCTTCCAACATATTGATCGTGACCTCATCGGGCACTAGATGACCTTTATCCATGTACGATTTGGCCAAGGTTCCCAGTTCCGTTTCATTTTTGATATTATAACGGAAGACATCTCCGGTAGAAATATGCACCAATTGGTATTTTTCCTTTAAAACTTCGGCTTGAGTTCCTTTTCCTGCCCCGGGAGGGCCAAACAATACAATATTCTTCATGGTTTTATGTTTCTTACTGAATACTATTTTAAAAAAATTCCACATAATTGAAAGGTGCAAAGATACCCATTTAAAAGAAGATTGTACCTTTGTGCTATGGTAAATTATTTTTCCTCCAGTTTCACCCTTGGGATTTTAGGCGGCGGCCAATTAGGAAAAATGCTGCTCTACGAAACCCGTAAATTTGATATCAAAACCTACGTCTTGGACCCTAGCGCTGAAGCACCCTGCAAAATTGCCTGTGATGTCTTCCAACAAGGGGATTTAATGGACTACAATACGGTATACAACTTCGGAAAAGAAGTAGATGTGCTCACCTTCGAAATAGAAGGGGTAAATGTAGATGCCTTGGAAGCTTTGGAAGCTGAAGGCAAAAAAGTGTATCCGTCTGCCAAAACCCTAAGGAATATTCAAGATAAAGGCGTTCAGAAAGCCTTTTATAAAAAACACCAAATTCCTACTTCTCCCTTTCGGATGTTTGAGGATAAATTTCAACTCACGGAAGCCGTGACCCGAAAAGAACTGCATTTTCCCTTTGTTTGGAAAAGCTGTACCGGAGGTTACGACGGAAAAGGGGTTTCCATTATTCGGGATGCAGAAGACTTAATCCCGCTAGCGGAAGGCTCCTGTATTGCCGAAAAATTGATCCCTTTTAAAAATGAATTGGCCGTGATTGTTGCCCGGAACCCTTCTGGAAAAGTTACTACCTATCCCGTTGTGGAAATGGAGTTTCACCCTGAAGCGAACCAAGTGGAATATGTTATCTGCCCTGCCCGAATAGATGAAAATGTCGCCCAGAAAGCCCGAAAAGTAGCAGAAGCAGTATCCAATGCCTTTGAGCATGTAGGACTCCTTGCCGTGGAAATGTTTCAGACCGAAGCCGATGAAATTTTAGTGAACGAAGTGGCTCCCAGACCTCACAACAGTGGTCATTATAGCATTGAAGCCAGTTATACCAATCAGTTTGAACAACATCTAAGAGCTATTTTAGACCTTCCACTAGGTAAAACTGACAGCAAAGTAGGCGGCATCATGGTGAACTTGGTAGGGGCCGAAGGACATACTGGGGAAGTAGTATACCAAAATATTGGTACCATTCTGGAAATGGAGGGAGTAACCCCTCACATTTATGGAAAAAAACAAACGCGACCCTTTCGAAAAATGGGCCATGTGACCATCGTCAATAAAGATATAGCGGAGGCACGAAAGATTGCCGAAAAAGTTAAAAACACCATTCAAGTAATAAGCAAATAAGTTATGAGCAAAGTTGGAGTTATTATGGGAAGTACCAGCGACCTGCCAGTAATGCAGGACGCCATCGATATTTTAAAGGAATTGGGAATTACTACCGAAGTGGATATTGTTTCGGCACACCGTACGCCCGACAAACTTTTCGACTATGGGAAAAATGCCCATAACCGAGGTATTTCGGTCATCATTGCAGGCGCTGGCGGTGCTGCACATTTACCAGGCATGGTTGCCTCCCTATCCCCCTTGCCCGTGATTGGTGTTCCGGTAAAATCCAGCAACTCCATCGATGGTTGGGACAGCGTTTTGAGCATCTTACAGATGCCCGGTGGCGTACCTGTAGCCACCGTGGCGCTCAATGGCGCCAAAAACGCGGGCATTCTCGCTGCCCAAATCATGGGTGCTAGCAACGAAACTATTAGAAATGCAATTATCGATTACAAAGAAGGCCTTAAAAAGAAAGTAGAAGAAGGCGCTAAAAATTTGAACCAGTAATGACCAACCCCTTATTAGAACCTTTTAATACCGCTCCTTTTTCAAAAATAAAAACAGCGCATTTTTTACCTGCGATTCAGCAGCTTATTTCTGAAACCAAAAAGGACATTGAAGCCATTGCCCAAAATGAAGCCGCTCCAACGTTTCAAAATACCACTGAAGCGCTCGAAGCCACTGGGGAACAATTGGATCGTGTTACCAGTATATTCTTCAATTTAAACAGTGCCGAAACCAACGAGGAAATTCAGAAAATTGCCCAAGAAGTTTCGCCGCTTCTTTCAGAATTTAAAAATGATTTACTCCTAAATGAAGCCCTTTTTGAACGGGTAAAGTTGGTGTTTCAACAAAAGGACGAACTCTCGTTAAATGCGGAACAGCACATGCTATTGGAGAAGCAGTACAAGGGCTTTGCCAGGAATGGGGCCAACCTTTCCGAGGAAAAAAAACAACAACTGCGTAAAATCGATTCCGAATTATCAAAACTCACGCTGAAATTTGGGGAAAATGTATTGGCCGAGACCAATGCTTACGAAATGCATCTTACCAATGAAAACGACCTTGCGGGACTACCCGAAGGAGCGAAAGAAGCTGCTGCCATGACCGCTAAGGAGAAAGGCAAGGAAGGTTGGATCATCACTTTACACTACCCGAGCTATATCCCTTTTATGAAATATGCTGAAAACAGGGAGCTTCGCAAAGAACTTTCCCTGGCTTTTGGCGCCAAGGCCTTTCAGGATAATGCCTACAATAATGAAGCAACTATTCTAAAAATAGTAGCGCTTCGACAGGAAAGAGCCCAGCTTTTGGGCTACCGCTCGCATGCACATTTTGTATTGGAAGAACGGATGGCCGAAAGCCCAAAAAAAGTAAACGATTTCCTGAACGAACTTCTGGAAAAGGCCAAACCTGCCGCAAAATCAGAGTTTGATGAGCTTCAGGAGTATGCTAAAAAACTGGACGGAATTGACCAACTTCAAAAATGGGACAGTGCTTATTATGCCGAAAAACTAAAGCAAGAGCGGTTTAATCTAGATGACGAAAAATTAAAACCCTACTTTCCGTTACACCAAGTAATTGATGGTGTCTTTACGGTTGCGGAAAAGTTATACGGACTCCATTTCAAAGAAGTAACCAACATAGACACCTACCATCCAGAGGTGAAGACCTATGAGGTGAGCGATACGGAAGGTGCTTTGGTGGCACTTTTCTATGCAGACTTCCATCCAAGGCCCGGAAAAAGAGGCGGCGCTTGGATGACCAGCTACAAACCTCAGCAAATAAAGGAGGGCAAGAATGATCGCCCGCATGTTTCCATCGTCTGTAATTTTACCAAACCTACGGAAAGCAAGCCTTCATTATTGACCTTTAACGAAGTAACTACACTATTCCATGAGTTTGGGCATGCCCTTCATGGAATGTTGGCCAACACCACCTATGCCGGATTATCGGGAACCAATGTATACTGGGATTTTGTGGAGCTACCCAGCCAAGTGTTAGAGAACTGGTGTTATGAAAAGGAAAGCCTGAATCTTTTTGCAAAGCACTATGAAACTGGAGAATTGATTCCGATGGAATATGTGGAAAAAATTAAGGAATCGGCGAGTTTTCATGAAGGAATGCAAACTTTGCGACAACTCAGTTTTGGGCTCTTGGATATGGCTTGGCATGATGGAGATCCCTCCGGTATTCAAGATGTAAAAACGTTTGAAAACAAAGCCTTTGAGTCTACCCAACTATTTCCAGATACTCCTGAAACCTGCATGAGCACCTCTTTTTCCCATATTTTTCAAGGAGGATATTCGGCGGGCTATTACAGTTACAAATGGGCTGAAGTACTGGATGCCGATGCTTTCGAGTACTTCAAGCAGGAAGGGATTTTCAATAAAAAAGTGGCTCATAAGTTCAAGGAGTTTGTCCTTTCGCAAGGAGGCACTCAAGATCCTATGGAGCTGTATAAAAAATTCCGTGGGAAAGAACCCAATCCAGAGGCTTTATTACGTAGGGCAGGATTACTTCAGAATTAATTAAAAGTTACCTTTCGGGTCACTTTTCCATAGGTTTCCGAAGATAAAGTAACCACATAAACACCGGTAGCAATATCGGTTATGGAGACAAAACCATTGAGGGTAAAATCGGCTTGCTGCTCCCATACTTTTCGACCATGGACATCAAAAATAGCCAAGTGGCTAAAATCAATTCCTTCTTCAATTTGATAGAACAATTGATCCTTTTGGCTGTATAAACGAACAGTTTCATTAGAAAATGATGGCACTTGTAAAACTGTTGCACTTTTGGAAACTTCAATAAGGTATGTAGCACAAAGCTTGGCAAACTTGGTGGCATGGGTAGCATTTCCTGAAAGACTATAAATGTCTGCAGGAGTATGTATAGTATTGTTATGCTGTCCAAAACTTGCCTCAAATGGAAAGGCCGCCGGATATCCTTTATCATCCCAGCTTGCGTGATCCGAACACCCGTAATTACATAATGACGTCCCGTAGCTAATGGCATGCGACCCAGACCCATTGTAAAAATCCAACAATTGGGTGAGATAATTGGTAAGCCCGTTATCGGTATGATCGGTAATAAAGTAAATATCATTCGCAGAACCTTGGTAATTTGTCATATCAAACTGTACGTAAGAAACCACATTTATTCCATTGTTGCTGTAATCTTCCGCAATTTCATCAGACCCTACCAACCCAACTTCTTCAGCAGCATACGCCATAATTTCTATGGTTCTTTTAGGCACAAAACCCATTTCAAAAAGTGATCGAACCGCTTCGGTAATAGTAGCAATTCCGGAGGCATCATCATCGGCTCCAGGAGCGTTGCCTATAGGAGAAGACGTTGAATCTAAATGCCCCCCTGTAATAACATACTCCTCGGGCAAATCGGCCCCTTCAATTGTTAGGATAACTGAAGGCATATTCGTACTGGAGTGGTTATATAAACGAACACTCGCATCGGCACGGCCATAATCTGAAATTATCGTTTCCCACTTTGTTTTTAAATCCAATGCAGCCTGGGTACCAGAATTCAAGGTATGATGTCTAGATCCGTATGCTTGCAATTCCAATATTTGATCTTCAATATTCTGTGTGTTTATCACTTCCAAAACCTCATTTACTGCCTGATTTTCGGTTATGGTGTATGCCAAGGGATCCTTACGTGTCATTCTAGGAGTGGAAAGACTTTCCAATGCCGACGTATAGCTTGACTTATAAACATATCCAGGGCCATGTACCAAAATTCGATCATGTAATTTATGACTGGCTTTGGGGGTCATGTATACAATTACTTCATTTCCAAAGGTATCCAGCAAGGTAATTTCTGAAGGAAAATCCTTTTGAAGCGCCTTCGCATCGCCCAAAAACATGGTGGCATAAAATTTACTTTCTTGCTGCGCTTGTAAGGAATAGTGAACAACAAGGACTGCTATAAGGACTTTTAAAAGCTTCATAAGTATATTTTTTTCAAAAATACATAAATTCCTGCTTCTTACTTTTATGATACATGAGTTAAACAAATATAAATTAATGACTTATTTTTGAATATCGCTAAAGAACCTATATGCCTCATCAATTAGAACCTGAAAATTGGGTAGATCGCTATGCCGACTATCTATACAATTACACCATTGTAAAGGTAAGCGACCCTGTGGTAGCACAGGATCTTATTTCTGAAACTTTTTTAGCAGGTTTGAAATCGAAAGACAATTTTAAGGGAGAGGCTTCCGAAAGAACCTGGTTAATCGCTATTCTGAAGCGAAAAATTATTGATCATTATCGAAAAAGGAATAGCAAGAAAGGCAAGGCAGAAGTAAGGATTCACTATAATGATAATGAAAGTGAAGGAGATTGGTTAGAGGAACGGGTAGAAGATCTATCCGATCGCACCGCTGAAGACGAAATGGAAAATAAAGAATTAGGATTGGCTATTTTACAATGCTTGGATTCCATTAACGAAACCCAAGCAGCCATATTCAAAAAGAAAACAATCGAAGGCATGGATACTGAAGCCATCTGTAATGAATTTAATATCACGGCGTCTAACCTTTGGGTCATTATCTATAGGGCACGAAAATCCCTTGCAGAATGTCTTAATAAAAATTGGTTTTAATGATAAAGTTTAAAATAACCTGTAACGAATCGAATCACATCTGCGATAAATCGCAATATCGTGAAGCATCTTTTTGGGAAAAATTAAAACTTAATATCCATCTTTTATATTGTAAATTCTGTAGGGAATACACTGCAAACAACCAGAAACTTACCAAGACTGTCAAGGAAGCACATCTTAAGACCTTTCCTAAAACCAAAAAAGAAGCCTTAAAAGAGAAGTTACATCAGGAAATGGATAAATAATCATTTATTATAAGAAAGACTGCCAAAGAAATTAAAGGCGTTGCCTCTACCCAAAATGAAGCATAATACATGATTTGATCTTTTTTCGCCGCTAGCAAGAAGGCTCCCGAAAGGGCCATTGCAAAAAAAAGAGCTAAGATCCCTGCCATACTCACAGTATCTTTAAATCCCTCCAACAGTAATATGGCAACAAGAAATAGAACCCCCAACAACTTAGCCTTTCTTACCCCCAATTTTTGGGGAATCGTTCCCAAGGCCGGCAAGTCGTAAGCAAGGTCCCTAATTTCGAAGGGAAGCGTAAGTACCACCACCCACAAAATTCTTTGAACAAAAGGAAGCCAAACTTCTCCTGCGAGTTGTTCTTCACCCGTAAACCAAGGAAACAAAACCGTTACCCCTGCCCAAACCAAAGCCACTATAAAAATTTTTACCCCTGGCAACGTTCTTAGGCTTTTTGACTTCATAAAGGGGATGCTATATAAAATTGTCAATACACCCAGTAAAAAGCTAGTAGAGAGAATTTTTTGGGACTGCTGAAAAACAAAATAAAGCAACACCAAAAAACTACCCAAAGAAAATAATTGTATGGCTTTTAAATTTCTTGCCAAGCTTCGGTGGTGCAATCCGGCAACAGGAGCATATTTTACAAAATTATACCCGGTAATCGTTCCAAAGAAAACATAACCCAATAATGTCCAATCTACTGGGATTTCGAACTCTAAAAAACTCCAAAAAGTAAAAGCACAAACGCCGAGGGATACATGAATGCTGCTCTCCAAATAGAAATCAAAAAGGCTTTTTAAATGCTTCATAAAAGCAAAAGTAACCAAAGTGTTAGTAAGTCACTGTTTTAGTTGAAAAATTAGGTGTTTTGAAGGTGTTAAAATGGCTTTTTTGATATTTAAAAATTGTAATTTTGCCCAAATTTTAATTCGTACTAAATGAATACCGATTCTTTTGCATTAAGACACATTGGACCTAGAAGAAAAGACCTTCCCAACATGCTTAAAACTATTGGGGTAGCGAGTATGGAACAACTTGTTCATGAGACCATTCCAGACGACATTCGTTTAAAGGAAGATCTATCTTTAGCACCCGCTTTGAGCGAGCAGGAATATTTGGAACATATCAATGAGTTAGCAGAGAAGAATCTCATTTTTAAAACCTACATTGGTTTGGGGTACCACCAAGCCAATACCCCTGCAGTAATTCAGCGTAATATTTTGGAAAATCCTGGATGGTACACTGCTTATACGCCCTATCAAGCTGAAATTGCCCAGGGAAGACTGGAAGCCCTCTTGAATTTCCAAACCATGGTTTCAGACCTTACCGGAATGGAACTGGCCAATGCATCGCTACTGGACGAGGCCACTGCCGTGGCAGAAGCCATGGCGTTATTATTTGCCGTGAGGGATAGGGATCAGAAGAAAAATAACGTTAATAAATTTTTTGTTTCTGAAGAAATCCTACCTCAAAATTTGGCCCTCCTACAAACCCGTTCCACCCCCTTGGGAATTGAAATCGTTGTAGGAAATCACGAAACTTTCGATTTCTCTTCAGAATATTTTGGGGTGGTACTACAATACCCTGGAAAAAGCGGTACGGTTCATAATTTCAAGGATTTTGTGGTAAAAGCGCAAGAAGCCAATATCAAAGTAGCGTTTGCCGCAGACATTTTAAGCTTGGTCATGCTGGAATCACCAGGAAATTTTGGAGCAGACGTGGTAGTGGGAACCACACAGCGCTTCGGAATCCCATTGGGGTACGGAGGTCCTCATGCCGCCTATTTTGCTACAAAAGAGGCCTACAAAAGACACATTCCCGGTAGAATTATCGGGGTCACAAAAGACACCGATGGAAACCGCGCCCTTAGAATGGCCCTACAAACCCGAGAGCAACACATAAAGAGAGACAAGGCTACCTCCAATATTTGTACCGCACAAGTACTTCTAGCCGTGATGGCTGGAATGTATGCGGTATATCACGGACCACAGGGACTACGACATATTGCACAGAAAGTACACTATGCAGCCGTTTCTTTATCAGATGGACTGAAAAAGTTAGGATATGAACAAGTAAATGAAATGTTTTTTGATACGGTTGCCGTGAAAGCGAATATTGCTGAAATCAAAACCATTTCAGAAAAGAAAAATATTAATTTTTATTATCCGGATGCTGAAACGGTTTCCATCTCTTTAAATGAAACCATCAACCTTAAGGATTTAAATAACATTCTTTCGGTATTTAGTGAAGGTGCTGGTGTTGCACCGTTAGTGCTTTCAGAAATAAAGGAAGGAAACGCCATTCCAAAAGAAGTTGCCCGGAAAACGGAATTTCTAGAGCATGAGGTTTTCAACTTGTATCATAGCGAAACCGAATTGATGCGCTACATTAAAAAACTAGAGCGAAAGGATTTGGCTTTAAATCATTCGATGATTTCCCTTGGATCTTGTACCATGAAACTGAATGCTGCTGCGGAAATGCTTCCTTTAAGCGACCCCAATTGGGGAAACATTCACCCTTTTGCACCACTATACCAAGCCAGGGGATATCAAATCATGTTGAAGCACCTAGAAAACCAACTTACTGAAATTACAGGATTTGCAGGAACTTCCCTTCAGCCTAATTCGGGAGCCCAAGGGGAGTATGCTGGATTAATGGTGATTCGTGCCTATCACGAGTCCAGAGGGGATCATCACCGAAATATTTGCTTGATTCCTTCCTCTGCCCATGGAACCAATCCCGCAAGTGCCGTCATGGCAGGTATGGAAGTGGTTGTCACCAAGGCTACAGAAGAAGGAAATATCGATGTAGAGGATCTACGTGAAAAGGCGGAAAAATACAAAGACCAATTAGCTGCACTTATGGTCACCTACCCTTCTACACATGGGGTTTATGAAAGTGCCATTAAAGAGATTACGGGAATTATCCATGAGTACGGCGGACAAGTTTATATGGATGGTGCTAATATGAATGCCCAAGTAGCGCTTACCAACCCTGGAGCTATTGGTGCCGACGTATGCCATTTGAACCTTCACAAAACCTTTGCCATCCCACATGGAGGGGGTGGACCTGGAGTGGGGCCCATTTGTGTAGCGGAGCAATTGGTTCCTTTCCTACCTAGTAACCCCATTGTAAAAACCGGTGGAAATAGTGCTATTACGGCAATTTCAGCTGCCCCTTGGGGAAGCGCCTTAGCATGTCTTATTTCTTACGGATACATCTGCATGCTAGGGGAAGCAGGTTTAAAAAAGTCTACGCAATATGCTATTTTAAACGCCAATTACATCAAGGAAAGACTTCACGGATACTTTGAAACCTTATACACCGGGGAAAGAGGGCGTGCTGCGCATGAAATGATTTTAGACTGCCGACCTTTCAAGGAATACGGTATCGAAGTAACCGACATCGCCAAACGATTAATGGATTATGGTTTCCACGCTCCTACCGTGTCGTTTCCGGTAGCAGGAACCATCATGGTGGAACCTACCGAAAGTGAAAGTAAAGAAGAATTGGACCGCTTTTGCGATGCCATGATTTCCATCCGAAAGGAAATTGATGAAGCATCCAAAGACTATCCTAACAACCCGCTTAAAAATGCACCGCATACTCAAGCCATGCTCACCAGTGATACTTGGGATTTTCCTTATAGCAGACAGCAAGCGGCATTTCCGTTGAGTTATATTTCGGAAAATAAGTTTTGGCCTACCGTACGAAGGGTAGACGACGCCTATGGAGACCGAAACCTTATCTGTACCTGTACTCCTATAGAGGAGTTTATGGAAGTATAATTAGTTAAAATAATACGGTAGCGCCCTTCAAAATTGAAGGGCGCTATTTTTTATAGACATTCGTTTTCGTACCTTTATTAAAATTTTAATATATGAACGCCATCATCACAGGAACCGGAAGTTATATCCCTAGTAAAGTAGCCCCCAATGAGGGGTTTGAAAAACATCATTTTTACAGTGAGGATGGGACTCCCCTCGGTCATGAAAATACGGTCATTATTGAAAAGTTTAAGGCCATTACCGGTATATCAGAGCGGAGGTACATAAAAGATCATTTAGTAACTTCCGAAATAGCCGCCAAAGCTGCCGAAGAAGCTATAGAAGGCGCCCAAATAGATCGGGAAACATTAGATTATATCATCGTTGCCCATAATTACGGCGATGTGAAGCACGGAACACAACAGAGTGACACGGTACCTAGTTTGGCTTCCCGAGTAAAGCATATTTTAAAAATTAAAAATCCTGAATGTGTTGCCTACGACATCCTATTTGGATGCCCAGGTTGGGTAGAAGGAGTGATTCAAGCACAGGCATATATGAAAGCCAATATGGCTAAAAGATGCCTTGTAATAGGAGCTGAAGCACTTTCTAGAGTTGTAGACATGCATGATCGGGATTCCATGATTTACAGTGATGGCGCCGGTGCTGTGATCTTGGAAAATTCAGAAAATAAAGAAAACGGAATTTTAGCACATCATACCGCCACGTATGCTTATGATGAAGCCCACTTTATTTATTTTGGGGAATCGTATAATCAAGAATTAAACGATGCCAGAAGATACATTAAAATGTATGGTAGAAAGATTTATGAATTTGCCATCACACATGTACCCAACGCCATGAAAGCTTGTTTGGAAAAATCCCAGATTCCTATCGATGAGGTAAAAAAAGTATTTATTCAT
The DNA here is from genome assembly GCA_002707025.1 of Flavobacteriaceae bacterium. GTDB lineage: Bacteria > Bacteroidota > Bacteroidia > Flavobacteriales > Flavobacteriaceae > PALG01. Next base: position 77,923 of record PALG01000023.1, on the reverse strand, counting down.
CAGGCCAATGAAAAAATGGACGAAGCCATTATTCAGCGTTTCTACAAACTTTTCGGAAAAGAAGTTCCCAAAGACGTCATGCCTATGACCATTGACAAATTAGGAAACTCGAGTGTAGCGACCGTACCTACACTATTCGATGTGGTTTCCAAAGGGAAATTGGATGGTCATACCATCGATTCTGGGGATATCGTTATTTTTGCGAGTGTAGGCGCAGGGATGAATATCAATGCCATTGTTTATAGAATCCCCTAATTAATTTGCTGCTTTGGTAGCCCCCAACGATGTATAAAAATTATCCTAAAAAAAGATATAAGCACACCTTAAGTTTTGTAAAAGAGCACCTAAAACCGGAAGACAAAATTTTAGATTTAGGGGTGGACAATCCGTTTTCTGAAATTTTAAGGAAAGAAGGATTTACTGTAACTAACACCAAAGGGGAAGATTTAGACCTAGATACTTCAGCCGTACAAACCGATGCTTATGATGTGGTCACCGCTTTCGAAATATTTGAACACTTGGTTTCCCCCTTTAATGTTTTGCAGGACATCAAAGCCAAAAAACTGGTGGCTTCCGTACCCTTAAAGTTATGGTTTGCAGCGGCCTACCGAAGCAAAACCGATGAACGCGATCGGCACTATCACGAATTTGAAGATTGGCAATTCGACTGGCTCTTGGAAAAGTCGGGATGGATCATCAAAAAAAGGGAAAAATTTACCAATCCAGTAAAAAAAGTAGGAATTCGCCCTATTTTACGAAGAATCACCCCTCGATATTACATCGTTTATGCGGAAAGGAGAAGATGAAAATTGCCATTGTCATCCCAGCTCATAATGAAGAAGCGTTTCTAGGAAAAACCCTTCAGTCCTTAGTAGAACAAACCCTCCTTCCCCAGAATCTTATAATAGTAAATGACCATTCCACAGACAGCACACAATCTATCATAGATCGCTTTTCAGAAAAAAATTCATTTATCCACTCGGTTTTAATCACTTCAGAAGAGACCCATGCTCCGGGTTCTAAAGTAATTCAGGCATTCTATAAAGGATATGAAACCTTGAAGAATGATTACGATGTGATTTGCAAATTTGATGCAGACCTCATCTTTCCGAAGAACTATCTTGAAAAAATTTCTAAAACTTTTGCTGAAAATCCGGATTGCGGAATGGTTGGAGGATTTTGCTACATTCAGGGAAATGATGATTGGGAACTAGAAAACCTTACCAATAAAGATCATATTCGAGGAGCCTTAAAAGCCTATCGCAAAGAATGCTTTCAGGAAATAGGAGGTTTGAAGAAATCCATGGGCTGGGACACCGTAGATGAATTATTAGCGCAATACCATGGTTGGACCATAAAAACCGATGAATCCCTCACGGTAAAGCACTTAAAACCCACAGGTGCCACCTACACCAAAGCTTCCCGATACAAACAAGGGGAGGCATTTAAGAAAATGCGCTACGGATTCTGGCTTACCACCATTGCTTCGGCTAAACTGGCCTGGAAAAAGAAGAGCGTTACTTTTTTTAAGGATTGCCTAATAGGATATTTCAAATCGAAAAACGAGTATTTGGTTTCTAAAGCGGAAGGAAAGTTTATCCGTAAACTTCGCTGGCGAAATATTAAGAAAAAGTTATTGTAGCCGTTTTATGAAGCTCGGAAAGGCATAATGTGTATTTTTACTTTTTAAACCTTTCCAAAATGAAAAAAAGCTTTCTTCTTTTATGGAGTGTACTTTCACTAGTAGCGTGCGCTGAAAAAGAAACAACCCTTCCTGAAAAAGCGACCAGTCCTAAAGGTCCTAAAAATATTATATTATTGATTGCCGATGGTACAGGACTTAGTCAGGTATCGGCCGCACAGTTCTACAAAGAAGGTCCTTCCAATTATGACCGATTTCCGGTAGTGGGGCTTATCAAAACCTCATCTTCCAATGCGGTTATCACCGATTCGGCTGCAGGTGCTACTGCCTTCGCATGTGGGAAAAAACCTACAATGGCGCCATCGGTTTGGATAAAGATTCCCTCAAAGTGAAAAATATTGTGAATATTGCTTCCGAAAAAGGGATGCAGACTGGGGTTATAGCAACCTCCTCCATTACTCATGCTACCCCTGCTAGTTTTTTTGCACATTCCAAGAGCCGGAACTTCCATGAAGATATTGCCGCTTTCTTACCAAATTCTGAAATCGATTTCTTTGCGGGCGCAGGATTGCAGTATTTCAATAAGAGAAAAGACAGTATCAATCTTTTGGAGGTTTTTAAAAATAAAGGTTTCATTATTGACACCCTATCACTTCAAAACTCAAAGGGTGACAAATTAGGATATCTTTTGGCCCCTAAAAGTATGCCTAGAATGTTGGATGGCAGAGGTGATTTTTTACCGAAAGCTACCCAATTGGGTATGGATAAACTTTCTGAAAATAATAAGGGATTCTTTTTAATGGTAGAAGGCTCTCAAGTAGATTGGGGTGGTCATGAAAATAATGGGGAATACCTTATTTCAGAATTGATTGATTTTGATACTACCTTAGGAACCGTTTTGGATTTTGCTGAAAAAGATGGAGAGACCCTCGTTATTGTTACTGCCGACCATGAAACAGGTGGCTTTACGCTTTCATCAAAAGAAGAGGATTACAATACACTGGAAGCAACCTTTTCAACCCATGGGCACAGTGCAACCATGGTTCCAGTATTTGCATTTGGACCTGGTTCTGAAAATTTTGGAGGGATTTATGAAAACACCGAAATTTTCCATAAAATGGTACAGTTGCTTTCCGAGGAAAAAAAGGAGATAAAACAAACAAACCAGTAATTTTGCTACCTTAGCGCTTATGAAGTACATCGCCGATATTGGCTCTTATTTTTTAATGCTTAAAAATGTATTTACCCGCCCTACCAAAGGGTCGGTTTTACGGGACCTTATCTTAAAGGAGATTGATGAATTGGTCCTCAATTCCCTTGGTATCGTTGCTTTCATATCCTTTTTTGTGGGAGGGGTTGTAGCCATTCAAACGGCATTAAATATTGATAATCCACTTATCCCGGGCTATCTGGTTGGATATGCCACACGACAATCGGTAGTATTGGAATTTGCACCTACCTTCATCTCCATTATTATGGCAGGTAAAATGGGGTCTTTTATTACTTCCAGTATTGGTTCCATGCGGGTTACCGAGCAGATTGATGCTTTGGAGGTCATGGGAATCAACCCCTTAAATTATTTGGTGTTCCCTAAAATTACGGCCTTACTCTTATACCCCTTCGTCATTGCACTTTCCATGTTTCTCGGAATTTTAGGAGGATGGGTAGCAGCAGTATATGGCGGATTTAGTTCTTCGGCCGATTTCATACAGGGGCTTCAAGAGGATTTCACACCCTTTCACGTAGTGTATGCGTTTATCAAAACTTTTGTTTTTGCATTTATACTAGCAACGGTGCCTTCCTGGCAAGGGTTTTATATGAAAGGAGGAGCCTTAGAAGTGGGAAAGGCCAGTACCAACTCCTTTGTTTGGACCAGTGTACTAATCATTCTTACCAATTACATTATAACTTCCTTATTACTGAGCTAATGATTCGAGTAGAAAATTTACATAAAAGTTTTGGGGAAGAAGAAATTCTGAAAGGCATTACCACGACTTTCGAAAAAGGGAAAACCAATTTAATAATTGGGCAAAGCGGTAGTGGAAAGACGGTTTTTCTGAAATGCCTTCTAGGGCTTTTTCAAGCAGAAGAAGGAAAAATTTATTACAACGACATTGCGATCCAGGAAATGGATGATGATGAAAAGAAGGACCTAAGGGAACATATGGGAATGGTTTTTCAAGGAGGTGCGTTGTTTGATTCGATGACCGTTGAAGAGAATGTAATGTTCCCTTTACGTATGTTTACCAAAAAGAAGAAGGAGGAAATGTTGGAACGGGTGAACGAAGTATTGCAACGGGTGAATCTCGTAAATGCCAATAAAAAATTCCCAGCAGAGATTTCTGGAGGGATGCAAAAAAGGGTCGCTATTGCCAGAGCCATTGTCAATAATCCCAAATATCTTTTTTGTGATGAACCCAACTCTGGACTAGACCCCAAAACGGCCACTATTATCGATAATTTGATTCAGGAAATCACGCAAGAATACGATATCACTACAGTAATCAACACACACGACATGAACAGTGTGATGGAAATTGGCGAAAAAATCATATTTCTTCAGAAAGGAAATCTTGCTTGGGAAGGAGACAATACCCAAATATTTAAAACCGATAACAAAGATGTTACGGGTTTTGTGTATTCTTCCGATTTATTCAAAAAGATTCGGGATATCCAAGTACAGGAAAACCAGTAGCTATTTCACCACCAAGGTATCCAGATTCAATTTATATTTTAACCAATTATAGAGTCTTTCCTTGTCCTTTTGAATGGTAGCGGAATTCACCCCATTCTTCCATTGCGCTTCAAAAGTCTTCAGCGTATCAATTTTTTCAAAGTCTGACTTCAACGTGGTAGAATAACTCAAGCTCGAAAGGTTTTCGTAATTAATCTTGGCTTCATCAGTAATCGACTTAAAAGGGATTTGCTCTTTTTCCAACTTAATGAGTTTGGAAACTTCTTTTTCCAAGAAAGCAATTTTTTGTTCTTTGGAAGTAATTTCCAAAGAATCCCTGGATCGGAGTTCGGTTAAATAGCGCATTTCAGTCTCTAGGTCGTTATCCTCCACATTTTGATTCAGCAATAGCTGTGTATTGCCCAGAGATTTGTAATCCTTTAGCCTGCTTTGCAACACTGCCATAGTCGTTTCATCAATTTGTTGTCCTCCAAAAGAAGTAAGCTCAATAGTAGATTCGCCATCGGGATCGTACTGAAAAGTTGCATATTTTTTAATATAAGAAGCATTGGGAAGCGCTTCCAATTCGGTTTCCACAAACTGTTTTGCATCATTTTTAAATTTGCTCTCCTTCAGCACGCTGTAAAAGGTAAAACCCGCAGGTACCATTACTAAAATGGCTACAAAAGAAGCGAATCGGGCAATATTTCTACGACGTTTGGAATTGGCATATTTCCGCATAGGGAAACGCAATAACTTCAGTACCAAAAACGTCGCTAAAGCAATAAAAATGGTGTTAATGATGAACAAGTACATGGCTCCACCCGCAAAAGAGAGTCCGTTGGGATTCCCTAAAAAGGCTTGGGACAATCCAAACCCTACGGTACACAAGGGTGGCATCAATGCAGTAGCAATCGCCACTCCAAATATCACACTCGCGATGGTCCCCTTTTTGGTTCGGGCAATAATTAAAGCCAATCCGCCAAAGAAAGCAATTAACACATCCCTAATATCGGGTTTGGTCCGCGCCAGTAACTCTGATGATTCTTCCCGAAGTGGAAACAACCAAAAAAATAAAAACGCAGTTAAAACGCTTAAAAAAACCATGACTCCAAAATTGACGAGCGATTTCTTAAGCGTATCAATATCGTTAATCGCAATGGAAAGTCCCATCCCCAATATTGGACCCATTAGCGGGGAAATAAGCATCGCTCCAATAACTACGGCCGTAGAGTTTGCGTTTAGCCCTACCGATGCCACAAAGATGGAACAAACCAAAATCCAAGCCGTGGCACCCTTAAAAGGAATATCCTTGATAATGGCATCCATGGTGGTTTCCCTATCGGTATCACTTCGGAAGTCCAGTAACTCCACCAAGAAACTTTTTACCCTAGCCCAGAGTCCTTTTGCTTCTTGCTTAATACTTTCCTTACTTTGATCTAACTGCTTGTCGTTATTTTCAGTGTTTTCCATTAAGTAAATTTTTTGCCGAAGGCATCAGACACATTCGTTAGTAACTTTTTAATGTCCTGTTCTTTTGATTTAGGATAAATAAGCAACACGTCCTCTTTATCCACTACAATATAATCTTTAATCCCTTCTACAACTACTAATTTTTCTGTTGCTGTATACACCATATTTCCAGATGCATCTATTAAATGTGGGATGGCACGCACTACAGCATTTTCTTCAGAATCTTTATCCAGCTTATCGTGTAAAGCCCCCCAAGTACCCAAGTCGTTCCAGTCGAAAGTAGCCTTTTTCACAAACACATTGTCGGCTTTCTCCAAAATCGCATAATCGATGGAAATATTTTCGGCATCGGGATAGTTACTGTTCACAAAACCTTTCTCTTTTTCCGTATTCAATGTTTCCCTTCCTTCGTTAAAGAGACGGTACATATCGGGCATGTATTTCTGAAAAGCATCAAGAATGCTTTTTACACTCCAAATAAAAATACCGGCGTTCCAAAAAAAGTTGCCTTCTGCTAAGAACTGTTGGGCGGTTTTGTAATCGGGTTTCTCCCGAAACTGAAGCACTGGTTTAATGGTTTCTACACTTTCCTTATCACTTTCAATATAACCATAACCCGTATTTGGAAAGCTAGGGACAATGCCTAAGGTCATTAAAATAGCCGCTTCGGAACACGATTGAAAGCACGTTTCCACATCCTTTTTAAAAGCAGCTTCATCTTCAATCCAGTGGTCACTGGGCGCCACTAACATCAAGCCTTCAGGATTTTCTTTATAAATTTTTAAAGCGGAAAGTAAGATACATGGAGCCGTATTTCGCATAGCAGGTTCCAAAACCACTTGACTTTCAGATATAGCGGGTAATTGCTCTAAACAAAGATCCAAGTACCTTTCGTTGGTAAGGATTTGAATGTTTTTGGAAGGGACTATTTGGTTGAGCCTACTGAAGGTTTTTTGCAGTAAACTTTGGCCTGTTCCCAGCATATCGTGAAACTGTTTAGGAAACTGGGTGGTACTCACGGGCCAGAATCGGGAGCCAATGCCCCCAGCCATGATGACTGCGTAAAAATTGTCTTGATTCATAATTATTTTAAATATTCCACTTCCGCATTGGGGTTAAACAAATAAAGCCTCCCGGTAGCAACCTCGATGCACTCATAGCGTTTTACCCTTTTATTACCCCTTTTAAAGATTTTCCCATTATACAATCGAAAAGTACCCCCAAAAGGTATTTCAAAGATATAGTTTTTATCGTTCTCGGGGTCAAACTGTTTCAACGCTAATGAAAGCTTCGCATCGGTATCGCTACTCGCCTTCGGGTTTTTAAAATGTATTGCCAATAACGGCAATAAATGGCTGGGGAAAATCTCTGGCCGAAGGAAAGGCAGCATCAATTGCTGAAAGGTATGCTTCCATTCTTTTCCGTGGGGTTTTATATACCGGCCGTATTTCGTAAAGGCTACCAAATGGGCAATCTCATGTACCAAAGTAATTAAAAACCGGTATTGGTTAAGACTGGCATTTACGGTGATTTGATGCGCGCCATCGGGTAACTTTCGGTAATCGCCATGCCGGGTGACCCGTTCATTCACAATCTTTAGATGTACATGATGGGTTTTAATCATTTCAAAAACAGGGACCACCGAGGCTTGCGGTACGTATTTTGAAAGCACTTCTGTCATCCTTAAGGGGTTGAACTGGAAACCTGAAGCACCTTTCCATTGTAAAACTGATTCCCTTTAAGGGCAAAATCCATGATGTATTTGGCCATTTCCCTAGCCGACAAGGGCGCCTGATAGCCTGGGAAGGCTTCCTCCAACATTTCGGTCTGAACCGAGCCCAACGCCAATGCATTGAAAGAAGGTCCCGTTTCCTTATATTCTTCGGCCAGTACTTCCGTGAGGGTAATCAATGCTCCTTTACTGCTACTATACGCTGCCAAGCCTGGAAACTTCACACTCCCTTGAATCCCTCCCATACTACTAATGTTCACTACATGACCTTTGGTGTTCATAAATGGAAGTACTGTTTGCGTCATGGCTGCCGCACCAAAAACATTCACCTCATAGGCTTCCTGAAAATCTTCCTTCTTTAATTTTGAAAAGGGTTTTTTAACCAGATTTCCTGAGTTGTTGATAAGGATGTCCACGTGTTTCCAATCGCTTTTCAGAAACTCGGAAACCTTTTGTAAATCGGCTGCATGGGTAATATCGCAAGGCATGCATTGGCAATTGGAAATATCCAATCCTGAAATTGGCACTTCATTTCGGGAAAGTGCCAAAACATTATGACCGGCATCGGTAAATAAAGGTACCAATTCGTAGCCTATTCCGCGACTGGTTCCTGTAATAATAACATTTTTGCTCATAAGGTCTAAATATAAGAAATCCCGTTATCTTCCAAGAAAGCTAACGGGATGTTTCTACGTTACATAGAATCTGGTTACACAAACATGGTCACCGGATTCTCGATATAATTTCTAAGGGTTTGCAGGAACTGTGCTCCTGTAGCCCCATCTACTGTTCTGTGATCGCACGCCAAGGTCACGGTCATCGTATTCCCAATCGCAATGGCGCCATTTTTCACTACTGGCTTCTGAACGATCGCTCCTACGGAAAGAATCGCCGAGTTAGGCTGATTGATGATCGAGGTAAACTCCTTAATCCCAAACATGCCTAAGTTGGAAACCGTAAAAGTACTGCCCTGCATTTCATCGGGTGTCAGCTTTTTGTTTCGGGCTTTTCCAGCCAATTCCTTTACGGAAGCGCCTATTTGAGAGAAACTCATTTGGTCGGCAAACTTCAACACAGGAACCACCAAACCTTCGTCAACAGCCACTGCAACGCCCATGTGGATGTGCTTCGCAATTTTAGTAACGTTACCATCCCAATGGCTATTTACTTGCGGATGCTTTCTCAAAGCCATTGCACACGCTTTCACCACCATGTCGTTAAAAGATATTTTCACCTCTGGATCACTGTTAATCGCAGTACGGGAAGCGATGGCATTGTCCATATCCAACTCGATGGTTAGATAGTAATGCGGAGCGGTAAACTTGGATTCGGCCAAACGCTTTGCGATGGTCTTCCGCATTTGCGAATTGTTGACCTCTTCAAATACTTCTTCCCCAACAGGAACGTAACCTTGAGCACTCGCTGCCGGCTGATAGTTTTCGATGTCTTTCTTTACAATTCTGCCATTCTCACCAGAACCTTGAATAAGGTTTAAGTTGATGCCTTTCTCTTCCGCTAATTTCTTAGCCAAAGGAGATGCAAACAATCTTCCCCCAGAAGGAGTAGCGGTTGCTGATTTTGTTGTGGTTGTCTTTTTAGTTTCTGAAGACGCTTCTTTTTTGGATTCCTCTTTTTTGGGAGCTGCTTCTTTGGTTTCCTTTTTAGGTTCCGCTTTCTTGGAACTTGCGGAAGGTGCTTCAGAAATTCCTGAAACATCGGTTCCTTCAGGTCCAATAACAGCTAAAAGGGCGTCCACTTTGGCCGATTCCCCTTCCTGAATACCAATTTTCAGTAAGGTTCCACTATAAAAAGACTCAAACTCCATCGTGGCCTTATCGGTTTCGATTTCCGCAAGGATATCCCCCTCTTCCACTTTATCGCCTTCTTTCTTTAGCCAAGTCGCCACCGTTCCCTCTTCCATGGTATCACTTAATCGCGGCATGGTAATCACCTCCACTCCTTCCGGAAGGCTTGATCCCTCATTAGCAGTTTCAGTGGTTTCTTTTTCTTCGGAATCGGTCTCTTTTTTAGCATCTTTTTCTTCAGAAGGATCTTCAGCTTTCTCGTCTTTTTTATCTTCAGAAGTGCTTCCACCCTCCAATAAATCTGAAATATCTTCCCCTTCTTCCCCAATAATGGCCAAAAGAGCATCTACCTCAGCGGTTTCACCTTCCTGAATACCAATATGAAGTAACGTTCCTTCATAAAAGGATTCAAACTCCATCGTAGCTTTATCGGTTTCGATTTCCGCTAAAATATCACCTTCTTTCACCTTGTCCCCCTTCTTCTTAAGCCAAGTAGCCACGGTTCCTTCTTCCATGGTATCGCTTAATCGGGGCATGGTAATTACTTCTGCCATAATTTATAATTTATGAGGTAAAAATGGATAATCTTCTTGTTCATAGACCACATCGTACATCACGTTTTTCTCTGGGAATGGAGATTCGTCGGCAAATTGCTCACATTCGGAAACACGGTCTTTTACACGCTGATCTATTTTTTCAATCTCTTTCTCGGTTGCCCATTTCTTTTCGTAAATATGGTGCAAAACATAAGAAATAGGGTCTTGCTCTTGCATTTTGGCCACTTCATCTTTGGTTCGGTAATGCTGTGCATCACTCATGGAGTGTCCTCGATAACGGTACGTTCTAATCTCCAAGAAAGTAGGACCTTCCCCTTTACGGGCACGCGAAATAGCTTCGTCCAATTCCTTGGCCACTACTTCAGGCTTCATTCCATCGACAGGGCGACAAGGCATTTCATAGCCCAATCCTAATTTATAGATATCGGTATGGTTTGCGGTACGCGCTACGGAAGTACCCATAGCATAACCATTGTTTTCCACACAAAATACCACAGGAAGTTTCCAAAGCATGGCCAAATTAAAGGTTTCATGCAAGGATCCTTGGCGTGTGGCACCATCTCCCATAAAAGTTAGGGTGACCGCATCATTACCTTGGTATTTATCCCCAAAAGCAATTCCGGCCCCTAGAGGAATTTGCCCCCCTACAATTCCGTGACCCCCATAAAAACGGTGCTCTTTGGAAAAAATGTGCATGGATCCACCCAAACCTTGGGAAGTACCCGTGCCTTTTCCGTAGAGCTCGGCCATCACTTTCTTAGGATCTACTCCCATTCCGATAGGCTGAACGTGATTACGATAAGCGGTGATCATTTTATCTTTGGAAAGGTCCATGGCATGCAAGGCACCTGCCAACACAGCTTCCTGCCCATTGTACAAATGGAGAAACCCCCTTACTTTTTGATTGATATAAACCTGGGCTAGTTTGTCTTCAAACTTGCGCCAAAAAAGCATATCCTCATACCAATTTAGGTATGTCTGTTTGGTTATTTTTTTCATTTATGGAAGTGATAAATCTTCAAAATTTTACATACGAATAACAAAAATACGTTATTTGAAACTTCTATAAAACCTGAATTTTATAAAAAAGGAACGAAAACGTTCTCGAAAATCAAAATATGTGAATTTTTACAGGTAAGAATTATCAAATAATAAAGGAAGTAGGGCTTTTATCGAAGATGACTTAACCACCTTACCTTCCTCACCCATAAAATAAATTTCTACCGGGGAACCTTGATTTACTTCGTATTCTGAAAGCGATTGCCTACAAGCGCCACAAGGGGGTATAGGTTGGGTATTGATACTTTTTGTGGAACCTGCTGAAATCGCTAGCGCTTTAAATGGAATTCCCGGAAACTCTGCTCCGGCATAAAAGGCAGCCACGCGTTCTGCACAAAGCCCCGATGGGAATGCTGCGTTTTCCTGATTGTTCCCCGTTACTATAGATCCGTTGTCCAACAGTATCGCTGCTCCCACCTTAAAAAGTGAATAAGGCGCATAAGCCTTTTTACGAGCTTGCTGCGCCTTATTCATTAAATCCTGTATGTTTTCGGGAAGTTCTGAAACAGATTCATAGACTTCCAAGTGGGTCTCGAGGATTACCTTTTTCAAAATCCTACCATTCGTCGTATTCGTCCCCAAAACTGAAGGTCAATCCAAAACGAAGGGTCCCTTCCAGCGGACTTCTTACTCGGGAAGTGGAGAATAAATAGGAAATATCGATGTTGATAGAAGTATATTTGAACCCAGCTCCTAAGGAAAGGAATTTACGGGAACCTTTTTCTTCACTCTCATTAAAATATCCTGTACGAAGGGCAAATACATCTTGGTACCAGTATTCGGCACCTAAGGCCCAAGTAAATTCTTTTAGTTCTTCACTGAAACCACCAGGAGCATCCCCAAAAGATTGAAACACTCCAGAAATAAAGCTCACATCGGGATCTTGTCCTTCCACGATAACACCATTGGTTTCAGAAATAAGTTCATCTTCCCCTTGCTCATAAGTTCCATTTCCATTGGTATCGTTAAAGGTTACTTCGGTACCGTATCTAGGGGGTGTTGGAACCAGCAATTTGTTTACTTCTAAATTTACACCTACTTTATTGTATTCATCCAAAATGAAATCGAATCCAGCTCCCAATCCTAGGTTGGTGGGCAAAAAGTTTTCCTGTCCTGCTTCGTCATAACTTAGTTTTGGACCTAAGTTAGAAAGATTAAATCCTGCTCTCCAACGCCCGTTGAAATCATTATAAGCAATTTCCTCACTTTGGTAATACCCTGCCACATCTACTGCAAAAGAGCTTGCGGCTGTAGCATCTTCTTGAGCAACCTGCAGTCTTAAATCAGATCGAAGATACCGTCCGGCAACAGCCATGGAAAAACGATCACTCAACCGCAGCGCATAAGAAACATCGAAGGTAAGTTCGTTAGGACTTTCAATTAAAGGATTCTCCAATTCTGCTTGGGTTGGATTTGGATTGGTAATGATATCTATTTCCCCTAAACTGAAATAACGAAGACTCGCTGCAAAAGCACTTCTTTCATTGATTCTGTTATAATAGGTTAGATTTCCCAAGAAAATATCGTTAACCAAGTTACTTAAATAAGGAGTATAGGTTAGGCCCACTCCCTGCTTTGAAATAGAAAAGGCATACTTTGCAGGGTTCCATTGTTGTGAGAAAGCATCGGCTGAAGTAGCCACCCCAATATCTCCCATACCTGCACTTCGTGCATCAGCAGCAATCAATAAAAAGGGAACTCCGGTAGTGATCACCCTAGACTCGTTGGCATCGGGTATTACAACAGTGGTTTGAGACTTTCCTAAGAAGGGTAATAATAAGAATACAATAAGAAACTTCTTCATTTTAACTAAAATTTTGACAAATATACTTTTTAATTTTTAGAGGATTACCAGTTTTTCAAATTTTTCAACTTGCTGTCCAGTAAGGGTAGATTTCACCGTTAACTTGTAAACATAGACCCCTTTACCAATACGATCCCCAAAATCGTCTTTCCCATTCCAAGTAATTTCACGGGATAGAAAACCATCGGTATTTACAATTTGATTTTGGGTCCAAACAATTTTTCCAGTAACGGTAAAAACCTGTACTTGCACTTCAAGTGGCTCGAAAGGTCTGTTATGATTGAACCAAAACTCGGTATAATTTACAAAAGGATTGGGGTAATTAAGCACTCGGGTAATTTCCAACTTATCATCACCCGCCACAATAAATTGTATTTCGGCAGTGGAGGAGTTATTATATACATCCCAAGCTTTTAGGGTTAATGTATGGAGTCCTTCTTCCAAATCCCTAAGCTTATAAGCGGCCTCTCCCCGGGTAAAGTCATCTACCTCAGCTTGATAATATTCGTTCAACACAAATGGATTTGCTTCATCCCCATCCAAAATCGCAGTAATATCATGACCAATGCCACTAGCCGTATTGATTCCGTTTTCATCCTCGAGTTTTGCAATAAGAAATGGAGAATCATTGGTCACGCCACCAGAGACAAAAGACTCGTCGTTCATGAAGAGGTTAATGAGCGGACCTTGTGTATCCTCGGGGGCATTTTCATTGATTCCACCTACAAGTATATCCAGATTGAAGCCTGTTTGATCTTCCAAGGCATTATTCCTTTCGGAATAAAGACTAATTTTCCCGTTCCCCACTGGAATTTGAATATCCTTGGGCACGACAAACTCAAATTCAAAAACCCCATTGGTTACGGTTGCTTGCCCATTGAAAAGCGTCTCACCAAGGGTTTTGAAATACAAATACAAAATATTATTGGTATCTCCATCACCATCCCGATCATTTATATCATCCCTAGTTCCATCGTTTGCTAAGGTCTGACGCATGACATCCTTATCAAATACTTTAGGCTCCACCACCCCATTATAGTTGGAAAGTAAATTCCCTGAAGCGTCCACCACCTCTCCTCTAAATTTTACCTTACTCAAAGCTTTTAGGGTATCGGCAGCTTGCGAAATAGGCTGATCGTTTAAATGGGTAATCCGCACACTTTGTTTGGGAAATGCCAATCTTAAGGCAGGGTCTCCCACATAAAAAATAACCCTTTTATTATTGTTCGATATATTGTTTTTTACCACCATTAAAGATTCTGAGGGCGGTAAAGGGTTATCGGTACCAATTCCAAATAACACGTCATTTAACTGACGGTTGAAATCGACCCCCAAGTTTACCCCAATGGACCTTGTGGTTGTTATTAAGGATACAGCGCCCCCTTCCCGATTCCAATAGGTGAGTTCGCCCGCTGTAATTCTTTGCGGATTGTCGAACTTGGTCAATTCGCAGGTAACCGTCACCAAACATGTATATTTATTTTCATTTTGAAGGTTTTGCGCTGCTTCTTTAGTGTAGATAAACTCTTTGGCCAACCCATCTTCGCCACCGTGACCGAAGTAATTTACGATCAAGGCCCCAACTTCTATCGCTTCTACGACGGCTTCATTTACAGAAGGGTACCGATTTCCTCCAGCCGAGGTTTCCTGTTGAAATGCATCGGTATGAATCTTTTTCACATTAATGTAAGGCTTTTCAGCAGTCACCCGATCGCCAATAGAGTCCAATACTTTTTCTAATTGCGTATATTCATAGGGCTCATCCACATCATCGGAAATCAAAACAAAATTATTTCTCCAGTTTCCATAGGATACCTTGGATTCATAATCAATTGCCTTGTCCACCATGGCATTGGCCAAAGAAACGTCGTCTGCTAAGATGCGTCCCACGGCTACGTCAATATTGTTATTATCAGTAACCAAGCCTTCATCAGGATCTAGCACCACAAAGAAATCGTCCGACATGAAATCTGAAAAAGTGTTCACACTGCTCCTCGTATGAAAAGTAGGTACTATATTATTGTTATTGAACAATCGGTTTTTATAGTCTACCGAAGTATCCCCAAAAAGACAGAGATATTTTAATCGTTTGGCTGGGGAAGATGCATTTTCATATACATACCGCACAAAATTTCTAATAGCCCCAATGTCCTGCTTTCCCGAACTAAATTCAGTATAAATTTTATCTAGGGTGACCACCTTAACATTATAATTGTTGATATTCTTGTGATGGCTTGCCAACTTTAAAGCAGGCTGAATTAAGAAAGCTGGGGTAACAATTATATAATCAATATCCGTAAAATTCCCCGAAGCATCATTGAAAATGGTCCCTTTTAAGTCTTGATTCGGAACAAAATTATTTGCAGCAGTTACAGGGCTATAATAATCATTAGGGTTCACTGCCACATACTTTCTCAAAGCACCGGAATTGGCTTTAAAAGCAAAGTTCCCAGAACTTCCCTCATTCACCTTAAAAGTTATTTGACGATAATCGGTCACATCCCAAACTTCAGAAAATTGTGAAGCATTAGAGATTTGATATTCTACCACCCCCAGAGGATCTTCCACAACATCATTATAAAAGGGAAGTTGCCCCCCATTTCCTTGTAACCTTCGAATTGCGTCAACACTTATATAGTCCAGGTAACCTACACTGGAAGGGTTTCCAGAGTTGTTATAATTCAAATTTACCGTAATGGTTTCCCCAGAAGCATTAAACGTATTGGTAGTTTGCAAATCGTTTAAAATAGAAGAGCCGGTAACTCCATTAAACTCCAAAGGGTTTACTGCGGTATTGTTTAGCGTAATAGCCATACTGGTATTCACTTCGGAAGCAGCAGCAGCCTTAACTTTTACAGATACTTCAGAAGAAGGGACAATATTGGGAAAGGTGAATTCAAAAGATTGCTGTGATTCTATATCGAAACGACTTCCGTACCATTGCCTTCCCACTTTGGCGGGACTGAACAGGTCTTCTTCCACAAATTGGTTTTCCTGAAATTGGTCAATCGTAAGGTTTGGAGCTCCTTCTGGCTCTACCATAGGTTGAACCCTAAGTCCTGGTCCCCCATTGGCCGTAATATAATAATACGACTCATCACTGTATGGATTTAAGTGTGTATCGCTTTCAGCATCATAGCCTTCCACTCCTATTCCATAAAAAAGGATAAAATCATTTTCGCCAAAACTCCCATCTTGTTCGCCAATGACTTTAATGGTATTTTCCGGCAGGTCAAAAATAGTATTTTCGCTATTCAACAAGGGAAGCGGTTTACCGCCATTGCTGTAAATCTTTAGGTTCCGAGGGTCTATATTATCTACATCCATTCCCAAATTGCTCAAGAAATCTTTGGTGATTCTGTAAATTCCTGTTTTTTCGACCCGGAATTTATACCAATTTCCAGAAGCTAATACAGAATTTTGAAGTAGCATTCTAGTATTCTGTGAGTTTCTTCCGTAGGTGTAATTCAAACGAAAGGACGTTAGTTTTTGAAGCTGTCCGTTTCGGTTTACAATAGGGGAAATCTGAAGTTGCGTATAGATAATATCCCTCCCGTAGTTACTGCTAATATTGTATTGCAATGCCGAAGGAATTAAATCCCTATTGATTTTTTGTAGTTCTTTGGAAGTTAAGCTTTCCCACTTTGTATTGGTGATTTGCAAGGAACTTGGGTTGGCAAACCCTTGATCCATCCATTTTGTAGAAAAAGAAACCCGTTCTTTAGAAACCTCTAAACCTAACTGAATAGGAATGTCCCCTGAAGCGTCAACAGGCCTTTTAATAGCGGTTCTACTTTCATTGGGGGAAGTGCGATCCCAGTAAATCTGAACGTCCCTGCTTTGCGCAAAGGATACAAGAAACCCTAGACAAAAAAGTGTGAGTAAAAAATAGTTTTTCATCATAGCAATAACGAGCTAAAGATACTCTTAGTATGCCATTTTTTCTATCTTTTTCAAAAATTATTTAAATATATAATAATTAAAATTCTATGGCGTTATTGCATTGGTCGTCTGTAAATAGCTACCTTTACAGCCCAAAAAAATAAAATATTATTGCGCTTTAAACGTTAATTAGTATATTGCGAACCCAATTTTTTCATTAATTGAAACTATGAACGCTAAGAAAAACCTATTATTTAAGCTATTCATATGTATAGCTTCAACCTCTCTTTTAGTTAGTTGTAGCAAGTCTAGGGATTATAAAAATAGTTCTAGAGCTACAGGATGGAAACTAAATGCCAAAGAAGGTGGTTTTCAGTACAACCCAAAAGCCAAAGAACAGGAAACAGGTCCTGGTTTGGTTTTTATAGAAGGTGGAACTTTTACCATGGGTAAAGTACAGGATGATCCAATGCACGATTGGAACAATAGTCCCAACCAACAACACGTGCAATCTTTCTACATGGATGAGACTGAGGTGACCAACCTGATGTATTTAGAGTATCTGGATTGGATTAAAGAAGTTTTCCCACCTGCAGATGAAAATTACAGAAATATCTACGAAGGTGCCGTACCAGACACCTTGGTTTGGAGAAATCGACTAGGTTATAATGAGGTAATGACCAATAACTACCTTCGTCACCCTGCCTATGCAGACTATCCGGTAGTAGGTGTAAGTTGGGTTCAGGCGGTTGAGTTTAGCAATTGGAGAACCGACCGTGTAAACGAATTGATTTTAGAAGAAAATGGGATTACTTCCCGTAATGCCAAATATGATGTGGAACCCGGGCAAGCGTTTAATACAGAAACCTATTTGAATGCCCCTACACAAACTTACGGAGGTAACGATTCTATTACCCGAGGAGGTAAATATTCTCAAAATCTTGCCAAAAGAAGTGAAGACAGTACAAACCTATACGTGCAAAGAAAAGATGGTATTTTATTACCGGCTTATCGTCTTCCTACCGAAGCAGAATGGGAGTATGCCGCACTAGGTTTAGTAGGCTTAAGAAATTATAACGTATACCGCGGGAAAAAGAAATATCCTTGGGATGGTCAATATACCAGAAATTCCAGTAGAAGGAAAAGAGGGGATCAATTGGCCAACTTTAAGCAAGGAGATGGAGATTATGGTGGAATAGCAGGATGGAGTGACGATGGGGCAGACATTACTGCTGAGGTAAAATCTTACGAACCTAACGATTTCGGTTTGTACGATATGGCAGGAAACGTAGCCGAGTGGGTTGCTGATGTATACCGTCCTATAGTGGATGACGAATACAATGATTTTAATTACTATCGTGGTAACGTATATACCAAAAATGCCATTGGTGAAGATGGCACTGTTAAAATAGTAACCTCCGACTCAATTCTATTCGATACTTTAAGTAATGGTAAAATTGTAGCCAGAGCCCTTCCAGGGGAAATTTTAGAAGTTGCTGTCGATGAAAATGAAACTTATTTAAGAACCAACTTCTCTGAAAGTGATAACCGTGATTTCCGTGACGGTGATAAAAAATCGACCCGTTACTACCAATCTTTTGGTGCAGAGGAAGATGAGCTTACCGACAGCAAAAGAATGTACAACTCTCCAAAGCACCAGGTTTACGCAGATAGCTCTGGACTTGAAAGAGAATACGATCAATCTTCTAAAAGAACCACCCTTATTAATAATGAGGTTCGGGTTTACAAAGGTGGATCATGGAGAGACAGAGAGTATTGGTTAGACCCTGCTCAAAGACGCTATTTCCCTCAGGATATGGCTACCGATTACATCGGCTTCCGTTGTGCAATGTCCCGTGTAGGTTCCAAGTCCAAAAAAGGAAAGCGACCCAGACACAAATAATACATCTGGATTTCAAAATAACTTAACCCTCCAAACAAAAGTAAGGAGGGTTTTTTTATATCTTTATTCTACTTAAAATCGACTGTTTTTGAATATAGAAGCCTTACACCAACTTTTCCTAGAAAGCTCCGGGGTTTGTACCGATACTAGAAAAATTACCCGCAACTGTATTTTCTTCGCCTTAAAAGGAGCAAATTTTAATGGAAATTCTTTTGCTTCAGAAGCCATAGACAAAGGGGCCAAAATAGCAATTATCGATGAACAAGCTTCTTATGTAGAAGGCAAAACCTGGTTTTGCAATAATGCCCTCAAAGCCCTTCAGGAACTGGCACATTTCCATAGAAACCATCTTTCATTACCCATCATTTCCCTTACAGGAAGCAATGGCAAAACCACTACCAAGGAGCTCATCCATAAAATACTTTCTAAAAAATTTCAATGTGTTGCAACCAAAGGGAATTTAAATAACCACATTGGTGTTCCCCTTACCCTACTTTCGATGAATGAACAAACTGAAATAGGAATAGTAGAAATGGGCGCTAACCATCAAGGGGAAATTGACACACTTTCAAAAATTGCCGCGCCTAATTTTGGGTATATTACAAACTTTGGAAAAGCGCATTTAGAAGGCTTTGGTGGTGTAGAAGGTGTCATTAAAGGCAAATCGGAATTGTATAGATTTCTTAAAAACAGCGGCGGAAAGGTATTTGTGAATGCAAACGACTCCAAACAAATGGAGCTCACTCAAGGCATGGATCGAATTCTCATCCAAAAAGAAGTTACGCTTAAAGAAGCATCTCATGGGTTACTGCTAGAATGGCAGGGTATGGAAATTCAAACACAATTAATAGGTACCTATAATTTGTCCAATTTGTCCGCAGCGATTTCCATTGGAAATTATTTCGAAGTAGATAAAACAGCTATTAAAGAGGCGTTGGAAACATATTCCCCCCAAATGAATCGTTCTCAGGTAGTAGAAAAAAAAGGATATAAAATCATTTTGGATGCCTACAATGCGAATCCGACGAGCATGAAGGCTGCCCTTAAAAATTTAAAAAATAACCAAGCGATTAACAAAATTGCCATCTTAGGAGATATGTTTGAGCTAGGGGAAGAAGCCTCGAAAGAACATCAACATATAGTAAGATATCTAGAAGAAATTGGGTTTCAGGAAGTCTTTTTGGTAGGAAGCCATTTTTATCACACCGACGTCCTAGGGCCTAATATTTTTAAATTTAAATCTTATGAGGATTTTCAGGAATACCTCTCTAAGAATTCGTTGCCAAAAGGACTTATACTTATTAAAGGCTCACGGGGAATGGCGCTCGAAAGAGTTCTCCCCTTCCTATAAAATACAGGCTCTTATTGATGTAAAATTTCAAAAAGAACTTAACAACCTAATTTGTTTTTTAACATAATTTATATATAATTAAGAGCTTCTGTGGTTAAACAAAGTTAATTTCCGAAAATCATAAAACCAACTAACTATCTTAGAATAAGATTTTAGCGTAAGGCTAATCAAATAACTGAAATCACTAATCACAAAAAACTTACACTATGTTACGTTGGACAATCGCATTCGTTATTATTGCAATTATCGCAGGAATTTTTGGCTTTGGAGGCATCGCTGCCGGAGCCGCTGGAATTGCAAAAGTATTATTCTTTATATTTTTGGTACTATTTGTACTATCTTTATTAAAAGGATTACTAACCAATAAGTAATTATTAATTAACCTAAAAACCACTATTATGAAAAAAGTAATTTATGGACTCTTATTGCTAACTATTGCAACAGCTTCATTCACAAGCTGTAGAGAGAAAACCACTGGAGAAAAAATTGAAGATGGAGTAGAAGAAGTTGGAGATGAAATTGAAGATGCCGTAGACTAAACCTACTACATATTAAAATAAGAAAGCCGCATTAAGCGGCTTTTTTTTGTGGGTCATACTGGGTTCGAACCAGTGACCTCCGCCATGTCAAGGCGACACTCTGAACCAACTGAGCTAATGACCCTTTGAAAGTCCAAAAATAACACTTTTACCCCAACTCCAAAGATTTATCATAATATTAAATAATTTTGTTTACTATTTTTTTAATTTTATTAAACAATGGTAAAGAAATCAGATTTGCCTTCCAAAGTATGTCCGGTGTGCCACAGACCGTTCCTTTGGCGAAAAAAATGGAAAAAGAACTGGAAAGAAGTTATTTATTGTAGTGAAAAATGTAGAAGAAATAAAAACAAAGTCTAATGGATTGGTTTGGTTTACCAAAAACCTTCGTGTTCAAGATAACACCTTATTAAAAGAAGCGCTTAACAAGCACCAAAAAGTATTTGCTTGCTATTTTTTAGATCCACGCCATTTTCAGGAAGATAGATTCGGATTTAAAAAAACAGGGCCATTCCGCACCAAATTTCTGTTGGAAAGCTTAAGAAATCTTTCCTGTAATTTAGCAGCTATTGGTATTGAACTTCAAATATTTCAGGAATATCCAGAAAAAAAAATACCGCTTCTCGTCGACAATTTGAGCATTCAGGACATCTATCTTCAGAAAGAGTGGACTTCAGAAGAAATGAATGTTGCCAATGCCGTTAAAAAGGCTTGCCATAACCATCTTAACTGGACAGAAGCTTATGACCAATTTCTATTACATCCTGAGGACCTCCCTCTTTCTATTCCCGAAATACCTAAGGTATTTACAGCTTTCAGAAAAAATGTAGAAAAGACACAAATAAGAAAGTGTAAAACCCTGCCCGTTCCAAAAGAAAACGCTCTTAAAAACGACCAAACCTCACTTCCTTTTGTCAAGGAATTAGGGCACAAAGAATTTAAGTGGGACCATCGAACCGCTTTCCCTTTCGAAGGGGGAGAATCCAATGCTCTTAAAAGATTAAATGAATATTTCTGGGAAACAGAAAATTTATCTTCCTATAAAAAAACACGAAATGGCCTACTTGGAAAAGAATACAGCTCGAAACTTTCCGCTTGGCTGGCTTTAGGCTGTATTTCTGCCCGTACTATTTATCACGAAGTGAAAAAATATGAAAAAGAGGTTGTGAAAAATGACTCTACTTACTGGTTAATCTTTGAATTGCTCTGGAGGGACTTCTTTAAATATATCTCCCTTAAACACGGAGACGCCATTTTCCAGCTGGGAGGAATCCTTCAAAAAGAGTATACTTGGACAACAGAGGCCTGCCTTATGGAGCGTTGGATTCATGGAACCACCCAAGAAGCATTTGTTAATGCCAATATGCTCGAATTAAAGCATACGGGCTGGATGAGCAACCGTGGTAGACAAAATGTAGCTTCTTACCTAGCTAAAACCCTTCAAGTGGACTGGCGTATGGGAGCTGCCTATTTTGAATCTCAACTCATCGATTACGATGTGCACAGTAATTACGGTAATTGGATGTATGTCGCAGGCGTGGGAAACGATCCAAGAAATCGGGCTTTCAATGTTTCACTACAAGCAGAGCGATACGATCCTGAGCAAAAGTTTCAGGAACGCTGGCTCTCATAAACATACTATATGATTTTACGACTATTACTAGGCGATCAATTAAACAGCAATCATTCTTGGTTTCAGGAAAAAGATGACAAGTATCTTTATTTTATGGCAGAAATGCGTCAGGAAACCGACTACGTCGTGCATCATATTCAAAAAATAGCTGGCTTTTTTTTGGCCATGCGAAACTTTTCAGAAAGTATCAAAGAGCAAGGGCATAAGGTGATCTATTGGACCTTAGACGAGGAAGAAAATACCCAAAGCCTCACTGAAAATCTTCAGAAGATTTTTAAAGAGCAGGACATCACTCAATTTGAATATCAATATCCAGATGAATACCGATTGGACCAACAATTGAAGGAGTTCTGTAAGAAAATAAACATCCCTTCTGAAGCCTACGATACCGAACATTTTTATACCCAGAGAGAAGATCTCGCTAGTTTTTTTAAGGGTAAAAAGCAGATTGTTATGGAGTATTTTTACCGGGATATGCGAAAAAAACATCATATTCTCATGGTGAACGACAAGGATCCTGAAGGTGGAAAATGGAATTACGATAAGTCTAATAGAAAAAAATGGAAAGGAACACCCGCCATCCCCGAAAGAGAACTCATAAAAAATGACGTTTCCGAAATCGTAAAGATGATTCAAGAACGTAATGTAAAAACCTTCGGAAATATTGAAGTGGATGCCTTTCCATGGCCTACATCCCGAAAAGAATCCTTACAGCTTTTAGACTATTTCTGTGACCATTTACTTGTAAACTTTGGGGACTTCCAAGATGCCATGGACCCTAATGAAAAGTTTCTCTTTCACAGCAAACTCTCCTTTTCCTTGAACATTAAAATGATCACCCCTATGGAAGTGATTGATCAGGTTATTGATACGTGGAAAAACAACAAAGAATCGATTGATATTTCTCAAGTGGAAGGCTTTGTAAGGCAAATACTAGGTTGGCGCGAATTTATGCGAGGAATGTACTGGAAAGAAATGCCAGAATATGCCTCCAAAAATGAGTTAAACTGTAAAAACCCGCTTCCTGATTTTTATTGGACAGGAGATACCCAAATGAACTGTCTGAAACATGCTATTTCACAAAGTTTGGATAATGCGTACGCACACCACATTCAACGTTTAATGATTACAGGGAATTATGCCTTGCTTACCCAAACAGACCCAGACGAAGTAGATGATTGGTACTTGGGCATCTATATTGATGCCTTACAATGGGTTGAAATTACCAATACCCGTGGGATGAGCCAGTGGGCAGACGGAGGCCTTATCGCTACAAAACCCTATGTGTCCAGCGGAAGCTATATCAACAAAATGAGTAATTATTGCAAAGATTGTCATTATAAAGTTTCTAAAAAGACAGGAGAGGATGCCTGTCCGTTCAACGCATTATACTGGAATTTTATAGATGAAAAACAAGATTATTTTAAGGACAATCAACGCATGTCCATGATGTTAAGTTTACTTCACAAAATGGATAAGGATTTATTACAGGAATATAAAGAAAGAGCACAACATATTATTGAAAACCCAAATGAATACTAAAAACCTATCTGCAAGAGATCTTGATCGAATTATTGAAATGGCTTGGGAAGACCGAACCCCGTTTGAAGCCATTGAATTTCAATTTCAATTAAACGAACAGGAAGTTATTGAACTAATGCGACGTGAAATGAAAGCATCTAGCTTTAGAATGTGGCGAAAGCGCGTACAAGGAAGAAAAACAAAACATCAAAAGCTGAGGAATTATGAGGCATCCGGGAGTAGATTTAAATGCTCAAGACAGAAACAGATTACTCATAATAAAATATCAAAGAGGAAATAAAAAAAGGCCCAAAAAACTGGAAGCCTTTGTGGGCGCTGAGGGATTCGAACCCCCGACCCTCCCGATGTAAAATCGGGATGCCCTGAACCTACTGCCCCGAAACCAGCTTTTCGATCATCGCCCTGCTCTTCCACTTTTTTATCTGCCGTTCACGGGCATAGGCCTCTTCCTTTTTCTCAAACCGCTCTTTATAGACCAACACCCAGTCCTTTGCTTTTGACGTAAATCCGTTGTGCGACCAAAGATGCTCCTCCAAACGGCGTGAAACATCAGAAGTCGCCCCTACATAATATTTGTTGAGGGCTTTGGAAAAAAGAATATAGACGAAAAAGTGCATAATAAAAAAAGGCCTCCAAAACTGGAAGCCTTTGTGGGCGCTGAGGGATTCGAACCCCCGACCCTCCCGATGTAAAATCGGGATACCCTGAACCTACTGCCCCGAAACCAGTTTTTCGATCATCGCCCTGCTCTTCCACTTTTTTATCTGCCGTTCACGGGCATAGGCCTCTTCCTTTTTCTCAAATCGCTCTTTATAGACCAATACCCAGTCCTTTGCTTTTGATGTAAAACCCTTGTGCGACCAAAGATGCTCCTCCAAACGGCGCGAAACATCAGAAGTCGCCCCTATATAATATTTGTTGAGGGCTTTGGAAAAAAGAATGTAGACAAAAAAGTGCATAATAAAAAAAGGCCTCCAAAACTGGAAGCCTTTGTGGGCGCTGAGGGATTCGAACCCCCGACCCCCTCGGTGTAAACGAGGTGCTCTGAACCAACTGAGCTAAGCGCCCTTGCAGTTAGCGGATGCAAATATAAGTTAGTTTTTAAAACCCGCAAACAATTTTTTCAAAAAAACTATAAAACTTCGGCCACCACAAAAGTACTTCCCCCAATGTAAATTACATCATTTGCTCCCGCTTGAGATTTAGCCCTCTTTAGCGCCTCTAAAACACTTGTATAAGAAGCTCCTTCCAATCCTATCTCCATAGCCTTTTTGGATAGGATTTCTACCGGTAAGCCTCTCGGGATATTTGGAGTGCAGAAATAATAGCTCGCATCCTTCGGGAAAATAGCCAATACACTATCCACATCTTTATCACCAACCATTCCCAAAATAATATGTAATTGAGAATAGGGCTCTTTTCTTAACTGCGCAAACACCAACTCTAGGCCTTCCTTATTATGTGCTGTATCACAAATTATTTTAGGGCACTCTGACAAAATTTGCCATCTTCCTAGCAAGCCAGTATTTTCTACTACTTGCTTCAGTCCTTGAGCAATATGGGATTCTGTTATCTTCCATTGTTTTTCTTTTAATACATTCAATACAGAAAGTACCGTTTTTTGGTTTTTTTTCTGGTATTCCCCAAGTAAGTCTGTAGGGTAAAGCGAAAGTACCTGCGTATCTGCAAAAATGATTTCAGCTTGTTTTTCTGCTGCGATTTCTTTAAAAACGGATTGGGTTTCCATTTGGGTCTCTCCTATCACAACTGGAATATTTGGTTTGATGATCCCTCCTTTTTCAATTGCAATTTTTTCCAGGGTATCACCTAAAAATTGTGTATGGTCTTTTCCTATGTTGGTAATAACCGAAACCTCTGGAGTAATAACATTGGTACTATCCAAGCGCCCTCCCATTCCTACTTCAATTACGGCAATATCTATTTTTTGTTTTCTGAAATAATCGAATGCAAGCCCAACGGTCATTTCAAAAAAAGAAAGCTGTTTTGATTCAAAAAAAGCTATGTGATTCTGAACAAATGAAGAAACCGAACGCTTAGAAATCATCTTTCCGTTCACTTTGATGCGCTCCCTAAAATCTTTTAAGTGAGGAGACGTATACAAACCCACCTTGTAGCCAGCTTCCTGAAGGACAGAGGCCAGCATATGGCTGGTAGAACCTTTTCCATTAGTTCCTGCTACGTGAATACTTTTAAAAGAATGTTCTGGATGATTTAAATACTCTGAAAGATCTAAAGTATTGTTTAAATCTGCTTTATAAGCTGACTTCCCCACTCGTTGATACATGGGGAGCTGCGAAAAAAGCCACTGCAATGTCTCTTTGTAAGTAATAATAATAGCTTTTACTGAATGAGTAATTTTTTGGAAACACTACGCTTTCCGGAAGATAAAGTGACAAAATAGAGCCCACTTTGTAAATGGGAAACCGAAAATGTTTTGCTTTTACCTGAAAAATTTTCAAAGAGTACTTGAGTCCCTAACGAACTGTATAAAGTAATATCACCTTCCATAGAAAATTTGGTTTCAATGGTAATGCGTTCTTTGCTTGGGTTTGGGTACACACTAAAAATAGTAGCATCAAATTCTTCAACCCCAACCTCTTGGATCAAGGCCCGATAAATGGATCGGCCATAGGTTCCGGCATATAAGTAAAATGGCGCTGTGTCGTCGGCATAAAGATCTGTTACCGGCACCGTTGGCAATCCAACATCTAAAGGAATCCAATCACCTCCAGGAAAGGAAGTATAAAACACTCCGGCATCTGTAGCAATAAATACAGTTCCAAAAACACTGGGATAATACTCTAAATCATTTATTGGAAGGTCGGGCAGGTTTGTTGTGATATCTTGCCAGGAATTTCCCCGGTCTTCACTATAGAATACATGTCCAAGACTCTCCCCATATCGATACCCAGAAAAGGTAACATAGACATTATCTTCAAAACCAGAGGTATATTCAGTTTCCACTTTGGTCACCCAACGGTTGGGAAGACCTGCGGAAAGATTTAACCAATTAGCTCCCCCATCATCGGTACGCCAAACGTTTCCATCATCGGTACCCACATAAATTAAATTGGAATCTTCGGAAGAGACATTGATAGAGGTAATGGTACCAAAGTTTAAATTCCCTCCTCCAGGTCCATTGGTTAAATCTGGACTAATGGCTGTCCAGTTACCTGCGCCATTTACCGTTTTATAAACTCGTTGTGTTCCCGTATAAAGGATTTGTGAGTTTTGTGGATCGAAAGTGATGGGGGTATCCCAATTTTTTCGATCTGAAAAAGAAATTCCATTAGTGGCTGGAAAAAAAGAAGCACCCCCATTGGTTGATTTTACAATGCCCCCATATTGGGAAAGCGCATAAATTACATCAGAATCCAATGGGTCTACCAAAGGCTGAAAACCATCTCCCCCCGTAATAATTTGCCAATCGCCCACACTTCCCGAAAGGGTTCTCATGGTACTATTATCTTGGGCCCCACCATAAATAGTGTTTTCATCTTCCACAAAAATTCTGTAGAACTGAGTAATAGGAAGTGTTTCCTCTTTTTCCCATGAGTTGCCTCCATCGGGACTTTTATAAAAACCTCCATCATTTCCCAATAATACTTCTCCGGGAACCCCAGGGTTAAAGGTTAAAGCATGTTGATCTACATGTACATCGACAAAGGCATTGCTCCAAGTATTTCCACCATCTATAGATTTTTGAACCACAAAGTCAACATTATAAATAGTATTTTCATCGGTTGGATCTACCACTATCCCTCTAAACCACCAGTGAAAACCAACATCATTTAACGAAGTGGAATTCATTGTCACCCAGGTATCACCTCCATTAGTGGTTTTATAAACCCCTTGAATACTGCCTTCTCTATCTGCATATCTTGCATAGAGAACCTGAGGGTTTGAGGTAGCTATAGCAAGACTTATTCTTCCTTTTTCTGAAGGCAATACAGGAAGTCCACTGGTTAGTTCCGTCCAGTTTTCACCTCCGTCCAAACTTCTATAAATACCTGAAGTTTCCCCGCCGTATTGTCTGTATTGAGGCCTACGGATTCGTTCCCAAGCGGCTGCATAAACAATATTTCCGTTTGTAGGATGCATGACCATATCGATGATTCCAGTAGAATCGCTTACAAATAATTTTTGTTCCCAAGTATCTCCTCCATCGGTGGTTTTATAGACGCCACGATTGGAATCGTTTTTAAACAAGGGCCCCATTCCACCTACCAATACCATATCATCATCATTAGGATCAATTACTATTTTACTAATACTTCCTACATCGGGCAAACCTTTTACTTCCCATGTATTTCCTCCGTCTTCACTTTTGTAAATACCATCTCCATCATACGCTAAAGAACCGCCGCCAGCATTTACTTCTCCTGTTCCTACCCAAATGGTATTGGTATTACTTTTTGAGATTTCTATATCTCCAATGGAAAGCATTTGCTGATCGTCAAATATTGGAACCCATGAATTTCCGGCATTAGTAGTTTTAAAAACGCCCCCAGAAGCCGTACCTACAAAATAAGTTTCTGCTTGGTCTTCAGGAACTTCAATATCAGTAACGCGACCTCCAATATTAATAGGCCCCACAAATTCCCAGCTACCCCCCACACTTCGCTCTTGTTGCTTCTTCCACTGAATCGCTTCTCTGTAGGCTTCCGTTTTAATTTCACCTGTAGGATAAGCTCTTTGCATAAACATGAAATCATGTGGATATTTTTCTGATGGCGCTTCAGAAGCAATCACTTTATTCTCTTCTTTGGAAAAGAAGCTACAGGATCCTAGAGTTAAGGCGGTTAAGAAAAGTAGAATATGTTTCATAGGTTTAAAATACAAAATTATACCGTAAGGAAATCCTTAGCATTGGAATCCTTTTTAAATATGCCATTTTTTTGGGCGAAGCATCTCAGGCAACTTTATAAGTGCATAGATAAAAGCAACTTGAGAAATGACTTCAACTAAATTCACAAAACCTTGAATAAATACGGAAGGCATTACCAGTTCATGAACTAGGGTCCCCACACAAACAATCATGTACCCAATACCTACCACAAAAAAGAGAATCTTATTAGGATTGGAGTGGTATGCAGCAATATAGAAACAGCCCCCTACAAAACCACTAAAGGCAGCTGTAGCAACTAGTAAAAAAAGGAAATCCCCCAATTCTTCCGCTGTAATAAAAAATATAGAACCTACCACATAGGTAAAGGCTATTAAAATAATGAGCCCTACATAAATATCGGTAAGTTGAATCCTAAACTTAGAATCCTTTATAGCAGACTTCATTAAAAACAGTCCTATTAAAAAATAAGTAGCAAACAATAGGACTATATATACATAGTTAGCCACAAAATTTCGTGCCGTTAAAAACTCACCTATCATAGCCGCTATTAAAAATAAGAGCACCGTTATATTCCATTTCTTACTACTGCTTACAAAATAGAGATACAAAAAAAGGTGAAAAAAGGGCTTAATAAATTGAGTATGAAAATTATCGTACACAATAGATACCGTAATAGAAACGATTCCTGCCAAAAAAGCCAGATATTTTAAATAACTTGGTTTCAGAGGTCTTAAAGCTTGTTGGCAACAATATTATTCAAAAAAATTGAATTGCTATTCGGAAAGCTTAAAATTGTAGATGATTTTGCCGATTTGCTTGGCAGGCGCATTTGCATCGGAATTGAATTTTGTAGCCAGCGCTGCTCTTTTGGCTGGCTCCAGTAAACATCGGGAGTTATTGGTGGTACCTCGAACCCCAGGTGTAGCACTAATTACATTACCAGAACGGTCCACTTCAATACTTACAACCACTTTACCTGCCTCATTGCAATCTTGTAAGTATTTTGCCTTATTGAGTGCTTTTCTGCCCCCTAGAAGATAATTACCGTCCCCATCCAATCCTTTACCGGTGCCGTAATAGCTACTGGCATTGGGATCACCGTTAGGTTTGCCTTTTTCCCCCGGCATTCTATCATCTCCTTCACTTTTAGAAGTATTACCATCATTAGTAGGAGCATTTAAAATATTGTTTATAGTATTAATTGTAGTTTTTTGAGGTTTTGGATCGGGCTTTTTGGATTCTTCCTTTTTAGGTTCTTCCTTGGGGGTTTCCTTGATTTCCTCTTTCTTTTTTTCTTTTTTAATGACGGGCGCTTCTTCCGATTCCTGAGTCACTACTTCCTCATTTATTTCCGTCTTTGTTTCAGGAACAGGTTCTGGTGAAGTTTCTTTAGGAGCGGTTTTAATGGGTTCGGTAGGCTGGTCATTTCCTTGACCAAAATCGGTGGTTCCAAAATTTACCGCAATACCACTTTCTGGAGGTGGATCAAGGTATTTCATCCCAAAATAGAACAGCAACAGCAATAAAATCACGTGTAAAATTACCGTGATGGTCATACTCTTTCGTTTATGTTGGGTATCTAATAAACTCATGGTTTAGTTAGGTCTAACGGCCAATACCACTTTAAAATTGTTTTTATTGGCGATATCCATCACCAGCACCGCATCTTCAATAGGCACCCCTTCTTCAGCACGAAGGATGATGGTTGGCTCTTGTTGTCCTGCCAAGACAGACTTTAATTCTTTTTCAATGCCATATTCACTTACCCGCTCTTTATTGACATAATACGCACCATCTTTGGTAATGCTTACAGAAGCTTTTTGTTGGTTGGTCGATTTTCCTTTGGCCTTCGGAAGGATCAAATCCAAAGCATCTGGGGTAATGGCAGGAGAGGTCAACAGAAAGAATACCAGCAAGAGGAATACGATGTCGGTCATCGAACTCATACTGAATTCTGCTTGCACTTTATTTCTTCCTCTTAAATTCATTAGGCAGGCTCATTTAATAAATCCAAGAAATCTACAGCCGTAGCTTCCATTTGGTGTACCACTTTATCGGTTCTTACCACTAAATGATTGTAACCCATGTAAGCAATAATCCCAACAATAAGACCGGCCACGGTAGTCGTCATCGCGGTGTAAATACCTTCTGCAAGGCTCCCCATTTCGGCTTGACCACTACTGGTAGCTAATTGATGGAAAGCCAAAACCATACCAATTACGGTACCCAAAAACCCAATCATAGGTGCCGCTCCCGCTATGGTCGCTAAAATACTCACGTTCTTTTCCAATTTATAAACCTCTAGCCTTCCTGCATTCTCTATGGCGGTATTAATGTCTTCTAGAGGGCTTCCAATACGGGAGATTCCTTTTTCGGTGAGACGGGATACAGGAGTGTTTTGCTGGGCGCAGAGTACTTTGGCTCCTTGAATATTTCCGCTGGAAACATGCTCCCTTATTTGATTCATAAAATTACTATCCATTTTTGAAGCTGCCTTTATAGCAAAAAGCCGTTCAAAATAAATATAGACCGCAACAAATAGCAACACAAAAAGTATGGCAATAATAATTTGCCCCCCAAGTCCCCCACTCATAATCAAATCCATAATGGAAAGGGTTTTTTCGGTTACCTCTGGGTCTAAATTTTGCACAGCCTCTTCTGTGCCCTCTTGTATCATTATATTGAGCATAAGTAAGGTTTAATTAATTGTAATAACGAGTGAAGCTTTCGGAAATTGTTAAACGTGATGAAATATTACCCTTTCAATTAATAGGAATACTCCAGCTCCCGCTATGAATCCCACAAAGGCTAACCAAGCAATTTTACGAAGGTACCAGATAAAATCGATACGCTCCATTCCCATTGCAGCTACCCCTGCAGCAGATCCAATGATCAACATACTTCCCCCTGTTCCTGCAGAATAGGCGATAAAATGCCATAACACAGAATCGGTAGGAGAATTGTACATTCCCATCGAGGCCGCAACCAAAGGAACATTGTCAATAATTGCAGAGAAAACCCCTAAAAGGATCACTACCACATCTTGATTAGGAATTGCGGCTTGCAGTACTTCCGCTAAATAACGAAGGGTCCCTACAGGATCTCCGTTTTCTGCAACCCCATACACCAAGCTCTCCAATCCCGCAACGGCCATTAAAATCCCTAAAAAGAATAAGATACTTGAAATTTCTATTCGAGATAAGGCCTTGTGTGCAGAGTATAAATGTCTTCTTTCTTTACTGAAGTCTTCTTCAGGGTGAATGTATTCAGAAACCAGCCAAACCACTCCCAAAGCAAGCATCATTCCCATGTAAGGCGGAAGGTGGGTAAGTGTTTTAAAAATTGGTACGGAAACAATCATTCCAAGTCCTAGGAACAGCATGGTTCGGCTACTTAGCAACCGTTCGGCAGTAACATCTTCATTAGATTCTACGTGGATTTGACCTCTAAAAGGTTTCATATAACTTGCAATAAGGAAAGGCAAAACAAAACAGACAATTGATGGTACTACTACAAATTCTATTAGTCCAGCCGCAGTTACCTTATCGGCAATCCAAAGCATCGTTGTGGTGACATCCCCAATAGGAGACCAAGCCCCCCCAGCGTTAGCAGCAATGACAACTAAAGCGGCAAACCAAAGCCTTTCTTCTCTTTTATGAATTAATTTACGAAGTAAGGTCACCAATACAATAGTTGCTGTAAGATTATCAATTATGGCAGAAAGTATAAATGCCAAAATCCCAATAATCCATAATAATTTTCTCTTGCTCCGTGTTTTTACGGCTCCCTTTAACACTTCAAAACCACGGTGAAGATCAATAATTTCCACGATGGTCATAGCGCCAATCAAGAAAATCAATATTTCCGCCGTTTTACCTAAATGATGTAACAAGGTATTTTCGAAGCCTTCCATAGCTTCTTCACCCCCTACTCCAAAATCGAACACATGTTCGTGTGTGTCTATTACATTAAACCAGCCCGCATTAAAACCTACGGCAAGCAACGCCCAAATAACGGCTGCCATAATCAATGCTGGAACGGTTTTATCTAATTTTAAGGGGTGCTCTAATGTAATGGAAAGGTATCCTAATACAAATACTAAAATAATAATTGACTCCATAGGGTTGGTTCTATTTTTCTAAATTAACTGTTTCAAAGCAATTTCAAAAGCAGTCTTACTGATATTTATTTTGTTACTGTTATTGTCGAAGGTATTCTGAATGGCATTTTTAATGGTCATGGAAGTATCGTTAAAAATCGCTTCATCGGTCATTTGCACTTTACGTTCCATAAAATAAGCAAATACCCTGGCCATTCCACAATTGCTTATAAAGTCTGGTATTAAGCTAGTCTTTCCATCGGTGAATTCCATGATAGGACCGAAGAAAATCTCTCGATCGGCAAAAGGCACATTGGCACCGCAGCTTATCACTTCCAAGCCAGAGTGGATCATGGTTTCAATTTGTTCTTTCGTAATCAATCTAGAAGCAGCACAAGGTGCAAAAATTTCTGTTTCCAAAGACCATATTTTTTTGTTGATCTCTTCAAAAGAAAGCATATCATTTGCGACCAAGGTGTTTCCGTCTTTCTGAAGGAACAGTTCTTTAATTTCTTCAAAACTGAACCCTTTTTCATTGATAATCCCTCCTACCCGATCGATAATCCCTACAACTTTAGCGCCCATCTGCGAGAGGTAATATGCTGCTGAAGCGCCAACGTTACCAAAACCTTGTACAACGGCCCGTTTTCCTTCAACGGTTCCTCCATAAATCTCATAATAGTGCCTTACCGCCTCTGCAACTCCGTACCCTGTAATCATATCGGCTACGGTGTATTTTCGACTCACATCAGGCGAAAATTCCGGATTTTCCAAAACTTTAATAACCCCTTGACGTAACTGACCAATACGATTTATTTTATCGGCTTCCGTAGGGGTAAAATGTCCATTGAACACCCCCTCTTGTGGGTGCCAAACACCGCTTTCTTCTGTAATGGGGATTACTTCATGGATTTCGTCCACGTTTAAATCGCCTCCAGTTCCATAGTACGCTTTTAGCAATGGGGACACCGCTTTGTACCAACGCTCCAGCACACCTTTTTTTCTAGGATCGCTAGGGTCAAAATTAATACCCGATTTAGCTCCTCCAATAGGGGGGCCCGACACGGTAAATTTCACCTCCATGGTTTTGGCAAGGCTTAATACTTCATTTTGGTCCAATCCTGGTCGCATACGCGTACCTCCCCCTGCAGCACCGCCTCGCAATGAGTTGATGACTGTCCAGCCTTCGGCTTCAGTTTCGGGGTCATTCCAATGGAAAACAATTTCGGGATCTTTCTCTTCGTACTTTTTAAGAAGTTCTTTCATACATAAAGTAAAGTCAACAAATATAAAAAATTGAAGGGGCTAAACTTTAATTTTAGGTAAAATTTATGGAAGGAATACTTTACCGCTACTATGATTTTTTACGGCTCCAGTAACACTCGACAAACAATTATCCTCCCCTCTTAGTTTCAGAACTCCCAGCAAACCAAACACTAAGGCTTCCTTAAACTCTACTATTTCAGGATTTGGGATTTTAATTTTTAAAGATTTTCTTTGCTGAATTCGCTGGATCAAAAAACGATTGTACGCTCCACCGCCTGTGATAAACACCGAAGCGTTTTCAGAAAACTGAAGGGCTAATTGCTCCGCTACATGTTCAACAAAAGTCCTTAAAATATTTTTTGGGGTTTCTCCGGAAGCATCCAATGAGGGAAAAACATGTTCCTGAACCCATTCCAGTCCGAGGGATTTGGGAGCTGACATTTTATAAAAATCCAGTTCATTTAAAGCTTGCAAAAGGGATACATTCAATGTTCCTGAAGCAGCCCATTCTCCATCTTTGTCATAAGCAAAACCTAGCTGGGAGGCATAGTGATTCAACACAATGTTCACTGGACAAATATCATAGGCTATTCGTTGGTTTTTCTTTTTAAAAGATACATTGGCAAAACCCCCGAGGTTGACACAATAGTCGTATTTACCAAAAAGCAGCTGATCCCCTATGGGTACTAAAGGCGCCCCTTGCCCTCCCAGTGCTACATCCTGCACCCTAAAATCGCAAACCACTGTTTGTTGTGTTTTTTTTGCCAAAAAGGGAAGGTTCCCTATTTGAAGCGTCATTCCTCTTTCAGGCTGGTGTAAAATGGTATGACCATGACTGCACACCGCATCCAGTTCTTTTAGCGCATGCTTTGTTATAAATAGCGATATCACTTCCGAAAGGTGTTCTGTGTAAGCTTCATTCAAGGACTGCAACCGTCCTTCAGAATAATGAATCGCTTCTTTTAAAATAACCATCCAATCTTCCGGATAAGGAATTGTTTCTGCAAATTCAATGGTAAAATTCCATGTTTCATTTTCAGAAACCTCAAAATGGCAATATGCCAAATCGATTCCATCCAAAGAGGTACCACTCATTACCCCTAAAACTTTATAGTTGTTTTTTATCATTTCCGTAAAAATACTAGCTTTTATTGAAAATCTGTTGGCAAAGAAGTATCTTTGCACTCATTTCGAAAACGATTTAGATAAAAGCAATAGATTATGGATTTTAGCCTTTCCGAAGAACACTTAATGATTCGCGACGCTGCGCGCGATTTTGCCAAAACTGAACTACTCCCCGGAGTGATAGAACGGGACATTCATCAAAAATTTCCTGCCGAACAGGTGAAGAAAATGGGGGAGCTTGGTTTCCTTGGAATGATGGTCGACCCAAAATACGGCGGCGGCGGAATGGATACCGTTTCTTACGTCTTGGCCATGGAAGAACTAAGTAAGATTGACGCTTCCGCATCGGTGATTGTATCGGTAAACAACTCTTTGGTTTGCTACGGATTGCAAGCCTACGGAAATGAAGAGCAAAAGCAGAAATACCTTACCAAATTAGCCACTGGGGAAGCCTTGGGCGCTTTTTGTTTGAGCGAACCTGAAGCGGGAAGTGATGCTACTTCACAGCGAACCACTGCTATTGACAAAGGGGATCATTATATCTTAAACGGTACCAAGAACTGGATTACCAATGGAGGCAGCGCCGATTATTATTTAGTGATTGCTCAAACCGATAAAGAAAAAGGGCATCGGGGCATCAATGCCTTTATCGTAGAAAAAGGCTGGGACGGATTTGAAGTGGGGCCTAAAGAGGATAAATTAGGGATTCGTGGAAGCGATACGCACACCCTCAATTTTAACGATGTTAAAGTTCCGAAGGAAAATAGGATTGGGGAAGATGGCTTCGGATTTAAATTTGCGATGAAAACCCTAAGTGGGGGACGTATTGGAATCGCCGCCCAGGCATTAGGAATTGCTGCTGGCGCTTACGAACTTGCCCGTGACTATTCTAAAATCCGTAAGGCTTTTGGCACCGAAATCTGTAACCACCAAGCGATTGCCTTTAAATTGGCCGATATGCACACCAAAATTGAAGCTTCCCGCCATTTGGTAATGAAAGCGGCGTGGGATAAAGACCAAGGAAACAATTACGACATGAGTAGTGCAATTGCCAAGCTGTATGCCTCACAAACCGCCATGGAGGTAACCGTGGAAGCCGTTCAGGTGCACGGGGGCAATGGTTATGTTAAAGAATACCATGTAGAACGATTGATGCGTGATGCCAAAATCACCCAAATCTATGAAGGCACCAGTGAAATCCAGAAGATTGTGATTTCAAGAGGGTTGTTGAAAGACTAAGAAACTTAGTGATATAAAACCAAAAGCCGTTCTATAGAGCGGCTTTTTTTATAGGAAGAAATTCCAAACAATCCCAAACCGGATAACGGCATCCCGATACGGATATCCGGGGGCAGCATAATGATTGTTGGTACTGTTGAACAACTGATTGATGTGTTCGTATTTAAAGAAAATACGCGTTTGCCGAATCTTCGCATTGAAGAAAATATCCACTAGTGGAAATCCGCCGAGCTCTTCCTGGTTTTGCACATAAAATTCGGCCAAGACCGGGTCGTACCCATTCATGTTGTAAGCGGTAAAATACTTAAAACCAATCCCGGTTTGGATAAAAGCTGCTTTCTGAAACCATTCGTCTTCAAAATACAGGGATTGCCGTGTGACAATTTGTGGAACATTAAATACCTCTTCCCCACTTAAAGCCTGTTGAAACAAAACCGTATTCATCAATCCAAATTTCCCGTACCTAAACTCCCGTTCGGCTTTCACTTTTAAATAATTAATGCGTTCACCAAATTGTTGTGGTGTAGGCGTGCTGTCGTTTTCCTTAATAGCAAAGTACGTGTAATCATCGATCCCCGTATAGCTCACGGAAGCCTTTAGTAATTTTTTGGAATCAATTTCAAAGAATAATTCCTGGGTTTTTACATTGTCATAATTGTTTTGCCAATTGTAATTCACATAATCACTTTGGTACAATAAAAAGTTGAAGTTGGGTGCCACACTATGGATTTTAATATGCGCTTTCACTGCATTTTCTTCATTAAATTGAAAAGCAGCACCGCCCAACAAATAATTTCCGTCAAATTCCCCAGAAACATTGATGGCCCCTTTTCCGAAGAGCGTAAAACCACGATATTCTTTTTCGTAAGAAGCACCCGCTTGGAGCAAGCTTCCCTTTAGCCTATTGGAAATTCGTCCATCTTCTAGCTCCAACACCGAATTATACCCGTAATTATAATTGGTGTAGCCAATAAATGCTGAAATTTCCCCTAAGAGGTCATTTTTGAAATCGGCATGCGCTTTCGCTTGAAAATCCTCTAGCTTGGTCGTTTTACGAAGGTTTTCGTTTTTATAAGTAGCTCCATACCCTTCAAAAGGAGCTTCCTGGCGGAATTCATAAAATTTATCTTCGTAACTTAAGGTAGTCCCTAGGGTTAAGACGGTATATTGCAAGCTATCTTTCTTCGGAAAGAGATCGTATTCCTGCCTTCCGAAGAACCGAAGCCCCTCCAATTTATTTTCAGCATCTTCAAAAAGTACATCCAGACGTCCTCGATCGTCAAATTCAGAATTGCCAGTTTCAAAAAGTAACATAGAATTTTCTGTAAGTCCGCCATTTTCCTGGTTCAGCACATCTTGCGCTGCAATATGCGCCTTGATTCGGTATCTTTTATTCTTGGTGAAATAATTGGTCGTAAACCTAAAATTACCCGTACTCGCTAAAATATGTTGGTATTGCCCTAAGGAGCGAACCCCTTTGTAAGCAATAGAAAAATTAAATTGTTCGCTAGTGTTAACGGTAAAAAATCCGTCCAGCTGCTGTCCTTGTTGAAATGCCGTTTTAAAATATAATTCGGTTAGAGGTGTAGGCACATGGTAATAGTAGATATCTTCCGCATCCAAATAGTTGAAATGATGCGATTGTGCTGCAAATAAAGGCTTCAGGTTTTCTTTATCGAAAGTATAGGCCAATGAATTATACGTTTGTCCCACATTGGCAAATGGCAAAAGTTCAAATCGGTCCCTTCGCAAATAATTGAATTTATAATCCTTAACAATACTTAAGGTGGTATCTACGTAAGTGGTATCGTTTTCCAAGGAAATGATTTTATACAACTCGATGGGAGGCTTTTTCGGTTTTTCTTCGGAAGGAGGCTGAAAACCACTAGATTTGTCCTGTGAAAACACAGTTGCCCAAGCGCTCAGAAAAAATAACAGCAAAAGAGTTTTCTTCATTCATTGGAAACTTAGACCGCAAAGGTATATTTTTAAACGGAATTGTATATTTTTAATTGCAATGCTTACACTTAAAATCCATCAAGATTTATTGGAATGTGGCACCGACGAAGCAGGCCGGGGCTGTTTGGCAGGGCCCGTAACTGCTGCTGCAGTGATACTACCCGACACTTTTTCACACCCTTGGTTAAACGATTCGAAACAACTTTCTGAAAAAAAAAGGGAAGAACTTCGCCCCATTATAGAACAAGAAGCCCTTTGCTATGCAGTTGCCCACGTCATGATGAAAGAAATCGATGAAATCAATATTTTAAATGCTTCCATTTTAGCGATGCACCGGGCCATTGGACAACTTTCGGAAACACCCCAATTTATTGCCATAGATGGCAACCGCTTTAAACCTTATGGGGCCATTCCCTATGAATGTGTGGTAAAAGGGGATGGAAAGTATTTGCATATCGCTGCCGCTTCAATATTGGCAAAGACCTATCGGGATGATTTTATGGCAAAGATTCACGAAGAACATCCCGAATACGGCTGGAACAAGAACAAAGGCTATCCTACCAAAACCCACCGAGAAGCCCTTAAGCAAATAGGCCCAAGCCCCTACCATAGAAAAAGCTTTCGACTACTCCCTGAGCAATTGAAACTAAATATCTGATCGTTTCCTATTTTAAGCTGTCTTGTTAAAAACCCGTCGATAAACTATTGTTAAGACATCCTCAATTTGAAGCATTCCTTCCTATTTTTGTGTATGCAATTGTTTAGAAATTTTTTTTTCGTCCTTATTCTTTTTTCATCGTTATGGGGCTGTGATACTTCCAGTAACCAAACGAAAACGGTTTTAGACTTTATTCCAGAAGGAACTCAAAAGGCTTTAAAAATTAGTCAGTGGGAAACCACCCAAACCGACTTTCTGGAAAATCCATTCTTGGCACAATTGCCCAATGAGCCTTTTTCGGAAATCATGGCTACCCATAAAGCCCTCTTTCGGCAACTTCAGTTTGAAGGGGAAATTTTATTTACCTTGGAGGAAAAAGATAGCAGCTCCCTTTTTACACTCATTGCGCCACAAAAAAACCTTTCATTTGCATCCGATTCGCTTCAAGGCTTTACTTCCGAAAAGAAAACCATTGGCGAAGCTGCCATTATAACGTGGAACGGTTCCCAACAAA
Source organism: Flavobacteriaceae bacterium (assembly GCA_002707025.1). Lineage (GTDB taxonomy): Bacteria > Bacteroidota > Bacteroidia > Flavobacteriales > Flavobacteriaceae > PALG01. The sequence continues at coordinate 38,597 of PALG01000023.1, read as the reverse complement.
CCTATTACAGCTCAACAAAAGACAGCATCTACCTTTTAAGTAATTCAGAAAAAAACCTCCAAAATATTCTCTTGGGCGTTACAAAAAAAGATCCCCTGTTTTTGAAGGCATTGAAAGTAAAAAATACGGAAGCCTTGGTATATGCTGAAGACTTAAGAGACATTGCATGGGATAGCACGGCTGTAAACCTAGCAGCCAATGCTGCTTTCGAATTACAGTTATTGCCCGATGGTTTGATGGGCAATGGAGTTATTTTGGCAAACGACTCCGTTCCGCATTGGATGCACCTTTTCAAAAATCAGGTGCCTCAAAAAATTGATGCCCCTAAAGTGATTCCCGCCCAAGCCTCTAGTGCCATTTCGCTTGGCATTAGCAATTTGGAAATACTTCAAAAAAGCTTACGGACCTTAAAAAAAGATTCGTTGGACCTCCATCCAATTTTTGAAACAATTTCAGAAATCATTCAATTTAAAATGAATGAAAATAATACCATCGCCCTAAAAAGTTTGGACATAGAGCTTTCTATGGAGAACTTGGCCAAATACCTTTCCGAAAGTGGAGATTATCGAGGGGTTACGCAATATGCTTTCGATGGGGAAATTTCTTTATTTGACCCTTTTTACCCTATATTGAGCCCAACCAATACAATTGTTGTATTTACTTGGGATCATTTTATCATTTTTAGCGAATCTCAAGAAGATGCAGAGAAGATCGTTACTGCATTGGAGAATGAAACTGTCTTAGCAGCGACGACTTTTTATGAAAATGCCGTAACAGCATTACCGCAATCGGGCTCCCTTACTCAATACAACTTACAAGAAAAAAGCGACGGATTGCTTCCCTTCTTACTGGGTAGCAGGGATACTACAGCCAAAGGTTTTCCACTTACCATTACCCAACTGATTTACGATCGGGATTTTGCCCACCTTAACTTTGTAGCTAAAGAAGCTTCTGGACAAAAAGTTTCTGCCGGTTTGGTAAACCAAATAGCATCGGTTACTTTGGACCATGAACTTTTAACACCCCCTCAGTTCTTCACCAATCATTATACCTATGGAAAAGATATAGTTGTTCAGGATATTTCCAATCAATTGTATCTTATTTCGGCCAATGGGAAAGTTCTTTGGAAGAAAACCCTGGATGGCCCCATTCTTGGGAAGATTAATGAAGTAGACATCCTACGGAATGGTAAAAAGCAATTGGCCTTTGCCACAACCCATAGCCTTTACATACTGGACAGGAATGGGGATGCCGTGGCTCCATTTCCGAAGAAATTCAAAGATAAAATTACCCAACCCCTTTCGGTTTTTGACTATGACAATAACCGAAAATACCGCTTTGTGATCACGCAAGGAGAAAAAGTGTATATGTATGATCGTCAAGCTAAAAGTGTGGACGGGTTTACCTTTAAAAAAGCAGGTTCTAAAATAGTACTGCCGCCGCAACACATACGAATTGGCAACAAAGACTACATCGTTATTGCTGAAGAAAAAGGAACTTTAAACATCTTATCCAGAACAGGAAAATCCCGCGTAACGGTAAATAAAACATTTTCCTTCTCTGAAATACCTATTGAAAAGGAAGGATTTGAATTTGTTGTAATTACCAAAGACAACTCGAAAGTAACAATATCCCAAAACGGAAAGGTAAGCACTCAAAAATTAAATGTTTCCAACAACTATTGGTTTACCATATTAGGAACCACTAAAGTGACCTTAGACGATAACTTAATGCGGATTAACGGCAAACTTACCGAGCTACCCATTGGAATTTACAGTCCTCCTCAAATTTTTTCCGTAAATAGAAATACCTATGTAGCCATTACGGAAACAGAAGAAAACAAAGTGTATGTTTTTGACAAGTCGGGTAAGCTACTTTCCAATTTTCCAGTGTATGGAATGGGGTTGATAGATTTAGGAGACGCCAACAAAAACAAAAAGTTGAATATGGTCGTTGCAGGGCAAAACAAGGAGCTCATCTTATATCAGTCTAATTAATTTAGGAATTGTTTATCTTTAGCTCTATTCAACTACTACGAATGAGGGCTTTATTTTTATTACTTCTACTGGTGCTTTCAGGATGGGTTCGCTGCCAAGAAGGAACGCTAGATACTGCTTCTATTTCTTCTGAAGACGCTCTTGTCCTTAAAAATCTGAAAAACAAAGTAGCCCAGTATATAAACACTCAGCCGGATAGTGCTTTTTATTTTTCCAGAAAAATGAAAGCATTGGCTTTGGAAAGAAAATACCCTAAAGGTGTTTCTGAAGCCTATTACCTAATTGGGCAATGTTTTAAAAGAATCCAGAAAACAGACTCGGCTATTCACTATTTTAAAACCTCCTTAGCACATTCACAAAACATTCATGATTCTCACGGAGAAGCTAGAGCCTACAACAGTCTATGTCGCACTTATTACCTTACAGGAGACATGGATGCTTCTATTGAAGCATGCCAAATGGCCATAGAAATTTCAAAAGAACTGGAAGAGTCCATTCCTATCATTTTTGCAGACTCCCATACAGCATTGGGTACAGCATATGCGCGACAGAATAATTTGGAAGAAGCCATTAAAGCTTTTCTTACGGTAGATTCTATTCATAAGGCAATTCCCTTGCGGCCCGATGTCATTGCTGCAGCCTACCAAAATTTAGGAAATATCTATCTCGAATTAGAAGATTACGACACTTCAGAATTATACTGCCTTAAAGCGAATCAAGAATTTATGAAGTTAGGCCCTGCAGCCAACTATTACCTTAATACGACCAATGTATATTTAGGGCAGGTGTATTTTTATAAAGACGAACTTAAGAAAGCCGATAGTCTATTGACATTGTGTTATACCTTTTTTTCAGAAATCAATGACGAACGTACTACTGGGGAAGTAAGCACCTATTTAGGACAATTGAAGCTAAAAGAGTCTAATTTTAAAGAAGCTGAAACCTATTTTAAAGAAAGTTTTAATCTTCATAAAAAGAACAACCGAAGTTATGAGGCCTCCTTAAATGCTTTGGAACTCGCTAAAGTAGCTTTAAAAAAAGATAGCCCAGAGCAAGCGATTGGGTTTTTGGAGGAAGTGACCCAATTAAACCTATCCAGTAATAATAGCCAAGTATCACAAGACGCAAATGAATTATTTGCGATAAGTTATGCCGCTTCAAACAACTACAGAAAAGCTTTTGAATACCAACAAAAAGCCACGGCCTTGAAAGACTCCATTCAAAATGTGCAAAGTGCCGAAAAAATAAAGGAAATTGAAGCCCAATACCAAACTGAAAGCAGGGATAGGGAGATTCATTTACTCACGTCTAAAAATGAGCTGGTAGAACAGCAAAAGAACAACCAGCGGAACATTTTTATTGCCGGCTTAGCATTTACTTCACTTTTGGGGCTTTTCTTCTTTTTTCAATATCGAAGCAGGCAGAAAACCAATAAAAAACTTCAAGAGATAGACAAGGCAAAGTCTACTTTCTTTGCCAATATCTCGCATGAGTTCAGAACTCCGTTAACCCTCATTAGAGGCCCTATAGAGGATCAATTGGACCAAAAAGATACAACGCCAAACGAGCGAAGAAATTTATTGATAGCCAAAGCCAATTCGCAACGACTGGAACTTCTTGTGGAGCAACTTTTGGCCCTCTCAAAATTGGAGAGCGGGGACATCAAGCTGCAAGTTCAACCTGGAAATCTTGGACAGTTTATTAGGGTACAGATAGAGGCATTTTCGTATTTGGCCCAGGAAAAGAATTTGAAAATAAACTATACTGAAAATGAGCTTGCAGAGTCACAATGGTTTGACAGGGATGCCTTCGGAAAAATCTTGTTCAATCTTTTGGGAAATGCCATAAAGTATACTTCAGAAAATGGCGATATTGAAATCAATGTCCGACAAATAAACTCGTTGCTTCATTTGAAAATATCCAACACCGGAAGTTATTTGAGTCCGGAGCAACAACAAAAAATATTCACCCGATTTTACCAAACCCACCCAGAAAACCCCGGAACCGGAATAGGTTTGGCACTCACAAAGGAACTCACAGAACTTCACAAAGGACATATTTCAGTAAGCAGTAAGCGTGGGGGACTAACTGTTTTTAGTTTGGAAGTCCCCGTAGATAAATCGGCTTTCGATGTGACCGAAATTCTTTCCGAAAGGTTGCATGAAGAAGAAAACCCCAATTATACAGAATCGGTCGTCATGGAAAATAATTTGGCACAACCCAACGACGCCCCTATCATCCTAATTGTAGAGGATAATGACGAATTACGCAACTACATAAAATCCTTATTTGAAGGCACCTATGAAATTCATGTTTCCAAAGATGGTGCAAACGGATTTGAAATGGCCCTTAAGCTAATTCCTGATATTGTGGTAAGTGACGTCATGATGCCTGTGGAAGATGGTTTTTCCCTTACTGCTAAATTGAAACAGCATTCCCTCACCTCTCACATTCCTGTAATTTTACTTACCGCAAAGTCTGAAACCCATGATCAATTAACAGGAATAGAAATAGGTGCCGACGCTTACATCACAAAACCTTTTGGTTCAAAGATTTTGAAGGCCACCGTTCACAATCTCATTGAAAACCGAAGAAAACTTCAAAAGCGGTTTGCCCAAGAAGTGATTTTGAAGCCAAAAGAAATAGCCATTTCCAATGCAGATGAAGAATTTTTGGAAGCCCTTCAGAAGGTATTGGATGAATATTTAACGCAATCCGACTTTTCCGCAGAAACCTTCAGCAAAAAAATGCATGTAAGCCGAATGCAATTGCACCGAAAGCTAAAAGCCCTTACAGGACAATCTACGAGTGAATTTTTAAGAAGCCAGCGTCTTAAATTGGCGATTACCCTATTGCAATCCAACAAAGCCCCCATTTCTGAAATCGCCTATGCGGTTGGCTTTAACGACCCTTCCTATTTTACGCGATCGTTCAAACAGGAATTTGGTTGTCCTCCTTCAGATTTTGTCGCATAAAACCCTCCCATCTTCTTTCGAATGTACCCAATTTACTAGGATTGTTACATATATGATACGATTGGGTACAATAGTGAAAGTCTTTTTTTAATCCTAAAGTTACATTTGGATTGAAAATAGATTCCATCGCAATGAAGAAACAGTACGATGTACAAATTGGCACTATTGAATCTGCCCCTTTTTATCAAATTAACCTCAACATCAACCACTTACAAAAGGGTATTTATACCCTAAAAATTATACATAAAAACAAAGTCATTAAAAAAACAACCTTTAAAAAATGAAGACTATAAAAACCTTACTCATCCTTTTCCTTTTTAGCATTCCTTGCCTCCTTTCCTGTAACGACAAAGAAAAAAAAGCGAGCGACCCCAACGTAGAAGAGTCGGCAGCTTCCAATAAGGAAAAAAAATCGTCAAATACGATCGAATTAAAACAACATGGGGATTATAGTTCATTGCTCAATGCAGGGCGAAGAAATTGCAGTTATATCACGGCCAATGATATCGCCGCTGCACTGGATATAGACATTGGCGCTATCGAGGATACTTCCTCAAGTGGCTTTTGTAATTTCAAGATAACGTTACCAGACCAATCCCTTTGGACCCTTTCTACTACCTGGTTTTCCATGTCGAGAGAGCACATTTTACAAGAAATTAAAAGCTTTTACAACCAAGACAATCCTTTAAATGCGCAAGTGAGTGCCACAGGCGACACCCATTTATGCATACATCCCTTCAATAACTGGCTTATTCTCTACAATCCTAATTATGAGGGAGCCGTGCAACTTAATTACTGTTCGGTTATAGAATGCAGGGACTTGGATAGTAACCAAAAAGAACAACGGAAGGAAATGGCCATTTCGTTAGCTAACTATTTACTGAAAAAACATCAAAAGTAACTTCCTATGAAACGCGCTCACTACTTTTTAATTACTTTGTTTTTATTGACAATAATGCCAAAACTAACCGCACAACCTTTCACGCTTGATGAGGAAATAAAGCCCCAATTATTGGAGTTAAGAGACAACCCTCAAGGAGAAGGTGCCAAGGGCCTTGTAACCAATGCCACTATCCAGGATAAGGATCAATACTTTTATGTGAAAGGACATGACATGTTCCAATTTATAGATGTGTTTGTTTTCAGCAATTATGGAGATCCTGAATTCAAGGTAAATTTGGTAAATGATACTTGGAAAGACATTCAAGATTCGCAAAACTCAAAAACTTCTGAAAAAGGCGTCATGCATTTCAAGTTTCGTTCTCAAGGAAGTTTTGGGCTTCAGGTGTTTCCGGGCAATGAAACTATAAATTATACGATTGTCGTCAATGCCAGTGAACCTTCAAAGGAATTTTTAGGATCTGCTTTTAAAAAAATCACCAAAAAGGATATAGGGGATTCCGAAGAAATCACTTCAGAAAACAACAGCCAAGAATCCCAAACCAATTACATCCTATACATTATTTTAGGAGTGGCACTGCTGGTGATAGGGTTTTTAGCAGCCAAGCTTAGTAATAAAAATAAAGTGGGAATATTGATTTTCCTGCTATTCAATAGTGTTTCCATAAGCGCTTACAGTCAGTCCTTAGATGAAATCACTTCTTTCGACATAGAGGATATTGTGGGTGAAGAATATAATGATTGGTTAGAAGAACACGGGGAAACCCTTTTGGAAGAAGGTGCCTCGGCTATGAACGATTTGGAAGAACGATTGGACCGATTGGATTTTGTTGGAAAAAAAATCAAAGAATTGAGTCCGTATAAAAAACTAAAGGAGCTAAAAGATTTATACGATTCGTACAAAGGAATATCCGCTTGTATAGATGCCGCCCCACCTCCAGGAATGCCAAAAATACCCAGCTTCTGCGATACCAGTGATTGCGAGATGTGCTTTGTGAATGCCCGTAGGGATTTTGAGGAAGTTCGCTATCTCTTTGTAAAACTACAGGCCATCTATAAATGCACCATGAAATTTACCAATGCTGCCGTTTCTTTTGGAGACAATGTATCGGGCGTACATGGCGTATCTGGGCTGGCTTGGCAAAATCAGAAATTCAAAATCTTGAAATCGGTTGAGGAACTTAAAAAATCCTATGACAAAAAGTACCAAGAGTTATTGGTGGAAATGCAAAAAGCGCTCATGGAATTGAACGATTGCGAGGCCGAACATGGCATTCCAGATTGGTACGATCGTTTTGGCTATATGTACTATGACTTTACCAAGAACCAATACCAAAGAAATGATTAAGTATGCCATTTACATAGTAGTCGGACTTTTCCTTTTCATTTCCTGCGGAAATTCTTCCGAAGGGAAAAAAGAGAGCGCACCCTTGAATAGTAATGATATATCTTCTTCTGAAACGGAAGAAAACGACCTCTTTTCAGGATTGGAAGAAGATGGCTGGGAAATGGACGAAGAAACCCAAAAGGGATTGGAACAATTGGATGCCTTTCTTGAGGGAGTGGAAAGTTTCTCTGCGGAAATGAATTATGAACTGTTATTACATAAAAAGCAATTAAGCAAAGAAGAGTTTCAAGCAACCCTTGAAACCATCAACAAGGAACGTATAGGGCAATCGAAAGCTATAGATCCAAAAACTGAAGCCACAGCGTATGCTGAAGCATTTCAAAGCAAAATGAAAGATGCTGGGGTAGCCATGACGCTAGAAGAAGCAGAAGCCTTAGTCCTTGCCTATCACGAAAAGGAAGATCAGAAACTTACCAGCAAGTACAACCGAATTGAAACAGAAAAAGAGATTCATAAAGTCCTGCAAAAAAACCTTGGCGATCGTAAGGCTGGGTTTTTGGAGGAGAACCTTTCCAACTATCAAAATCAAAACAACAAAGAACGGGTCCAAACGCTTAGAAAATTGGCCGTGAGCACTTCTGAAAAGGAAACAAGGGAGGCTTTGAAAGCGTATTATGGAATTTCGGAGGAAGAACTTTCGCTGTTGGAACAATTTCCCAAGGTATTGGAAAAGCTCCCTTCTGAAAAAGCAGCCATCGCTTTGGGGGAATATCAAATCCCAAAAGCCATGGAAACGTACCTTACTTCTGGGAAAGCCTCCTCCAATTTCAAAACCATTGTAGAAAAAGCGCTACAGCAAAAAGAGCAACTTTCCGATCAGTTTTTGGTGGAAGCTCGCAAGGCACGAAAACAATTTTATAAAAAGAATCCCAATTGGATACAAAACGATAAGAGTACAGACAACACTTATATTGATGAACGCGGTCATTTTGTGTTTCTCCCACTTGGGGATGTATCCTTTGCAGATGCTATTGTGTCCCAAAAATTAGGAACCGCTGGCGCGAATGCAGAAGGGATATTGGGACCCCCAGATATGTCCACAAAAAGATTCCATGAAGTAGATGAAAAAATATGCAACCTTGGACGCAAAGGGCAAATTACATTGGCCTTTACGGATAATTCCTTGGCAAATGTAAAAGGTCCCGATTTATATGTCTTTGAAATGGGGGCCATCGAACCTACCAATCTTGAGATTTCCAAAGATGGGTCCCACTGGATCGCTGTGGGTCAAATTAAGGGAGGTACTGCCCTAGTAGATATTGAACCTTTTGTTAAACCAGGAGACAACTTTAATTTTATTCGGCTCACCGACTTGGAGACCAGTAGTGGTATCCCCGGGGCTGATATTGATGCCGTTGCAGCGATTGGAGGCGCTATGCTACTCACTTTGGATAGTGCCGTATTGTTTGATTCTGGCTCCTATACTTTAAAGGAATCGGCCCGAAAGGAATTGCAGAAACTTGTAGAAAAAATCAAAGCTTTTCCCTCTGGAACCATCACCATCAATGGCCATACGGATAATGTTGGGAAACCGTCTTCCAATCTACAACTATCAGAAAATCGGGCTGTTTCGGTTGCTTCGGTGATTCAAAATCTTTTAGGGGACAACTATCAGTATCAAATTCACGGATATGGCGACCAACAACCCATCGCTCCCAATAACACCCCAGAAAACAAACAAAAAAACAGAAGGGTGGAACTATTGGTGACTCCTACAATTCAGTAATCTAACTTATAAAAACAAAACTCATGAAAAAACAAACATTCTTACTAACCATGCTCCTTTTATTTGCCTTCACCGTATTTGGGCAAAATTGTAGCACTTTTTATCCGCTAGAAAAAGGAACACAGTTTCAAATCACGAATTATAATAAAAAAGGAGCCGTAATCACTACCGCTAGCCATCGTGTGAGTACTGTTAAAAATTCAGGTGGAAACACTGAAGCAACGCTCACTACTGAAATGAAAGATGAAAAAGGAAAGGTTATTACAGAAGGGGAATACACCATCCAGTGTAACGGAAAGGAAGTATCCCTGGACGTAACCTCATTGTTAAGCCCCGATCTCTTTCAGCAGTTTGAAGGAATGGAAACCGATATTAAGGGAACCAACGTGGTGATTCCAAATACCCTAACGGAAGGACAAACCTTACCCGATGCTTCTATGGAGATGAAAATTGATATGGGGGGAATCCCTATGAATATGACCGTTTTAATGACAGACAGGAAAGTATTGGGAACGGAGAGCGTTACGACTCCCGCAGGGACTTTTGATTGCTATGTGATTGGCTATACTTCCACGGTTAAAATGGGCATGAACAGAACCGGAAGCGCCAAACAATGGTTGGCGAAAGGCGTGGGTTTGGTAAAACAAGAAGACTATAATAAAAAAGGAAAGCTAACCGGTAGTGCGCAATTAACGGAATTTTCAAAACCCTGATTCAAAAAAGATCTTCCTGTGGAAGAAGGAAAGGCTAATTATATAAATGACCTTGTTGCTTTATGAAGCACTTCTGCTTCAAACAATTGGGCAAAATGTTTCAGTAATTTTTCCTTTACTTCTTCCATGGAAACTTCAGGCTTCCCCAATTCTACATGTAACGAAGTAACCGATTTACCTTTAATTCCGCAGGGAATCATATGGTCAAAATACCCTAAATTGGCATTCACGTTTAGGGCAAAACCGTGCATGGTTACCCAGCGACTCGCGCGAACCCCCATGGCACAAATTTTACGGGCAAAAGGCGTCCCTACATCCAGCCAAACGCCAGTCTCTCCTTTACTTCTTTCGGCTTTTAAGCCGTATTCGGCCAAAGTAAGAATCACCATTTCTTCCAAAAAGCGAAGGTATTTGTGAATATCGGTAAAGAAGTTTTCCAAATCCAAAATGGGATACCCTACAATCTGTCCAGGGCCGTGGTAGGTAATATCCCCTCCCCGATTGATCTTATAAAACGTGGCATCAATTTCCTTCAGCTTGGCTTCATCGATCAATAAATTGTCGAAATCGCCACTTTTTCCTAAGGTATATACATGGGGATGTTCTACAAATAGAAAGTAATTAGGGGTTTCGAGGGAAAGATTTTCCCTTCGGTTTTTAATTTTAAGATCCAGAATTTCCTTAAAAAGCTGTTCTTGATAGTCCCAAGTTTCTTTATAATCCTTCTTTCCTAAATCCTGTAGCTGTACGTTTTTATTCAAAATTTTATTCTTTTTCCAAAACAACCTCAATATCGAGAACGTCTGGATTCTTCATATAGTCTATAAAATTTCTTTGTAATTCCAAGGTTTTTCCATCGAGGGAAAAGGTAGCGTCTTCGACACTGGTGCTTTTTATTTTACGTGGAAACGTATATTTTACTTTATAGGTAATGCCCGACATGAATGCTTCAGCTTGTTTCAAACTATCTACTTGCGCCTTGTGTTTGGCTACATCCTTAATAAAGGCATCCCTTTTAAACGTTCCTTTTTTATACGTGTACGAAACCCCAATTACTTCTTCATCACTTTGCTTATCTTCGGAAGGGCTTACATTGGCTCCAGGAACTAGAGACTCACTCTGCTCAAAACCTTTCATAAGGTCATTGGCTTCTGCTACATCTTTAAATTCAGTGAAAATATCGATGACCATTTCTTTGGTTTCTGGGTCGGTCACCATATGCATTTTATAGTTTTCCATTTTTTTAAGTCGCTCCTGCTCTTTCGCCGGGAGCTTTGAAATACTATCTTTCTTGGCTTCCAAAATATCTTTGAAAGCAATGATGGTGTCCTGTTTTACCATAGAAGAGTCTTGAGCCATTTCGCCGCTAAAAGCCATCATTTCGCTTAAATCGACACTCAAGCTCATTTTCCCGCTCCCATCTTCCTGAAGCACCATGGTTTCAGTGAATTGACAGCTTACAAGACTTACGGAAACAAAAAGTAGGACTAAGAATTTTTGTATCATGATATTATCGGTTAGGGTTATTCAGAATAATTAAGGCAGCAATCACACCCGGTATCCATCCACAGAGGGTTAAAATTAAAACAATTACAATTGAACCGCAGCCTTTATCAATTACAGCCAGTGGTGGGAACAAAATAGAAAGCAATACTCTCCAAATACTCATACTACAAAATTAAGATTAATATTCAAGGTATAAGTCGTTTGCCAGCTATTTTGTTACAACTTGCCATTTTTAGCTATCTTCGTTCCGCATGAAAACTATAATTTCCATCCTTGTATTTTTGGTGGGCCTTTCCGGTTGGGCGCAATATGATTTTTCAGGAAAAGTGAGTTCCGACTTTCAGGAAGGAAAGGTATACCTTTCCATGATCGAGGACTACCGAAAATTATCTGGCGTGTATCGAGAGCAGATTTTAAATGAAACAGTCCCCGATAGTTTGGGCTCTTTTCATTTTACGGGAGACAATCTTCCTTCGGAAAACAAGATCTACCGAATTCACATCGATACCTGTTCGGAAGCAGAGCAACCGCTTAATCATTTTTCGGGACATTGTGCCAATAGCAAGGAAATTCTTTTTGTGGCCCACAACCAAGACACCCTCGATTTTCCTTTCAACAGTAATGAGGAAATGTTTTGTAAGGTGATTTCGAAAAACCCTAAATCGGAAGTATTCCTAAAAATAGACTCCCTTAAAAACGACATGAAGTTTGCCTTTGCCACCTATCAAAGTGAAGCCAATAAAAAACTGAATACCGAAAAGTGGTTCCATAAACTTCAGGAGTTTGGGGATTCTTTACAAGACCCCATCGCGCAGCTGTATATTTACGCTTTTATAAGTGATCGAAGCAACGAATTCCACAGTCACTATTTAGAGGATTTAAAAGCAAATCCTTATTACGATCAATTACTTTCAAAACTCGAAGAAGCATATCCCAACGCTTCCTATACCCAGCAATATGAAGCCGAATTGAATGCCGATAAATACCTCATCAATCGAGATCACACCCCTTGGTGGCTCTATTTTATAATTGCTTTTGCCCTACTTTCCATAATGATTAATTTTTATTTGATAGGAAAATGGAGGCAACTTCAGAAATCATCAAAAAACAAAATACTTCTTTCCCCTCAAGAGGAAAAAATAAGAAAATTAATCCTTGAGGATAAAACCAATAAGGAAATTGCCGAGACCCTTTTTGTGAGTGTCAGCACTGTAAAAACACATATTAACAACCTTTATAAAAAACTCAACATCAATTCTAGAGAAGAACTTAAAAATCTGTAATAAAACAATTTACGAAAATTAATACGGGGGTCTAGTCCCTTTTTCAACCCTTTGTTTTTATTTTTTTAAAAAACTTATTTGAAAGTTTGTCTTGTATAACTTTAAAATCATAACACATGAATTACTCATTCAAAAAAACCATTTCCCTTACTTTTTTATTCGCTCTTTCCTTAGTGATGACCACATTAGGATTCTCCCAAGAAGGGCTCAGTACACAAAAGGCGGGCACTTTCTCTTTTGATACTGAAGAAATAGACTACGGTACCATTCAACAAAATGCCGATGGGGTAAGAACATTTTCCTTTACCAATACGGGAAATGCACCTATTGTAATTAGCAATGCAAAAGGTTCTTGCGGCTGCACGGTCCCTACCATTACCAAAAAAGTAGTAGAACCGGGGGAAACCAGTGAAATTAAGGTGAAGTACGACACCAAAAGATTAGGACGCTTCAGTAAAACCGTGACGCTAACCTCTAATGCTTCTGAACCCAAAAAGTTGTTGCGTATTAAAGGGAACGTCGTTCAAGGAAAAGACGATTCCAAATAAGCTTCTCTAAATTGTTGTATGCTATTGTAAGTAAATAATGTAATTTTGCAGCTTAGGTAAAAAGCCTAAGAATGTTTCAAAAATTACAATAGCATGCAACTTTCTGAACTTGAAATCGTACGAAGAGAAAAACTGAAGCAATTGCGTGATATGGGCATCGACCCTTATCCAGCAGCGCTGTATCCCGTTACCCACACCACTCAAAAAACCAAACAGGATTTCGAGGAAGGAAAGCAAGTTACCTTAGCGGGAAGATTAATGTCGCGCCGCATCCAAGGAAAGGCTTCTTTTGCCGAATTACAGGATGCCGAAGGCCGTATCCAAGTCTATTTTAATCGTGATGAAATTTGCACAGGGGAAGACAAAACCCTGTACAACGAAGTGTACAAAAAGTTGCTCGATATAGGTGACTTTATTGGGGTTGAAGGCGAACTTTTTAAAACCCAAGTGGGTGAAAAAACCGTGATGGTTAAAAATTTCACCCTGCTATCAAAGTCATTAAAGCCCCTTCCACTACCTAAAACCGATAGTGAAGGAAATGTGCATGACGAATTCAATGATCCTGAGCAACGCTACCGCCAACGATATGCCGACCTTGTAGTAAACCCTCATGTAAAAGCCGTTTTTGAAAAAAGAACACGTCTTTTTAACGCCATGCGTAATTTCTTTAATGAACGAGGCTACTTTGAGGTAGAAACACCTGTTTTACAACCCATTCCCGGAGGTGCCGCCGCGCGCCCTTTTGTAACCCACCATAATAGTCTGGACATTCCATTATACATGCGGATTGCCAACGAATTGTATTTAAAAAGGCTTATTGTCGGCGGATTTGACGGCGTGTACGAGTTTTCTAAAAATTTCCGAAACGAAGGAATGGACCGTACCCACAATCCCGAGTTTACCGCAATGGAAATTTATGTGGCGTATAAAGATTACAACTGGATGATGGACTTCTGTGAGGAGTTGTTGGAATATTGTGCCATTCAGGTAAATGGTACCACCAAAGCTACTTTCGGTAGCCACGAAATAGACTTTAAAGCTCCTTACCCCAGAATTAGTATGGCCGACGCCATTAAAGAGTATACGGGTTTTGACATCAATGGAAAAACCGAAGCAGAAATTCGAAAAGCGGCCGAAGACCTAGGTGTGGAAGTAGACAACACCATGGGAAAAGGAAAGTTGATTGATGAAATTTTTGGGGAGAAGTGTGAGGGTAATTTCATACAGCCTACCTTCATTACCGATTACCCCAAAGAGATGAGCCCGCTGTGTAAGGAACATCGCGATAATCCTGAGCTCACCGAGCGATTTGAGTTAATGGTCTGCGGAAAGGAAATCGCAAATGCGTATAGTGAACTGAACGACCCAATAGATCAACGCGAACGATTTGAAGCACAATTGAAGCTGGCCGATCGGGGCGATGAAGAAGCGACGCAATTTATCGATTACGATTTTTTACGTGCTTTGGAATACGGAATGCCCCCTACCTCCGGAATGGGGATTGGGATGGATCGCTTAATTATGTTCCTTACCAACAACGCCTCCATTCAAGAAGTCTTGTTTTTTCCGCAAATGAAACCTGAAAAACAAGCACCAAAAGTAGACTTAAACGAGGAAGAAAAAGCAGTGCTGGCCCTGCTTCAAAAAGCAGAGAAGTTGCCGTTGGAAGATTTAAAATCGCAAAGTGCCCTAAGTAACAAAAAGTGGGATAAAACCATTAAAGGGCTCACCAAGAATAAGTTGGCCAAAGTGGAAAAAACCGAGGAGGGATTATTTGTAGAAATTTTATAAATTTCAGCCTTAATAAAAATTTTATGAGTTTGATTATTCAAAAGAAGGAAGAAGACTTCAATATGTTCGATTGGTGGAAAAGGGCCTTTATTGACAACTACGCCAAGTTTGATGGCCGCGCACGGAGGTCTGAATATTGGTACTTTACCCTTTTCAATATTATCATTACCGTTCCCTTAATCACACTATTTGTAGTGTTATCTGATTCTGGAGGAACTTCTGAAATTGTTTCCTTAATTTTTGTAGCGCTATTGGGACTAATTGTGTTAGCACTGTTCATCCCTAGTATTGCGGTAGCGGTAAGGAGGCTTCATGATACCGGGCGTTCGGGTTGGTGGTATATTATAGGGATGATTCCTGTGGTAAGTTATGTAGGGAGTATCGTTTTGTTGGTTTTCTATTGCACCGACAGTCAGCCCGGCAGAAACAAATGGGGCCCTAACCCCAAGAAACCGGAACATAATGAAATCGACCAGATAGGAACGGAATAAAAAAACACCACTCAGAAATCCTCCATATTGGCTTTGGGGACCGGTATCCCTACCGATATCTGAGTGGTGTTACTACCAACCTAAAACTATTTTCTAAAAATACCTTGAAACCCTTTGGCATCAAAACAATGCCTATCGGCTTTTATAAATAACCGGGCTATTTTTCACCAACCTTACTTAAAAACTCCATATCATTTTCAACGGTTAGCAGTAAGATACTGGTCGCGGTACAAAACACAGGACTGGTAATGCAGTGGTGACCGTTCCAACTTCCGTCCCTGTTCTGGATTTTTAAAATACGACCGCTCATACTGTCATACCATTTTTTCCAATCTTCATCCTGGTTTACCACCATAGACTCCCCAGTTTGTAAAAAGCTTAAGAATTCTTCTCCACCATTATTGCCGAATCCGTTGAGCACCTCTTCCTGCTGGGCTTTATTTTTACCCGATTGGTATACTTGGTAAGAGGTATTGTATTCCATCGCCTCTGTTTCTGAATAGCCAATTTTTTTAAGGTTATCCACCGTAACGGGTGCATCGTTAGTTAACACACCTTCTTTTTTGGCCTTTTTAATAGCCTGTTCTACCACACGGGCTTCCTTGGCACTGGCACGCACACTGTTACTTACCGAATACAACATGACCCCGGCTCCATCTTCCGTTTTAATGTTTCCGGTTTCCGCATCATAATTGTCCTTTTGATATTGTTTGGAACGCTCTATTACTTCATCATTTACCGTAACCCCTACGGCATCTGCCGATTCCAAAGCGCTTAACGCCAACCCACTTTGCAGCACGCCGGCCCAACCCGCTCCAGACTGCTTACCGGAGGTGTCGGTATTGGCCTCAATTTTGGCCACGCAAATATCCAAGCATCGGGTAACCCGCTTTTTATCTATGCCTTTTAAATCGCGATCCAAAAGATTGGCTAAAAGTTGAGCAGTAAGTACCGCATCAATATTTTGCCCTAATTTGGTTTGAATTTGTGTACCCCGTACCTCAGTAATATATTTCGCAGACTTTGGAGTGTTCTCTACCGTTTCCAATAAGTATTGAAGGGCCCCTTTTAAATTATCCGCATATTTTCCTGCCTCTAAAGTGATGCCGCTCCGTAAAAAAGCTTGCGCCACCATGGCCGTCGTCGCCGGGTCTGCTTTTACCGCATGCGGATCACGAACATGTTGTGCGTTATGGCTGCCAGCACCATACCCTCCGGAAGGCAATTGTGCTTCCTGAAGCCAAGCAAGCCCATCGCGAACCGACAGGGATAGATTTTCAGAAGTAAGGAAGACTTCAAAATTTTGGGAAGACTGTTCCCCCATTAACGTCATAAATACACAGCCATCTATAGGCTCTAACACCCGTTGTGTTTCAGCATAATTGCTGCTTGGATTTTCTAACGAAAGCCATAAAGCCAATGAGAAAACTGGGATGGCTACTAAAACAAGTTTACTTTTCATGATATTTTTTATTGAATTCCTTCCGAAAATAGCTTCAGAAACAAAAACACAAAACACCATTTTAGGGAACCGTCCTTTTCAATGAGGGAAAGAGACTTTCTACTCGCTTAACAAATATTTATCATCTACCCCATTAAACTTTACGGCAATATGCAGGTCATAAGAATGTTGAATTTTAAAACTTGAAAAAATGAAAAACGTATTTTTTATGTGTTTCCTACTACTAGGAATAGCGCTACAAGCACAACCTGGTCATGGACCAGAGGAAGGAAGGAAAGCACGAAAGGAAATGAGGGATCAAATGAAAAACCTCACCCCACAACAAAAAGCCGAGTTGAAAACCAAACGCATGGCATTACATTTAGACCTTTCTGAA
Organism: Flavobacteriaceae bacterium; assembly: GCA_002707025.1. GTDB lineage: Bacteria > Bacteroidota > Bacteroidia > Flavobacteriales > Flavobacteriaceae > PALG01. The sequence goes on along the minus strand of PALG01000023.1, from coordinate 21,421 downwards.
GCACAACAGAAAGAAGTTCAAAAAATACTCTTGGAAAGGGAAGAAAAGTTTGAAAATCTGAGAAATGAGAAAAACAAAGAAAGGGAACTCTCTAAAGAGGAACTATTTGAAAGAAAAAGCGATATGCTAGACGATCAGATTGCCATGAAACAACAAATGAAGTCAATTTTAACCGAAGCGCAGTTTGCTAAATTTGAAAAAATGAAGCAGAAAAGACAAGATAAAAGGAAACACTTTCAAAAAGGCAGAAATCGTTAATTAAATTTTGGCTTAGTTTTTGGATTGTTATTTGTAAAATAGTTACTTTAGTGACTTTAAAAACAGCAAATACCATGAAAAATTTAGTAAAAATTGCATTGTTTTCTTTTGTAATGATCCTTGGAATGGGCTCTATGACTGCGCAAACCCTGCAGCAAGACCAAAACAGTCCAGAAGTTGTTGCAAAACAAAAAACAGCAAAGCTTAGTGAAATGTTGAATCTTACTGGGGATCAGCAAAGAGCTGTATTCCGTGCTTTAGTGGTGAAAGAAAACAATTACAATAAATACGTAAATGGAAAAGACGCCAAAAGTGCAGAGGTAATGGCCGCTAAGAAGAAACAAGATGAAATCTTGGAAACTTCTATGAAAAAGGCACTTACCAACGATCAATTCCAAAAATGGAAAAGTTTGAGCAATCAATAAGCATTTTCAATGATCATAAAAAAAGCTCCTAAATTGGGAGCTTTTTTATAGGAGTTGTTTTGACACCCTTTCACAAGCTTGTATCGTCTTATCTAAGTCTTCATAAGTTAGTGCATCACACAGAAACCAGGTTTCATAGGCACTGGGTGCTATGTAAACCCCTTCTGCCAACATTCCGTGGAAAAACTTTTTGAAAGCCTCTCCCTGTGCAGCTTGTGTCGCCGTCTCAAAATCTACCACAGGAGTTTCCGAAAAATGAACTGATATCATTGAGCCCACCCTATTAAACGTATGAGGTACTTTGTTTTTTATAAGCACTGCTTCCAACCCATTATGTAAATAAGCGGTTTTCTTCTGAAGGGAGTCAAAAACCTGCGGATTCTCATTCAGCTCTGTAAGCATGGCTAATCCCGCAGCCATGGCTAAAGGATTTCCACTTAAGGTACCAGCTTGATATACAGGACCTTCTGGAGCTAAGTGCTTCATAATTTTTTCCTTAGCAGCAAAGGCTCCCACTGGTAAACCCCCTCCTATCACCTTTCCGAAGGTAACAATATCGGCTGCCACCCCAAACAATTCTTGAGCCCCCCCTTTAGCGAGTCGGAAGCCAGTCATCACCTCATCAAAAACAAGGAGGATTCCGTTCTCATCGCAAAGCTTCCTAAGCCCCTCCAAAAATCCTTCTTTTGGAGGAATACAGCCCATATTTCCCGCTACAGGCTCCAAAATAATGGCGGCAATCTCATTTTTATTTTCAGCAATAATTTCAGCTACCTGTTCCAGATTATTATACTGAGCCAGCAAAGTGTCCTTTGCCGTGCCTTGGGTTACTCCCGGGCTGTTAGGGGTTCCAAACGTCACGGCACCACTTCCTGCCTGAATCAAAAAAGAATCGCTATGACCGTGATAACAGCCTGCAAATTTGATGAACTTTTCCTTTCCCGTATAGCCCCTGGCCAAACGAATGGCACTCATGCAAGCTTCCGTTCCACTATTCACAAAACGTATTTTATCCATATTGGGCACCATGGCAACTGCTAGGGAAGCGATTTCGGTTTCAATTTCGGTAGGCATCCCAAAGGAAGTTCCCTTCTGGGCTTTTTCGGTAACCGCTTCCACTACTTTTGGATAGGCATGACCTAGCAACATGGGACCCCAAGAATTGATATAATCAATTAAGGTATTACCATCCACATCGTACAAATAAGCTCCTTGGGCTTTTTCCACGAAAATTGGATTACCTCCCACAGCTTTAAATGCTCTTACAGGAGAATTTACTCCCCCAGGAATTACTTTCTGTGCCGCTTTAAAAAGGGCACTACTGCGTTGATACATCATCTGGATTTGTTAACGGTTTTTTACTGGGTGCAAATATAACACTTGCCCTATAGAAATAGCATTGGATTCAAGTCCATTATACTCTTTTAACGTTTCGACCGTCATGTTGAAGCGTCTAGAGATACTGTAAAGTGTATCCCCTTTTTCTACCGTGTAGGTTTTAATTTTGGTATCGTCGGAATCGAGCATCCTTGCCTTTCCACCCAATACCTCCCTATCAAAACGATCCAAACGGTTCTTTTCAATAATATTGATCAACTTATCGGGGTATCGGGGATCGGTAGCATACCCTGCTTTTTTAAGGCCTTTAGCCCATCCTTTATAGTCATCTTTGTCTAATTTGAAAAGCGCTTGATAACGGCTTCGTTCTGTTAAGAACAAAGAGTGGTCTCGAAAAGAATACTTGGGATCCTTGTATTTTCTGAAACACTCTCCTTTTTCATCGTCGTCATGATACACCCGCTCTCCCGTCCAAGAGGTATGGCATTTAATTCCGAAGTGATTATTTGCTTTTTGGGTAAGCTCTCCTCGCCCTGCACCGCTTTCCAGAATACCCTGGGCCAGGGTAATACTTGCGGGGATTCCATACTGAAGCATTTCGGCCTGGGCAATATCTGCATAGGTATCGATGTAAGCATTTAAAATTTCGGCATAGGAAGCATTCCTGGGCAGCTCCTCTATTTTACTTTCATCGGTTTTGGAAGGTAGTTTTTCGGTGGGTGTTTTTGGCTTTTCAGAAATAATCACCCTTTCGGTTCTGGGCCTTTTTTTTCTTTCTACTACTTTTTTCTTGGATTTACATCCAAAAAGCAACAATCCAATACAAAAAATCGCAATAATTCTTCCTAACATATTATAATTCAATTTGTGGTAGGTTTTTTTTCATAAGTCTTTGGTTCATTCCTTCAATCCCTTGAAGCCCTCCTGTATGAATGGCTAAAATACGGCTATTTTCCTTTATTTCACCATGCCGCACCATTTCAAAAATACCATACATCATCTTTCCTGTATAGATAGGATCTAGCGGAATCCCGGTTTCTTTTTTAAAATTATTAATAAAACGTACTAATGTTCCATCTATTTTGCCATAGCCTTCAAAAGCATATTTATCGGTAATCACGAAGTTATCGTAAAGTGCATTTTTTTCCACTAGTTTATGCTGAAAAGTACCTTTCAATACAGAAAATCCTAGGACTTTTTGATGGCTCTTTACCGATTGAACCAAACCAGCCATGGTCCCTCCTGTTCCCACAGGCACGCAACAATAGTCAAAATCCATTGTCACATTTTGCAGGATTTCGGCACATCCTTTTATGGCAAGTTGATTGGTACCTCCTTCAGGAAGCAAGTAAAACTCCCCAAACTGTTGCTGCAATTGTTGTAAAAAAGCCTTCTCTTCCTTTTTTCTATAATTCGCCCTAGAGACAAAGTACAATTGCATACCACATGAGTCTGCAAAAGCCAAGGTTGGATTTCCTTGCCAGGAATGCGCAAGCTCCTCCCCTCGAATGACCCCTATAGTTTTCAATCCCAATTCCTTTCCTGCGGCAGCCAAAGCCGCAATATGATTGGAAAAAGCACCGCCAAAGCTTAATAAAGTAGTAGCGTTCTGCTTTTTAGCTTCAAGGATATTATACTTTAGTTTGCGAAATTTATTTCCTGAAACTTTAGGATGGAGCATATCTTCACGTACCATCCAGAGGTCAATTTTTGCATTTTTTAGGACATTTACCTCTATTTTTTGAACGGGAACGATCTTTTTATGGAAACTCAACGAGCTATTTTTCACAAAATAAATTGATTTTCAGCGTTTTGTATTTTATTAAATAATTCTGAATAGAAACGCAATTTCGTAATAAAATATTTAATAATCAGCTACTTAAGTCCATTTAAAATAAAGGATTATCAAAATTTTCCTCATTATTCATCTTAATTTTTTTAAGGATAAATTTTCAATAAGTTAAATAAATTGGTATTTCATCGATATTATTTGCATTTGGTCGGTAATTATTTATAATATTGTTTAGATTTCTTAAAACAATCGTGTATGAAAACAAAACTACTTATGTTCGTAAGTGTCTTATTTCTGCTAAGCACTTTTGCCCCCGTAATTACCAATGCCCAAGTAGGAATCAACACCACCTCTCCCCAACCCGGATCCATGCTTGATGTTTCCAGTTCGGACAAAGGAATGTTGGTCCCTAGGGTAAACATTGCCAATCTAGCCACCATTGCCCCAATTACTGGAGGCGGTACTGAAAGCTTGATTGTCTATAATACAAATACTACCACAGGAAAAGGATTTTACTATTGGAGTGGCTCTCAATGGATAGCCATTTCTAGTGACGACTGGAAAAGAAGTGGAAATTCGGGAACTACCCCAGGAACTGGAGCCGGACAAAACTACTTGGGAACCAGCGATGCACAGGATTTTATTATTGCTACGAATGGCACCGAGAGATACCGTTTCTTAAGCGATGGCCGCATGCAAGCAGGCGCTTCAGGATCGGCAAGCAATCCCTTATTTGCATGGACTGGCGATTCCGACAAAGGTTTTTATAGTTCTGGAAGTGATGGTTTCGGTATTGCAACCAATGGAACGGAGCGTTTCAACCTAACCAATTCAGAAATTGTGGCAAACAACCCTGGAAACGATATCAATTTTCGGATTGCCACCACTGGAGATAACAACGCTCTCTTCGTAGATGCTGCTAGAGATAATATAGGTTTGGGCACCAACGCGCCAGACAATAGTGCTCAATTGGAATTAAACGACTCCAACCGGGGGATTTTAATTAACCGTGTGGCTTTAACCTCTACCGCAGCTGCCACACCCGTCACTTCTCCAGCAAACGGCCTTTTAGTTTATAATACGGCAAATGCTAGTAGCGGAAGCACGGAAGTACTTCCTGGTTTCTACTATTGGGATAGTGGACAATGGATTGCCATGGGAGGAACCGGAGGACGGGATTGGTCTTTGGAAGGAAATGCAGGGACCAATAGTGCTACCAATTTTATTGGAACAACAGACAATGTCTCCCTTAACTTCAGAACAAACGATTCACAAAGAATGCGAATTGATGCAGCGGGAACGGTCGGAATTGGAAATAATCCTTACACCGATACCGGACTTAGGGTGAGCAATGCCGCACAACCGTATGGAATTGTTTCTGAAACATCTTCTACGGGAGTAGCCGTGTATGCTACAGACACTGGAACGGGACTGGGCATGTTTACTTCTTCTGCCAACAACCATGGAATTTTTGCCACAACAGACTATACAGGTGGGGCTTACTTAATTGGAGGCGTTATTGGTTGGGGAGGCGGAAACAACCGTGCCAATGGAGTTTTAGCGGTAGCCGACCAGCAAGTTAGCTCAGATTCCAATATGGGAATTAGAGCTGTTTCTGGAAGCACTACGTCTATTTCTTCCAGTGAAATTCTTAATGTTGGGGTGAACTCCAATGCTACCGATTTAGCTTTATATGCCATGAGTGAAGGGCCTATTACATCTGTAGGTGAAATGGAAGCCGCCAGGTTTCAATCCAATTATACAGGAGATGCCATCAATGCAGATGCAAGAGATCCCAGAGCGCAACTAGCAGGTTTTACCAATAATAGTCAGGTGGGAGGTAGCAGTATGTATTATGGCGGTTATTTTTACAGCGGTGGATCTAGCAGTAATTCTTCCTACGCATACGCAGGAGCTCGTTATGGCGGCACCAATTACAAGATCATTGGAAACGGAAATGTTTCCACCATCGTCAATGGAGTGGACGGGAATAAGAAAGTCATGTTCGCCCCGGAAGCACCTGAAGTGCTTTTTGAAGACTACGGAACAGGAAAATTAGTTAATGGAGAGGCGTACATTGCCATAGACCCCGATTTCTCCAATAACATTCAAGTGGATGAGAAACATCCCTTAAAAGTTTTTATTCAACTGGAAGGAAATTGCAATGGTGTTTTCGTAACCCAAAAAACCGCTCAAGGATTTAAAGTAACCGAATTACAATATGGAAACTCCAATGTCCCATTTTCATGGCACATTGTTGCCAACCGTAAAGATGAAGTAGGAAGAACTGCAGAAGAAAACTCTCTTTATGCAGATTTAAGGTTTCCAGACGCCCCTCGCTCTATGGCTCCACAAAATAATAGTACACATGAACTCCAAAAGCTAGACCCCAAACCCTCAATTATCGTTACCAACGATTGAGAAAAAAACATTTTGATTTCATCTGAAAAAGTAGGATCCAGAATTTCTGGATCCTACTTTTAGTTTTTATTTAACTTATTTGTAAGAATATTCTTAATATATTCATTTTGTGTGCATTTCATCGAATTTATTTTCCTTTTAACTAAAAAACGCGTAAGATTGCTGACTCAAATCGAATTAACATTTTTTAACAATTTCAGCTATGAAGTCAAACTACTTTGCTTTTTTTATTGTGACAGTGTGCTGCTTTGGTTTTGTAAATGCCCAAGTAGGAATTAACACTACCAGTCCCTCCGCAGGAAGTATCTTGGATGTGGAGAGTAGCGACAAAGGAGTTTTAATCCCCCGTGTTAACATAGCCAATTTAGCCACGATTGCCCCCATTACGGGTGGCAGTACGGAAAGTCTTTTGGTATATAACACAAACACTACTACTGGACCAGGATTTTTCTACTGGGATGGAACCGTATGGGTTGCTATCGATGGTGGAAGGGACTGGAAACTAGAAGGAAACAATGGCACCACTCCTGGAACAGGGGCAGGACAACATTTCGTTGGAACAAATGATGCCCAAGACCTTGTAGTGGCCACCAATAGTAACGAAAGATTTCGTGTAACCAGTGATGGTAGAATCCTAGCTACACAATTAGGGAGCGCCGCTACCCCGCTATTTGCCTGGGCCGGAGATACCGACAAAGGATTTTATAGTTCGGGTGCCGATGAATTGGGATTTGTAACCAATGGAACCGAACGTTTCCGTATCCCAAATGCCAATCAGGTACACGCCATGGCCAATGGAGCCAATGGCAATCCTTTTTACTCTTGGAACAATGATACCGACTTGGGAATTTGGAGAAGCACTGCCGACAGACTTAACATCTCTGCCGGAGGTCGTGAAATGGTCGAATTCAATGAAAGTGGAGCGAACTCGGAGGTCGTTTTTAATGATGGTGGAACCGATACTGATTTCCGTGTGGAAACGAGCGGACAAGCAAATATGATTTACGTAGATGGATCAAATAATATTGTAGGGGTAGGAACAAACACTCCCAATGGGTTACTGGATTTAAGCTCCAGCACTATGGGAATGATTCCTCCTCGGGTTGCTTTAACTTCAACGCTTACGGAAGCCCCTGTAGTAAATCCTCAAGGAGGAAGCTTATTGGCGGGTACGTGTGTTTACAATACGGCTACCGCTGGAACTGCTCCTAATAATGTTGCTCCAGGATTGTATTTTTGGAATGGCGCTAGATGGGTGGCTTTTGCAGGTTCCCCAGGAGGTTTAGACTGGACGCTTACCGGAAATACAGGAACCAATACTACAAGCAACTACCTAGGAACGGCAGACAATGTTGGGGTAGTGTTTAGAACCAATGGTACCGAACGTATGGAAATTGAAGACGACGGACAAGTAAACATAGGCCTTGGTGCCACCGCAAGCACAGCGGGTTATCAATTGGAAGTACAGGCTACCGCAACCGATGGAAACGCCATTGTTGGCCATGGTAATGGTCTTGGATATGGCGTTCGCGCCGAAAACCTCTCGGCCAACGGAGGTGCTGGAAGGGCTTTCCTAGCCCATAACGACAATTATGTGATTAATTCCATCATGTACAATGCGAATACGAGCAACAGTGTTGGGCTTTTAGCCTCTGGAAATGGCGCAAGTTTAAGTTACTATGCTACCACTGGTGGAACCTTTAATGGAACCAATTTTGGAGGTGCTGGAATTGCCAATGAAACTACCGGAACAGGTATTATTGGAACTGGAAATGGCAGAACTTCCATTGTATATGATCCAGACGGCTCGGGCGTAGGTGGATCGGGTGATGTGTTAGGGGTCTATGGATATGCCGGTAATGGAGGGGTAAGCTCTTCTAACTACGGAAATGCTGGAGCACGATTCCAGTTGGATGCCGACAATGATATCACCACCACCACTGGAAACGGCGCTACAAGAGCTAGTGCTATTTTAGCTGGTTTTAATAACGTTCGACCTCCCGGAACTTCCAGTAGCAGGGATAGTTATTATGGAGGCTATTTTAGTGGCGGGAGCGAAGGCTCGGGAACCCCTTCGTATGCCTATGTAGGCATGCGTTACCGAACCAATTCCAATGGAGACGGAGTAAGCTTTGGAGGACAGGATTATAAAATTATTGGAACTGGAAGTGTTTCTACCTTAATTAATGACCAAAACAACACCCCAAGGGTCATGTTTGCCCCAGAGGCTCCGGAAATTTTATTTCAGGATTTTGGCGTAGGTCAATTAGTAAATGGGCAAGCAAGGATTAATTTAGATCCTATTCTTAAAAGGAATATTTATGTAGACAAGAACAACCCTTTAAAAGTTTATGTTACACTAGAAGGAGAATGTAACGGTATTTATGTGACCAATAAGTCTGCCGATGGTTTTACCGTAAAAGAATTACAAGGTGGCACCAGCAATGCTTCTTTTTCATGGCAAATCGTGGCAACGCGAGCCGACCGTATAAATGCAGACGGAACTATTGCCTCTAAGCACGTGGGAATTCGATTGCCAGAAGGACCTGGCCCCATTAAAAGTAAAGCCATGAAGGAGGAAAAATCCAAAGAAGTGAAGTTGGACGATATCCGTCCTTCGGTTTCTGCTAACGTAAAAAACTAAAGATACTTTACAAAATTCCAAAAAGACCTTTGCTTTCTATAGTGAAGGTCTTTTTCATTTTTGTAGGCTTCCCTTTCAAAAGAAATGTTTTTATACGCTTGGTATCTATTTCTGTACTGCACCCAACGACACAAAAACTCCATTCCATACCAGAGATAAAAAAATAACAATAGCATTTCTGCTTGTTGTCGCAAATGGATACTTTCATGATTCAGAAAAACAGCGTCCTCCTTTAAACTAGGCTCCCTTACCAATACAAAAGGCCACAAGGCCATCCCCCTGAATTTCTTCCGAAGCAACAAACGATTTACCCAAACGATCATTACTGCAAGATAAGAATTTGGTATTTTTGTAGTATGAGCTTTTTTAAGAAAAAACCGGAACTGGAAGAAGGCGATTACTATCTCACCCCAGAAGGCTACCGCTGCTTTACCGAACAGTACCACCTAAAGCGGGGGTATTGCTGCGAAAGTGGCTGTAGACATTGCCCTTATGGTTTCAACAAAAAGACAAATTCGCAATCCAAATAATTATGACATTCCAAGAAGAACTATTAGAAGGAATTCCCCATACCTTACCCAATCCTAAGAAGTACGACCCTCACATTAACCATGCTCCCAAACGGAAAGAAATTTTAAGTAAGGCCGAAGGGAAATTGGCGCTCCAAAATGCTTTACGGTATTTTGAGCCGAAACACCACGCCACCCTCCTACCCGAGTTTCAAAAAGAACTGGAAACCTACGGAAGGATTTACATGTACCGTTTTCGACCAGAGCATCCTATTTTTGCCCGTCCTATTTCAGAATATCCCGGAACCTGTGAGCAAGCCAAAGCTATCATGCTCATGATTCAGAACAATTTGGATACTGCCGTTGCGCAACACCCGCATGAATTGATTACCTATGGTGGGAACGGTGCCGTATTTCAGAACTGGGCACAATACCGACTCACCATGAAGTACCTTGCCGAAATGACCCACGAACAAACTTTGGTGATGTACAGCGGGCACCCCATGGGCTTATTTCCGTCCCATACCAATGCACCACGAGTCGTGGTGACCAACGGAATGATGATCCCTAACTACTCGCAACCCGATGATTGGGAAAAGTTTAATGCTTTGGGCGTTACCCAATATGGGCAAATGACTGCGGGTAGCTATATGTATATTGGTCCGCAGGGAATTGTACACGGTACCACGATCACGGTTTTAAATGGTTTCCGAAAGATTGGCAAAAGCCCCAAAGGCGGTTTATTCGTAACCTCTGGATTAGGGGGCATGAGCGGGGCGCAACCCAAAGCTGGTAATATTGCCGGATGTGTGACGGTCTGTGCCGAGGTCAACAAAAAAGCCACCCATACGCGTCATAGTCAAGGATGGGTAGACGAAGTAATTTCAGATCTGGAACAACTTTGTGAAAGAGTGCGAAGTGCAGTATCGAACCAAGAAACCGTATCGATAGCCTATGATGGCAATGTGGTGGACGTTTGGGAAAAATTTGATGAAGAAAACATCCATATCGATTTGGGCAGCGACCAAAGCTCTTTGCACAATCCTTGGGCGGGCGGTTATTATCCCGTGGGGATGACGTATGAAGCGGCCAATGAGATGATGGCCAACCAGCCTTCAGCATTTAAGAAAAAAGTACAGGAAAGTTTACGCCGTCAAGCTGCAGCTATTAACAAACACACCACTAAAGGGACTTATTTTTTTGACTATGGTAATGCCTTCCTCTTGGAAGCATCCAGAGCAGGAGCCGATATTCTTTCGGAAGATAAAGACGCACCAAGAGAGTTTCGATACCCCAGTTACGTTCAGGACATCATGGGCCCCATGTGTTTCGATTATGGATTTGGCCCCTTCCGATGGGTATGCGCTTCCGGAAAAGCAGAGGATTTGGCCAAAACCGATCAAATTGCTGCGGAAGTATTGGAAGAATTAATGAAGAACTCCCCTGAAGAGATTCAGCAGCAAATGGCCGATAACATTCAGTGGATTAAAGGCGCCCAAGAAAACAAGTTAGTGGTCGGTTCGCAAGCCAGAATACTATATGCAGACAGTGACGGAAGGGTTCAAATTGCTTCCGCATTCAACAAGGCGATTGCCGCAGGCAAGATAGGCCCTGTAATTTTAGGAAGGGACCATCACGATGTTTCCGGAACCGACTCCCCTTATCGGGAAACGTCCAATATTTATGACGGCAGCCGATTTACAGCCGATATGGCCATTCACAATGTGATTGGCGACAGTTTCCGAGGGGCCACTTGGGTAAGCATTCACAATGGCGGCGGTGTAGGTTGGGGAGAGGTCATAAATGGTGGTTTCGGTATGGTTCTTGATGGTACTAAGGAAGCTCAAACTAGGTTAGAATCAATGCTTTTCTGGGATGTCAATAACGGAATTGCCCGCCGAAGTTGGGCACGGAACGAAGAAGCGGTTTTTGCGATTAAGAGAGCCATGGAGCAAAACCCAAAACTCTCGGTAACCCTTCCTAATTTCGTAGATGAAAAATTGTTTCAGTAAAACACAAAAGCTATGAAGTCCTTAAAATTTTTACCCGTCTTACTCCTTACCTTTATCGTTACTTCCTGCACAACCGTGCGTGTTGCGACCGACTATGACCGAAAAGCAAATTTTGGTGCTTACCAAAGCTTTGCCTTTTACAAACCGGGAATTGATAAAGCCAAGATTAGCGATTTGGACAAAAAACGAATCCTTCGGGCCATTGATGCCGAGTTGACCGCTAAAGGAATGATTAAATCGGAAAACCCCGATTTACTAGTGAGTATTTTTACCAAAGAGCGGGAACGGGTAGATGTGTACAACAACAACTTTGGTTGGGGTTGGGGATGGAACCCATGGTGGTATGGCGGCGGTGCCTGGGGCTCTACCGTAAGCAGGACTCAAGAAGGAACCTTATATATCGACCTTATTGATGCCAAAAGCAATGAATTGGTTTGGCAAGGGATTGGAAGTGCCCGATTGATCACGACCAGCGATATCGAAAAAAAAGAAGCACGTATTCGGGAAATTGTTTCTGAAATTTTAATGAAATACCCTCCCGAAACCCCATAAAACCCCTTCAGAAAAACAGTAAAAACCCCCACCTAAAATGGGGGTTTATTTTTTGAATTTCAGTGAGTTACAAAATACATTTGACCCATCAAATTACACTAAAACTAATTGAAATGAAAACACTTTTTACCTTATTACTCCTTATTTTGACCCTTACCGGAGTGGCCCAAGACGCTACTTTCGTTCACACCGTTACCCCCTCTAATACGAGTGCCGACCTTTCGTATATAGACCATCCTTTGCTCAACAACAATCCCAACGCACAATTGATCGTCTCTCACGTTTGGAACCCACCGGGAAGCAGCGGGGTTTACAATACACACCGCACCGGGTTGTATTATGATGCTACTGAAAATAAATGGGGCGTTTACAATGAAGATGCCAACAACATCGTGAATGGATCGTCGTATTTTGTGTATGTAGAACAGAACAGCGAGGTGTATCAACATGTTACCTCATTGTCCAATCAAGGAACTAGTGACGCCTATACCGTATTGAGCCATCCCGATTTAAATGGGAATCCCGAAGCACAGGTTGTGGTTTCCACCTATTACAACCCTAACGCTTCCAGAAACGACAAAAACTACGGTACTTGGTATGATGGTACTAATTGGAATCTATTTACAGAAGGTGGCGCTACTATCGAAATAGGCGATGCCTTTATGGTGGCGGTCAATGGCGGAGATTTAACCCACCGTTATCGACATGTTGCTTCAGCTGCTTCTATTTCAGGCAACGTGACTATTATAGACCATCCTGCCCTCAATGGGAATCCCGATGCCCGTTTTGTTTTTATGCACAATTGGGGTGAAACTGGAACCTCTGCCAATGTGATTGTGGATAAGGTACTTGGGGTTTGGTATACGGGCACGAATTGGTCTATTTATACCGAAGATATCTCGGCTTTTCCAGAAGACTCGGAATATGACCTGATTATTTTTGATCCAACCTTAGGGGTTTCCGAAAACGGTTCCCTGGCCTCGGTGAGCCTTTACCCTAACCCAGCCGACACCTATACGACTATTGAAAGCCAAGAAATTATTGAGGAGGTTCGGGTATATAATTTACTGGGACAGGAAGTACTGCGTATCGCTGGAGAAGGCATGAAAATGAGCCTAGATACAAGTTCTTTGACTTCAGGGACCTATTTGGTAAACGTACGCTGTGAAGGACGCTCCAAAACCTTACAATTGCTTAAAAAGTAACCCTTACCTTTATGGAAAGAATGACAAAAGGCGCCCTAAGGCGTCTTTTGTTTTATACACAACCGAAAGTATTTTTTTACGATACAGCTTGATTTTAATTTTTTATCTATATTGCTATAATCCCCACACAAAGAGATATAAAAAAGCCCCGAATAAAAGTCGAGGCGGCTTAAATGTTTTCACAACGGAATAATCCTTATTGTGAATTGCTTTCAGATAGATACAAATATATAAAAAGAAAATTAAATGGTAATGAGGATTTCCGTAAGCTACTTTGATTATTCGTTATTATATTTAAATCTAAATTATTTAGTATGAAAAAAGTTTTAGGACTGGATTTGGGAACCAATAGTATTGGGTGGGCTTTGGTGAATGAAGCCGAAAAGAAAGATGAAGCTTCTCAAATTATTAAATTAGGTGTTAGGGTAAATCCATTAACTGTTGATGAAAAGACAAATTTTGAAAAAGGCCGTCCTCTATCAACCAATGCCGATAGAACATTGAAGCGAGGAATGCGCCGTAATTTGCAACGCTATAAACAACGCAGAGAAAACCTTATTGAAATCCTAATAAAAAATGGAATAATACAAAAAGACACTCCCCTAACCGAGGTGGGAAAAGGCACCACATATCAAACACTTTCTCTGCGTGCCAAAGCTGCTAGAGATAAAATTGAACTGGAAGATTTTGCTAAAGTCCTATTGGCGATAAATAAGAAACGGGGCTACAAAAGCAGCCGTAAAGCCAGCAATGATGAAGAAGGGCAACCTATTGATGGTATGGCTATTGCCAAAGAATTATATGAAAGGAATATAACACCAGGACAATATGTTTTAGAGTTGTTAGAAAAGGACAAAAAATACATCCCAGATTTTTATCGTTCCGATCTGAAACAGGAATTCAATGCAATCTGGAATAATCAAAAAGCTTTTTACCCAGATATCCTCACCAATGAACTCTACAAAGAATTAGAGGGAAAGAACAAGTCCCAGACCTGGTCCATTTGCCAAAAACCTTTTGGCATTGTAGGTATAAAACGAACTGCCAAAGGAAAAGAAAAAAACCTTGAAAACTTCCAATGGCGCGCCCAAGGACTATCTGAAAAACTGGATTTGGAACACTTGGCAATCATTCTTCAAGAAATAAATAATAGCATTAACCAATCCAGCGGATATTTAGGAGCAATCTCAGACAGAAGCAAGAGATTGTACTTAAACAAAGAAACGGTGGGTGAGAATCTTTACTCACAAATTGCAAAAAATCCGCATACTTCTCTTAAAAACCAAGTATTCTATCGTCAGGATTATCTTGATGAGTTTGAACAGATTTGGGAAACCCAATCCAAGTTCCATCGTCAACTTACCGAGGAACTTAAAAAAGATGTCAGGGATGTCATTATTTTCTATCAGAGAAAATTGAAATCCCAAAAGTCATCGATAAGCTTTTGTCAATTTGAAAGTTGGGAACAGGAATATGTGGAAAAGGAAACGGGTAAAACGAAAAAGCGAACAGTGGGCCGTCGCGTCATACCAAAATCTTCCCCACTCTTTCAGGAATTCAAGATTTGGCAGAATTTGAACCATTTGGTTTTTATAAACAGTGAAACCAATGAAACCATTGAAGTCAAAGAATTGGACCAAGAAATACGCCAGGAAATTTTTGACGAACTCAATCTGCGTGGTGACCTAAGTCCCAATGATTTGCTCAAAATCCTAAAATCAGAATTTAAAATTGGGAAACTGAGCGACTGGAAATGCAATTTTGAAAAAATAGAAGGAAACCGAACCAATGCAGCACTTTATAACATTTATCAAAAGATTTCAGATTTTGAAGGTTATGGAGTGGATTGGAAAAAGGCCGATGCAGGGAAAATCAATAAAGAACTGAAAGCGACCTTCCCAGAAATAGGGATTGATGCTTCGGTTTTAGATTTTGATGCTGAAAAAGACGACTTCACAAAACAGTCAAGCTATCAGCTATGGCATTTGTTATACTCTGCCGAAGAAGATGATAAAATTTCTGAAGATGAAAAGCTCATATATGGAAATTCGAGCGTAGCTCTCAAGAAAAAATTGCACCAAAAATTTGGCTTTAAGCCGGAATATGCAACAATGCTATCCAATATGTCTCTCAAAACTGATCATGCAAATCTATCGGCAAAAGCGATCCGAAAAATTTTGCCTCATCTAAAAGATGGTCATCTTTATTCAGAAGCCTGCAGCCTTGCAAGGTATAATCATTCCAGAAGCCTAACCGGTGAGGAACTTGCAAACCGAGAACTAAAGCCTAAACTGGAATTACTAAAAAAGAACAGTTTACGCAATCCCGTGGTCGAGAAAATCCTTAACCAGATGGTCAATTTGGTCAATCAGCTAATTGACACCTATGGGAAACCAGATGCAATACGGATAGAACTGGCTAGGGAATTAAAAAAATCTGCCAAGGAACGGGCCGATATGACCAAGGGAATTGCAGATGCCACAAGGCGTAATGATGAAATCAAAAAAATCATTAGGCAGAAATCTGGAATACCGAATCCCACAAAATCAGATGTTGTGCGATATCGTCTATGGCAAGAGCTGGAACCCAGAGGTCATAAAGATTTATTCACAGATACATATATACCGCTCGAAAAGATTTTTTCAAGTGAAATAGACATTGAGCACATCATCCCAAAAGCACTATTATTTGATGATTCTTTTTCAAACAAAACACTATCATATAAAAGCGTCAATCTTAAAAAAGGCAACCGAACGGCACTTGATTTCATTGCGCAAGATTATCATTCTAAACTGGAAGACTATACGAAACGCGTTGAAACGATGTATAAAGATGGCCATATCTCTAAAGGCAAGCGAAATAAATTATTGATGGCACTAGTCGATATCCCCGATGGTTTTATTGAAAGGGATTTACGCAACAGTCAGTACATCGCCCGCAAAGCAAAACAAATGCTTTTTGAGGTTTTTCCCGAAGTAATAGCCACCACAGGAAGCATTACGGACAAGTTACGTGAAGACTGGGATTTGATAAATGTGATGAAAGAATTAAACCTGCCCAAATATCGTGCTTTAGGTTTAACAGAATTTGAAGAAAGGCTTGACAAAGGAACTGAAGAACTCTTTAAACACGAAGTCATAAAAGATTGGACAAAGCGTAATGACCAAAGACATCATGCGATGGATGCACTTACCGTAGCCTTTACTACACACAATCATATACAATACATAAATAACCTGAATGCGAGGAGGGATTCTGCTTTAGACAATCATCCCATTATTAAGAATATTGAAAATTTAATCACAGAAATAAACCCCAAAGGAAAACGAATATTTAAGCCCCCTATGGAACGCTTCCGCGAAAACGCCAAAGCGCATATTGAATCTATATTAATAAGCTTCAAAAACAAAAATAAGGTTGTCACAAAGAATGTCAATATAACAAAAACCAAAAATGGAGAAAACAGAAAAGTGCACTTAACACCCCGAGGGCAACTCCACAAGGAAAGTATTTATGGAAAATCCAAAAGACCAATGGATAAACTTATTAGTCTCAACGATAAGTTTTCTACCAAACAAGCTTCATTGATCATAAACTCCAACGAAAAGGAAGCCGTACTAGAGCATTTAAAAAAATATCAAGGAATTTCTGAAAAAGCCTTTGACTCCAAAACCTTGAGAAAAGATCCTATTTTGATTAATGAACAGCCTTTAAAACAGGTAAAGGTTTTTGAGGAAGTTTTTACCATACGAAAAGATATAAATCCAGAAAACTTTAAAACCCTAAAACATCTTGATAAAATTGTGGACGAGGGCGTGAAACAAGCTATGAAAACACGTCTAAAAGAATATAATGGTGATTTTAAGACTGCTTTTTCAGATTTGGATAAAAATCCTATTTGGTTGAATGAAGAAAAAGGCATTTCAATAAAACGCACAAAAATTACAGGCGTGAGCAATGCTGAAGCTTTGCATCACGCAAAAGACCATCTGGGAAAAATATTAAAAGATAAAAATGATAATGAAATCCCTGTGGACTACATCAGTACAGGCAATAACCATCATGTAGCTATATATAAGGATAAGGATGGTAATCTACACGAAAATGTGGTGTCCTTCTTTGAGGCTGTTGAGAAGGTAAACCAAGGCTTACCAATTATAGACAAAAATTACAATGCACACCTTGGTTGGGGGTTTCAGTTTACCATGAAACAAAACGAAATGTTTGTATTTCCTAATGTAGAAGCAGGATTTAATCCCTTAGAAATTGATTTGCTCGATAAAAAAAATCAAAAGGAGATAAGCCAGCACTTATTTAGAGTACAAAAATTTACAATTAAGGATTATTTTTTTAGGCACCACTTGGAGACAAATGTTGAAAATAACCCTGAAAATAAGAATGTTACATGGAAAAGAGAAGGATTGTCTGGAATTGAAGGAATAGTTAAAGTGAGGATTAATCACATTGGAGAAATCGTTGAAGTTGGAGAGTATTAATTCATATCGTTATGATCAAACGCACCCTCTTTTTTGGCAATCCGGCCTACCTAAGCACCCGTAATGAACAATTGGTAGTGAATTTCCCAGAGGAGGATAGGAAAGAGGCCACCATCCCTATTGAAGATTTGGGCTATGTAGTGTTGGAAGACCCTCAGATTACCATTACCAATGGACTCTTAATGAAACTGGTGCAAAACAAGACGGCCGTGATTACCTGCGATAAACAACACCTTCCCTGCTCTTTCCTGCAACCTTTAGTGGGCCATACCGAACAGACCGAGCGTATGCGGCATCAACTGGATGCCAGTGTGCCCCTTAAAAAACAATTGTGGCAGCAAACCATCACCGCAAAGGTAACCAACCAAGCCCAACACCTATTGTTACAAGGAAAGCCTGCCCTAAAACTAAAACGATGGAGCAAGGAAATAAAAAGTGGGGACACGGGCAATATAGAAGCCATCGCTGCCGCTTATTATTTTCAAACTCTTTTTGAGGAAATTGAAGGGTTTAGCCGTAACCAAAAGGGAGTGGCTCCCAATAACCTCCTAAATTATGGTTATGCCATTTTACGGGCTGTTACGGCAAGAGCACTGGTAAGTAGTGGATTGATTCCCTCCCTGGGGATTTATCACCATAATAAATACAATGCCTTTTGCCTAGCCGATGATGTTATGGAACCTTACCGCCCTTTTGTAGATAGGGTGGTATATGATTTGGTAGCCACAGGCTGTGCTATTGAAGAATTGACCCAGCCCCTTAAAACCGAGCTTTTGTTAATCCCGGCGTTGGATGTAGTGATAGATGATAAGCAAAGTCCGTTGATGGTGGCCATGAGCCGAACCACCCACAGCTTGTACGAATGTTTTGCAGGAACGGGCAGGAAAGTATTATATCCAGAATTTATGGCTTAACCATCAAAAGGGAGAAAAGAAGTTGATAATGAGCGACCGATTTTCAAGACTAAACCGATACCGCAGTATGTGGGTACTTGTATTTTTTGATCTGCCTACCGAGACCCTTACAGAACGGAAGGTAGCTGCCGGCTTCCGGAAGAATTTATTGAACGATGGATTTGGCATGTTCCAATTTAGTATTTATGTACGTTTTTGTGCCAGCAGGGAAAATGCCGCCGTACATATTAAGCGTACTAAAAATGCCCTGCCCAAGAAAGGAAAGGTTTGCATCATGCAAATCACCGACAAACAGTTTGGAATGATGGAACTATTTCATGGGCAAAAAGAAGTGGCCCAAGAAACTCCATCCCAACAACTGGAGCTTTTCTAGAAATCCAAAAGTCCTATTTAACCACTTGTAGCCCTCTTACATTTATCTTTATTTTTATATCCTAAAAAGAGGGATAAAAAACAGGATACCAGCTTTTTAGGGCGGGTATCCTGTGAATCTTCTACTAAAGTAGTAATCTGAAAGCAATTCACAACACGGGGGAAGCTACGCCGCCTTCCGTTTCCCTGTGAATCTTCTACTAAAGTAGTAATCTGAAAGCAATTCACAACGTAGCCGTGTAGTTCTTTTTCATTTCTTCCCCTGTGAATCTTCTACTAAAGTAGTAATCTGAAAGCAATTCACAACCGACTATTGAAAGGTGTTTGAATACCCCAACCTGTGAATCTTCTACTAAAGTAGTAATCTGAAAGCAATTCACAACGAAACGGCTGCGCAGTTTCAACCGGGGGAGCCTGTGAATCTTCTACTAAAGTAGTAATCTGAAAGCAATTCACAACGTACAACATCCACCTTTCTTTGCTTTTCCTCCTGTGAATCTTCTACTAAAGTAGTAATCTGAAAGCAATTCACAACGCGAGTTCGTTGCTCAAGGGGGAAATAGCACCTGTGAATCTTCTACTAAAGTAGTAATCTGAAAGCAATTCACAACTGTCTCATCGCTACCATCATTGTTGATATACCTGTGAATCTTCTACTAAAGTAGTAATCTGAAAGCAATTCACAACAGTAATTGAATAGGTTCCTGAATGATTGGACCTGTGAATCTTCTACTAAAGTAGTAATCTGAAAGCAATTCACAACGCCGTGTATAACGTAATCAAACTTATATCCCCTGTGAATCTTCTACTAAAGTAGTAATCTGAAAGCAATTCACAACAGAATCTGATTGCAAATGCACTCAAGTTTACCTGTGAATCTTCTACTAAAGTAGTAATCTGAAAGCAATTCACAACACAACGGTCAGCATATGATTAGACACGTAACCTGTGAATCTTCTACTAAAGTAGTAATCTGAAAGCAATTCACAACGGAAACGCCGCAAGGAATGGCGCCGCCAGGCCTGTGAATCTTCTACTAAAGTAGTAATCTGAAAGCAATTCACAACTGTCTGTAACCATTTCCTGTGTTAACGTATCCTGTGAATCTTCTACTAAAGTAGTAATCTGAAAGCAATTCACAACAGACGGAAAACATAAACGTAAAATCTTCCGCCTGTGAATCTTCTACTAAAGTAGTAATCTGAAAGCAATTCACAACATGTTTTTTGGGCTTGTGAGCTTGACAAACCCTGTGAATCTTCTACTAAAGTAGTAATCTGAAAGCAATTCACAACTCTCGAATGATAGTAGTGTAGAGAATGTGTCCTGTGAATCTTCTACTAAAGTAGTAATCTGAAAGCAATTCACAACTGCCTTTCCTTTTCTTCATTTCTTATTTAACCTGTGAATCTTCTACTAAAGTAGTAATCTGAAAGCAATTCACAACGTTGTCATAGAACACCAATTTTCGGGTAACCCTGTGAATCTTCTACTAAAGTAGTAATCTGAAAGCAATTCACAACGTGTTTTCATTTGTATCGTTTTTTTACATGCCTGTGAATCTTCTACTAAAGTAGTAATCTGAAAGCAATTCACAACTTATGATAGTTTGTCAAATATTGGTTTATACCTGTGAATCTTCTACTAAAGTAGTAATCTGAAAGCAATTCACAACAGCAAAGGTCCGATGAAACTATGAGAAGTTCCTGTGAATCTTCTACTAAAGTAGTAATCTGAAAGCAATTCACAACGCCGCTTTAACAGGTCCTATAGGATTAGTGCCTGTGAATCTTCTACTAAAGTAGTAATCTGAAAGCAATTCACAACTTACAAATCCTATCAGTACATAGACAAGCACCTGTGAATCTTCTACTAAAGTAGTAATCTGAAAGCAATTCACAACTAATTCAAGAAAGGTTCTTTACGCATCGACCCTGTGAATCTTCTACTAAAGTAGTAATCTGAAAGCAATTCACAACATTCCAGTTTCAAGTTCGTACTCTCCAGCACCTGTGAATCTTCTACTAAAGTAGTAATCTGAAAGCAATTCACAACTGCTGGGTCGGTTGCAGTGATACCACCATTCCTGTGAATCTTCTACTAAAGTAGTAATCTGAAAGCAATTCACAACATAGGCAGCCCCAAGATGCCAGGACCCATTCCTGTGAATCTTCTACTAAAGTAGTAATCTGAAAGCAATTCACAACCCATTGGCAACGGTTACATCAACAGACTCACCTGTGAATCTTCTACTAAAGTAGTAATCTGAAAGCAATTCACAACTTCAGGGGGAGCCATTCATTGGATTAGCGTCCTGTGAATCTTCTACTAAAGTAGTAATCTGAAAGCAATTCACAACAATCAATCGCATAGGAAGTGGAAACACTTGCCTGTGAATCTTCTACTAAAGTAGTAATCTGAAAGCAATTCACAACAGTACTGTCGGCTTCTATTTCCTCCGTGGTCCTGTGAATCTTCTACTA
>PALG01000022.1 GCA_002707025.1 Flavobacteriaceae bacterium | reverse complement strand
CAACAACGGCTATGGTTCATTGCGGCTGAATTCCTAAGTCGGAATTCACCGCTTTTTAGTATATTCGTTGTTCATCGGAAAAATCCGCTGGGATTTTTCCGCAACGAAACAATAGCCAAGACAGTTGGCTACAATTTGGAAATGATTCGCTTTTGGTGTACATTTACATCAAATAAATTAATTATGTCGAGACAAAGTATATCATTTACAAAACCGAACGATGAATGGCTAAAAGCCCAAGTGGACAATAAAGAATATTCTAGCAAAAGCGAATTAGTTAACGATTTGATTAGACAAGCAAGAAAACAGCAAGTTCAAATTGACTGGATTCGAGCTAAAATTGAAAAAGCTGAAAATAGTGGATTTACAAATGATAGTAAAGAAAGTATTTTAGCGCAATCAAAGTCTTTATTAAATGGCTAAATACAAATTGACAAATGAAGCCAAAAATGACTTGATTCGGATTCACCATTACGGAGTAAAAAAATTCGGAATGACCCAAGCGGACAAATATTTTGAGTCTTTTTTTGAATATTTTGACTTAATCGCTGAACGTCCTTTTTCCTTTGAATCTGTTGACTATATAAAAAAAGGATACAGACGTTGCGTGTGTGGAGTTGATAGTATTTTCTACAAAATCAATGAAGATATTGTTGAAATAGTGACAATAGTTGGAAGACAAGATTTGAATGAAAATTTATAATGGAATTAAAAAAACTGTAGCCAACAATGTATAACCGCAATTACGGCGGATTCGACTACGTCCGAATCCACTCGGAATTGCTAACGTCAGTGCTAAACCAAAAAATTAGTAACTTTAACCCGTAACTGGCGGTTATACGAGACCGTTGTAGAGCATTGATAAAAATATATGAAAGTAAGTCAACTTGCTTATAAAGGAATAAGATTACTACGAATATTAACAATCTTTCTATCTATCGGAATTAGTCTTTTTATCTTTTATCTTATTTGGAATGACTATAGTTCTCCTCAATACATTTCACATCCCGAACATCATGGTTTAATAGCTGGAATAAAATTTATGACTAAATTATTTTTTAGAATAATTGCAATTTTGATAATTATAGCATCTACAATTGACTTTTTTGTTTTTAAGTCGAAAATTAGTTTAGCGAATATCATACTTGGAATAGTCATAATATTATTGACTTTGTTAATCTGATAAAAAACGCTCTACAACAACGGCTATCCCCTAGCGGCGGCTGAATCGGTAATTGGAAAGTTTTTGCTACATTTAATCCAAACAAAAAAAACGGAACTGAAACTCTCGGCGGCCCCGAGGCCTTCCGAATCGCACGCAACAAAGTTGCTGCCGCTTGCTGCGCAAGCAAGCTTCCGAAGCTGCCGCCCAACGCCGCCAGAGGGATAGCCAGGACCGTTGTACACAAGCTGAGTCCAGCCGCATATTTTAGCACATTTGGTTTTTGCCAACGCACAAAATCAAAGCATAAAAACCAAAAGAGCTAAAATTTTCCAACGCTCGAATTGAATAACCAAACAATATTTTTATATTTGACAAAAAAAGTCAAATTATGTTGGACACAATAGTTTCAATTGGAGACACTCTCAAAGAAATACGAGAAACAAAAGGATTTCATCTTCAAGAAGTTGCAGATAAAACTTCTATTAACTACACTTCATTAAGCAGAATAGAAACTGGCAAACGACTTCCAACAAAAATTCAAGTACAGAGTTTAGCTGAATTTTATAGTTACAGCGAAAATGACTTAATTAGACAACTAATTAGTGACAAAATAATCTATGAAGTTCAAAATGAAGATTTAGGGCTTGAAGGATTCCACCTTGCAGAACAAAAACTAAAATATGGTTTAAATCTTTTCAATGACTATAAAAATCAAGAAAAGTTTCAGCTACAAAGCAGAAGATATATTGGGAACAAGGCAAAATTAACAGATTGGATAATGGAAATTATAGAGTCTGAAACCCAAGGAAATGATACTTTTATTGATATTTTTTCAGGCACTTCAATAGTTGCTAAATCTGCAATGGAAAAATACAAAACCGTAATTTTAAACGATATTCTCTACTCTAACAACATTACGTACCAAGCATTTTATGGAACTTTAAAATGGAATTCAAGTAAGCTTGTTGAATTAGCGAATGAATACAATACATTAAATCTAAAATCAATTAGAGAAAACTACTTCTCAAAAAACTTTGGAGGAAAATTTTACGAAAAAGAAATTTCAAAGCAAATTGGCTTCATAAGACAGGATATTGAAAAGAAAAAAAAGAACAATGAACTCAACTCAAGAGAATATGCAATTTTGCTTACTTCTCTAATTTACACTATTGACAGGCTTGCAAATACTGTAGGTCATTTTGATGCTTACATAAAAAAGCCAATTGCAAAAAAACCTTTGAATTTTAGATTAATTGAGACAGCAGATTTTAAGGGAACTAAAATATATCAAGAAGATGCAAATGAATTAGCGAGAAACATCAAAGGAGATATCGCATATATTGACCCACCATATAATTCAAGACAGTATAGCAGATTTTACCATATTTATGAGAATCTTATTCAATGGAAAAAACCAAAATTATATGGAGTTGCTCTAAAACCTGAACCAGAAAATATGAGTAAATATTGTACTGTTCAAGCAAAAGACACTTTTAAAGATTTAGTTGAAAATTTAGATGTAAAGTATTTAGCAGTTTCATATAATAACACATATAAATCAAAAAGTAAATCGTCAGCTAATAAAATTAAATATGAAGAAATAGTTGAAATTTTAGAAAATATTGGAGAAACAAAAATATTTGAACAATCTCATACATTTTTCAATACAGGTAAAACAGAATTTAATGACCACAAAGAATTTTTATTTCTAACAAAAAAAAATGACAAATAAAAACAAAGCATTTCGCTCACCATTATTTTATGTTGGAGATAAGTACAAACTATATCCAAAAATTAGTCAATATTTTCCTAAAACGATAAATCGTTTTATTGAGCCATTTACTGGTGGAGGTTCAGTTTTCCTCAATGTTAGTGCAAACGAATATTTATTAAATGATATTGACTCAAAAGTTATTGAAATTCACGAATTTTTAGAAAAACAAGCAGAAAATCCTGATTTGTTCTTCAAAAATGTATTTGAAATAATTCAAGAATATAAATTATCGCATTCATACGTAAAAGACATTGTTCCTCAAGAATTAAGAAATAAATGGAAAAAAACGTACTATGCAAAATTCAATAAAGAAGGATTTAATAAACTAAAAAAAGATTATAATTCAGGTAAAGCTAATACAACTCTTCATTTATATATTCTTTTGATTTATGGTTTTAATCGTATGTTAAGATTTAACTCAAAAGGAGAATATAATCTACCTGTTGGAAATGTTGATTTTAACAAAAATACTTTAACAGCATTAAATAATTATTTTGATTTAATCAAAAAAAAGAAAACCACATTTCATAATTTAGATTTTCTTGACTTTTTTGATGGCATAAATTTTCAAGAAGATGATTTCATATATCTTGATCCACCATATTTAATTACATTCAGTGAGTATAACAAATTATGGAACCAAGAAACAGAGGAAAGATTACTTAATTTTCTTGAATATTTAGATGAGCAAAATGTAAATTTTGCTATATCAAACGTAACTCATTACAAAGGAAAAATCAATAAACAATTTTTAAACTGGAGCAGTAAATATTTTTCTTTAGATATTAAAAGTAATTATATCAGCTATCACGATAATTCGAACAAAGAATTTAAAGAAGTTTTAATAACCAATTATCAACCAAAAACAAGTTCAAATCTTAAGGTTGTAAATGAAAAATCTGAAATCTTAAATTAATATGGCAAAAAAAGCAAAGTATAAACCGTTATTATTTACAACAACAGTACGCAATCCTAAAAGATTGAAAAGTCTTTTAAATATTTTCCAAAACTACAACAGCCAAATATTAACAAACGATTTAGCAACGGAGATAATGGGAGAAATAATTCGCTTTGGATTATATCGTCCAACCAGAGGAATAACCAAGACTATTGAACAAAAATGGGGAGCAAAAAGAATTTCTGATAAATCCTCAATTGGAGAAGAAACATTAAGTGATAAAGAAGTGATTCATTTAATTGACCGTAATCCTCAAGACCATAAAGAGGCTGGATTTGAAGAAGGTTGGCCTTCAAGATTTGCTACAGTTTTTGATTTTGCAAAAGAATTAGGATTCGTTTATTTCAATATTAATGAAAAGATTTTCTTTTCAGAAATTGGTTTGAAACTAGCAAATTCAGTAGAAATTACAAATCCTAATGACGAAATCTTATTTGATGAACCACATCCTGAATTTGAGCAACAAGCTTTTTTACACGCAATGGCAAAATCGCAAAGAAGTAATCCTTTTGTGCGAGTTTTAAATGATAACATTCCATTAATTCTATTACTACAAGTTATTCAAAAGTTGAATAATGATAACGAATTTAACGGTGCTGGAATATCTCGATTAGAATTACCTTTAGTTTTATATTGGCGAGATAATAATTCCGATAACCTCTATCAACGTATTAAAAAATTAAGAACTGAACACGGTTACAACCCAAGTTGGGAAGTTATAACAAATATATGTCGTGAGGAAATTATGGATGGAGAGGACATTAAACGAGAAGATAAGTCAATAATGAACGAATATCCAGATGAATTTATCCGTAAAATGCGTTTAACTGGAGTTATATCTCTTCGAGGTGGTGGTAGATTTATAGATATTAACAGAAATGAACAAGCAAAAGTAGATTACATTCTCAAAGAATATTCTGACTACAAAAAATATTCAACCGAAAAAGAATATTTTGAGTATATGTCTACAACAGATAATGTTTTAATAAGTTTAAAGACGAAACCATTAGATATAACAGAAAATGATAAATTACTTGAAAAATGGGTTAATCATTATACTTGGAAAATTATCAAGTCAGAATTAAAAGGGTTAGCAGTTAGAAGAAATTCAACAGACCCAATATTGAAATTTCTAACTCATCCTATTAGACTTGAATTTCTAACATCATTAGCTATTAAAGCGAATTACAAAGATTTAAAAATAGTTCCAAACTATCCTTGCGATGATGAAGGCATTCCTACATCGACAGCTGGAGGACAAGGAAATCAAGGAGATATTGAATGTTTTGAGGATGAAAATGGTGTATTAGTTGAAGTAACAATGTCTGGTGGTAGAACACAAACAATGATGGAAGTATGGCCAATTGAAAGACATCTCGAAGAATTTGATAAAAAGATTAAGGCGAAATCAATGTGTCACTTTATTGCACCAAGCATTTTCGTTGATAGTAAAAGACAAATCAAATATGTAAAAGATGATAAAGACCTACGAATTGAACCTCGTTCTATTGAAGAGTTCATTTCATTCATTGAGACAAATGAAAAATTATTTGAGTGGAATTAGATAAAAAGCCAACACTTAAAGCCATACACATTTGCAATTCGCAACAGCCAACACCACAAGCCAAAAATTGCAAAAGAGTATGTCTTTACCAACGCTGACTGAAAATCTGAATGGAAAAAAGCCAGTGTACAACAACGTATATAAAAAATAGCGGTTTAATCGCTTAATTGAAAGTAAATGAAAATATTAAAGGTCTGTTATAATCCGAAAAGTTAGTGCATAAAATTCCGCTACTTTCCATATACAAGACCGTTGTGGCTAATTTTGAACATAATCATCAATGAAAGGAGATATTGGAAAAGCGTTTATAATTATCGCATTCTTGATTTGCTTAAACCCATACTTTGTGATTTTTGGCGTCCCTTTATTCATAATAGGAGTCATAATACTTTTATTTTCAAATAAAAAATTAATACCAAAGTTGATTTGGATATTAGTACCAATAATTCTATGGTATCTAAGTTTGCATTTATTTTTCTATTTAACAGGTACAATTTGAACTGCGGCTGCATAAAAACTTGATTTAATTATTCCAGAAAACTTAGAAGGTAAAGCTATTGTTGTCGCAGATATGCCTTGTGGAGAAGCCATTGAAATTATTGACAACAGAGAACAATTGTGATTTCCTGATAATGGTATCTTATTGTATAGTGGTAGTTTGAAAAACGATTATATTAATAATTGATATTTTAAAATTGACAAAAAGGGGAATAAAATAGAAATACCATTTTTAACAAGATCTATGTTCTGGGAAGATTCAGACGATAAACCAGCTGGAAATCTTATTGGAGTTTGGCTGGGAGGTTTTGGCACGAGAAATAACCTAAGTTCTGGAAGTGAAACTTTTCACTCATATAGAGAATTCATTATTAGTTCAAAAAAACAGTTTAAATAAATGGTATGAATTTAAACGGTCAAAAGACTCAGAAAAACTGAAAGATAGTCTTATTGGAAATTGTTTAGATAAAAACTAGCCACAACAACGGCTATCCCCCAGCGGCGGGAGATGGTTAATTGAATTGTAATTCTTACATTTAGACAAATAATTTAAACGGAATGGTTCTCAAAGGCGGCCCCAAACGCTAGCTGATTCTAACGCAGCTTAAAAGCTGCTTCCCGCTTTTGCTCCGCAAAACGCAGGCTGCCGAATCAGCCGCCCAACGCCGCCAGAGGGATAGCCAGGACCGTTAGGTAACATTTAATTGAACAATGTCTAAATGTCCCAAATGTAAATACAGAGTCAATTTTATAAATACAATTACACTGACGAGGTATTCAAATAGAGTTATTTGCCAAAATTGTGATACAGTCCTTGAAGCTGATAAGACCTCATTGAATTCTTTTGGAGTGATTGGAGTAATTCTATTTTTGATTGTAGCTAAAAATGCTAACAGTTGGCTTGGAATTGAAAATCAATTAATTGGTTATGGAATTGGATTTATCTTTCTTATAGTTTTAACTATTCTATTTTACTTTCGAGTTAAACTAAGGGTGAGCAAAAATCAAGATAAAAAAGAGCTTGTTTTAAAAGAAGTACAAGAAATTCCAGACTTGCCAGAAAACTATACAAGAGTGGAATATTTAAAAATAAAATTTTATGATAAATCAAATGATGAATTGGAATTTATTGTGACTGATAAAAATAGAATACCTGAAGCTAAACGTGCAGCTAAAGAACTACTGAATGAAAGAAAAAACGTTACCTAACAACGGCTATCCCCAAGCGGCAACTGAATCGGTAATTGGAAAGTTTTTGCTACTTTTAGGCAAAACAATAAAACACGGAACTGAATACCTCGGCGGCTCCAAGACCTTCCGAATCGCACGTGGCGTTTTATGCCACTGCCGCTTGCTGCGCAAGCAAGCTTCCGAAGCTGCCGCCAAACGCCGCCAGAGGGATAGCCAGGACCGTTGTAAGCCATTTGACCACACCAGAAACATATGAAATACATTTTTACTTTATTCCTATTTTTAAACTCAATTTTTGCCCTTTGTCAAACCGAATTTATAGTAAACACGGAACTTTTAAATGTACGTAGCGGACCAAGTACTGATTACGAAGTGGTCGGTCAGGTAAAACTGAACCAAAAGGTTTTAGAGATTTCGAAGTCTGGTAATTGGTCAAAAATACAGGTTGACGATTTACAAGGTTATGTATCTGCAAAATACATCACAGCCGTTGATGCTAATTCTCAAAGTAAAGATAATGAAGACGGCGATA
Source organism: Flavobacteriaceae bacterium (assembly GCA_002707025.1). GTDB lineage: Bacteria > Bacteroidota > Bacteroidia > Flavobacteriales > Flavobacteriaceae > PALG01. Next base: position 7,603 of record PALG01000022.1, on the reverse strand, counting down.
CTTTTATTGGGTGGTTGATAGCTCTCGGGATTATTGGCTACATAATAATTAAAGCAAAGAACTTTTTGTCCAATCTTTTTGGAGGTAGTAAGTCATCAAGCAGACCAAGCAGAAACTATGCCCCAAGTACACCTAAAAAAGTAACCAATTATCACTTATCGATAAAAGACGGTGTAGTTTATTTAGGCAAAGAGAGGAGTACAATGCAATCACCTGTGTTTCGAGGGTTTGAAAAAGCTGTTGACTGTGATTTGGAAAACCCAACAAATGAAAGGTCAAGATTTTTAGTTGCAACTGCAAAAGGCGAAGTATTATTATGCCAATTAAAAAGCACAAGTCAAAAAAAGGTTTTTAGACCTTTTGTATCTTTTGGAAGTGCATACAAGACAAGATTTGCAGATAGCAATTCATTTACTTTTCAGACGGAAAAGGGACTTTTCAAGGGTTATTTTAATAGTACTAAAATAGACAAACTCGCATAGCTGATGAAACCAAACATTTTCAATATTGCCACCAAAGAACTAAATCAAGACGCATTTTTGACTTGGTTGCTAAAATATGCGGATAGAAGTTGTGCTTCAATTAACATTTCGCTTAACAACTGTGGCAAAGAGTTTATTTCAAGTTTGATAAAATCGGTACATCCACAGTTTAATGATAATATAGAAATAGTTGATGCTGGTAGGCAATGGCACAACATTGACGTTTGGGCAACAATTAACAATAAGTACCTTATTATAATAGAAGATAAAACCTTTAGTTCCTTTCATTCAAATCAATTGGCTCGGTACAGACAAATCGCAACTGAATGGTGCCAAGAAAAAGAGTATTTTGAGCCAATTTGCGTTTATCTCAAAACGGGCAATGAATCAATGCGGAATTTGAGTTTTGTAAAGAAACAAGGCTATTCGATTTTTAAGCGCCAAGACTTTTTGAAAATACTTGAGAAGTATAATAAAATTGATAATGATATTTTCATTGACTTTAAAGATAGGCTTGCAAAACTCGAACATTCAAACAATCAATACAAACATAAGCTGATTGGCGAATGGAATGGTGCGGATTGGCAAGGTTTCTACCAATATTTGGAAAAAGAAATTGGTTTGGTCAATTGGCATTATGTCAACAATCAAAATGGTGGTTTCTGGAACGCAGTCTTGAATTGGGATTATTGGAGTATGTTTCCTGTCTACTTACAAATTGAACAAGGAAACCTTTGCTTTAAAATTTCAACTGACCCAGATGAATTGGAAATGCCCGAAAACGAAACAAGAAGTCAAATAAGAAATAAAATCTATCGCTTAATTCTGAAAAATGCAAAAGAACAAGATTATGTCGAAATCAAACGACCAAACCGTTTCGGACACGGAAAATATATGACGGTGGCAATCATAAAACAGCAGGATTGGCTTGGGAAAAAAGATGAAAAAATTAACGCTGTACAAATAGCTGAAAAACTAAATGAATACAAGAAATTTCTCAAACATACCGTAGAAAAAACGGCTTACAACAACGTATAAGCGCAATAGCGGGAAAAGTGATAAAACGAAACAAAATGTATAAATTTATGGTCAGTTATAAATCGAAAGGTAAGTGCGTTAATACCGCTACTGCGCTTATACAAAACCGTTCTACGCAATTTGAATAACCAATGGTAAATGTCCATTTTGACAATATTAGACAACACATAATCAATGCTCTCGACAAAGCATCTGAAAGAATAATTGTTGCAGTTTATTGGTTTACTAACGAAGAACTTTTTGACAAACTAATTGAGCAAATAGAGAAAGGTTGTAAAGTTGAGTTAATTATCCATAACGATTTTATAAACAACAGAAACACAGGACTGAATTTTCAACATTTCGTAGACAAAGGAGGAGAGTTTTATTTTTCAGATGGCTACAATCCTATGCACAATAAATTTTGTGTTGTTGACAATCAAATATTAATAAATGGCTCGTATAATTGGACATATTATGCAGAGAATAAAAACAGAGAAAACGTCCTAATAATAAAAGAAGAAAAAGACACGATTGAATCTTTTATTAATGAATTTGAGCGACTGAAATCTTTAACTGAAAAAGTAACAGAAATTAGACAACTGACTCGCTTTGAAGTTGACGAAAATAACGTATTGAGAGCAAGAGATTATCTAGCAAATGATATTGTTTTTCAAGCAAAAGTTACTAATAGACCTGAAATTGTAGAATCTGCTTTTCAAATTGCACCAGATAATATCGAAGTTCAAAAAACAGCATTTGCATTAGACTTGACTAAAAAATATAGATTAAAACATTCTATTGGTTCAAGTCTAATAAACAATGGATATAAAATAATAGTAGAAAAAGGTTCTATGATTCCAGTTTCATCATCTGCAATTGTTCGAACAACTGTTGATAATCAAACAAGTTCAGAAGCCACAATCCATTATGGAGAAAACCCAAAAGCAACTGTTAATCCTAAATTTGCAAAAATGCGTCTGAACGGATTGCCAAAAAAGCCAGCAGGAGAAGCGGAAATGAAATATCATTTCACAATTGACTTGAAAGGAAATTTGAGAATGGAAAAATATTCTCTTGATAATGGTAAAAAGCAAATTCTGACTAAAAAAATAACTGGATTATTAGAAGAAGTAACTGATGAAAAAACTGCGTAGAACAACGTGTATAGCTCATTGAGGCTGAATTCCTAATCGGAATTCATTGCAATTTGCTATCTTTGGTTTACGGCGGAAAATCATAGCTGATTTTCCGCAACGAGCCATACACAAAACCGTTGTGTGTCATTTGAAGAGACTTTATGAAAGACCTGAACGAAATTGAAAAAAAACTCAATCTAACTTTTCCAGTGATTTATAAAGAATTCTATTTGGAATGTCAAAAATCGATTCCAAAAAGTATGGTTGGAACTGACTTATATCACGATAAAAAAGAACTGAAAGAATGGGCATTGGAATTATTAGGAGAAGATAACGCCGAAAACTTTCTAACTGATAAAGATTTTGTTTTTATGATGCATCAAGGATATATGTTTTGGTATTTTAAACTAGATGGAACTGAAAACCCAATCGTTTACCTTTATAGAGAAATGAGTTTAAAACCAGACCGATTAACTGATTTGAAAACTTTTCTGACTGAATATCCAAACATTAAAGTTGAAACTGAATAAAAAAACGCCACACAACAATGTATAACCGCAATTGCGGCGGTTCAGTCGCCTAATTGAATTTCGTTTCCCACAAAAACACTACCTTGCCAACTGAAAAAACCGAAACCGAAACCGAAAAAGCCACAACTGACGGTTATACGGTACCGTTGTACACAATTTGACGAATGAAACAAGAACCACCTTTAGTACCAAAAATAAAACACATTCTCAAACAAATTTCTGAAAGAAAATCAGAAAACTATATGATAGAAATTCTTAATCATTCATTTTTTGATTTTGAACAACATTGGAACTATCGAACATTCCCAAATGCTTACAATATTAAAATTTACCTAACACCAGACGTCTACTCTAAATATTATGAATTAAAAAAAGGTACACAAGATATTCTAAAAAGACGCATAAATGACTCGACGGAATTGTTAATTGACAAACTGGAATTACTTCCTGATTATGACAAATTAGAGCTTGTATCAACCGAAGTAAAGCCTATTTACACAAAATGGGAACAAATTAATTCAGGTCAACAAAAAATAATCGAATTACTTGAAAGGAGTACGGAATCAACCGATTATCAAAACATTGGAAATAGTGCAAGAACTTTAATGGATAAATTAGCTCGTGAGGTTTTTAATCGAGATTTACACAAAGCTGATGACCCAACTATTGAACTAAATAATGGTAAATTTAAAAATCAGTTGAATACATATATAGCATCTGAATTAAAAGGCAAAAAAAACAAAGGTTTAAGAAAAGTAGCTATATCAGCAATTGAATTTGTAAGCGATTCAATTGATTTAATGAATTCGACTACACATAAACTAAATGCTGAAAAGCACTTTGCAGAATTATGTGTAATAAGTGCGATAAGTGCTATTAGCATAGTGAAAATAATAGATGAATTAGAATAAAAACTGTGTACAACAATGGCTATAAGTAATTGCTTGTTCTCGCCTACTTCTGAAAATCCTCGCGGATTTTCAGTCTGGTGTGTACTTGCAAAGTTAAGTGATAAACCACGCAACTACTCATAGCCGAGCCGTTGTAAGTAATGCCGAAAAACCCAGAAACCAAGTGAATAAAACAATATTTGAAATTACCAAAATGGATTGTCCTTCAGAGGAAAATCTTATCCGAATGAAATTGGACGGAATTTCAAGCATTGCGAATTTGGACTTTGATATTCCGAATCGAAAATTGACCGTTTTTCACAGCGGAGAAATTGACCAAATCGAAAAGTCCGTTATCGAATTGAATTTAGGTGGAAAAAAAAATCTCAACGGAACAAACCGACCAAACGGAATTTAAAGAAAACGAAAATCAGAAAAAACTACTTTGGTCTGTACTTGCCATAAATTTTGCTTTTTTCATTATTGAAATGACAACAGGAATTATCTCAAAATCTATGGGACTTGTTGCCGATAGTTTAGATATGCTTGCGGACAGTTTTGTGTACGGAATTAGTTTGTTTGCGGTTGGCGGAACAGTAATAAAGAAAAAACGGATTGCCAAACTTGCTGGATATTTTCAAATAATACTTGCGATTATTGGATTTGTAGAAGTCTTGAGAAGATTTTTCGGAAACGAGAAACTTCCCGATTTTTCAACAATGATTATAGTTTCGATTTTTGCACTTATTGCAAACGGAATTTGTCTTTATATTTTGCAAAAGTCAAAGAGCAAAGAAGAAGCACATATGAAAGCGAGTATGATTTTCACTTCGAATGACGTGATTATCAATTTGGGAGTAATTATTGCAGGAATTTTAGTGCATTATTTGAGTTCTAATAAACCTGATTTGATTATCGGAACAATTGTTTTTGCATTGGTAATTCAAGGAGCATTTCGGATTTTGAAATTAAGTAAGTGAACTAAAAAAGCACTACTTACAACAATGGCTATAAGTAATTGCTTGTTCTCGCCTACTTCTGAAAATCCTCGCGGATTTTCAGTTTGGTGTGTACTTGCTAAAGTTAGTGCTAAACCACGCAACTACTCATAGCCGAGACCGTTGTATGCAATTTGGCTAAGTTACCAAGATTTGGTATATTTGAAAAAAGATATAATCAAAATGGGAAAAAACACATCAATATCACTCGGAAATCATTTTGAGGATTTTATAAGAGAAGAAGTAAACTCTGGAAGATATGGTTCGGTTAGCGAAGTAATTCGTTCTGCCTTGCGTTTGTTAGAACGTGAAGAAAAAAAGGAAAGAGAACTGATTAAAGCTCTCGAAGTCGGAGAAAATAGCGGATTTGTTGAAAACTTTGACCCAAAACAACATCTGAAAGAATTACATCGTAAACACTTATGAGTAAAAACAAATATCGCATAAGTCAACAAGCGATTGAGGATTTAGATAAAATTTGGATTTACACCCTTAATAAATGGTCTAAAGAACAAGCTGACAGATATTATGACTTGATAATTACGGAAATTGAATTTATTGCTGATAACTTTATGACAGGAAAGTCAGCAGAACAAACTCGAAAGAATTATCGAGTGACCAAAATAAAATCACATCTGATTTTTTATAGAAAAGTGGAAAATGATATCGTGGAAATTGTTAGAGTTTTACACCAACGAATGGACATAAAAAAACGACTGAAATAAAAAACTGCATACAACAATGGCTATAAGTAATTGCTTGTTCTCGCCTACTTCTGAAAATCCTCGCGGATTTTCAGTTTGGTGCGTACTTGCAAAGTTAAGTGCTAACTCACGCAACTACTCATAGCCGAGACCGTTATATACAATGGTTTGAGAATATATCTGATTGAATGAAAATAGTCTTTAAATTATTGATTGGAATTGGAATTTTGCTGGTGTTTTTAGGCGTTATGTGCCAATTACTCCATTGGCCATACAAACGTCCATTGCTGATAAGTGGCGCAGTTCTGTTTTGGGGTGGAATTTTAATTAAATCGATTAATAGACCGACAAAATAAACTGATTTAGATTTTAAGTCTGATAACACCACTGTATATAACAACGGCTATAGTTTATGGCTAAGCTTGGTTAAGAAATTAAAAAGTCGTGCAAAAAACCTATTTTAGTAACGGCGGATAAAAAACGAAAAGCGGCGCCTCTGCCCTGCTGATTCTCACGCAGCCCTGCGGGCTGCTGCCCACAAACCGCTGGCGCAGTTTCGTTGGCACGCCGAATCAGCCGCAGAGCCGCCACAAACCATAGCCAAGACCGTTGCCATCAATAGCACGGATTCGCCTACGGCTGATTTTTTCCTGAACCGTTTGGGTCACCGTCGCTAAACAACGAACGAAAAGAATTCCTTATGAACTTATCGGAATTTACCATCTGAGAGGCTTATCCGAATGGAATGTAACTGAAAACCATCGCTTGTCTCGGCCCAATGTTCGGGGCGTGCTACATAAGGCAACAACGGCTATAGTTCATTGCGGCTGAATTCCAAAGTCGGAATTCACCGCTTTTTAGTATATTCGTTGTTCATCGGAAAAATCCCAGCGGATTTTTCCGCAACGAAACCATAGCCAAACCCGTTACCTGTAATAAGCGGATTGCGCTCCGGCGGAATACTGAAAGCTTTGAAACCTGCTTTAGTTTTTCATTACAAAACCTTCTGATTTTCTCACTCGAACTCTGACTGAAATAATCTTTGCTGAACTTAACGAAGATCTTCAAAAATTTGAACTGAATACTTCGCAAACGAACTTCTGACTGATTTACTACAGGTAACAACGGCTATAGTTCATTGCGGCTGAATTCCGAACACGGAATTCACCGCTTTTTAGTATATTCGTTGTTCATCGGAAAAATCCCGGTAGATTTTTCCGCAACGAAACCATAGCCAAGACCGTTGTAAAACATATGAAATACACTTTCATAATACTATTAATTGTTATGATTTCTGGTTGTAATCAGAAAAAAGAACATATAAAGGTTTCATCTATAAATGATGAGAATATAACTGATTCAATACCGAATAAATATTTCGAAACAATATCTTATAAAGAAAAGTTTGAATTTACAGTAAACGAAAATTACACTGGAAGTAATTCTGTAAGTTGTTATGGAATTGGATATCATCTGCTAATAGGAACTACCGAAAATTCAGAATTACCCGCAAAACTCAGTGTGCTCTATCATTCTATAAAACCTTATGATTTAAAAAAAGGAGATAAAATCATAATCATTCCTGACGAAAATCAAGATTTTGAGACAAATGATTTCGGAGTTATATACATTGTTTCAGACACAATCATAAACGGAAAAACAGAAACTCACGTATTGGGATCTGAATATAAGTCAATATGGGCAGAACGAATTGAATTATGATACATACGTTTTACAACAACGGCTATCCCCAAGCTGCGTATTTTGGTAAAAAGAAAATCGTAACTTTAAACAGATAACAAACTTAACGGAATGGCTCTCCACGGCGGCTCCAAAGCTAGCT
>PALG01000021.1 GCA_002707025.1 Flavobacteriaceae bacterium | reverse complement strand
TTGGTTTGAAATAATACAAATTATATATTTGCACCATCAGAAAGTAAAGCATTTTACTTTAAGTTCATTTATAATATCGTCAACAAATCGGCTAACAGTTTGGTTCCGGAATCTGTAACTGATTGATATATATAATATTATGGGGAAAGGGTATAATCCTGCCACCCCGACAAAAACCGGACTTATATTATTGAGTTCGGTTTTTTTGTTTTTAGGTCGCGTAGCTCAGCTGGATAGAGCATCTGCCTTCTAAGCAGACGGTCGCAGGTTCGAATCCTGCCGCGATCACGAATAAATACTATAATAAGAAAAAACGCCAAGCTTGCTTGAGCGTTTTTTTGTTTGTAGTATTTTCAGCGCGGAGCGCTGTCAGGAAGGCCTTTAGGCAATCCTTGTAACTCAACGCCAAGCTTGCTTGAGCGTTTTTTTGTTTGTAGTATTTTCAGCGCGGAGCGCTGTCAGGAAGGCCTTTTGGCAATCCTTTGATTTGACGAAGAACACTTTGAGCCAGTAGTTGAACAATTTTCACTATAATACTATTGAAAAGGTCAAGAATCTATTCTTTGGTTTCTTCTAACAGACTCAAGGAATACAAATTTCCACCTTCACCACCGCTTCGTTCATCGGTAATAAGTAGGGTTTGATCAGTAAGGTAACAAACACCTTCTTTTTGCGTATTATGATGGAGAGGAATTAAACGTACTTCTTCCGAAAAAAAGTCTTCCGAAGTAAAGTTGGAAAGTACCCAAACCTGATCATGATTCAAAAGGACCATTTCGTTTTCATCCTTATTGATATCCGCAGAAGTAATAAGCGTTCCCTTAGCATCCAACTTAAAAGTCTTTACGAGCTTGGCTTCGTGCTCCCCAACCTTATTTGGAATTTTAAACATAGGGACGGTTCCGTGTTCTTTACTAAAAAGATAAAAGAAATCTTTATAGATGAAAAATGCTTCAAAGTCAAGACGCTTTTGCTTTTTCGGGAGGGTGAAAACAATTTTTTCCGCTTCTATCGTTTGGTCTGCATTCAAAATATCATTCAGCTTATAAATTATATAATCGTCTTTTTTTCCGCGGCTATCCCCAAAATCACCTACATACAAATTTCCCTTTTTATCACTAGTTAAATCTTCCCAATCTTCATTTTTCGCATTTTTAACTTCAAGGGTTTTAAGGAGTTCGCCAGTTTTGGTATCAAAACCATATACAATGGGATCGTGACCACTATCTTCGACAGACCAAACAATATTAGTGCCTTCAATAACCTCGGCAGCAGAAAGCTCTTTTAGGGAATCGGGCAAATCCTTAATGAGTTTGGGTTTTCCTAATTCACATGAAAAAAGGATCAATAAAAAATAAATGCCAATTTTTAGTTTACTGAATAGAATCATACCCCTAAATTACAATTTTACAGAGTAATGATTCTGAGGTCTGCTAGCCTTTATGAAAGATTTAGGAGTTTTGGTTATTCTGAAGGGACTTTTATGGTTTTTATAACAATTTTTTCTCCAGATTCCAAGGTGGTGAAAAATAAATAAGTGCTTCCGCCATCTTTTATTTTCCATTTTTTCTTGATTTCATTTACACGCTCCGGAAAGTTCCTGGTCGTTATATTCGCTTTCATTCCAGCGAAGTTTTTCATTGTTTTTTTATGGTAGGCAAAAACCGTATCTATTTGAAAACGTCTCCCAGGAAAATCGATAAGTTTTTCATGGGTGTAAAGGTGGGAGTGAGGTGCTATCTTTTGTATTGAAAAATAGGCTGAAAGCTCTTGGAACGCACCTGCTTTTAAAAGGGCGGCATTTGGCTCGTACAGATAGGTTTTGGGGTTGGAATAAGTAGCTGAAGCCCTTTGCTGATAATCAAAACTAAAGGTTTGTGTTGTGTTTTTACGGAAGTTGATCGTTTTTATCAAGGTTTGGGAAGGTACGGTATTGGTGATTTTCCAAAGCAATTCCTTTACATCATTATTCACTGCCACGACATGTATTTCTGCCACATTTTTTAATTCGGAAAGTCCCACGGAAATATCGAGCATAGGAGAGGTCTTTATTAATAGGGTCTGGCATTTTGCAAGCAGGGAATCTAATTGGGAAACAATGTTGGGCTCACAATCTTTTAGAAAAAACACCTTTCCTTTGGTTTCGTGTCTTCTCGCTGGATCGGCAAAAATAGCATCGTAATAGTTGTTTTCAATAAGTTCTAAGGCATTTCCTGAATGGCAAATGATATTGTTTTTTTTAAGTTGCTTAAAATTATGACCGGCAATTTCGCTTAATTCCTTGTTTTGTTCAAAGTGATGGACTTTCTTGAATTTTTCAGCAAAGAAATAAGCGTCTACCCCAAAACCCCCTGTGATATCGGCTAAGGTCTCTCCATCGATTAAAGACGCTTTGTACTTTGCGGTTATTTCGGAAGAAGTTTGCTCTAAATTTAATTTAGGTGGGAATAGGATCTGTGGTGTATGACACCAGGTGGGTAGTTTATTTGCAGCTTTTCGAAAACCTTCTATTTGCTGAATAAGGTACCCACTCGTTATTTCAGGAAAGGGACTTCCTTTCAAGGCCAATTGTGAAATCTCCCCATCGTAATTCTTAATAAATTGCTGTACCGTATCTTTTAAACTTTCAGGGGGGATCAATGCTAGAGGTTTCGAGTAAGTCGTTTTACAATTTTATATTCAGATAGAAATTCTTTAGAAATAACCTTTAGGGTGGTATAAGTAGGAACTGCTAAAATCATCCCAGGGATTTCAAATAAGTATCCTCCCATTAAGATTACCAAAAAAATTTCCAGCGGATGGGATTTTACACTTTTTCCAAATACCACAGGCTGTGTGATAAGGTTGTCAAATAATTGTGCCACGGCGTAACCACCTGTAGCGATAAGCAGCAGTGGAAGAAGGCCCGAGGAAAAATCGGCTCCAAGATTATTGCTTAAAATGACCAATAGCATAAGGATCCATCCAATGATAGGGCCAAGGTAAGGAACTATATTCAAAAAAGCGCAAATAAGGGCTACGGCAATAGCGTTGTTGACATCCAAATAAAGCAGTAATACCGAATAAAATAATGAAAGTATTAAAATCTGAAATAGCAGACCAATAAAATAACGGGACAATAAATGCTTGGTTTTTACCAGTATTCTTTTAAATTTTCCTTCATCACCTCGATTTGAAAATGCCAACACAGTCCTAACGATAATCTTTTCATCCTTCAACAGGAAAAAAGCCATAAATAGGACCGCGAAAAGGCCTATGATGGCGCTCCCAATATTGCTGAAGAACATTTCAATAAAGCTAGGGATAATTTCAACATTCATATTTTTAACAAACTCGGTTTGTTTCACTGCTTCAACCATAGTGAAATGATCGACGCCAAGATAATCACTAGCTTGCATGTTGAGTTCCTCAAGATCTCTTTTAACCTGGTTAAAATTAATCTCTGAAATATTCTTTCCTTGCTCCACTATAATGGGTACAAAAGTGTATAGCAAAAGGCTAATAATGCCCATGATTAAAAGTAGGGTGAGCGTGGCCGAAAAAGTATTTCCAAATTTTAGTCTATTCTTGAAAAACAACATCAGGGGCCTTCCAATGAGGGACAGAACTAATGCTAAGCCTATAAATAGAATTAGCTCTCTTACTTCAATAAAAAACCAAACTAAAAAAAAGACTCCTACCAATACCGATAAGGCCTTCAATATACCAATGGCTATTGATTTTGCGGTTGTTTTCACAAAGTAAAGATAGCACAATGGCTTCTACGAAATACTCAAATATTTGTTAAGTATTTTTTGAAAAGCCCGTTTTTAGGAGGATTTTTAAGAAGATATTTAGTTTTCGAAAACGTAAGAAAGAATATTGCTTCCCATCTGGAGCGCTTTCATCCGTACTTCTTGTGGATCGTTGTGAACCTCAGGATTTTCCCAGCCATCGCCCAAATCACACTCAAAGGTGTAAAGCAATACCAATCTGCCGTTAAAGGTAATGCCAAAAGCCTGAGGTCTTTGATTGTCATGCTCGTGAATTTTAGGCAAGCCCTTCGGGAATTTGAATTGCTGATTAAAAATAGGGTGGTCTGCCGGAAGTTCTTTTAAGTCTTGATCTGGAAAAATCTTGACCAACTCTTTGCGAAGGTATTCGTCCATGCCATAATTGTCATCTATATGAAGAAATCCGCCACTGATTAAATAATTGCGTAGGTTCATGGCTTCTTCCTCAGAGAAAAATACGTTCCCATGACCCGTCATGTGTACAAAGGGGTAATTAAACAATTCAGGATCGTTGGGAGCTACCGTTTCGGCCTTTTCCTGAATGGAGGTATTGATTTGTTGGTTGCTGAATTTAATCAAATTGGGTAAAGCCGTAGGATTGCTATACCAATCGCCCCCTCCATTGTATTTAAGAAGAGCAATTTCCTGAGCTTGCATAGCTATTGCTGCGGGTAATGTAATTAAAATAAAAATTAGTGTCTTAGGCATAGACACAAAAATACATGAAAAGTAGGCTTAAATCTATACTTTGTCAAAAATTTCCCCAAAAATGCTATAAGTAAAAACTTTCCAATCTTTAGACAATTGTGAAGCTTTTTGCTTTTGAAGAGGAGAAAGAAATTTTAGCGGTGCTTCCAATTTGTTGATGCCAGCATCAGATTTTTTTTTATGGAGCTTTCTAGCGTTCATAAAGGGTTTTAGGTTAAAGAGTTGACGCAATATAGATACTATCGATGAAATACACAATTCAATCGATAAAAAACATACTTTTTTAACTTTTTGTTTACCTTACATTAATACTAATTAACAAAAGAAACGCCCAAACAGGCTGCTATTGCGGCTGTTTCGGTTCTTAAGCGGGAATTTCCCAAGGAGACCGCTTGAAATTGATTTTGTAAGGCTAAATCGATTTCGTTTTGTGAGAAATCCCCTTCAGGACCAATTAAGATAAGGATACTTTCTTTGGGTTGAATGCAATTTTTAAGTAGTTGTTTTTCAGAATCTTCACAATGAGCGATGCATTTTTTTCCTTCAAAATGATTTGTTTGAGCTATGAAATCTGCATAGGGTAGGGCTTCATTTAAAATGGGCTTGTAACACGAAAGGGATTGTTTCATCGCACTTTCGATAATCTTTTCATAACGTTCGTTCTTTATCACTTTACGTTCACTGTGGTCGCAGATAATGGGCGTAATGGAAGAAATTCCAATTTCCGTCGCTTTTTCCAAAAACCATTCATAACGGTCATTTTGTTTGGTTGGAGCTACCGCCATGTGAAGTTTATAAGGGAGTGCTGTTTTTTTTTCTGAAGAAATGATGCTTACGGTACAATGTTTTTGACTAATCTCCGTGATTTTTCCTTGAAATAATAGCCCCTTCCCGTTGGTTATCCATAAAAAGTCCCCTTTTTGGTGTCTCAATACTTTTGAAATGTGACGACTTTCTTCTTTCCCAAATTGGGCGAGTGTTGCATTATCGGCTAATGTACCGAGGTAAAAGAGATTCATGTTACTTGCTTTTAAGTTGTGCGTGTTCTACACCTAATTCAATCCAATATTGTAAGGCTTCTTCTGGCTGAGAAGCTATGTGTGAAACAAAAATAAATTCCTTCATCAACTTTCCTCCATGGATCATTTGTTTTGCTTCGGGGGTTTTAAGGGCTTGGTTCATTTTTTCTGAAACTACCCTCACCATCAATCGTTCCTTACTTTCCCCAACACACATTTTTCCTTTGTAGAGAAAGCATGTACCGCCAAACATTCTTTTCTCTTCTATATCCTGCTGCCAAGGCTTTAGGGCTGCTCTAATTCTTTTTACGATCTCTTCCGAATAACTCATGATAGTTTCATTCTTGCAGTAGCCACAACATTTTGTTTGGAAAAGTCGCCATTTAAATATTTCAGCTCTCCAACAATGGCAATCATAGCAGCATTATCGGTACAGTATTCAAATTTAGGGATGTACGTCGTCCAACCAAGTTCTTTTTCTGCATTCTTTAAGGCTTTTCGAATGCCACTATTTGCGGAAACACCACCGCCAATCGCTATTCTATTAATCCCTGTTTTAACTACCGCATTTTTTAGTTTATCCATGAGATAGTCTACAATGGTAAATTGCAAGCTTGCACAAATATTATGTAGGTTCTCTTCAATAAAATGAGGGTCTTTGGCTGTTTCCCGTTCCACAAAATAAAGCACGGCTGTTTTTAATCCACTAAAGCTGAACTCCAAATCCCCAACTTTTGGTTTTGGAAAGGAAAACGCTGTAGGGTCCCCATGCTGGGCATACTTATCTATTAGAGGGCCTCCTGGGTAGGGAAGTCCTAATATTTTAGCCGATTTATCAAATGCTTCCCCAACGGCATCATCTATAGTTTCTCCTAAAATTTCCATACGGAAGTAATCATCAACCTTAACAATTTGCGTGTGTCCACCACTAATTGTGAGTGCAATAAACGGGAAACTTGGCGTGGTTTGTGCTTCATCTTTAATAAAATGAGCTAGAATATGGGCCTGCATATGGTTTACCGAAATGAGTGGGATACCCAGTCCCATAGCCAAAGATTTTGAAAATGAGGTTCCTACCAATAAAGATCCCATTAAGCCAGGACCTTGCGTAAAAGCTATGGCGCTTAATTGTTTTTTGTCGATATTTGCTTTGCGTAATGCTTGATGAACGACCGGAACAATATTTTGTTGATGCGCCCGCGAAGCTAATTCGGGAACAACACCCCCGTATTCTTCGTGTATTTTCTGGTTGGCAACAACATTGGATAGGACCCTGCCGTTATGCATCACAGCAGCAGCAGTGTCGTCGCAGGAAGATTCAATACCTAGTATGTAAATATCTTGGGTTTTCAAGGAGTTATTTTTATAGTGTGTAAAATTAAAACAATAAAAGGTTATCAAAAAACTTATTAAAATACTTAAACGTACTGCTTTGGTACTTTTTTTATTGCTAATACTTTTGGTAATCACACTTTCCATTCCATCTGTACAAACAAAAATCGCTCAAAAGGTTACTCAGGATTTAAATGAAACCTACGGTACCGATATCCAGATTGGCAGATTGGGACTCAATTGGAAAGGGGAAGTTGATATTCGGGAAGTGCTTATACGGGATCATCGCGAAGACACTCTAATTTATTCACAATATCTACAAACCAATATTCTTAGTGTACAAAAACTAATTCAGGGAAATTTGGATTTTGGCTTCATTGATTTAGAAAATGCCAAACTATATGTGACTACGTATAAAAATGAAGATGACGATAATCTATCCATTTTCTCTCAAAAGTTCAATACGGGTGATACCACACAAGTAAAACCATTTGAACTGCTAAGTAATGACCTTACTTTGCAAAATACGAGGGTTAAAATTACCGATGAAAATTTAGAAACTCCAACGGTCTTGGATGTCCAAAACATTCAATTGGATGCTGAAGATTTCAAGGTATACGACAGTGATGTGGCTGTAAATATTAACTCCCTCGCCTTTTTGGAAGCTAGTGGGATTGAAGTGGAAGATTTGGTTGCCAATTTCGCATATACCCCTACCCAGATGGTTTTGGGTGATTTAAAACTGAAAACAGCCAATTCCTTGCTTCAGGGTGATGTCTCCCTGGAATACGAAAATGGCATGTCCGATTTTGAGAATGATGTTATCATTCGAGTGGATTTTAATAATTCCTCAATCTCTACAAACGATTTAAATAAGTTCTATCCAGAGTTTGGTAAGGACTTGGACTTACAGATTGACGGAAAATTTTCGGGCACGCTTAACAATTTTACTTTTTCGGATGCTAGTCTGGCCTACAGTAATTCAAATTTTACAGGCAGCTATACCTTCAAAAATCTTTTTAGTGACGGTGTATATGCAATTCAGGCAAATAATCATTCCATAAAAACCAACTATTTCGATTTAAGGAGAATTCTTCCCAATATTATTGGAAACGATTTGCCCGAGGAATTGAAACCTTTTGGAGATCTGGTTTTACAAGGCACAACACAAATTGAAGGTGATTTTATTAAAACCAATAGTAAGCTAAATAGTGCCATTGGAAAAGCTACGGTGGATGCGGAAATGGGAAATGTGCAGGATTTTAAAAATGCTTACTATAAAGGAAAAATCGATTTGCAAAAGTTTAATCTTGGAAAAATTGCGGGCACTACTTCCTTAGAAACTATCGATGCAAAACTTTACCTGGATGGCCGGGGTTTTACTGCAGAAACCGTAAGCACACAAGTTGATGGAAAGATTTCCTCAATTATTTTTGAAGGCTACAACTACAAAAATATCATCGTAAAAGGAAACCTTAAAAATCCGTTGTTTAATGGACAACTCACGATTGATGACCCCAATTTGCAAATGGTTTTTGATGGATTGGTCGATGTATCGAAACAGCAAAACCACTATGATTTTGAAGCAGATATCGAATTTGCCGAACTCAACAAATTAAACTTATTTAAGCGGGATAGTGTTTCGGTATTTGCCGGAAAAATTAAAATGAATATGGATGGGACCTCAATTAATGATGCAGTAGGGACCATAAACTTTACGGAAACATTTTATCAAACTTCCCAAAAGGACTTTTTCTTCGATGATTTTGCCATTACTTCTTCTTATTCGGGTGATGAGCGGACCATTGAAATAAATTCGCCCGATATTATTAATGGTCGTATTCGAGGTAAATTTTTAGTAGAGGACATTCCGTATTTATTTAGAAATTCCATAGGAAGCATTTATACCAACTACATTCCGGTTCAGGTAACAACAGACCAATACTTGAATTATGAATTTGAAGTTTACAATAAAATTGTAGATGTTTTTATTCCTCAGCTTCAGTTGGGAGAGAATACACGGGTACGTGGATCGGTCTATTCAGATGAGTCCAAGTTTCAGTTAGACTTCAAATCGCCCGAACTATTGCTCTATGAAAACTATTTGGGCAAGGTAAATGTACAATTGGATAACGATAACCCACTGTTCAATGCGTATATTTCGGTAGATTCCTTGTATAATGGCAGCTATAATTTAACCGACATCAATGTTATTAATAAAACCTTGAAAGATACCTTGTATGTACAATCCAAGTTTGTTGGGGGGGTAAAGCAGCAAAAAGATACCTTCAATCTAGCTTTGTACCATACTATCAATCCCGAGGGGAATTCTGTAGTAGGGATCAAAAAGTCACTCATTAAATATCAAGGAAATGACTGGTATTTAAACCGGAACAATAACAATCTTAACAAGCTTACATTCGACGATAATTTTAGAGACATAAAACTGGATTCCTTAACCTTAAGCCACAATAATGAATTCATACAAATGGCAGGGGTAAAACAAGACAGTTCCCTTTTGGATGTCGAACTGCAATTTACCGATGTGGATATAGGGAAATTATTGCCTGCTGTGGATAGCCTTAACCTGAAAGGTAAAATTAATGGCGGATTGGAACTCTCCAAAAAGGGAAATTCCTACTATCCAGTTTCAGATGTGGTGATAGAAGATATTTATATGAATGATATTGCCTTTGGAAATTTAGAACTTTATGTAAAGGGGAATAGCGATTTAACAAGCTATCAAATTAATTCCAATTTGATTAATGAAAATGTGACTTCCTTCAAGGCTATTGGAGAACTGGACGTATCTGGGGAAGATGGAAGAATAAATCTAGATGTAAGTTTTAACGATTTCAACCTAGAAGCCTTCAGCCCCTTAGGGGCCGATGTTATTTCCAACTTACGGGGCTTTGTAAATGGAAACACCAAAATTAAAGGGAACTATAAGTCTCCCGATTTAAGCGGAAGCTTGGTGCTTCGGGAAACAGGGCTTACAGTACCGTACCTGAATGTGGATTTTGACCTTCAGGATAATACCCCTGTTTTTATTTCTAAGAACAAATTTCAAATCAATCCTATTACCATTACCGATACCAAATACAACACTCAGGGAACATTATCGGGTTCTTTTTCCCATAACAATTTTGGGGAGTGGGGAATGGATATAGGGATTGACACAGACAGGCTGCTGGTTCTGGATACGCCTGCAGACGAGGATGCGTTGTACTACGGAACCGCATTTATAAGTGGGGAGTCTACTATTAAAGGGCCTGTGGATGAATTGGTTATTGATGTCTTTGCTACTACGGAAGAAGGGACGTCATTTAAAATTCCTATTAGTGATGCAGCAAGTATTGGAGACGATTCTTTTATACGGTTTATTTCTCCGGAAGAAAAGAAAGCTCGTATCAATGGGGAAACCTACATCCCTAATCAAGTGAAAGGCTTGTCTCTTAACTTCGAATTGGACATCAATAAAAGTGCCGAAGTAGAAGTACTGGTAGATCAAGTCAATAATTCCGTATTAAAAGGGCGTGGTGCGGGTATATTGCTATTAGAGATCAATACACTAGGCAAATTCAGAATGTGGGGTGATTTCCTTATTATTGAAGGTCAATACGATTTCCGGTATGGAGGGTTGGTAGATAAAACCATCGATGTGGTTCCAGGAGGAAACATTACTTGGGATGGTGAACCCACCAAAGCGAATCTAGATCTTACGGCAAGATATTCCGTTGAAAATGTAAACCCTTCATCTTTATTGGATAACCCAAACCTTAACTCTACCGTAGATGTAGAAGTGCTTTTGAACCTTACCGGGGAAATTATGCAACCCGATTTGGAGTTTAATTTTAATTTTCCGGGAGTTTCTTCAGCCGTAAAAAGCGAATTGGAAGATCGTTTAAGAACTAAGGAGCAAAGGGAACTGCAAGGAATCTGGTTGGCTGCTACGGGTTCTTTCCAAGGTCAAACTGCAACACAAACCGCATTGGCAAGCACACTAACAGAGCGTGTAAACAAACTGGTAGCTGATATTTTTGCCGATAGCGATTCAAAGTTTAAAGTACTGCCTACCGTGAGCACCCGCAGGGTTTCCCTGGACGAACAACTGGAGTATCAAGTAGGGGTACAGTTATCTTCTAAAATTTCAGAAAGGGTTTTAATTAATGGAAAAGTAGGAGTGCCTGTGAATGGTGCGAATGAATCTACTGTGGCTGGGGATATCGAAGTGCAATGGTTGGTCAATGAGGATGGAAGTTTGCGTATTAATTTCTTTAACCGTCAAGCCGACCTCCAATTTATTGGGGAGGATCTTATTTTTGAACAAGGGGGAGGGGTTTCCTATTCGGTAGATTTCGATACCATGAAAGAATTGATGCAAAAACTCTTCAATAAAAAGCTAACCCTGGAAAAGGAAAAGGCCGAACAGATTGAAATAAATCAGGATGACAGTATCATGCCCGCCTATTTTGACAACAACAGTTCTGGGACAAAAGAAGAAGAGCAAGAACTTCCTTAATGGGAGGCAATCATGGAGATTTCCACGTTTACAAATTTTGGCAAATTGGCTACCTCTACCGTTTCACGGGCTGGAGCAGTGGCTTCATCAAAGTAAGATGCATATACCTCATTAATGCTTCCAAAATTATTCATGTCACTAATGAATATAGATGTTTTTAGCACATGCGAGAAGTCCATTCCCGCTTCTGCTAAAACCGCTTTGAGATTTTCCATCACTTGTTTGGTTTCTGCTTGGATAGAATCCAGTACCAAAGTGCCGTTTTCGGGATGTAAAGCTATTTGCCCAGAGGTATAAAGCATGGAGCCTTTAAGGACTGCTTGATTATAAGGTCCTATAGGTGCTGGGGCTTTAGAAGTATTTATGATTTTTTTCATTGGTGAAAATTTTAATTCAAAATGGAATATTACAGACGTCTATCCGCTTCCCGGCGTTTATCGTACTTGATATCGCTTAAAATACTTCCGGATATTCCGATGTAAAAATTCCAGGAAGTAGTTCTGGCTCCAATAGGCGTCCAGCTAAATCGCATAACCCAACTCTCCAAATCCCTTACAAATCGCAATTGGGTTAAGGTAACCCCTTTGTTTTTAAAGTCATATCCAGAGGATATTCCTACCTGCCACCTAGGGGAGAGTTCTACATTGGAGCTAAACATTAACGATTGGGATGATATTTCGTTTTGGCGTTGGGTATTGGAATAGGTAAGAGTATAAGCTAACCTCAAATCCCAAGGAATATCGAACGCATACCAATCCCTGTCGGTTTTGTCATTCTTGTTTTTATTTTTTTCCGAACGCACCGGTTCCGTAACATCCCTGCTTTCCCCAAAGAGATCATCCGGTCTTCCTCCATTTCTGAAGGTGTCACTATCAAAGTCTTCTTCGTTTTCATCCGTTACTTCAAAATCCTTGCTGGAAAAGGAGTAGTTAAAGCTTACGTTGGCATTTGTTAACCGAAATAAACTTCCACCATTAGCAATATTAAATTCGTCGATTCGCTGATTGTTATTGTTTAAGGCGTAAGGGTCCAATCTTCCGTTAAAATTGAAATCCAATTTTTTGATAACGGGAATGCTTCCTGTAAAATTAACGGGACTAAATTTTAGTGAATCTGCCGAAAAGCTATACCCCGATGAAAAATTCAAATTATTGAGGAGTGTAATTTTTTTAGCTTCTGTAGCCGTGGTGTCTTTGTCCCTTACTTTTGCCTCCAAAGTATTGCTCAATGAAAAACTCAATGCACTGGAATAGAGTTTTCCTGGAGCGCCATACAAGGTATTTTCAAACCGGGAATACTCAATAATTTCTTCATTTAGTAACGGGTCTGCCGTAGGAACGGTAAGTTCTTCATAATATTGATCAAATCCAGGATTGATATTATAGCTTACCGAAGGACGCATAACATGCCTTAAGGCTTGAATTTTCTTGTCCTTTCCGAAGTTAAAGGTTCCGTATATAGTAGTTCCCACACCCGCATTAAAGCCATAGGTTAAATACCGGTCAAAACCTCGAATGGTATCAGTCACCACTCCGCCGTCCCCATCATTGATGGTCGGGTCATAGCGTCTTCTTATGGTATTTCCCACCCAAGTTTCCTGAATAGAAGTACCTGTGGTAAAACTGAGGTAATTCAGTAATTTAAAGTTGGTACTAATAGGAATGGAATGACGGGCGCCCATAAGGGCACTGTCGAACATTTCTTTTTTAAAGAAAAGGGAGTCTACCGTAGAAATCCGATTTTCCGCACTTACATCGTATTGCAAGTTGATATTTTGTAGAATTCCCTTTTTGGCCCCGTTTTTTGGAGCAAAAGGAAAAATCCTGGAAACACTTCCGTTAAAATTGGGAAGCGACATATTAATGGTTTCCGTTTGGGTGTTTTGACTATGGGTGGCTGCAACCGAGAACTGAACCTGTGGCTGTGTATCAAAGCTTTTGGAATAGGAGATAGAGGAATTCAACTGGTTTACCAATTGGCTTCCGTTATTCACTTGATTAAGCGACCTACTTAAATACTGTGAACTTCCCAGGTTTACTGAAGCACTAAACCTTGAGGAAGGATTTACCTTTGCATCTTGGGTGTGTGTCCATCGAATATTATAAATGGTTCTTTGATCAAAATCAGGGAACCCCCTTTCACTATTAATAAGATTTTCATACCGTACACTCACCGAACCCCTAAACTTGTAACGCAACGCATAATTACTATCAAATCGAAGTCCGTAACTTCCATTGGTGTAATAATCGCCAAGAGCCGTTAAATCTACATAATCATTAATGGCAAAATAATAGCCACCATTCTGAAAAAAGAACCCTCGATTATTGTTTTCTCCAATATTCGGTATGATAAAACCCGAGGTGCGATCCTCCGAAAGTGGAAAATAAGCAAACGGAAGTCCTAGCGGGGTAGGGACATCGGCAATGTACATATTGGTAAGCCCAGTCACTACTTTTTTCTTCGGAACAAACTTGGCTTTTCGGGTATAGAAATAGTATTCGGGGTCTTCAATATTTTCTGAAGTCGTAAATTTTACATTTCTTAAATAATAAACCGAATCGTTCTCTTTTTTTGAAATTTCTGAAATGACCGAGATTTCCTGTTGCTTGGTTCGGGAATTATATACAATAGCTTTTTTGCTGTTGAAGTTAAATCGGATAGAATCGGGTTCCACCGTATTGCTTCCTTGTACAAAAACAGGTTTTTGAGAGTAGGTTCCCGAACTATCAATTCCTTTGGCATACACTTCACTTTTATTGTAGTCCAAGATAATAAGCCCGGCATCTATTCGGTAATCCTGATAAATTAGAAAAGCCTTGTTGTACATGTAGACCTTATTGGATTTTCGGTCTAGGTACACATAATCTTCCCCATAATATTCCACTACATCTTGTAAGAGTTCTTCTTTGGGAAGAATGGAATCCACTTTTACCGTATCTACCACCGCTGAAGTTTCTGGGCGCTTGGTAGGTATAGTGTCTTTTATAAAAACTGCAGAGGAATCCTCTTTGGCAGGAAGTACTACCGTTTCTTTAGCAGGTGGATCTTGGGCATATACCAAAGTGCTGCAAAACACGAGGAGCAGTAATGACCAAAAATGTAAAGACTTCTTATTTTGCAATACCTTCAAGCGATTTTTTGTAAACAACTTTTTAATAAGTTCCTAAGCATGACCTTATACAAAAGCAAACTGTTTTTTAAATTGGCTTAGTTTTTGAAAGCCCAAAATTACATATATTTTTTGGGTTCGTTTTATAATACTGAAATTTTAAAATATCCCAATTTACCGAACGTTATTCTTACTATGAAAACGAGAACCTATATCATTTTCTTATCTAGTGTACTATTTCTAGTATATCCGCTATTAACGGCCTTCAATAATGATACCACAAAACCCTTTGTGATCGTTTTGGATGCAGGTCATGGAGGCCATGATACGGGGAATGTTGGAAACGGCTACAGGGAAAAAGAGATTGCATTGAATATTGTCTTACAGGTGGGTAAGATTTTGGAAAAAGAACCTAAC
Source organism: Flavobacteriaceae bacterium (assembly GCA_002707025.1). Taxonomy (GTDB): domain Bacteria; phylum Bacteroidota; class Bacteroidia; order Flavobacteriales; family Flavobacteriaceae; genus PALG01. The sequence goes on along the minus strand of PALG01000021.1, from coordinate 18,481 downwards.
ATAAAAGTAATTTATACCCGAAAGGACGATAGCTTTATAGAACTCTTCGAACGCGGGGCCATAGCCAATAGAGCCGACGCCGATTTATTTGTGTCGGTTCACTGTAATGCCCATAGTTCTCAAGCCTACGGCACCGAAACCTTTGTGTTAGGGCTCCATGCCAATAAACGAAACCTAGAGGTTGCCAAAAAAGAAAATGAAGTAATCTTTCTGGAAGAAAACTATCAGGAAAATTACGCGGGATACGACCCAAACAACCCGGCGTCTTTCATTGGACTCACCCTTATGCAGGAAGAATACTTGGACCAAAGTATCATGTTGGCAGGATTGGTCCAGAATAACTTTACTAACAAATTGAAACGTAAAGACCGGAGTGTAAAGCAGGCAGGTTTTATTGTGTTGCACCAAAGTTATATGCCTAGTGTACTTATTGAAACCGGTTTTCTAACCAATAAAAGTGAAGGGGCTTATTTAAACTCCAAAAAGGGACAAAGGGAGATGTCAGAATCCATTGCCGAAGCAATCCTCAATTACAAAAAGAACATCTCCTTGGCCACTACAAACTCACAGAACCCAATTATTACGGAAGAAGAGATTAATGAGGCCATCGAAGGAACAGAAGAAAAAATTTACAAAGATGTGACTTTTAAGGTGCAATTGGCCGCTAGTAGTAAAAAACTGGATACGAAACCTTATAACTTCAAAGGACTAAAGGAGTTGAGCCGTAATGAGGAAGGGGGGCTTTACAAGTACTATTACGGGGAGACATCCGATTACAATAAAATTCAATTGATGAAAACCTATGCAAGTGAAAAGGGGTATCCTTCCTGTTTTATAGTAGCTTTCAAAAACGGCAAAAAGGTAAAGCTTTCTGAAGTGCTAAAAGAAGAAGACCAATAATTTGGTCTTTCTATAAATAAAACAATTGATTGAATTCAACTAAAAATATTTTTTCCAGGAAAAATCGATAATGTTACTTTATGAGTAAAAATTAAAATTTAACCCAACCTTAGCATATTTATTTCTAAATTTGTTCAAAACAAAAAAACCAACCCATTGAAACTCTCTAGAGAAGTAAAAACAGGAATTTTCGCCATTATCTCCATAGTCCTATTCATTCTAGGGTATAATTTTTTGAAGGGTTCCGACTTTTTTGAATCTGCCGACATCTATTACGTAAAATACGACAATGTGGCTGGACTCTCTCCAGGTGCACCAGTAACCGTTAATGGAATGCAGGTAGGAAAAGTTAAAGACGTTTACCTTGAAAAAAATACAGGGGGAGATGTGGTTGTGGAGTTTACCATTGAAAAAGACTTTGTCTTTTCCAGAAAAAGTGTCATTAAAATTTATAGCAGTGGAATCATTGGTGGAAATAACTTAGGCGTACTTCCCGATTACACGAGTAATACCATGGCTCAACCGGGAGATACCTTAATGGGGGCCATGCAAGCCGGAATAATCGATGGCATCTTGGAGCGTTTTACACCTATTGAGAAAAGCGTACTTTCTACTATGGAGAAATTGGATAGTGTATTGTCAGACATTGATCAAGTGCTGGACGATAAAACCAAGAATAACCTTCGGGAGAGCATAGCCAAACTCAATACCACAATGACTTCTTTTAATGGTGCTGCCTCCAAAATGAATGGTTTGTTGGCCGAAAATGAAGAAAAACTGGGAAATACCTTTACAAACCTAGATAAAACTACAGAAAACTTCGCAAAGTTTTCCGACTCCCTGGCACAAATAGAAACAGGTAAAATGATGCGGGATTTGCAAAATAGCATCGATAAATTCAATCAAATTGCTACGCAAATTGAAAATGGGGAAGGAAGTGTTGGGAAGCTTTTAAAAGATGAAAAACTTTACGATAACTTGGAGGGCGCGGCCAAGCAATTGGAGCAGTTGTTACAAGACATGAAGCTAAACCCGAAACGCTATGTGCATTTTTCCCTCTTCGGAAAAAGACCCAAGCCGTATGATCCACCTCAAGAAGAACAACCCTAATGCAGTATATCCCTAACATATTGTTTTTGCTGGCCCTAGTGTTGGGCGTCGGGTATTTTGCCCGAAACATCAAAAAAGTGATCCGAAACATCAAACTAGGTCAAAAGGTAGATGCATCCGATCATAAAAAGGAACGGTGGAACAACGTCATTAAAATCGCACTTGGACAGTCTAAAATGGTCGTGCGTCCTATTTCGGGAATGCTCCATATTATCGTTTATGTGGGGTTCATTATTATCAATATTGAAGTGCTGGAAATTATCATTGACGGCTTGTTTGGTACCCATCGTATCTTTTCCTTTATGGGGAGCTTCTACGGATTTTTAATTGCCTCTTTTGAAATATTAGCGGTTTTGGTATTTGTCTCTGTAGTAGTATTTTGGTTGCGGAGGAATGCGTTAAAACTTAAGCGTTTCTGGAAACCCGAAATGAAAGGATGGCCTAAAAACGACGGGAATTTTATCCTGTATTTTGAAATGGTTTTGATGGGACTGTTTTTGTTAATGAACGCGACCGATGTGAGTTTTCAGGAGATGAATCAAGGAAACGTCATTTCAAAATATATTGCGGGATGGTTCTCGGGAACTTCCGAAGCCACGCTTCATCTTATTGAGCGAGTGGCATGGTGGTTGCATATTTTGGGGATACTGATATTCCTGAATTATTTATACTTTAGTAAGCATTTGCATATTATTCTGGCTTTCCCTAATGTGTACTTCGGAAGGGTGGCCCCTAAAGGAAAATTCAAAAACCTTGAATCGGTTACCAACGAGGTAAAGCTCATGATGGATCCTAGTGCCGATCCCTACGCTGCTCCGGCAGAAGGGGCTGAAGCTCCTGCCAAATTTGGTGCAAGCGATGTTATGGATTTATCTACTACGCAACTTTTAAATGCATATACCTGTACCGAGTGTGGACGTTGTACCAGTGAATGCCCAGCCAACCAGACTGGGAAAAAGCTTTCGCCTAGAAAAATTATGATGGACACCCGTGACCGTTTGGAAGCCGTTGGTAAGAACATCGATAAAAACGGCGAGTTTCAGCCCGACGGAAAACAATTGCTAGACGATTACATCACCCGGGAAGAATTGTGGGCTTGCACTACTTGTAATGCCTGTGTGGAAGCGTGCCCGGTAAGTATCGATCCGCTTTCCATTATTATGGATATGCGCCAATACCTCGTTATGGAGCAATCTGCCGCTCCCAACGAGTTAAACATTACCATGACCAATATTGAAAACAACTCCGCCCCATGGCCATTTAACCAAATGGATCGGGCAAATTGGATAAAGGAATCATAAACATCGAAAAACGAAGGAGATGAAAAAAGAGGAAGTAGATAAACTTTTACATGAAAAAATGGAAGCGGGGGAGCATGTAAGCCCTGTGTTGCCTAAGGGAATTAAAAATTACCTCATCGATATCGACGGAACTATCTGTGATGATATCCCTAATGAGGAACCCGAGCGTATGGCTACGGCCCAGGTATATCCAGATGCACTGAAAACCTTAAATAAATGGTACGAAGAAGGACATGTGATTTGTTTTTTTACCTCCAGAACTGAAGATCATCGGGGAGTAACTGAAAAATGGCTTGCCGATAACGGATTTAACTATCATTCTTTGTTGATGGGAAAACCTCGCGGGGGTAACTATCACTGGATCGATAACCATTTAGTAAAGGCGACACGATACAAAGGAAAGTTTACCGATTTGGTAGATAAAGAAGTCACGATTCAGGTTTTTGAAGATTAATACACTATTATGAGCGAAACATTAAAAGTTCCTACCATGGCCGAATTTATGGCGCAAGGCAAACAACCTGAAGTATTATTTTGGGTGGGCTGCGCTGGAAGTTTTGATGATCGTGCCAAAAAAATCACGAAGGCTTTTGCAAAGATCTTAAATAATGCAAAAGTAGATTTTGCGGTGCTAGGAACCGAAGAGGGCTGTACAGGGGATCCCGCTAAACGTGCCGGAAATGAATTCTTGTTCCAGATGCAAGCCATGATGAATATTCAAGTGCTTGACGGTTATGAAATTAAAAAGATAGTCACCACCTGTCCGCATTGCTTCAATACCTTGAAAAATGAATATCCCGACTTAGGCGGAAACTATGAAGTGCTGCACCATACGCAGTTCTTAAAATCGCTGCTTCATGAAGGAAGGCTGAAAGTAGAAGGAGGGAAGTTCAAAGGAAAAAAAATAACCTTCCATGATCCTTGTTATTTGGGAAGGGCTAACAACGAATACGAAGCGCCTAGGGAATTACTTCAGAAGTTAGAAGTGGAATTGGTGGAAATGAAGCGCTGTAAGTCACGCGGACTTTGCTGCGGGGCTGGAGGGGCTCAAATGTTCAAGGAACCCGAAAAAGGGGATAAGGACGTGAATGTGGAACGTACAGAAGAAGCCCTGGAAACAGAACCCTCTATTATTGCAGCAGGTTGCCCCTTTTGCAATACAATGCTTACCGATGGGGTAAAAGCCAAGGAAAAGGAAGCTACAGTGGAAGTTATGGATATTGCCGAAATGATTGCTAATGCAGAAGATTTATAAGTATGTTAACCGATTTTGAAAATTTACCGGAAGATTCCAGAATATGGATTTACCAATCCAATAGAAAATTGACCGATGTGGAAGTGGATTTTATTTCTAAGGAAATGAAGGCTTTTTTAACTCAGTGGACGGCCCATGGGGCAGATCTGGAAGCAGGTTTCGAGATAAAATACCATCGTTTTATTGTAATCGGTCTCAACCAAGCCAATGCTTCTGCTTCAGGATGTAGCATCGATACTTCCGTGCGGTTTATTCAGCATTTGGAAAAAGCTATCGGTGTAGATTTACTGGATAAGATGAATGTCACTTTTTATAATGGTGACTTTATAGCACACAAGTCTTTAGCAGATTTCAGAAAAATGGCTAAGAATAATTCCGTGTCCAAAAACACGGTTGTTTTTAATAATTTAGTGAATACCAAGGCCGAATATCTAGAGCACTGGGAAGTGCCTGCAAAAGATAGTTGGCACAGCCGATTTTTAGCATAGTTTTTGTTACATTCGACTTTATGAAGCGAATTGTTTTAACCTCTCTTTTTATCGTTTTTACCCTATCATTTTTTGCACAGCAAATTAATCCCTTGTTGGTGGAAAGTGAATTGGAACAACAACAGCAATGGGTAGACAGTATCTATGGCAATATGTCGCTTCAGGAAAAGGTAGGGCAATTGTTTATGGTCGACCTCTTTTCCAGTGATCCCCAGTCGAAAATAGACCGGGTAGAAAACCTAATTAAAGACTATTATATCGGCGGAATCATTTTTTCGAAAGGTGGTCCCGTAAGGCAGGCTACCATTAACAATCGATTTCAAGAAACCTCCCAAGTGCCTTTATTAATAGGAATGGATGCCGAATGGGGCCTGGCAATGCGATTGGACTCAACCTTTGCTTACCCATGGAACATGACCTTGGGCGCTATCAAGGATGATCGTATTGTAGAGCAGGTTGGACAGCGAATAGGTGAACACTGCAAACGCCTAGGAGTACATTTCAACTTTGCCCCTGTGGTAGATATCAATACCAATCCCAATAACCCTATTATTGGAAACCGTTCTTTTGGAGAGTCCAGGGAGTTTGTCACCCAGAAGTCATTGGCTTTTATGAAAGGCATGCAAAGTACCGGCGTTTTGGCCAATGCAAAGCATTTCCCAGGGCACGGAGATACCGATAGCGATTCGCACAAAACGCTTCCCACACTTCATTTTGACAAAAAGCGATTGGATTCCATAGAGCTGTATCCTTATAAATACTTAGTGCAAGAGGGATTGAGCAGTGTCATGGTGGCGCATTTAAATATTCCGTCTATTATTTCTGAAATGGGCTATCCTTCCTCTATTTCCAAAGATGTGGTGGGAGGACTCCTGAAAGGGGAATTGGGCTTCAACGGACTTATCTTTACGGATGCTTTGAATATGAAAGGCGCTGCCAATTTTAAGGAACCCGGGGAAATAGATTTAGCCGCTTTTTTGGCGGGAAATGATGTGTTATTGATTTCTGAAGATGTTCCCAAAGCCCATCAACTATTAGTGAATGCTTTTAGGGAAGGAATCATTACCGAAGGACGTTTGGCGTATTCGGTAAAGAAAATCCTTCAGGCTAAATACAAGGCGGGGTTAAATAATTACCAGCCTGTGGTGATAGAGAATATCGTAAATGATTTAAATGCAGCTGAAGATAAAGTGCTTTACGAAACAGCTATGGAAAAAGCACTTACCGTAATTAAAAACGATTCGGCCGTACTTCCTATACAAAACCTTCAAAATACAAAAATAGCCTATGTAAATTTTGGGGATGATTCTGGAACTCCCTTTTTGGAAACCTTGAATAAATACACTAAGGTAGATTGGGTAAAAGCTTTTAGTTTAGATGATTATATTCAAAAATTAAAATCTTACGATTATGTCATCATGGGCTTCCATAAATCGAATGACAACCCATGGAAAAGCTATAAAATAGATGAGAAAGAGTTGGTGTGGATGTATGAAATCGCCCGAACCAATAAAGTAATTTTAGATGTTTTTACGAGGCCTTATGCCTTATTGGATATAAAATCTTTCACCAATTTTGAAGGCATCGTGATTTCCTATCAAAATAGTGAAGTGGCCCAAGAGTTATCGGCGCAACTCATCTTTGGGGCGCGAGATGCGCAAGGGATGTTACCCGTGTCTATTGGTGCGGAGTTTCCTGTGGGTACTTCCATTGAAACAAAACAAATTAAAAGGCTGCAATACGGCGTTCCCGAAAGTGTGGGGCTGGACAGTGACATCTTAAAGAAAATAGACACCTTAGCCCGTAATGGGTATTGGGCAGGTATGTACCCAGGCGCCCAGATTGTAGTGGCCCGAAAGGGAAAAATTGTTTACCAGCATCATTTTGGCTATCATACTCCCGAGAAAAAAATACGGGTTTCAGATGACGATGTTTACGATGTAGCTTCCCTTACGAAAATCCTAGCGACGCTTCCTATGGTGATGCGACTTTTTGATCGAGGGATTTTAACAATGGATTCCAAACTTTCCGAAATGCTTCCCGAATATCAAAATTCAAATAAAAAGGATGTTGATTTAAAACACCTTTTGTCACACTATGCGCGCCTTAAAGCTTGGATTCCTTTCTATGTAAAGACATTGGATACGGTAACGGGAGGTCCTTCTATCGATTACTATTCCCGAAAGCCAGAAGGGGACTTCAGTATTAAGGTCGCTGAAAACATGTACATGCGAAAAGATTATCGCGATAGTATTTTTGGGGAAATTAGGGAGAGTGAATTAAGAGATCGGCTAGGGTATAAGTATAGTGATTTGCCTTTCTATATTCTAAAAAAATACCTGGAGGAATTTTACGGGACTCCGTTGGACAATTTAGTACAACGGGATTTGTATGAATCCTTAGGGGCTACCCATACTACGTATCTTCCGTTGGAAAAATTCCCTTTAAACAGCATACCGCCTACCGAAGAAGATAATTATTTTAGAATGCAGAAAGTTCAAGGCCATGTGCACGACCAAGGTGCTGCCATGTTGGGTGGTGTAAGTGGTCATGCGGGACTATTTAGTAATGCCAACGATATTGCCAAAATCATGCAAATGTACTTGTGGAAAGGGTTTTATGGTGGAAAACGGTATATCAATCCAGAAACGATTGATGCTTTCAACACTTGCTATTTTTGTGAAGATGATGTTCGTCGTGGCGTTGGCTTTGACAAACCCCAATTGGGAGACGTAGGCCCTACCTGTGGGTGCGTTTCCATGACTAGTTTTGGACACAGCGGATTTACGGGAACCTTTACTTGGGCCGACCCAGATGAAGAAATTGTATATGTATTTCTGTCCAACAGAACGTACCCTACGGCAGATAACAGAATGCTGATAAGTAGTGATCTTCGAAGTAGAATTCAGGAGGTGATTTACGAAGCGATTAAAAGATAAAGCTATGAAAATAGGAATTGTATGTTATCCCACCTTCGGTGGAAGTGGTGTTGTGGCAACCGAACTGGGAATCGCCCTTTCCGATAAGGGACATGAAGTACATTTCATTACCTACAAACAACCGGTACGACTTGAACTGCTTTCGCATCATATTCATTTTCACGAAGTGATGGTTCCCAAATATCCTTTATTTCAATACCAGCCTTACGAATTGGCCCTTTCCAGTAAACTAGTTAATGTTGTCAAAGAGCATCAATTGGATTTATTGCACGTACATTATGCCATTCCGCATGCTTATGCAGGTTACATGGCGAAAAAAATGCTGGAAGAAGAGGGAATTAAGATCCCCATGGTCACCACGCTACACGGAACCGACATCACCTTGGTAGGGAATCACCCATTTTATAAACCCGCGGTGACTTTCAGCATTAATAAAAGTGACGCGGTAACTTCGGTTTCCCAAAGTCTGAAAGAGGACACCCTTCGTTTGTTTGATGTGAAAAATGATATCGATGTTGTTCCCAATTTCATTGATATTGAAAAATACAATGCCTCTTTTACCGATTGCCAACGGGCGATGATGGCTCGTGAGGATGAATACATTATTACGCATGTAAGTAATTTACGGCCTGTAAAACGCATCATGGACGTTATTGAAGTGTTTGACCGAATACAGGAACAGGTACCTTCCAAATTAATCATGGTTGGGGAAGGCCCTGAAAAAGAAGCAGCCGAAAACCTTTGTGTTGCTAAAGGCATCGAAGAAAAAGTACACTTTTTGGGAAATAGCGACGAAGTGAATAAAATTTTAAGTTTCAGCGATTTGTTTGTGCTTACTTCGGAAAAAGAAAGCTTTGGGCTGGCAGCTTTGGAAGCCATGGCGAGTGGTGTGCCGGTCATTTCAACCAATACCGGCGGACTCCCAGAAGTGAATGAACACGGGGTCAGCGGATTTTTAAATGATATAGGCGATGTTGAGGGAATGGCCGCCCATGCGCTCGAAATATTAAAAAGTAACGCTACTCTTTCCCAGTATAAAAGGCAGGCTAGGGAAGTAGCCTCCAAATTCGAAACTAAAAATATTGTACCTTTATACGAAGAAGTGTATGAAAAAGCTTTGGCGCATGTGGTACGGTAATATTCTATTTTTTTTATTGGTGTTAGTGGGTTGTAAATCACAAAATACTTCAAATGAAGGGGCGGATCAAGGAGCTTCCAAAGTTTCTTTTGAATTACTTGTAGAAGATTCCCAGAGCAATATCGATATGAAAAACTATGAGGTGATTCGTTCTTCGGAAAGACTTCAGGAGGTTTTTAATAGGATTAACAGTACCCGAAAACCCGGAATTCCCATTCCCGAAGTCGATTTTTCTAAACAGTTGGTCCTTTTTTTGAATATGGGACAACAAAATTCGGGAGGTTTTTCTGTTTCCGTGTCAAAAATTGAAAAAACCAATGATGCTTTTGTGGTATTTGTAAAAGAGAAAAAACCCGAACCAACAGCGATGGTGACCATGGTGCTTACCACTCCATTCACTTTGGTGCGTACTGAAAATACTTCGCTTCCTGTGGAGTTTAAACTCCTTAATTAATAATTGGTTTTTATGAACTGAAGCGCGTTTTCCCGAAGCACGTTCTCCACAATCGTTTCCGCAGAAATTCGGTTAAAGGCTTCTAATTTTTTTGAATTTTTTGAAAGGTACGTTTTCGCATGATTTAATAATTCTTCCCCTAAATCCTTCATGTTTTCCGCAGTCCACAGTCCGTTAATAGGATCCACAATCCCATCAAAATCACTGCCAATGCATTGTATGCCCCAGCAGAATAGGTTTTCCCGATTCAGTAATTCGGCTATGTACTCCACTTGTCGCCATACCAATAATGCTTTCTTCTGAAGTTGCTTTCGTTTGTTCGGAAATACCATTTTTGATTTTTTGATGGCCTTTTTACTTCCAATGCGCCTTTCATCCAGCTGAATCCCGAAGACTCCGTTGCTTTTGGCGATGCGAATGAGTTCATCATCGTAAAAATTAATACTAATATTATTGAACCATTCTGCTTTTTCGGGGTAGTCGGTTACATTTGGGGTAAAAATGGAACGGTGTGCTGTAATACCTCCATGGCTAGCAATAACGGGGATCATTTCTGAAGCATATTGGGTGTCCAAGAGCGCATAATAGGTTTTCCGCGCTTCTAAACTCATGTGTTTTACATCCAATAAAATTCGCTGTCCATTTGTGTCGTCCAAAAGCAGTGTAAGCACTTCTTTCCCCAGTGCGGTAACTCCAGAGTCCAAGCCCCTATTCTGGTTGTCTTTTAAAGCCCCAATATTGATGCTTCGGGCATGCCCACAAAGTTCGTTGTAAAAATGATGTGCAAAGGTGAGGAACAATGGTTTATGGTTCCAATTTTTTACCTTTCCTACATTTTTCAGTACTTCGGAAGGGGATGCGGTATTTTCATCCATTTTCAATCCCGTGTTAAAACAGTGCCCTCCTTCAATACTTAAAACAATATTGATAATTTTTTTGTGTTCGGTTTCCTGCTGAAGGTTTTGTTCAATTTCAGCATAACTCTTCACTACACGATAGGTGTAAACAATCCCTTCTATTTCTTGTACTTGATTATCCAACTGAAGATAAAAATGGTATTCGTCCATCAGATCCTGGAAATAATCCTGATGCCGTAAGACGTGGTCTATTCTACTTTGACTTATGGAAGCGGCCAAATTTACCAATACATCGGTAAGCCCTTTCCAACCCCAAATGCGTTTGCTAAGAAAATGTTTTTCAAAAGGATAAAGACTTACAACAACAATAGAGGTGCGTGCTTTCGCCAAAGCAGTAAGATCGGTTTGGGAGAACTTTGTTAGGGTCACAATTCGGTTTAGAAACTTCTCTAGAAAATTGGGCGGACTGTAATGCCAGATGGAGTTTTTTCTTCCTGCATCTAGTTCATTTTTCTTGGGTGGGTTGTATTTAAAGCTTTTGCTATAAGGCTTAAGGGAAGGGTGACAGTGAATATCTATGTAATGGGTTTTCATTGCGAAGCTTTAGAGATGTTAAAGTTGCAACATTTCTAGAAACAAGAAAAGGGGAAAAATCCCCTTTTTTTGAATATATATAGAAACCCATTTTGGGCGATGCAGTAATTAGAATTGGTACCGAACTCCTAATGCGATATCGAAATCCACATCATCATTGTAATCCCCAAATCCAAATTCGGGTCTAAAATCTAGTGATAGCAATAACGGAATATCAAAATTGTATTCAATACCAATGTCCCCGGCAGCATACAGATAGGTTTCGCTATCATCGTCGAAATTTGGAATATTGTCGTCAAAATCTACTTGTGCCAATCCACCACCAGCACCTACGTACCAGTTAAAGCCTCCATCCAGATTCCATACCCATTGGTACAAAGCAGTGATGCGATAAGCATCAAATCTTTCATTATCCCTCCATCCTAAATCAAATTCCAATCGGTTGTTATCCCCAATACCTCGTTGGTAACTTACTTCCGTTCCAAATCCATCATTATCCCCTAATCGTAAGCCAATAGCGTTCTTTGAAATTTCTTGAGATTGTGCGGTAAAAGTGAAGCCTGCCATTACCAGCAACGTAAAAATTACTTTTTTCATAAGTGGTTTTTTATAGTTACAAAGCAAAGCTAGGTGAAAGATTTACAGCGTTTTGTTAACGCTGTATTAATTAAGGATGACGTTTTTCCAAACTTTTGTTAAAGATGTTAAATCTGTTTTATAACTTTACTTTCTACGCATTATGGAAGAAAAACTTATTGCCTTTCAGAAGGATTTTCAAGGGGATATTTTTTGGGATACGCTTCACAAAGGGTTGTATGCTACCGATGCTTCCGTATACCGAAGAATTCCTGCTGCGGTCGCTTATCCCAGAACTACAAAAGGCATTCAACAATTAATAGCTTTTGCCTCGCAAAACCAAACCTCCCTGATTCCTAGAACCGCCGGAACTTCCTTAGCGGGCCAATGTGTGGGAGAAGGGATTGTTGTGGACGTCTCCAGATATTTTACAGGGATACTTTCCGTAGACAAAAAAAATAAGACCGTAACCGTTCAGCCAGGTGTTATTCGGGATGAGTTGAATGACTACCTAGCACCTTTTGGATTATTTTTTGGTCCCAATACTTCTACCAGCAATCGTTGTATGATAGGCGGAATGGTAGGGAATAATAGCAGTGGAACCACATCTATACAATATGGAGTGACCCGTGATAAAATTGTATCAATGAAAACAATTTTATCTAACGGAGAAGAAGTTTTATTTGAAAATTTAACAACTTCAGAATTTTCAGATAAAAAAAAGAAGGAAACCCTTGAGGGGGCTATATACAATGGCCTCCAGAATTTACTGAGTCCTTCGGAAGTACAGGAAGAAATTAAAGAACAATTTCCGAAGCCATCCATTCACCGCAGAAACACCGGCTATGCGGTCGATGCTTTATTGAAGTCTGAAGTGTTTGATCCTAAAAGCTCAAAGCCCATAAATGTTTGCGATATATTGGCGGGAAGCGAGGGAACCTTGGCTTTTACGACCGAAATCACATTGCAGTTGGATGAGTTACCTCCAAAGCATACGGCCATGATTGCGACACAGTACAACACTTTGGACAACTGTATGAAAGATGTAGTCGTGGCAATGCAGCACAATCTGTTTACGTGCGAATTAATGGACGATGTAATTTTGAATTGTACCAAAAACAACAAATTATATCAATCCTACCGCTTCTTTATTGAAGGCAACCCCAAGGCAGTATTGCTCCTGGAACTTCGGGATCATAGTGAACAAGAACTGCAGAAACAGATAGAAACATTACAAGCTGCTTTAACGGAAAGTAATTACAGTAACACTCGAACGGTACTTAGGGGTTCAGAAATAACGATGGCCCTAGAACTTCGGAAAGCGGGTTTGGGTCTACTAGGGAATATGGTAGGGGACCGCAAGGCGGTGGCCTGTATTGAAGATACCGCTGTGGCGATAGCGGATTTACCTCAATATATAGCGGAGTTTACCCAATTGATGGCAAAATACCATCAGGAAGCGGTGTATTATGCCCACGCAGGTGCCGGGGAGTTGCATTTACGGCCTATTTTGGATTTAAAGAAGGATGGCGATGTAAAGCTTTTCAGGGAGATTACTACAGAAGTGGCTCGTTTGGTAAAAAGATATGGAGGGTCTTTTTCTGGGGAACATGGCGACGGAATTGTGAGGGCCGAGTTTTTGGAAATGCAGATTGGAACCAAGAATTTTGAATTGTTGCGACAAATTAAAAAACTGTTCGATCCGCAGCCTATTTTCAACCCGGGAAAGATTACCGATGCGTGGCCAATGGATAAATCGTTGCGCTATGAGATAGATAGGAAAGAACCCGTTGTTGATACTTTTATGGATTTTGAAGATTCTGAAGGAATCTTACGTTTGGCTGAAAAATGCAACGGTAGTGGGGATTGTCGTAAAACGGAAAAAAGCAGCGGAATGCTCTGCCCAAGCTATCACGCTACCAAAAATGAAAAAGACAGCACCAGGGGACGTGCCAATATATTACGGGAAATGCTTACGCAAAATACCGATGGAAATCGTTTCAACAAACAAGAATTAAAAGAGGCGTTTTCCCTTTGTGTAGGTTGTAAGGCCTGCGCAACCGAATGTCCTAGTAATGTGGACATGGCTACGGCCAAGAGTGAGTTTTTGTACCAATATCAGAAAGAAAATGGCGTTTCAAGGGCAACAAAGTCTTTTGGACTAAGTTCCCGGTATTACAAGAAAGCAGCTCGATTCCCAAAGATTGCCAATTTCATATTCAGTAATGCTTTAACGGCTTCCCTGGTTAAGAAATTAAATAATGTTGCCACGGGTCGAACCCTTCCATTAATTTCAACCAAAACTTTCGATAATCATATTAAAAGTAATTTAAATCAGTTGGTTACCGAAAATTTTGATGTGCTATTATTCGTAGACGAATTTAGTAATTATTTGGATGCTGAGATTGCTATGGATGCCTATCAATTATTATTGGGCTTAGGGTATAAAGTAGGATTAGTGTCCCATTTGGATAGTGCTAGGGCCATGATTAGTAAAGGTTTTTTGGAAGAAGCAAAAGTAGAAGTGGATAAGAATATTGCTTTTTTAAAGGATCTGGTTTCAGAAGAAACTCCCTTATTGGGCATTGAGCCTTCTGCGATCCTCGGTTTTCGGGACGAATACCTGCGATTGGCCAATGATAAACTTTCGGCACAGGAAATTGCAAAAAATAGTTTTCTTATCGAGGAATTCCTTGCTTCTGAAATACAGAACGGTCGCATTGGAAGCGATCGATTCATCGATGCCTCGGCCACCCTGAAAATTCATGTACATTGCCATCAAAAAGCACTAAGTTCCCAAAAGGCTACTTTCGATATCCTGAATCTCCCAAAAAACTACCATCCCGTACTCATTCCTTCTGGATGCTGTGGCATGGCTGGTAGTTTTGGTTACGAAAAGGAACATTATGAGGTGAGTATGAAAATTGGGGAAACCAAATTATTCCCGGCAATACGAAAAACCGATGCATCTACCATTATAGTGGCAAACGGGACTTCTTGTCGACATCAAATTAAAGATGGAACTCAGCGGGAAGCACTGCATCCCATCACCGTTTTGCGAAGGGCCTTGTTGTAAATGGATCGCTCCTTCCTAAATTCTCCTAAATTGAATGTCTTTAACGAGTGATTAAAAGCATTACTTTTTTTTCATTTGTCATTCTCTTTGGGTTTTCGCTCAACCTAACAATGTTTTCCACAAAATTTATACAAAACAAGATGGGTTGCAGTTGGACAACATAGAAACCATGGTTTTTGATCATGACGGATTTTTATGGTTGGGAGGTTTTTAGCCTGGATATGCGGGAAATCATTCAAGGCAATAAAGAAGTTACCTTGCAACGATTTAACGGGAAAACATTTCACAACTTTCCGTTACCTACTAAGCAAGGCGTATTACCAATTGTACTCCATTGAGAAAACGTTTCGATATACTTATGGGGTTTGTTTTTTCTAAGGGTTTTCATAGATTTTTGTGTCAGTTATCGTAGAAATTGACAGTTCCTCTTCTTTATTTGTCCCTCAGGAAGTTACTTTGTTTTTTTACCATAAAAACTGGGGATATGAAACCAATTCTACTTACTTTTTTAGCACTTTTTTCGACGGCTACCTTTTTCGCTCAAGCCATAAACGATGAGTGTGTCGACAGAATCACGATTACCGTGGCTACAGCTTCGGCAAATACCTACAGCATAGATACCGCTACAGCTACAGAAAGCATGGATGCTTCCTGTGAGAATGCGGGTAACGATAACTTAGATGTATGGTACGAATTCACCATGCCCGTTAATGGTAATGTGCATATCACGGGAATTCCAAATACCGTAAGCAGAACTCTTTTTGATAGTTGTGGCGGAAGCGAATTGGTGTGTGGGTTTGACGATGGATTCTTCTTCAATCTAAGTGCTGGAACTACTTATGTTTTGCGTATTTCTGAAAGAAGTTTATTTGCAGGAGGGGTAAATTTCAATATTCAAGCATTTGAAACGGCTACCAACAACGAATGTGCCAATAGCACTCCTATTGCTGTCACGACCGGTGGCGCAAGCAACTATAATGTAGATTTTCGAGCTGCAACCGAAAGTATGGACACTTCTTGTGAAAACGCTAGTAACACCAATCTCGATGTTTGGTTCGAGTTTACCATGCCCTTTAATGGAAATGTACTTATAACAGGTATTCCAAACACGGTGAGCAGAACGCTATTTGATAGTTGCGGTGGAACAGAGCTTGCTTGTGGCTTTGACGACGGCTTTTTCTATGGCTTAACATCTGGCACTACGTATGTCTTACGTTTTGCTGAAAGGGTACTGTTTGCGGGAACTATCAATTTTGATATTGAAGCTTTTGAAGTAGCTTCTAACGATGAATGTATTGATCGAACTCTAATAAGTGTCCCTACAGGAGGCGCCAATACCTACAGTATCGATACGCGAACAGCTTCCGAAAGTCTGGATGCTTCGTGTGAAAACGCTAGCAATGTGAACTTAGACCTATGGTTTGAGTTTGTAATGCCCGTAAATGGAAATGTTCGTATTACAGGAATTCCTAATACATTGAATAAAACACTTTATGATAGTTGTGGCGGGTCGGAACTTATATGTAGTTTTAATGATGGCTTTTTCAATAATCTTACGTCTGGGACTACCTATGTCTTGCGTTTGGCGGAAAGATCGATGTTTGCTGGAACGGTAAATTTTGATATTGAAGCTTTTGAAACAGCTCCCAATGATGATTGTGTAGGAAGGATTCCGCTGGTGATTGCTACAGGTGGAGCAAACTCCTATAGTTTTGATTTCCGTTCGGCTACCGAAAGTGTGGACGCTTCTTGCGAAAATGCTGGGAACGCGAATTTAGATGTATGGTACGAATTTACCATGCCTGTTGATGGAAATATTCATATTACAGGGATTCCAAATACGGTTACAAGAACCTTGTATGATGCTTGTGGCGGGACTGAATTAGCATGTGGTGTGAACGACGGTTTCTTTTATAGTTTAACATCGGGGGTCACTTATGTTTTACGATTGGGGGAAAATTCCATATTTGCGGGACCCATCACCTTTGACATAGAGGCTTTTGAAGCAGAAGCCAATGACGAGTGTGTGGATGCATCTACGCTCATTCCAGGAGTAGTAGCTCCAGTAACAATAGATTTTGATAGTAGGGGCTATACCGAAAGTTTAGATGCCTCATGCGATGGTACTACATTCGAGAATTTAGATGGATGGTACCTTTTCGAAATGCCTTTCGATGGAGATATCCAAATAACGGGAGCAAACAACCAAACGTCTATCTCCTTTTTTGATGCTTGTGGAGGTACCGAGCTAGACTGCTTTAGCGGTAGTAGTACCGCCTTCGGATTTACAGGTGGGGTAAGCTACTATATGAGAGTGAGTAGAAGCGAACTTTTCCCGGGTATCGATTCCTTCGATGTGCAAGCATTGCCGGCTCCTTTACCAACTTGTGGCGTCACCACCGAATGGATAGCAGGCTCCTGGAATAATGGAGCGCCAGATATCACCAAAAATGTTGTGATAAGAAGTGCGTATAATACGGCTACCCACGGAAGCTTTTCCGCATGCTCCTTAGCGATAGACTCTGGAATAACCTTAACAGTAGGAGCTAGTGACCATGTGGAAGTAGCCTATAATGTAAATGTGGCTGGAACATTGGACCTTCAACATGAAGGTTCCTTGTTGCAACGGGATGATGCTTCTGTTACTGTAAACAACGGAACCATTAGAGTCCGTAAAACCACGCCCTTCCTAAAACCCCGTGACTTTATGATTATGGGTAGTCCCATGGATGCTGAAACCCGGGAAGGGGTATATAACAGCGCGTTTATTGTATTGGCTCACGATACCAACAATTTTGTACCCAACCCCGATGTAGCGACAGCATTTCCTTCCGCAGAGAATTTTGCAGATGACAATGGCGATAATTGGAGCCCTCATACAGGTTTGGTAAATGTAGGGGAAGGCTACTTGGTGCGTCCGCAAGCCTCCTACACCGATGGCAATACCACCTACGATTTATTATACGATCAAGGAACGTTGAACAACGGAGTGGTAACAGTTCCGTTAGTATTTAATAGCACGCAGAACGATAGTCCTAATGTTTTGGGGAATCCCTACGCTTCGGCCATTTCTGCCAACGACTTTATCAATGCAAACCCTGAAATAGATGCCTTGTATTTCTGGGAACATTTAACGCCGCCAAGTCCTAGTTTACCAGGTGCCTATGCCATGAATTTTAGTATGGAAGATATTTCGATGTACAACCTCATGGGTGGTGTGGCAGCTGCTTCAGATCCTTCGGGAAGCGACACGGCACCCAATGGATATATTGCTTCTGCCCAAGGTTTTGGCGTAAAGGCTTTGGCCTCAGGAACCGCAATTTTTAATAATAGCATGCGAAGATTGGGAAATAATGATACTTGGAGAACTGCTTCGGAAGAAAAGACCCGATTGTGGTTATCGGTCCATAATGCGGAATTTGAGTTACAGAACACAACGCTTATTGGTTTTACTTCGGAAGCTTCCGAAGGTTTGGACCCAGGATACGATACTAAGAGATTGGCCACAGTAGTTTCCTTGTATTCCCTTACGGAAAATAATGAGGAATTAGGAATTCAGAGTAGGGAAGCGTTCCATACAGGTATTAAAGTGTCTTTAGGTTTCAGTAGTTTGGTGGCTACCGATACCGAATATACAATTTCTATCAATGAGTGGGAGGGAAGTGCTTTAGAGGACGTCGAGGTTTTCCTTTACGACTCCCTAACGGAAGAACTAACCGAGCTTACCACAAATAGCTATACCTTCCGAAGCAATAAAGGGGATTACCCCAACCGCTTTTCGCTGTTCTTTAGG
>PALG01000020.1 GCA_002707025.1 Flavobacteriaceae bacterium | reverse complement strand
TTATGATATTCTTAAAAACAGAAAAACCTGTAAATCATACGATTAACAGGTTTTTGTTATAGATTGATACTATAATTTGTCGGGGTGGCAGGATTCGAACCTGCGACCTCCTGCTCCCAAAGCAGGCGCGATAACCGGGCTACGCTACACCCCGTGAAACAGCGATGCTGTATGAATTTTCACATATATTGCGGAGAGACCGAGACTCGAACTCGGGGAACACTTACGCGTTCACAGATTAGCAATCTGCTGCATTACCACTCTGCCACCTCTCCTGTATAAGAACTCACATTTTCTCAAATGCGGATGCAAATGTAATTTTATCTATCCAATAACACAAAAAAATAGAAACGTTTTTTATGTTTTTTTTATACCCTATTGTTATTCTGGATATTCCACCCGTAAATGATAGATGTTATTGAGTTTTTTCTTGAGTACTTTTTTAATAACCTCAATTTCCTTGAAAGTAATGTTGGCATTTATAAATTGCCCATTTTCCATGTGATTGTTTACGATATTCTCCACAAACGCATCTATTTTGGAAGAGGTGGGTTCCTTTAAGCTTTTACTGGCAGCCTCTACACTATCGGCCATCATGAGAATCGCCGTTTCCTTTGAAAAAGGTTTAGGTCCAGGGTATCGAAAATCTTTTTCTTTGGCTTCCCCTTGCACTTCTTCCTCCTTTTTATAGAAATAATATACTAGATTCGTACCGTGATGGGTACGAATAAAGTCAATTACACGTTCTGGAAGTTTATGTTTTCTGGCAATTTCAATACCTTTAATTACATGGTCAATGATAATTTTAGCACTCTCCTTGGGTTCGAGCTCGTCTAAAGTATTGATCAAATTGGTTTGATTTTCTGAAAAACTTGTAGGATTCAACATTTTGCCAATATCATGATACAAGGCCCCTACCCTCACCAACATAGAATTTGCTCCAATTTCATTAGCTGCAGCTTCAGATAAATTGGCCACATTTAACGAATGGTGGAATGTTCCCGGGGCTTTATTGGATAGCTCTTTCAGGAGACCGGAATTTGTATTGCTCAATTCCAATAAAGACACTTCAGAAACCAATCCGAAGATTTTTTCATACATATAAATCAATGGAAAAGCAAAAAGTGTTACCAAACCACATATGACAAAATAGAGGAAGTTTTGAAGTTCAATCTGACTTATATTCCCTTCCTGAATGATATAAAAAGCAAAATAACCCAAGATATAAATAAACGTAATTTGACCTACGGAAATAAAGAGATTGGCACGTTTGTACAATTCAGAAACCGTAAGAATAGTGACGATTCCGGCTATAATTTGCAAAAACATAAATTCAAAACTATTCGGAACTATAAATCCTAGCAACAAAATGGTGAGTACATGCGAGAATAGCCCTAATCGGGCATCAAAAAAACTCTTCAGAATAATCGGTAAAATACACAACGGAATCATGTATACATAAGAAGAATCGTATTTCACCACTAAAGTGGTGATAAACACCATTACAATGATATTGAAAAAAATAAAGCTAACCTTGGTGTTATTTTCATAAATCTCGGGCCGGTATTTCCAAAGGAAAAGAAATAGCATGATAAACACTAAGGAAACCAGCATGGAATAGCCCAGAATAAGCCAATAATAGTTGTTTTGGCTCCAAACCTGAGATTGAAACTCCTCTTTTAAGGAGTTAAGAATCTGGAACTTGTTTCCTTCTACCACTTCCCCTTTCGCAATAATCCGGGAACCCTTTTCAATAATCCCTTTGTTAGGGTTAATTTCCTCCATAGCTTCCTTTATAGAAGCCTCTGTAAGACGCGAATTATAGGTCACATTGGGGACAATCACGGTTGAAAGCAATTGATTCAGTAAAGGTCGGATATCGGGATAGCTCTCGGTGCGGGCTACAATAGTTTTTGATAATTGCTCCTTTTTAAAAAGTTGGGAAAATACGGCCTCGTTTACTTCATTTCCATTTTTTAGATAAATAAGCTGTTCTGAGTTAAAAGGATGCGTCCCTTTTAAAACCCCTTTTTGATAAGCTGCATTTACGATATTAAGACCTATTTCCTTGGTAATAGACCTTGAAGTAGTATAAAGACTATCAACATAATTTTTTTGAACAAGGTTAGAAAACGATTCGAAGGCATCGTATGCGATGTCGGGCTCCACATCAAAATAAGGAGTGGCCGTAGCCCTTACATTTTCCCGTTCTTTTTCAAGGCTCTCTTTATCTTTTTTGATGGTAAAGTTAAAAGGAGCGTATAAATTTTCATATTGCCAAGGCTTTCCTTTCTGAAAGTTATATTTGAACTGCCCTCCCTTGGGGAGT
This sequence comes from Flavobacteriaceae bacterium, assembly GCA_002707025.1. Classification (GTDB taxonomy): domain Bacteria; phylum Bacteroidota; class Bacteroidia; order Flavobacteriales; family Flavobacteriaceae; genus PALG01. Next base: position 285,420 of record PALG01000020.1, on the reverse strand, counting down.
AAGTAAATAACCAAAACGGTAGCCACTACATATAAAAACACTTTATAGATAAGTGACTGATTTCGGGTGAAAAAAACAAAAATGTTCTTCATAGATATGAATAGAAAAGTAAAGGTATGAATAAGCTTTCATTTATCCCAAGCTTCCCTAGCCGCAACAAGGATATTTCGTTTTTAAATTGTAATTTTGTGCTACGATAAAAAACGATCAAAAAATTCATCTTATGAGCAAAAAAGTAGTGATAGTCTCTTCAGCAAGAACCCCTATAGGAAGTTTTATGGGAAGCCTTTCTTCCCTTTCGGCCTCAAAATTAGGCAGTATTGCGATTGAAGGCGCCTTACAGAAGATAAATTTGGACCCTGCACAGGTTTCTGAAGTATTTATGGGAAACGTAGTGCAAGCCGGTGTGGGTCAAGCTCCTGCAAGACAAGCAGCTTTGGGTGCTGGAATTCCCGATACAGTTCCTTGTACTACCGTAAATAAAGTTTGCTCCTCTGGAATGAAAGCTGTCATGCATGCCGCTCAAGCCATTGCGTTGGGAGATGCCGATGTTGTTGTAGCAGGCGGTATGGAAAGCATGAGTAACATACCACATTATGTAGATATGCGCAACGGACAAAAATTTGGTCCTGCCACTCTTGTTGATGGAATGCAGAAAGATGGTTTAGTAGATGCTTACGATCAAAATGCCATGGGGGTTTGCGCAGATGCGTGTGCCACAGAATATAGCTTTTCAAGAGAAGAACAAGATGCATTCGCCATTCAGTCCTATACCCGCTCTGCAGAAGCTTGGAAAGAGGGTAAATTTAAAGACGAAGTAGTACCCGTAAGTGTTCCGCAAAGAAGAGGAGAGCCTGTAATCGTTTCAGAAGACGAAGAATTCAAGAATGTAAAACTAGAAAAAATACCTGCTTTGCGTCCTGCTTTTACCAAAGATGGAACCGTAACCGCAGCCAATGCTTCCACCATTAACGATGGAGCGGGCGCCATGATTTTAATGAGTGAAGAAAAAGCACAAGAGCTAGGGCTTGCCCCACTCGCTTATATAAAAGGGTATGCCGATGCAGCCCAGGAACCAAAATGGTTTACTACCGCACCAGCTAAAGCACTTCCAAAGGCGTTGAATAAGGCCGGTGTGGGAATTGAAGACGTAGACTATTTTGAATTTAATGAAGCCTTTTCAGTCGTAGGATTGGCCAACATGAAAATTCTTGGATTGGAAGATACCAAAGTGAATGTAAATGGTGGTGCTGTTTCCTTAGGGCACCCGCTAGGATGTAGCGGAGTTAGGATATTAATCACCCTGCTTAGTGTTTTACAACAAAATAATGCAAAGTTAGGAGCGGCTGCTATTTGCAATGGCGGCGGAGGTGCTTCAGCCATGGTAATTGAAAGGCCTTAATTCTTTTTTTAGCATCCTTTAATGAAATACGGCATCTTCCACTTAAGCATTGTTCCTGTTCGTTTAGAGGCAGCAGATACTTCCGAAATGGTCACCCAAGCACTTTATGGGGAAAGTTTCAAGCTTTTGGAACAACGAAAAAAATGGAGCCGTATTCGTTTGGACGATGATCATTATGAGGGGTGGGTTGATAATAAACAGTTCATGGAAGTAGATGTAACTACTTACCAATTACTTCAGGAAAAGAAACCCGTATATACTTCCGATTTGATCGATTTTGTCACCTCTGAAGAAAACCTACTTATTTCAATTCCCATGGGGAGTGTAGTGAGTAACTGCAACCCGTTAGGCCATACTTTTGAAGGACATCAAATATCCGGTCAACACCCAAAAAAACAATTGGTTGATACCGCTTTATTGTATTTGAACGCTCCCTATATGTGGGGTGGAAAAACCCCTTTTGGAATTGATTGTAGTGGATTTACACAAATGGTTTATAAGTTAAACGGACACATGTTAAAAAGGGATGCCAGCGAGCAGGCTACCCAAGGAGAAGCCTTAAGCTTTATTGAAGAGAGTGAACCTGGTGACTTAGCGTTCTTTGACAATGCTGAAGGTCATATTATCCATGTAGGGATTATCATGGAGGACCACTACATAATCCATGCGCACGGGAAAGTAAGGATTGATCGTATTGATCACTCGGGAATATTTAATGTAGAAAAGAATACCCATACACATAAACTACGTGTGATTAAGAAAATTATTTAAATAGAAAAAGCTCCCTAATGGGAGCTTTTCTGTAAAAGATTTATTTGTGAAAACTACTTACCTTCCAGAGTCTCTAGTTTTGCTTTCATTTCTTTAAACTTGGCATCTTCTCCAAGCTGACTGTAAATATTCATAAGCGTTCTTACTAGTTCAACGTTGGTATCATATTGTTTTACAGCAGTCTCTAAGTGAGGAACAACATCTTGATACAATTTTTTACGCTTTTCCTTAAGCTCGTCATACTTACGATTGTCTGCCGCAGAATTTCCTAAACTATTCATTTCCTCAACAATCTTACCTTCTTCTTGAAGCATAATAGCAGCGATGTTAATATGAGCATAGCCATAATCTGGCTTCAATTCCAGAGCTTTGTTGTAATAATTTATGGCCTTTTCATTTTCGCCCAATTTAGCGGCACCTACACCCAAATTATAATAAAGCTCTGGATTATTAGGATCGGTTTTTACAATTTCGTTCATCAATTTATCGTAACGGGCCATATCCCCTACCTTGTAAGCAAGATCGGCATCAGCTCGCATTAAACTTACATCATCTGGATTCGCAGCTCTTGCTTTGTCCATAAGTTCTTTAGCCTCTTCGGTTTTTCCTTGACTAATGTATATTAAAGTTATTTTTTGAAGGATATCCCCTTGAACAGACTCGGACATTCTTTCCTCAGGTTTGGTGTAGCTGCCCGTCATTAATGCATTGTTTCTTTCTGCCTCATCATAAAATGGCTCTACTTCACCCGTTTCCAGGTTGGTAGCTACAAACTCTTTTTTAATACCAGTATACCCAATATTCATGAGCGTTTTATAATACTCTAGGGCTTTATCGAAATTTTTAGCATTTACCGCATTTCCAGCTGCGTAATATAGATCTGATGTATCTTTTTTATTTACTGAATAGCTTAAATACAATTTATCAGCAGCAATAGCATAATTATTCGCATTTTGATCTTCAATAGCACTATTTACTAGCGCTACACGGAGGTTTTGCTTAGCATTATTGAAGTCTTCTTCCATTTTTCCAGATACACCCAACTCTTTGGCTTTTAACAAAGACTCTGCAGCAGTTTTCATTTTTCCAAAATCTTTACCTGCATCCGCTAAGTAGATTTTGCCCTTCGTTAAGTAAAAATTTGCTTTTTCATCTTTGTCACTAGCACTTATAAGTGGCTCAGCTTGTTTAATGTAATCCATCGCTTCAATCAAATCGCCTTTAGACAGTGCTCTGTCTGCCTTTTTAATTTCTTTGCTTTGCGAAAAGGCAATGGCAGAAACCACTAAAAGACCTGCCATCATAAAATATTTTTTCATTGTAAAAATTGTTTGTTATTATTCGTTATTATCGGTTTTGCATTTCTGTTGTATCAAGAGGTGTGCCATCTTCTAAATCTTCTACATCATCCTCATCATGCATCACTTTTGCAACGGCAGCAATGGAATCATCATCACGCACCCTAATAAGTCTTACCCCTTGAGTAGCACGGCCCATGACCCGTAAATCTTCCATTCCCATTCTAATGGCAATACCCGATTTATTGATAATCATTAAATCATCATTATCCGTGACGGTTTTAATAGCTACTAAATTACCGGTTTTTTCCGTAACAGAAATAGTTTTCACCCCTTTTCCGCCGCGATTGGTAATTCTATAGACAGCTTCACCATCTTCAGGATCATCAATGTAAGTTCTTTTTCCGTACCCATTTTCAGAAACAACGAGCACAGTTTCTTCTTGTGGATTGTCGATAGTCACCATTCCAATCACTTCATCTTCATCATTTGCAAGGGTTATTCCTCGAACGCCCGAAGCATTTCGACCCATAGGTCGGGTTTTCTCTTCTTCAAAACGAATGGCTTTACCAGACTTCACAGCCAGCATCACTTGACTATCCCCTGTGGTAAGTTTTGCCTCCAGCAGTTCGTCACCATCTTTAATGGTAATGGCATTAATTCCATTGGTTCTTGGCCTTGAATATTGCTCCAATGGGGTCTTCTTCACTTGTCCCTTTTTAGTGGCCATGATGACAAAGTTACTATTGATATAGTCTTCATCTTTTAAGTCTTGAGTACAAATAAAAGCTTTTACCTTATCATCCTGTTCAATATTGATCAAATTCTGAATAGCCCTACCTTTGGAGGTTCTACTTCCTTCAGGAATCTCAAATACCCGCATCCAAAAACATTTTCCCTTTTGGGTAAAGAACAGCATATACTGGTGGTTGGTACCTACAAAAAGGTGTTCCAGGAAATCCTCATTTCGAGTGGCAGAAGCTTTTTGACCTACCCCACCCCTATTTTGGGTTTTGTATTCCGTAAGGGAAGTTCTTTTAATATAACCCGCGTGCGAAATGGTAATGACCACTTTTTCATCAGGGATTAAATCGGTAATGCTTACATCGCCACCCGCATATTCAATTTGTGAACGACGTTCATCACCAAACTTATCACGAATTTCAATAAGTTCTTCTTTAATAATGGCCATCCTACGCTCTTTCTTCGCCAAAATATCTTTATAGTCTTCGATGGTCTTCATCAACTCATCATACTCACTGCGTAATTTATCTTGCTCTAGACCCGTTAATTGGCGTAAGCGCATCTCTACAATTGCTTTCGCTTGTATTTCTGAAAGCTTGAAGCGTTCAATCAATTTTTCGCGAGCTTCTTCTGCGTTGGCAGACGCCCGGATTAAGGCAATAACTTCATCGATATTATCGGAAGCAATAATTAACCCTTCCAGGATATGGGCCCGTTCTTCCGCTTTGCGAAGTAAATACTGGGTTCTACGGGTCACCACTTCATGGCGATGTTCAACAAAGTAATGTATAAGATCCTTCAAATTCAACATTTGAGGACGACCGTTCACCAAAGCAATATTGTTTACACTAAAGCTAGACTGAAGTGGTGTAAACTTGTAAAGCATATTGAGAACAATATTAGGGATCGCATCTCTTTTAAGAATATACACAATACGCATCCCTTTTCTGTCGGATTCGTCACGGATATTGGAAATTCCTTCAATTTTCTTTTCATTGACCAAATCGGCAGTCTTTTTAATCATATCTGCCTTATTGACTTGGTAAGGAATTTCAGTGACAATAATGCACTCCCTACCTTGAACTTCTTCAAAATAGGCCTTCCCACGCATGACCACACGACCTCTTCCGGTATGGAATGCCTCCCGAACGCCTTCATAACCATATATAATCCCACCGGTAGGGAAATCGGGAGCCTTTACGTGCTGCATTAGGCCATCAATATCAATATCATTATCATCAATGTAGGCAATTGTACCATCAACAACCTCCGTAAGGTTATGAGGTGGCATATTGGTCGCCATACCCACAGCAATACCAGACGCTCCATTCACCAATAAACCTGGTACTTTAGTAGGAAGTACGGTGGGTTCTTGCAGGGTGTCATCGAAATTTAACTGATGATCTACTGTTTCTTTATCGATATCGGCCAGCATTTCTTCTGAAATTTTTTGCATTCTGGCCTCCGTATAACGCATTGCCGCAGGGCTATCCCCATCGATGGAACCAAAGTTTCCTTGCCCATCTACTAACATATAGCGTAAACTCCATTCTTGTGCCATACGCACCATAGCATCGTACACAGAGGTATCTCCATGCGGGTGGTATTTTCCTAGTACCTCACCTACGATCCTTGCCGATTTCTTGTAGGAACTACTAGCCCTCACCCCCAATTCGTGCATTCCAAAAAGCACTCGCCTATGAACGGGTTTCATTCCGTCCCGCACATCGGGTAAAGCACGTGACACAATGACTGACATCGAATAATCGATGTAAGCCGATTTCATTTCATCTTCAATATTAATCGGTATTAATTTTTCGCCTTCAGCCATAAGTATTTAGCTAATATTTATATGGGTTAAACTAAGTAAGCAAGATACATTAATTTGGAGGTTTTAACAGTTATTTGACAAGGGTTTATTCACGAATTTATTAACAAAATTAAACTTGGAATCCGTTAATAACTATCGTATTTTAGTCTTTGATTTTTAAAGGAAATTCCTTCCTTTTACTAAGATTCATATTATTAGGCACAGAATTTGCCTTATAAGAACATACAAATCACATTTATTTTAGAAGGAGACTGTTTTTATGGATGATAATTTTTCACCAAGAGTTAAAGATGTTATTGCGTATAGTAAAGAAGAAGCGCTACGCCTGGGGCATGATTTTATTGGTACCGAACATCTTATGCTGGGCTTGTTAAGGGATGGAAGCGGTAAAGCCGTGACCATACTCAATTCGTTGGATGTAGACTTAAACCAATTAAGAAGAAAGGTTGAAATTCTAAGTCCGGCAAACCCTAACGCTACCAGCAATACCAATGATAAAAAAAACCTACATTTAACAAGACAAGCTGAGAGAGCCCTTAAAACCACTTTTTTGGAGGCCAAGCTTTTTCAAAGCAATTCTATCAATACCGCACATTTATTATTGTGTATTCTAAGAAATGAAAATGACCCTACCACCAAGCTACTTCATAAAATGAAAGTAGATTATGATGGGGTAAAAGATGAATTCAAACAAATGATCACAAAAGACAAAGATTTTATAGAACCTACGGCCGAATCGTTCTCAAGCGATGACGACGACAACCCCACTGAAGGAGACAAAGACAATTTATTCTCCAGTTCCAGTGCTGCAAAAAGCGGAAAAAAATCGAAAACGCCTGTTTTGGATAATTTCGGAAGGGATTTAACCGCTCTTGCGGAAGAAGGAAAATTGGATCCAGTTGTTGGAAGGGAAAAGGAAATACAAAGAGTATCCCAAATTTTAAGTCGAAGAAAGAAAAACAACCCGTTGTTAATTGGCGAACCGGGAGTGGGTAAATCGGCTATCGCGGAAGGTTTGGCACTGCGCATTATCCAGAGAAAAGTATCCCGGATTTTGTATGACAAGAGAGTCGTTACCTTAGATTTAGCCAGCTTGGTTGCTGGTACTAAATACCGAGGTCAATTCGAGGAGCGCATGAAGGCCGTAATGAACGAACTCGAGAAAAATGACGATATCATTCTCTTCATTGATGAAATCCATACTATTGTAGGTGCAGGGGGTGCTACTGGCTCCCTAGATGCCTCAAACATGTTTAAACCGGCTTTGGCTCGAGGAGAAATTCAATGTATTGGAGCCACTACACTAGACGAGTATCGACAATATATCGAAAAAGATGGCGCCCTGGAAAGAAGGTTTCAAAAAGTATTGGTAGAGCCTACTTCGGTTGAAGAAACGATTGAAATTTTACATAATATCCGTGATAAATACGAATCACACCACAATGTTTCTTATACCGAAGATGCCTTGGAGGCCTGTGTAAAGCTCACAAACCGTTATATGACCGATCGATTTCTTCCAGATAAAGCTATTGATGCTTTAGATGAAGCGGGGTCTAGGGTGCATATTACCAACATACATGTTCCGCAACGCATCTTGGAAATTGAAGGAAAACTAGAAGAGGTACGCAATCAAAAAAATTCTGTAGTTAAAAAACAGAAATATGAAGAAGCGGCAAAGCTTCGGGATGATGAAAAAAATCTCGAAAAAGAGCTGGCCACAGCTCAAGAAGCTTGGGAAAACGAATCGAAGCTACATCGTGAAAAGGTAGATGAAGAAAATGTTGCCGAAGTAGTTTCAATGATGACAGGAATCCCCGTAAATAGGATCGCTCAAACTGAAAGTAATAAATTAGCGGCTCTACCCGATCGTATAAAAGGAAAAGTGATTGGACAAGATGAAGCGGTCGCTAAGGTGGTGAAGGCCATTCAGCGTAACCGAGCAGGACTTAAAGACCCGAACAAGCCCATCGGCTCTTTTATCTTTTTAGGTCAGACCGGAGTAGGTAAAACACAGCTTGCCAAAGTATTGGCCCGCGAGTTGTTCGATAGCGATAATGCTTTGGTGCGAATCGATATGAGTGAATACATGGAGAAGTTTGCGGTTTCCCGACTTATTGGAGCACCTCCTGGATATGTTGGTTACGAAGAAGGAGGGCAACTTACAGAAAAGATCCGCAGAAAACCTTATGCTGTAGTGCTATTGGATGAAATCGAAAAGGCCCACCCAGATGTATTCAATATGTTGTTACAAGTGTTGGACGATGGTTATTTAACCGATAGCTTGGGAAGGAAAATTGATTTTAGAAATACCATTATCATCATGACTTCCAATATTGGCGCTCGAAAATTAAAGGATTTCGGGCAAGGCGTCGGATTTGGAACATCTGCTAAAGAAAGTCAGGCAGATGCCCACGCTAAAAGTGTCATTGAAAATGCGTTGAAAAAGACTTTTGCACCAGAATTCCTTAATCGTGTAGACGATGTCATGGTATTCAATACTCTTGAAAAAGAAGATATTCATAAAATTATCGATATCGAATTGGCAAAACTGTACGAACGTATTGATGATCTTGGCTACAAGCTTACCTTAACCGACAAAGCAAAGGATTATATTGCCGATAAAGGTTTTGACAAGGATTATGGTGCCCGACCGCTTAAAAGAGCTATTCAAAAATACATTGAAGACGCCCTAGCGGAAGAAATTATAAATTCCAACCTTAAGGAAGGAGATGGTATCACCATGGATCTCGATGAAAAAAATGATTCGCTCACCATTAAAATAAAGAAACAAAAAAAGGCTACGGAATCGTAGCCTTTTAAGTTTTAACATTTCTTCGTAACTTGTTTTCAAAATATTTTCATTGAAAACTCAATTACAATTCGAATTTGGAACCCTTGAAGTACATGATAGCTATGTAATTGCCATCATGAAAGAAGGGGTTACTATTTCGCCAGGACACAATAAAGTTTTAGTGAAAATTGCTGAAGATTACTTTCCCCACAAAAAATTTGGCTATATAAGTCATCGCATAAACTCTTATTCCGTAGATCCTACTGTATATACCAATACTTCAAAAATTGAAAACCTAGTGGCTTTCGCAGTGGTTTCTGAAAACCCTCTAAATTTAAGCAATGCCCATATTGAAAAACTATTTCTTAAAAAACCATTTCGGAATTTCAAAAAATTAAGAAAAGCAATTGATTGGGTTATGGAAAGTATTGAAGAGGAATCTTAGTACTAAATTATTTGACGAATTTCAGCAAGCTTTTCTCTCCCGAAAGCCCTTCCGCGAGAATTACATAAATTCCCTTGGAAAGAGTATGTGTTTCAAAAGTAATTTGATCCCGTCTTGATGTATTCAAAAAAGAAGAAATCCTTTTTCCATTTATCTCGAATAATTGCAATCGAGCAATCGCATCCGTATGGAATATCTCTATCCTATTTTCTTTTTGAACCAACACCAACGAGGGAGCATTACTAATTTCCTCGGTACTTGAAAGCGTGGGCATACATGCATCAATAGAATCCAAATTCATGTAAATAGACTGCCCATTTTTAAAAAAACAACTTAATGCCCCTACTCCATTAAGATCTGGCTCCCCACTTGGAGCATTAATCAAGGACATCGACCCAACTCCTTCTATCCAAATGCAATTATTGTTACTTATGGTATTGGATGTACTTGGGGAAAAATAAAAATGGCGATAATCTTCTCCATCTTCCAAAGTTTTCAAGCGTATGGAATCCACAGTAAAGTAACCGGCTTGCTGCGGAAAAGGAGTGATTGGGTTTACCATATCGATAGAATCTCCTGTTTGTAAGGTAAAATCATATAGTAAGTATTCTTCTATACTAGTCTCATTGACTTTCGTCATGTAAACTTTTTGCTCGGGAACATCTTCATGTAGTAAAAAGCTTCTGGAAATGTAATGATATCCATCCAGTATTTTGTGAGGTTTACCATTTACCACGGTATCCGTTTTGGCATAATATATATCTGTTAAGCAACCAAAAAAGCAGGTGGTAAAATGCCATTCATTGCTATGGCCCAAAAGTGGCTTATATTCTTGTGCTTGCAGGCTTATATTATTTATAAAAAACAAAAAAAAACTAAGTTTGAAATAGTTCATTTTATTTCTTTTTTAATTCCCAGTCAAACTTTCTAACCATTGTAATACCACTGGAATTCCCAATTTCATTTCCAAACTCAATAGAGGTGAAATAATGGGTTGAAGCGATCATTTTGTTCTCCACTAAATAATTCAGGAAAAAGGCCAAGTCTATATCGGCTTTCTGGGTAGTGGTTTTTCTCACAAAAGCAATGTACTGCCAATCTTGAGAGAACTTTGGGTTTTCCAAATGGCCCGCCAATACATCGTATGTGCCAAAGGGAGTGATAATGGTTTCTTGTTTTTTTCCGTACGAGGTGAAATCGAAGTAATCCTCCCAAATCATAATCTCGGTTTGGATATTTTCCAATTTGTAATCTTTAGCGTCTGTTAACCACAAATCGAACGCAAGATTGTATTTTTTATGTTTTACATGGGTCTCTACATCATAGGAAACCTTCAAGGATTTAATGTCCTTAACCATAACCGGAAAGCCAGTTGTTTCCTCATTTCCATTTTCAAAAGGGTTTCTACCTATTTGCAATGCAGGATATCCAATAACCCCACCGGCATTATTAGGCAGTTGCCATTTCCATCCATAGTACTCCCCTTTTTTAAAGCTACACAATTCTGGGGTACTACCTTCCTTCAATTTGGACTTTCCCCAAAGGTTATTTTTAAGCCAAACATCACCAAACTTCTTACGGTCCCCTAACTTACAGGTTTCAAAATCTGCTTCATTAACCAAACGTTGTGCCTGTGTAGAAGCCTTGCTTACCATTTCAGTATAGGTAACATCTTTATTTAAAGTTTTACAGGATAATGCCAAAAATGACAGTATAAAAACCAAGTATTTACCAATAATTGCTTTCATAGGGAAAAAATTAATCAAACAATAAATCACTTTCAATTTGAAAGCTTTGTATAAATGCAACAGAAGCTTCAATATCGAAAGAAAGAATACGATCTTCAGAAACAAAAGATACTTCTTTTCTATAATTTTCCAACAAACTTTCAATAAGCGGGGAAGATTTTAACGGTCTTCTGAACTCTAAGGCTTGTGAAGCATTCAACAGCTCAATGGCCAAAATAGTTTCTAGATTATCAATTACCTTAAGGCATTTGGTAGCGGCATTAGCCCCCATACTTACGTGGTCTTCCTGTCCATTTGAGGAAACTATCGAATCTATGGAAGCTGGAGTTGCATATTGCTTATTCTGGCTTACAATACTGGCCGCCGTGTACTGTGGAATCATAAAACCACTATTCAAGCCTGGGTTATTGACTAAAAAGTTGGGAAGGTCCCGTAGCCCTGAAACCAATTGATAGGTTCTTCTTTCTGAAATATTCCCTAGCTCTGATGTGGCAATGGCTAAATAATCTAATGCCAATGCCAAAGGTTGTCCGTGAAAATTTCCACCGGAAATGATTTTGTCTTCAGAAATAAAAATATTCGGGTTATCGGTAACCGAGTTGATTTCTGTTTTAATGGTTTTTTGCACAAATAAAAGCGTATCCTTAGATGCACCATGCACTTGAGGAACACAACGGAAGGAATAAGGGTCCTGTACTTTTTTATTTTCAGAAACCGCAATCTCACTGCCTTCCAGAAACTCCAGAATATGCTCCGCCGTTTTTACTTGACCACGATGGGGACGTACCATATGCACCAAGGGATCGAACGGACTCAAGTTACAGTTGAAAGCATCCATGGAAATAGCTGCGATTAAGTCGGCCATATAAGAAAGTTTATAGCTTTTCAATAAACAGAATACGCCATAGGCACTCATAAACTGGGTACCGTTTAATAAGGCCAGTCCTTCTTTGGCTTGTAAGGAAACAGGTTTCCATTCCTGCTCTTTAAGAACTTCTGAGGCAGCGACAATTTTATCATCCACATACACCTCGCCTTTTCCTAATAAAGGCAAGGCTAGGTGTGCCAACGGTGCTAGATCGCCAGAAGCCCCTAAACTTCCCTGCTCATAAATGACGGGGAGAATGTTGTAATTATAAAAATCTACCAGTCGTTGCACCGTTTGCAGCTGTACTCCACTGTATCCATAGCTTAAAGACTGGATTTTGAGCAAGAGCATAATCTTTACAATAGGCTTAGGGACTTTATTTCCCGTTCCACAAGCATGAGACATCACTAAATTTTCCTGAAGCTTGGATAAGTTGTCCGACGAAACTCTTACATCGCATAAAGAGCCAAAACCCGTATTGATACCATATATAGGGGTTTCATTATCTTTAATTTTGTGTTGAAGATAATCATGGGATTTGTTAATATTCAGGATGGCTTCTTCAGATAATGCTATGGGTTGCTGATACTCAAGGATTTCCTTGATTTTTGAAATTGTAAGTAATTCAGTACTAATATAATGGTGTTCTTCCATTGGTTAAGGTTGTCTTGTAAAAATACAATTAATGTGAAGTTTTTTATAAAAATTAGGCAGTAAAAACACAAACCTTTATTTTTATGCATATATACAACTAATATTATGAAAAAAATACTTCTACCCCTTCTTGCTTTAGCATTATTTGCTTGTAATGAACCCAAAGAAAAAGAGAAGGATTACGTTTCCTTCTCTGGAAAAATCTCCAATAATGTCAACGATTCTATTCAAATTTTCAATGGTGATTATAAAAAAATTATTTTGGTTGCTGAAGATGGTAGTTTTGAAGACACCCTTCATATCGTAAACCCTGGAATGTACAATTTTAAAGGGGGCGACGAATATACTTCCCTATTTTTGAGGAACGGGTACGAAATAAATATGACCCTGGATGCCGATAAATTTGATGAGAGCATTAAATATGAAGGTGAAGGTTCCGAAAACAACAACTTTTTGGCACAGCGCTATTTAATGGAGGAAAAATTATTCGATATAAATGTTGATGATATGGATTCGACCGCTTTACAGAACAAGTTAGCAGAAATAGAAGTGGAAATGAATAAATTCATCGACTCCAAAGAGAATATTGATAGCGTTGTGGTTAACAGCACGAGAAAAAATGTAAAAGCAAGTGTAAAAAATTATGGTCGCTATCTGAACCAAATGGTGGCCTTGCGCCAAAACCTTCCTGAAGGAACCCCATCCCCCACTTTTAAAGACTATGAAAACCACGCAGGTGGCACCACTAGCCTATCCGATTTAAAAGGAAAGTACGTGTACGTAGATGTATGGGCCACCTGGTGCGGCCCCTGCAAGGCAGAAATTCCCTACTTAAAAGAAGTAGAAGAAGAATTTAAAGAGGAAAATATTGCTTTTGTAAGTATTTCCATAGACCGTGAAAAAGACCATGAAAAATGGGAGAATATGGTTGCTGAAGAAACGCTAGGTGGAATACAGCTATTTGCCGATAAAGACTGGGAATCGCAATTCGTGAAAGACTACTACATTAGTGGAATTCCTAGATTTATCCTAATTGATCCTGAAGGAAAAATTGTGAGCCCAGACGCTCCAAGACCTTCCAACCCAAAGCTAAAGGAAATGCTTAAAGAAAAATTGATGTAAATTAAAAAGCTCCTTACGGGAGCTTTTTTTTAGGACTCTTTCGAAGGGTTTTGTTGAGACTCTTCTTGTCGAAATAATTCTAAAAACGATACTCCAATGCTATCGATAATGGAGCTAGCGGTAAGGGCCTCAAAGCCTTCTTCATTGGCGGTGATATTTCCCGCGGTACCATGCAAATACACTCCAAAAATAGTAGCTAGCAAAGGGTTGTAATCCTGTGCCATTAACCCAGCAATCATTCCACTTAACACGTCACCGCTTCCAGCTGTCGCCATCCCGGGGTTACCGGTTGTGTTGATATACAGTTGATCCCCATTCACCGTGATGGTATGAGCCCCTTTAATAACTACTATAACCGTATGCTTTTTTGAGAAAGCCTTCGCTTTTTCCAATTTCTCATAATCATTCTTCCATTCTCCTACCAAGCGTTTTAGCTCCCCTTCATGAGGCGTAAGAATACTATTTTCAGGAATTGAGGCCAATAATTCTGAATGTTTGGAAATACAATTCAAGGCATCGGCATCAATGACCATGGGTATTTTCACTTCGGAAAATAATTTTTTGAGTGCTTCAGAAGTAGCTGCATGTTGTCCCAACCCCATACCAATTGCAATAGCTGAAGGTTCAAATTCATATTTTATAGAACTTATAAATGTTTCCGAAGCGTCCGAAATCGTCATCACTTCAGGAACGGAAACCTGAAGTATGTCATTTCCGCAATTGGGGACATAAGCGGTTACCAAACCCGCTCCCGTTTTAAGGGCTGCTTTAGCACTTAATGTTACGGCCCCTATTTTCCCTTTACTCCCACCAATAATGAGTGCATGACCATAAGCCCCTTTATGCGAAAACTTTTCCCGTTGTTTGTAAAAAAGTTGGGCTTGGGGTTTGTAAATCAGTTGCCCTAAGGGCTGTGTCATTTGTAAGTACTCAGGATCCAGCCCAATATCCAAAACTTCAAAATAGGGCACAAAATGACCCGTTTGTGGTAAAAAGAAAGAGAGTTTAGGCGCCTGGAATGTCAACGTATGATTCGCCCTTACTACTGCAGTTTCATCCATTAAAGGTTCATTGGCCCAAAGACCACTAGGAATATCCACCGACAATTTAAATGCTTTTTGAGCATTCAAATACTGAATCAATCCTTTAACCCAGCCTTCCGGCGGGCGATTCAATCCTATTCCAAAAAGGCAATCCACAATAATAGCATCTGGGGAAATAGTCGGAAAATCCTTTTTCGAAGTCATTAAAACCGGCCACTTCTTCGTGACTTCTTTTATTTTACTGTAATTCTTCAGAAAACAATCGGACCGCTTATCGGTAAAATTGGCGATATAAATGTTAACGTTGTATCCACTTTCTATAAGCAATCGCCCAAGGGCCAGGCCATCGCCACCATTGTTTCCAATTCCACAAAAAATATGAATAGGAACCTGTGCGCCTTGCATACGCTGGTGTAGCCAAGCATGTAGTTGGGTGGCCGCACGTTCCATCAAATCTAAAGAGGTAATTCCTTGTTTTTTAGTGGTAATGGAATCGGCTTCGTAAAATTGTTCCGCAGAAAATAGTTTCATAGCAAGGGCTTTATCAAATTTTTTATGCAAGTTACTACCCTTGTTGAAAACAATCAAGCAAATGGCGCGTTCCCTTATAGAAGAATATTTACATTTGCTGAAAATTATTTCAGAAAATCATGAAAAATACTGCACTTACTCACATTCACGAAAATCTTGGCGCCAAAATGGTTCCTTTTGCGGGGTATAATATGCCTGTTTCCTATGAAGGGGTCAATATAGAACATGAAACCGTACGCAATGGTGTGGGGGTTTTTGATGTATCGCACATGGGTGAATTTTTAGTTACGGGGCCTAAAGCGCTAGAGCTTATTCAGAAAGTAAGCAGCAATGACGCTTCCAAATTGGTAGATTTTCAAGCCCAATATAGCTGTTTACCGAATGAAGATGGAGGGATTGTAGACGATTTGATTATTTACCGATTGAATGAAGAAAAATGGGTGCTGGTGGTAAATGCCTCCAATATTGAAAAAGATTGGAACTGGATCAACAAACATAACACTATGGGTGCGGAGTTGAAAAACCTATCAGATGATTTTTCCTTGTTGGCCATTCAAGGCCCAAAAGCAGCCGAAGCCATGCAGTCACTAACCAGCGAAGATTTGAGTGCGATTCCATTTTACCACTTTCGTGTAGCCGATTTTGCCGGAATCGAACATGTGATGATTAGTGCCACAGGCTATACCGGTAGCGGTGGTTTCGAAATTTATTGTAAAAACAGTGAGGTGGAGCAAGTATGGAAAAAAGTGATGGAAGCCGGTGCATCTTATGGCATCAAACCCATTGGACTTGCAGCTCGTGACACGCTTCGACTGGAAATGGGTTATTGTCTTTACGGAAATGACATCGACGATACCACTTCGCCATTAGAAGCCGGATTGGGCTGGATCACTAAATTCAACAAGGAATTTATTAATAGTGATGCCCTTCAGAAAGAAAAAGAACGCGGTCCCGAACGTCGTTTAATCGCTTTTGAACTTACTGAAAGAGGAATTCCCAGACAAGGGTACGATATTGTAGATAGCCAAGGAAACGTCATTGGAAACGTGACCAGTGGGACTATGGCCCCTTCGGTAGGTAAAGGAATTGGTTTAGGATATGTCCCTACCATTTTTAAAGACCCAGGATCACAAATATTTATTCAGATTCGAAAAAATGCCGTTCCGGCAAAAGTGGTTAAACTGCCCTTTTACAAGAAAGATTGAGGTATGACCAACTTCCAAGGCATTCTAGATACCATATACGAGACAGCAAAAGCCACAAAAAATAAAGGGGAGGTAGCAAATTACATCCCAGAATTGGCAAAGATTAAGGAGGATCATTTTGGGATGTACCTCAATAAATTGCAAGGAGAGGATTATTTTGTAGGGGAATGGGATATTCCTTTCTCCATCCAAAGTATCTCTAAGGTATTTTCCTTAGCCTTGGCTTTTTCTATGTTAGGTACCAAGAACATTTTAACCCGGGTAGACGTGGAACCTTCCGGAAACCCTTTCAATCACTTGTCTTTATTGGAGCAAGAAGAAGGAATCCCAAGAAACCCTTTGGTAAATAGTGGTGCTATTGTTATTGCTGATATCCTTGTTTCAGAATTAAAAAACCCAAAAGAAGATTTTCTACAATTTGTTCGGGATTTGGCGCACGACCAAAGTATTCAATTTAATGAAAAAGTAGCTGCTTCGGAAGCCAAAACTGGATATAATAATTTTGCGGCAGCCAATTTACTGAAGTCTTTCAACAACTTGAACAATGACGTAGAAGCGATTTTGGATTTCTACTTTCATCAGTGTTCCATCGAAATGAATTGCAAACAGCTCTCCGATGCCTTTTTCCCTTTTGCCAATCAGGGAAGTTGCTTAAAAGGAAACCCTCATTTAAATAAAAATCAGGTGAAACGTATCAATGCCATCATGCTTACCTGCGGATTTTATGATGAAGCAGGCGAATTCGCCTTTGAAGTAGGCCTGCCAGGAAAAAGCGGTGTTGGCGGAGGAATTGTAGCACTGCTTCCAGGAGAATTCACCTTAACCTGTTGGTCGCCTGGCCTAAATGATAAAGGAAATTCCAAATTAGGTATGTTGGCATTGGAATCCTTTACTACACAAACCCAATTATCTATATTTTAAATTAAATTTTGAATTTATCCTACCCCCCACATAATAGAATTCTCATTATTGGCGCCAGTGGATTTATTGGCAATACCCTGTACAAGGAGCTCCTTCCCTATTTCGATGTCTACGGAACCTACGCACGGCAGCAAGATGTTTATAAAGACAATAACGTGTTTTTTCAATTTAACGTAGAAGAAGATTCGATTTTGAATATTTTGAAGGAAGTAAAACCAAACGTGATCATTTCTTGCTTCAAAGGGCCTCACGAAGCCATACTAAAAGCACATCAACTTCTATGTGACTATATCTGGGCTATTCAAGGAAAGCTGGTACTCATTTCGTCGGCCTCGGTTTTTGATGCCAAAGGAAAATACCCTTCGTATGAAAATGATGTTCCCCTTTCGGAAAGTTTGGAGGGAAAACATAAAATTGCTTTAGAGAAAAAGGTGAAAGAGCTTCCTGAAGAACACTATTGTATTGCAAGGCTTCCTATCATCCTTGGCGTAAACTCAACATGGGTTCAGCAATTAAAACAGGCCATAAAGCATCAGGCCGCTTTTGAAGTGCATCCCAATTGGGTAGTCAGTGTTAACACCGAAAAAAAAGTGGCACAACAAATTCATTACCTTATCAATCAGCATCTTCATGGTATTTATCATTTGGCGAGTGAAGATGTAAGTCATCATGATGATATTTTTAAGGAAATTTCAAGAAAATTAAGTTTTAAAAGCCCTATCTTTAAAAATGTCTTCCATAGCAATGAAGACCGCTATCTGGCCATTCTCCCCAAAGAGAACAAACTCCCCCAAAATTATAGAATTACCATAGAGGAAGTGATTTCCGATAGCACTTTAAAAGATGAAATAACGACTTTAAAAAAATAATCGCATGAAAGCATTAACCGAATTACAAATTAGACCTAGAATGAAAGAACTGGAAGGCTGGGAATTTAAAAACGACGCCTTACATACATCGTTTGAGTTTAAGGATTTTAAAGATACCTTTTCCGTGATGACCCGTATTGCCTTTGAAGCCGAAAAATTGCAGCACCATCCCAATTGGTGTAATGTTTATAATTATTTGGAAATAAGTCTTTCCACACACGATGCCAATGGTGTGACCGAAAAGGACTTCGAATTGGCAAAAATTATTGATGAGTTGGTGAGTTAAAACTTTGCTGTGTTCGGCAATTTTTTAAATTTGTACACAAATATTTTAATTTATGGGAAGAGCTTTTGAATTTAGGAAAGCAAGAAAAATGAAACGCTGGGCTGCGATGTCCAAAGCGTTTACCAGAATAGGCAAAGATATTGTCATGGCCGTGAAAGAAGGCGGTCCCGACCCAGATGCGAATTCTAGACTTCGGGCGGTCATTCAAAATGCCAAGTCGGTAAACATGCCGAAAGATAATATTGAGCGAGCTATTAAAAGGGCGAGTGATAAAAATCAAGGAGACTATAAAGAAGTTTTATTTGAAGGCTATGCCCCCCATGGAATCGCAATTTTGATAGAAACAGCCACAGACAACAACACCCGTACCGTCGCCAATGTTCGTTCTTATTTTAATAAATGCGATGGAAGCTTAGGAACTTCTGGATCGGTTTCTTTTATGTTCGATCATGTGTGTAACTTTAGGATCGATGCTGAAGGAAAAGATATGGAAGAATTGGAATTGGAACTGATTGATTTTGGGGTGGAGGAAATTTTTGAAGATGAAGATGGAGTTTTGATTTATGCCCCTTTTGAAAGTTTTGGAGCCATTCAGACGTATTTGGAGGAAAATAGCATTGAAATTCTTTCTTCAGGATTTGAAAGGATTCCGCAAGTGACCAAAAAAATCTCTGCGGAAGAAGCCGAAGACGTTGAAAAATTACTTGAAAAAATTGAAGAAGACGATGATGTCCAGAATGTGTACCACACCATGGACGAAAGTTCTTCTGGAGATGACGAATAAAAAAAGCCGCTTAAAAGCGGCTTTTTCTTTTAATCGTTTTTTCCTTCTACACCCTTATAAAAGCTCTGTAATTCCATGATGTCTGCTTCCACATCCCCTGTAGGGTAAAAGGGAGTCCCAATAGTGACTACCCTAGGGCCATAATCAAAAGAAACCGGAATAATAGGCACCTTAGCTTCCGAAGCAATAAAATAAAAACCCGTTCGCCATTTTTCGACCTTTTTACGAGTCCCTTCGGGAGCCAAAGCCAGTCGGAATTCTTCTTTGGATTCAAAAATCTTTGCAATGGATTGCACCTTATTTTGCCCAGAAGTACGGTCCAATGGGGTACCGCCAGTGTATTTAAAGTAATAGTTTAAGGGCCACACAAAGAGTTCCTTTTTTCCCAACCAATGAATTCGTGTTTTTACTGCTTTTCGAGCAAAAAGACCCACAAAAAAATCATGCCAGCTGGTATGTGGCGCTACGATGACCACGCATTTTTTGATCTCAGGAGGAAAACCTCCTGAAACACGCCAACCCAAAAAGGTTTTACATATTAGTGTTGGAAGTCCCAAACTACATTCTCAAATAGAGTTCCCGAAGCTTTTCACGGGTCATGATTTTTTCCCAATCATCCCCCAATGCATTTTCCCACAGCGGAACCATGGCTAAAGAAACATCGATCATGGTGTTCATCTGGCTCTCCGTTAGGTTTTTACAAAGGCCTTCAGGCAAATCGATGTTATGTGCCTTTTTCATTTGTTTGAAAAGCTTGACGTCTTCTGGGTAAAATTCTTCCAAATGATTGAAAACGATACAATTCCCGATACCATGTTTGGTTCCTAACACATAGGAAAGTCCGTAGCTCATGGCATGCGCCACGCCTACTTGGGAATACGCGATACTCATACCGCCGTGCCAAGAAGCCATCATTAACTTCTCGCGGGATTCTTCTTCCGAAAGTTGGGTATCGATAAAAATCTGCATACAAAGGTCGTACGCTTTTTCCCCATAACTTTTACTGAATTCATTCAGAAAAGTACCGTTCAAGGATTCCACACAATGAATAAAACAATCCATTCCGGTATAAAACCACTGATTTTTAGGTACTCCAATGGTTAAGTCGGGATCCAGTACCACTTGATCAAAAGGAGTAAAGTCACTGTTAATACCCAGTTTTTTTTCAGGACCGGTAAGGACCGTGGTACGGGATACTTCAGCACCTGTTCCAGAAATTGTCGGGATTCCAACGTGATACACCGCTTTATTTTTTACCAAATCCCATCCTTGGTAATCGGCGGCACTCCCTTTGTTTGTCAACATAATGGAAACCGCTTTGGAAAGATCGAGAATGGAGCCCCCTCCAATACCAATAATTCCTGAGGGACGGAAAATAAACTCGTTTCTGATATTTTTCACAATGGTGTCCACCTGTTCGGTCTTAGGCTCTTCCTCGGCAGAAACATAAATGATCTTATCATTAAATCGAAGATTCATTCGATCCACCAATTTATTATCCCCTTTAAAGACATCATCCACTAAAAAGATAAAAGGAGCTTTGTCTTTTCGCTGGGGTGCTAAGATAGACGCCAGTTGGTCGAAACAACCTTGACCATACACTACTTTGGGTACCATAGGGAAATTTCGGTATTTATTATTTACGGTAACCGATTTACTTTCCTTTATAACCTTGTTCGCTCTTACTAGGTCTTCCGGCGTGTCTATTTCAATACCTTGGGTGTTTGAAATGGCCATTTTTATCTTTTTCCCATATTCCAAAAAGCGAATGCATTCAATCTTTTCTGCAGCCTCTAAAGATCGCATGGGCAATCGGTAAAAATCCAATAGCGCTTGCTTTCTGAAGGCATAAATCCCTTTATGCTTATAATATTGTACCGAAGCGTTCTTATCTCTTGGATAAGGAAGTGGAGACCTAGAAAAATACAAGGCAAAATTATCTTTATCTACCACTACTTTTACCGCATTGGGATCGCTTATCTCTTTCCAATCATGTATTTCGGTCATGAGGGAAGCCAAATCAATTTTATCGGCATCGGCCCCTTCAAAAACGCTCAAAACCTGTTCGAGACCCGATTTGCTGGTAAAAGGTTCGTCTCCCTGTACGTTAACCACTACATCCACATCCATGTTCTCTACGGCTTCAGCGATACGATCGGTACCGCAATCATGCTCTTTCGTACTCATGATGGCATTTCCTCCATGAAGTTCGATTTCGTTGAAAATAACTTCACTATCGGTGACCACATAGACTTCATCAAATAATTCGGTATCTTTTGTGGCTTCGTAGGTTCGAACTATTACGGGTTTACCCCCAAGGTCCTGCATCAGTTTCCCAGGAAATCGGGAAGCCCCATAACGAGCAGGAATCATTGCTATTATCTTCAAATTGTGAATTTTTAATTGACGTCAAAAATAAGAAGTTTCTTAAAACAAGCTTATTTTTTGATGAATATTCAATAAAGAGATGCAGAAATTACGAAAACGTTTACTCGGCATCTTCAAAAAACTCTTTTTTAAACCCCAAAAGGTACAGCTTATTTTTAGCTCGGGTGATGGCGGTGTACAACCATCGAATATACTCTTTATCAATTCCATTGGGAAGGTACGGTTGCTCTATAAATACGGTATCCCACTGCCCTCCTTGCGATTTATGGCAGGTAATGGCATAGGAAAATTTTACCTGAAGCGCATTAAAATATTTGTTGTTTTTGATGGAAAGGAATTTTTTGTAATTCGATTTCACATCGGCATAATCTTTTTTTACTTCTTCATATAACTTGTTCGAATCTTCATAGGAAAGTGATGGGCCTTCCGAAGATAAAGTATCTAACATCAAAACCGTTTCAAAAGGGGCCATTTTAGGATAATCCACCATTTTTACGGAAACTTCCGCAAAGCGAAAGCCATACAATTCTTTAATAGCAAAAATTTCCAGAACTTCAATCACATCTCCATTGGCAATAAAACCTGCATCAGAATGGGTTTTGACCCAAAAGTAATTGTTCTTCACCACCATTAACTGGTCCCCAGCACTCAATTCCTCTTCCTGAAAAAGGATACGGGAACGGATATTCTGGTTGTAAAGGTTGGCCCTTTTATTGGAACGAACAATAATCACCGTTTCCTCGTTGCCTTGCTGCGAATAACTTTCATGGATGGCGTCCATGACTTCCTGTCCGTCAAGGGGACGAACAATTTCTGGAAAACCCTCTATTTGAAATTTAAATTCCTCAAAATAACTACCTTCCAATAATTCCCTTAATTGCGTGGCGTTGTACAGAATTCCACTTTCCTTTTGTTGTCGTACCACTTCATCCAATTCAATTTGGACCACCGTTTTATTGTAATGATTTTCTAAGGTTATGGGATTTAAAGCTGGGCTTATATCGAGCTTTATTGGAGGTAATTGCGCCGTATCGCCTATGAGGAGCAGTTTACATTGATGGCCACTATAAACATATTGCATTAAATCGTCTAAGAGGGAACCGTTTTCAAATAACTTGGAATCTTGGTTAATATCGGGAATCATGGAAGCTTCATCTACGATAAAAATCATGTTCCGATGTTTGTTTGGCTGGAGCGAAAAGGAGACCCCGCCACTTTTCTGGCTTTTGGGGTAGTATATTTTTTTATGAATGGTAAAAGCCTCTCTTCCACTGTAGTTACTAATCACCTTGGCTGCGCGGCCAGTTGGGGCCAATAACAAAGAGGATTTTTTAGCCTTCCATAAATTTTTTACCAAAGTACCTATTAAAGTTGTTTTTCCCGTACCCGCATATCCTTTCAGTAAAAAAACTTCCTCTTTTTCGTCACTTAACACGAATTTTGAAAGCAATTGAAGTGAAATATCCTGTTTTACAGTTAGATTGTGAGGAAAATCACTTTTCAAAAGACTGTAAAAATGGGAAACATTCATATTTTAGGTAGGATTATGCTTCAAATATAGGCAGGTTTTTTTCGGATTATACTTTTACGAATAAAAAAAAATTGTAGATTTGCTTGTAAAGTAATTTTAACTATTCAACAAAAAACAAAATGATTCTAGCGATAATTATTGGAATTCTACTCATTGTAGGGCTGGTATTACTTCTTCAGAAATTTGCCTCCCCTAAAATTGCACCTATTGTTTCCATTTTATTATTCTTGGTAGCAATATTCTTAGGCTATAAGGTCTACAATTCTATTATGGGACCTGTAGAATTTAATAAAGCTAAGGAAGAACGTTATAAAAAGGTAATTGCCAAACTAAAAGATATTAAAGCTGCAGAATTAGCGTATCAAGAAGTTGTAGGCGGTTTTAATGGGGATTTTGACAGTCTTGTCCAATTCTTGGATACGGCACAATTTGCCATTACCCAAAGAAGGGATACGGTTTATGATGATGTGGAAAAGAATAAAGCCTACGGAATTGATGAAGGATACTATATTGAAGAGGTGCTAATCGACACCCTTCGTTTTACTTCTGTAAAGGATTCCCTGTACGCAGGCGATCGCTATAAAACCATGATGAACGTTCCTGGCACCGATACCAAGTTTGACCTTGATGCCGGTACGCTGGATAAAGATGGAACAAAGTATGCCGTTTTTGAAGCGAAAGTTTCCAAAGATGTGGTACTTCAAGGATTAAATAAAGATTTAATTACGCAAGAAAAAATGGTACAGTCGGTTGACGGTGTAAATGGAGAATACCTTAAAGTAGGATCCATGAATGAAGTGAACACTAGTGGAAACTGGCCAAAATTATATGACACTGCCAAAGACCAATAATATAAATACCAACCAAACAGTTAGATTGTCCGTTCAAATATCTTTGACCGGACTTTCTTTTTTATGGTCAACCCCTGATAAGGAAGTTCTTGACTTTTCAGAAAAAAAATTCCTACATCCCCAGACTCCCGAAGAACTACTTTGGGAAATTGAAAAATCCCTGGAAACAAAGGAAGTTTTAAAAAATAAGACAAAAAGTATCACCCTTGTTTACAATACTCCATATGCTGCTTCGGTACCCCTACCGCTATTTGACGAATCGAAAGCAAGCGAGTATCTTAAATTCAATACCAAAATACTCGCTAGTGATTTTGTGAGCCATGACATTGTGGAGAATCAAGACATGGCTGTTGTCTACATTCCCTTCATGAATATCAATAACTATTTTTTTGAAACCTTTGGGGATTTTCAATATTTCCATAGTAATACCCTACTTTTGGAACACTTCCTGCCCCAAGGGAAACACCATTTGGAGCCTAAAATTTATGTTCATGTAAAACAAGATCAGTTTGATTGTTTTGCGATTAAAAACGGGACCTTGCTGTTATGTAGCACCTATCCATATAAAACCCCAGAGGATTTTGTTTACTTTGTGCTTTTCTGTTATGAGCAGTTGCAATTGAATCCAGATAGCCATGAAATCCTCTTATGTGGCGAGATTACAACTGAAAACGACCTCTATAAACTATTGTATACGTACATCAGAAATATAGTTTTTGCAGATAAAAATGCCATGGCATTTAATGAAGAACCCAATCATTTTCATTTACCCCTTAAACTAACCATGTCATGAGGATTATTTCTGGAACCCATAAAGGCAAGCGGTTAGTAGCCCCCAAAAAACTTCCCGTAAGGCCTACGACCGATTTTGCGAAAGAAGGGTTGTTCAACATCCTTAGGAATAGGTACCACTTTTCAGAAATACACTTTTTGGATTTGTTCGCGGGCACGGGAAACATCAGTTATGAAATTGCTTCAAGAGGCTGTG
Source organism: Flavobacteriaceae bacterium (assembly GCA_002707025.1). Taxonomy (GTDB): domain Bacteria; phylum Bacteroidota; class Bacteroidia; order Flavobacteriales; family Flavobacteriaceae; genus PALG01. The sequence goes on along the minus strand of PALG01000020.1, from coordinate 260,349 downwards.
AAAATATTACCTGTGTAGATGCCGATTTTGGGTGTGTTCGATACATAAAGAAAACGGCTGAAGAATTACATTTTCCCATAGAGACCTTTAAAATGGATGTTTTTCATTTTTTGGAGAAAAGTGGCCAAACGTATGACCTTATTTTTGCAGATCCGCCTTACGATATTGATAAAGATTTATTGGAATTGCTTATTTCTAAGGTATTTCAAAAAGGATTATTGAAACCGTCTGGAGTGATGATTATCGAGCACCCCAAACATGTGGATCTTTCGAACTTACATCATTTTATAGAGAATAGAAAATACGGAAGTTCGGTATTCAGCTTTTTTTCGTAAGTTTATTCCTATAGTTTAGCCCTAAAGATTTTTCGATATCTCAAATTTTGTACATTTAGTTCATGCTACCCCTGCTTTATCTAAACTATGATTTTTTTTCTGCTGAAATCCATAAGGACTTCATCATATCTTCTATAAAAGAGGGAGTCATCCTTTCCGAAGAAAAACTAAACAAGATTTTTGAATTATTCGATATTTACTATCACAATACGAAGTTCGTCTCTATTGCACATCGAGAATTTGATTATACCGTGGATCCCAACCTCCTTCGAAGTAAAAAACATCCTAATCTTAAAGGAATTGCCGTAGTATGTACAAGTGATTCCTCTCGCAATATCGCAGAATTTGAAAGAAAATTTTACCCTGGCCATTACGAAATTTTCGACACGCTTGAGGCGTCCATCACCTGGGCGAAAAAAATCCTTGAAAAAGAATAAAAAAGCAGGCCTGTAAGCCGGGTTCTGTATCCCGATAGGGATCGGGACCCTTATCATTTATCTAGGCACAAAGTTACCCGTGTGCTCTATCTGCCTACCCTCCTACTTGGGCGGGAACCCTCAAATGTAGGTTTACGTGGCATTTCACCGCATAGAGTTTACCTGATTTCACTACAGCATTACCTGTACATTCTTTCTGCTGCACTGGTCCTATCCCGATTAAAATCGGGACGACGGCCGTTAGCCGTTATGCTTCCCTATGGTGTCCGGACTTTCCTCTCCAAATCAAGTTTGGAGCGATAAGGCGACCTGCGGTGCAAAAATAGTATAAATGTTAATAACTAAAGGGAAAATAGCCTTCTCCTTTCTTAGAAAAAAACGTACACCTTTTTATATTTGTGTTTCTTCTATGGAACACTTTATAGTCTCAGCCAGAAAATACCGTCCTGCTACATTTGAAGATGTTGTAGGTCAAAAGGCTATTACCAAAACTTTAGAAAATGCCATAGAGCACAATCACTTGGCCCAAGCCCTTTTATTTACAGGACCAAGAGGAGTTGGGAAAACCACCTGCGCAAGGATTCTAGCCAAAAAGATAAATGACGATGGCAGCCATCATGAAGATGAAGATTTTGCCTTTAATATTTTTGAGTTGGATGCGGCGTCCAATAACTCGGTAGATGATATCCGGAATTTAATCGATCAAGTACGCATTCCACCACAGGTGGGGAAATATAAAGTCTATATTATCGATGAGGTGCACATGCTTTCTTCAGCAGCATTTAATGCATTTCTCAAAACCTTGGAAGAACCTCCAAAGCATGCTATATTTATTTTGGCTACTACAGAAAAGCATAAAATCATTCCTACGATACTCTCTAGATGTCAAATATTTGATTTTAAAAGAATTACAGTAAACGACATCAAAGAACAATTGGCCCGGGTAGCGGCTTCCGAAAATATTAATGCAGAAGATGATGCCCTACATGTAATAGCGCAAAAGGCAGATGGCGCTATGCGGGATGCACTGTCTATTTTCGACCGAGTGGTAAGTTTCTCCGGAACGGAACTTTCAAGACAGGCCGTTACCGAAAATCTAAATGTCTTAGATTATACGTACTATTTCGAGATGACCCAGTTGTTGCTGGACAATAAAATCCCTACACTTCTTGTACGGTATGATGACATTCTATCCAAAGGCTTTGATGGACATCATTTCATCTCTGGTCTTGCCTCTCATTTTAGGGACTTATGGGTTTGTAAAAACCCAGAAACCATCTCCTTATTGGAAGTTGGGGAGCAAGTGAAGGAAATGTACCAAAAGCAGTCTCAAGAAACCAGTACTGAATTTTTGGTGCATGCCATTCAATTGGCAAACGATTGTGATTTAAAATACAAAAACAGTAGAAACCAACGATTATTGGTAGAACTTTGTTTGATGCAATTGGCTTCCTTGACCTTTAAAGGCGAAAAAAAAAAATCCAGCCGTAAACCCTTTGTAATCCCTCCCTCCCACTTTAAAGTTTCAGAAAAATCGATTTCAGAAAAGACTTTGGAAACACCGCCAGCTTCACAAAAAGAGTCCCACACTGAAGAAGCATATAGCCCTTCTTCCTCTTCGGAAGAAATAAAGGATACCCCTGAAACAGCTTCCACCAAAGCTGAAAAAGTATGGGAGCGACCAGAGATTGTTGCCGAACGGAATGCAAAAAAGGTTTCGGCACTGTCCTTGAAAAGCATTCAGAAAAAACAGCAACTCAAAAAAGAACTAGTCGCAAACAAACCTGATGTAAATAATCTCCCCGCTGAAGCATTTACCGAAGATAACATGTTAACAGCTTGGAAAAAATATACCCAAAAAATTGAACGGGAAGGAAAATTCAATTTATTATCGCATTTAACCATGGGGACACCCAAACTGGAAGGAAGCTTAATCCATTTGGTGTTTCCCAATAGTACAATTAAAGTGGAGGTGGAACGTGAAAAGGGAGAATTGTTAGGCTATCTAAGAGCTTCCCTAAACAATTACGATATCGACCTCTCGATCGAAGTAAATGAGACAGAAACCAAGCGTTATGCCTATACCCCACGGGAAAAATTTGAAAAGCTGAAAGAGAAAAATCCGCTCATCGATACGCTTCGACAAGAATTTGACCTTGATGTTTAAAATCGGACTACTATGGAACAGGAAAAAGACCCAATAAAAATGCTCGGACTTAAGTTACCTACCGATCCTAGATGGGTAAATATTGTGGAGAAAAATGTTCAGGAAATTTTAACCGATCATGCCTACTGCGAACAAAAGGCTGCTTCTACTGCTATTTCAATTATTATTGGTTATCCAGAATACAAAGAATTGGTAGATGAGATGTCGCTTTTGGCACAAGAGGAAATGAGCCATTTTAAAATGGTCCATGACAAGATCTTGGAGCGTGGGTGGCATTTAGGGCGTGAGCGAAAGGACGAGTATGTTAATCGGTTGATGAAGTTCTTTCCAAAAGGAGGCAGCCGATTAACCAACTTAATACACAGGCTTTTATATGCAGCACTAATTGAAGCCCGTAGCTGTGAACGATTTCGTTTGTTAAGTGAAGAACTTACCGATAAAAAATTGGCCGACTTTTACCGGAAACTCATGATTAGTGAAGCCAACCATTACACAATGTTTCTCTCGTTCGCAAGAAAATATGGAGATCGCAAAGAAGTTGACAAAAAATGGGAGGATCTTTTGGTTTTTGAAGCTCAAATTATGAAAGATTTAGGAAGGGAAGAAACCGTACACGGATAACGATATACTAAGCTGGTATGCTTTTTAACTCTATTGATTTTGCTCTTTTTCTTCCTATAGTTTTTCTCCTGTATTGGGGACTTGCCAAAAACAGAAGAAGTCTTCAAAACAGTATTATTTTAATCTCCAGTTATGTGTTCTATGGTTGGTGGGATTGGCGTTTTTTGTCACTCATTCTTTTTAGTACCATAGTAGACTACTTGGTGGCACTAGCGATAAAAAAGCAAACACAAAAACGCTCTAAAAAAATATTACTCCTTGTAAGTATTTTTACAAATATTGGGCTGTTGGGGTTTTTCAAATACTATAATTTTTTTATAGACAATTTCATTAAAGCCTTTACGCTTTTGGGAAAAGATCTAGAAGTTGTGCCACTTTCCATTATTCTTCCAGTAGGTATTAGTTTTTACACCTTTCAAACCCTTAGTTACACCATAGATGTATATCGAGGTAAATTGGAACCCACTACGTCATTTGTGCAATTTGCAACCTTTGTATGTTTCTTTCCGCAGTTAGTAGCAGGACCTATAGAAAGAGCCAAACATTTATTACCGCAATTTGAACGGGTACGGAAACTAGATAAAGAACAGGCGGTATTAGGAATTAATCAGATATTATGGGGGCTTTTCAAAAAAGTAGTCATTGCCGATAACTGCGCCCAATATGTCAATGATATCTTTTCCTATCACGAAACATACACCAGTGGCACATTGATGTTGGGTGCTATTTACTTTGCGTTTCAAATATATTGCGATTTTTCCGGCTATTCTGATATTGCCATCGGGACAGCCCGATTGTTTGGTGTTGATTTAATGGCCAATTTTAAATACCCCTATTTTTCCAGGGATGTGGCCGAATTTTGGCGAAGATGGCACATTTCCTTATCAACTTGGTTTCGGGACTATGTGTATATTCCCTTAGGTGGCAATGAAGGAGGCTTTCTTCGGAAAACCAGAAACGTGATGGTGGTTTTTATTGTAAGCGGATTTTGGCATGGGGCGAACTGGACATTTATTGCTTGGGGAGGCTTAAACGGATTGTTGTTTTTACCCCTTTTTATTTTCAATCGAAATAGAAAATATCTTGATATTGCTGCAGAAAACAAAAAATATCCTTCTGCAAAAGAGCTTTGGGCTATTTTTTCTACCTTTTGCCTTATTACGTTCGGTTGGATTTTCTTTAGGGCAAATTCCATTAGTATTGCTTTTAGTTATCTTGAAGGGATTTCCCATTTCGACTTTGCTATTGAGCGCTTACACATCAATCGTATTGCTATAGAACTAATTCCTTTGGTTTTCTTATTTGTTCTTTACGAATGGAGGCACCGTAAAAAAGAATTTCCCCTGTACAGTACTTCGATTTTATGGGTAAAAGCCCCTATCGTCATTTTACTGATTCTATTATTCGGAAGTTTTTCAGAAATCACTGAGTTTATCTATTTTCAATTTTAAGTATGAAAAAAACATTGGTATATTTTAGTTTTCTAGCCCTTACCACTTTATTGGCTTCATTGGTGCTAGATCAAGTATATACCTATTACAGTTATGAAGGGGCAATAAGAGATCGTGTAAAATGGATAAAGTCGCAAGATACCCTAAACCATGACTATGTTATTTTAGGCTCTTCTAGAGCAAAAAATGTGCTTCAACCAGAGCTTATCGATAGCCTTACGGGGCTCTCAGGTATTAACTTGGGGCTCAACGCCAGTGGCCCTTTGGAAATTAAATTAATGCTGTTGGAATATTTGAAAAAGGGAACGCCCCAGTATCTTTTTGTTCAAACCGATTATAGGACTTCCGAAACCCCAGACAAAGTAGGAAGTGTTGCCTGGATGCCCTATATTACCGAAGATGCCATTTATTCAGAATTTAAACCTTACGGAAAAAAATATTTTTTCAGACACTTATTGCCCTATTATCGCTTTGTGGAATTCAGTCCAAATATTGGCACCCGCAACTTGTTTCTTACCATTGCCCATAAAGAAAGGGACGTAATGCAATTCCAAGGCTATGAACCCATTTATGGTGAAATGACGGAAGCAAGCAAGGCTACAGCCAATCTGGATCCTTCACCGAACCAACATTTACTGGATATTGTAGAAATAGCAAAAAAGAATTCAATTAAAGTGTATTTTTTTACCGCCCCTATCTACGATTCGGATTTTGATTTCTCATTTTATCATGGGTATTTGAAAAATTATACCGATTTTTCAGAAGATATCAAAACATTGAAAATGTATGAAAATGTGACACATTTAAATGATAAGGGAGCCACAGAATTTACGCATATTTTTTCCCAAACTTATTTTCCTAAAAAAAACGACTAAAATGGAGCCAAGAAAGAGACTTATAGTAGATATGGATGGAGTCCTAGCCGATGTGTACCAGCAATTTATCAATTTTGAAAAGAGAGAATTAGGAAATACTATTCTACTGGAAGATTTGAATGGGGTAGATGAAGTTAAGGCCTTTCCCAATGGTGAAAAACACGTAAGACAAAAAGACTTTTTTAGAACGGCCCCTATTATCTCTGGAGCTCAAGAAACATTGAAACAACTTCATAAAAAGTATGATGTCTTTATTGTTTCTGCAGCTATGGAGTTTCCCAACAGTCTTCAGGAAAAATATTATTGGCTGGAAGAGCACTTTCCCTTTATTTCATGGAAACAAATAGTATTATGTGGTTATAAAACAGTGGTGCAAGGAGCTATCATGATCGATGATCATTTTAAAAACCTAGATTATTTTGAAGGCCGTACTTTATTGTTTACGCAACCCCATAACAGTTCAACTCATGAGCACTCCCACGAACGCGTTAACAACTGGGAGGAAATAAAAAGGCTTTTATTGTAATACAATTTTTTCGATCGTAAAATCGAATTTTGTCCCTTTTCCATAAGTAGAAGAAATTGAGATTTCACCTCCTAGTGCTTCTACTAATTTTTTAACGGTAGAGAGCCCAATTCCATGACCTTTATTTCCATGCCGATCTAATTGACCTGAAGTTTCAAACAAGTCGAATATTGTCGCAATTTTTTCAGCTTCAATACCCATACCATTATCTTCAATACTGAATTTATAATGGTTTTCAAGTTCTTCAAACCCCAATTGAATGATCATTTGATCTTTATCGTTATACTTGAGGCTATTAGTAATCAAATTGATGAAAATTTGCTTTAGCGCAGTGTCGTTACAAAAAATATTGTGATTTTCCTCTGGCAAGTGCACTTCGCAATCGTATTGAATATCCAACATATCCACAATATCTTCCAAAAAGGCATTTAACTCAAACCAGCCAGAGTCATCTTTTTCAAAAGCAGTAGATTCATAATGATCTAGGATATTCCCAATATAGTCGCTTAAGGATAGGGATGTTTTTTTAAGGTAACTAAGATAGTCTACCCCTTTTTGATCAAATTTAGATTCGTATTCTTTCCGAAGGATATCACTGGTTAAAATTAAATTGGCCAACGGCATTTTCATATCGTGCGAGACTACTCCTGCAAAATTCTTTAATAAGTTGTTGTGTTTCTCCAACTTATTCCGTGTTTCCCGCAACTGAATGTTTCTCTTCCTCAATTCCAGTAGTTTTTCAACTTGTTTTGCCAATAATTTAAGTCCGTCTACTTGATTCTCATTAAGTTCGGAAGGTTGATTATCCAAAACACATAAGGTCCCCAAAGCATGCCCTTCATTATCTACCAAAGGAAAGCCTGCATAAAAGATAACTGGGTTCTCGTTGGTTGTAAGAGGATTCTCTTGAAAACGGACATCTTTGGTAGCATCGGGCACTATAAGAAACTCATTAGGTTGCAAAATAGCATGACCACAGAAAGAATGTTCCCGGGAAGTTCCGCATAGTTCGGTGCCAATTTTCGATTTAAACCATTGTCGCTCTTCGTCGATTAATGAAACTAAGGAAACTTTAGCTCCAGAAATATAAGCGGCCAATTGGGTGATACTATCGTATTCTGCTTCAGAATCGGTATCTAGAATGTTTAAGCTACGTAAAGCCTTGAGCCGAGTAGCTTCATTTTGTGGAAAGCCAGGAGCTATCATTAGTATGGTGGTTTTTTTAGTATTTATAAATGTTCAATTTGAACTATTATAAAGTTAAACAAAAAAAACGCCAATGAACTACAATAAGATGGTTAAGTTTTATATTTTAACTTTTGACTATAAAGATCCTTGATAATCCCATCTGCCAGCCCAATTTTAGGGACATAAATGTTTTTTGCTTTACTCCATTTCATGGCAGAAAGATAGATTTTGGTAGCTGGAATTATGACATCTGCTCTATCGGCGTTCATTTCAAGCTCGTAAATACGCTCGTGATAGGTGTAAGATTTTAATTTTTCAAAGTAATCGGCCAAGAAAAAGTAGCTTAAGGGTTTTCCTATTTTTTTTCCGCTGGCTTTATAAATGCTGTTAATATTCCCTCCCGATCCAATTAAACTAACCTTTTCATACTTTTTGGTGTTTTTCTGAATCCAGGACTTCACTTCTTCCCAAATAGTCTCTCGCACCATATCGTTTAACACTCGGACAGTCCCTAATTTAAACGATTTTGAAGTAACGGTTCTTCCTTCCGCGAACACGGTAAATTCGGTGCTTCCCCCACCCACATCTACGTAAAGGAAGGTTTTTTCGGAATCTATTAAATTCCGTAAATCGGTGGAAGCAATAAGGCTTGCCTCAATTTCCCCATCGATGATTTCAATATCAATTCCCGTGGCATCAAAAATCACCTTAGCCACCGCTTCCCCATTGTTGGCTTCCCGCATGGCAGAAGTCGCACAGGCCCTATAACTGGAAATACCATGGGTCTTCATCAATAATTGAAAAGCCTGCATGGCATCAAGCATACGACCGATATTTCGTTCAGAAATTTTTCCTTCCAAAAAAACATCAGCTCCTAACCGGATGGGAACCCTCACCAAGGAGGTTTTTTTGAAATGAGGCGGTTTCTCACCCATTTCAGTCACGGTAGCGATTAGCAATCTAATGGCATTGGAGCCAATATCAATGGCAGCGTATTTTTCAATATTCAACAAACTATTGTACTTTTTTTTGGTAATAATCGTACGTAGCAAACTGGGAACGTACTTTTTCTTTCTTGTTTTTTACATACTCGTTGTCCTGTTCTTCAGATATCATGCGTGCTTTCACATTATCGTTCCAGCAAATTTCGAAGGTATCCAACAATTCTTCTTGAATATCTACATCGTAAATAGGACAAGATATTTCTACACGACTATCCAAGTTTCGACTCATAAAATCGGCTGAAGAAATGTAGTATTTCGGGCTTCCCCCATTTTCAAAAATATAAAGTCGGGGATGCTCCAAGTATTTATCGACAATGCTAATAATTTCGATATTCTCACTCATGCCCTTCACACCAGGAATAAGACAGCAAATACCCCTAACAATAAGTTGAATTTTTACTCCTGCCTGACTAGCTTGGTATAGTTTATCGATCATTTTAAAATCGGAAAGGCTGTTCAATTTCATTTTCATTCCGCAAGGCAATCCTTTTTTATGGTTCTCGATTTCTTTATCAATGAGTGCGTAAAAAGCATTTCGGGTATAATGAGGAGAAACGATAAGATGTCGGTATTTTTTTACTTTATAATTAACTTCAAAAAAATTGAACACTTTATTAATTTCCTTCCCTATTTTCTCGTTTGCGGTAAAAAGCGTGTAATCGGTATAGATTTTAGCGGTCGATTCATTAAAATTTCCGGTACTTATAAAAGAATAGCGTTTTAACTTTCCATGCTCCAATCGTTCAATTACACATGCCTTACTATGCACTTTTAAGCCTTTGATCCCAAAAATAAGATGCACCCCTTCTTCTTGCATCTGTTCTGCATATTCAATATTGGCAGCTTCGTCAAAACGTGCCCTTAGTTCAATTTGCACGGTGACATCCTTTCCATTTTTTACTGCATTGATCAACGAACTGGCAATGTGGGATACTTGGGCTAAGCGGTAAATGGTAATTTTAATGGATTGTACTTTGGGGTCTAGCGCCGCCTCTCGTAGAAACTTGACCACGTAACTAAAAGTTTGATACGGGGCATACAACAAATAATCCTTTTTCGCTATTTCATTCAGCAAGCTCCCTTGCAAGCTCAGTCCTTTAATGGGCAGGGCAGGCTTTATTTCGTACAGCAGGTCTTTTCGTCCCAAGCTAGGAAACTTCATATAATCCCTTCGGTTATGGTAGCGTCCTCCGGGAATAATACTATCGGTGCTGTCAATACCCATTTTATCGAGTAAAAAATCCAGGGTGTCTTTGTCTATGGTTTTATCATATACAAAACGAACGGGGTCACCACTACTTCGTTTTGCAACACTCTTGGAAATTTTCTCCAAAAAACTTCGGCTTAAATCACTATCTAAGTCCAATTCGGCATCCCGGGTAATTTTGATCATGTGCGCCGAAATACTCTCATAGTAAAAAATGCTGAAAATATTCCCCAAACAATGACGTATTAGGTCATCTAGAATAATAATATATTTCTTTCCTTCCTTTTCTGGAAGTTCGACAAAACGGTCTACATAGCGTGGTATTTCAATAAGGGCGTAATTAATCTTGGATTGAAATGTTTCATCTTTTTCCTGCATCACCATTCGCACAGCTAAATAAGCCACACTATCCTTCAGGGAGGGAAACTCATCCACCTCTGTGAGCATGATTGTTACCAAGGCCGGACTTACCACTCGAATAAAATATTCTGAAATAAACTTGCTTTGATCTGGTGTTATTTCAGTTTCATTGATAATATAAATATCCTCTTTTTCCAATTGGGATTCAATATCCCGCAAGATGTTCATACTTTGTTGCTGATGGTCAATCACTGTTTGTGTGATTTTTTCCATTAAATCACTTGCAGCCACACCGCCCAATTCACTTTTGCCTTCTTTACCAGCTTCCACAATCCGTTTTATGGTCGCGTAGCGTACTTTAAAGAATTCATCCAGATTATTTGAAAAAATCCCTAAAAAACGAAGTCGTTCCAATAATGGAACGGTAGGGTCTTCTGCCTCCTGCAATACCCGTGCATTAAACTGAAGCCAACTTATATCCCTATTGAAATAGGCGTGGTGATTCTTTTTAGACTTAGATATCAAATTCATTATTTTTTAAGGTCCCGAGGAAAAATAGTGTTTTCGGTAGTGCCCGTGGTAATTTTACTCCATTGTGTTTCTTTAAACTGCAATTTTACAAATCCGCAGGTAGGCACATTGTCGATGTATTTATTCCCCAACATGTTGGCTATGGAAGTAAAGGCGTGATTATGCCCAACAATCATTACGGTATCCAAGCTGTCATCGAGTCCTTTTATGGTTTCCATGACTCTATGACCACTAAAATCGTATAATTCGTGAGTTATCTTAAAGTCTTTTTCTGAAATCTGAAAAGCACCTTTAAAGTACTTTGCTGTAGTTAAAGCCCTTTCAGCATCACTGGTAACTATTTGTTGCGGTAGGTCAAAATTCTCTGAAACATATTTAGAGATTAAGGCGCCATCGTTATGCCCCCTTTTTTTTAGGGGACGCTTATGGTCTATAACATCGTGTTTCCAGGACGACTTTGCGTGCCGTACCATATAAAGTGTTTTCATGGTTGGTTCATTAGTGTGGTGTAAAATACTTCTTTTTCTATTAAGGTGCCAATCTTTCAATAAGCCAATCGACGCCGTTTAAACGGTAACGAATTCGATCGTGTAAGCGGTTGGGTCTTCCTTGCCAAAATTCGAATTCGATGGGCTGTACCAAAAAGCCGCCCCAATTTTTTGGCTTAGGGACTTCCTTGTTTTTATATGTTTCCTCTAAAAGACTTAGTTCTTTTTCCAAAACCTCCCGGTTTTTAATAACGCTGCTTTGATCACTTACCAAAGCACCTAACTGACTGCCTTTTGGGCGAGAAGAAAAATAGTTTTCTGAATCTGCTTCAGAAGTTTTCTTAGCGTTTCCTTTAATAATTATCTGCCTTTCTGCATTGGGCCAAAAAAAAGATAGGGATACATTTGGGTTCGCAGCTATGGCCTTCCCCTTTTGACTATCGTAATTCGTGTAAAAATAGAAGCCATTTTCATCGTATTTTTTAAGCAAGACTATTCTCCCTCTCGGGAAGCCATCCTCTTCTATAGTGTTTAGGGTCATGGCGTTAACTTCATCTACACCACCCGCTTCTTGTACTTGATAAAACCATTTCCGGAATTGCTGAAAGGGATTTTCGTCTAGGGTATCTTCCGTTAGAGCCCCTCGCTTATAATTTCTTCTATAATCGTGAAGATTGTCACGCAACATAAGTAATTGAATTGCAAAGTTTATTGCAAGTTACGGGTTTTTTAAAGGAAGTGAAATAGCAAAGGATTTAAATTTCGGTTAAATATCATGGTTATTAGCCTCCTCTCTTTCTTGCCGGTCTTCCTTCCTGGGAGAGAGCTTATACACCAACCATCCAAAACCAATGACTAAGTGTACTACAATTAAAATAACGATGATTAGGGTAACTGTGCTCATGAAAAAGGATTACAGAATACAAATTTCAAAAAATTACTTTTTCAAATAGATGATATTTCTCATGAAATCATGACGATAGCCAACAATCTAAAGCATCGGTAGCCATGTGAAAAAGGAGTCCTAGCCCAAAAATTCGATAAGGATTCTTCAAAAGCACCAAAACCATATAAAACCCTATGGCATAATAACTATGAAATGGATGGAAATTGATACTGCATCGATTGGGGTCAAAAATAGGTGTGGTAAGCAAGTGGTCTAAGTCTACCAACATGGTAGCCAAAAAAATGAGGTACACTTTTATCCAAGAATGCCGATAAAAAAAATACGCGATAAAAAAGGGAGCTATTAGGTGCAGAAAGTAGTGAATAATAGGCTGCATATCTCCAATCGTTTTTAGAAAGTATAAAATTAAGTACTTTTAAATATAAGAAACCATATTACGGCTAAAATCTAAAAATTAATTCGCTTCCAGCAGGGTCCATTTTTCTTCAATTGGCGTATGGGATTTAGCAAAATTGGAAGGCTCCATAAGAAAAAAGGAGTCGTCGTATTGAAATATGAAATTATATCCATTCATATCTATAATTCCGCTGGACCATGTAGCATCGCATAAATACCATTTTCCGTTCAATTTAATGGCATTCCATGAGTGATTTGGGACTTCTTTCCCGCTTTTTTTTAAATGGTAACCTTCGGTAAACCCGTTAATGATTTCACATTCCAATCCTGCCAAATTGGACATCTCCTTTATTAAATAAGTATACCCCGTACACAAGGTTTCTTTTTCCTGAAGAAGTTTCGTGAAAACTTCCTTTTTGAAGGAATGGTGCCACCGAAACAAAGCAATGGAGTCATTTCGGAGTTTTCGTTGTTTATAGCTACTTTCTGTCGTTAAATGGTAATTTCCTTTTATGTTTTCGCAAACCCATTTATAAATCACCCGGAAACGTTCTACATCGGTTTTTAATTGTGCGGTAAGCTGAAGACTTAAAATGGGTAAATTTGAAAGATCTTCTCCTTTGTAACGTCTTGCTATTTCATCTGCGTTTTGAAAATCAATCGTACTGAAATCACTACGCTGCGCTTGCACTAAAATGGTAAAGGAGAAGATCCCTAAAAAAATAAAATGTTTCATTGCTGAAAAGTGCCTATGGATTATTTTTAGTAGCTTCCGAAGCATCTAAAACACGTAAAGCCCCATAAATTACAATAGGATTGTCCTTAAAGATAGGCTCTACATAAGTAGTTTCGGCACCTATGGTTACTTCTACATTTTCATAGCCTAGGTAACTAACCACCAAAACATCCTTTTCCTTTAAGGGTCTTGGAAATACAAATTCGCCATTGGCATTGGTTGGAATGGCTACAGTAGTTCCTTTCAATACAACAGTGGCTCCCATAATGGGACCCTCTACCGAATTAACGACACCAGATACGATCCGTTCTTCATTTTGAGATTGAACAGCACTTGTTCCTATAAAAAGGGATACGGCAAAGGTGATAAAAGAAATTCTTTTCATCCAGTTTTGTGAGGTTGTGGTCTTGCGTGTTTTCATGATATAAGTTTTAAAGATTCTCTCAAACCTAGCCATTGCTTGAGTCATGTAAAAACACCAATGAGGGAATAGGAAATCCCTTTGAGTAAAAAGGAAGTTACACTTAGCATGGAATTAATTCCAAAGGGGGCGTTAAACCTAAACACACTATCGCTACATAAGCTTTTGAATTAGCGCATACTGAAGCAGCATAATGGTCTTGGCATCTTTTATTTCGCCGGTAGCAATCATTTCCAAAGCTTTTTCGAAAGGCAATTCCAATACTTCAATATTTTCATGCTCCTCATCCAAACCTCCACCCTCACTTACCTTTTGTGAATCGTGATATTCCGCAATATAGAAATGTAGAATTTCCGTCACAGAACCTGGCGACATATAGGCTTCAAAAACTTTGGTGACCTCCTGAATTTGATACCCGGTTTCCTCTTCTACTTCCCGCTTGATACAGTGGGCCGGATCACGTTCATCCAATAAACCCGCACAAGCTTCAATCATCATCCCGCCATCATTTCCATTTATGTAAGTGGGCATTCGAAACTGACGCACCAATACTACCGTTCCTTTTTCAGCATGATATAAAAGAACTACGGCTCCATTACCTCGATCATAAGCTTCACGAACTTGCTCCTCCCATGCTCCATCCTGTTTCAGATAATCGTAAGTTAACTTTTTTAGGGTATACCAATTATCGGAAAGGATTTCAGTTTTTTTAATGTGAATATCGGGCTGGTACATAGGTTTTCTGATTTGAAATAGAACGAAATATCTTAAAGAATATTTTCAGAAATTTATCTACTTCTCACAGGATATTTCTTCTTCAACCAAAAAGCAATACGTACTAATAATATTAAAGCAGGTACTTCAACCAATGGCCCTATAACTCCTGCAAAGGCTTGTCCAGAATTTAATCCAAATACAGCTATCGCAACAGCTATGGCCAATTCGAAGTTGTTTCCAGCTGCCGTGAATGCTACTGAAGCGGTTTCATTGTAAGGTGCTCCCATCGCCTTCGTAAAGAAAAACCCAATAAAAAACATCAAAGCAAAATAAATAAGAAGGGGGATTGCAATAATGACCACATCCAAGGGAATTTCAACGATGAGTTCCCCTTTCAAGGAAAACATGACAATTATGGTAAATAACAAGGCTATTAAGGTTAAGGGTGCAATCGTAGGAATGAACTTTTCAGTATACCATAGCGCTCCTTTCCATTTTATTAAAAGCCAACGGCTTAAGATCCCCATCAAAAATGGTATTCCTAAATATATGGCAACGCTTTCTGCAATGGTATAAATAGAGATTTCAACAATCGCTCCTTCAAAACCAAAAAATGGAGGCAATACCGTGATAAAGAACCAAGCATAAAAACTGTAGGCAAAAACTTGAAAAATACTATTTAAGGCCACTAAACCCGCCCCGTATTCAGCGCTTCCTTCTGCTAAATCATTCCACACCAAAACCATCGCAATGCAACGAGCCAAACCAATTAAGATAAGCCCAATCATGTATTCAGGGTAATCCCGTAAAAAAAGAATGGCCAATAAAAACATTAGGAAAGGACCTATTAACCAATTTAACACTAAAGAAACTGAAAGTATTTTAACATTCTTGAAAACCTTAGGAAGTAAAGCATAATTAACCTTAGCCAATGGTGGGTACATCATTACGATAAGGCCTAAAGCTATAGGAATGTTCGTACTGCCGCTACTAAAAGAGTGGATTGTATTGGGTATGGAAGGAAAAAAATACCCCAACCCTACACCTATTCCCATAGCTATAAAAATCCACCAAGTAAGGTTTTTATCTAAAAAACCTAAGCGCTTCCTGCCCATCTTTTAAGCTTTAATGTTATAAAAAACATAGCATAATTCGGTAGCTATCTGTCGGCTCCGCTCTTGGTATTTTTCATGTTGCAGTGGGGTTCCGTCATAAGCTTTGGGGTCTTCGTAGGTAATAGGAAATCGCTTTTCAGCTCCCGGAACAAAAGGACAACCTTCATCGGCTTGGGAGCAAGTCATGATGGCTGCAAATGCCGAAACAGGATTAAACTCATGATCCATCCCTTTGGAAAAGCCTATGATGGCGGGTTCATTCTCGGAATATTTAATGCCATATATCGGGTTATTTCCTTCGGAAAGCTGCTGTACCCTAAATCCAACCTCCTGTAAAACTTCCGTTACTTTAGGAAAAAGGGCGGTCGCTTCGGTTCCACCAGAATAACAAACGAGATTTTGGATTCCATAGTAATGTGCTAAGGTTTGCGCCCAAACCTGTGACAAATGGCTGCGTCGGGAATTGTGAGTGCAAATAAAATTTAACCGAATAGGGCCTCCAACGTTCCTCTTTTCGG
This sequence comes from Flavobacteriaceae bacterium, assembly GCA_002707025.1. Taxonomy (GTDB): domain Bacteria; phylum Bacteroidota; class Bacteroidia; order Flavobacteriales; family Flavobacteriaceae; genus PALG01. Next base: position 244,349 of record PALG01000020.1, on the reverse strand, counting down.
TAAGGTAATCCATCAAAGGCTGAAGTGTTGCTTTTCTTTCTTCCGAAATTTCCTGAAAGTTCAAAGATTTTATAAATTCTTGCAAGGCGGGGTATAAATCCATCTGATCTTAGTTTAAATTAACAACATTCGCTGCCAGGCGTACAGCAGCCATTTGTCACCTCTGAAAGTTTTACTTTTGGCTTCACTTCCGCTACCCCACATTTGTCTTTTGCTAAACAATCGGTTTGCTTAGAGGTTAATAAAAAGTGCGTACCATCAAAACCAACATTGTATTTTTCAATGGTTTTTCCCTGGTATTCCACTTCAACTTCGTGATCTTCCAACGCCAATATCTTTTCCGATAATTCAATAATATGAATCAGTTTTTCCGGATGCAGCCGATGATCGTAATCATGAGCTTCCCAAAGTTGAAAGTTGATCACATTTTCCTTACGGACGGTGCCGCCACAATCGATAAAGTTTTTTTCAATTTTTCCAACTTCCGTTACGTGAAAGTGACTAGGGACTAAATTTCCATTGGGTAATTTAAAGCCAATGACCTCTAAGCCGGAGAGGTGTTTTTTAATTTCTGAAAGTTTCATATAACTATTTTTTAATTGTAATATTACGATTAATCGAACTAAATTTTTTTAGCAACAATTTGAGTTTACATCTTGATTTAAAAACGTTTGAAGTGTATTTTTCATTTGGGACCATACTTCTGTATCAATACAATAACAAATACTGGTTCCCTCTACATTTCCTTTGATAAGCCCTATTTGCTTCAGCTCTTTTAAGTGTTGCGAAATGGTAGGTTGTGCCAAACCAATTTCCTCCACTAAATCCCCACACACACAGGTGTCGAGTTTAAACAAGTGCTGCAAAATGGCAACTCGCGCGGGATGCGCAAAGGCTTTAGCCAATAACGCAATATGATTTTGTGCTTCGGAAAATATTTCTGTCTTGGTAACGCCCATTGCTTAATTTATTTATTGCAATATTACGATAGATGATTCATTTAAAAAAATTAAAATTCAAAAACTTTTCCGTCTTCTGCCAATAAAACATTCTGAAAATGTACTTGAGCTTCACTTCTGAAAAGTTCGTAATCCCCATATCGTCCCGAGAAATGCCCCAGAACCAATTGTTCAACTTCAGCCAATTTGGCTATTTCAGCCGCTTGGGAGGCAGTACTGTGCTTGGTTTTTTCACATAAATGTTCGTGCATCTTCAGAAACGTCGCTTCATGGTACAAAACGGTAGCTCCCTTTATAATAGAAACAATAGAAGGTAAATAAGCGGTGTCACTGCAATAGGCATAGCTTTTCGTAGGGTCTGGAGTGGTGGTGACATCCTTATAATCGATAATCACCCCTTCCCTGTTCTTAACATCAAAACCTTGCTTTAACTTATTAAAATAAGAATGGTCTACTTTTGCTGCTACAGCTGCCTCATAGTCCAGTTTTCGCTCTCCAGGCTTTTCCTGAAACAAAAACCCGTTGGTATATACGCGATGATCTAAAGGGATGGTCGTCACGGTAAGCTTGTCATCTTCAAAAATACACTGGGCTTCTGTGGATTCCAGTTCATGAAATAAAAGCGGGAAGTTGGTCCAGCTATTCCCTAGCTTTAGTTGTAAGGTGATAGCCTCCTTAATTCCTTTAGGTCCATATACATGCAGCTCGGCTTCCCTGCCTAGCAATCGGAAGGTAGAAATCAATCCTACCAATCCGAAGAAATGATCCCCATGCAAATGTGAGATAAAAATATGCTTAATTCGGGCAAATTTAACCTTATTACGTCGCAATTGTACTTGAGTTCCTTCGCCACAATCTATCAAAAACATATGGCCTCTCATTTCCAAAATCTGCGCAGTAGGGTTATGATTCGCCCTAGGCGTAGCGGAATGGCAACCCAAGATGGTTAATTTCATGTTTTTGAGATTAGGAAAAAGGAGAAAGGCTTCTAAAAGCCCAAATCCCTTTCAATTTCTTCCATTTCTATAATATCTGCAGCTTCTTGTTCTGTAGGAACAACAACTAGTTCGGCAGGAATATCATCGGGATTAATGGCATCGTTAATAATAACAAATGAGTTTTTTCGAGAGCGATGCGCATTGGACACTTCCAGGAGTTCCAGAAGTTCTTCGAGGGAGATGTGGGTGTATTTCAATAAATCGATTACGACATTTTTCCCCTTATAATGCTGAATGACTTGTTCGCTTACAAAAGGGGCAAAATCGGAATAGGCGCCCCTATCGTCTGCCAAAACTACATAATTATCGTGTTGCTCAATCTTCATGGTGCTTAATTTTTGAAGCCAAAAGGTAAATAACAGCCATTCGAACTGCCACTCCGTTCTGTACTTGATCCAAAATAATGGCTTGATCGCTGTCGGCCACATCACTGGTAACTTCTACGCCCCTATTAATTGGTCCTGGGTGCATCACAATGATTTCTTTATCCAAGGAATCCAATACTTTTTTGGTGAGTCCAAATTGTTGCGCATATTCCCTTGTGGAAGGAAAATAGCTTATATCCATACGCTCGTTTTGCACCCGAAGCATATTGGCCACATCACACCACTGTAAAGCTTTCTGAAGGTTCCCTTCTACCTCTACTCCTAAATTTTCTATGTATTTTGGAATTAAAGTCTTAGGGCCACAAACCTTTACTTCGGCACCTAATTTTTGTAAGGCAAAAATATTCGATAAAGCCACGCGTGAATGAAGGATGTCCCCCACGATGACCACTTTCTTTCCGGCTACATCCCCTAAACGTTCCCGAATGGAAAAGCAATCCAATAAGGCTTGCGTGGGATGCTCGTGGGCACCGTCCCCAGCATTTACGATGCTCGCATCTATATGTCTTGACAAAAAGATGCCGGCTCCAGGATTGGGATGGCGCATTACAACCATATCCACTTTCATGGAGAGGATATTATTTACAGTGTCTATGAGGGTTTCCCCTTTCTTTACGGAAGAAGATGCTGCAGAAAAGTTGACCACATCGGCAGAAAGTCTTTTTTCAGCTAACTCAAATGAAAGGCGGGTACGTGTACTGTTTTCAAAAAAGAGGTTGGCAATGGTAATGTCCCGAAGCGAAGGAACTTTTTTAATGGGGCGGTTGATCACTTCCTTAAAATGATCGGCTGTTTCAAAGATTAAATGAATATCCTCTTCGGTGATATATTTAATTCCCAGTAAGTGATTGACACTTAGTTCGCTCATATTATTTTTCAATCAAATATACTGCGTCTTCTCCATCGTTCTCCTTCCAGCAGACTTTTACTTTTTCCTTGTTTATAGCATCTACCTGTCTTCCCCTATAATCGGGCTGAATGGGCAAATGACGGCTAAATCGCCTATCGATAAGCGTTAAGAGCTCTATTTCCAAAGGCCTTCCAAAACTTTGTATTGCGGTAAGTGCCGAACGAATGCTTCGACCCGTATACAACACATCGTCAATAAAAACTACCTTTTGATCTTCAACAATAAAATTGATCTTGGTTTTATTGGCCTCAAGCGGCTTATCACTTCTCCTGAAGTCGTCCCGATAAAAAGTAATGTCTAAATAGCCTAACCGGATATTTTGAATTTTATATTCTTCCTGCAACAGTCTTTTTAAACGTTCGGCCAAAAATACTCCTCTGGGCTGAATGCCTATAAGGACAGTATCTTCAAAAGTATCGTGATTTTCAATTAATTGACAAGCCAAACGATGAAGAGCAATGTTAATCTCAGTAGCGTTTAATAGCACTTTTTGGCTCATAGAATCTTCTGAATCTTATTCAGGATACAAATTTAAGGGTTTTTGTTGAATAATTTCAGTGGAAATAGAGATAATAAAAAAAGCCCTTCAAAAATAGGAAGGGCTTTTCGTGTATTTCAAAAAGGAATGGGATTATTTTTTCCCGTCCATTTTGTCTTTCAATTCTTGCAGTTTTGAATTCGCATCCCCTAAAGTTGGTTTCGCTTCTTCCGCTTGCTGTGCTGCTTTTTTTGCAGCTTGCTGAACGATTTTAGCTTCTTCCGCTTTATGGATTGAGGCATGAGAAGCCACTACTTTTTTGTAATCCTTGTTAAACTCAATGATTACAAATTCTGCTTCTTCTCCTTTTTTAAGGTCACTACCATCTTCTTTCTCTAAATGACGCTTAGGCACAAATGCACTAATGTCGTCATTAAAGTTGATCACAGCCCCTTTATCTACCATCTCATCGATAGCAGCAGTGTGCTTAGATCCTACAGCGAACTCATCTTCGTATTTATCCCAAGGGTTGTCGGTGGTTTGTTTGTGACCTAAGCTTAACTTACGTCCTTCCACATCCAACTCAAGAACCACTACCTCTAGTTTGTCACCAATATTGGTAAACTCGCTTGGGTGCTTGATTTTCTTAGTCCAAGAAAGGTCGCTAATGTAAATTAGACCGTCGATTCCTTCTTCCAATTCTACGAATACTCCGAAGTTGGTGAAGTTTCTTACAATTCCTTTGTGCTTAGAGCCTACAGGATATTTTTTGGTGATATCGGTCCATGGATCTGGTGTTAATTGCTTAATACCAAGGGACATTTTACGCTCTTCACGATCTAAGGTAAGGATTACAGCTTCTACTTCATCACCTACATTTACAAAATCCTGAGCACTACGTAAATGTGTAGACCAAGACATTTCGCTTACGTGGATCAATCCTTCTACGCCTTCGGCTACTTCAATAAAGGCACCGTAATCGGCAATAACCACTACTTTACCTTTTACTTTATCACCAACTTTTAGTTCATCACCAAGCGCTTCCCATGGATGAGGCTTCAATTGCTTCAATCCAAGTTGGATACGTGTTTTATCTTCATCAAAATCAAGGATAACCACGTTCAATTTCTGATCTAACTCAACAATTTCGTTAGGGTGATTGATACGTGACCAAGAAAGATCGGTAATGTGTACCAATCCGTCCACTCCTCCAAGGTCAACAAAGACTCCGTAAGAAGTGATGTTTTTCACGACACCTTCCAATACTTGACCTTTTTCAAGCTGACCAATGATTTCTTTTTTCTGTTCTTCGATATCGGCTTCGATAAGCGCTTTGTGGGAAACTACCACGTTTTTAAATTCGTGATTGATTTTCACAATCTTGAATTCCATGGTTTTTCCAACGTAGATATCGTAATCACGGATAGGTTTCACGTCAATTTGCGAACCAGGAAGGAAAGCTTCAATTCCGAAGACATCTACAATCATACCTCCTTTAGTTCTACACTTCACGAAACCATTCACTACGGTTCCGTCGTCATGTGCCTGATTTACGCGATCCCAAGCCTTAATAGTTCGGGCCTTACGGTGAGAAAGGATTAACTGTCCGGAAGCATCTTCACGAACGTCGATCAATACTTCTACCTTGTCCCCTACTTTTAGGTCTGGATTGTAACGGAATTCATTTAAGGAAACTACTCCCTCACTTTTGGCATTAATGTCGATAATAGCATCACGATCGGTAATGTGGATTACTTCCCCTTCTACTACTTCGTCATCCAACGTATCGACAAAGTTTTCAGCAACGAGCTTTTCGAACTCTTCCAATTGACCTTCATCAACAGGATCGATTCCTTCTTCGTAGTTGTGCCAGTTAAATTCCTTTAGAAATTTTTCAGGATTTTTCTCTTTTAAAGAAACTTCCTTTTTAGGTTGTTCCACTGCTGTTTCTTCTACAACAGCTTCTTCTTTTTGTGCTTTTTCAGCCATCTTAAAAAATAAGTGCGAGGCTCATTAAAATAACCAGCCAACGCTGTTTGTATTCTGTGTTCTTTCTGAAAAGTAAAAGCGGCTGTCCCACAGAAGGATGAGTTGTTTTTTGTTTGTTCCTTTTTGCTCTACAGATGATGCCGCCAAAAAGGGTGGCAAAAGTACTGTTTTTCTTTTGAAAATCAAAAGCTTTGGGAATTATAATTACACCTACCCCTCAGAAATTGGTTAAATGTTAAAAAATGTTAAAATACTACTTTGTAATGCATAGTACTGTAACAAAACATAATTACCGTCGTCTTACTAGTACATCAATCAATTGAAAACAATTATTCATCAATCAAAAAACGAACTATTATGAGAACTTTAGACCGTAACACCTTAACTGAAAAGCCAAAACAATCTTTAGGATTTACATGGAATGCCAAAAGGAGGTACCGTTAAGCTTCAAAACACTTAAATGAACCAACATGAAACGATTTCAAAAAATTCATAGTATGACGAAGCGGGAAAACAACCGAAGGGACTTACACCTACTCAAAAGGATTTGTCCGCCGAACTTTCAGGTAGATTGGAATGAATTTAGCGAGCCTACGTTCATTTAAGTTTGCCATAAGAAACAAAAAACACTCGAAATGAGTGGTTTTTTTATACCCTACCGGCAATCCGGTCTTTGGCCAATTGAAGGATGGTGTGAAATTGATCTTCCAAATTCATTTCGCTATTGTCCATTACAATAGCACCCTTGGCGATTTTTAATGGGGAATCTTTACGGTTTGAATCGATCTCGTCCCTTTCGGTAACATTTTCCAAAACCTCTTCGTAGGTAACTGCCTCCCCTCTTCCCAATAACTCTTCATAACGGCGCTGTGCACGGACTTCAGCTGATGCGGTCATGAATATTTTCAATTCGGCTTCTGGGAATACCACGGTGCCAATATCCCTTCCATCCATCACGACACCGCCCGCATCGCCCATTTTTTGCTGTTGTTCCACTAATTTTTTTCGTACTTCGGAAACGGTTGCTATGGGGCTCACATATTCTGAAACCTCTAAAGTTCGAATGTCTTTTTCTACGTTGGTGCCATTTAGGAAGATCTCTGCCTTTCCATCGGTATTTTTTTCAAAATGAAGTTCAATATCGGGCAATGCCGCAATAAGTGTTTCTTTATCCAAATGGTTTTCTGAAACAAATCCTTTTTGAAGGGCATACAAAGTAACCGCACGGTACATGGCTCCTGTATCTACATACACGTAGCCCAAATAGTCGGCCAATTGCTTTGCCACTGTACTTTTTCCGGTAGAAGAATGTCCGTCGATGGCAATGGTTATTTGATGCATTTACTGAAGATTGATATTTAAACCGAAAAAACTGGTCGCGGCAGCCGAATTGTACTTGGAATAGGCATAGCTTAATCGAAGTTTGTTCAATTTTAGGGAAAATCCGGCACTTAACCCAGAAAAGGAACGTTGTTCTACGATACGTAGCTCTTCCGCCCTTCTGAAATTGTACCCTAACCGAATATTAAATCCGCTTTCGGGAAACAGCTCGACCCCTATAATCATGTGCCGAAAAGCATTGTCTATAAAGGAAATGTTTTCAGAAGTGGTATTTCCTTCCAAATCGGTTTCATCCCTGTTGGGGTTCGCAAATGCCACATTCCAGCGTTGCATGTTCTCCAAGGTAAAATGCCACCGTACCGGAATGTTTTGCAAGGTTTGGGAAATCCCTAGAATCACTTCAAAAGGAAGTTTTTCAATCGTATTTTCGTAAGGCGTAAGCTGCGTCCCTACATTTCTAGCGACAGCAGTAATGTGTAGGTCCCAATCTTCATATACATACATCACGGCAATATCCGCAGCTACGCCAAAGGAGGTATATTGTTCAAGTTTTGAGGATATAAACTTTACATTTCCCCCAATGTGAAAATTCGTAAAGGCAACATTTCTGGCATGCCCAAAAGACAATGCTATTTCCCCACCGCTGAACGAGTCGGTTGGGTTCCCCAATTCATCGTAACCGTCAAAGCTTCCGTAGTTAATATAGGTAACCGAAGTATGTAGAACTTGGGTCCGACGGTCCCATAGATAAGCGTAGGCCGCTGTTCCGTAGTTCACATCCCCCAAATAATTATTATAGTTAAGGGATAGCTGGTTGTCCATTTCAGGATTGATACTCGCAGGATTGAATATCCCTTGCGTAGGGTCGTAGTCGTAATTGGTGACCACTTTCCCGCCCAAAGCAACTTGTCTAGGGGAAATTCCCAGATTCAAAAACTGGTAGGTGGACTTACCTCCTACTTGAGCGTGGGTAGCCGAAAAAAAGATAAGACTTCCTAAAAATATAAGCTTTCGAACCATTAATGCTGTTGCGCTTTCTCTGGAATTTAAACGACTACAATGATAATTTATTTTCAGGAAGGAAAAAAGGTTTCCTTTACTGGATTATAAACAAGATTTAAAGTTGCTTGGCGTTCTTCACTTTCTGTTTGGTAATCGCCACCTCCAAAACTTCGCTCATTTCTTTTACATAATGAAACGTAAGGCCTTTAAGATACTCTTCTTTAATTTCGGCAATATCCCTTCTATTATCTTCACACAATACAATTTCCTTGATTCGGGCTCGTTTTGCCGCCAAAATCTTTTCCTTGATTCCGCCCACAGGAAGTACTTTTCCCCGCAGGGTAATTTCGCCGGTCATCGCAATGCTCTTTTTAACTTTTCGCTGTGTAAACAAGGAAACCAAAGAGGTAAGCATGGTAATTCCTGCGCTAGGACCATCTTTTGGGGTAGCCCCCTCTGGGACGTGGATGTGAATGTTGTATTTTTCGAATACTTCTGGGTGAATTCCCAGTTTTTCAGAATTGGATTTAATATACTCTAAAGCAATCGTGGCCGATTCTTTCATCACTGTTCCCAAATTACCCGTCATGGTTAAGTTTCCTTTTCCTTTGGAAAGCGCCGATTCGATAAAAAGGATGTCGCCCCCCACTCGGGTCCAAGCCAAGCCTGTGACCACACCCGCTACATCGTTGTTTTCATATTTATCTCGCTCCATTTTTGGGGCACCCAAAACTTCAACAACAATTTCGTTGGTTACTTTAACCTCGTAATCCTCTTCCATGGCAATCTTCATGGCAGCATAGCGCACCATTTTTGCAATTTGCTTTTCCAGCGTACGCACCCCACTTTCGCGGGTATAGCCCTCCACTATTTTCTCTAGCTGTGGCTTCCCAATTTTTAAATCCTTCGAACTTAACCCGTGTTCCTTCAATTGCTTCGGAAGCAAGTGCCTTTTTGCAATTTCCACCTTTTCTTCAATGGTATATCCTGAAACATTGATAATTTCCATTCGGTCACGTAAAGCTGGCTGAATCGTACTCAAACTATTGGAAGTGGCAATAAACATGACCTTGGACAAATCGTAGCCCAATTCCAAAAAGTTATCGTAGAAAGCATTGTTCTGTTCGGGGTCCAACACTTCCAGCATGGCCGAGGAGGGATCGCCTTGGCTCCCTACCGAAAGCTTATCGATTTCATCTAACACAAATACCGGATTACTAGTTCCGGCTTTTTTGATGTTTTGAACAATTCGGCCAGGCATGGCACCAATGTAGGTTTTACGGTGCCCCCTAATTTCAGCTTCATCCCGCAGCCCCCCTAATGACATGCGAACGTATTCCCTTCCTAAGGCTTCCGCAACCGACTTCCCCAAAGAGGTTTTCCCAACTCCTGGAGGTCCGTAGAGACACAGTATTGGCGATTTCATATCATTCCGAAGTTTTAAAACGGCTAGATATTCAATGATTCGTTTTTTTACATCGTCCAATCCATAATGGTCACGATCTAAAATTTTACGAGCTCTTTTTAAATCGAATTTATCTTTACTGAATTCATTCCAAGGGAGGTCCAGTAACAAATCCAAGTAATTGCGTTGGATGCTGAATTCCGCTACCTGCGGATTCATACGTTGTAATTTGGAAATCTCTTTATTGAAATGTTCTTTTATGTTTTCATTCCATTTTTTGGTTTTCGCTTTGGAGCGCATCTCCTCTATTTCGGCCTCATGGGATGTTCCGCCCAATTCTTCCTGGATGGTTTTCATTTGCTGCTGAAGGAAGTATTCGCGCTGTTGTTTGGAAATATCACTTTCTACCTTCGACTGAATGTCCATGCGCAAAGAAAGCTTCTGAAGCTCCACGTTCAAATACTTGAGCGTTTCCATAGCGCGTTCCTGCAAATCGTTAATTTCCAGTAATTTCTGTTTTTCCTTCACAGGAATATTAAGGTTGGAGCACACAAAATTGATAAGAAACGAATTACTCTCAATATTTTTAATGGCAAAAGCCGCTTCCGAAGGGATATTGGGACTGTCCTTAATAATATCGGTGGCCAGTTCCTTAATGGAGTCTATCACCGCTTCAAATTCCTTATCATCATGCGCGGGTCTGGCTTCGGCAACTTCTTTAATGGTGGCCGTTAAATAAGGCTCTGTGCTTACCAATTCAGCTAATTCAAATCGTTTTTTCCCTTGAATGATCACGGTGGTATTTCCATCGGGCATTTTAAGCACCTTTAAAATCTGTGCGACCGTTCCTATGGTGTTGATATCCTCAAGACCGGGGTTTTCTTTATTTTCCACCTTTTGTGAAACTACGCCCACAACCTTTCCCCCTTTATTGGTTTCATTGATGAGTTTAATGGATTTATCCCTTCCAGCTGTAATTGGAATCACTACTCCAGGAAATAATACCGTGTTTCGTAAAGGCAAGATAGGTAAGGTATCGGGCAATTTTTCACGGGACATCGCATCTTCATCCTCCGGAGTCATTAACGGTATTAGTTCTGCATCTTCATTAATATCCTGTAATGACAAACTGTCTAAACTTGTAATCTTTGTTTTCGCCATAATATGATGTGGGACAATATGTCATGAAAAATCATGATGCTATTGCCTTGTTTTGTATTTTAGATTCGTTCTTTTTCTGCAAAAGCTACACTAATCAACTTCTTGCAGCAATTTTTCATTAGTATAGGTCAATAGTTATGCCAAGCAAAAATTTTTTACAAAGGAACTGTAACAATTATTCCCCAACACCATCTATAGCATAAACAGTTGTTTTTTTGACACTAACCGAACAGAAAATAGAAACGTTACTCGCTCTTTGTCAGAAGGGAAATCAGTTGGCCCAATTGGAGGTGTACAACCGCTATCAAAAAGCCATGTACAATACGGCTTTACGAATCGTAAAAGATACGGCCGAAGCCGAAGATGTGATGCAAGAGTCTTTTATTACGGCTTTTCAGAAACTGGATAGCTTTAAGGGAACCGCCACATTTGGAGCATGGCTAAAACGTATTGTCGTGAATAATAGTATTGTTCAGTATCGAAAAAATCAACGTTTTACGATGCTTCCGGAATATGGTTTAGAGGAAGAAGCGGAAGAAACGCTTTCCGAAGCAGAAGACTATACCACTGTGAAAGCGGAAGAAGTACTCACGATGATGGAAGGCATACATCCCAATTACAAAACCATTTTAAGTCTTCATTTTATAGAAGGCTATGACTATGAAGAGATTTGTGAAATTCTTGAAATTAGTTATGCGAATTGTAGAACCATGATTTCCAGAGCCAAAGAAAGTTTACGTAAAAAATTACAAATTGTATGAAGCAAAACGACACTATAGAAAACCTTTTTGAAAATCTGCAGGGAAATTTTGATCTCGCAGACGCTCCTTCAGGACATGAGAAGCGATTCTTGGAAAAACTGCAGGCCCAAGAACAGCTATCTACGTCAAAAAAGTCTTGGTGGAAACCATTATCTATCGCAGCTTCAGTGGTATTGTTGGCCACATTGGGATGGTTTTCCTTTACGGAATCTTCCAAACCCAGTGACCTTGCCAGCGTTTCTCCAGAAATGGAGCAAGCGCAGTCATTTTTCATTAATACCATCAATCAGGAAATAGAGACCTTAAAAAGCTTTGAGGACGAAGACACCAAGAAATTGGTGGAAGACGCCCTTACTAGTTTGGACGTGCTCGAAAAGGATTACGAACAATTAAAGTTGGATTTGGTAGAGAGTGGCAATGACAAACGGGTTATTGCAGCGATGATCACCAATTTCCAAAGCAGGATAGAAATCCTTCAGCAAGTAATCAACACTTTAGAAGAAATTAAAACACTTAAAGCAAACAAAAATGAAACGATTATTTAATATTTTACTTTTAGCTGTACTTATCGCCCCCATGGCGCTACTAGCTAATGAAAACCCTAAATTTAAGGGTAAATACACCAAAGAAAAAAAGTTGCATAAGGAATATTCCGTAAATGCAGGAGCTAGCCTTACCGTCGACAATAGCTACGGAAATATTGATATTGTGAGTTGGGACGAAAATCGAATCGTTATCGATGTAACGATCACTACCAATGGAAACAATGAAGAAAAAGTTCAGAAAAAGTTGGACAATATCGAGGTAGAATTTTCTGGGAATGGCTCAAAAGTAGTGGCCCGAACCCTTTTCCGTGACCGCAAAAGTTCTTCTTGGAGTTGGTGGAGCAATAACGACAACAACAATGTAAAAATGGAAGTGAATTACACTATTAAAATGCCAGTTACCAATAGTGTAGACCTTAGCAATGACTACGGAAGCATTAATTTGAACAAATTAGAAGGAAATGCAAAAATTAGTTGTGACTATGGACAGATCAATATTGGGCAGCTCATGGCCGCAAACAATTCGTTAAATTTCGATTATACGAAAAACTCCACCATTGGATATATGAAAAGTGGGCGAATTAACGCAGATTACTCAGGTTTCACTATAGAAAAAGCCGATTATCTAGAGGTTAATGCCGATTATTCCCATTCCGAGATTTTAGAGGTAAAAGAACTGAATTACAATAATGATTACGGAAAAATTTCCATCAATAAAGTAGAAAAACTTGTTGGGCAGGGAGATTACATTCCACTAAGGATAGAAACCCTTACCGGGAGCCTCAATGTAAACACAGACTATGGATCTGTTGCCGTAGATACTATGACTGCATCGGTAAAAGATGTAGTGATTAACTCAGATTATGCTTCTATTAAACTAGGCTACGATGCGAATTTGAATTTTAAGTTCAATGTGAGCCTATCCTATGCCAATTTAAGCGGCGAAGAAGATTTGGAAGTCATGAAAACCCATAAAGACTATTCCAGTAAAACCTATGAAGGGTATCACGGAAATCAAAACGCTACAAGCACTATCAATATTAAATCAAGCTATGGAGGGGTCACCCTTCGGAAATTATAAACCATTCATTTAAACCATTATGAAAACAATCAGCAACTCAATTTTAATCGCCCTACTATTACTAGCTCAAGGGTCTTGGGCCCAATGGGGAAACAGGGTAAGCGGAAACGGTAATATAACCACTACTACTGTTTCTACAGGGAATTATGACGAAATTAAAGTCGTAGGTTCTATGGACGTGCATTTAGAAAAAGGAACAGAAGGAAACATTAGCATCACCACCGATGAGAACCTTCATGAATATGTGGATATCTCAGCAAACAACGGAGAGTTAGTGATCAAGATTCAGAAAAATGCCAACATAAGAACCAAAAAAGGAATTCATGTAACCGTTCCCTTTCAAGACCTTTCCGAAATTAAATTAGTGGGCTCTGGAGATATTGACACCAAAGATGTCATCTCAGCTAACCAATTGGAAGTAGGGGTTGTAGGATCGGGAGACATTGTTTTAAATGTCGCCACACAAAACCTAGAAGCCAAAGTAACTGGTAGTGGGGATTTGGTGATTTCAGGAGACACGCAAAATTTAGAAGTTTCCGTGACCGGAAGTGGTGATTTTAGAGGATTTGACCTAACCTCCCAAAATACGGAGGTGAATGTATCGGGTTCCGGAGATGCTAAAGTGGTTGCCAAAAGCAGTATCAAAGCTCGGGTTAATGGCTCTGGGGATATTGAATATAGAGGTAATCCAGCCAAGAGTGATACCAAAACTTCAGGTTCTGGTGATATTACTTCCTCAAATTAAAAGGTTAAAGGAATAAAAAAAGCCCAATCGAAACGATTGGGCTTTTTTTATAATTGCAGAGGGATTACTCTTCCATTTCTTTTCTTCTAGCCTCACGCTTCAACTTCATATTTTCTATTAAAGCCCCTGTAATCCAATAAGGAATAAAGGATACCAAAAAAATCATCAACCAAAATCCTATGGTTAAAATGGTTAAGAATGCTAAAAATCCTAGGTATTGATCAAATTCAAACATAATTGCGTGATTTAGTTTTGCAAATATAATGGCTTTTTTTCAAAATCCCTCAGACAGAAATGCAGTTTTTAACAAAAATGTGAACAATTCAGAATTTCAGAAAAGAACCCTTACCGAACTTCCTAGTTTCTCCATTATAAAGTAACTTTGTAAGGCCTAAACAATTAATTATGGATTACCGAATAGAAAAAGACACCATGGGTGAGGTAAAAGTACCTGCCCAGAAACTTTGGGGTGCACAAACAGAGCGTTCCAGAAATAATTTCAAAATAGGAAGACCCGCCTCCATGCCTTTGGAAATTGTCTACGGGTTTGCCTATCTTAAAAAAGCAGCTGCCTATACCAATTGTGAGCTTGGGGTTCTTTCCGAAGAAAAAAAAGAACTGATTGCCGCGGTATGTAATGAAATTTTAGAAGGAAAGCATGACGATCAATTCCCGCTTGTTATTTGGCAGACCGGTAGTGGTACCCAAAGTAATATGAATGTAAACGAAGTCATTGCCAATCGGGCACATCAACTGGCAGGAAAAACCATTGGAGAAGGCGAAAAAACCTTACAACCCAATGACGATGTCAACAAATCGCAATCATCCAACGATACTTTTCCTACAGGTATGCACATCGCTGCCTATAAAAAAATAGTGGAGGTTACCATTCCAGGAGTGGAACAACTGCACAAAACCCTAAAGGAAAAGTCGGATGCCTTTAAGAATGTCGTAAAAATTGGTCGTACGCATTTAATGGATGCCACTCCCCTTACCTTGGGACAAGAGTTCAGCGGATATGCCTCCCAATTGGAACATGGCCTAAAAGCCCTTAAAAATACACTGCCTCATTTGGCCGAATTGGCTCTAGGAGGAACCGCGGTAGGTACCGGTATCAATACCCCGAAAGGCTATGCACAAAAAGTAGCTAGCTATATTGCTGAATTTACGGAGCTTCCTTTTGTTTCTGCGGAAAATAAATTTGAAGCCTTGGCAGCCCATGATGCTATTGTAGAAAGCCACGGTGCCTTGAAACAACTAGCCGTATCCCTAAACAAAATTGCGAATGACATCCGAATGCTGGCCAGTGGCCCTAGAAGCGGTATTGGGGAGATTATCATTCCAGCCAATGAACCAGGATCCTCTATCATGCCCGGGAAAGTAAATCCTACCCAATGTGAAGCACTTACCATGGTTTGTGCACAAGTAATGGGGAACGATGTTGCGATTGCCGTTGGTGGAATGCAAGGACATTATGAGTTAAATGTATTTAAACCGGTAATGGCGGCAAATATTTTGCATTCTGCGGAATTGATCGGTGACGCTTGTATGAGCTTTGATGAAAACTGCGCTGTAGGAATTGAACCTAACCATGAGGTTATAAAAAAACAATTAAACAACTCACTGATGTTGGTTACAGCCTTAAATACTAAGATTGGCTATTATAAAGCCGCAGAAATTGCCAATACCGCACATCAAAATGGTACCACTCTTAAAGAAGAAGCAGTGAATCTAGGATATCTGTCGGAAGAAGAGTTTGATAAGTGGGTGAAACCAGAAGATATGGTAGGCGACATCTAAAAGCGTAAATATCTCGTATATAAAGCTGTCTTTGGGGACAGCTTTTTTTTGTTAAAAAAATCGATTAAATGCAAAAAAGATAGTTGAAATGTAATTTTTGATTATATTGGTGTACCCAAATTTGATAAATCAACTACTTATGAAACGACTTTTGTTGCTTCTTTTAATAGGTGTTTGCACCTCGGTTTATGGCAAAAACAAAGCCGCTACAAATCTAAAATCTACACAAGGGATTTCCCTGAAAGGTATTGAAAACACAATACTTTACCAGCAATCTGGAGAAGAATTTTCAAAAGAGAGTTCGGTGTATAACCCATACCTCTTTGTTTCCCCTTTTGAAGATGAAATTGAATACGGTTCAAATTCATTCATTTCTGACCTATTTTTCGAGAATTCAGAATTTTCCTACAAAATGATTGCTTCCAACAATGCAGGGGGTTCGTTTTTTTTAGATCAAAATACGACGCTTTCGGAAAAAGCAACTTTGGAACCTTCTTCCTTATTTTCACAAGGAATGTTTTATGGTTTCACGATTATGTTGGTTTTGCTTAACCTTGCCTGTTTCTTTCTTTTTGAGGAAAAGACATTTTTATACTACTCTGCCGCATTAGGAAGCACCGCAGTTTTATTTTTCTTTAGCGATGGGTTGCTTAATTTGTTAGGGTTGGAGCCTTCCGTTCATGTTCAACAAGTACAAACTTCATTACTCGTCTTGTTTGTTGCTTCCCAAGCTTTATTTGCTTCTAAATACTTGAATTTAAAAGAATTTGCCCCTAAGATAAAGTGGTTTGCTTTTGGACTCCTAGGCTTTGCTATGGTGAATACCACCTTTTATTGGTCCACAGGAACTCTTAGTTATGCCCAAATTGCAACTATTTCTTTGTTTACGGTTTTGATAGGCTATTTTGTCGTTGGCATCGGACTTTTCAGTAAAAAGAATTATGCTAAATTTTACGTAGTCGCTACGTTTATCCCATTATTGTTTTCCATCGACTTTTTTGTTTTGAAATCGCTAGGTATTGAGTTCCTTTCAACCGAAACATTCCATATTAAAGCTGCTGCCATTGCCGAAATGCTTATCCTAACCTATGCTATTGTTTATCGCATGCAAGCCATTAAAGAGGAAAACGAGTTACGCCAAGTGGAAATGCGTATTTTTCTGAAAAGACAAGAAGCGCTTACAGCGCGCCAAAAAACCGAGAAGTTGGTCGAAGATGTATACTTGGAAAACCTTATCATGCACTACGATCTCGATGGATTGGAAATAAAGTTACTTCAATATATTTCTGAAGGAAAAGACAATGCTAAAATTGCCCGAAAACTAAAAACCAACGAAACCGAAGTGGAAGAATTGACCAAAGAATTGTATCAAAAGCTGGAAATTAGTGAACAAATCCAGCAAGATTACAGATTGGTAGAACAACAACCCGATTATATTTATAATTAAATTAATCTTAATTAGTTAATGTGATGGGGGTGACTTAAAGGTCACCCCTTTTTTTTGGGATAATATTTTCTAAAACTAAAAAAGGAAAGAATGCTCAGTACTACAAAAAACAACACCAAATACCAAACAAAGCCTGGCGTTACCGGTACATCGCCACTAGCATAGGAGTGCAATCCCGTAAGGTAAAAATTCACTCCAAAATAAGTCATCATTATACTGGCGTAGGCAAAGATAGAAAAGACGTTAAAAATCCACCGACTCCTTAATCCGGGAACCAATCTGGCATGTATCACAAAAGCATAAATCATAATACTTATAAGGGCCCAAGTCTCTTTTGGATCCCAGCCCCAGTAACGTCCCCAACTTTCGTTGGCCCATTGCCCTCCCAAGAAGTTTCCAATGGTAAGCATCACCAAACCTACAGTTAAGGCCAATTCATTAATAATTGTGATCTCACGAATGTTAAGTTCCATTTTCTTTCGATTCCCTTTCGTGGTCATCAACATAAGCAACAAGGCAACGGTTCCCAAAATCATTCCTAGGGTAAACGGCCCATAACTAGCCACAATTACCGCCACATGAATCATTAACCAGTAGCTATCCAATACGGGCTGTAAGTTTGCAATGGCGGGATCTACCCAACTTAAATGAGCCACCCACAGTAAAATAGATGCCACAAAAGCCGTAGCCGCCACTGTAAGGTCACTTTTTCGTCCAAAAGCCAATCCAAAAAACACAGTAGCCCAACTTACATAAATCACACTTTCATAGGCATCGCTCCAAGGGGCATGCCCACTTAAATACCACCGAACCACTAAACCTGCCGTCATCAAAATAAAAAGCGCCCAAATAGCCACTTTACAGGTTTTTATAAGATAATGGATGATCTTTCCTTCCTTAAATATTTGGAACACAATAAAAATGAACATCAGTGCACCAAACATCAAGTAATAATGGAACAAACGGTTAAAAAGATCTACTTTATTATAAATAATTTCTGCCTCTATTTTCTTTTCGGAAATCATGACGTCATTTCCATATTTTTTCTGAAAGTTGGTAATGCTTTCCAAAAACTCTTCCGCTTTTGTATAATCCCCAGTATTTCTAGCATTCCGTAAACTATCGAAATACAGCGGAAGGATATTCTTAACATACAAGGAATCCATTCCCGTAAAGCTTGCCTGTTCCAATTCTGGATAGGAAACCCATTTATTATTGGGGGCTCCAGGTATGGGGAAGACTTTTAGGATCCCTCCACCCAGGGCTTCATTCAATAAGTAGGATTTCTCATATAGCTTAATGAAATCCTTTTCAAACTGATTGGGATTGGCTTTGGAAGTCGCTTCTTGTATGTAAGGATCTATTTTATTGTTTCCCAGCTCATCAAATAAGTCGATTAAGGAAATACGGCTGGCATCTTTTGGAACATTCAGTATGGTTTTAATACTATCATTTCGCCAATCCAACTTAATCAACGGAATCCCATACCAAAGACTCGGAAATTCGGTCATGGACAAAAACACTTGATCGGCATCCATCCCTTCAAATTCATCCCGTCCGCTTACCTTCCGAAGCAATTCACTGGAAAATGTATTCACCGGTTTCATTCGTCCGTTATCCTGAATAATCAAACGTCCAAATTGGTCGGCATGCTCTTGCGTTACCTTATTGGCTTTGATAATGGAATCGGCACGCCTTTTTTGCAGATCGTGTTGGCCTTCTTGTGAAAAACCGGTAAAAGATAGAAGCAATAGGAGCATCGTGGTAAGCTGTGCCTTTTTATCTTTTACTTTATCCAACATTCGTTTCAAGTCTCCAAAACGAGTATTTCGATCAAATAGAATGGCCATTAAGCCAATATAAAGCAGGAAATACCCAATGTACGTAATCCAAGTGCCCCACCAGTCGTGATTCACCGAAAGGACCGTTCCTTTTTCATCGGGATCGAAAGACGCTTGAAAGAAGCGATACCCTTGGTGGTCCAGCACATGGTTCATAAAAATATCGTAGTCGAAATACTCGGTTTCCGAATTGTTTACCGTGACCTTACTTTTAAAAGCAGAATAGGCTTTTTCGGTACCAGGGTATTTATCGGCAATAAAATCGTTTAACGTAATGCTGAAAGGTAATTTATAAGCCTTCGAACCATACGCTAAGCTTACTTTTAGCCCTGCTACCTCAACGGTTTCAGGTTCTGGACTTAATCCTTTGCCCCCTAAAAGGTTTACGGTTTTGGTTTCTCCTTCGGAAGATACTTCCACTACCAACGCACTAGAACCGGTTTGTTCGGGTTTTTCCGCAGAAATCAATTCATAGCGACCTTTGGTAACAGGTTCTGGAAATACGAATGCGGTTCCGCCCAACTGATATAAGGAGCGCAACTGAAGGGGTTGTAAGCTATCGGCTGCCACGGTTCCCTGAAATTGATCTGCCATACGCATAAACGTCCCTTCAAACGGACTCTCGATAGTGTAGGTGCTATCGGTAACCGTAATATTTATAGCTCCTGAAGTGTCATTGTTTACAGCAAACAGTAAGTTATGGATATTGGCCACCTCCCCTACTTTTAACCAGTGCTCATGGCGATTGCCATCTCCTGCTTCCACTATTTTGAAATAGTCATCTCCCGCTTCAGAAGGAACCAAATCTTCTTTTGCATTGGGAATAAACTTTTTAAACTGTATGCTAACGGGTTGTTTGTTGTAATCGGTTTCAATAGAAAAATCGTTATCCAAACGTTCCGAAAGACGTAATTTCCTTGGCGTTAAATAGCGACGCATCTGTACCCCGTCAACTTTGTAATCCCCATCAATAAATGTGGTTAAATAGGTGTCGTCCGATAAAAAGTTACTTTCTGTTGCGCCTTCGCGAATATGCATCACTCCTTCGTACCCAATGTAGCGAGTGACGAAAGCCCCAATAATGATCAATATAAAAGATACATGCAGCAACAGGGTCGCCCATTTTTCTTTTTTCAATAATTTATATCGGGAGATATTCCCAATAAAATTAATCACAAAAAAGACCATAATGGCTTCAAACCACCAAGCATTAAAAATAAGCTCCCTAGCGTAAGGAGAAGGCGGTTTTTCATACCCTTGGTCTATAAAAGTTCCTACGGCCATAGCGGCGGCAAAAACCAAAAATAAGATAGCGGTAAGTCTGGTAGAAAAGAGGATTGCGGCAATTTTCTTTTGCATGCTGGGAATTTTGCTGCAAAAATACATAATCTTCGTCTAGTTTGATAGTTAAAAATGGATTGATTCTTTATGGCTGCATTTCAAAAATCAATGATACTTTATGTATTTTAGCCATATGATTTCAATTGCGATACTTGGCTTCGGAAATGTGGGGCATCATCTTTACAGGGCTTT
This sequence comes from Flavobacteriaceae bacterium, assembly GCA_002707025.1. Lineage (GTDB taxonomy): Bacteria > Bacteroidota > Bacteroidia > Flavobacteriales > Flavobacteriaceae > PALG01. The sequence continues at coordinate 223,967 of PALG01000020.1, read as the reverse complement.
TCGAAAAAGACCTGTTAAAGTATTGCAGGTTTTTAGTCCTTCTCTTAAGGTTTCCGAAGAAGCCGGTACCCAGTTTATCAACGATGTTTCCCAACTCGAAAAAGCCGATATTTATATTGTGGCAATCAAGGATAATGCGATTCCTTCTTTTACAGATTCACTACCTTTTGAAAACAGATTGGTCGTTCATACCTCGGGTACTTCTGCTTTAAATAGTATTTCCGAAAAACAGCGTAGAGGGGTTTTTTATCCGTTGCAAACTTTTTCCAAAGAAGCCGAAGTGAATTGGAAGACCATTCCCATTTGTATAGAGTCGGAACACAAGGAAGACCTGCCGCTATTACAAGAATTGGGAAATATTCTTTCAGAAAATGTGGTGGAAATTTCCACGGAAAAAAGACAGGAGTTACACTTGGGCGCCGTATGGGTCAACAATTTCAGTAATCATTTGTTTCATTTAGCGGAAGATTTTTTGAAGGAGGCTCATGTAGATTTCAACTTATTGCGGCCCCTTATCATGGAGACTGCAAGAAAATTGGAGGCCATGTCCCCTTCCGAAGCACAAACCGGTCCTGCCAAAAGACACGACACACAAACTATGGAAGCACATTTAAAATTATTGAAAGACCCTAAACACAAGGAAATATATAAACTACTCTCAAAATCCATACAGTCTAAATTTTAAACCTCATCTCTTGGAAAAAAGCTATAAAGAATACTTACAACACATTACCACCTTCATATTTGATGTCGATGGCGTACTTACCAACGGAAGCGTTATTGTAAATACCGATGGCGCCTTATTGCGTACCATGAACGTAAAAGATGGATTCGCCCTTAAATCTGCTGTGGATAAAGGATACCATATCTGCATCATTAGTGGAGGATCTAACGAGGGAGTTCGGAAACGATTGGAAGGCCTTGGGGTTACCGAAGTACATTTGGGCACCCACTATAAAATTGGAACCCTGGAAAAATTTTTTGAAAAACATCAAATAAAGCCTGAAAATGTACTATACATGGGCGATGACCTACCCGATTTCAATGTGATGCAACGGGTAGGATTGCCTTGCTGTCCTCAGGATGCGGTGCCAGAGATTAAAAGCATTTCGAAATATGTCTCACACAAAAAGGGGGGTAAAGGCTGTGTAAGGGATGTGATTGAACAGGTTTTGAAAGTTCAAGGAAAATGGTTTACTGAAAAAAATGCCGATGCCAAGGAAGGATAACCATGTTTTGGAGCGTTTTAAAAATCATTCGTCCTGTTAATTTATTGCTGATTGCCTTAGCACAAGGACTTATAAAATTCACCCTTTTTGAAGCTTTCGAGATCCCTCTTGCATTAGATAATTTTGGCTTCTTATTACTGACCTTTTCTTCGGTGTGTATTGCCGCAGGGGGAAATGTAATTAATGATTTATACGATGTAAAAATTGACGCAATTAACAACCCTCATAAGGTGATTGTTGGAAAAACCCTTTCGGAAGAAGCTGCCAATTACTTATATGTTACTTTAACAACATTGGGTGTAAGTAGCGGGTTTTGGGTTTCCAATATCGTTGGGAAACCCAGTTTAGCCATTATTTTTATTGCGATCGCCGCCCTTTTGTACTGGTATGCCACTGGATTAAAATCCATACTGCTTATAGGAAATTTGATCATTTCTGTATTAGTGGCACTTAGTCTATTAATCGTCGTTCTCTTCGATATTTATCCTGTACTTCGACAAGATTCCAATTCGATATATTTCGCTCTTTCACGAGTGGTATTCAATTATGCCGTTTGTGCATTTTATCTCAATTTTATGCGGGAAATTATAAAGGATATTCAGGATATTAATGGTGACAAAAATGGTGGGAAAAACACGCTAGCCATTGTATTAGGAATTTCACGAACCAAAATAATTGTTTTTGCCTTAGGTGTTTTTGCGCTATTCATGTTACTGCTTAGCTGCTATCATTACTTTTACGAGTATCAATGGCCGCTCATTTATTTTATTTTCTTAATTGGTGGACCCTTACTTTTTTTCTGTATCAAAATATTTCAGGCGGAAAAACCAAAACAGTTCTTTTTCCCATCTCTTTTACTGAAAATTATTATGTTATTGGGCGTAGGCTCTCTTTCATTCATTAAAATTCTAATTGCATAATGCTTCGGAAACACCTAGAAAACCACACCATCATTCTCGCTTCAGGATCTCCTAGAAGACATTACTTTTTTAAGGAATTGGACATCCCATTCACAATCGATGTTCGTGAAGTGGAAGAAGTTTACCCCCCTCATTTAAAAGCTTCAGAAATCACCAACTACCTAGCGCAATTGAAAGCTTCGGTATTTCAGGATATTTCAGAAAATGAAATTTTAATTACCAGTGATACTATTGTTTGGAAAGATGGCATAGCCATAGGAAAACCCAGAGATAGGGACGAAGCCATTGCCATGCTACAAAACTTAAGCGCAAGTATGCATGAAGTTTTTACTTCGGTATGTTTTACCCTTCAAAAGGAACAAATCACGGTATGCGATAGTACCAAGGTATGGTTTAAAGAGCTTTCCCTTTCAGAAATTGAATATTACCTAGATACTTGTAAGCCTTTCGATAAGGCTGGTAGTTATGGGATCCAGGATTGGCTGGGATACATCGGGATTGAAAAACTGGAAGGTTGTTTTTTTAATGTTATGGGGCTTCCTACCCGACTTGTTTATAAAACGTTAATGGAAATTGCCAACCGCTGATTTTATGTTAATTTTACAGAAAAGCCAATGTATGGGATATTCCAAAAAATTACTTTCCTTATTTATTGCTCTCATTTTTCTTTTTGCTTGCGAAAATTCTGAAAAAAACCTGATTCCCGAAGCTTTGGAAAATAATTACGAAAACACGAGGCAACTTTCTCAAGAGTTTAAAGACTATTGGTATAATGGCGAAGCTGAAATAACATCCTACTCACTAAAACAGGAACGTTATGGAGAGCTGCGGGATGGCCATGCGGTTTCTATTTTTGTGACAGAGGATTTTTTACCTAAGGCGCAAGTGAAGGCCAACGGACCTTCCGAAAACAACATACCCGTAATGAAGCTTAATCAGACAAAAAAATACACCACAGGTATTTATCCGTATTCGGTGATGACCAGCACCTTTAGCCCCGTTTCCCTTGCTTCACATGCCGTGAAGGTAAGTCATTCCATGCAAGAATGGTGTGGTCACGTATATGTTCAGCTAAATAATGAAAACCCCTATTATGAGGTGCAGTTACACTCCTATTTTGAAGGAGAGGCAGATCAAAAGCTTAGTCTTACCAAAACCTGGATGGAAGATGAGCTTTGGAATCTTATCCGCATCAATCCCGACGAACTTCCTACGGGTGATATAAGCATCATTCCAAGTTTTGAATTTTTCAGAATGAGCCATCAAGAAATAAAAGCACACAATGCCTACGGAAAATTAATGCAAGGAGATTCCATTTCTTCCTACACCTTAGCCTATGAAGGTTTAAAGCGGGAGTTGACCATTTATTTTACAAGTACCTTTCCCTACGCTATTGAGCGATGGGAAGAAATACATCCCAACGGGCTCAAGTCTTCTGCAGAAAAACTGAAACGAATTAAAAGTGACTATTGGACGAAAAACTCCACTGAATTTGAATACCTAAGAGACACCCTCTTACTTAAATAATTATGTTAGGACCTTATTCTTTTGAAATCATTTTATCGGGAAGTATTGTCTTGGCCCACTTGATTCTACGATGGATTTTAGTAGCGGTGGTAAAACGCTTTGCCCGAAAATCGGAAAAAGTAGAACACCGTACGGGGCTCATCATAAAATACATTGATTTTGCCGTTATTTTTGGAATTGTTTTAAGCCTTATCCTTATTTGGGGGGTACAGTTTCAGGACGTGGGCGTGGTTCTTTCTTCCGTTTTTGCAGTAATTGGAGTGGCGTTGTTTGCCTCTTGGTCTATTTTAAGTAATGTAACCAGTGGGGTCATTATGTTTTTTACCTTCCCATACAAAATTGGGGATTACATTATTATACATGATAAAGAATACGATTACCAAGGCATTATTGAAGATATTAAAGGATTTCATGTTTTGCTGAAAACACCAGACAACCGACTAATAACCTACCCCAACAGTCTTATGTTACAAAAAGGGGTAAGTGTTATAAAACCTGAAGAAGTTGAAGAATATTTAAACGAAGAAGATAAAAACCTGTCTAACCATACAACCGATTAACAGAAAAGCACTCAAATGAAAAGAAGCAAACTAGTAACACTACTATTCGTATTTTTAAGTTTTGCTATTACCTGGGGACAATCCCCTAAAAAGCCGAACGCTTCGGAAATATATCATGACTTACAAAAATTAAATTTCCTTGGATCCGCTTTGTACGTTGCAGCCCACCCTGATGATGAAAACACCCGTCTTATTTCCTATCTTTCCAACGATGTACATGCAGAAACTGCCTACTTGTCCTTAACCCGTGGTGATGGAGGGCAAAATTTGGTGGGTCCAGAATTAAGGGAACTACTTGGAGTAATTAGGACACAAGAGCTCTTGGCAGCACGCAAAATTGATGGAGGGCAACAATTTTTTACCCGAGCCAACGATTTTGGCTATTCCAAACATCCCGATGAAACATTGAAAATTTGGAATAAGGAAGAGGTAATGAATGATGTGGTTCGTACCATCCGAAAATTCAAACCCGATATCATTATCAATAGATTCGATCATCGTTCTCCTGGATCTACCCATGGTCACCACACGTCTTCGGCAATGTTAAGTGTAGAAGCTTTTGATTGGGTGAATGATCCTTCCAAATATCCACAAACAGCCAAAGAATACGGAACTTGGCAACCCAAAAGACTTTTTTTCAATACTTCCTGGTGGTTCTACGGAAGTCGTGAAAACTTCGAAAAAGCAGATAAAACCAATCTTTTGGAAGTAGAAACAGGGAACTTCTACCCTAGTTTAGGGCTTTCCAATGGAGAAATTGCTTCGCTAAGTAGAAGCATGCACAAATCACAAGGCTTTGGAAGCACGGGTTCCCGAGGAAGTGAAACCGAATATCTAGAACTACTGAAAGGTACCATGCCAACGAACAGGAATCATCTTTTTGAAGGAATTGATACTACTTGGTCCCGATTGGAAGGAGGTGAAAAAGTAGGCGAAATTCTTTATGAAGTGGAAAAGAATTTCAATTTCGCAAAACCCAGTGTTCACGTACCGCAATTGGCAGAAGCTTTCCAAATACTCCAAAAGCTTCCAAACAGTCACTGGAAAGACCGAAAGCTTCCTGAGCTTGCACAGTTAATAATAGATTGCAGTGGTTTATTTCTAGAGGCCGTAGCCAGTGAACAAACGGTTGCCCCAAAAGGAAACGTGACCATTTCAGTAGAGGCCGTAAATAGGTCGCAAAGCGAGGTGAAACTAAATTCTGTTACATCTCCGGTAGTGTCGTTTCCAACAACTTTTGCACCCACCCCCCTTCCTTTTAATAAAAAATATACTGTAGAAAGTGTCCCCAATACGTTTTCTGTAGCTACCTATTCTTCTCCTTATTGGTTAAAAGAAGAAGGAACCTTGGGAATGTACACTGTTTCAGATACTGAATTAATAGGCCTTCCGGAACGAAAAACTCCTTTTCCGGTAACCTTCAATTTATCCATTGAAGGAGTATCGATTCCTATTACGAAAAACATCACTTATAAGTACAATGATCCCGTAAAGGGAGAGGTGTACCAACCCTTTGAAGTCTTACCGATGGCTACTGCATCGATTGCCGAAAAGGTGATTATATTTTCCGAAGAAGCTAGCAAGACAATTCCGGTAACCATCACTGCTGGACGAGATAACGTGAACGGGATTCTTACCCTTCAATATCCTGAAGGATGGAAGGTGAGTCCTAAAGAGCAAACGTTTCAATTGGACATCAAAGGAAGTAATACCACTTTACAGTTTGAAGTGACACCACCTAAAGAGCAAAGTGAAGGATATTTAAAGCCCTTGCTTCATATTGGAGACACCTTTATAAATAAAGAATTGGTGACGATAGATTATGAGCACCTCCCCTTTCAGAATGTATTGTTGCCTTCCCAAGCTAAAGTAGTGCATATTCCTATTCAGAAGAAGGGGCAAAACATAGGCTATATTAATGGAGCTGGGGATGCCATTCCTGAAAGTTTAAAGCAAATTGGATATGATGTAACTACGTTCTCGCCTTCTGAAGCGACTCCGAAAAACCTGAAACGTTTTGATGCTATCGTTATAGGCATACGTGCTTACAACACTGTTCCAGAAATGGAGTACATTCAAAAAAGCCTTAACGAATATGTTGCACAAGGTGGTACCTTAGTAATACAATACAATACCTCTCGCGGACTAAAAAGCAGTGAATTTGGCCCATACCCTCTTACCCTCTCCCGGGATCGTGTAACCGACGAGTATTCTGATGTACAATTTTTAGCTCCCAACCATCCTGTGTTGAACCGACCCAACAAAATTTCGCTAAAAGACTTTGAAGGTTGGGTACAAGAAAGAGGATTGTATTTCCCCAATAAATGGGACGCAAATCTCACTCCCATCTTGGGGATGCATGACAAAGGTGAAGAAGACAGTCAAGGAGCTCTTTTGGTAGGGACCTATGGAAAAGGCTATTTCGTATACACCGGTTTGAGTTTTTTTAGGGAACTACCTGCTGGAGTCGCTGGAGCCTATCGCTTGTTTGCAAATATTTTATCTTTAGGAAAATAGTTATGGAAAAAAACCCACAAGATTCTTATGTTGATAAAGTACGCTTTACTTGGAAGTGGAAATATACTTTGGTGCTACTTTTTAATATTGGGTATATTCTTTTGTTTTATTTCATTATGAAAAAATTCGCCTAAATGACACAAATTGATTGGATTGTATTATTAGGCACCCTTGCATTTATTGTTCTATACGGAACCTACAAAGCCCGTGGCAGTAAAGATGTGACCGATTATTTAAAAGGGGGTAACGAAGCGAAATGGTGGACCATCGGTTTAAGCGTTATGGCCACTCAAGCGAGTGCCATTACATTCCTTTCCACTCCGGGACAAGCTTTTCATGATGGAATGGGGTTTGTGCAATTCTACTTTGGGTTGCCCATTGCCATGATTGTCATCAGTTTGGTTTTTATCCCTCTATACCACAAAATGAAGGTATTCACAGCTTATGAATACTTGGAAGGTCGATTCGATTTAAAAACACGTACCCTTACTGCTATTATTTTTTTAATCCAAAGAGGGCTGGCCGCAGGAATTACCATTTTTGCCCCTTCTATTATATTATCGGCAGTCTTGGGCTGGAATCTTATTTATTTAAACCTTATTATTGGGATATTGGTCATCATATATGTTGTTAGTGGTGGAACCAAGGCCGTAAGCATTACTCAAAAACAACAGATGGCCGTCATTTTTGGCGGGATGTTCGCTGCGTTTTTGATTATTCTGAATTACCTGCCTTTGGATATTTCATTGGAAAAATCTCTCGAAATTGCTGGAGCAAACGGCAAAATGAACATTTTGGATTTTTCTTTCGATTTTGAAAATCGTTATACCTTTTGGAGTGGAATTATTGGCGGAAGCTTTCTGGCTCTCTCCTACTTCGGTACCGATCAAAGTCAAGTACAGCGCTACCTTTCCGGGCGAACCGTAAAACAAAGTCAGATGGGACTTATTATGAATGGCTTCCTTAAAGTTCCCATGCAGTTTTTCATCCTTTTTATTGGGGTTATGGTCTTTGTTTTTTATCAATTTAATGCCTCTCCTTTAAATTTTAATCCTTCCGCCGTAAAAGATGTCATGAATTCTCCCTATGCACAGGAATATCAAACCCTGGAAGCTGAAAAAACCAATCTTCAAAAAGATATAAAAGCCTATCAATTATTATATGCCCGAACAGAAAACCAAGAAGATAAAAACAAATTTACCAGTAAAATTGCGACACTAAAAGACGCCGAGAACGATCTACGGGAGGCCTCTAAAAAATTGATTCAAAAAGCCAATCCCAATGCAGAAACCAACGATAAGGATTATGTGTTTATTCACTTTATCCTTACACAACTCCCTACGGGTTTAATTGGCTTATTACTAGCAGTTATTTTAAGTGCCGCCATGTCTTCAACTGCCAGTGAACTCAATGCTTTGGGATCTACAACTTCTATCGATTTATATCGAAGAAATTCCCCCGGGCAAACTGAAAGACACTATGTTTCAGCTTCCCGATGGTTCACTCTAATGTGGGGTATCATTGCTATTATCATAGCGTGTACCGCTAATTTATTTGATAACCTTATTCAACTGGTAAACATTATTGGTTCCATTTTCTACGGAAATATTTTGGGAGTATTCCTATTGGCATTCTTTGTAAAATTTGTAAAGGGAACAGCGACATTCTGGGCTGCCGTGATTACTCAAGTAATCATCATCGTAATTTGGTGGCTGGATATTTTCCCCTATCTCTGGCTTAATGTCTTAGGAGCTGCAATTGTAATGGCACTTGCATTAATTATTCAAGGCATCAGAGGGGTAGAACAATAAAATTACAATCATGGACACTTTTTTAGAACACTGGGGAGAAGCTGCCAATACAAGTGCAGGTTTTTTTTGGATGGCATTTTGGGCTTTTGGCCTTGGGTACTTGATAAGCAGCATGATACAAGTGTTTGTGACAGAAAAAAGAATGAAGGAGACCATGGGCAAGAATGAATCCAGAAGCGTTCTTCTAGGCACCTTTTTTGGATTTATAAGTAGTTCGTGTAGTTTTTCTGCTTTAGCCACCACCAAATCACTCTTTAAAAAAGGAGCTAGTTTTGTTTCCGCTATGGCTTTTTTGCTGGCTTCCACCAATTTGGTCATTGAATTGGGAATTATTATTTCAGTATTCTTAGGATGGCAGTTCTTAGTAGGAGAATATATTGGAGGGATCTTACTCATATTAATTAGCTGGTTGTTGATTCGTATCATACGACCTACACAACTCATCAAAAAAGCAAAAAAAAATCTGGACGAGAGTAGCAGTATGGAAATGGATGAAGAGACCAAAGCACCCTTTTTAGAGAGCATAAAAAGTGGAAAAAATTGGGCGAAGGTGGCCAAACAATACGTTATGGAATGGAAGATGGTTTGGAAAGATGTTACCATAGGGTTTACCATTGCAGGAATAGTCGCTGCATTTGTTCCCGATAGCTTTTTTCAAGCATTATTTATTAATACCGGTAATGGCACTACCGATTTCAGTTTTTGGGAAATCCTGGAACATGTGATTGTAGGACCAGTTGCAGCTTTTCTCACTTTTATTGGTTCTATGGGAAATATTCCTTTGGCAGCTCTTTTGTTTGGCAAAGGGGTTAGTTTTGCAGGGGTCATGGCTTTTATTTTCAGCGATCTAGTAGTATTTCCTGTATTGCGCATCAACGCCAAGTACTATGGTTGGAAAATGTCGCTTTTTATTCTTTTTTTATTGTTTACCGCACTTATTTCAACATCCTTGGTACTGCACTATGGTTTTGAAGGACTTCAAATTTTACCCGACCCTTCTCAAGTGAAGATTCAGGATACCGAATACTTTAAAGTAAATTACACCCTCTATTTGAACCTAGTATTTGTAGTGATTTCCCTGTTTTTGATTTGGTGGGGGTTTATAAAGTTCAAAGAACTGAAATACATGAAAGAAATGGCCCCCAAAGGAAAGGTTATGGAAATCGTTTTAAAATACATTGCTTACCTAGCAGGCATTTGGCTCGTAGGAGGGTTGTTTCTCCATTATTTCATCTAGTATAAGTTTCATCTATCCAAAAGAAGAATCCTGCTTCACCGATGGTCTTTATTATAAAACCAATTAAAGAAAAAAGCCGTATTAATTGCGGCTTTTTATTTTTACTTTATCGTATTATATGGCGGACTTTACGGAATGGTAATCACAAAGGATCCTATCACTTCATAAGTAGTCATATCGTTATCCAACGGGTCTGAAGCCACATAACTAAAACTACCTACCACTACTCCATTGCTATACTGATAACTGTTAATAGTTAACGTGCCGTTTTCATCCGACTTAAATAGGATAGAGCTTCCAATATTTGGATTGTAGATTCCTACTTTTTCATTTCCAGTTTCTTGAAAAGGAGCCATTGCATAACTACCTACTTCAATATCCAAAGGAAATGATAAGGATACACCTTGATTGGTATCTGCGTTCTGTGTTGTTAAGTTGACCGCAAAAACACCATTAATAGGTTGTTTGGTAATATCGATGGAAGTAGGCACATAATCTTCACCGTCTATGGTTGCTATAAATACATTTTCTGCAGTACCTGAGTCTGGTTTGTAATCGATATTGAATTCTCCTTGCGTAATTTCTACAACCGTTGGATCAGATCCTAATGGATCGGTCGCGGTAAAGGAAAAGGTTGCGTTCAATTTCCCTGTAATCTCACTAAATTCCGTAAAAGTGATAGTTCCTGGATTTGAGGTAAGATTTTCGGAGGTCTCCCCATCACTATAAGAACCTACCAAGGTAGCTCCATCAAAAATAGGCTGCATCTCAAACGTTCCCACTCCTAAACTTTCAGGAATAAAAAATTCTACTTTTGCACCTATATCATTTGTGGCAAGCACCTTAATAACATTTTCACCGCCAACCACAATTACTTCAGAAACAAAAGAGATATCCACAAACTCTTCACCATCTACCAATGCATAAAAGCTGTCTTCAGGATCTTCCAATACGGGGTCACCTCCACTGCCCCCGCCACCATTGATCTCGTCACAAGACACGGTAGTAGGTTCTCCACTTATTACTTCGAACGGAATAGAATTAAAAATCCCTTCCGTAATTACGACCACTTCGGTGGAAGTATTTCCATTTCCGTCGGTCACTTCACGAATTCCATTAAAAGAAAAAGCCCCCGAAACGGTCTGCCCGTTTACATTAAAATCAATTATCGTTGCAGAACCCGATCCGCCTGAAATTCCAACGGAAGAAAATGGGTTGTCTGGAGTTGCCGAGGTGGCAAAAACCCCAAAACTATTGATAGAGGATAAATCGTAAGTACACTCCCCAACTGCACCAAAAGTAAGTGCCACTACGTTACCACCACCATCAATACCCGAGATAATTAACGCACCGTCATTCATTTGTGCCGATGTAGTTGAAGCGGAGAAAGTCTCCCCATCAACAACCGCAGTGAAAGCACCCTCACTTCCATCATCCACTATAAATTCTCCTTCAAGAGGTTCATTTTCACAAGCTATAAAGCTACATCCTAAAAAAACAAAGAATATCCACCGTAGCATTTTATTTTTCATCTGTATAAAATATTTGATAAAGAGTAAGATGCAATGCCCTTGCACATCTTAAGAGGATTAGTAAACATAGTAGTAGGGCATTTCATAAGTCAAAAGGTTTGCATTGATAATCAATAACGCAAACATAAGTAAAAAAAGTGTAAAAGTTTATTTCTTTGGGACTCGAAACAGCAAAATAACGCCCACACCAAAGAAAACGATTAGGAATAATACCGAATTACGCATACTCCCTGTAATTTGATCGATAAACCCATAAATAAGCATTCCAATCACAATACCTATCTTTTCTGAAACGTCATAAAAACTGAAGTAAGAAGTGGTGTCCCGTGTTTCGGGCAGAAATTTTGAGTAGGTAGATCGGGATAGCGCCTGAATTCCTCCCATCACTAACCCCACGACTCCGGCAGCGGCATAAAACTGGATAGAAGTTTCCATAAAATAGGCGTATATACAAATGGCAATCCAGATAAAATTGATGATTATTAAAGTATAAATATTTCCAAATTTGGCAGAAGCCCTTGAAGTTAAAAAGGCTCCCAAAACCGCCAATAATTGAATAATTAAAATACTGAGGATTAATCCTGTGGTCTTTTCATCATCACCTCCCCAATTTATTTCCTTCTCCCCAAAATAAGTAGCGACTAGCATGATTGTCTGTACCGCCATGCTATAAATGAAGAACGCTGTTAAATAACGTTTTAATTTTTGATTTTCTGAAAGCGATCGATAAACCGTGCGAAGTTCCTTAAAACCATTGAACAAAACATGTCGATGTATTTTTGCGTTGTTGCCAGTCCCTTTAGGCAAGTGATAAAAGGAATACTGACTAAAAGCAATCCACCAAACGCCTACGGTAATAAATGAGATACGCATGGCTTGCATGCTCCCAGCACCTCCTTCTGCCAAACCAAAGGTTTCTGGAAACATCACCATTGCCAAATTAAATACAAGCAGTAATACGCTTCCTATGTACCCTAAGGAATACCCTTTAGCACTAATTCGATCTTGTTGCTCTGGAAATGCAATATCTGGCAGGTAAGAATTGTAGAAAACCACACTTCCCCAAAATCCTACCAATCCGAAGAAATAAAATAATAAGCTAAGGTATATTCGCTCCAAACTAAAAAAATACAGTCCTATACAAGAGAGCGCCCCTAGGTAACAGAAGAACTTCATAAAATTCTTTTTATTCCCTATATAATCTGCAATCCCTGAAAGAAAAGGGGCGATAAACGAAACAACTAAAAAAGCTGCTGCTGTTGTATAACTTATTAAAGGGGTGCTACGTATCTGTCCTCCTAGTATGGTGACGCTTTCTATACCAGCACTGTTGAATAATGCCGCATAAAATATGGGAAATACTGCCGAAGCGATGACCAGGCTATACACAGAGTTTGCCCAATCGTAAAAAGCCCAAGCATTGAGCAATTTCTTACTTCCTTTTGGTAAGTGTGCCATCCTTAAAAAAAGCTGCCCTTCAAAGCAGCTTTTGGTTTTTGGTTTGTTAGTTATTTTTTAAAGGTCGTTACCCCAAATTTTCGTGCCTCGGCCTTGGCTTGAGGGGCCCAATTGGTAATGTTATTGATACGGGTATCGCTGGAAGGGTGTGTACTCAAAAACTCTGGAGGAGCCTGTCCGCCCGAGTTAGCTTTCATTCTTCTCCATAAATCGGCTGCTTCAATAGGGTCGTACCCTGCAATGGCCATAAGGTACAAACCTATTTGGTCGGCTTCGCTTTCATGACTTCTACTGAAGGGTAGCATGACTCCAACAGTACTTCCTATGCCATACGCCTGATTAAAAATCTGTTGGTTTTTTGGGTCCTTACTTAAGGCGAGGTTCCCTGCCACGGCCCCTAAAGCCTGAAGTTGTCCTGCACTCATACGCTGTTGCCCATGATTGGCCAGTGCATGTGCAACCTCATGCCCCATAATGGCAGCAATCCCAGCTTCTCCATCGGCTATTGGCAAGATTCCAGTGTAAAAAACAATTTTTCCCCCAGGCATGCACCAAGCATTTACGGTAGGATCATTTACAAGATTGTACTCCCATTCATAATTCTTCAAATATCCTGCATATCCGTTCGCATTCAAATAACGCTCTGCCGCTACTGCAATTTTTTGCCCTACCCGCGTCACCATTTGTGCTTCAGGGGTACCTGTAACCACATTATTTTCCGACAGAAATTGATTATACTGCTGAAAAGCCATAGGAAATAATTGTGAGTTGGGCACTAAGGCCAAGGTTTTCTTTCCTGTAAATGGGTTGGTACTACAAGACAAAAACAATACGGTTGCAAATAGGAAGGTAATTTTTTTCATCATCGAGAATTATTTGATGGTTTTTGAATGTTAAATATAAAGATATTTACATATATGATGCCATCTTTGTAAATAGTTCTTTTTAATAATTTATGGAATGGATTTTGATTTACTCTTTTAAAACACAGAATTATGAAAAAATTATTTGTACTCCCAGTTTTAGTCTTATCCCTTATGTTTAGCTCTTGTGAAGGACCTGAAGGCCCTCCCGGGGAACCTGGTATTAATATTTTAGGGCAGGTTTTTGAAGTGACAATCAACTTAAATGGAGCGAACGGCTTTCAGCAAGTAGTAAACATCCCAACCAATATTGAAGTATTTGAAAGTGATGCTATTTTGGTGTACCGTTGGGAAGGGACTTTCGACGGCGCCGACATCTGGACTCCCCTACCGGCTACTTATTTTGATAATGGAGGGACTTTTCTTTACACTTTCAACCATACCTTTTTTGATGTCCAATTCTTCTTGGATGGAAATTTCGACCTTACTACGTTAGGTTCGGAATGGAAAAACGACCAATCTTTCCGTATTGCCGTGGTGCCCGCTGAATTTGCCGATGCAAATCTCACCATGGAACAATTGGAAAATGCCACTCAAGTTGAATTTTTAGGAAATTAAAACCATGAAGAAAATTGTTTTAGTCCTCTTAGGGGTTACCTTATTAAGCTGTAACTCGAAAGCACAGGACCAAAAAGAAAAAAAAGAAAACTTTGAAGTTACCAAGACCGAGGCCCAATGGAAAGCAGAACTTACCGAGCTTCAGTTTCAAGTTTTGCGGAAGGAAGCAACCGAACCTCCTTTCAGTAGCGAACTAAATAAAAATTACAAAGAAGGAACCTACGTTTGTGCAGGTTGTGGCACCCCTCTATTTGAAAGTGAACACAAATTTGACAGTGGTACGGGCTGGCCTAGCTTTGATCGTGAAATTGAAGGGAATGTAGCTTTTTCTTCAGATAATAAATTGGGATATACCCGTACCGAAGAACATTGTGCCGTTTGTGGCGGCCATTTAGGTCATGTATTTAATGACGGACCTCGCAAAACTACCGGTAAAAGACACTGTATTAACGGAGCTGCCCTTAAATTTATCCCCGAAAATGAGTAAGTATCCCATCGAAAAATCAGAAGCCCAATGGAAAGAAGAATTGGGCGAAGAACGCTATCGTATTTTGCGGGCCCAAGGAACCGAAAAGCCTTTTTCCGGAAAGTACAATGTCCATTTTGAGGAAGGGACCTATGTGTGTGGAGCTTGTAAAAACCCTTTGTTTGAAAGCGGCCAGAAGTTTGAAAGTAGCTGTGGATGGCCTTCTTTCGATGATGCCATCGAAGGACGCATTGAATATGTGAAAGATACAAGCTTCGGAATGATTCGTACCGAAATACGCTGCGCCAATTGCGGGAGTCATCTAGGGCATGTATTTAATGATGGACCCACCGAAACGGGTCAGCGGTATTGCGTGAATTCCTTATCGGTAGATTTTATTAAATAATTTTTTCAATAAAATAAGTACCACCAAGAAGGGTTTTATAAAACTTGCTTTTTTGGTGGTTTTTTATTTCGTAAATTCGCTGCTTCAATGACTACATTTTAAATCGATCGCATGAGCAAATATGATATTATTGTCTTAGGAAGTGGTCCCGGTGGTTATGTTACCGCTATTAGGGCTTCACAACTAGGTTTTAAAACCGCTATTGTAGAAAAAGAAAGTTTGGGGGGCGTTTGCCTTAATTGGGGATGTATCCCCACCAAAGCTTTACTGAAAAGTGCGCAGGTATTTGATTACTTGAAGCATGCTGAAGACTATGGCCTATCGGTGAAAGAGTTCGATAAGGACTTTTCGAAGGTAGTCCAGAGAAGTCGTGGGGTAGCCGAAGGAATGAGCAAAGGAGTGCAATTCCTTATGAAAAAAAATAAGATTGATGTAATTGAAGGCTTCGGAAAAATAAAACCTGGGAAAAAAGTAGCCGTTGATGGAACGGAATACGCTGCCGATCATATCATCATTGCTACTGGAGCGCGATCTAGGGAATTACCCAACCTGAAACAGGATGGTAAAAAGGTGATAGGCTATCGTGAAGCAATGACCTTGGAAAAACAGCCTAAGAAGATGATTGTTGTAGGAAGTGGGGCCATTGGAGTGGAATTCTCCAATTTCTATAACAGCATGGGAACCGAGGTAACCATCGTGGAATATTTACCGAATTTGGTTCCTTTGGAAGACGAAGAAGTTTCAAAGCAATTTGAAAAAATCTTTAAAAAGAATGGTATTAACGTTATGACCAACGCTTCCGTGGAAAGCGTGGATACTTCCGGAAAAGGGGTGAAAGCTACCGTAAAGACCAAAAAGGGAGAAGAAATTTTAGAGGCAGACGTGGTCCTTTCCGCAGTGGGTATAGCCGCAAACCTTGAAAATATTGGATTGGAAGATGTAGGAATTGTGACAGACAAAGGTAAAATTATGGTAAACGACTGGTACCAAACCAACATGCCTGGCTATTATGCCATTGGTGATGTAGTACCAGGCCCTGCCCTAGCCCACGTTGCTTCAGCTGAAGGCATTACTTGTGTGGAGAAAATTGCGGGAATGCACGTTGAAGCTATTGACTACGGAAACATTCCTGGATGTACATACACTTCTCCAGAAATAGCTAGCGTAGGACTTACCGAACAACAGGCTAAAGACAAAGGCTACGATATTAAAGTGGGAAAATTTCCTTTTTCAGCTAGCGGTAAAGCCAGTGCCGCCGGAACCAAGGATGGTTTTGTGAAAGTAATATTTGATGCAAAATACGGAGAATGGTTAGGCTGCCATATGATTGGCGCTGGAGTAACCGATATGATTGCTGAAGCGGTTGTGGCTCGAAAACTCGAAACTACAGGGCACGAAGTGCTTAAAGCCATACACCCTCACCCAACTATGAGTGAGGCCGTAATGGAAGCTGTAGCCGCAGCCTACGATGAAGTGATTCATTTATAATCATCATACTTTAAAAATTAAAAAAGCCCCAGAATCTGGGGCTTTTTTTATGCTAAGAAGCTTTGCAGCGCTAATTCATAACTTTGTAAACCAAAGCCTTGAATAATACCCTTGGCATGAGCAGCTATATAAGATTGGTGCCGAAACTCCTCTCTAGAAAGAGTATTGGAGATATGTACTTCAACCACGGGTGTTTCAATGGCTTTTACCGCATCACCAATTCCTACGGAAGTATGGGTATAAGCTGCAGCATTTAAAATAATTCCGTCATAGGAAAATCCAACTTCCTGTAATTTGTCAATTAACTCCCCTTCGATATTGGATTGAAAAGCAGATAAGGTAACCTGTGGAAACTTTTGTTTTATCATAAGAAAAAATTCTTCAAAAGACTGGTCCCCATAAATTTGGGTCTCCCTTTTCCCCAAAAGATTTAAGTTAGGGCCATTAATGATAATAATTTTCATGAGATCGGTGTCTTATAAATCGAATAAAATTCCTAAGCGCGCATGAAGATAGCCTTGTTCAATAATGACGTACTTTACTTCTGCAAAGACATTTACATTATCCATAATGTTGTATTTATAGCCTGAACCTAGATTGATTCCAAAATCGGTTTCGGTTACTTCAGACTCCCCTTGAATGGAGCCACCACCTAGGCCAGTATTTTTAACCGTGAGGGAAATATACTCTCCCCCTGCCAAAAGATATAATTCATCAATCACTTTATACCTTCCGTTTAAATCGACCATAAACCATTTATTTCGTATTGGCGCCTCTTCAGCCATGGCAAAAGTGGTCGTAGCAGAACCCCCCCAATGATCATCAAATTCGTAAATTAAATCGAGACTTCCCCCGCCCCCTTCAAGTTCAGTGAGGTATCCCCCAGAAATACCAATCCCAAAATCTTGTGCATTGATGGCATATCCTGCCAAAAGAAATAAAAAGAGTGTAAGTGTTTTTTTCATTTTTAAATTGAATTAATTATTACCTAATATTATAGGAAGCCCGCTATCGCCCGAACCAATTACCACTACTTTGGAGTTTCCAGATTTTGACAATTCCAAAGTGGCCTCAATGCCTTTATCTTGAAGGATCTTATCGGTTAGCGAAGCACTAAGGATTTTATTGGCGTCGGCCTTTCCTTGCGCTTCAATAATTTGTCGTTCGGCTTCTTTTTGTGCTTTTGAAATTCTAAACTCATATTCCAAAGCTTCTTGTTCTTGACGTAATTTACGCTCAATTGCATCTTTAATTGTGGGAGGCAAGGTAACATCACGTACCAAAACTTCATTTAATTGGATGTATTGGTTGTCTAGAATTTTTTTTGTTTCCGCAAATATTTCTTCTTGAATGGCATCCCGTTTGGAAGAATACAATTGTTCGGGTGTGTAGCGTCCTACCACACTTCGAGCTGCACTTCGAATGGCTGGCTGAATTACCCTTTGTAAGTAATCTTCTCCTTTTTGCTGGTGTAATTTACCTAAATCCCCGTAGATAGGCTGATACCAAGCAGAGGCGTCAATCTGAATTTCCAATCCGTTGGAGGAAAGCACTTTCATGTTTTCAAAAATTTCTTGTTGGCGTACTTCGTATACAAAAACCTTATTCCAAGGAGCGATGATATGAAATCCTTCCTCCAAAGGAGGTTCATCGGTTACCACCCCACCACCAAAGGTTCGATATAAGACACCCCCTTCTCCAGAGCCAATGGTGACAGCCGATTTGGCCAAAACAATAATTAAAATAATAATGAGTACAATAATAGGAACTCCTATTTTAGGAAACTTGTCCATAATATCTATTTTTAGATTAGTCCGTTATATTTTCTAATAAACCATTCGGCAGAAAGCCATAAAGCAATGAATGCCAATAGGTATTTCCAATCGATTAAAGGTACAATTTTTTGTTGGCTCTTTTGTATCGCGCGATAAGATTCGTCTTCAAGAAGACGGTTCATTAACGCATCGGTCTGGCCTAAGAAATAAGCTTTTCCATTGGTATTTGTCGCAACACGCTTAAGCTTTGTTACATTCGTGTTCAAGAATTGCTGCTCCACGTTATAGTCCAAAATAGTAAAACTCCCACTTCGGGCAACCGACTCCCCTACTACGGAAATGGTAAAATCATAATCCCCTTCAGGTAGACTACTCACATCAACTTGATAAAAATGATCCTTTAGCAACATAGGGAAAGTAGTTATTGCCTCTGTTTCTTGATTTTTCACGGTAATCTGAAGTTGAGCCCGGCTATCAAAAACAAAGTTCTTATCAAAGTACTGCGCCGAAATGAGGACCGCCCTATGGTTATAGTAAAACGTTTCATTGGATACCTCCAAACGACTTCGCCTTTTATTGGAAGCCATATACTGTACAATCCTTCCAACAAAATCATCAAAGTCCTGAAAACTTTCGTTCGTTAAGTAACTCTGGGCACGCCACTTCCAAATACCTTCCCCATCCCATATAGCATCCCGTTTGCCGTTTAGTTCGATCGTAGCCAACATAGGGCTTCCCGTGTCAAAACCGTTGATTTCTTGATGCAATAACACTTCATGCGGAGTGTTGATGGAAACCTCTCCAAAAGACGTCTGCAATGGAGGATATTCAGAAAAATCAATATCGCCCACAGCATAACTGCCATAGTTTAGGTTCAGGTTGCCGCTCACTTCTTCAGAAGCATTGGAATATTCCTTACTGAAAATAGTTTGAGCTTTATTTAAAAAGTTCCAATCGGTTTGCAGGCCTGTTAGAAAGACTGTGTTCTTTTTTAATTTTTCAGTTTCTTGAATGACGGAAGAAAAACTTCGGGTAGGCTGAAACAGTAGCACCAGTTGATAATCGTTAAGCAAAGAAACGGCCTCCAATGGCTTCTTGATGGTTACAGAGCGTTGCTCATTAGATTCGATACTTTTCTTTAAAGCCCCTAAATCAGGATGAACCCATTCGCTTACAATTAAAACCTTGGTCGCTTGGTCGATCACTTCAACAGCAAATGCCTTTTCATTATTCGAGGTGTTTTTTTCTTCTGAAAGTGGTTCTAAAACCGCTTGATACCTTTGCAATCCAACCGATTGGGAAGGAAGTGTAAAGGATATGGTTTGGGAGTTTTGATTGTTGGAAAAAGTAAGAGGTTGGGAATATACTTCGGCTGCCCCTTGACGAATCACAAATCGGGTATTTACAGGAGCTTCCCCTTGATAGACCAAGATGGCCTCCACTGGAAATTCATTCTTAAGAAAAGAATACTTATTGGTATTTAGTTGTTCAATACGAAGGTCTACGTATTGTGTGGAATCCCCTACCATAACCGGGTAAATTGCATTACTGAAGTTTCGACTGGAAAACTCATAATCCTTTCCAAAAGTTTGATTTCCATCGGTAATAAGAATAGTGGGAGCTACGTTGTTTTTGAAAATTTCTTCAGTTGCAGCCAAGGCACTGGCAATTTGGGTTTGCTTTTCTGTAAAGGATAAAGAATCCAACTTTTGAAAAGTCTCCCCGAAACGAAAATAAGAAACCTCAAATTTTGCATTCAAGTCTTCATCTTCCTGAAGTGTTGCAAGCAATGAGGCCACAGATGTATTTTCCTCCATGGCTTCCATAGAACTTGAGGCATCAATCAATACGGGTAACTTAGGTTTTTCGACCGTGTAGGTAGTGTTTTTTATTTTTGGGTTAATCAATAACAGAAACACCATAAAAAGGGTCAAAAAACGTAAAATACCCAAGCCCCATCGCAACGGTTTAGAGAGTTTTGTCTTGTAACCATATGCAAAAACTGCCAAGGCAAAAGCCAGAGTAGCAGCAATAACGATGTAAAGAATGGTTTCTGCAGACAAAAGTGATTCTATATTCTAAGTTAACATTCCGCCATCCACATTCAAGACCTGACCGGTAACATAAGCCGATAGGTCACTGGCTAGGTACACACAGGTATTGGCGATATCTTCTGGAGTTCCCCCGCGCTTCAATGGAATGGCATCCCTCCAGCCTTGAACGGTAGCTTCATCAAGTTTTCCGGTCATTTCCGTTTCTATAAAACCTGGGGCAATCGCATTGCAACGAATATTCCGTGAGCCCAATTCCAATGCCACCGATTTTGTAAAACCAATAATGCCGGCTTTGGAAGCTGCGTAATTGGTTTGTCCTGCATTTCCTTTCACCCCTACTACAGAGCTCATATTAATTATAGATCCTCGGCGCTGTTTTAACATGGTTCGCTGTACCGCCTTGGTCATGTTGAATACCGACTTTAAATTTACTTCAATTACTTTGTCAAAATCTTCCTCGGAAATTCGCATCAAAAGATTGTCTTTAGTAATCCCGGCATTATTGATTAAAATATCAATAGTTCCAAAATCTGCAACCACTTGGTCCACAAAATTTTGGGAATCCTCAAAGTTAGCCGCATCGCTTTTATACGCTTTTACGGTAACCCCTTGCTCAGAAGCTTCTTTCACTAAAGCTTCAGCAGCTTCGGCAGAAGAATTATAGGTGAACGCCACATTGGCCCCATGTTTTGCAAAAACCTCTACAATTCCTTTACCAATACCACGGCTTCCGCCAGTAATGATTGCTGTTTTTCCTTCCAGTAATTTCATAAATATTAATTTTCAGTTGCCTTCCAAAGATAACAAATCACTTTGGCTTTGCCATAAAAAAAAAGCCTCGCATTTACGAGGCCTCTTCCATATATAAACAAGAGTTAACCTAATACTTCGGCTACTTTTTTTCCTATTTCAGCAGGAGAATCCACTACGTGAATACCGCATTCGCGCATGATCTTTTTCTTGGCCTGTGCGGTGTCATCGCTTCCACCTACAATAGCACCAGCATGCCCCATGGTTCTTCCCGCAGGCGCTGTTTCGCCTGCAATAAAACCAACCACAGGCTTTTTGCTTCCACTTTCCTTATACCATTTGGCCGCATCGGCTTCCAATTGACCACCAATTTCACCAATCATAACGACGGCTTCCGTTTCTGGGTCATTGATAAGCATTTCCACAGCTTGTTTGGTTGTGGTTCCTATAATAGGATCCCCTCCAATACCAATAGCGGTGGTAATTCCCAAGCCTTGTTTTACCACTTGGTCTGCGGCTTCATAGGTAAGGGTTCCCGATTTGGAAACAATCCCTACTTTTCCTTTTTTGAAGACAAACCCGGGCATGATCCCAACTTTTGCTTCTCCTGGGGTAATAACCCCGGGACAGTTAGGGCCAATTAGGGTACAATCCCTATTTTTAATATAGTTGGAGGCCTTAATCATATCTCCCACAGGAATTCCTTCGGTAATCGTAATAATTACTTTAATTCCCGCTTCTGCTGCTTCCATAATCGCGTCGGCAGCAAAGGCTGGCGGTACAAAAATAATACTAGTATCTGCACCCACTTTCTCAACAGCTTCCGCAACCGTATTGAATACTGGCTTATCTAGATGACTTTGCCCTCCTTTTCCGGGGGTAACCCCTCCTACGACATTCGTTCCATATTCAATCATTTGACCGGCGTGAAAAGTTCCTTCACTTCCGGTGAAACCTTGAACAATAATTTTTGAATTTTTATTGACTAAAACACTCATTGGGTGATTTTTTTTAAAAATTGAATTTTGCAATGCAAAGGTAACTTTTTACCTTTTTTTATGAAAGATTTTTAGACCTTAACTTTATGATAGGATTCCGTAGTATCATCTTTGTCTGTAACTGGCTGACTTACTTGATATCCACGATAAATTTTACCGTCTTTTACTTCCCAGATGGCAATAAAATGAGCGATTCCCAATTCTTCGTCAGGGTTTTCCAAAGTGCGTATATAATACTTGTAGCGAACGGTTACATGATTGTCGTCCTCTAACAGGTGGCTTACTTCCACGCGAAGATCGTGGTAGGTTCTGCGTATTTCAGAAAAGAATTCTTTTAAATCATCATAATGTAGAATGGAGAGTCCGTCACTACTGTTCCAGATTAGTACAATATCCTTATGAAAATACTGTTGAAGCACGTCATTATCGTGAAGAATATCTGATATGTAGAAATTACGCACAATCTCTTTAGCTGTTTTACTCATTGTAATTTGTCAAGTTTTTCAATAATATCGGGAATAAGCCTAATAGAGGCCAGTTCTTTGTATTTTTTTCGGAATTCATCGGCTGGAGTTCCAAAATAGGATTTATTGGCAGGAAGCGATTTACTAACGCCGCTTTGTGCAGAAATCACTACTTTCTCGCCTATGGTAATACCACTCGTGATCCCTACCTGTCCCCAAATAGTCACAAAATCCTTGATGAGTACACATCCTGCAATCCCCACTTGAGAAGCAATTAAACAACGTTTTCCAATGACACTGTCATGCCCTACATGTACCTGGTTGTCAAGCTTTGTACCTTCTCCAATAATGGTCGAAGCACTCACTCCTTTATCGATGGTACAAAGTGCTCCAATATCCACATGATCTTTTATGACCACGTTTCCGCCACTCACTAGTTTGTCAAACTTTTCGGGACGATTTTTATAATAAAAAGCATCGGCCCCTAAGACGGTTCCCGCATGAATGGTGACATTGTTTCCAATCACGGTATTGTCATAAATAATCACATTGGGGTGTATGACACAATCGTCTCCGATCACAACGTTATTCCCAATAAATACATTCGGTTGAATGATTGTATGCACCCCTATTTTTGCCGATTCGGCAATCACGGCACGGGCTGGCTCAAAAGGCCTAAAATGATTCGTGAGCTTATTGAAGTCACGGAAAGGATCATCAGAAATCAGTAACGCCTTACCGGGAGGGCAAGTAACCTTTTTATTAATTAAAATAATGGTGGCCATGGACTCCAGCGCCTTATCGTAGTATTTGGGATGATCTACAAAAACAATGTCCCCAGGTTGCACGACGTGGATTTCGTTCATTCCCAAGACGGGAAATTTGGGTTCGCCCACATATTCACACTCAAGGATTTGGGCAATTTTGTCAAGGGTTTGTGGGCTTTGAAACTTCACTTTTGAAATTTAATTATCAAATATAAAAAAATCCCACTGCAATATGGAGTGGGATGGGATTTATTATTTTGGGAAACCTTATTGACTACAGTTTCCGTCGAGCATATCCTGATACGTAGGGTTGTAGGCGTTTTCGTTTGTAAAATAATTCCCAGAAAAGCTTCCATTGATCAAAAGGTTATTCAAGCCACAAAAGTCAGACAGGTTGACGTTATCAACTATTTGGATATCACTAATTACATTCTCAAGTTGAGATAAGCCGTCTAAATCAACTAATGAGCTATTAGACATCAATAAAATAGATTTTGAACCGTCTTCTCTTGTTAAAGAAGTAATACCAGCTAATGCATCGATACTTGATAAGTTGTCATTATTTAAAAATGTTATGTGACCTAATTCACCAGAAAGCGAGGAAAGTGGGTCAAGATTTGAAATAAGATTACAGTTGGAGATTCCTAATCCATTTGGTATTTCAATTAAATTATCTAGTCCAGATAAAGAAGGAAGCATACTACAATTGTTAATTCTTAAAGAACCAATTTTTTTTAAAGATTGAAGTGGCTCTAGATTTGTGATCGGACTACCCGAACCATTATCATCTATTATAATTCCAACAGTAATTTCACACAAATTTCCCATTCCTATTGTATTGATATCCTCTTGAGAATTCAATACTACAGCCCCATTTAAAATTCCATCGCAAGAAATACTTGTTTCAAAAGATTCTGAATCACTATAAGTCACAATGTCACTTGAAAGAGCATAAGCTCTTACAAAGTAAGTGGTTTCAGAATCCAACCCTGAAATAGTTGATTGAAACTCCCCTATTCCACTACCCAGGGCGACCTTGTTATCATCTGTTGTAGGATTTGAGGAAGTACCATAAACAACCCCTCTTTCGGTAATTGTTTCTGAAGAAGAGACAATCGCTATGCTTACTTTGGCTGAATTCCCGGTAATTTCAGAAATAACCAGGGAGGAAAACGCTACATCGTTTTGAGAGGGCTCTTCACTATTTCCATCGTCTTTGCTACAACTTAGTAAAACAGAAACCGAAAGAAACAACAGTAATACTTTCTGCATAGTTATTCTTTTACCCGTTCTTGATAGTTTCCTTTTTCGGTATCGATTTTAATCTTGTCCCCTTCATTGATAAACAAAGGAACATTTACACGGGCGCCTGTTTCTACAGTAGCGGGTTTGGTGGCATTGGTAGCGGTATTTCCCTTCACTCCAGGTTCGGTTTCGGTCACCTCTAAAATAACATGGGCAGGCATTTCTACCGATAAGGGCATTTGATCTTCCGAATTGATAATAATGGTCACGACTTCTCCTTCCTTCATTAAATCGGGACGATCCAAGGCGCTTTCCTGTAATTGGATTTGTGAATAATCATCGGTATTCATAAAGTGGTACGTCTCCCCTTCACTGTACAAGTACTGAAAACTATGCGTTTCTACCCTTACATCTTCAATTTTATGACCTGCCGAGAAGGTATTATCGATCACTTTCCCCGTGGTCACGCTTTTTAATTTGGTTCTTACAAATGCTGGTCCTTTTCCAGGTTTCACATGTAAAAATTCAATGATTTTATAAATATCATGGTTGTACTTTATACACAATCCTTTTCTAATGTCTGACGTTGTTGCCATATAATTGATTCAAGTTTTAATTCTGAAAATATCCTTTCATAATTCCGCGTTTCGAGTTTTTGATAAACTGAAGGATTTCATCCCGCTCGGGCGTGGCTTCCATTTCAGCTTCAATAATTTGAACCGCTTGCGAATTATTGTAATTTTTTTGATAAAGTATTCGGTAGATATTCTGTATCTCCCTTATTTTTTCGGTATCATACCCTCGTCGGCGTAGCCCAATAGAATTAATCCCTACATACGATAAGGGCTCCCTAGCAGCCTTCACATAAGGGGGGACATCCTTACGCACCAACGAACCGCCTGTTACAAATGCATGGTTTCCAATCATACAAAATTGATGTACGGCAGTCATTCCCGCCAAGACCACATGATCCCCTACGGTAATATGACCTGCCAACGTACTGTTATTCGAAAAAATACAGTTATTACCTACAATACAATCGTGTGCAATATGGCAATAAGCCATGATTAAACAGTTGTTCCCCACTACCGTTTTTCCGCGGTCTACGGTACCCCTATTAATGGTTACATATTCCCGGATAGTTGTATTATCACCAATCTCTGCGGTGGTTTCTTCATCTTGAAATTTCAAGTCTTGGGGAATGGCAGAAATAACCGAACCTGGAAAAATATTACAATTTTTACCAATTCGAGCGCCTTCCATGATGGTCACATTCGAGCCAATCCAAGTGCCTTCCCCTATCACAACATTATTGTGGATTGTCGTGAAAGGCTCTATCACAACATTCTTGGCGATTTTAGCACCAGGATGCACATAAGCTAACGGTTGATTCATTCTTTGTTTTTGGTTTTTACAATTTGCGCCATGAGTTCGGCTTCCGTAACCAACTTATCATTGGCATAAGCATTTCCTTGCATGTGAACAATCCCACGACGGATTGGGGTTATCAATTCCAGATTGAAAATTAAAGTATCACCAGGATTGACCTGCTGTTTAAATTTCACATTATTGATTTTCATAAAAAAAGTG
Source organism: Flavobacteriaceae bacterium (assembly GCA_002707025.1). Classification (GTDB taxonomy): domain Bacteria; phylum Bacteroidota; class Bacteroidia; order Flavobacteriales; family Flavobacteriaceae; genus PALG01. The sequence continues at coordinate 197,692 of PALG01000020.1, read as the reverse complement.
AGGTAGTTCTCTGGGTCGGGCACCGTGCTTAACGCTAGGATGCCTCCTGTCTGGGCCATGGCTTCTACAATAAGCACTCCGGGCATAACTGGTGCCCCTGGAAAGTGCCCAACGAAAAACGGTTCGTTCATAGTCACATTTTTAAGCCCTACCACATGCTTATCGGACAACTCCAATATTTTATCTACCAATAAAAATGGAGGACGGTGCGGAAGCATTTCCATAATTTGATTCACATCCTTGATAGGCGTTTTGTTGATATCAAACTTTGGAATTTTATTGCGTTTTTCAATTTTTATGATCTTGGAAAGTTTTTTAGCAAACTGAGTGTTTACATAATGTCCAGGCTTATTGGCAATCACTTTTCCGCGAATTCGGGTTCCCACCAAAGCCAAATCCCCTATCACATCCAACAATTTATGTCTTGCGGCTTCATTAGGGTGATGAAGGGTTAGATTGTCTAGGATCCCATTCGGTTTTACGGAAATTTTATCTTTTTTAAAGGCGTCCCGAAGTTTTTCCATGGTTTTTTCGGAAAGTTCCTTATCTACATAGACGATGGCATTATTTAAATCCCCTCCTTTAATAAGTCCGTTTTCCAGCAACATTTCCAATTCGTGTAAAAAACTAAAGGTTCTGGAGCTCGCTATCTCATCCTTAAACTCTGTCAACTTTTTCAGGGAAGCGTTTTGGGTTCCTAAAATCTTGGTACCGAAGTCTACCATGGTAGTCACTTGGTATTCATCAGCTGGGATTACGGTGATTTCGCTACCGGTTTCTTCATCCAGGTAGGATATCACTTCTTCTACGATATACTCTTCCCTAAAAGCTTCCTGCTCTATGATACCCGCCTTTTCGATGGCTTCCACAAAAAATTTGGAAGAGCCATCCATAATAGGGGGTTCTGAAGCATTTAACTCTAGGATACAATTATCCACTTCCATTCCCACCAAAGCGGCTAAGACGTGTTCGGAGGTTTGAATTTTCACCCCTCTTTTTTCTAAGTTGGTTCCCCTTTGGGTATTCACCACGTAGTTGGCATCTGCTTCAATTACGGGGTTTCCTTCCAAATCTACCCGAATAAAGGCATATCCGAAATTTTCAGGAGCTGGTTTAAAGGTCAAGGTTACTTCTTTTCCCGTATGAAGTCCTACTCCTTTTAAGGAAACCTCTTTACCAATTGTGCGTTGCTTTTGCATGCAATCAGTCATTGTTTAGATTTTTTTCAATAGTATTAAAACGCTCCACTATTTTGGGAAGGTTCTTAAAATGTACATAACTCTTATTATAATCTCCATAGTTTAATGCTGGAGAGCCCTGTAGGGTTTCATGGTCTTTTACATTCCGTCCAATACCGCTCTGGGCTTGAATCTTCACATTGTTTCCAATAATAATATGTCCTACAATACCTACTTGCCCGCCAATCATACAATTTTCACCGATTTTTGTAGATCCGGCAATACCCGTTTGGGCAGCTATGACCGTGTTTTTTCCAATTTCCACATTATGAGCAATTTGAATTTGATTATCCAACTTCACCCCTTTCCTAATAACCGTTGAGCCCAAGGTGGCCCTATCAATAGTGGTTCCTGCACCAATGTCTACATAATCCTCAATAATAACGTTTCCCGTTTGGGGGACTTTGCTATATTCTCCTTTTTCATTTGGAGCAAAACCAAAGCCATCTGCGCCAATAATAGCCCCACTATGAATCACAGAGTGGTTTCCGATGACTGTTTCAGAATAAATTTTAGCACCAGCAAAAACAATTACATTATCCCCAATAGAAACATTGTCCCCAATATATACATTTGGATAAATCTTTACATTTTGCCCAATTTGCACATTTTCACCTAAATATGAAAAAGCACCTATATAGATATTCTCTCCATACTGAGCACTTTCAGAAATAAAAACCGGTTGTTCTATTCCTGTTTTATTCATCTTTACCTGATTGTAATACTCCAATAGCTTTGAAAAAGCCTTGTAGGCATCTTCTACTCTAACCAATGTGGTTTCAATTGGGTTTTCCAACACAAAATTATGGTCTACTATCGTAATAGAAGCTTTTGTAGTATAGATATAGTGTTTGTATTTAGGGTTTGCCAGGAATGTAAGACTTCCTTTGGTACCTTCTTCAATTTTTGCAAGTTTCGAAACTGTGGTTTCCCCATTTCCTTCAACGGAGCCTTCCAAAATTCCGGCAATCTGATTGGCTGTAAATTCCATTTATTTAGTTGAGTTCTGCAAATATAAAAAAAGCATCCCTAATGAGACTTTTTTGGATAACATAGATAATATTTTATTACCTCGTTGGAAAGTGCTTCCAAATTAAATTGATCGCTAGCCTTTGCCACATCTATCACTTTGCCATTTTTTCTAATTAGGTTAATATTATCCTTGTCCATGTGGTAGGCCTGATTGGAAATCTCCCCGGTAAACACAAAATAAGATGCTTCTTCTTCTGAAAGGTTGTGTTTCTGCATCACTTTTTGAAGTTTTTGCTCCACTTTTTCTGGAGCAAAGGGGTTTTTCTTGATTTTGATTTTCAATAGGTCGCGATCCAAAATCATTGCCGAAAGCCTCGAAATAACAAAGTCGGCTTCATCTACCCATAATTTTAGGGCCGAAATGATATCGTAATCGTCTAGCTTGGAAAATTTCAATAGCACTTCCGAAGAAAAATCATCCACCCCAACCGAACCCTTCAAAAAATAACGAAGCTGGGGACTACAAGGAAGGTTTTTGCCCTCCCGAAACAATTGTTTGGCCCTTTGAAAGAGCTTCATTAACAAATTCTCGGCCACCAAGGATGTTTTATGAAGGTATACCTGCCAATACATAAGCCGTCTGGCTACGATAAACTTTTCCACAGAATAAATTCCCTTTTCTTCGACCACCAGTGCATCATCTTTAACATTCAGCATGGCTATTAATCGTTGCGAATTAATATTACCTTCCGCAACACCCGTATAAAAACTATCCCTTCGTAAATAATCCAGGCGATCCATATCTAGTTGTCCAGAAACCAGTTGGTGTAAAAATTTTCGGGGATATTCATCCTTAAAAATAGTCATGGCCAAATCCAACTTATTGTTAAATTCACGGTTTAGGTGGCTCATAAACATCAAGGAAATTCTTTCATGGCTTACACCTTCAACAATACTATGCTCCATGGCATGCGAAAAAGGTCCATGGCCAATATCGTGCAGCATGATAGCCAAATAGAGGGCTTCCTCTTCTGCTTTGGATATCGCAATCCCCTTAAATTTCAATACCTGTACGGCGCGCTGCATCAAAAACATGGCGCCTAACGCATGGTGGAAACGGGTGTGGTGAGCCCCAGGATACACTAAATAAGACAATCCCATTTGAGTAATTCTACGCAAACGCTGAAAATAGGAGTGTTGCAAAATTTCAAACAACAAATCACTCGGTATGGTTATAAACCCATAAATAGGGTCGTTGATAATTTTCAATTTATTCTGAACGGCCAAATTTTAACTTTTAATTAGTAGTATAATTGGTATTTAAAAATACTACGGAAGTATTTTTGATGTTATAATAGTATCTTCGAAAGAAATACATAAAACTCTTAGCAAATATACATATATGAACGAGATAAAAGTACTTTGGGTGGATGATGAAATAGACTTGCTGAAACCCCACATCCTCTTCTTGGAAAATAAGAATTACAAAGTAACTACCGCCCAGAGTGGTTCTGAAGCTTTAGAGGAAATTAAAAAAGATGCTTTTGACATTGTCTTTTTAGACGAAAACATGCCAGGACTTACCGGACTGGAAACCTTGGCAGAAATAAAAGAACAACAGGCCAACTTACCTGTGGTGATGATTACTAAAAGTGAAGAAGAATACATAATGGAGGAAGCCATTGGCTCAAAAATAGCCGATTACCTTATCAAGCCCGTAAATCCAAATCAAATTTTACTTAGTCTAAAGAAAAACCTGGACCATTCGCGTTTGGTATCTCAAAAAACCACTAGTAATTACCAGCAGGAATTCCGGAAAATCGCCATGGATATGTCCATGATCAACTCTGCGGAAGGCTGGGCAGAGCTATACCAGAAATTAGTATACTGGGAGCTAGAACTAGAAAATATAGAAGACAATAGTATGATGGAGATATTGGAGTCTCAAAAAACGGAAGCCAACTCCCAATTCTTCAAGTTCATAGAAAAAAACTATGCCTCATGGTTTCAAGGTAATGAAGAAGCGCCTACCATGTCCCATACGCTCTTTAAGGATAAGGTTCTATCAAGCATAGACAAAAAGCCTACCCTTTTGGTGGTAATCGATAATTTACGCTATGACCAGTGGAAAGCTTTTGAACCGATGCTCTCCAGTAGTTATAAAAAGGTAAATGAAGAGTTATTTTACAGCATCCTTCCAACGGCTACACAATATGCCAGAAATGCTATTTTTTCCGGTCTAATGCCTAGTGAGATGGAAAAGCTGTATCCCAATCTATGGTTAAACGATACCGATGAAGGAGGGAAAAACATGCACGAAGAAGATTTTCTGAAAGCCCAACTAAAAAGACTAGGGAAAGAGGTGAATTGGAGTTACCATAAAATTTCCAGTCTACGACAAGGAAAAAAACTTTCCGAAAATTTTAAATCACATAAAAATGAAGAGCTAACCGTCATTGTTTATAATTTCGTAGACATGCTTTCCCATGCCAAAACCGAGATGGAGGTCATTAAAGAATTAGCTTCTAATGACAAATCGTATAGATCCCTAACGCAAAGTTGGTTTAAAAACTCGCCGCTTTTGGAAATTATACAACAAGCCAGCCAATTGGGATTCAGACTTATCATTACAACAGATCATGGAACAATTAATGTAAAAAACCCATCAAAAGTCATAGGCGATAAAAATACCAGCCTCAACCTTCGGTATAAAACTGGAAGAAGTCTCTCTTATGAAGAAAAGGATGTACTTGCCTTTAAAAATCCTAAAGACGCTTTACTGCCCACGATTAACATGAGTAGCTCGTTTATTTTTGCCAGGGGAGATTTATTCTTTGCTTATCCAAATAATTACAATCACTATGTAAGTTACTATAGAAACACATACCAACATGGAGGTGTTTCAATGGAAGAAATGATAATTCCATTCTCTATATTGGATCCTAAATAGTTTTATTGTAAGATTTTATCTACAAATGTGAATTTTATCGAATTTTTAGTCCAATAATCGGAATTAATATTATATTTGTTCAGCCCTTGAATCATGAAGTTTACTTATTCAATTGAAGATTTGTCCGAAATAGCAGACAAAATTTTAGAGAATTGTCATTCTAAAATACTGCTTTTTTATGGTGAGATGGGAGTAGGAAAAACTACTTTGATTAAAGAACTTTCGAAAAAGCTAGGAGTTGTAGAAAGTATTAGCAGCCCAACTTTTTCGATAGTCAATGAGTATCAGGCCCAAGGCGGTAAAATTTATCATTTTGATTTTTACCGACTGGAAAATGAAGTGGAGGCTCTGGATATTGGGCTTGAAGATTACTTATATTCTGGCCATTGGGTATTTGTAGAGTGGCCTGAAAAGATTGTAAGTTTTTTGCCAGAAAATTGTACTGGCATACAGCTAGATAAAAACCAAAACGGAACAAGATCCTTAAACATAATGCCCATGAAGCACTGATTTTAAAGGTACGAGCCAAATTTTAACAGAAAAAACGCTTTGAATTATACACCTTAAAAACGTGATAAAATTTCATCAAAGCCTAACCTTTCAAAATACGGCTAAACTATTTGATATACTTGTTTTTTTTCTTGATAGGTTTGTAATATAAACCTCACAAAAAAACTAGTATTATGAAACTTAAGTACTTTTTAATCGTTGCAGTATTTGGAGCTGCATTATTTGTATCTTGTACTCCAGAGAATATCAATGATGGACAAACCGACCAACAAGTCGACGGAACAAAAATTGAAGCACCAAGACAAGGGTAAAAAGCAACTCTTTGGTGGTGGAATCGTTGTTTTTCTAATTGCGATTTCGCCTTTTATATTTTATTATTATGAAAGTTTCCCGAACAATACTAAAGTTTGGGAAACTTCTTTTTTTACAATTGAGACTTCTTTTCACTCTATAAATTCATTTGTCTGGTTTTTAGTCAGTAAAATTGTTCCACTATATCTTCTATTAATGTGGTTTTTTACTTGTAAACATTGGTGGCATTGGATTATTTTAGTTCCAATTGCGATGTATTCATTTCAATTGTGGGGTATTATTAATCAAAGCAGGGATGTTGACGAGGTAGAGTTATATTATTTATTCCCACTGATGATGGTTCTAGTTCCAGCAGTTTATCTAATTAGAGCTAAACTTTTTTCAAAGGTTAGAGGTACTGACTTGAAATCTTTTGAGGAAGAACTAAGACAAAAAAGATCTTTTTGGCAACAACTCAAGGACCTTTTCCAATAAAAAATTCACTATTTTTTTATCAAATTATATGTACCTTGGTATAATTAATCAATCTTAGGTAATTATGTCCAAGACTAAGCCTACTTCGCCTTTTACGAAAGCACAATTAATTCCACAGGAAGAAACCCTGGAAATTACCCGACATAAAAGCGAGCTTTTTATCGGAATTCCTAAAGAGACACATTTTCAGGAAAAAAGAATTTGCCTAACCCCAGATGCTGTTGCAGCAGTGATCGCCCAAGGCCACAAAGTACTTATAGAAAAAGGAGCCGGCGAAGAAGCAGGATTTCAAGATCAAGACTACAGTGAAGCTGGTGCACAACTTACCCATGACACTAAAAAAGTATTTGGATGTGCGATTATTCTTAAGGTTGAACCCCCTACCCTTCAAGAGATCGATTGGATACAGCCAAAATCATTGGTAATCTCTGCCCTTCAATTAAAAACCCAACAAAAGGAATACTTTGAGCACCTTGCCAAAAAGAAAGTAACCGCACTTGCTTTCGAATTTATTAAAGACGAGGATGGTTCTTACCCTGCCGTAAAAGCTTTGAGTGAAATTGCCGGCACAGCTTCCGTGCTAATTGCAGCAGAACTCATGGCTACTGCAGAAGACAGCAACGGTCAACTCTTTGGGAATATTAGCGGAGTACCTCCTTTAGAGGTAGTGATAATTGGAGCGGGCACCGTAGGCCAGTTCGCCGTTCGGTCGGCCCTGGGGCTGGGGGCGAATGTGAAGGTTTTTGATTCCTCAATTACCCGGCTAAGAAACCTTCAATTAAAGGCTGGACAATCTATTTTCACTTGCACGCTTCAGCCAAAATATTTATTGAAAGCATTAAGAAGATGTGACGTCGCAATTGGCGCTATCCGAGGTACCAACCGATCTCCAATTGTGGTTTCGGAAACTATGGTGGAAAATATGAAAAAGGGCTCAGTGGTCATTGATGTAAGCATTGATATGGGAGGTTGTTTTGAAAGTTCAGAAATGACCTCCCATGACAAACCTACCATTACCAAACATGGGGTCATTCATTACGGTGTACCGAACATTCCAGCTCGCTACCCAAAAACCGCATCAATCGCCATTAGCAACATCTTCACTCCTTATCTTTTTGACATAGCGGAATGTGGTGGCATTGAAAATGCCGTGCGTTTTGACAATGGTTTAAAAAATGGATTGTATTTTTACCGAGGAATTTTAACCAATAAAGCGGTTGGAAATTGGTTCAACATGCCGCATAGCGATATTAACTTACTTATTTTTTAGAATTTGTCACTTGTTAGAAGATTACTCTACTATTTTGGAGGCTTTACCGTCGGATTATTAATTCTATTCTATTTTTTAGGAGGCAAAAGAGCCTCATGTGAATATGGCCCTACCGCAAGGACCCTTAAGAATATTCGACAAAAGGAAAGAATTGTTTCACAAGAAGTCCTGATGGTACTTCAAGATAACCAACAAGATACTTCTGTTATCACGACACTTTTAGCTGAAGGTACAGTCCTTTTTTCTGAAAGCAATACCTCTTTGGATAGCTGTAAAATTTATATGGTACAGGGAAAGGTCAACATGCAGAAACTAAAAATTGAGATAGAAAATTGCAATTCCATTGCAACTATTACGAAAGCGACCTTTCATTAAGCTGTTTATTCCATTCATTCACAAAAAAGGATGGGTATATTCCCGTTTTTTTATAGAATGCCCTTGAAAACGAGGTAGCATTTCGATACCCACATTCTTTGGCAATGGCTTCTATGGAATATTTTCTGAAATTGGAGTCTTCTTTAATTTGTTCAATAGCATACGCTACCCGAAGATCGTTCAAATACTGTGATAGGTTTTTCTCTTTATAGACATTCAACACCTTAGAGAGGTAGGTAGAATTAGTGCCAAATTTCTTGGCCAAGAAATTTAAGGATACCTCGGGGTTTTTAAAATGTGCTCCCGCCTCAAACTTTTTCAACTTCTGTAAGATATCTTCTATAATTTCTTCTGAAATACTAGGCCCGGCAGCAGGAGTTTCTTGAGGATTATTTTGAAGCAGTGCCTTAAAGCGCTTTTTAAAAAGTATCTTTTGGCGGTATAACAGTGCTGAAAGCGCCAACAGGAAAAGCAACAATCCCCCTCCTAAAATCAAATATCTTTTAGATAGGGAGTTTTCTTGCTGCAGTTGAAGAATAGCTGCTTCTTTTTCCTGCAACAATACCGGGGTATCAAAGGATTTAATGATTTCAGGTTCAATAAATTGATAGTTTACCATGGAAATACTATCTAGATACAACAACTTATCTAGATACTTAATTTGATTTTTATGATTTTTTTGTTCCTTATAAAAACTATTCAAATTTGTGAAAAGTAAAATATCAGACTTAAGCGAAGAATTTATATTTTTATAACTATAAATAGAGTCCGCCATTAATAGAAACTTAATCCCATTGTAGTTTTTATTTATTTTTGAGAGAGCCAACCCTTTATAAACATAAGCATTCTTTACAAAGTAATTTGATCTAAAATGTGCTATTTCATTTTTTAGAATACTATCAGCTAAGAACACACAATAATTAAAGTTATTTGTATAAAAACTTGTTTCCATTTTTGCATCTAAATACCAGTTCTTATAATAATTGTAATCCCAACCTTTAAAATCTTTTAGTTCTAAATTAATAGAGTCAAGATACTTTTTAGCTAAAATATAATCCTCAATTTTTGAATAGATTATTACAAAATTTCTATATGAATCTATTATTTCTTTTGAGTAAAGATATTTTAAATTATTTCTAATTTCTTTACGCGTAGATTCTCTAAAGTTTTTATAAAACTCTTTTGAGGTTAATATTTTGTGTCTTAAAATCTGTAATTCAAGTGCTTTTGAAGCGCTTCCCCATTCAACTCTTGCTTTAGAGAGATTGTCTAATAAAAAAACTTGATGTATTAAATTCTTACTTCTTATTGATTGTTCATATGCAATTTTGTTATTTAAAAACTCATTTCTAATATCATCTAATAAAAAATACTCATACCCCTTGATAATATACCCCAACCCAGGATAGGTAATATGCTCCCAATCTTTCGTATAGGCTATAAGGGAATCTGCATATAAGAGATTCTTTTGGGGGTGAAAAATACGGGCCAATCGGTCATAACCCCGAGCTACTTTAACGGTATCCCCATCTACCTTCGCACGCTCCAAATAAGTTCTGGCAATCTTCTCTTGTGCCAAGGAGTCGCCTTCAAAATCATTGAAAAGCGTCAATAGTTCTTCGTACTCAAGAGAATTCAACAAAGATTCTGAGGGACTTTGCGCCATAAGGCACGGAACCTGGATCAACAAAACGATTATGTAGACAATTCTGAACATTTACTCCCCAAAATGTGGTAGCCAAGATAGCAAATCTTCTATAGTAGTAATAAATTAAAAAAACACACTTAACACAAGTTACTGTAAAACAACAACTTAAATTTTAAAAATGGGATGTAAATTTATAAATTGTAAGAGAGAAGCCTAACTGTCAAAGCCCTCTCCTGGTTCGCTCCCGCTTTAACAATTCCAACTCACGGCTGGTTTGTCCTGCTACCGATGTATTTTCTTCTGCCCTTCGTATTAAATAGGGCATTACATCTTTTACGGGACCAAAAGGAATATATTTGGCTACATTATAACCGGCTTCTGCCAAATTGTACGTAATATGATCACTCATACCATACAGCTGACCAAACCAAACCCTACGATCACTCTTTTTAATTCCTAGCTGTTCCATTAAATCCATCGCTAAATACGAACTTTGTTCATTATGCGATCCTAAAAAGAGTGAAATATCATCAAGATTGTTCAAAATGTATGCTACTACTTCATTGAAATGATCATCGGTTGCTTTTTTATTAGGGCATATTGGACTTTGATAGTCTCTCTCGTCGGCACGTTCATTCTCCTTTTCCATATAGGCCCCTCGAACTACCTTAAACCCTAGTTTATACCCCTTCTCTTTAGCGCTCTGATGCATCTTCTTTAAATACGCTAAACGGTCCCACCGATAGCACTGAAGCGTATTGAACACAATCGGTTTTTCCTTATTATATTTTTCCATCATGGCCTCACATAGATGATCGGCCGCGTCTTGCATCCATGATTCTTCTGCATCAATAAGCAACGTTATGTTTCTATCATGTGCTTCTGCACAGATGCTTTCGTAACGCTGTTGTATGATTTGCCAAGCTTCTTCTTCAGAAGTACTTAAAGACTGGTTCTCTGTAACTTTCTGCCAAATTTTAAACTTCCCCAGTCCGGTGGGCTTAAATACCGAAAATGGCATGGCTGGTTTGTGCTGTGCAAAACGCGTAAGCTCCAAAACTTTATCCTTAGTAGCGTCAAATTGAGCTGCCTCTTCCTTCCCTTCCACCGAGTAATCCAAAACAGAATACACATTGGCCTCAAATAAGCTATCCACCACTGGCATACAATCCTTTTCATTAACCCCTCCACAAAAATGATCGAAAACCGTGGACCTAATAAGGCCTTCAACTGGCAGGTGAACTGTTAAAGCAAACTTTGTAACAGCAGTCCCCATCTTTACCAAGGGCTCATTGGCTATCATTTTAAATAAAAAATAAGCACGCTCCAATTGAGCTTCTGTTTTAAGCTGAAAAGCTATTTCCGTATTATCGAATATAGGTTTTGTGGGCATACACTAAATTATAATCACAAATATAGTTAGATTTGAAGTGAAAATCTCTAACAAAAATTGAATGAAAAAAATTGCGAAGGAAAGTGGTTCTGTCTATTGCAATCAAGGAGCTTGGGAAGCTTTCCGGGATTTGCTTAAAGTGTTGAATCCTTCAAAAATATTTGTGTTAGTTGATCAAAACACTGAAAAACATTGTCTAGGGGTATTCCAACACAAAAGTAATATTACCGCTTTTGAAACACTTTCCATTCCTAGCGGGGAAGCTCATAAAACCATTGATACCTGTCAAAATCTATGGCAGGACCTTTCCGCCAAGGGAGCCGACCGCCAAAGCATCCTCATAAATATTGGTGGTGGTGTTGTTACAGACCTTGGAGGATTTGTTGCCAGTACGTATCAAAGAGGTATTCCTTTTGTCAATATTCCTACTTCGCTCTTGGCGATGGTTGATGCCTCCATAGGGGGAAAAAACGGAGTGGATTTGGACCATTTAAAAAATCAAATAGGCATCATCAGAAATCCGAAAGCAGTCATTATCGATACACAATTTTTAGAGACCCTTCCTTCCGAAGAAATACGTTCTGGAAGAGCCGAAATGATAAAACATGGTTTTATATCCTACGAAGGCTACCTAAGGAAATCCCTTTCCTTCAAAATTGAAGACAAGGACATTACCGAAAATCTTATTTGGGAATCCATACTCATAAAAGACACCATTATTTCAGAAGATCCGCATGAAAAAGGACGCAGAAAAACTTTAAATTACGGACATACACTGGGCCATGGTATAGAGTCTTACTTTTTAGAACACAAAGAAAAGAAACCATTACTACATGGGGAGGCCATTGCTATCGGGATGATCCTAGAAACCATACTGTCCTTCCAAACACAAGGGTTTCCAGAGGATGTTATGCGCAACTATTGCCAAGAAATTGCGAATCACTACCCTACCCCCCACCTTAGTGAAAAGGACCAAGAAGAAATTATTAAATTGTTAATTTTCGATAAGAAGAATAGCCACGGAAAAGTACGATTTGTCCTTTTAAATGCTATCGGAATGCCTAAAATAGATTGCATTCTACCAAACGAAGAAATTATAAATGCTTTCAAATATTATGAAACCTATTTTGCGGATTAAAAACTTTTATATATTTGAAGACAACCAAACTACCAAAATGCTATGAAACGTATCATTGTTGACTACAAAAAGTTAACGCCGGAAATCCTCTCGATGTTGGTCGAAAAATATCCTGATGGTTATGACGATGATCACATCATCACCTTCCGAAACGCAAAAAATGAATTAATTGAAGCCGTAGAGGTGAAAACCGAAGACACCATTTACTTGGTGAAGGTTAGCTCCCGACTCGAGGTTTCGATGGCCAATTTTGACGAGGATGATTATTCTGAAGATGAATTTTCAGATCCTATTAGCGAACTGCCCGATAAAGACGCATTGGAAGATACCGATGAGGAGGAATCGCCAGCGAGTGCCTCCTCAGAGGAAGAAGAATAACGGCTATTAGATTTCCTTGAAAACAGAATGCATCAAACGTTTTTTGTCGTTGATGCTTTCTTCCAAGGATATCATGGTTTCCGTACGTGTTACCCCTTCTATATCATCAATACGGTAGATAATTTCCTTGGCATGACTAGTATCCTTGGCCCGTACTTTACAAAAAATATTAAATTTTCCAGTAGTGACATGAGCTACCGTAATAAAAGGGATTTCATTAATTCGTTCTAATACAAATTGAGTCTGGGAGGTTTTTTGCAGAAAAATCCCTACATAAGCAATAAAAGAATAGCCTAGTTTTTTGTAATCCAATGTTAAGGAAGAACCAATAATAATCCCAGCTTCTTCCATTTTTTTTACCCGTACGTGTACAGTTCCTGCCGAAATCCCTAAACTTTTAGCGATATCGGTAAAGGGAGTTCGGGTGTTTTCGATAAGCATATCGAGAATCTGGTGATCGGTTTCGTCAAGTTTGAATTTTGCCATGATTGATTGGTTTGCCCTACAAAAGTAATCAGTTTCATTTCAAAATAATAAGCTTTTTTTAGATTTTTATGATTTTTTCCGATGATTTATCTACTATCGTTGCAATTTTCTCATTAACGAAAACGTTTTCGTTAGAATTTATCAAAATCTGATTCCCGCCAAACTCAAGCTCCCTATGCCCAAAAAGGGCCTGTAAATCCCCAAATTCATCTATATAGGGCTCCCAAACAACGACCCCATCCTGCAATACTTCCTTATACTGAATAGCAATATCCATAAGCTCCCCTCCTATAACTACTTTTCTGAGAATTACATCCCTAAAATTTTTCTCATTCTCCGGAATTTTAAAATAGTCCTCCACTTGTACGTTCACACCTACTGTTTCCATGCCGAAGAGTGATAAGAAAGCATAAAATAAAAATTTACGGGTCTGCTCTCTCTGATAATCGCCGGGACAATGCCCTGCTTCAAATAAAATAGTAGGAACTCCTGCCTTCTGAAAGCTATCCCCTACACAGTTATCATTAAATGAATCATCATAACGCCCTATTTGCCCTGGGAGATGTCCCTGCAGAAAGGCATTCATCTTTGCTATGCCCAGCATTGCTTCCTTTCGGGAAGGCGTTAGGGTTCTATCTGCATCTGCCGCAGGTGCTAAAAAGGAAAGAGAGGCAGGCTTTTTACCGGGCAAGCTATAAAAAGTACGCTGACCGTGTAAATTAAGGCATACATGGGGCTTAAAATCTTCAAAAGCCCTCCTTAACACCTTACTTTCCTTTTGAGATTGGTTTACAGCATCCCTGTTTAAGTCGATTCCCCTAGCGTTTTCGCGAGTATAAGCTTCAGCACCATCGGGATTAAGCAAAGGAATGAACAAAAAAGAGTGTTTGGATAGAATTTCCTGCACTTGGGGCTGGCCATTGGGATGGATTAAAAAATTAAGGAAATCGAAAAGCGCTTTTGTAGTGGTCGATTCATTGCCGTGCATTTGCGACCATGCCAAAACTTTTTTAGGACCGTGACCGACCCGAATGGCATAAATAGGATTTCCATTTTCCGAAGTTCCTAAGGTACTTACCATACCTAATTTTTGATAGTCTTTTAACAAGGGGGTTAAGTGCCTTAAAGCAATGTAACGACCCGCCAATCGAGCTTCAAAAATAGAATTATAAATCGTATCAATATCCATGTTCAAAAAGTATGTTGACAAAGGTAAACAATCAATAGTTTACTTCTGTAAACAATAAATTGCGAGGGTTATGGTGCTTGCTGTAAACAACCCTTTCCGGAAACTTACTTAAAAATAGGTGTCGAATTAACAAATACTATTAAATATATTTAAACTGTTTAATTCCAATAAGTTATACAATATTAATTAAACAGATTGTTTATGCATAAATTCTTGTTTTATGCTTGTTTATTGTGGTGAACAAGGTAATTATTTACATTTGTAAACCCTGATGTTTCAAAACACACTTTACAATGGTAAACAGTACTGATTTTGCTAAAAGACTTCAAAAAATACTTGATTATTACAGCTTATCCGCTACGGCTTTTTCTGAGCAAATAGACTTTAACCGGTCTACTATTTCGCACCTTCTTTCTGGAAGAAACAAACCTAGTTTGGAATTTGTGATGAAGGTTTTGGAGGAGTTTCCAGAAGTAGAATTGTATTGGCTTATGAATGGAAAGGGGTCCTTCCCTAGTGAAGGAAATGAAACAGAAAAAACAACTCCTAAAAAAATAGTTTCAGAAGCAAGCTCAAATTCTCAAGCAAATCTTTTTCCGGATGAAAAGATTTCCAAAGAAAAAATCACCAAGGAAATCGTTCAAAACACAAACCCATCCGCTATCGAACGAATTGTTATTTTTTTTAAGGACGGTAGTTTTAAATCCTACGAATAGTTTCTTCCCTATTCAAAATTTTCAGAAATTTGAAACATGAAAATGTCAAACATAATTTGGATGGTGCTAACGGCAGTTTTATTGGTTTCATGTTATGAAACGGAAAGGAATTGTGCCCAATTCAAAACAGGCACGTTTCGCTTTGAAGCTGTGATAGGCACTCAAATAGAGACGACCACCTTTGTACGGAACGACAGTATGGAGATTGATTATTTTAGAGGCAATGCCGATACTTCATCCATTCGATGGATCAACGACTGTGAATATATTGTTCAGAAAATAAATCCGAAGAACAGGGCCGAAAAGAAAGCGGTACACATGAAAATCCTAAGCACCCAAGGAAATGAGTACACATTTGAATATAATATTGTTGGAGCGCAGCAAAAGCAGCGGGGAACTGCCACAAAAGTTCAATAAATTATCAGTGGCCGCTCTGGGTATCGTAGGTGAGTTTTTTTTCCTTAAAATCACCTTCTTCTTCACAAAAATACTCACAGTGCTCTATAGGCAGCATGTATAGGTGTAAAGTAGAAGCCCTACCATTACTATGGTTTTCCAGTGTGTGATAGCCCATCCGGTCGTCCATATATGTGAGACTACCCGGTGAGAGACTTTGCTTATGTACCACTGCAAGATTTTCATTTTCATCCTTTTGGTAGCGTACTTCGTCTACAATCCCTTCTACTTGGTATACCCAGCATTTCTGTCCATCATGACTATGAATAGGGGTTTTGTTACCTTGATTCCAACATAAAAGAATCAATTCAAAATTTTTAGAGCGAACAATACAATTTCTGGTATAGTCGTCTTCTTTCCATGTTTTGAATTTGTCAAAATCGGAGGGATCAATATCCATTTGCTTTAAAATCGAAGGGAAATCAGCAGGATCGCTTTCTTCCAATCGCTCAATGAGCACGTTTAATGAGGTAATACTTTCAGCAACTTCCATAGGTTAACAATAAGAATCTTTTGCGTTCCGGAGAATATAAACTAGTTTTACAAAAAATGAAAATTTTTAGCATTTTATTTTAATTTTTGAATAAAAATGCTATTTATTAAAGCAATTTAGCCCAAAAATATGGAAAAAACCCTCAATCTATTTCAAGAGATTTCTAAACGGTTGCTTCAGGATGAGCAATCCCATCCTGTATCCCATTTTATCCCTTCTGAAGAGGTATTCGAAAAATTGGACCTTTCCTTACAAGAAACAGCTATGGTAGAAGAAGATTTTGCTGCATCGCTTACTCAAATAGTCCTAGCGAGTCCAAAAACCGCTACCCGTGCATTCTTTAACCAGTTATTTGGAGGTAGAAACGAAAAAGCGGTGTTAGGCGATTTATTGGCCGTGATGCTTAACAACAGTATGTATACCTACAAGGCCGCTGGTGCTCAGATTGGCGTAGAGAAAGTAATTCTCGATACGGTTTGCAAAATGATTGGGTGGGGCGAACATGGCGGCGGAACGATTGCTCCAGGAGGTTCCATGACCAATTTTATGGGAATGCTTATGGCAAGGGATGCCAAGGATGCCAACATTAGAAAAGGAGGATTCTCGCAAAAAATGACCGTATATACTTCTACCGAATCGCACTACAGTATCCCTAAAAATGCTTCCTTCTCTGGAATTGGAAGACAACAAGTACGCTACATTCCGGTAGATGATTTTGGCAAAATGATCCCTTCCGAATTAGGGAAAGCAATCCAGGAAGATATACAACAAGGCTTCACCCCTACCTTAGTGAACGCAACGGCTGGAACTACGGTGCTTGGAGCGTTTGATGACATTCCGGCTATTTCTGAAATATGCAAAAAACACAAAATCTGGTTGCATGTGGATGGGGCCTATTGCGGATCGGTTCTTTTCAGTAATCGTTACAAACATTTAATAAAGGGGGTAGCGGGCGTAGATTCTTTCAGCTTTAATGCCCATAAAATGATTGGCACCCCTTTAAGCTGTTCTTTATTGCTAGTGAAAGACAAGAAGCATTTATACCAGTCTTTTTCCAATGAAGCCGACTATCTGTATCAAACGGATGAAGACGAATTTAACCCCGGAAAAACTTCGTTACAATGTGGGAGACGTAACGATGCCTTAAAATTTTGGACGCTTTGGAAGAGCGTGGGCACCAAAGGTTTGGAAGCTATTGTGGATAAACAGTTTGAACTTGCCAATGTAGCACGAAAGTATGTTGAAAACCATCCAGACTATACTTTGTACAGTTTTGAAAACTCCATTTCTGTATGTTTTAATTACAAGGGAATTCCGGCAAGGGATATTTGTACCGGGCTCTATGAGGATTCCGAATTGATGGTAGGCTTTGGAACGTTTCAAGACACGGAATTTATTCGATTGGTAACCATTAATGCGCAAAATGATCCTCAAGACATTCATAACTTCTTTGAAATACTGGAAGCCTTTGTAGAAAAACATGCCTTGGCTCCTACCTTAAAAACCAGCTAAAAAACCCATCATGATAACCAAATTTGTCGTTCTTGCCCTTTATGTCGCCGTATTGTTCTTAATTGGAATTGTCGCTTCCCGAAGGATTAAAGCCATGAGCGACTTTTACGTGGGGGGAAAGAACATCGGGTTTTGGGCAGCAGCCTTTTCGGCCAGAGCGACTGGAGAATCGGGTTGGTTGCTTATCGGGCTTACGGGAATGGGTGCTATGGCGGGGCTTTCTGCCTATTGGGTCGTTCTGGGAGAGGTGTTGGGAGTTGCCATATCATGGTTCTTCATGGCGAAGAAATTTAAGCGACTTTCAGACAAATACGACGCTATTACCATACCCGATTACCTGGAAAGCCATTTTAAGACCAAATCACACATTTTAAGGGGCTTATCGGCTACCGTGCTTTCGGTGTTTGTCATTATTTATGTAAGCACCCAGATTGATGCCACCGGAATCGCATTTGAATCAATGCTGGACCTCAACTACTTTTATGGGGCTCTTTTGGGCTTCTTCATAGTGCTGATCTACATTTTTATTGGTGGCTTTGTCGCTGTGGTATGGTCCGATTTGTTTCAGGGCGTTCTTATGTTTTTTGGTTTGGTGATTCTCCCCATTGTGGTTTGGTACTCTATGGATTCGGGAACTGAAATCATTTCAGGGTTAAACAAAATCGATCCTGCGCTTACCAATATTTGGGGAGGAAATGAAGACCCCTGGATGAATGTATTTACCCTACTAGGCTTTTCCATGATTGGTTTGGGCTTTTTAGGTTCACCCCAAGTGTATGTTCGGTTTATGTCGGTAAAAAATGAACGGGAAATCAATAAAGGCCGTTGGGTAGCCATTGTTTTTACCTTATTAACCGATGCGGCTGCAGTCACCATTGGTGTTTTGGCGAGAGTTCTATTCACTGAATCGGGTCAGGATCCTGAAACAATTTTAGGCGTGGGCGGAGCAGACGTATTAAGTATTATGACAGAAAACTTTTTACCCTTCTTTTTGGTAGCTATTTACATTGCTATTGTGCTTTCAGCCATCATGTCTACTATCGACTCCCTTTTAGTGATTGCCTCCAGTGCCATTACGCGCGATTTCTATCAAAAAATATTTCACCCCAACCTTAAAGACGAACAATTAACCAAACTTTCCCGGTGGGTAACTCTAATTATGGCTTTTATAGGTTTAGGACTGGCCATGGCCATTGCTTTATTAGCTCCTGAAAGACAAGTGTTCTGGGTAATTATTTTTGGCTGGTCTGGGATTGCTGCGGCTTTTTGCCCCGTTATCATCCTATCGCTTTTTTGGAAAGGATATACCGAAAAAGGTGCCATCGCTTCAATGATTACCGGTTTCCTTTGCGTGCCGTTATTTAAGTTTGTTTTTCAGAATATGGAAGGAATTGGCCCTTATTTGGAGAAACTGGATGTTCTGGCCCCTTCCTTTGCAGTGGCCATGATCGTAGGGTTTATTGTTTCTAAAATTGCTCCGAAACCCTCGGTTTCTTAGAATAAAGTTCCCTGAACTTCCCCTCCTTCATCTTCACTATCCTTCTGCAAGGTTTCTGATCCTTCGGAATGAGACGGTTTCCCTTGTGCTTCGTCACTTTCTGAAACATCCTCCTCGTCTACCACATCCATGTCTTCTGCAGCTACTTTTTTTGGCGGATCATACGGTAGTGGGTCCATAGGATTAATTTCTAGCACTTTGTCTTTGGTTAGCTGATTTCCCATAGCGGTAATGCCCTTCACCGAAATAAACTCCTCCAAATTGAGCTCTAAGTTATCTTTACGTTCTTTTCCACGATCCTTCACAAAAACAACCTCGGCCATGGGACGGTAGTCCGTAAATACTTTTTCCAAATAAGATTTTGGATGCTCGGTAATAATGGTTTCTTCCTTCTCTGGATTTTCAACTAAGAAGCGTTTTACATAAAACAACTCCTTCTCTCCTTCCCAATAAATCAAGGAAATAGGCTTTTTAGGGTCCCATTTCTCCAAAACGATCATGTCTTCATCAAAATGCATGGTCATATCTGGAATGGGGGTACGTATCACTCCATTTTGTTTGATAATGAGCAGACGATCTTCACTGGTAAATTCGCCCAAAAGTTCTCCTCTCCCATCTACATTAAGTCGCTGTACGGTATCATCGAACCAAATTTTACGCGGCTTTAAAGTAGAAAGCCCTTTTTCTTTCAGTTCAATGCGTTTTACGGCGTATTTGGTGACGATATTTCCTTTGGAAGCCCTTCCTTTTACCAAGATATCGGCAAAGTCTAGGTCCCACTTTAATTTCTTGATACTTCCCGATTGCCTTAGCAACACGGTGACTACTTCAGCTTCCCCATTAGGATTGGCCGTAAAGTAAAGTACTTTGGAACCTTTGGAACCAGCAGTTAAGTCGTATTCCCTATCACGGGTAATGGAGGTCACCGAAAAACGTTTTACATAGGTAGCTCCACGAGGGCCATCTTTATAAATCATATTATAGATGGTACGCTTGTCCTTTTTCTTCCATACGGCTACATGAATAATTCCCTTCCCAATGAAAGTCTTATCGCTCACCTTGGTCACCATCATGATTCCTTCTTCCGTAAAGACAATGATGTCGTCAATATCGCTACAATCGGTCACATATTCATCACGACGCATGCTCGTACCGATAAATCCTTCGGCTCTATTCACATAGAGTTTCGTATTACGAATAACCACTTTGGTCGCTTCAATTTCATCGAAAATTCGGATTTCGGTCTTACGCTCTTTTCCGGCGCCATAGTCCTTTTTCAATCGCTTGAAATAGTCAATCGCATACTCGATAAGATGATTCAAGTGATACTTTACTTGAGCTATGCTATCTTCCAATGCATCAATTTTTTGCTGCGCCTTATCGATATCAAACTTTGAGATTCTTTTGATCCGAATTTCCGTTAATCGAACAATATCTTCCTCCGTCACTGCACGCTTCAGATGTTGGATATGCGGCTGTAATCCTTTATCAATGGCCTTAATCACCCCTTCCCAAGTTTCCTCTTCTTCAATGTCGCGGTAGATTCGGTTTTCGATAAAAATTCGTTCCAAAGAAGCAAAGTGCCATTGGCCTTCCAGTTCATCCAGCTGTATTTCCAGTTCACTCTTTAACAGTTCCACCGTTCTTTCCGTAGAACGCCGCAGCATTTCAGAAACCCCAATAAACAAAGGCTTGTTATCCTCAATCACACAACCTAACGGAGAAATGGAAGTTTCGCAGTTGGTAAAAGCATATAAAGCATCGATGGTTTTATCTGGGGAAATTCCGCTAGGCAAATGGATTAGGATTTCCACTTCCGCAGCGGTATTATCTTCTACCTTTTTAATTTTAATCTTCCCTTTATCGTTGGCCTTCAAAATGGAGTCGATCAAGCTGGAAGTATTGGTTCCGAAGGGAATCTCATTAATTACCAAGGTATTTTTATCGTGCTGATTGATTAAGGCTCTACAACGGATTTTTCCACCGCGCTCCCCATCATTGTAATTGGTCGCATCCATGAGTCCGCCGGTCGGGAAATCGGGTAGGATTTTAAAACGTTTTCCTTGCAGGTGCTTGATGGAAGCGTCTATAAGTTCGATGAAATTATGCGGAAGGATTTTGGTAGAAAGTCCCACGGCAATCCCTTCGGCCCCTTGTGCCAAAAGCATAGGGAACATCACCGGAAGGTTGATAGGCTCCTTTTTACGACCGTCGTAAGAAGCCTGCCATTCGGTGATTTTTGGATTGTAAACTACATCTAGGGCAAATTTTGAGAGGCGGGCCTCAATGTAACGAGGAGCTGCCGCACTATCCCCTGTATAAATATTCCCCCAGTTTCCTTGTGTATCGATCAATAAATCTTTTTGGCCAATCTGTACCATGGCATCCCCTATACTGGCATCCCCGTGTGGATGGTATTGCATGGTATGGCCCACGATATTCGCCACCTTGTTGTAACGACCATCGTCCAAATCCTTCATGGAATGCATGATACGGCGCTGCACCGGCTTAAAGCCATCCTCAATGGCAGGTACGGCACGCTCTAGGATAACATAACTCGCATAGTCCAAAAACCAGTCACGGTACATGCCCGTCACTTTGGTAATGGTTTCTTCCTGTTCCTCAGAGGTATCTTGAGGCGTTTGATCTTGGAGTTCTTCTTCGTTGGGATTTTCTTCGCTCATGGATTATTCCTCTACTTTATCAAGCTCTACTTTTAGGTTATTAATGATAAACTCCTGTCGGTCTGGCGTGTTTTTCCCCATATAGAATTTCAGTAATTCCTCAATGCTCATGGCCTTGTCCAACATCACGGGATCCAGGCGGATATCGGCACCAATAAAATGCACAAACTCATCGGGAGAAATTTCCCCAAGCCCCTTGAATCGGGTAATTTCAGGTTTTGGCTTTAGTTTTTCAATTGCCGCCAGACGCTCTTCTTCGGAATAGCAATAAATGGTTTCTTTTTTGTTCCGAACCCTAAATAAGGGCGTTTGCAAAATGTATAAATGGCCTTCCTTGATCAATTCCGGAAAAAACTGAAGGAAAAAGGTAATCAGTAACAATCGGATGTGCATCCCGTCCACATCGGCATCGGTCGCAATTACAATATTGTTGTAGCGCAGATCCTCAATGGAGTCCTCAATGTTCAAGGCAGCCTGCAACAAATTGAACTCTTCGTTTTCGTACACAATTTTTTTGCTCAATCCGTAGCTATTCAAAGGCTTCCCTTTTAAGCTGAAGACCGCTTGGGTATTTACATCACGACTTTTGGTAATGCTTCCACTAGCTGAATCCCCCTCGGTGATAAACAGGGTAGTTTCCAAGATACGGTCGTTTTTGGAACTATTTAGGTGAATCCGGCAATCCCGAAGCTTTTTATTATGCAAACTTGCCTTTTTGGCACGATCGCGCGCCAGCTTCCGAATTCCGCTAAGTTCCTTCCGTTCCCGCTCGGCCTGAATGATTTTCTTCTGGATTTTTTCAGCAACGTCGGTGTTTTTGTGAAGAAAATTATCCAAATGGGTTTTTACAAAATCATTGATGTAGGTACGAACGGTTGGGAGCCCCTCACCCATTTCGGTAGAACCGAGTTTGGTTTTCGTCTGACTCTCAAACACGGGCTCCATCACTTTTATGCTAATGGCCCCTACAATCGATTTCCGAACGTCACTGGCATCGTAATTCTTTCCGTAGAAATCACGAATCGTTTTCACCAAGGCCTCCCGGAAAGCGCCTTGATGCGTTCCACCCTGAGTGGTATTTTGTCCATTCACAAAGCTGTGGTACTCTTCACTGTACTGGGTTTTGCTATGGGTAATGGCTATTTCGATATCCTCGCCCTTCAAATGAATAATAGGGTACAGCATATCTTCTTTGGACATGTTGTCTTCCAACAGATCCTTCAATCCATTTTCACTGTAAAACTTCTCCCCGTTGAAATCAATGGTAAGCCCCGGATTCAAGTATACATAGTTCCGAAGCATTTTCTCAACATATTCCTTTCGGTATTTGTAGTTTTTAAAAATGGTTTCATCGGGGACAAATACAACCTTAGTACCTCGTCTGCTGGTCGTCTCTTCTAATTCCCCATCATTTTTAAGATCCCCCAATTCGAAATAAGCCGACTTCCTTTTTCCATCTCTAATCGATTCTACCGTAAAGGCTGCGGAAAGGGCGTTCACCGCTTTGGTACCTACTCCATTGAGTCCCACTGACTTTTTAAAAGCCCGAGTGTCGTACTTTCCACCTGTATTCATTTTTGATACTACATCCACTACTTTCCCCAACGGAATTCCGCGCCCGTAGTCACGCACTTTAACTTCTTTTTCCTTGATACGGATTTCAATTGTCTTTCCAGCTCCCATGACAAACTCATCGATACAGTTATCGAGAACTTCTTTCAGAAGGATGTAAATACCGTCGTCTGGGGAAGAACCATCTCCTAATTTCCCAATGTACATACCGGGACGCATACGGATATGCTCTTTCCAATCGAGCGATCGTATGTTTTCCTCGGTGTATTGTGTTTCAGCCATAATTGTAGGTAGTATCGTGGCTAATATAAAATTTCAGCCTAAAAATTGAAACCTAAATTCCGTAAAGTAATTAACAAAAAAAATAAACCAATTGTTAAGAAAATGGGTTGGGGTGCTTTTAAATAATTTAGGAATGTAGTATCTTGAAAACTTTAACACGCTAACACTATCAATTATGAAAAAACCCATCCTTCTGCTCTTATTATTAGTTTCAGTGAGCATGACCTCCTGCCTTGGGGGTTCTGATAAAAAAGAAAAAGCTTCCAAGATGGATGCTTCCGAATTTAGAACCGAATCGGCTTTAAGCCTTTACGAAATGCAAGTCCCTAAATACATGAGTTCCACAACGGGGCTCAATGCGGATGCTTCCATGCAATTTCAAAATATTTACAAAGAAACCTATTTAGCCGTAATTGAAGAACCCAAAAAAGACTTTATCGAGGTTTTTGAAGAGATTGGCGAATACGACGAAAGCAATTCCCCAGCGGCAAACTATCAAACCATTCAGATGAATTATTTTACGGAAGGGATGCAAATTAAAAGCAGGACCGATCCTGTACGCTTAAAAATAAATGGGCTAAATGCAGAACAGGTAGAAGTAGTAGGCAGGGTGCCGGATATTGATTTTGACATTTACTATTTAATGACTTTTATTGAAGGGAGCGAAACTTTATATATGATGATGGAATGGACACTTGAGACCAAAAAAGACGATTTTAAAAACACCTTCAAATACATGGCAAATAGCTTCACGGAAATCTGATCTATCATAGACTTCTCTATAAAAGCGGCTCGATGCCGCTTTTTTTTTTGCTACAAAATGTTAAAGGTTTCCTTAAAATGATAATTTTCCGCCAAAATCGGTCTAACGAAAAGTTAAAGCTGAAAATCCCATCAAAATCTTTGACTAAGTTAGAAAAATGAAAAGATACCTATCCACCTTCGTACTGCTTTTATTTATACAATCTGCCATTTCACAAAAAGCCGAATCCCCTTACGAATGGGATTGGACTAGTGATGGCATTTGGACAGGCTTAGGATTAGCCGGAAGTACTGGAGGACTCATTTTAATCAAAAATAAAGAGGACCTTACCATTGAATAGTTAAACAACTTGAATATTGAAGATATCAATGGGATTGATCGATGGGCGGCTGGTAAGAGTTCAGAAAGAATAAGTTCTATAAGCGATATTCCTTTTGGAGCTTCATTTGCAGCCCCAGTAGCAATGTTAATAGATGGGGATATCAATGATCATACGGGTCAAGTACTTCTATTATATCTCGAATCCCTTGCTACTACGGCCACATTATATACCATGACCGTAGGAATTGTAAACCGCTCTAGACCCTATGTATACGACGATAGTGGGGAAACTTCGATGTCTAGAAGATTAAGTGCTAACGGACAGCGATCGTTTTTTGCGGGTCATGTGGCAGCTTCGGCAACGGGAACCTTTTTTGCCGCTAAGATTTACAATGACTTCCATCCCGATTCCCCTGCGGTACCTTGGGTTTGGGCTGGCGCAGCCACCATTCCAGCAGCGGTTGCGTACCTTAGGATTGAAGCGGGACAACATTTTTTAACCGATGTTACCGTGGGTTATGTAATAGGAGCAGCCGTAGGGATTCTTGTACCGGAGCTTCATAAAAAGAAAAATAGAAAACTTGATATATCTCCTACTTCAGGAATTAACGCTACGGGAAATCAATACACAGGACTATCGCTTAGGTATCAATTTTAATTACACGTTAAATCGGAAGTGCATGACATCTCCATCCTGAACTATGTAATCTTTTCCTTCCACGCCTAATTTTCCAGCCTCTCGAACCTTCGATTCACTGCCATAGGCTACGTAATCTTCGTACTTGATGACCTCGGCACGGATAAATCCTTTTTCAAAATCGGTGTGAATTACCCCTGCAGCTTGAGGTGCAGTAGCCCCAACAGGGATGGTCCAGGCTCTTACTTCCTTAACTCCCGCTGTAAAATAGGTTTGAAGATTCAATAAATTATATGCCCCACGAATTAATTTGGCGGAACCAGGCTCTTCCAAACCAAGATCTTCCAAAAACATTTGGCGCTCTTCAAAACTGTCTAGTTCGTTAATATCGGCCTCTGTTCCTACGGCAAGAACCAGTACTTCAGCATTTTCATTGGCTACTGCTTCTTTTACTTTATCAACATAAGCGTTTCCTGTAGCGGCAGATGCTTCATCCACATTACACACATACATAACTGGCTTATCGGTGATAAACTGCACCTGATTTATGTATTCTTCACGTTCTTCTTCGGTTAAGTCGATAGCACGTACCGAAACCCCTGCTTCCAATCCCTTTTTTACTTTTTCCAAAGCAGCTTGTTCTTTCTGGGCTTCTTTATTGCCCGTTCGAGCAGCACGAAATACCTTTTCAATTCGCTTT
Source organism: Flavobacteriaceae bacterium (assembly GCA_002707025.1). Classification (GTDB taxonomy): domain Bacteria; phylum Bacteroidota; class Bacteroidia; order Flavobacteriales; family Flavobacteriaceae; genus PALG01. Next base: position 171,725 of record PALG01000020.1, on the reverse strand, counting down.
TCGGCAGTTTCCAGGTCTTTTAATTGCAATTCAATATCGATAGTTTCCTTATCGCGAATAGGATCTACACTTCCATCTACATGCACCACATTATCATTATCGAAGCATCGAAGTACATGTAAGATAGCATCTGTTTCACGGATGTTTCCAAGAAATTGATTTCCAAGTCCTTCGCCTTTACTAGCGCCTTTTACCAAACCTGCAATATCGACAATCTCAACCGTTGCGGGCAGGACTCTTTCGGGGTTTACCAATTCTTCCAGTTTTACCAGTCTTGGATCGGGAACATTTACCACACCAATATTTGGTTCAATGGTACAAAATGGAAAGTTTGCACTTTGTGCTTTAGCGTTGGAAAGACAATTAAATAACGTTGATTTTCCCACGTTGGGCAATCCCACAATTCCTGCTTTCATAAAAAAGGTCTTAATTTTGAGGATGCAAATATACAGCTTCCATAAATGTTTATGACTTTTTTAGGAATCGTTTTTTGGATTATTAGCTACATTTAGCTGATAAACCATAACACTTAAAATTATGAAAAGTTCAATTTCCGCAGTAATTATCCTGTTTGTAAGCCTTACGGCTTTTGCACAAGAAAACAAGGTTGTGAAAGAAGAAACTACCGTAAAGAAGGTCGTTACCAAAGAAGGTAGTAAAGTGACCGTAAAAGAAGTAAAGGAAACCAAAAAAGAAGAAGGGGCGGTAGTAATTGAAGGTAGCGAAAAAGAGGAACAAGAATTTAAAGTGGCGACTAAGGAAGATAAAGACGCTCAAGTAGTCGCCGATCAAGTAGCCATTGACGAACGAAATGAAGCGCTAATTGCAGCTGAGAAAAAGAGACAGGAAGAGGCTCTTCAGAGGTCGATTGAAGAACAGAAAGCAAAAGCAGAAGCAGAAAAAAAAGCTTTGGAAGCACAGAAGAAAGCCCGTTTGGAGGAATTGGAGAAACGTAGAAAAGAATTGGAAAGCCGACCAAAAGGAATGGTTAAGCTCAAAAAAAGTAAAGACAATTAATTGGATTTAAAAAAAACTCACTACTTTTAAACCAATTAAATATTTCAATATGAAAAAAGCAATTTTAACCCTTGGAATAGTTTTGGCTAGTGTAATTTCTGCACAAGCGCAAGACCAGGACGCCAAGGCCTCCCCCAATAACGAAGTGAATACTGAAAGAACACAAGCTATTCTGAAGCAAAAAAAAGAGGAATACCTTCGAAGAAAAGAGGCAAGCGACAAGAAAATGGAAGTGGCTATGGAAGGCTCTGAAGCTAAAAGAAAGCAAAAGGTCGTTCCAGTTCTTGAAACCAAAGTGGTGAAAAAGAAAAATGTAAGTCAGCAAGAACTTGACAAACAGAAAAAGGAAAAAAAGAAAACCGATAATTAAAAAAAAGCCCCGATAACTCGGGGCTTTTTTATTATTCGTGATGCATAAAGCGTTGTTTTCCTAAAAGTTCTTCATCACTCTCCACATGGTCCTCATCGGGTACGCAACAGTCTACAGGACAAACTGCGGCACACTGGGGCTCTTCATGAAATCCTTTACATTCGGTACATTTATCGGGAACGATGTAATACACTTCATCGCTTACGGGTTCCTGTGCTTCATTGGCATTCACTTCTTTCCCATTGGGAAGCACCACATTGCCTTCCAAATCGGTTCCATCTGCATAACGCCAATCATCTGCTCCTTCATATATCGCTGTATTGGGACATTCGGGCTCACAAGCTCCGCAATTAATACATTCATCAGTGATTATTATAGCCATAGCATTTTCTTTTTCTAAATTTGCACAAATTTAATGCCTAAAAGGGGCAACTCCAAACAAAGTATGGAATTAGAAGAGAGAATTTTAGGACTTGTAAAATTGGGGGAATTTTTAAATGACATTGGTCAGGAAAATTCCCAAAAAAACCCGATTGTCGAAACAGCTCAATTGCACAATGGATGGTTTACAGAAGATAACATCCTGTTTGCCATTCGCCAATGGGCCCAAGCGCTTACACGGGAAAATATAGAAAAATGGCTCCAACCCTATTCCTTTTCAAAAACCGAAAATAAAACCGTGGCCATTATCATGGCAGGAAATATCCCTTTGGTAGGATTTCATGATTTTATATCCGTATTGGTTTCAGGCCATACGGCATTAGTGAAGCTTTCCTCGAATGACAAAATACTGCTTCCCTATTTCGCTAAAAAGCTGGTGGAGTTTGAGTCAGGGTTTTCTGAAAAAATTCAATTTTCCGAGGAAAAATTAACTGGGTTTGATGCTGTGATTGCCACGGGCAGTAACAATACGGCCTTACACTTTGAGCATTACTTCGGGAAATACCCCAACATTATTCGAAAAAACAGAAACAGCGTCGCGATTCTTTCGGGAGAAGAAACTCCTGCACAGCTAGAGGCCTTGGCAGGGGATATTTTCCGTTATTTCGGATTGGGGTGTAGAAACGTGTCTAAACTATACCTTCCGGAAGGATATGACTTCGATCCATTCTTTAACGGCATGTTTACCTGGAAAGAAATTATTAATAATGATAAATACATCAATAATTACGATTATAACAAAGCCGTTTACTTAATGAGCAATATCAACTTGTTGGATAACGAGTTTATGTTACTGAAAGAAGATTCAAACTTCTCCTCTCCTATTTCAGTTGTATTTTATGAATTCTACCGCGACAGAAACCATTTGGAGAACGTCTTGAAGGAAAAGGAAGAAAAAATTCAGTGTATTGTTTCAAATAACGAAGCAGAAAATCATGTAACTTTTGGCAAAACACAATCCCCAGCGCTTTGGGACTATGCCGACGGGGTTGACACCCTACAATTCCTATTAAACTTATAGCACTGTTATCGCAAGAAAAACGAAAAGGTTTTCGGTACTTTATCAACTTTTTTTGTTGAAAATCTCTCAATAATTTATCTGTAAACTAACTTGAAATGCTTTCATATTTCACATATTTGTATAGTGAAATCCTGAAATCATGAAAAAACATAATTTTAGTGCAGGTCCCTGCATTCTTCCGCAGGAAGTTTTTGAAAAGGCTTCCCAAGCTATCCTTAATTTTAATAACCTGGATCTTTCCCTTATTGAAATATCCCACCGAAGCAAGGACTTTGTCGCGGTCATGGAAAAAGCGCAGGCCTTGGCACTAGAGCTTTTAGGCTTGGAAGGAAAAGGATACAAAGCTTTATTTCTACAAGGAGGGGCCAGCATGCAGTTTTTAATGACAGCCTATAATTTACTGGAGAATAAGGCGGCTTATTTAAATACAGGTACTTGGTCTTCTAAAGCCCTAAAGGAAGCAAAGCTATTTGGAGAAGTGGTAGAAGTGGCTTCTTCTAAAGATCAAAATTTCAACTATATCCCAAAGGGATATCAGATTCCTTCAGATGCCGATTACTTTCATTGTACCAGTAACAACACCATCTTTGGAACCCAAATAAAAGACTTTCCTGCTACCGAAGTTCCTATGGTCTGTGACATGAGTAGTGATATTTTTTCACGGGAACTGGATTTTTCGAAATTCAGTATCATTTACGCAGGTGCGCAAAAAAATATGGGACCCGCGGGGACAACCCTAGTCGTCCTTAAAGAGGATATCTTAGGAAAGGTGACTAGAAGCATTCCTTCCATGCTGGATTATAAAGTGCATATGGACAAGGAAAGTATGTTTAATACCCCTCCTGTTTTTGCCGTATACACTTCTATGCTTACTTTGGAGTGGCTAAAAAATCTAGGGGGAATTTCAGCCATTGAAAAAATAAATCAACAGAAAGCCGAAACTATATACGGTGAAATAGATAGAAACCCCTTATTCACAGGTTTTGCTCAAAAAGAAGACCGTTCCCACATGAATGCTACTTTTAACCTAACGGAAGGAGCCAATGCAGCATTGTTCAATGAACTTTGGAAGGAAGCAGGTATCAATGGAATTAACGGGCACCGAAGTGTAGGGGGCTATCGAGCCTCCATGTATAACGCCATGCCCTTGGAAAGTGTGCAGGTTTTAGTAGCTGTAATGCAAGAATTTGAAAGAAAATCATAACATGAAAGTATTAGCAAACGACGGGATTTCCCAAAGTGGAATCGATGCCTTGGAAAAAGGAGGCTTTGAAGTTATTACCACAAAAGTAGCTCAAGAACAATTGATCAATTATATCAATGAAAATAACATTGATGTTATTCTAGTGAGAAGTGCCACACAGGTTCGAAAAGACATCATTGATGCCTGCCCTAGCTTAAAAATCATAGGTCGTGGTGGTGTAGGAATGGATAATATTGATGTTGCATATGCCCGTGAAAAAGGGTTACGTGTCATCAACACTCCTGCAGCTTCTTCTGCTTCAGTGGCCGAATTGGTTTTTGCCCACCTTTTTGGGGGAGTCCGATTTTTACACGATAGTAATCGAAATATGCCCTTAGAAGGAGATTCCAAGTTTAAGGACCTCAAGAAAAGTTATGCCAAAGGGCGTGAGTTGAGAGGGAAAACCATGGGAATCATTGGCTTCGGGCGTATTGGTCGTGAGGTCGCCAAAATTGCATTGGGTTGTGGAATGAAAGTGATTTATAGTGATAGTTATGTAGAAAATGCTTCGGTTACATTGGATTTTTTCGATGGCCAACAAATAACTTTCAGTTTTAAAACCCAAAGTCTGGATTCTTTATTACAGGAAAGTGATTTTATTTCATTGCATGTACCCGCACAGAAAGAATATGTTATCGGAAAAGATGAGCTATCCAAAATGAAAGACGGTGCAGCTTTAATCAATGCGGCTCGTGGAGGGGTAATTGACGAGGTTGCCCTAATTGATGCCTTGGAAGACAATAAGTTGTCTTTTGCAGCTTTGGATGTTTTTGAAAACGAACCCACTCCGGCCATTAAAGTATTAATGAATGGAAAGCTTTCGTTAAGTCCTCATATTGGTGCTGCTACCAACGAAGCTCAAGATAGAATTGGCACCGAACTCGCCGAACAAATAATTACTATTCTTAAATAACTTTCACACAAGTTTTTGTAATTTTATAAGCTAACCAAAAACGTAAAAAAATGTCAGGAATTTTAGATCTATTAAACAGTGACATGGGACGCCAAATTATTCAAGGCGTTAGCAATGAGACCAATGAACCTGCAGATAAAACGGCATCTGTTGTACAAATGGCCCTTCCTATTTTAATGGGAGCCATGAAAAGAAATGCCAATACACCGCAAGGGGCCGAAGGTCTCATGAGTGCTTTAAACACCAAACACGATGGTAGTATCTTGGACAACTTAGGAGGTCTTTTTAGTGGAGGGGTTAATGAAGAAGTTAAAATGGATGGAATGGGAATTTTGGGACATGTTTTAGGAGGATCCCAAAACAATGTCGCTATGGCACTTTCCAATAAATCGGGCATGGACTCCAAGTCGGTCATGAATATACTTCAAGTATTGGCACCTATTATACTAGGTTACTTAGGAAAACAAAAACAACAAAAAAATGTTCAATCGCCTGATGCGCTTACAGGCTTATTAGGCGGACTTATGGGGGGAGGAAGCGCCCAGCCAAAACAACAAAGCCTAATTGAATCAATTCTAGACGGAGACAATGATGGAAGCGTACTGGATGATGTTGCAGGCATGCTGCTAAGTAGCGGAAAACAAAAAAAGAGTGGATTGGGAGGACTTCTAGGAGGGCTCTTCGGAAAATAATTCCCTAAATGAAACTATATGTTAAAAAATGCTTCGGAAAACCGAAGCATTTTTTTGTTAAAGCTTCTACAAACAGATGCTTGATAAGATATGGGTTTTGTATCTTTAAGGCGAAATTAAAAAGATGAAATACCTAAAATACACACTCATCTTATGCATTGCTGTCGTTTCATTTGCCAGCTGCCACTCTTACAAGTCTCGTAGTTCTGAAACCACAGCTGAAGCCCTCAATGATACCATCCGGATTAAAAATGATACTCTCGAATATGAAATTATCATAATTGAACCAGGATTTTTTAGCTGGTTGAAAACACAAAAACCAAGGGGGTATTACAATCAAAGTTACCTAGAGAATAGAAATATCCTTTATGTTACCGAATACAATCAACGGGTTCGTAACTTTCAGATGTATGACCCCGACTTATATACTTTTGAAATTGATTATAATCCTAATATAGATTATGGATATGAAGTCAATTACATGCTGTATCATTATTTTATATATTTTCAGCAACAATACCATCAAAGTTTTATTGGAGGAAGAGGATATTAATGGCTATGAAAAAACTTAAAGAGCGCTGGGGTATTCATAGTAATTGGCGTCTAGGGATCATTTTTTTGGTTTTTGCTGTTACTGGAAGTAGCGCCGCCAAAATTACAGGACCTGTCGTAAAATCCATTGGCTGGGTAAAGGAGCTTCCTTATTGGCAATATGCCGTTTTATATATAGTCTCTACACTCATCATTTATCAATTTTTACTGGTTTTTTTTGGTTGGCTTTTTGGGGAATACAATTTTTTCTGGAACTTTGTAAAACGAATTCTGAAAAGAATCGGTTTCAAATTTTTATTTAAAATGTAGTTGAAAATTAAAGGAAACATAACCATTACGATCCTGGGCTTCTTCTTAAGCCTGGTTTTCCTGTTTCCAATGGTTGTAGCGTTTGAACACCTCTTTGAAGGACATAACCATAAGCCTTGTGGTGAAAGTACCGTTCATTTGCACCAAAAAAACAACGATTGTTCCATCAATCTTTTTCACTACAATCATTTCAGTATTACTTTTGAAAGCTTTGAGCTTTTAACAAATGCCGTAATACCTGAAACTAAGAACTTTCATTACCAAAAACATCTCATTGTATTTGATAAACGGTTCCTTAAACTTCGAGGACCCCCCTACATTACTGTATAAATTTCATTTTCAGTAATTTAAATTCAAATCATGCGAAACTTTATAGTTACCGTTGTAATGTTATTACATACGGTATTTTCCTTTTCACAAGAGTGTGACTATACCCTTTCTGGAACCATTATAGACACTAATGACAACTCTCCCTTGTCTGGCGCTACGGTTATTGTCGCTGGACTGGAACGTGCTGTTATATCCAATTTTGAAGGCAATTTTAAAATTGAAGGGTTGTGTGAAGGAACATACAATTTGCAAATTTCCCATCCAGAGTGCAGCACCCAAGCATACAGTGTGGCTTTAAAAGAGAGTCTTACGAAAACTTTCAAGCTAGAGCACCATCTCGAATCCTTAAATGAAGTAATTATAAGTGGAAAAGCGTTCACCACCAAAACCGAAAGCTTATTGGAAAACAACCTAAATGAAGAAGCCCTTGAAGGTTTTAGTGGAAATACCCTTGGAGATGCCTTAAAACAACTTAGTGGGGTCTCTTCCTTAAATACTGGAAATGCCATTGCAAAACCCATGATTAATGGGCTTCATAGCAGTAGGATATCGATTATCAATAATGGCGTTCGAATGCAGGACCAAGAATGGGGCGCAGAGCATTCACCCAATGTGGATGTAAATTCGGCCAGTAGGGTAACCGTTATTAAAGGGGCTTCTGCCCTTCAGTATACTGGAGATGCCATTGGTGGTATCATTATCTCGGAAGCGGCTAAAATACCCATTAAAGATACCCTATACGGAAAAAGTATTTTTACTTTTTCCAGTAACGGTAGAGGGGGTAGCAACACCACTTCCCTTTTAAAAGGGTTTGAAGGCGGGTGGTTTGCACAAGTTCAAGGGACTGTAAAGCGTTATGGGGATTTTGAAACGCCAGACTACATTTTAAGTAATACGGGGAATTTTGAAGGGGATGTTCTTGCCCGTTTCGGACAAAATAAAATTGACTGGGGCTGGGAAGCACAATACTCCCTTTTTAAAAATGACATCGGAATTCTTCGAGCTTCCCATTTGGGAGGTGCAGAAGATTTGGTAAATGCCATCAATAGTCCGGAGCCATTGATTATCAATCCTTTTACCTACGATATTGATCGTCCTCGGCAAGAGGTGACCCATCAAATTGCAAAGGTTTCAGCATTTAAAAAACTTGAGGGAATTGGTAAATTGGAGGTCGCTTATGATTTTCAATCCAACCAACGATTTGAATACGATATCCGTCGTGGGGACGATGCAGATAAGCCTTCAGTCGATTTAAGGCTGAATACCCACAACTTGAATGTAGGTCTGGAAATTTCAGAAGGTGCTTGGGATTTCAAAACGGGTGCTTCCTTCAATTATCAGGATAATTTTGCCGATCCCGCTACAGGTGTCCGTAGGTTGATACCCGATTATGAACAATACAAAATAGGGAGCTACGGAATTGCCAATTGGAAGCTACACCCAGATATTTCTTTAGAAGGAGGCGTTCGTTTTGACCATACCTATATGGATGTTTTTAAGTTTTATCGAACTTCTTTCTGGGAATTAAGAGAATACGATCAATTGTTTCCTTCGATTGTAGTAGAAGACTATGGAAATCAGATTTTAACCAATCCGCAGTTAAGTTTTAACAATCTTTCGGCAACCCTTGGGGCAGCGTATGCAATTTCAACCCATTGGAATGTTTTAACCAATATCTCCTTAGCCACGAGAGCACCCAATGCTTCCGAACTATTCAGTGAAGGGTTGCACCATGGGGCTTCCCGTATTGAATTGGGCGATTTACGTTTTACTTCTGAAAGTTCGAAGAAAATAGTGTTGACCCTTCAGAAAAAAGGAAAACTCAACTTTTCGGTAAATCCATTTTTTAATTTACTGGATGATTTTATCATTATTGAACCTACCGGAGTGGAACAGACCATTCGGGGAAATTTCCAGGTTTGGGAATATCGGCAAACGGCTGCTAAAATGATGGGGGTCGATTTTAACCTTTCTACGCCTATTATTGAAAACCTGCAGTATGCCCATACTTTTTCGCTAGTGAAAGGATATGAAAGAAATAATAACAACCCGCTAATTAATATGCCTCCTGTAAGTTTCACTAACGAATTTACATACCAAAAAACCCATTGGAACTTCAGTTTAAGACAAGCCTATTTTTTTGAACAAAACGAGTTTCCGAATACCAATTTTGAAGTTTTTATCCCAGAGACACAAACTTCAGAAATTATTGATGTAAGTACCCCTCCAGGGGCTTATCAATTATGGAGCCTTTCGGCAAACTACCAATTTAATGTATTTAACAAATCTAAGTTAAGTGTAGGACTGCAAGTCCAAAACCTCTTCGATACTGCTTATAGAAACTATTTGAACCGTTTACGTTACTATGCAGATGATCTTGGAAGAAATATAATTATAAACACAAAAATCAATTTTTAGTCATGAAAAAATTCTTAAAATCAACTATAGTATTATCCTTACTCATCACTGCGTTTGCTTGTTCAAACGATGATGATACCCCAGAAGTCGTAAATGAGGAAGAAGTGATTACCACAATTACTCTGACCTTAACACCACAAGGAGGAGGAACCCCTATCGTATTGCAATCAAGGGATTTAGATGGGGATGGCCCCAATGATCCTGTGATTACTGTTGGTGGGGCTTTAACCGCGAATACCACCTACAATGGAGCCATCGTTTTCTTAAATGAAACCGAATCGCCCGCAGAAAACATTACTGAAGAAGTAATTGATGAAGCGGAAGAGCACCAAGTGTTTTATGTGCCTAGCAGTGGTTTGAATGCTACTTTTACCTATGAAGACTTTGATGGGAATGGAAACCCATTGGGAACTTTATTTACTTTGGAAGCTGGAGCTGCCAGCTCTGGCAATTTAAATGTAGTTTTAAGGCACGAGCCTCAAAAACCAAATAATGGCACCTTGGGTGATGCTGGGGGAGAAACAGATGTGTCGGTAACCTTTAATGTAAACATTCAATAAATGAAAAAAGCCCCGAAATCGGGGCTTTTTTTTATTCGTTTACTTCAACTTCAATAGGCTGTGGAACGGGTGTCTTTTCTGAAGAAAAAACAAAGGTATACAACCACATTAAGGTAAAGGTCGGGATAAAGTCTAAAGGAAGGATCTCTTCCAAAAATACAATTACCGAAGCAATTTTCCCTTGGGTTCCCTCGTACATATCACTCATCTTCTTAGCAGCATAGGGAGCCCAAATTATATCCAAGAAAGGACCTACAAATGGAATAAATGCTGTAGACATACCAATTAGGTCGTATAGGATTCCTTTTCGCAGGAGTTTAAATTTTTCTTTTTTCATGGGTAAAGTTTTGATTACACTATCAATAACGCAACAAGTGTACCAAAATTATGCAAGTTTAGCATCGATTAACTTCAGGAATTCGTTTCGGGTTTCAATTTTTTCAAATTGTCCACGGAAACCAGAAGTGGTCGTTACACTATTTTGTTTTTGAACCCCACGCATCATCATGCACATGTGTGAAGCCTCGATAACCACGGCAACACCTTTGGGTTTCAATGTGGTATTGATACATTCCAAAATATCATGGGTTAACCGCTCCTGAACCTGCAGTCTTCTCGCAAAAACATCAACGATCCTCGGAATCTTACTCAACCCCACGATGTGTCCGTTAGGGATGTAAGCAATATGTGCCTTTCCAAAAAACGGTAGTATATGATGCTCGCAAAGGGAGTAAAGCTCGATGTCCTTTACTATTACCATATCGTGATAATCTTCAGCAAACATAGCGCTTTGCAAAATGTCTGAAGGGTTCTGTTCGTAACCTGAAGTTAAAAACTGCATAGCTTTCGCAGCTCGTTCGGGGGTTTTTAAAATCCCCTCGCGCGAAATGTCTTCCCCTACTCCTTTCAGGATTTCCGAAAAGTTTTGTTGTAGTTGTCCAGTGAGTTCTTCGTTGTATTCTTCAAAATAATTATAAGATGCCATAAGGTTTATTTCAGTTTGTCGGAAAAGTTTTGTCGTAGTTTTTGCACTTTAGGAGCCACTACAAAAGTGCAATAAGGTTGCAACTTATTGTTATTGTAATAGTTTTGGTGTACCTCCTCGGCTTTATAAAAAGCCTCTAATGGTGTTACCTTGGTAACAATGGGATTTTCAAAGATAGCTTCTTCCTCAAATCTTTTTATCACAGTTTCAGCTAACTTTTTTTGCGCTTCGGAAGTATAGAAAATCTCGCTTCGGTACTGCGTCCCAACATCATGCCCTTGACGGTTCAATGTGGTAGGATCGTGAGTAGTTAAAAAGATTTCAAATAAAGTTTCTAGGGCTATAATTTCAGCGTCAAAAAACACCTGAATGGCTTCGGCATGCCCCGTACGTCCCGTGGTAATTTCCCTGTAAGCCGGATTTTTAATGGTACCCCCAGTATACCCGGAAATCACTTCGGTCACCCCTTTTACTAGTTGGAAAACAGCCTCCGTACACCAAAAACAACCTCCGGCAAGTACAATTTGTTCTACTTTTTTCATAATTTATTAAACAAATCTACGATTTTAAATTTTTCAAATAACTTCGTACCAATTACTTTAACGTATTATTAATAGCTTCTGAAGGGCCAATCATTGCAATATCGTAAGTAAAATAGTATTTTCACGCTTTCAAAAGCTTATGATTGTCGCTAAAAATATTCATAAATACTTCGACCAACTTCATGTTCTAAAGGGGGTAGATTTAACCATCAACAAAGGGGAAATTGTCTCTATAGTGGGAGCTTCGGGTGCTGGAAAGACAACCTTATTGCAAATTTTAGGAACCCTTGACAACTTTCAGGAAGGTTCGTTGGAAATTGATGGAGTCGTAATCACATCGCTAAACCGCAAAGCCTTAGCAAGGTTTCGGAATGAAAAACTTGGGTTTATTTTTCAGTTTCATCAACTCTTACCTGAATTTACTGCTCTTGAAAATGTTTGTATCCCAGCCTTCATCAAAAACACATCAAAATCTGAAGCTGAAAAGCGAGCCAAGGAATTACTGTCTTTTTTAGGTCTTTCCCATCGCGAAAACCATAAACCCAATGAGCTTTCGGGTGGTGAGCAGCAAAGGGTAGCTGTAGCTCGGGCATTGATGAATAATCCCTCCATTATATTGGCCGATGAACCTAGTGGAAATTTAGATACTGAAAGTGCCGAAAACTTACATAGACTATTTTTCAAGTTGCGGGATGAGTTTGGACAAACCTTTATCATTGTCACCCACAATGAAGAATTGGCAGAAATGGCCGATCGTAAACTTGAAATGCAAGACGGAAATATACGTAAGGGATGACACAACAAGAGCTTAAGGAGTTTTTGGATGAAAAATACCTACAATACAATACGCCAAAATTTATAGAGAGTGACCCCATACAAATCCCACATCAATTTCGAATAAAAGAAGATATTGAAATTTCAGGGTTTTTAACGGCTACTATTGCTTGGGGTAACCGTAAGAGCATTATTAACAATGCACAGAGAATGATGGACTTGATGGGGCAATCGCCTTTCGATTTTGTGAAAAATCATTCGGAAAAAGACCTCGAACCACTTGCCCATTTTGTACACAGAACATTTAATGGGGAAGATTTCATCTATTTCATTAAAGCTTTACAGCACCTATACCTCCATCATGGTGGAATGGAGCGTCTCTTCTCCCAATTTGCCGAAGAAGACTCCCTGCAAAAGTCCATTCACCATTTCAAGAGCGTTTTTTTCGAACTACCGCACCCTGTTCGAACCGAGAAGCATGTAAGCGATCCCCTAAAAAATTCCGCAGCCAAAAGAATCAATATGTTTTTGCGTTGGATGGTACGTGATCATACTACAGGAGTCGATTTTGGTCTTTGGAAAAGCCTACGAACTAGTCAGTTATCCTGCCCTTTGGATGTCCACACAGGCAATGTAGCTAGAAAATTAAAGTTGCTAAAACGTAGACAGAATGATGCAAAATCGGTCATCGAATTAGATACTTCCCTACGAAAACTGGACGCCCAAGATCCGGTAAAATATGATTTCGCCCTATTTGGATTGGGAGCTTTTGAAGATTTCTAATTTAACATATCTTACATATTTAAGTATTTTTTTCGCTGAAATGCAATTTTTTATCGATAAAGTGTAATATTTTTCCTACATTCGTTTAAATAACTTTCTAAAACCTACTTATTTATGAAATTTAAAATTACATTCTTATGGGTAATAGCTATGTTTATTATTAGTTGTACAACTAAAGATCCTTCAGAAAATGAAAATTTGAACCTAATCACCATTCCAGGACAATTGGATGATGGCATTTCTGGAGATCCTACAGACACGGTTCTTTACGACGACGATTTAATGGCGGGTCAAAATATGGATGCTGGAGGGGTTACTGTAGCATTGGTAGATGGCAATGTCGTGGTTACCTATGATACATCCGAAGGGGATTGGACCATCGACGAAGTACATTTGTTTATAGGGGATTTGGGCGATTTACCTACTACTGGAAATGGCAATCCAAAAATAGGTCACTTTCCTTATTCCGGTTCCTATGGCAGTGGAACCACGAATGTGAGTTTCACAGGATTGGAATTAACTGAAGGCGAATGTGTCTTTATAGCAGCCCATGCCGTAGTAACCAATACCGCTACAGGTCAATCTGAAACAGCTTGGGCAGCGGGAATCCCCATGGGAGGAAACAATTGGGCCATGATGTTTGAAGTTTGTAATTAATTTTTAGTTTCAAGTGAATCAAAACCTCCCTTTTGGGAGGTTTTTTTATGTCAATTTTTAACAAAGTGTTTCATAAGATTGGTTTTTTATTAACTCTGAAATAATCAAAATTTCCCGTATTTCGTAAAGAGAGCTCTAACCTAAACTCTTTTTATATATGTCCCCAAATCTCCCCGCTAATGAAAACGCTAGGCTTTCAGAAGTTAGAAAATACCAAATTTTAGATACCTTACCCGAAGAGGAATACGATAACATCACTCATATCATTGCGACCGTGTGTGATGTTCCTGTAAGCCTAATTACCCTTTTGGATTCAGACCGTAACTTCTTGAAATCCCACTACGGTATTGACGATCAAGAGTCCCCTAGAAATATTTCTTTTTGTACTCAGACAATTTTGCAGAAAAACGATTTATTTATGGTAAAGGATGCCCGGGAGGACAACCGATTCAGAAACAATCCTATTGTTACCGAACGCAAAATGGTATTTTATGCGGGAGTGCCATTAATTAACGAAAATGGGTTCCCCTTGGGTACTTTATGTATTTACGATACAAAACCTAGGGAACTCACCGATGAACAAAAAACTATCTTGAAGCGTATGGCCAAACAGGTTTTGAGTTTATTTGAACTTCATTATAGGAATACTTTACTAATCCAGGCTCAAAAAGAACAAAAACTTAGAAATGAGCGCTTAAATAAGTTTGCACATTTAGTTTCGCACGATTTGAAATCCCCTTTGGCCAATATCAATGCGCTTACACAATTATTAAAAGAGGAAAATGAAGGAAGTCTTTCAGAAGATTCCTTGGAATATATTGGATATATAAAAGAATCTACCGAAAGCCTTAAAAATTATATTGAAGGGCTTTTAAAATTCTACAAATCTATTGACGCTTTAGAAAAGGGAAAGGCTTACACGACACTTTCAGAAATTTTTGAAGCCATAGAAGACATGCTATCCCTCCAAGAAAGAAAGTTTATCTATCCAGAAGCGCATACCTCCATTTATGTAAATAAGGCAGCATTAGAACAAATTCTTTTTAACTTGATAGATAATGCCTACAAATACAACCATCATGAAAACCCCGAGGTGAACGTAAGCTTTTACGAAGATAGTCTGAACTATCATTTCAGCATTATGGATAATGGCTTAGGGATTCCAAGTGATAAACAACATGAAATTTTTGATATGTTTGTGACCACGGGGGAAAAGGATTTTAAAGGGCAGGAAGGTACAGGTGTGGGATTAGCAGCTGTAAAAAGTCTCATAGAAAAATTAGGGGGCAGCATCCATTTAGAGTCTGAAAAAGGAAAGGGAAGTACCTTTAAGTTCCAAATTCCTAAATAATATATCTACTACTTGTGTAGGCTTCTTTTTAAATCTATCACTATATTTGGCAAATAAATTTAGGAATGCAGTTTAAACACCCCGAAATTCTATATGCCCTACTCCTACTGCTCATTCCTATTATTATTCACCTTTTTCAACTTCGAAGGTTTCAGAAGGTAGCCTTCACCAATGTAGAATTCCTAAAAAAAGCGACCCTACAAACCCGTAAAAGCTCTCAGGTAAAAAAATGGCTCGTCCTACTTACTAGATTAGTAGCGTTAGCTTGTATTATTTTAGCATTTGCTCAACCCTTCACAGCTTCAAAAACAGCTTTGAATTCGGAAAAGGAAACGGTTATATATATTGATAATTCGTTTAGCATGGAGGCTAAAGGAAGTAATGGCCCCATGTTGAAGCGAAGTTTACAACAGCTCTATGACCACCTCGAGGGAGAAGAAAATATTAGTTGGTTTACCAACGATGTTACAAAAAAAGGCGTCTCTATTACCGATTTTAAAAATGAGGTGCTCTCCATCGACTATTCCCCAATGCAATTATCCTTGGAGGCAATTTTACTGAAAGCCGAACAATTATTTTCCCAAAGTAATACTGCTGAAAAAAGATTGGTCATCATTTCAGATTTTCAAGATAACGGTAGTTTTCCGGAAGTGCCCAAAAATATTAAAATAGAAGCGGTGAAAACAAAGCCTGTCACAGTGAACAACCTTTCTATCGACACTGCCTTTGTCTTGCGTAAAACTGTGGAAAACACACAACTGCAAGTGGTTGTATCTGCAGAAGGGGAATGGCCCGAAAGTGTGCCGGTATCACTTTGGAACGATGAGCGTTTAGTAGCTAAAACAGCGGTAGATTTGTCCAATACGGCCTCCAATAGCATTACTTTCGATATTGAAAACCCTGAAAACCTTAAAGGGAAAATCACCCTAACCGATGCCCATTTGCAATATGACAACAACCTGTTTTTCAGCATCAATTTACCTGAAAAAATAAAAGTACTTTCCATTAACGAAGGGGAAGCGGGGTTTCTTCAGAAATTATTTGACAATGAAAAATATGCTTACAAACAGCAAAATTTCAACCAGTTAAATTATAGTGATTTGCCCTCACAAAACTTTGTGGTCCTGAACGAACTGAAACAAATCCCTAAATCATTGATTACGGCCTTGAAAGCCTTTGAGGAAAACGGAGGAAGTTTGTTGGTAATTCCTTCTAAAGAAGCTGAAATTAACACGTACAACAATTTATTGAACACCTTACAGATAGGACAGTTTCAACAATTAAGTACTTCTGAAAAGAAAATTACTAAAATCCATTTTTCGCATCCCTTATATGAGGAAGTTTTTGAAAAACAAGTAACCAATTTTCAATATCCCACAGTACAAAGCTTTTTTGAAATAACACACCAGGCTTCAAAAGTATTGGAGCTTGAGGATGGGAGCCCCTTCCTTCTTCAAAAGGGAAATAACTATATAGCGACAGCAGCTTTTAGTAGGGAAAATTCGAACTTCAAAAATTCACCACTTATTGTGCCTTCGCTTATAAATATGGCGCAGCAAAGCCTTCCTTTGCCCAATTTGTATTATGAAATTGGTCAAAACAACACATTTGCAGTGCCCGTTAAGCTTGGTCAAGACGAAATACTTACTGTAGAAGACAGCCTTTCGTCTTTTATTCCTTTACAGCAAACCAAAGCCAATAGTGTCGCCATAACGACCACCGAAGTCCCTACGTATGCTGGAAACTTTACTGTTAACAGGAAGGAAGACCGGTTGCAATTGGTTAGCTATAACAATCCTCGAAACGAAAGTAGATTACGATATTTAGACCCTAAAAACTGGGAAGGGACTACCTCCTATAATTCGGTTGAAAAAGTTTTTGAGGCCATAGCAAAATCGAATCATATCAACAGTTTATGGAAATGGTTTGTTATTTTTGCGGTATTGTTCCTTATTATTGAACTATGTATCCTAAAATTCTTTAAATGAAGCTCTTACTTAAATCCGCCGTCATTGTAGACCCTAGCAGCAAACATCACTTGAAGAAACGTGATATTCTTATTGAAAAAGGGATCATTAAAAAAATAGCTGCTTCTATTTCCGAAGAAAAGGCAAAAACTGTTTCCCTAAAAAACTTACATGTTTCCCAAGGTTGGTTCGATAGCAGCGTCTCTTTTGGAGAACCAGGTTTTGAGGAGCGCGAAACGCTGGAAAATGGTCTGCAGGTAGCTGCCAAAAGCGGATTTACCTCGGTAGCGATAAATGCGAATACGCAGCCTGTAACCGACTCAAAGTCTGATGTGAAGTTTTTGAAATCCAAAGTTCAACATAGTCCGGTCGATATCTATCCCATAGGGGCACTTACTGTAGGAAGTGATGGTACAGATTTAGCGGAATTGTTCGACATGCAAAACGAAGGTGCCGTAAGTTTTTACGACTACCAAAAGCCTATTGAGAATGCCAATCTGCTAAAAATTGCCCTACAGTATGTTCAAAATTTCAACGGATTGGTACAATCGTTTCCTTTGGAAAAATCAGTAGCCAAAAATGGAGTCGCTAATGAAGAAGTGAATGCTACCCAGCTGGGCTTAAAAGGGATTCCTGCCCTTTCTGAAGCACTTCAAATTACCCGGGATTTATACCTTTTGGAATATACGGGCGGAAGACTGCACATCCCAACCATTTCTACAGAACAATCGGTAAAGCTAATCAAAGATGCCAAAAAGAAAGGACTAAAGGTTAGTTGTAGCGTCAATGTGGCACATTTAGCACTCACCGATGACCTTTTGAAGGATTTTGACACTCATTACAAACTGCTTCCTCCCCTACGCACCGAAAAAGATCGAAAAGCACTGTTAAAAGCCTTAAAAGAGGGAGTTATCGACGGTGTTACCAGCGATCACAATCCCATAGATATAGAACACAAACGCACCGAGTTTGACCATGCCCTATTTGGGAGTATCGGATTGGAAAGTTGTTTTGGTGCATTAGCCAAGCATACCAACTTGGAAACAGCTGTAAAAGCCCTTACCAATTTAAAATCAGATTTTGGCATTGAGAATCCTTCCATTGCGGAAGGGGAAAAAGCCTGCCTTAGCCTGTTTAACCCAACAGAAACTTGGCAATTTCGAGGAACAGATATTCTTTCAGCTTCCAAAAATGCTGCCTTTTTGAATGAGTCCTTGCAAGGCAAAGCCTATGGAATTGTAAATAATGATCAACTTATCCTAAATGAAAAATCCTCCCGGTAAAATAAAGGCCATTGTTGCATACCTTACCTTTATTGGGCTTTTCATTGCCATTTCCATGAATCGTGACCCCAAAGAAGAGTTTGCGACTTGGCATATTAAAAATATGTTTGGCTTATTAATCCTACTTTTTGTATCGGTGGCACTTCAGCAGTATCGTATAGGCTTTTATGTGTATTATATAAGCTTGGCTCTATGGCTCTTCAGCCTTATTATGGCTATTGCAGGCAGAAAAGAAGGCGTCCCCTACTTAAGTGAAAAATTTCAACAGTGGTTTCCTTTTTTGGGCTAAAAGAGTATCTTTACTGTAATCACTAACCTTAAACATTGTATCATGACACAAACTGCCGACAACGGAAAAACCGTTGCAATTATTTCTTACCTTACCATTATTGGTTGGGTTATCGCCTACATAATGCACAATAATAACAAAACCGAGTTGGGAGCCTTTCACCTTCGCCAAATGTTGGGCTTAATCTTATTAGGTATTATCGTTTCCGTTTTAGCAAGGGTCATTGGGATTCCCATTTTAATATGGGTTTTACAGGTAGTCCTTTTGGTTCTATGGATTTTAGGTTTTGTTGGAGCCGTACAGGGAGAAAAAAAGTTAATTCCAGGAATTGGAGCGCAATTTCAAGAATGGTTTAAAGGAATTGGATAAACAACGAATTAACCGTATTTTTGAGATGCCGTAACTACTTACGGCATCTTTTTTATATGCTATGAAACAAAATTTATCCCTAGAACACCTGTACCGCGCTAGCTCCTTATCCAATAAAGCTCCCGCCATTATCATGTTACATGGCTACGGAAGCGATGAAAACGATTTATTTTCTTTCGCTTCGGAATTGCCTTCAGAATACGCTATTTTCTCTCTTAAAGCCCCACGGAAATTGATGCCGTATGGCAATGCTTGGTACGATATTCATTTTGATGCCCCAGATGGCAAATGGAGCGACAATGAACAAGCCATAGAATCTAGGGAATTGATTAGTAAGGTAATCGATGAGATCTTGGATGCCTATCCAGTTGATCCTAAAAAAATTACGCTTTTAGGCTTCAGTCAAGGAACCATATTAAGTTTTTCGGTAGCATTGAGTTATCCTGAAAAAGTAAAGAATGTGATTGGCTTAAGCGGATATATTAATCCAGATATTCTCAAGGAGAATTTTACTGAAAATGATTTCAGCAACCTACATATTTATAGTTCCCACGGAAGTGTAGATCAGGTTATTCCGGTGGATTGGGCCAGAAAAACAGCTCCTTTGCTAAAAGAATTAGGAATTGAGTGCCATTATTCCGAATTTCCGGTAGGCCATGGGGTCGCACCACAAAACTTTTACGAGTTGAAAGAATGGCTTTCAAACCATCATTAATTAGGATATAGCACTGATGCCACAGGAGTGATTTCTAGGTCTAGGTTTTCATTATAAAAATACTCAAGGATCATTTCCCCCCAATACGTACCGTCGCTAAAGTCGGCTAAAATCCAACGATGATTCAAAAACTTTATTTTATTGACCCGTAACTCCCCTTCCATACCTTCGTAAGGAATTAGAGGATTTCCTCCTTTTTCAAGGTTTTTGTCATAAATCATTTCTGAAATAATAGTTTGCACCGAATCGGATTCCAAGCCTAAGTTTTCCAAATAGGTCATGGCATTGTCATTTCCCTGAAGGGTAAAGTAGTTTAAATCGGCCACCCGATCGTTTAGCACTTCAATAGAATCTTGATAAACCGTAACCTTCTCTGTCAAGGAATTGATTTTGTTCTCTTGGGATTCGAAGATCGATTTTTCGTTCATGTATTGAAAGATGATGAACAATAATGCAAAGAAAAAAAGGTACATGAAAATGCGAGACTTCATAAGTGTATTTTTAAGGTGTCGTATGCTAAGTGAATATTTTCGGGGAGTTGGGCTTCTACCTCGTCATGAAATCCCAACAAATGACTAATATGGGTAAAATAGGCTTTTTTGGGCGCCAGCGCTTCTACCAAGGCCAAAGCTTCTTCTAAATTTAAATGTGAGGGATGCGGTTTTTCCCGAAGGGCATTAATGACCAAAACTTCCAACCCCTTCAATTTTTCCATTTCTGATGTAGGAATGGTTTTAACATCGGTCATGTAAGCAAAATCATCGATACGAAATCCCAAAACCGGAAGATTGGCATGCATCGCTCTAACAGGAATAACTTTTTTGCCCGAAATTGAAAAAATAGAATTTTCATCAATTTCAATTTCCTGTAACGTAGGTGCCCCAGGGTATTTATTTTCAATTTCAAAAACATAGGAAAAACGTTGCTTCAGAGCTTCAAATACACGCTTTTCCGCATAAAAAGAAATATCCCCTTGCCTAAAATAAAACGGCCGAATGTCATCCAGACCAATAATATGATCATTATGCTCATGGGTCAATAACACTCCGTTGAGGTGCCGTACTTCTTCCCGAAGCATTTGCTGCCTAAAGTCGGGGCCACAATCTATTACATAATTAAAATCCTCCCATTGCAAAAGTACCGATACCCGTAAACGTTTATCTTTTGGGTTGCTACTTAAACATACGGGATGCCGGCTTCCAATAATGGGGATTCCTTGCGAAGTTCCCGTTCCTAAAAATGTAACACTAAGGGTAGATTTCATTCACACAAAAATAACAGTATTTTTTTTGTTTACCTACGGTATTTGCTACCTTTGTAATGCTTACACACAATACATTGCTATGCCAGAAATCATTCCTGGGGATAAGAAGTTTGAAACCATCCCTTCCATTAAAGACAAGGCACTTAGGATCAACCTAAACGAAAATATTTATGGAACTTTTGCCGAAATTGGTGCAGGGCAGGAAACTGTAAGGAATTTTTTTAGAGCTGGAGGAGCTTCGGGAACCATCGCTAAAACCATGAGCGCATATGACAAAGACTTCAGCGATGCAATTTATGGTGTGGAACATGATGGTAGATATGTCACGGAAGCGCGGCTTAAAAGAATGCTTTCCCATGAAATTAAATTGATTGAAGAACGGATCGTAAGGGACAAGCACCCCAACAAAATGTTTTTCTCCTATGCCAATACCGTTGCTACTATCGATTTTGCCAAAAAGTATCTAGGGCATGGATGGGTTGGGATTCGCTTTCAAACCGATCCTACGGAAGAATACAGCGAAATTATTCTGCATATTCGCTTTAAAGAAAATGAAGCGGTATTACAACAGCAAACCCTTGGTACGCTTGGGGTTAATTTAATTTATGGAGCGTATTACAAACACGATCAACCTAAAAAGTTACTCCGTTACCTTTACGATCATATTGACCAAGATAAAATTGAAATAGATACCATCAATTTCTCGGGGCCGCGTTTTGAAAAGGTGGACAACCGTTTAATGAGTCTTCAGCTCATTAAAAATGGAATGACCGAAGCAGTTATTTTTGGGCCAGATGGAAATAATATCCTTCCTGCTCGTATTTTGTACAAGAAAAACATTCTTACCCTCCGCGGAAGCTTTCGCCCCGTGACTAAGGTAAATATGGATATGTTTCAAAATTCCTACGAATTGTTCTTGAAAGAGAATAAGGTAAGTGAAGAAAATACCATTGTTATTTTTGAAATCACGCTTTCCAATCTTCGTGCAGAAGGGGAAATAGACGAGCAAGACTTTATGGATCGGGCAAAATTGCTTTGTTCGTTAGGACAAACTGTAATGATATCCAACTTTCAGGAATACTACCGATTGGTAGAATATTTCTCCAATTATACCCGTAACCGTATGGGATTAACCATGGGGGTTAACAATCTAGTAGACATTTTTGACGAAAAATACTACCGCCATCTTAGTGGGGGTATTTTGGAGGCCTTCGGAAAGCTTTTCTTTAAAGACTTGAAAGTATACCTTTACCCTATGCTCAACCCAGAAACCGGAGAGCTCATTAATAGTGATAACCTGAAGGTTCACCCAAGAATGAAAGAATTGTATAAGTTCTTTAAATACAATGGTAAACTCATCGATATTAAGGATTACAATCCTGATATATTAGGTGTATTTTCAAGGGAAATCCTACGAAAAATAGAACAAGGGGAAGAAGGATGGGAAGATATGCTGCCAGAAGGAGTCTCAAATCTCATCAAAGAAAAAGAACTTTTCAATTATAACAAACCCTCCCAACCCGTTAGTTAATCAACAACTAGGCATTTTCCAGTATCTGGGCAGCGTGATCCTTGGTTTTCACCTTACTGATTACCCTTTCAACAACCCCTTTTTCGTCAATGATAAAAGTGGTTCGGTGGATTCCATCAAATTCCCGTCCCATAAATTTTTTGGGTCCCCATACCCCAAAGGCATTGATTACTTCTTTGTCTTCGTCGGCTAGTAAGGGATAAGGAAAATTAAATTTATTCCTGAAATTGCTTTGCTTTTTCTCACTATCTGCACTCACCCCCAAGATTTCATATCCTTCTTTCTGAAGTTCTGCATAATGGTCACTTAAATTGCAGGCTTCAGCAGTACATCCAGGGGTGTTGGCTTTAGGGTAAAAGAAAACGATCAGTTTTTTTCCTTTATAATCTGAAAGGGTAATGGTATTTCCATCTTGATCTTTTGCGGAGAAATTAGGGGCCTTATCCCCTTCTTTTAAGGTTTTCATTATGTATTTTTGTTTTTGAATAAAGTATATGTTTAATTTTAATACAGTAAAGTTACACAAAATGACACGACAGGAAAAGGCAGATTTTGTTATGGAAACGTTAAACCGCTTATACCCCGAAGTCCCGATTCCATTAGATTATAAAGACCCTTATACTTTATTGATTGCCGTATTGCTTTCCGCCCAAAGTACCGATGCTCGGGTAAATCAAATTACTCCCTTACTTTTTGAAGTTGCCGATAATCCCTACGATATGGTAAAACTTTCTGTAGAAGAAATTCGTGAAATCATAAAACCCGTAGGGTTGTCACCCATGAAAAGTAAAGGCATCTACGGACTTTCAAAAATATTAATAGAAAAATATGATGGCAACGTACCCCCTAGTTTTGAAGCCTTGGAAGCGCTACCTGCCGTAGGACACAAAACGGCTAGTGTAGTAATGTCACAGGCTTTTCACGTTCCTGCATTTCCGGTAGACACGCACATTCACAGATTAATGTATCGTTGGGGGTTAAGCACTGGAAAAAACGTAAATCAAACCGAAAAAGATGCCAAACGCATTTTCCCAATGGATAGCTGGAACCGTTTGCACCTGCAGATTATTTATTATGGACGGGAGTATTCCCCTGCTCGGGGTTGGAATTTGGAGAAGGACATCATTACCAGTGCTATTGGCAGGAAAAGTGTGATTAACGAATACCTTAGAAAGAAGAAATAATTTACCTTCTATCCCATATTACAGTACCCCCCGTGATTTTGTCTTCTTTGGTATAACCATACCATTTCCCGGAACATTGCTCACCCAAAGGATTCATTTTCAATATAATTACTCCAGATAGGGATACATAGTCCTTATTAGATTCATAAATAAAATTAAGAATAAGATTTTTGGAAAACTTTCCCGTTAAGGGATAATTCCCTTTTCCAGTATTGATTCCTTCCCCATAAATTTTCATCCCCCTAATTTTTTTTATCATTACAATATCTTCCAAATAAATTTCATCAATACCATCAATATACCAAGTTGCTTTCCAACATCCTTTAATACTTGGATATCCTAAGGATTTTCTTTTGAGTGCTGAAGATATGGTTGTTCCAAATATGGCTAACAATGCAGCTAATAAAGTCGCTCCCCCTCCAATTAAGGCAGCAATAATTTCAGAATCCATTATAATGGGTTTGGTTAGTATGTTGTACTAATTTAAAAAAGAAAGAGGAAATAAAAAAACCCCAGGAACAATCGCATCCTGGGGTTTTCCAAAGTTTAGTTTAGAAGTGCTTCAAACTTCAATTTATTATAATCTATAACACTTAAAGCCTTCGAATAATCCAGAAGAAACTGTATGGTTTCCTCCTTTGGAACTAAGTTTTTATTCACGCGTTCCGCACGTGAAGGTTCGGAGTACAATTTTGCCATAGAGCGTTATTTTTGGGTTAATGTTTTAAAATAACGTAGGCTTTTGTACTTTATTGTACTAATTTGTCAATATAATATTATGTTTCTCAATTACTTTGCGCAAATTAATGAGTGCATAGCGCATTCGTCCTAGAGCTGTATTAATACTTACCCCTGTTTGCTCACTAATTTCCTTAAAACTCATTTCCTTGTACATACGCATCATTAAAACCTCTTTTTGATCTTCAGGAAGTTCTTCAATCAACCTACGCACATCACTTTCCACTTGATCTTTAATCAACGCCTTCTCTGCATTAAGCGAACCGTCACTTAAAACGGAAAAAATATTGAAATCGTCTTTGTTTTCAAATTTTGGCATACGATTGTTTTTTCTGAAATGATCGATGACCAAATTATGGGCAATACGCATGACCCAAGGTAAAAACTTGCCTTCCTCATTGTAAGCCCCTCTTTTAAGGGTTTTTATAACTTTAATAAAGGTGTCTTGAAAAATATCTTCAGCTACGTCCTTATCGTAGACTTTAGAATAAATGAAACGAAAAATTCTTTCTTTGTGTCTTGTGATTAATTCACACAGTGCAGCTTCGTTACCATTCATGTAATCGCTTACTAAAAGCGCATCACAACTTGTGCTTTGTTTCATATCCATACTTTTAATAAATAAACAACTTGGTTACTTTTGGTTGTTTAGTAGAATGTTTATTTAAAAGTAATGGTATGCTATAGGCAACGAATTTTGTTTTGTTGTGGGTAAATATAACAACAAATATTTTTCAAATGCAAGAATTTGAACGATTTTTCTGAAAAATTAGTGTCTACTTGTATTTCGAGGTTCTACCAACTTTCATGAAAGATGCTGCTGCTTAAAGATTTCTTAATTCTAGTTTCTTTCCGATAACAGACTACTTTTTCTGCTTAGTAAATAGTATCTTTGCCCATTCAAAAATAGTCAAAGCTAAAGCAGATACATTTTGCCAGAAACCGCAATAGATACTAAAAAGAACATTCACATTCAGGGAGCAAAACTGCATAACCTGAAAAATATTTCGGTAGCAATTCCACGTAATAAATTAGTCGTTATTACAGGGCTCTCCGGAAGTGGAAAATCCAGTTTGGCTTTTGATACACTTTACGCAGAGGGACAACGTCGTTATGTGGAAAGCTTGTCCTCTTATGCAAGACAATTTCTGGGAAGGTTAAACAAACCGAAGGTCGATGCCATTAAAGGAATTGCTCCAGCCATCGCTATTGAACAGAAGGTGAATGCCACTAACCCCCGTTCTACCGTGGGTACTTCCACAGAAATATACGATTATCTAAAACTCCTATATACCCGTATTGGCAAAACGTATTCTCCCACTTCAGGTGCTATTGTAAAAAAGGATACCGTTACGGACGTTATTAACTATATTAAAGATTTCCCTGAAGGACAAAAATTATTACTCCTCGCCCCCATTCACTTAGAAGAAGGCAGAAGTATGAAAAGTAAATTACAGGCTTTGGCACAACAGGGATATGCTAGGGTGAAATTGGTGGATGAGGTGGTTCGAATAGATGAATTGAAAGGCACTTCTTTTCCGAAGGAAATGCAATTAGTGGTGGATCGTGTCATCACCAAAGACGATGAAGACTTTTACAACCGTTTGGCCGATGCTTCAGAAATGGCCTTTTTTGAAGGTAAAGGCGAATTATACGTGGAAAATCTTTCCGACGGAAAAATTAAGGAATTCAACAATCGGTTTGAAGCCGATGGAATTACCTTCTTGGAACCCAACGTGCACCTCTTCAGTTTTAACAACCCTTATGGAGCCTGCCCAAATTGTGAAGGCTATGGGGATGTGATTGGGATTGATGAGGATCTGGTGATTCCCAACACTGGGCTTTCCATTTATGAAAATGCCGTTTTCCCATGGCGCGGGGATAGCATGAGCTGGTATCGGGATACCTTGGTCAACAATGCATATAAATTCGACTTTCCCATCCATAAACCGTGGTTTGAACTCACAGAAGCACAGCAACAATTGGTTTGGGAGGGAAATCAATATTTTGAAGGACTTAATGATTTCTTTGCTTTTCTGGAATCGAAAAGTTATAAAATCCAAAATCGGGTATTACTTTCCCGTTACCGCGGAAAGACCAAATGTACCGTCTGTAAGGGCAAAAGGCTTCGCCCTGAAGCAGGCTATGTAAAAATTGGTGGTAAGGCCATTCAGGAACTGGTAGAATTGCCGCTTCACAAAGTGGCACATTTTTTTGAAACGCTTCAATTAGACGAATACGAACAACAGGTGGGGAAAAGATTGTTGCTTGAAATCAATAACCGACTTAAGTTTTTGATGGATGTAGGGCTAGAGTACCTTACCCTAAACCGTAAAAGCAATACCTTATCTGGAGGAGAATCGCAACGCATCAATCTAGCGACTTCCCTAGGGAGTAGTTTGGTGGGATCTATGTACATTTTGGATGAACCTAGCATTGGCTTGCACCCAAAAGACACCGAAAGGCTTATCGGGGTACTACGCTCCCTAAGGGATTTAGGAAATACCGTAGTGGTGGTAGAACATGATGAGGAAATTATGAAAGCGGCCGATGCAATTATCGATATTGGCCCCGAGGCAGGGACCTTTGGTGGAGAGGTCGTAGCTGAAGGGGACTTTGAAACCATTCTAAAAAGTGATTCCCTAACGGCCCAATACCTTAACGGGACCAAGGAAATTGAAGTCCCAAAGAAGCGAAGGACCGGAAAATCTGCTGTAGAAATTATAGGGGCCCGTCACAATAATTTGAAAAATATTAATGTTTCATTCCCCCTAGGCGTATTTACAGCAGTTACAGGAGTGTCTGGAAGTGGAAAAAGCACCTTGGTCAAAAAGATTCTTTATCCGGCACTACTGCGGGAAATTGGAGGCTATGGGGAAAAACCGGGACAGTTCACTGAGCTTAAAGGTAATTTTTCAAACATAAAAAGTATTGAGTTCATCGACCAAAACCCCATTGGCCGCTCTAGCCGATCCAATCCGGTTACTTACATCAAGGCCTATGATGATATCCGCAGTCTCTTTGCCTCTCAAAAACTGAGTGACATTCGCGGGTACCAACCCAAACACTTTAGTTTTAATGTAGACGGCGGAAGGTGCGAAACTTGTAAAGGGGAAGGCGAAGTAACCATTGAAATGCAGTTCATGGCCGATGTGCATTTGGAATGTGAAACCTGCGATGGAAAACGTTTTAAGAAAGAAGTGCTGGAAGTACAATTTCATGATAAGAATATTTTTGATGTGCTTTCAATGACGGTGGATGACGCCATTGCGTTCTTTGAATTGCACAATGAAAAGAAAATCGTGAACAAACTTCAGCCCCTCCAAGATGTTGGTTTGGGCTATGTACAGCTAGGGCAAAGCTCCTCTACCCTTTCAGGCGGGGAAGCACAACGGATTAAACTGGCTTCCTTCCTTGTAAAAGGAGACACTAAGGACAAAGCACTTTTCATTTTTGATGAACCTACCACAGGCTTACACTTTCACGATATTCAGAAATTATTAGCTTCTTTCTACGCACTTTTGGATAAAGGCCATACCGTAATTGTAGTAGAACACAATATGGACCTCATTAAATGTGCAGACCATATTATCGATCTAGGGCCCGAAGGTGGAGAAAAAGGGGGTGAAGTGGTAGCACAGGGCACTCCCGAAGAAGTCGTAAACAACACAAAGTCTTTCACTGCAGAATATCTCAAGGAAAAAATCTAAAACCGCTTATTTATATTTTTTGGCACGCTGTTTGATTTATTCTTTACAGTTGCACTTTCATAAAGTTGTAACATCGTAAAACATAAATTTTACATAGTTTTTTGGTTGGTTAGTTTTTTTTGAAAGCCCGTCGTCCCTTAAAAGTGTTCGGCGGGTTTTCTCTTTAATTTAATTAACAAAACAGCACAACTATCTAACTATCAAATAGTTAAATTTTTGGCACGGTCGTTGGTTATTTAAAAGTGTTCACAACCACCAAAGTGAATTAAGTTGAACCTACCTGATTCCAGGTTTTAAAATTGAAGATTATGAAAAAAGTAACAGCACTCGTACTAGGAATTTTCGCCTTCGTGTTCTCAGTGAACGCGGCTAGTGAAAAAAGTAATGAATACTCCTCCTACCGCTATGATGGTAATTCCTATATTTTTGTAGAAGGAGGCGTTGAGTTTTCGGTATTTCCCGATGGTCAATTCGACTTTGTATACCTAGGTACAACTCAAGGCAACAATGTAAATGTAAACATCAATACCCCTGGTGTTAGTATTTCCTACAACTCGGGTTATAATTACGACGCCTTTGTACAGTATGACGATTACGGTGCTGTAATTCAGGTAGAGGATGTTCCTATTTATTATGACGAATTTGGACGTATTGCCCAAGCCGGAAGTGTTGAGATTCGTTATACCAACAGACGTATTGTTAGAGTAGGTGGTTTACACGTCTATTACAACAGCTATGGATACTTTTCACACTGTACCGGTTTTATCAGTCCGTTTTATAGAACGTATGTATATCGCCCATGGCATGTTTACTATGCAAGACCTATCTATTCTCACTGTATCGTTTACGATTATCCGTACCGTAGGTATTATTCACCTGTAAGATATAGTTATGCCTACCATAGAACTCATTACCATAGAGGATATCGAAACTACAGCAACAGTCGCAGGGAGTTTTACCGTCCTGGTAGCCGGGTGCATTATAAAAATGGAAGAACGGCCGTAAACCGGGACTACAATCCCAACAGAAGAAATACCGCCGTTAGTAGCAGAAATACGAACTCTACAAGAAACAGTATCGCCAGAAACGATAATAGCACAAGAGTTAATAAAGGTAATGTAACTCGTAACAATAACTCGTCAAGAGTAAATAGAAAAAGTACAACAAACAATAATTCCCGTAAAACTATCACAAGGAATACAAACCGAAATAATAATAAGGTGACTTCCTCAAATAGAAATACAAGGGTTAATAGAAGTACCAATAGCACTAGAAACACAAATATTAAACGCGGTAATGTATCTAGATCTACAAATAAAAGCAACCGTTCCAACAAAACGGTCACTCAAAGAAACTCTAGTTCCAATAGAGGAACAAATGTAAAGCGAAGTTCTTCCAACAGAGGTTCCCGAGGGAACATGAGCAGAAATACCAATTCTAGCTCTCGAAACTCCAAAGGAACTACCTCAAGAAGAGGTCGTGGATAAAGATTTTTTGGTTGGTTAGTGAGAAACCCCCGGCAAAGCATCATTGCTTTGCGGGGGTTTCGCTTTTTAAGAAAGTCTCTTGATTAATTGGGCATACTTCTCAGTAAGCGCCTTCCTATGGTATTGCTCTATCGCAACCGAAAGATTTTCGAGAGCATTGTCTTGATAGTTTTGATAATGCTGAATAAGCTGTTCTTTCAACTTTTCCTTATCCGAATAGCCAAAGAACACTCCCGCTCCCACATCCTCTAAAATAGGTTCTATATCGCTCCCTTCCGGACCAATGGCCAAAATAGGACGCTTAGCCCTAAGGTATTCAAATAATTTGCCCGGGAGAATGACTTGGGTTTCCGCTTTATTCATTTCCACCAACAATAATACTTGAGCCTTATGTTGGTATTGTTGCGCTTCTTGATGGGAAACATAGCCTGGAAGTTCCAATTTTTCTGAAAGCCCTACACTTGCAATCGTGTCTTTTACTTCTTTAGACACAAGCCCTACTAATTTAATGACTAAATCTTCCTTAAATTGGGCGTTTTCCAAACATATTTCCGAAAGGGTTTCCCACAACAACTTGGGATTACGGTTGCTTAGTAAAGAGCCTATATGCACTAAGCTGAACTTTTCATCTCTATTTATTTTTTCATCAAGTGAAATGGTATCGAAACCATTTGTAATAAGTGCTACAGGACGGTTGGTCATCTTTTGAAAATCCCTTTGAGTACTCGGACTCGTTACTACAATGGTATCTGCAGATTGTAATACTTCACGCTCCATTCTTTTGTGCTTCTTTTGAGCACTTTTTGTCAATCGTAAAGACTTATGGTAATGAATGGTGGTCCAAGGATCCCTAAAATCGGCAATCCACCGAATGCCAAGATTTTCTTTCAATTGCATCCCGATTAAGTGTAAGCTATGGGGAGGCCCTGTAGTAATTACCGTTTCTATATCTTTATTTTCGGTTAAATAATTTTTCAGAAAAGCTACGGAAGGACGTACCCAACCTACCCTAGCATCTGGAATAAATAAATTTCCTCTCGCAAAAAGCATCAATTTTTCTAATGCTGAAGGATTTTTTTCTTCAATAATCCCGCTGCTCATCTTCTGGGTTTTCTTTTTCGAAAACAGCTGCGCATATTTGTAGGGTTCCCTAATTTTTTTCTGAAGGACTTCCAACCCTTTTGGGATTTCTTCTGAAAGGCTTGTATCGGTTACTGGATAATTTGGGTTTTTAGGAATGTATAGTACAGGCTCTACTCCAAAATCACGAAAGTATTTCACAAACTTCAACCAGCGTTGTACGCCTGGACCTCCAGCTGGTGGCCAATAGTAACAGATAATGAGTACCCGTTTCATCCTAGGAAGTTGTTTGATTCTTTCGTTGTTTCCAGATAAAAAACAAGCCCGTTACAGCAACCAGGATTAGAATGATGAAGCTTATAAGACTGTAGGTACTTCCCGTAGAAATTACCTGTGGTTCAAACTTAAAATCAATGGTATGTATTCCCGCGGGGATAACCATGGCTCGAAGTACATAGTTAGCCCTAAAATATTCTGCAGGTTTTCCATCGATATAGGCATTCCATCCTTTGGGGTAATACATTTCAGAAAACACCGCTAACTGATCGGTTTGCGTGGCTGTTTCATACACCAAATGATTAGGCTCATGACGTGTTATATCAATACTAGCAGTACTATCCCTTGAAATGTTCTGAGTAGGAAGCTTCTCTAGGAAGTCGGCCCGTATCACAGCTGTTTTTTGGGTATCCAAACTGTCGAGCAATAAAATTTCTTCGTTGGTATTATTGGCAGGCAATACATTTTCCACAAACCAAGCGGCCCCATTATTATAGGGATTTTTCTGAGCGTATACATTTCCTTCCTTATCAGGTACCAAAATATATTTCACATTCAGCATACTTAATATTTCAATATTTCCACCATCAATATAAAAATCGTACAAGTCTTGCATTCTACCAGGTTTGGCTGCGTGATACCCCCCCAAAGCATTATGGAAATAACTTGCCCTTCCGCTATTGAAAGCATTGGTAGTGGCATCGTACACCCTAAAATAATCGTCATCTTTCAAAATTTCCTGATCGCCTTCCGAAGCCTGGAAGGGTTTTTCCATGATTCGCTCACTTACAAAATCATCCTCATTTACATAACGCCGATCTACTCCAACCAGATCAATAACGATTAGAAGAGCCAATACACCAATACCCAAGGTTTCCTTTACTCTTTTAGCAAGAATAGCCCAGAGGGTGGCTGCGGTCAATAGCACAAACAGCAACGAACGTAGTGTATCTGTGGTAAACAAACGCATTCGATCTTCCCTAATGGCATCCACAAACTGCATTCCCATTTGATCGATAAAATAGGAATCGTACGGACTGGTGAAACTAAAGAGTACCGACTTAGCCACTAAAAAGAGTAATGCTATACCCCCCACTATTCCCGTTGTGATAAAAAGGCCTTTTTTCTTTTTTTCTGAAGGATGAAAGTCATTGAAAAACTGATACAATCCTACCACTGCAAGAATTGGAGCGACAAGCTCAATAATGACTTGTATCGAAGATACTGCACGAAATTTATCATAAAGCGGTACATAATCGATAAAGAAATTGGTTAAGATTTTGAAATTATCCCCCCAAGAAAGTAAGAGACTTAGCACCAAACCAGCCACAGCCCACCATTTTAATCTTCCACGAACCAGAAATAAAGCCAATATCGCCAAGAAAATGACAACTGCGCCAATATAAGCTGGAGCGGCAACGATAGGCTGTTTTCCCCAATACATAGGAATTTGATTCAAAATTTGATTGGCTTCTTGAGCAGAAGCGCCCATTTTCATTAATTCATCGATGGTAGCAGAATCCTCCGGAAAATCTTCAGAAGTTCCTCCTCCCATAAATCTTGGAATAAACAGATTGAAGCTTTCCGACCTTCCGTAACTATATTCTGTAATATATTCATAGGAAAGTCCGCTTCCCCCTTCTTTTGGACTTCCGTCTGGATTAATATTCAATTCACTTTTACCCCTTGTAGAAGTATCGGCGTACTCTTTGGTCGCCATTAAATTCGTAGCGTTTAAACCCAAAGCCAAAATTACTCCTAAGACCATTACTCCTACTGCCCTGAAGTAATGAGGGAGCATTTTCTTTTGATAGGCATCTACTAAATAGGCTATTCCCAAACAAACCACTAAAAGGAGCAAATAATAAGTCATTTGTATGTGGTTGGCCACCAATTCCAATGCCATGGCAACGGTTGTTAGTAAAAAACCTTTCCAATATTTCCCTCGAAATGTTAATATAATTCCACTTAAAACCAAAGGCATATACGCAATTGCATGCGCTTTTGCATTATGCCCTACACCTAGAATAATGATTAAATAAGTGGAAAAGCCAAATGCCAATGCTCCCAGAAAAGCTAGTTTATAGTCGACCTTAAGTACTAAAAAAAGAAGGTACATTCCTATGAAGTATAGAAATAGATAATCTGCTGGTCGGGGCAGAAACCGCAAGGTTAAATCTAATTTTTTAATGTAATTATGAGGGTACTTAGCGCCTAATTGATAGGTAGGCATTCCTCCAAAAGCACTATTGGTCCAATAGGTTTCTTCTCCTGTGGTTTGCCTAAAATCGTTTTGTTGTTTAGCCATTCCAATATATTGAACAATGTCACTTTGGAAAATGGTTTTTCCTTTTAATACCGGATTGAAATACGCTAGTGAAATGGCAGTAAAAAGAACAAAAACAATAAGGTGTGGTAAGGCTTTTTTATAATTGAAACCCATAAAATTTGGCATAAAATTAAAAAGGCAAATTATGAAAAATATTAGGATGGTTTGGTATCAAGTAAGAAATAATCGTATTAATCTATCTCTTCATACTCTATATATTCTCCTACTACTTTTTCATTCTCTTTTTTTGAGGTAGGATTCTTGTCGATACTCACTTCCCCTTCCCTGGGATTTGTGGCAGTATTTTCAAAACCTTGAAAAGGATTTCCCCCAAAAGAGTTTTCAAATTTTTCAGCCATTTTCTTAGCTAAAAATCTCATTATATAAGGCTTAAAGAGCTTAAAAAGAAATTTTAGGCCAAAATATACCAATAGGATAATTAGTATCGTTTTCAGTAAGGTATTCATTATAATAATACTTCAGTCTTCAAAAGTACTTATTGCAATTTAAAAAGTACGGTTTCAAGTATTAAATAAATGATAAAATCTTATATCTTTGGCTTAAACCGAATCTTCATGCGTACGTTACTTTACTTCTTGTTTTTCATCCCTTGCATTGCTTTTTCGCAGTATACGGAAATGATCAACACCAACCGGCCAGGAGGTTCCCAAGGAGCTTTTTCGGTTGGAACTAAGGTACTCCAATTTGAAACCGGACTTACTTACGGGATTGAAAAGCATGACCTTTTAAACACGGAAACCACACTTTTTAATTGGGATTACAGTGCCCGTTATGGTATCTGGAAAGAGGAATTGGAAATTAGCTTAATAGGGTCTTTCCAAAGTAATACTATTGAATATACTACGGGTAGCATTGCGGAAGACAAAATTTCCAACTTTAAAAGCAACACCCTAGGTGCCAAATACTTGGTTTATGACCCATATAAAAATCGTGAGTTAGAAGGGCCTAATCTTTACAGCTGGCGTAAAAACAACCGCATGCAATGGAAAGATCTTATTCCTGCGGTTGCCGTGTATGCAGGTGCCAACTTCGATTTTGCCGACAATGCCCTTTTACCTTTTCAGGAAAGTACCATTAGTCCTACAGTAGCTATTTCTACACAAAATAATTTTGTAGGAAGTTTGGTTTTGGTCACCAATATTTTTGCTGATAGAATTACAACCGATTTTCCTACCTACGGGTACATTGTTACCTTAACCCACGCGACCAACCGCTATTTCTCTATTTTTGTGGAAAACCAAGGATTTAAAAGTGATTTTTACGCAGATCAAATATTACGTGGAGGTGCCGCTGCCCTTATCACAAAAGATTTACACGTCGACCTTTCTTTTAGTGTGAATTTCAAGGAAACCCCTTCCCTTTTCTACGGAAGAGTGGGCGTAGCGTATCGATTCGACATGCATTCTGAAGATGAATTTCTTGAGAATAAAGGAAAAGCAGGCCGCGAATTACGTAGGGCCGAAAAAGATAAAAGAAAAGCCAATAAAAAGGCGAAAAAAGAAAATAAGAAACGTAAAAGAAAAGACGGCTTCGAATTGCCAGAAGAAGACGATGATAATGGAGGAAAATAATTGCGTATGATTGAAGTAATACCCGTTAAAGATAAGCAGCAGCTTAAACAGTTTGTCACCTTTCCTTTCCAACTTTACAAAGATTGTCCTTATTGGGTACCTCCCCTTATCAAGGACGAGATGGAAACACTTGATAAAACCAAAAATCCCGTTTTTAAAAATGCAGAAGCCTCCTACTTTTTAGCAAAAAAAGAGGGCAAATTAGCGGGACGGATTGCTGTGATCATCAATCATTTGGAAGTAAACGAAATCGGTAAAAAAAAGATCCGATTTGGATGGTTCGATGTTATCGATGATATTGATGTAACAAAAGCGTTACTGGATAAGGTTTTTGAAATAGGAAAAGAGCATCAACTAGCGTATGCTGAAGGTCCCGTAGGATTTTCCAATATGGAAAAGGCAGGAATACTTACCATGGGCTTTGAAGAATTAAATACCATGATTACGTGGTACCACTATCCTTACTATGCTACACATTTTGAGCAATTAGGTTTTGAAAAACAAGCTACATGGGTGGAATATAAAATGAGTATTCCAAACTCCATTAAAGAAAAAGTAGCGAAGTTCTCTGGAATTATCAAACAGCGTTACGGACTGTCCGTCATTCGATTTAAAAACAAAAAGAAAATTCTACCTTATGTAGACAAGATGTTCGAATTACTGAACAAGACCTACGACAAGCTACAAACCTTTGTTCCTATTCAACAGTATCAAATTGATTATTATAAAGAAAAATACTTTGGTTTTATTCACCCCGACTATATTACGTGCATAAAAGATGACGAAGGAAAACTGATTGCTTTTTCCATCGTAATGCCTTCTTTCAGTAAAGCTTTGAAAAAAGCGAACGGTAAATTATTACCGATGGGCTGGTGGCATATTCTACAAGCGCAGCGAAAAAACGATACCGCTGCTTTTTATTTAATAGGAATTGATCCTGAATACCAAGGAAAAGGGGTTACCGCCATTATTTTTGAAGAAATGCAGTATTTGTTCAATGACAAGGGCATAGTAACAGTAGAAACCAACCCAGAGCTTCAGGAAAATAAGGCCGTACAGCAACTTTGGAAAGATTACGACCCGGTACAACATAAAGAACGGAGTACCTTTCGAAAAGAACTATAAAAAAACCACCTTTTTAGGTGGTTTTTTTATGTTCAGACTTTCTAGAAATGATCATTACTCGCCCATGGCTGCAGCAACTGCCGCTGAAAGTCTTTTATAGGTTCCATTTTCCAAACGCTCACGAATCGCTGAAAAAGCATCTAGGGTTTCGTTAATGTCTTCCATAGTATGGGAAGCCGTTGGAATCATACGCAATAAAATCAATCCCTTCGGAATTACCGGATATACTACAATGGAACAGAAAATCCCATGGTTTTCACGCAAATCCTTTACCAGGGCCATCGCTTCTGGAATGCTTCCTTTCAAATATACAGGAGTCACACAACTTTGGGTTGTTCCTAAATCGAAACCGCGTTTACGTAATCCCCCTTGCAAGGCATTTACATTTTCCCAAAGTTTGTTTTTTAACTCGGGCATGGTACGAATCATGTCCAAACGCTTCAACGCTCCTTCCACTAATTGCATTTGCAACGATTTAGCAAACATTTGAGAACGAAGGTTGTATTTTAGGTAATTGATAATTTCTTCATCCGCTGCAATAAAAGCCCCGGTACTAGCCATGGACTTTGCAAAAGTGGCAAAATACACATCAATATCATCTTGCACGCCTTGCTCCTCACCAGCTCCAGCTCCCGTTTTTCCTAAGGTTCCAAATCCGTGTGCATCATCCACAAACAGTCTAAAGTTATATTTCTTTTTAAGGGCTGCAATTTCTTTTAATTTCCCTTGTTCCCCACGCATTCCGAAAACCCCTTCAGAAATCAATAAGATCCCTCCTCCGGTCTTTTCGGCCACCTTTTCAGCACGTTTTAAATTCTTTTCGATACTTTCCATATCGTTGTGCTTATAAGTGAAGCGTTGTCCCAGGTGGAGACGCACCCCATCTATAATACAAGCATGGGCATCTACATCATATACAATCACATCATCTTTGGAAACCAAGGCATCAATGGTAGAAACCATTCCTTGGTAACCAAAATTCAATAAATACGCCGCTTCTTTATGAACAAATGCGGCTAACTCCTTTTGTAATCTTTCGTGAAGTTCGGTATGCCCACTCATCATTCGCGCTCCCATAGGATAGGCAGAACCATATTTCGCTCCAGCCTCTGCATCTACTTTTCTTACTTCAGGGTGGTTGGCCAATCCTAAATAATCGTTGATGCTCCAAGTAATCACTTCTTTTCCTTGGAATTTCATACGATTGGAAATTTGCCCTTCCAATTTTGGGAACACAAAATACCCTTCGGCCTGTTCGGCCCATTTTCCTAGAGGACCTTTGTCTTTGTAAATTTTGTCGAATAAATCTCTCATCAAGATTGAAGAATTAAAATTCAGGTTGCAAAAATATAGATTTTAAGGTACTTACCAAGTTTATTTGCAGAAAGAAATGAACAAAAAAACCGTTGCAAATTGCAACGGTTTTCCCCTAAACCTTTATTTATTTTACATATTGTATTTTAGAATGGAGACGGGTTTCTTCATCCATAAACCCTTGTTGTTCCATCCATTGATCGTTGTATACTTTACTCATGTAGCGGGAGCCATGATCTGGGAAGATCACCACTACAACACTATTCTCATCAAAAACACCTTCGTCAGAAAATTGTTTGACTCCTTGTAAGGCAGCACCGCTGGTATATCCCACAAAAAGTCCCTCCTTTTGAGCAATTTCCCTAGCCGTATGTGCGCTATCCTCATCGGTCACTTTCATAAACCGATCGATTTTATCAAAATCGGTTGCCGTAGGAATTAAGTTTTTCTCTAATCCTTCAATTCGGTAAGGATAAATCTCTTCTTTATCTAATTCTCGGGTTTCATGGTATTTCTGAATCACAGAACCATACGCGTCAATTCCTAGAACTTTTATCTCCGGATTTTGTTCCTTTAAGAAACGTGCCGTACCCGAAATAGTTCCTCCGGTTCCGCTACAAGCTACTAAGTGAGTGATTTGCCCGTTGGTTTGATTCCAAATTTCTGGGCCAGTAGAGTGATAATGTGCATCAATATTCAATTCATTAAAATATTGATTAATATAGATTGACCCTTCAACCTCGGTATGCAAACGCTTTGCCACTTCATAGTAGGAACGAGGGTCATCGGCAGCTACATGTGCTGGACATACGTGCACTTCGGCTCCCATGGCTTTCAGCATATCAATCTTATCTGCTGAAGATTTGGAAGAAACTGCCAAAATACATTTGTATCCCTTCAGCACACTCACCATGGCTATACTAAAGCCAGTGTTACCACTGGTCGTTTCAATAATAGTATCTCCAGGTTTTAAAATCCCTTTCTTTTCAGCTTGATCGATAATATAAAGTGCAATACGGTCTTTTGCAGAATGCCCAGGGTTAAATGCTTCCACTTTAGCGTAGAAATTCCCTTTCATTCCAGAAGTAATGTGGTTAAGCTTCACTAGCGGGGTATTCCCTATTAACTCTAACACACTCTCTTGGGCTTGAATGTTTTTCATATAAAAAGTTTAATTAGCTGCGCAAAAACTAGCGCCTAAAACCGTACAAAGTTACGGTAAAATTTTGAATTACTCTTTAATTCCTTCCAAATCAAGAAGGAATGCATAATCCATTGCGACTTCTTTTAAAGATTCAAATCTACCGGAAGCCCCACCATGACCTGCATCCATATTGGTCTGCAACAATAAAATATGGTCGTCGGTTTTCATCTCACGTAACTTTGCCACCCATTTGGCCGGTTCCCAATATTGCACTTGTGAATCATGTAGTCCCGTAGTTACCAGCATATTGGGATACTCTTGAGCCTTCACATTATCGTAAGGAGAGTACGATTTTATATAATCGTAATAAGACTTATCATTCGGATTCCCCCATTCATCATATTCGCCTGTCGTAAGCGGAATACTGTCGTCCAACATGGTCGTAACCACATCTACAAAAGGAACTGAGGCCACTACCCCATTGTACAATTGTGGAGCCATATTAACGATTGCTCCCATTAACAATCCCCCGGCAGACCCTCCCGAAGCATACAAATGCTCTGGAGATGTATATTTTTCATCAATTAAAAACTTTGAAGCATCCACAAAATCGGTAAAAGTGTTCTTTTTATGCAACAGTTTCCCATCTTCATACCAACCTCTTCCAAGGTACTGACTGCCGCGAATGTGTGCGATGGCATAAATAAAGCCCCGATCCAACAAGCTTAATCTAGTGGTTGAAAAATAGGGGTCTATGGTAGCCCCATAAGAGCCATAACCATACAATAACAAAGGATTGCTTCCGTCCAGTGCTATTCCTTTCTTATAAACCATGGAGATAGGGATTTTAGTACCGTCTGAGGCGGCAGCCCAAAGCCTTTTGGATTCGTAGTTTTCTTTTTTGAATTTCCCACCTAAAACCTCTGTTTCCTTTTTCACTTCTTTTTCGCGGGTTTCCATATTGAAATCGATCACCGAAGCAGGAGTGGTAAGAGAGTTATAGCTATAACGAAGCGTTTTAGTATCAAATTCAATATTCTGTGAAGGATAGGCCGTATAGGTTTCATTATCGAAAGGGAGGTAATAATCTTCACTAGTATCCCAACGCATTACACGGATTTTATTCAATCCTTGATTTCGTTCGGTCACCACCAAATACTCTTTAAAAATATCGATATCCTCCAAAAGTACCTCATCACGATGTGGAATCACCTCCTGCCAATATTCCATAGCCGTATTGGTTTCAGGAGTTTTCATGAGCTTGAAGTTGGTAGCATTATCTTTATTGGTGACAATGTAAAAATTATCCTCAAAGTGATAGATATTGTATTCGAGTCCGCGTGTCCTAGGCTGAAACACCTTAAATTCCCCATCGGGATTATTGGCATCCAAAATTCGGAATTCCGAGGTAAGGGTGCTATAGCTTCCAATCACCAAATATTCTTCCGATTTGGTTTTGTACACGTAAGTTCCGAAAGTTTCGTCTTCTTCCGTATAAATCAATTGATCCTTTTCGGGCTTGGTTCCTACGGTATGCTTAAAAATACGGTCGGCCCTAAGCGTTTGATCATCTTTTCGGGTATAAAAAAGTGTTTTATTGTCATTGGCCCAAGTGGAGCCCCCTGTGGTGTTGGAGATTTCATCCTTTAAAATTTCACCCGTTTCCAAATTCTTGACAAAAAGAGTGTATTTTCTTCGGCTAAGGGTATCGACGCCGTACGCCACCCACTTATTATCGGGGCTCACATTAATTCCCCGAAGGCTATAATAAGAAAAGTCTTTCGCCATTTCATTGACGTCGAACATGATTTCTTCTTCGGCTTCCAAAGATCCTTTTTTTCGGGAATGGATGGGATAATCCTTACCAGTTTCAAAGCGGGTGATATAATAATAACCATTATAAAAATAGGGAACAGAAGCATCGTCCTCTTTGATTCTGGATTTCATTTCCTGAAAAAGGGACTCCTTCAAATCCTTAGTATGGGCCGTCATTTTCTCATAGTAGTCATTCTCCCGCTCCAAGTAATCAATTACTTCTTCATTTTCACGTTCATTAAGCCAATAATAGTTGTCTACACGCACATCGCCATGCTTTTCTAGGTGCTTTTCTTTTTTATCGGCTATTGGGGGTTCAATCGTCATAGAGGTATCTGAAGTTTCTGGGTTTTTACAAGCAGCCGCAAAAATAAGGCTTATGATTAAAATGAAAGGAGAAAATTTCATGATTTAAGGTTTGTAATTAGCGCTTACAAAATACTAAATTTGTAAATATAATTTTTAAAACAGACCATATGTTTGGAGATTTAATGGGAATGATGGGTAAGTTGAAGGAAACCCAAGAAAAAGTTGCCGCTACCAAAGAGCGTTTACATACCGTTATGGTAGATGAAAAGAGTAACGATGGCCTACTTTCAGTTACCTTAACTGCCAATAGGGAAATTAAGGAAATCAAAATCGATGATTGCCTTTTGAACGATAAAGAGCAATTGGAAGATTATTTGATCATCACGCTCAATAAGGCGATCGAAAAAGCAACGAAAGTAAATGAAGCAGAGATTAGTGCTGTGGCAAAAGAAGGAATGCCCAACATACCCGGAATGGATATGTTCCAATAACAACTATAAGGAAATTTTCTCTAAAAATTTAAAATGATGGGTCGTATCGCGCAATGGGCTATATCCAGAAATTTCACCTAATTCCTTTCCTCTAAAATTGAGTCCCAATAATTTAGGAAAGGTTTTTTCAGGATTGTATTTTTCTATAATAGTCTTATTGTATTCCAGTTGTGCTTGGGTAATTATGTCGATCCGCCTTGGGTAATCAATTAAGACCAATACGACTTCTGTTGCCTTTTTCTTAAATTCATTACTAGCAAAAAAATCTTCTTTCAACATCTTACAAGGGGCACACCAATCACTTCCTGTAAAATACACTAGGATAGGCTTCTTTTCCTTTTTTGAAACCTTCTGGGCTTCCTCTAGATTGGTAAACCAATTAAGAGATGATTCGTCCTGAGCTGCCAAGGACAAAGAAGCAAAGCAAAGCATAAAAGCTATTAAATAGTTCATTTCTTTTTTTCTGAAAATCAACACATTTTGTGCCAAATATCCTAAAAAAAAAGAATTCCCAAAAATTCGGGAATTCTTTCTGAGTTGTTACCGTTGATGGTTAACGTGGATACAACTAATTATTAATCAATCTAAATTCTGTTCTACGGTTAACTGCATGCTCTCTTTCGGTACAAGAAACTCCGTCAGCACATCGATTTTTCAATCGGTTTTCACCATAACCATTAGCCACTAAAAGACTGGAGTTAACCCCCTTGGATTGTAAATAAGCAGCAACAGCTCTAGCTCTTCTTTCAGAAAGATCTTGATTGGAAGACTTGGTTCCTCTAGAATCTGTATGCGATGCGATTTCCAGTTTTACCCCAGGATTTTGAGCTAACACAGGCATTAAACGGGTATCGATGATGTTTTTTGCTTCAGCCGTTAAAGTGGCGCTACCTAAGTTCCAGTTAATAGGCAAGGCTTGATACTCCACCAAAGCACACTCTACCTCTTTCCAAGTGGTTAAACCTCCTTTACTTTGTAATACTTCTTTCGTTACTGTCTTGTATTCCGCTGGAACGGTTTCTTCGATTACTTCAGCATCCTTTACCATAACCGTACGCGTAATGGTCGCATATTCTTCTGGAATCGTTACCTCTTCTACTCTAGCGGGTTCTGTAATCACTCTTTTGGTGTAAGTACCCGATTTCTCTGCGATAGGAGAACGATTTGGAGAAGCGTCATTTGCTAATCTCTTAACAGCTACCGTGGTGAATTCTGCAGGATACCCCTTGTAACACCAATAACGACAATCGTCTGGGTTTCCAGAAGCACAATCCGGAGCAGGAGCTCCTAATTCCCATTGCGCGTAAGCAGGTTTAATCTCAATGGTTTCAGTATCATTGGTAAATGAAGCAGGTGTAACGCTTAAGGTAGATGCTCCTTGCTTTTTTACATAAGTCACGGTTTCGGTCCCCCATTTGGCAGGAACTACTTTTAATTGTTTACTAGCCTCTTTCACTAATACTCTTTCCGTAACAGTTTCATATACTGCGGGTACGGTACGTAGCTTTTTATAAGCCGGACGTGTCATTACTTGTACGCTTTCATTTACGTACACATCGGGTGTGGTACAACGTACATAACATTTTCCAGGTTCTGGATTGGTGGGTAGGTCTTGTGCAAATACCATAGCAGATGCAAACAAGGTTACCACAAATAAAGTAACTTTTTTCATTTTACGTGATGTTTTAGGTTAATGTGTTTGTTGACTTCAAATTACGAAATTTTTGTTAAAACCTTTTTTATCAATTATTTAAAATTCGTTTATCTACATATTAATTACGTTAAACTCACTTTTATACTCGATAAAAGTTTCTGAAACACATTTTAAGAATGCTTTTTTTTTTCGATATTTATAGTCTCAATAAATAATGTTAACATCTAAACCTTAAAATATGTTTGAGCTTAAGAAAAGTGGTGATAAATTTCACTTTGTTTTAAAGGCTGGTAACGGACAAGTAATCCTATCGAGCCAAATGTATGCTTCCAAAGCCTCTGCGATGAACGGAATTGAATCTGTAAAGAAAAATTGCAGTGACGAAAAGTGTTGGGAAACCAAGACCGCCAAAAATGGAAAATTTCACTTTAACCTGAAATCCACTAACGGTCAAATTATTGGAAGTAGCCAAATGTATGCGAATGAGGCAGGTATGAAAAACGGAATGGAATCTGTCACTAAAAATGCCCCAGGAGCTGAAGTAAAAGAAGTAGAATAACTTTCCATTAAAGTTATAAAAAAAAGCTCCTTTAAAGGAGCTTTTTTTATGGATGATACCCTTCTAAAATCTTTAAAAAAGATTGGTGCAGGGATTCATTATAGTCCAAATGGGTCACGATTCTAAGTTTGCCTTGCCCCATATTACTTATTTTCACATTATGATCTTGTAAATATTGCGTAAAGCTTTCTTCGGAAGTTGTTGTGTTTAAATAAAAAATCACAATATTGGTTTCCGTAGGTTCCACTCTTTCGATGTAAGAAAGCGAGCTAAGTTTATCTGCAATTTCTGAAGCTCTTCGGTGATCTTCCTGAAGTCTTTCCAGATGATGATCCAGTGCATACACTCCTGCTGCTGCCATATAGCCAATCTGTCGCATTCCACCACCCAACACCTTTCGTACCCGCATGGCATTTTTCATAGAAGCTTTCGTCCCTGTTAAAACAGTACCTAACGGTGTTCCCAGTCCTTTACTGAAACATACCGAAATA
The DNA here is from genome assembly GCA_002707025.1 of Flavobacteriaceae bacterium. GTDB lineage: Bacteria > Bacteroidota > Bacteroidia > Flavobacteriales > Flavobacteriaceae > PALG01. Next base: position 128,051 of record PALG01000020.1, on the reverse strand, counting down.
GTATCAAACAAAGCTCCATACTGTTTTGGGTCTTCATTTTTAGCAACAAGGGCATTCCACAATCGCGCACCATCCAAATGGTATTTTAAATTGTACTTTTCACAAACTGCCTTAATTTGTTTTAAATCTTCAAAATTGTAGCAGGCCCCACCGCCTTTGTTGGTGGTGTTTTCTACACAAACCAAGGTGGTCAACGGACTGTGGTAAAAGTCGGGCGGATTGATAGCCGCTTCTACTTTATCGGCTTTCATCTTGCCTTGCGGGCCGCCAATGAGTTTACAGGAAACTCCACTGTTAAAGGAAACTCCCCCTCCTTCATAATTATACACATGGGCCCACTCGTGACAAATCAATTGTTCTCCAGGCTGTGTATGCAATTTAATGGCTGCTTGGTTGGCCATACTTCCGGTAGGGAAAAATAAAGCCTCTTCGGTTCCAAAAAAATCCGTGACGCGTTTTTCGAGTAAATTAACCGTAGGATCTTCTTTATATACATCGTCTCCTACTTCAGCCTGCCACATGGCCTGCATCATTTCTTGCGTAGGTTGGGTTACCGTATCGCTACGAAGGTCGATCATATTAGTTTTGCCTTTTAAAATTTAGGGAATTAAGTAGCGTGTCCATTTTTTTGTTGAGTGCTACTAGTTTCAGGGTTTGGTTAAATGTGTAGTTTTCATTTTTCCCATCACTTTCATTGCTAAGGGCAAAAAGATTAAATTTTTTATCATCTACCCGAGAACCCTTCACAAAGGAAAACTCGCGAAAGCACGGCTGCACTTCTTTCCGCAATTGAGGTTTTCCCGTAAAAGCGGTAGAGCGGTAAGGTTTTACCTCATCGTCAATCAATGCAGGATATTCCTTTTGATAAAAATCGTACAGGGTCGTATTGTCAAGTGTTTCCGTAAAGAAAAGTCCGCAGTTATCTATTTTTTTGATAAAATCCTTTCCTTCTTCTTGCCAAACTACATACACTTCATAATATGTCCCTTTAGAAGTACACATTTTACCTTCTATTTGAAACATTTCTATTTTTCCAGAACAGTATCTTTTTGTGGTAAAATAATTAGTGATGCCCCTTTCTTTTAAATTTTGGGAAAATCCTTCTGCGAGTTGGTCTACATATGCTTCATCATGTTGTGCATAGATTGCCATACAAAGAAAAAGTGCTAAAAATAAGGATCCTATTTTCATATTGAGGTTATTGAATTGAAATGCTAAGGTACACAAAGAAAGCTTATCCTCCCATGCTACATTGAAAACTCCCAATAGGACTTCCATCTGGGATACTAGGAGCTTCTACTCGCTCGAATTCCTCAGGGTATTTCCAAAAACGATGGATCTCGGCACGCAATTGTTGTGCAAAAGGACTCTTATCCCGTTTTATTTCGTCTTCTATTTCCTCAATGGCCCATCTACCCATACCTTTCACTTGGGGGAGCGACTTTTTATTTAAGGCTACGGAAAATAATTGCTGAAGGACTTGATACTGTACCGTATGCAGTACTTCTGCCTCATAATTGGAGGTAGGTTCCGAATCGAAAGACTGCTCCAAAAGTGATTCCAAAACCTCTTCCAGTCCTAAGTTATAGGGTTGAAGGGCTTTTTGCTGAACCAATCGGTTGGCACGTTCGGGATGTAACAAAAATGATAGGGTCATTTCGCTCGCGGTAGCAGCTGCTCCCAGCGCATCAAATGCAACTCCCATGTCACTTTTAAAGGATTCGCGGGTTCTTGGGTAACCAAAAGCCCGTGGGGGAAACAATGATAGCTTTTCCTGAGGAATCATTAAATATTGCGGCTGAAGGGTTGTAAGGACTGCTTCCAACGCATTTTCCTGCTCAACCTTAGATAGGTAATTTGGAGTAATAGCAGCAGCTCCTTTTAGGCCGTATTCATAATCCATCCCTCCTATTAGCTTTACAGTGGCTTCCGTTTGGTAACGATGTAAAAAATAAAGCGGTACAAAAACATCTTCCAAAGTACTATACGTTTCCCCTTTACGAATATTCTCTTCTGAAAAATTTTGAATGGCCACTTTACGTATTGCTAAAATATTCTTTAATTCTTCCGAAGCATTTGCTCCATTATCCCATAAATGTGCCTTGGCATGGGCCCCTCCCGAAGCTCGGGCATCACTATCGGTAATGTAGCGCCAACCCTTATTAAAAGCCTCATTTAATAAATTACTTAAATAAGCTGCCTCATCATCTCCAGAATCTCCATAACTATAGGCGACCGTAACTTTGTCCCATTCTCCAATTCCCGTATCGTAAGCGTCACTGAAATCAATGGCCCCATCAACCAAACGAAGTGTGGGGTGTGGATAGTCCATTACACTGGCCTGTTGATTGGTACTGGCTGCAAAATTATGGGCGAATCCTAAAGTATGCCCTACTTCGTGTGCCGCCAATTGACGTATACGCGCCAAAGCCATTTCCAGCATAGGGGCATTGTTTGTATCGTTATTCTCAAAAGGCTGGTCCAGCAATGCCTGGGCAATCAAAAAATCCTGACGAATTCTCAGGCTTCCTAAACTAACATGACCTTTAATAATCTCCCCCGTACGAGGGTCTGTAATGGAAGCACCGTAACTCCAGCCCCTCGTGGAACGATGCACCCACTGAATTACATGATAGCGTACATCCAAAGGATCGGCATCTTCTGGTAGCAACTTCACTTGAAAGGCATCTTTATAACCAATAGCTTCAAAAGCTTGATTCCACCATCTTGCCCCTTCCATTAAAGCAGAACGAACGGGTTCTGGAGTTCCAGGATCGAGATAGTACACAATGGGTTCTTTAGCTTCACTAACAGCCGCGTTAGCCTCTTTTTTTTCCAACCGGTGCCGTGTTATAAACCTCTTGGTTATGGAAGCCTCAACAGGTGCTGTATAATCCTGAAAAGTGAGCGGGTAAGAACCACAACGGGGATCAAATTTTCGAGGCACATAATCTGAATCGGGCAATTCCACAAAACTATGGTGCTGTATCACTGAAACGGTTTCTGCGTTGGGAGCGACACTTCGCAAGTCCCAACCTTTGGGGTCACCAACAAAGGTTAGCAAAGCCTCTAATTCAATATTCTTTGGGAAAGCCCGTGTTCGCTCCATCCATAAAGTACTTTTGGTACTGTCCACTTTGTAATTTCCCTGATTGCTGCTTTTCAATCGACTGGCAACCCCATGCCTGTCTTCCATTAAAAATGGCGTGAAATCGATTAAATGTGTTTTGTTTTCGGTTTGCTTTACGGAAAATCCATAGAGTACTGAACGTGCAAATGCTTCTTCAATACTTCTTCTTTCCATTGGGTTGTCGGTTTGTGCGCGATAGTCCAAATTGGGCTGTAGCAGCAATATTTTCTTTCCGCTTTTAATAAACTTTACCACTTCCCCTCCACCTAATTGACCACGGTCCAAACCAATATCGTTGGAACCCAATCCCGTTCGTAAGGAATGGACATATAAAAATTCTTTGTCTAATTGGTCTTCAGGAATCTCCAGGAAAATCTTCCCTTCATCTTCTACATAATAAAAGTTGAAAAAGCCTTCAAAAAACTGGGCATTCTTCCCTTTTAAGAATTGCGCCTGAGTAAAAGATACGGTTAGGCAAAAAAGTAATGCCGTGTAAATAGCTCTCATAAATTTGTCTCCCAAAGTTTTAAAGAATAAAACTATTAAATTTTATTCAAACTCTTTTGGCTTGACCGCTTTAATCTTACTTTTGTAGCAAACTTTTATAAATGACCACATCCGATCAATTGAAAGATCTTAGAAATCGCCTGGTTGCGTTAAGGGGGTATCTTTGACATCGATGCGAAAAAAATAACCATTGCCAACGACGAAGAAAAAACCTTCGATCCTAATTTTTGGAACAATCCTCAAGAAGCTGAAGCTTTCATGAAAGATCTTCGCTCACTTAAAAAGTGGGTGGAAGGATATGAAAAAGCGACTACCCTAACGGAGGAAGCAGAAATCCTTTATGAATTTTTCAAAGAAGGGGAAGGCACTCAAGAACAAGTAGATACCGCTTTTCAAAAAGCAAAGGAAATAATTGAAGATCTTGAGTTTAAAAACATGCTTAGCAGTGAAGGGGATGACCTATCTGCAGTCCTTCAAATTACAGCAGGGGCCGGAGGAACCGAAAGCTGCGACTGGGCTAGTATGCTGATGCGGATGTACTTGATGTGGGCCGAAAAACACGGATTTAAGGTAAAGGAACTCAACTTTCAAGCAGGAGATGTGGCAGGAGTGAAAACCGTCACTTTGGAAATTGAAGGAGAATATGCCTTTGGCTGGCTTAAAGGTGAAAATGGGGTTCATCGCCTGGTCCGTATTTCCCCTTTCGATAGCAATGCCAAACGCCACACTAGTTTTGCCAGTGTCTATGTGTATCCTCTTGCCGATGATAGTATCGAAATAGATATCAACCCTGCCGATATTTCTTGGGATTTTGCCAGAAGTAGCGGTGCTGGAGGGCAAAATGTGAATAAAGTAGAGACCAAAGCCATTCTTACACACCATCCTAGCGGAATCGTCATACACAACAGTGAAACCCGTTCCCAATTGGAAAATAGGGAAAAGGCCATGCAAATGCTAAAATCGCAATTGTATGAAATTGAATTAAGAAAGCAACAAGCCCAACGGGATGAGATTGAGGCCAGTAAAATGTCCATTGAATGGGGAAGCCAAATAAGGAATTACGTTTTACATCCCTATAAATTAGTGAAAGATGTTCGAACCGCCCATGAAACGGGCAATACCGACGCAGTATTGGATGGGGATATCGATTCTTTTCTTAAAGCCTATTTAATGAGTACGGGGCAGAAAGAACAGGAAAATGATTTTTAAATTATAAATTTCCCTTCTTATAAAACTTCATTAAATTCATATTTAATTCTTGAAATACTTAACTTTCAGGAAAATTATTCTTAATGAAAATTATATTAAAAGGAAGCTACATGTCATTAAGTTCTTTTGAAAGTGAAGAACTTAATGATTTTACTATTATTACTGGAAAAAATGGAACTGGAAAAACACAATTAATCCAATTAATCAATCAGATAAATACTGGCAGAAAACCCCCTTCAGTTGAGTCTTTTCAAATAATCCCTAATGTAAACAAAATACAAGTTGAAGGTTTAACTAATAATGTTTTAAAAGAATTAAATCATCAGAATTGGATAGAGCAATTAAAAAATATTATTTCTGAATACAATAGTTTAAGACCCTTCGCTAAAAAATTTACCGACATTTGTGTTACATATAACACATGGCCCAACCTTCAAACCTCAGAAAAATTTTTAAAGTCTATTGAAAATAGTATGGAGGTAAGTGAGTTAAACAAACTTATAAAAAATGTTATTCTTGAAAGAAACCCCAAAAGTCATTTACATGATACGTATGAGCAAAATTATTTAACCTTAATTCAATATTTGAACTATTCAAGTAATATTAACTCACTAAAAATTGCTAAAAAAATCTCAAATTTTCTTGGTAAAGATTTTGACAAGCTTACCGAATCAGACTTTCACAATGTTCCTATTTCTGATGAAGACTTATCTAAACCTCAATTATTTGATTCAGCCCTAAATAAAATATTATATAATTATTGCAAGCGAAGAGATCAAAATGCTAGACTTTTTTTTGAAAAAAAAGAGTATAATAAAATAAACAACTCTATACCCGATCATGAATATATAGAAAAATTCCGACCACCATGGGAGGTATTGAATTCGATATTAGCTCGACATGATTTTGATTTTAAATTTGATTCTATTGAAAGAGAACAGTTTTCACAAGATGTTAGGATTCAATTTATATTAAGAAATAATCAAGGAATAGAGGTTAATCCAGCATCTCTTTCATCTGGGGAAAGGGTTATTTTTGGATTATTGGTAAAGCTCTTTCAAAATGAATACTATAATTCAAATCTATCTTTTCCTAACCTTATTGTTTTTGATGAACCTGATGCACATCTCCATCCCGAATTATCTGGATTATTAATAGATGTTCTTCGTAAAACATTCGTAATTGATTTAGGAATAAAAGTTATAGTATCTACACACTCTCCTTCAACAGTTGCTTTAAGCCCAGATGATTCAATCTTTGAAATTAAAAATTATCCAAAAACGGAATTAAAAAAGATAGATAAGGATAGAGCTTTAGATATTTTAACTGGACACCTTCCAACACTATCGATTGATTATAAAAATCATAAACAAATTTTTGTAGAAAGCCCTACAGATGTGGAGTACTATCAAACAATTTTTAATAAAATTTATAATGAAGAGAGACTCCCTTATAAACTTTATTTTATTTCAAATTCTGCTGGAAAAGGAAATAGCAATGAAGTTATAAAAATTGTCCAAAAAATAAGAGAATCTGGGAACAAAACTAGTTTTGGTATTATTGATTGGGATTTAAATAATAAAAGAAACGAATATGTATATGTTCATGGGGAAAACAGTAGATATTCAATTGAGAATTTTCTTTTTGACCCATTATATGTCTCTGTTCTTCTCATGGAAATGGAAGCCCATAATATATTTGAAGAACTTGATATTGAAAGAACATACAATCAATACTCCATAGGCAATGAAAGTAATGAGTTCTTACAAAGTGTCGCAGATTGGTTTTTCAATTCTTATTATAAATTTTTTAATCACAATGAAAAGGATAAATCAGACTTTATTAAAATTGAATACTACAACAAAAAAAACATAAATATACCAAAGTGGTTTGCACATTTTAAAGGACATGATTTTGAATTAAGAATTAAAAAAGTTTTTCCATGTTTAGAAGGAAAGTTTACTTCAGATGGAGACCTTAAAAGAAAACTTTCAACGATAATTGGAAAATGTTTTCCTCTTACTCCAAAAGACTCAATTGATTTGATAAAGAATATTATAAGACACTAATGTTTAAAACAACATTTTTTTGTATTAATATATATTCGTAGTCGATTATCAGACCCCTTTGTTTTAAAAAGAAAAGAATCCAAAGCTTACTTTTGGATGTTTTTTATAGCGGTTGAATTTTTATACATTTTGTTTTTTCCTTTTGCACTTTGGGGAATCGAGCATTTGGAATTCGTAGAAGGCTATGTCCAAGGGACATGATTTCAAGATGGAGTTTCCTTTTACCCAGCTTTCAAAAGTCGTAAAATTTTCTTTTCTTTAGAAAGGAATACCTAGGTAAAAGTAATCTATATGTTCTTTTTAAGAATAATCTCCTTAAGCGTGATGGGGCTTTTCGTTTGCTCCTGTTCTCAAGACGATGCTTCTGATGACCTTCCACAAAGTACTGAAGATACGGTTCATTTGGTACGCTCGGAAATACAATCACCCGAACGCAGCACCCAATATCTGTACGATTCTGAAAATAGGTTGGAAATCTGGAAAGGAACTTTTCCAAATGTAAACACCACTATTCAATTCCTTTACACAACACAGGGGCAGGTCTCTGGGTGGGATTTTGAAGATACCAGTGGTTACACCAATTCTATGGAGTACGAGTATGATACCCAAGGAAGACTCATTGCCTATCACAATGAAACTTCCGATAATGTTACACTCTCCTACACCGAAAACACCGCTATCTTAAGTGGAACCATTGAAGGTAACCAGAATGTTTCCGCAACTTTGCAATTTAACCAAAAGGGGCAGGTAATTCAACTTTCAGAAAATCAGCAGTATACCTTATTTGAGTATGATACTAGGGGGAATATGGTTTTAGCAGCACTATACTTGCTAGACGGAACACTCCTAACAAGTTTTACCATGACATACGACAATTACCCGAATCCTTTTTACGGTAAATTATCGTCTATTTATATTGAACGGTTTATGGAGTGGTTTTGGCGGTTCGACGGAATTTATATTGGAGGTTTTGAAGGGTATGGCTTTGCCTATCAACCAAATAATATGCTAAGTGTTTCCCAAGATGGGGAGCTGGGCATATCCAACACTTATGATTATAATGAAAACAATTACCCCATTTCGGTTGCCCGTGATTTCTACGGAAATCAATATCAATTCGATATTAGTTATTAAAAAAGAGTACCTTTAACAAAACCTAAGTTTATGTTTGTAGGGCATTATGCTGCAGCCTTTGCACTAAAAGCAAAAGTTCCTAAAACCTCTTTAGGGATGCTTTTTCTCGCAACCCAATTTGTTGACATTCTTTTTTTCCCTTTTGCCCTTTGGGGAATCGAGCATTTGGAATTCGTAGAAGGCTATACCCAGGTAAACAATTTTAAAATGGAATTCCCCTTTACGCATGGTTTAGTGGCTTCCGTTCTTTGGGCAGCTCTTTTCTACCTACTCTATTATTTTTTGGGGAAGCAAAACGATACGAAAAAACATAAAGTGGCCATCGCTATGGGACTGGCCGTGTTTTCACACTGGATCATTGATTTTATTGCGCATACACCCGACTTACCTATTTTATATGGTCCACCTAAATTAGGATTAGGCCTTTGGTATTACAAATCCCTCACATTCATCGTAGAGGCCTTGTTACTATTGCTGGGTTGGATGTATTATATGAAACGTACGAAACCTAAAAAACGCTGGGGTACGTATGCCTCCTATGCTTTTTTTGTTTTTCTGATTCTCGTAAACTACCTCAATTTTTATGTGCTGCCCGCTTCCGAAGACCTTATGGGACTTACCACTTCTGCCTTATTTGCATACTTCTTTTTAGCTTTTCTGGCACACCTTATGGATAAAGGCCGAATAACCGATCGTTAAACCTTCCATCAATATGATTCAAAAATTACTACTACTTATAATCCTAACCTTACTAGTCCCTGGATGTAAAAATCGTTCTGAAACTACTTCAGAAAAGGAAAATCAACCCATCCAAATCGTGGGAGCCATGAAAAATGTGATGTGGCAGGGAAAACTGGAAGGAAGCATTTTGCTGGATACCCTAACCGAAAAAGAGCATCTGTACGGATTAGGTCCTGAAAGTTTTCTGAAAGGAGAACTTTTAATCAATGACGGTCAGGCTTTTGTATCCAGAGTCGTTTCCGATAGTTCCATGATGGTTGAAAAGACTTGGGAAGTTTCAGCTCCCTTTTTTGTCTACGGAACAGTTCCACAATGGAACCAGTTACCGCTTCCGAAGGAAATTAAAACCCTAAAGGATTTAGAGCGTTTTATTTCTGAAAATGCCCCCCATCCTGAAAAACCATTTGCTTTCAAACTTGAAGGAAGGGTCAATTCCGCAGTCATTCACATCCAAAACCTCCCGGAAGGTACCAAGGTGTCTTCCCCAAAGGAAGCCCATCAAGGGCAAACAAATTATACACTAACGAACGAAGCTGTAACAATCGTAGGCTTTTACTCTACAAGACACCAAGGAATCTTTACCCATCACGATTCGTTTTTGCACATGCACTTAATCACCAAAGAAGAGACCAAAATGGGACATTTGGATGAAGCGATTCTTCAAGATATGATACTTTACCTGCCTAAATAAAAAAACCCAGCATTAACGCTGGGTTTTTTGTTTCAATAGTTTATCGCTTACTTCACTTCTTCGAAGTCTACGTCCTCAACATCGGAACCTTCTTGCCCATTAGAATTAGCATTAGTCCCCCCGTCTGAGTGAGCATTTGTATCTCCGGCATTGCCGGCGGCTTGTGCTTTGTACATTTCTTCTGAAGCAGTTTTCCAAGCTTCATTGATTTTATCCAACGCAGGCTGAATGGTATCTATATCCTTGCTCTCGTAAGCTTTTTTCAAATCTTCCAAAGCAGCTTCAATAGGCTTCTTCTTATCGTCGCTAAGCTTATCGCCAAACTCTTTCAATTGCTTTTCGGTTTGGAAAATCATCGCATCGGCTTCATTGATTTTATCCACCGTTTCTTTCGCTTTCTTATCGGCTTCCGCATTGGCTTCGGCTTCTTGCTTCATTTTATTGATTTCCTCTTCGGTTAATCCGGAAGAAGCTTCAATACGAATGTCTTGCTTTTTACCGGTCGCTTTGTCTTCAGCACTCACCTTGATAATTCCGTTCGCATCAATATCGAAAGTTACTTCAATTTGAGGCGTTCCTCTGGGTGCTGGTGGAATTCCGTCTAAGTGGAAACGACCAATGGTTTTATTGTCGTTCGCCATAGGACGCTCTCCTTGCAACACGTGGATTTCCACGCTAGGCTGGTTGTCGGCTGCAGTAGAGAACACCTGACTCTTCTTTGTAGGAATGGTCGTATTGGCTTCAATTAATTTGGTCAATACGCCACCCATGGTTTCAATACCCAAAGAAAGTGGTGTAACATCCAACAAGAGTACGTCTTTTACATCTCCAGTTAAGACCCCACCCTGAATAGCAGCTCCAATGGCCACTACTTCATCGGGATTTACCCCTTTACTAGGTGCCTTTCCGAAGAAATCCTGTACCGCTTTCTGAACGGCAGGAATACGGGTAGAACCACCCACCAAGATAATCTCATCGATGTCACTTTTGCTTAATCCAGCCGCTTTCAATGCTTTTTCACAAGGGGCAATGGTTCTTTTTACCAAATCTTCGATCAATTGCTCAAATTTGGCTCGGCTCAAGGTTTTCACCAAGTGCTTGGGTCCACTCGCCGTAGCGGTAACGTAAGGCAAGTTAATTTCAGTTTGGGTAGAAGAGGACAATTCAATCTTGGCTTTTTCAGCAGCTTCTTTTAAACGCTGTAAGGCCATAGGATCCTTTCGAAGGTCCATATCTTCTTCCTTCTGAAATTCGTCTGCCAACCAGTTAATGATCTTGCTATCTACATCGTCCCCTCCTAAATGGGTATCCCCATCGGTAGAAAGTACTTCAAAAACACCATCTCCCAATTCTAGGATAGACACGTCATGGGTACCTCCCCCAAAGTCGAATACGACAATTTTCTGGTCGGTATCTTTTTTATCCAATCCGTACGCCAAGGCAGCTGCCGTAGGCTCGTTAATAATACGTTCTACTTTCAATCCAGCGATTTCACCGGCTTCTTTCGTGGCCTGGCGCTGACTATCGTTAAAGTATGCAGGAACGGTAATTACCGCACGGGTCACATCCTGCCCCAAGTAATCTTCGGCGGTTTTCTTCATTTTCTGAAGAATCATCGCACTCAATTCCTGTGGGGTATATTTACGATCATCGATGACTACGCGTGGGGTGTCATTATCACCTTTCACCACTTCGTAAGCCACATTTTCTACCTCCTTGGACGATTCGGTGTATTTATTCCCCATAAAACGCTTAATCGAAGAAACCGTTTTCGTTGGGTTGGTCACCGCCTGTCTTTTGGCAGGATCCCCAACTTTAATTTCGCCACCCTCTACAAATGCAATCACCGAAGGAGTGGTACGTTTTCCTTCTGCGTTAGGGATTACCGTAGGCTCGCTTCCTTCCATCACCGAAACGCAAGAGTTGGTAGTACCTAAGTCAATTCCAATTATTTTACTCATAGTGTTATAATTATATATTTTAAAAAAATTCTGATTTAATTTCGGTAGGATAATGACAAGGATTGTGCCATGGGAAAGTAGCTGACAGGGTGTCAGTTTATTAGGGCAATTGCGTCACGAATGGCGCACCGGGCTATCCGCGCTACGCGGTAGCTAGCTGCTATCCCTATTGCAAGACCATTTAAAATTTGGAACCTTCAGTACTTATCGAAACTCCACTACTCACTACTCACTACTCACTACTCACTACTCACTACTCACTACTCACTACTCACTACTCACTACTCACTTTCAACAACTCTTTCCACTGCGTCGTGTACCGTTGGCTTCGTTCCTTTTTTATAAGCTCCCACTCTTCCATCCGGGTACCAATCATCGCCGAAGCCACAGTGGCTTTTCCAAATTTCATGTTCAAGGCATCAATGACCTTTGTTAACTGGGGAGGTTGCCGTTCCAAAGACGGTTCAAAAAGATTGCCCTGTACCCAGCCCTGCGGAATGATGCCACAAAGATTTACCCCTACTTTTTTATAGCGGAATCCCGGCCGGTAAATTTTGTGTAGGGCTTTCCGCGCTTCGGTAATCAAGGCAAACGTGTTATTGGTGGGCGTAGGCATCGTTGCCACAATACTCTTGGAATATTGCCGATCAATTTTACTGTGATAATTGGTTTGTACAAATACCTGTACATAACTTGCGCAAGACTCCTGAGCCCGCAGCACTTCGGCCACTTCACTTACATAATACGCACAGGCCTCTTCAATACGTTCTAAGTCTTCCAATCGTTTCCCAAACGACTTTGCCGTGCCAATGGCTTTCTTTGCCTTGGGCATCACAGTAATATCCAAGCAGGGTTCCCCGTTCATTTCCCGCCAGATCCGTTCTCCTACGACCGTCATTTCCTTCCGAACCCACGACAACGGCAGCTGTGTAAAATCGTAACCCGTAAACACCCCAATCTTTTTCAACCGCTCGGCATGTTTTCTCCCAATGCCCCAAATGTCCCCTATTTGGGCCCACTCCAATGCCTCCCGCCGCTTTTTCTCCGAATCCATTACATATACATGATTGTATTGCGACTGTTTCTTGGAAATACGATTGGCCAGTTTGGCCAACACCTTCGTAGGGGCAATTCCTACCCCCACAGGCAATCCCAAATTCCTAAAAATCGTATCTTTTATCTCGTGACCATACTTCTGAAAATCCATATGGGCCATTCCGCTTAAATCCACAAATGCCTCGTCGATACTATATACCTCTACCTTGGGCGAAAAAGTTTCCAAGGTAGTCATCACCCTTTGTGACATTTCGCCATACAGGGTATAATTGGAAGAGAAAAAGGTCACACGGTTCTTGACCAAAATGTCCTTAATCTTAAAGACCGGTTCAAACATAGGAATGTGCGTGAGTTGCTTTGCTTCCTTATTGGCCGCAATCACACACCCATCGTTATTGCTCAGTACCACTACCGGTTTTCCCCATAGGTCGGGACGGAACACTTGTTCGCAAGAGGCGTAAAAGCTGTTGCAATCTACCATGGCAATCATAAGGCACGGTGTATAATGTAGGTAATCACTCCCCAAACTGTAATGGCTTCCGTTTCATTCTTTCCTTGCTGAATCACAAACTCACCATCCTTTACAGCCAGGTACAAGGTCTTGGCTGAAACCTTTAGGGAACGGTCTATGATCAGGACATCGCCCTCTTTAATTTGGTGCTTCATCCAAGTATTTCCTTCCACCCGAACAAAAAAAGTAGCTTCCTTGTTGTGTGTGAGTTCTTGATTTAAATCGATAGAAGCTTCCATATAATGCGTCGCCGCACTGGGAAACCCGGTTTGTTTGGAGACTTCGGGTGCGTGCCGATGGGTTACCCGCTGAATTTTTCCTGAATTGATCACTTCCATAATTCAAAATTAGGAAATATTCCAATACAAATTAGGAAATATTCCTATTTATTTTTCTATTGAAATCCCTAAAAGAAATTTACATTTGTACTATGAACAAAGCCATGGAGAGTATTAGTGTTTTCGATATGCTGAAAATAGGCGTAGGCCCTTCCAGCTCGCATACCTTAGGCCCATGGAGGGCTGCGTTACGGTGGATTGACCATTGCAAACGCCACGGCTATTTCGAGGAAATCACCGAAGTAAAGGTACAATTGTACGGCTCCCTTTCCCTAACAGGAAAAGGCCATGCCACCGATATTGCCGCAATCATGGGCTTGTTGGGTACCGACCCTGTTACCGTGCCCATTGAACGCATTCAGCCTAGTATGGACGAGCTGGCCCAATCGGGAACCTTATTGCTGAACGGCGAACTTCCTGTCCCCTTTCAGAAAGAAAAGCACATTATTTTTCATAAGAAATTTCTGGAGTTTCACCCGAACGGAATTACCTTCAGTTGTGTGTTGAAAGACGGTAGAAAAAAGAACATGAACTACTACTCTATTGGTGGTGGTTTCGTAGTTCAAAAAGAACGAAAAAACGCAAAGAAAAAACGGGAAAAGTTTTCCAACTTCCCCTTCCCCGTAGAAAAAGGAGTTGAATTGTTGGCCTATTGCCAAGCGGAAGGGAAATCCATTAGCCAAATCGTTTTGCAAAACGAACTTTCCCTACGAAGCGAAGCCGAAATTAACGACGGACTCCGAAAAATCTGGGACGTTATGCTAGACTCCATGTATGTAGGCTGCCATACCGAAGGTACCCTTCCCGGCGGACTCAATGTGCGGCGGCGTGCTTTCGATACTCATAAAAATTTGATGGGCTCGCGCCCCTATAGCAATCCGGTAGAATGGATTGAAAGTATTCGGGATACCGAAGTAAAGTTTCGTCAGATCTTAAAGTGGGTCTCCTGTTTTGCCTTGGCCGTAAATGAAGTAAACGCCTCTTTAGGCCGCGTGGTCACGGCTCCTACCAACGGAAGTGCCGGGGTGATTCCCGCAGTTATGATGTATTATATGGTAATCGAAAACCACGATGCCAACTTTGCCGATGTACGCAAATTTTTACTCGTCGCGGGCGAAATAGGAAGTATCTTTAAGAAAGGATCGACCATAAGCGCCGCGTTGGGCGGATGCCAAGCCGAAATTGGGGTATCTTCTGCCATGGCGGCAGGTGCTCTAACCGAACTCATGGGCGGCACTCCCGAACAGGCGCTCATGGCGGCCGAAATCGCCATGGAACACCATCTAGGGCTTACATGCGATCCTATCGCCGGACTGGTGCAGGTGCCTTGCATAGAACGGAATGCCATGGGTGCCATCAAAGCCATTAATGCCTGCGAAATGGCCCTCGATGCGGATCCTACGAAGGCTAAAGTGCCGTTGGACAAGGTGATTGCCACCATGTGGGAAACCGCCAAGGATATGACGTCCAAGTATAAAGAAACCAGTGAAGGCGGACTTGCAGTACAAGTGAACGTGAGTGATTGTTAAGGTTTTTACTGAAAATCCCTTTCGTTCTTCTTGACAGCTGCCCAAAAAAGTTGCATCTTGCTTGCACTTGACGTAATCTTTTTCCTATGAGAGTTTTTCTATGCTTCTGTTTTTTAGCCTTCGTGGCCTGCAATCAAAAAAGCAACACTTCAGAGGTTGCTGAAACTACTTCGGAAAAAAAAGCTTCCCTCATGGATTCGCTTCCCAATTCCCTTCCCGACTTACACCTTGAAGCTGCTAACCAATTAGCTGCTTTGCCACTTCACTGTATGAATCAGGAGTACCCCAACAAACTGGGACAGGTGCTTGGAAGCACAGAGGACTTACAATCGCCCAGTACCCTACACCCTACTTTTTACGGTTGCTTCGATTGGCATTCGGCGGTTCATGGGCATTGGAGTTTGGTAAGCTTACTGAAACAGTTCCCGGATTTGGAACATTCCGAAGAAATTAAAAACAAACTACTGGAAAATATTTCCGAAGCAAACATTCAGCAGGAAATCGCCTATTTTGAAGGCTCCAACAACAAAACCTTTGAACGAACCTATGGTTGGGCTTGGCTTTTAAAGTTGGCGGAAGAATTACATACTTGGGACAGTCCTACTGCCCGAACCCTAGAAAACAATTTACAACCGCTCACCGATCTTATTGTCCAAAAATATGTGGAATTTCTTCCGAAATTGAATTACCCCATTCGCGTGGGGGAACATCCCAATACCGCATTCGGACTCTCCTTTGCGTACGATTATGGGAAAACGGTGGGAGACTCACATTTGACTTCCTTAATTGAACAACGTGCCAAAGACTTTTATCTTCAGGATAAAAACTGCCCGATTTCCTGGGAGCCGGGCGGATTTGATTTTTTGTCGCCATGCTTGGAAGAAGCGGCCTTGATGAAGCGGGTATTGCCTTCGGAAGCTTTTAAAATATGGTTGAAGGAGTTTCTTCCGCAACTGCAAAACCCCAATTTTACTCTGAACGTTGGGGAAGTTTCCGACCGAACCGATGGGAAACTGGTGCATCTCGACGGAGTGAATTTCTCCCGGGCTTGGTCTTTATATACCATCGCAGCCGGTATTCCAGAATACCAACACCTAGAGAAACTGGCCAACAAGCATATCCAGTACTCCCTTCCCAGCATTGTAAACGATAGTTACGAAGGAGGGCACTGGCTGGGGAGCTTCGCTATTTACGCACTCAACACCGGGCATCATGCGCCTTAAAAATTGGCTTCGGAATATGGGCCCTGGTCCTTTAGTAGCGGCAGCTTTTATCGGCCCTGGAACGGTCACGGTATGCACGCTTGCTGGTGTAAAATTTGGTTACGCACTCTTGTGGGCGATGGTGTTTTCAATAGTGGCAACGATCGTACTTCAGGAAATGGCCGCCCGATTAGGCATTATTACCC
This sequence comes from Flavobacteriaceae bacterium, assembly GCA_002707025.1. Taxonomy (GTDB): domain Bacteria; phylum Bacteroidota; class Bacteroidia; order Flavobacteriales; family Flavobacteriaceae; genus PALG01. The sequence continues at coordinate 111,767 of PALG01000020.1, read as the reverse complement.
AGAAAGGCCTTTCGGAAGTTATTCGTACCGAAATTAGAAATCCGTGGTTGCAACGTTTTTTCGTTCTCCTCATTCTTTCGGCAATTGTGATAGGCAATGCGGCCTATGAAGCGGGCAATATTAGTGGCGGGGTTTTAGGGCTTCAAACGGTTTTTGGAGAAGGCGTATGGACTTTTAGGGATTTTAGCATCAATACGTTTAGCCTACTCATTGGTTTATTGGCTTTTTTATTGCTTTTCTTTGGAAATTATAAAATCTTGGAACGCTCCCTTATAGCATTGGTCCTTTTAATGAGCACGGCCTTTCTTATCGCTGCCGTGCTCACCAAACCCTCTTGGGGAGCACTATTTAAAGGTATTTTTAGCTTTCAAGCACCAGAAGGTAGTTGGCTTACCGTCGTGGCACTCATTGGTACGACCGTGGTCCCATACAACTTGTTTTTACATGCATCGCTTGTTAAGGAAAAATGGAGCGGACCTTCTAACTTAAAATTCGCCCGAAGGGATACCATTACCGCAGTAGTTTTGGGAGGTATTGTTTCCATGAGTATCATTATTTCGGCAGCAGCGATTCGGGTGGAAGAAATACAAAGTGCGGCCGATTTGGCCCTAGGTTTGGAACCGTTATTTGGTAGTTTTGCCAAATACGTCCTTTCCATTGGGCTCTTTGCAGCGGGCATTACCAGTGCCATTACGGCTCCCCTAGCAGCGGCCTATGTCGCCACTGGGTGTTTGGGGTGGTCCAGCAATTTAAAAGCTAAAAAATTTCGGGCTACTTGGATGGTAATCTTAGGAATTGGAGTGCTTTTTTCTTCCTTCGGATGGAAGTCCATTACCATTATTCAATTTGCGCAATTGGCCAACGGACTCCTACTGCCAATCGTTGCAGGCTTCCTACTTTGGGTCATGAACCGAAAATTCCTTTTGGGAAATTATAAAAATACGACCCTTCAAAATACCTTCGGAATCCTTATCTTAGGAATTACCGTCTTTTTAGGACTAAAAAGTATCTTAACTGTTTTAAACCTCTTGTAAATTGGACCATCCCGTGATAGACATCAATGCCGATGTAGGCGAAGGACTTCACAACGAAGCCCAACTGATGCCCTATTTAAATTCCTGTAACATTGCTTGTGGTGGCCATGCTGGGGATGCCGAAACCATGAAAACAGTGATTCGGTTGGCGGAAGAATACCAAGTAAAAATAGGCGCACATCCTTCTTTTCCCGATCGGGAAAACTTTGGAAGGAACATCCTAAACATTTCTTCGGAAGCATTAAAAAAGAGTTTGATGGCACAGCTCGAGTCATTTCAGGAAGTGATCTCTTCTGAAAGAGCAACACTTCATCATGTAAAACCCCATGGGGCGTTATACAATTTGGCAGCCAAAGATGCTGCAACAGCTGAAGTGATTTTGGAAGCCATGAAATCCTTACACATCGAAGCCAAACTCTATGCCCCCTACGGTTCCATGTTGGCAAAATTGGCCTATCGAAAAGGAATACCTGTGGTTTATGAGGCCTTTGCCGATAGAAATTACCAAGAAGACCTATCGTTAGTACCTAGAAGTAGGCCGCATGCCCTAATCACAGAACCTAAGGCGGTTTTTGAACAGGTGCAACGCATGGTTTTGGAAGGGAAAGTACATACCGAAACCGGAAAGGAAGTTCCCATAAAAGCCGCTACTTTTTGTGTGCATGGAGATCAGGAGAATGCTTTGGAAATCCTAAAATATCTTAATAAGGCCTTTGCAGAAAATGACAGTAAAATTGGGTAAGTATTCCTTAACATATAAAAAATTTGGTCCCAACGGGATACTTATAGAGTGGCCCAAAAGAATCGAAGAAGCCATTTTATATGAAATACTGGCCTTTCAGGAGATCATTACTTCAGAATATGGGGATAGGGTGATGGCAAACCATGCGTACCAATCTATTTTAGTAGGATTCCCTACTTCTGATTTCAATTTTGAAAAGGAAGTAACCATTTTGAAGCAAGGTTATGAAAATCTACAAAAGCCTTCAGATAAGCCCTACACTATCTGGAAGGTGCCGGTATGCTACGAGGCCACATTTGGTTGGGACCTGGAAGCGCTATCCCAACAGAAAAAATGTTCCGAAGCAGACATTGTTCAACTACATACCCAAACCATCTATACCGTATATTTTATCGGTTTTTTACCCGGGTTTTTATACCTCGGCGGCTTAGCCCCTGAGCTTTTCACCCCACGAAGGGCGAGCCCACGGTTAAAAATCCCTGCAGGTAGCGTGGCCATTGGTGGAGAACAAACGGGTATCTATCCTTCCGAAAGTCCGGGTGGCTGGAATTTGATTGGCAACACCCCCATAGTTTTATTCGATCCTATGAAAGAACATCCGTGTTTCGCAAAACCAGGGGATAAAATTCAATTTTACAGTATCGATAAGTCCCAGTATGAAGAAATGAAACAAACGAATTGGATTCCTGAAAGTGAGGTGTGGCATGGTTGAAGTACTTTCGGCGGGACTTTTTACGACGATTCAGGATTTGGGACGGTATAAGGGATTGGCATGGGGGGTCCCTCTCTCGGGTGCTATGGACCAAACTTCAGCTGGGCTGGCCAACGCCCTTCTTAACAATCGTAAGGCCTGTGCTGTTTTGGAAATGACCTTAGTGGGCCCCAAGCTTCGGTTTCATTGTGATACGGAAATATGCCTCACAGGAGCAGCACTACAAGGAAAAATCAATGAAACAAAAGCCGTTCTTTTGAATCAGCCTACGATGGTTCAATCTGGAGACGTTCTTTCCTTCGGAAAATCTTTATGGGGCACAAGAGCTTATTTGGCTGTAAAAGGAGGGTTTCAAACGGAACAAGTAATGCAGAGCTATAGTATGTATGCAGGAATTACTTCGGAAGGGAACATTGAAAAAGGAATGCTTCTTCCCATTCAGGCTTTTTCAGAAAAGAACCCTCCGAAAAAAAATTCTTTAAAACTCAATAAGGCCCATTTTGAAAACTCAGTTTTAAACGTATTTCCAGGACCGGAATTTGAATACCTTTCCGAAGGACAAAAAGAAAAATTACTAGGAAGAAGATTTACCATTTCAAAAAACAACAATCGGATGGCCTACACCCTGGAAGAGCTCTTGGAAAATGAACTTACCCCTATCATTACCTCATTAGTGCAGCCTGGGACGGTACAATTAACGCCTGCTGGGAACATTATAGTTTTAATGCGGGACGCCCAGACCACGGGTGGTTACCCAAGAATTTTACAGCTTTCGGAACAGGCGATGAATCAGTTGTCACAAAAAAGGACAAAAGATTGGGTAGGTTTTGACATGGTGGATTATTGACACCCTTTTTTTCTTCTTGAATCGATAATATTCATGATTTTCCAGCCTTCTTCAGTAAGGATAAGGGTAAAGGAATTGGCCCCACAATGACTAAACGTATCATTGAACCAAAACTCATAGGGAGTCCAAACCTGTGCTAAATTTCCATCACACAAAACCGTATAATCCAAAATACGTTCTTCCCATTTTTGATCCTCGGGTCTGGCAGCAATCATTTTCAGAAAATCGGAGCCACGCGAATAGGTTACTTTATTCCCTTCGGTTTTTGATACATAAGCCGATTGCACTTGAAAATTGGGCACTGTAACCGACTTCATTTTAACGGTATCCTTGGTATGAAATCCTTTAAAAAACTCCCCAATAAGGATTCTGGCATTGGATTCTGAAAGTTCGCTTTGCGAAAGAACCTGTCCTACGACAAAGAACATTAACAAGGAAATAACAATTTTCATGTTGGTAAAGATTTATGAATGGTATTCAAATTTAGTACTTTTACCGTTCAATATATAAAACTATGTCTACAGCAAAAAAAGAATACAAGAGAATTACCACCAAAACCTTGGTGGACATGAAGAAAAATGGTGAAAAAATTGCCATGCTTACGGCATACGATTACACCATGGGGAAAATTGTAGATAGTGCAGGGATCGATGTGATTTTGGTAGGGGATTCGGCCTCTAACGTCATGGCTGGTCACGAAACGACTTTACCTATCACATTGGATCAAATGATTTATCATGCTTCTTCGGTAATTCGTGCAATTGAAAGGAGTTTGGTCGTTGTGGATTTGCCCTTCGGGACCTATCAAAGTGATCCCAAAGAAGCCCTTCGTTCGGCCATTCGCATCATGAAAGAAAGTGGGGCGCATGCGGTTAAGATGGAAGGTGGAAAAGAAATTAAAGAGTCCATTAAGCGTATTTTACATGCAGGTATTCCAGTAATGGGCCACTTAGGGCTAACCCCTCAATCCATTTACAAATTTGGGACCTATACGGTACGTGCCAAAGAAGAAGCAGAAGCGCAAAAGCTGAAAGATGATGCTAAACTTTTGGAAAAAATGGGATGCTTTGCAGTAGTACTTGAAAAAGTTCCTGCCAAACTTGCGGAAGAAATTGCCAAGGAGATTACCATTCCTGTGATTGGTATTGGAGCAGGTGGCGGTGTCGACGGACAGGTTTTGGTGATGCACGACATGTTAGGAATGACCCACGAGTTCAATCCGCGGTTTTTGCGTAGGTATTTAGATCTTTACCAAGAAATGGGCAATGCCTTCAGTCAATATATCACCGATGTAAAAAGTGGTGATTTCCCTAATGATGAGGAACAATATTAAATTCATTTAAAAAAGTATCCATTGCACAGTACTGTTGAAAATCTTCAGGTTCTTTATGAAGACAACCATCTTATTGTTGTAAATAAGAGGGCCGGTGATATTGTTCAAGGAGACAAAACGGGCGACAAACCTCTTTCCGAAGTAGTAAAAGATTATATTGCTGTAAAATACGACAAGCCAGGGACTGTTTTTTTAGGGGTAGTGCATCGGTTAGATCGACCTACAAGTGGAGTTATTGTATTTGCACGTACTTCGAAGGCCTTGGGAAGGATGAACCAGTTATTTTCTGAAAGGGAAACGGAAAAAACCTATTGGGCCGTAGTAAAAAATAATCCTTCAAAACCCAAAGATACCTTGGTTCATTATCTAAAGCGGAATCCGAAACAAAACAAATCCTATGCCCATAGTAAGGAAGTACCTGGCAGCAAAAAAGCCGTTTTACACTACTCCCTATTTCAAGCTTTAGACAATTACTATGCTTTGGAAATACAGTTGGAGACGGGAAGGCATCATCAAATTAGGTCTCAATTGGCCGCTATAGGTTGTCCCATTAAAGGAGATTTAAAATATGGATTTGACCGAAGCAATAGTGATGGAAGTATTCACTTACACGCCAGAAAATTAAGTTTTGTTCATCCCGTAAAAAAGAAACCCATCACTATTATTGCACCAACTCCCGAAGATGCTATTTGGAAGTGTTTAGATCAATGATTTTATGTTTTAGAGCGAACATCACTAGCCCTACCCTATTCCGAACCCCGAGTCTTTTAAAAAGATCTTGTCGGTACCCGTCAATGGTTTTAGGACTTAAATTTAATTCTTCTGCAATTTCACGATAGGTCATTTCGGTACAGGAAAGTCTAATAAATTCAAGTTCGACATCCCTAAATACCGGATTCAATTTATCTTGATTCGAATTTAGGGCAGTCACCATAATTTCTGTGACGTCTTTTGAATAACAGAAGCCCTTATCCCTTACCTCACAAAGTCCTTTTTCCAGATCGGCCGGATGAATATCTTTTAGAAAATACCCCCTGGCCCCTTCCTTCAACATTTTTAAGATAAATAGTTCGTTATCATCCATGGAAAGAGTGACCACCTTTTGTTCGGGATGATATTCCCGAAGCCATTTTATGGTTTCAAAACCGTTCATAATAGGCATGTTGATATCCAATAATATGATATCTGGGGGTGTTGGGATTTCCTCAAGTTTTTTCTTTAAGTCGGCCCCATTTTCTGCTTTTAAAACAACTTGAAACCCATTAAATGAGTTGATAAGCCTTTCTAAAGAGCTTGCAAAAAGTAGATGGTCGTCCACAATGGCGACCTTTGTAAATTGGGGAGTATTCATAACTATTAATAAGGGCAGTTCACTAAAAGCCGGGTACCTTGATCTATTTCTGAGCTTAACTCGTAAGAAGCTTTTATGAGCGTGGCCCTACTCTTCATGTTTTGCAGTCCAGAGCTTTCACTCTTTTGGGCCACATCAAAGCCTACACCATCATCTTTGGATTCAATAGAAAGGTACTTCTCTTCAAAGGATAAAGTTACAAATAAATTCTTAGCCCGAGAGTGTTTCATTACATTAGATATGAACTCTTGAAATATTCTAAAAAGAATGATTTCAACATCACTTTTAAGCAATTGCGGAGTTCCTTTAATTGAAAAATGTGTATTTAAAAACTTAAGTCGGTCGAACCGTTCCAGTTCATTTTCCATCGACTTTACGAGCCCGTTATTTAAAACCACTTCGTTATTGAGGTTTCGGGAAAGCGCCCTAAGTTCCTGAACACTAGAAGCAATTGTGGTTTTGGTTTCTTCCAAGTGAGGTTTTATTGCCTCATCACTAGTAGGAATGATCATTGCCAATTGCATGTTGGCTACTGAAAGTAACTGCCCAATGTTATCATGAAGTTCCCAAGCAATATTCTTAAGGGTCTGTTCTTGAATTTCAATTTGCGATTGTGCCAATTCCTTTTCAAATTTCTTTTCGGCCTCAAACTTTTCCAATAAAAGTTTGTTTTTTCTATTCTGAAAAGCAATAAAAAAGATAACCACAAATACCACTAATAGGGTTATTGTAAGAACTGAATAAATGATTAATTGTATGGCTTCTTCTTGGAGCATCTAATAAATCCTAATGAAAAGCAAGAATACATAAAAATATTAGAAATTAACAACGTATAGACCTGTAACATTACAAAAAGATCATTTCCCTTACTTATATTGAAATAATCCCCAAAAATTGATAGTGGAGCGGTCACTAAATTAAAAACGAAACATCCTACAGCAATATACATAGGGAGGTACTTGTTTAAGTTTAGGATTAAATCGGTTTTTAAAAGTTCATAAAAAAACTGAAGCAATACTCCTAAAATAACGAAGGTTCCCAAAAGCACCACGGTTGGTGAAGTTTCAAAAAAAGAGGTATAGAAGTATTGAAAGTACAAAGAAGTTAATAAGAACACCCCCAATAAATAGTAGAAAAACCTTTTGAAGGTTTCATTTTTTATATAGAAAAGAAAATATAAGGAAATTGCGATTGGGTTTACAAGATCATAAAAATTTGCTAACCATCGATTGCCCTCAAAACGGGTATCCTGTACAAAGGAAAAATATTCGTATTTAGAAAAATAGGCAATGATTGGATATAATGAAGCGATTTCAATGAATACTACAAATCCTAAGAAAACCACTAATAATTTATCCGACCAACGAATATTGTTGAGTAATTTAAGGTACCGGATTCCAAGTATAAATGCTAATATCTCTACTATATTGACCGGAAGTGCAAATATGAGAAAGTCTGTAAATTCCAAATTAATAGTCGTTTGGCGGCCATCCGGTATTCCCTCTATTTAAAGGATCGACATTATAATTGTTGTTGGCATCGCCCCCTGCACCATCCGTTGCAGCCAAAAACACTGTGGCTTTAGTACTCTCTTCGCTATCGTAGGCGCCAAAATAAACCCGGACACCTGGGTTGGAAATTCCTTGTTCTGTGGAAGCTTCCTTCACATAATCCAAAAATTCCTGCAAATCATTTAAACTGAAGGTGAAATCCCTAGCATCGGTGGCACCTTCTGCCTTTTTAATTTCTACAGCTCGGGTTTCAACCCAATTACTCTGAAGGTTTCTAGCTTCTTCAACACTGATACACTTGTCTGGTTTTGCCATAATTTGATAGGGTTAAGTTTTGAATGGTGAAGTAAATCAAAAGTAGGAAATTTAACAAATTTTAGTGCAAAAACAGGAAAAACCCTTTCCTTTTATTAAGGGTTTTTCCTATAAAAAATGAATCCTATTTTAAATTAATATAGGTTTTTAACTCTTGTTTGGGATACGCTAACATCCTAATTTCGTTTCCATAAAAAAGGTCTGCGCACTAACGCCCAGTAAGTCGAGAGGAGAGGGTACTGCCAAAAAGTACTTAGACTTATACAAGCTTGATTAGTTGCCAGGCCTTTGATTTTAAAATTTTTAGGGATACTTTTAAAGAGAATTAATACCCTAAAAACTGGTTGGGATTCCGCTAATATTTGTGTTATATGAAATCGCAGGAAACTATTTTCGAAAAAATTATATCACACGTACTTCATTTTAAAAAATCGTTCAAAAACTTCTTTAAAGCTTCTTTTTTAAGCTTGGTAGTTATTACGATTATTCTTTTGCTGCTTACACAAATGGACCAAGCGTTTACGATGCTGGTCGATTTAGTAGAGAATCCGAAGTCAAAGCTTTCCCTTCTCTTGTCTTTTTTATTGATCAACGCCCTGGCCATTGTTCTTTCCCACTACCCCATTTATACTTACTATGCCGCCAATTTAAATAATTCTGAAGACTACACGGTTTGGAGCAAGGTATACCCATTCAACTTTTGGCCTTTAAAACGTTTTCCAGCCTTTATTTATCATGCTAAAAAAAACACTGATTACCAACCCGATAATTGGGCCAATTATTTACGCTATTCCATTGGGCTTTTAATCCATGCGGTGTGGATACATTTTATTATTAGCAGTTTTGAACCCAATATCATTTTTGAAAACTTTCCCTTACCTGCCCTAAAAATGGTTATTTATGGATTACTCATCGCCCCCTTGATAGCTTATATTTATGTAAAGGAAAAGTTCTCGAAATACCAAAAACAGCCAGGAGCAGCAAAACTTCAAATTTACTATAAGCGCTTAGGAATCACTTATTTTATTGTGGGGTTCCTCAGTCTTCTGTTACTCATTATCACCCTATTTGTAGTCAACTTTAGTCCTGGAGGGTTTCTTATATTAATTCTTACCAGTTATGTATTTATGTTCAATTACGTATTTTTTAGACTATTGAGAACACGGTCTACAGCCGTTCAAAATACATTGAACAGTCCCCTGTTACTCCCAGTATCTATCTTTATTGGTTGGGTCCGTAAATTTGAAAAGTCTGAAAATTACTTAACCCTTTTCAATTTCAATTTTATCATGGCCTTGGCTTTACTGGTATATTCAACGATTGCGAGTATCGAAGGATGGAGTCTTACCAATGGCATCCCTATTTTATTGGCTTTCTTTTATTTCTACTATTTCATTATTGCCAGTTTGGGAAAATATTTCTTTGTGGCTAAAAAAATGATGCTTTTTGGGAGTAGGAAGTTTAAGGTACTGTTTGGGCTAGGAGGGTTATTTTTGGTATTATTCTTAGTTACCAAATTTGGGAATATTGAAAACAGGACGCATGAATTGGACCTGGTACAAAACTTGACCAAGGAACTACCAGAAGCTTCCTTTTGGAAAACAATTCAAGATAAAAAAGAAGAAAACCTCTTTTTTATTGCATCACATGGTGGGGGACTAAAAGCCAATGTTTGGACATTAAATGTAGTAAACACACTTCAAAAAGAGACCCAAGGGAGACTTTTAGATCAAACCATAGCGCTTTCGGGTGCTTCAGGGGGTTCATTAGGCTTAGCTTTATATACAGGCCTTTACAGGGAAGATGGCCAAGATTTTGAAGCCATTCAGCAAAAAATAGACCGTCTTTCCAGACAAAATTATACATCCATCGATCTTACCTTTACTTTTGGATTGGATACCTATCGAAAAATATGGCCCTTCAACCAACGGTATTCGCTACGGGATCGTCCTTACTATGCCATGCGGAAATATCAAAATACTATTGAGCATACGCCTTCCAACCAACTTGATAACACCTCCTTTAGGGACTATTGGAATGAGGCCTTTCAAAAAACCGGCTACTACCCGAGCCTTATCATGAATACTGCTGGAACAAAAGGAAGTCGCGGGATTTTATGGTCTGTAAAGCCTAATGATTTTGAAGCCATTTTCCCGTTTGCCGAAAATCTTGCCACTATAAATAATGACAAAACCCTTCCGTATTACCAAGCCGTCTCTACCACCAACCGTTTTCCTGTTTTTAGCCCTGCAGCGAAAATACCGGGCTATGGCCACTATATAGATGCAGGGGCAATTGACAATAGCGGACTTCTAGGCTGTTTGGACCTACACCAATACCTCTTGAGGAATCCAGATTTGCTCCCGTATAAAAAAATTGCCTATATCGAAATTATAAACAGTAAGAGTTTGTACATCAACTATCTTGTTGAAAAATTTAAAGCCGAAAATAATTTAACCCACATTGCAAAGGATGAAGTAGAAACCGACAACATTGTTGCCGATCTACAAACGGGCCTAAACCTGGATAAAATACCGGGGTATTTAAGCAATTACCTCTCCAATTGGGAAAAACAACAGCCTGAAAATGTTCGTTATTTTCAAATATTTATGCCGCACAAAGTATCCATACCAAATGTAGAAGATTTTTTAGGAGGGGAAATTGCCGTAAAAGAGACGAAAGAAAAATTAGGGCACTTTCTGGCTTCCGAAAACAATGAAATACTAACCCTTACCGAAAAACCAGATAAAACACTTTTCGATCCTTGGGAGTTTTACGAACCTACTTTGTCCCGGCATTTAAGCGAAAGCAGTTTGCATTACGTAAAAGCCATTCTAAAACACCCACTACTGCGAAAGCAATTTTCAGAAATTCAGGAATTAACCCTCACTTCAAAAGACTCCTTATGAAAACCTTAAAATACAAATCCCGGGGAAATGAAGTTTTTACTTTAGAAGAATTACTCTTGGAAATGGGCTATGAAGTTTATATTTCCAATTACTTTGGAAAAGATACAGATGCTGCCGTTAGGGATTTTCAACTCAAAAATGATTTGGTGGTCGACGGAATTGTAGGACCAAAAACTTGGGCGAAAATTTATGAACAACAACAGCGAGTGACCTTTTTTAATGATAAATTCCTCTCGGAAAAAGACCTTCAGGAGTTTTCTAAAAAGTACCAACTCGAGTTAGCCACCGTTAAAGCCGTGAATGAAGTAGAAAGTAGCGGAAAAGGGTTTTTACTCGATGGTCGCCCCAGAATACTTTTTGAAGGCCATATTTTTTGGAAACAGCTTCAGAAAAAGGCCATAGATCCCAATGAATTACTTTCAGAAAAAACCGATAATATACTTTATCCTCAATGGACTAAAAAGTACTATGAAGGGGGAAAACAAGAATACGACCGGTTGGAAAAAGCAGCAGGCCTAAGTGATAACGATCATGTTCATGATGCGGCTTACGAGGCTGCTTCTTATGGTTCTTTTCAAATTATGGGATTTCACTGGAAAAGCCTTGGCTATCCTACCATCGATAGTTTTGTTGCACATATGTATACCCATGAGAAAGCACATTTGGACGCCTTCGGAAAATTCTGTGAAGCAAACCACCTTTTAAACCATTTACGAAATAAAGACTGGGCCGCTTTTGCCAAAGGATATAATGGTTCAGGTTACGCTAAAAACAAATACGACCTGAAGCTTGCAAAAGCGTATCACAAATACCATCAATGAAGTTTTAGGGGTTATGCTAAATAAAAAAGGGACGCCCTTAAGCGTCCCTTTTAACTATTCGCAATTATAAATTTATTGTTTTACTTCTTTCATTTCTACTTCTTCCCCATTTTTATCTACAAGCATCACTTCGTCAAAATCCATTTCCTTGAACTGGGGGTATTGTGTGGTAGCGTCTCCCACAACCAAGTATGCCATTTTAGACTCATCCAAGTACTTATTGGCCAATTCCATGTGGCGCGCTAGGGTCATGTTTTTGATCGTAGCTTCTTCTTCTTCAATATAATTAGGTGCAAGGTTATAAGCTCCCATTTCCTGAAGCATTCCCAATAATGAAAATTGAGTTTCAAATCTTCTTGCATTGGACTTAACCAATGCATTTTTAGTGAATGCCAAATCTTCTTCAGAAATTCCTTCTTTGTATTTAGCAATTTCATCTTTAAAAATCTTAACAGACTCTCCCGTAGTATTTGTTCTTACACTTGAAGACGCGGTGAAAGTCCCTGGTACCTTTCCTCCACTGAAACCCGTTCTGGCACCGTAAGTATATCCTTTTTCCTCGCGAAGGATTAAGTTTACATTTCCACTGAAGGATCCTCCTAATTTGTAATTCATTACCTCTAAAGGATAAAAATCCTGATGGTTTCTAGGCAAGGCGATATAACCAATATTGATAACCGATTGCTTTGCATTCGGAATATCTACAAAATATAAAGAAGACTTATCCCTGTTATTCGCAATAGAATATTCTGGAATATTAACTTCTTTGGCTTCCCAAGCGTTTTCTAAATCTTTTAAATTATTTATCACAGAGGATTTATCAATCTTTCCTACAATGTGAAATCTAGAAACAGAGGGAGAGAAATTATTGTTATAAAACGATTTTAGATCTTCTATGGTAATGGCTTCCACGGAAGCTTCGTCACCAATGGTTGGATAGCTAAAGATATGGTCTTCTCCATACAATAATTTATTGTACACATTTCTCGCCACGGTATTGGGATCGGCTGCTGAACGTTTTATCTGATTAATAGTTGCCGTCTTTATTCTTGAAAACTCTTCTTCATCCCATCGAGGTTCCAATAACATCTCCTCAACCAAATCCATGGTTTTATCAAAATTACGCACCAGCGTATTTCCCCTAATTACAATCGATTCATTGGTTGTGTACATGTTAATACTGGCTCCCAGTAATTCAATTTCTTCTTCTAGTTCTTCTGGGGTTTTGTTGGCAGTTCCTTCCATCATAATATCGGTCATCAAGTTGGCCACTCCATTCTTGTTTTTATCATCCAATAAATGTCCGCCTTCAATTACCAAGCTAAAGTTGACCGTTGGAATTTCATTTTGTTCAATCCCGTAAACTTTTATACCATTGGAAAGTTCTGCGGTCCATGTAGTTGGAATACTCAATTCTGGAGCAGGTCCCTGCTCGGGCTCTTTGGAACGATCGAAGTTGGAAGGCGTTTTAGCAATCTCTTCTTCCTCTTCTTCGATCACCTTTTCTACATTCTCTTTAATCTCTTCCTCCACCACTGGGGCTTTTTCAGAATTTTCAGCAATCAAGGTGAGTTGTCCTTTTGGAACAAAGCTAGTCATAACAAAAGGCTTGTCTTTGATGTAAGTATTATACACACGCATAACATCCTCCTTAGTTACTTTTTTGATATTCTCGATATCTTGTTCAATAAAACCTGGATCTCCAGCAAATACATTGTATTGGCAAAGCTGAAACGATTTTCCTAACACACTGCTTATTCCATTATAAAACTGGGTCTCTAAACCTGCTTTAATACGTTCTATATCGCGGTCGGTTACTCCTTCTTGTTCAAATAAATCAAAAGCTTCAAAAATTCCTGCTTCTACAGCATCCAAATCTACACCATCATTTGCAGTTATGCGGATATGGAAATCTCCCGCCAATTCTTGTGCACTACTATAGGCCGAAGTACGTGCCGTAAGTTCTTTGTCCTTTACCAACACTTTATATAACGGCGCTTTTTTTCCACTGGAAAGTATTTCCGCTAGGAAATCCAAAGCATAGGCATCTTCGGTGTATTGTTGTACGGTAGGCCATACCATATTCAGTTGTGGCGCTTGTGCAAAATTATCTTCATGGTACAAGCGCTTGGTTTCAGAGATGGTTACGGGTTGTGGCTCTAAAGGAGCTACTTCTTGACGACGCTTAATTTCACCAAAATATTTTTCAATTAGGGCTTTCGCTTCTTCCGTTTCAAAATCCCCTGCCAAAACCAGGGTGGCATTGTTAGGGCCGTAGTACTTATCATAAAACTCACGCACATCTTCCACGGTCGCATTTTGAAGGTCTGCCAACTCCCCTATTACCTGCCAATTGTAAGGATGGCCTTCTGGGTAAATATTCTTGTCCAAGACCCAATTGGTATGCCCATAAGGATTGTTATCTACCCGTTGTCTTTTTTCATTTTGAACGACTTCCTGTTGATTGTAGAAAGCTGACTCTGTTACCGTATTAATTAAGTAGCCCATACGGTCGCTTTCCAACCAAAGCACCATTTCCATGGCATTTTTGGGGACTACTTCATAATAGATGGTCCCATCTTTCCAAGTTCCACCATTTAAAGTACCTCCAGCATCTTGTATTTTCTTGAAAAATTGATCTTGTGGAACATTTTCAGACTCTTGGAACAACATGTGTTCAAAAAGGTGTGCAAAGCCCGTACGCCCTGTTTTTTCTCGATTGGAACCTACACCATACTGTATGGCGACTGAAATAATAGGGTCGCTTTTATCTTGATGTAAGACGACATCAAGACCGTTTTCAAGTTCGTATTTTTCAAAATCAATAGAAAAATTTGCAGTTTCTTCAGCTTCCTTTTTAGTCCCTTCTTCCTTACAGGAAACAAGTAAAAGAATCGAAAATACTAGCAATAAAGTGGTTTGGAAATTTTTATACTTCATTTTATAAATTTTTAAGGTCAGTAAATATACTATCCTAAGAACGTTTGATTCCTTAAAATAGTGTTAAATACCTGTCTTTGCCTTAAATGATTAATATCATTTTTTACCCCACTTATTTTTCTCAATTTGAGGAAATTAAAGTTAGTTCGGTATGGGAGAACAAAAGGTACAAGTTTTTAGCAATACTTCCCAAAAAGCCTCTTTTATACAACATCTTTTATGGGATATTGAAGCCTTGGAGTGGATGCTCCAAAATCAATGCTTTGAAAAGGGTATCACCCGAATTGGAGCCGAACAGGAATTTTGTTTGGTCACTAAAGATTGGCGGCCTGCCAATAATGCCGATGCTATTTTAAAAAGGGTTCAGGATCCCCATTTTACCACCGAACTTGCAAAATACAACCTAGAGATCAACTTGGACCCCGTAGTACTTAAAGGGGATTGTTTCCATAGGGTGGAGCAACAGTTAAAAATGCTTTTGGAAAAGGCGAAAATTGCTGCCAAAGAAGAGAAAAGCAGGGTACTCCTCACGGGAATCTTACCTACTATTTCACAAAACCACCTTAAACTGGATTACATTACTGAAAGGCCTCGCTACCTAGCCTTAAACGAGCGATTAATGAGCTTGAGAGGGTCGCATTTTTACCTACATCTTATGGGCGTAGATGAGTTGAGCATTCAGCATAATTCGGTATTATTTGAAGCGTGCAACACCAGCTTTCAATTACACCTTCAAATAGATCCAGAAGACTTTATTTCCAGTTTTAATTGGGCACAGGCCATTTCTGGACCCGTGTTAGCTTCCTGCGCCAACTCCCCACTGTTATTGGGAAGGGAACTTTGGAGTGAAACCCGGGTCGCGCTATTTCGACAAAGTATCGATACCCGTCACATATCCTTAGCGCTCAAAGATCAATTGCCAAGGGTTTCCTTCGGAAGTAAATGGGCGTCTGGCAGTATTTCTGAAATTTACAAAGACAATATTTCACAATATAAGCCCATATTAGCTTCAGAAATTGATGAAAATGCCTTGGAAGCACTTCAAAAGGGAACGATTCCTAAACTGAAAGCCCTTAGTTTGCACAATGGAACCATTTACCCATGGAACCGTGCTTGCTATGGAGTAGGCGACGGCAAAACTCATTTACGTATTGAAAACCGATACATTCCCTCGGGACCTTCTGTAGCCGATGAAATGGCCAATTTTGCCTTCTGGGTAGGACTCATGAAAGGACGGCCCAAAAAATTTGATGTCATGGCTTCTGTGATGGACTTTAAAGAAGCCAAAGCCAATTTTATAAAAGCAGCGCGTTATGGAACGGAAGCTGAAATGATCTGGGAAGGAAAACTTCAGCCGGTAAAAAGGTTGATACAAGAGGTTTTTCTTCCTATCGCCCAACAAGGATTGCAATCGGTAGGAATTCCTGAAGAAACCCTTCAGTATTATTTGGGAATCATTGAAGAAAGAATCCATGTACAAACTGGTTCGCAATGGTTGGTACGGAATTTCAGAAACCTGAAAAAAACCGAAAAAACAGATGCTTCCCTTCGATGGCTTACCCGGGAAACCTACAAAAACCAGAAGTTGAATCTGCCCGTGCACCAGTGGAAAAAGATTGTTCCGCATAAAGCCTTAAAAGACTTCACACCTTGGGTAGGGCATTTTATGAGTACGAGACTTCTTACCGTCAACAAAAATGATTTGGCTAGCCTAGCGACCCACATCATGCAATGGAATAACATTCACCACATGCCCGTGGAAGATGAAAAGGGAAAGCTTTGTGGACTCCTCACTTGGCGACACGTTACCAAAACAAATCTCGACCTCCCTAATCCCTCGCGATTGGTGAAGGATATTATGGTTACTGAAGTGATCACTGTTACGGCTCAAACCCCCATGGATGAAGCCATAACACTCATGAAAAAACATACCATTGGTTGCTTACCCGTAATGCAACACGAGGAATTAATAGGGATAATCACCCTTAACGATGTAATGAAATATAATGATGCATAGCCCCTCAATCCCCAAAACAAAATCACGACCTACTTGGCAAAGAACTTTAGGCACTATTCAAGGGGCCCAAAAAGGTCCCACCCTAATTTTTGTAGGAGGCATCCATGGAAACGAACCTAGTGGGGTGAGGGCCTTGGTGAGTGTATTACAGGAGTTAAATGAATACATTCCCTATTTCTGCGGAAACCTTATTGCATTGGCCGGTAACCTAAAAGCACTACAAGAAAATGTACGTTATTTGGATGTGGACCTCAATCGGCAATTCACTAAAGAAATCATTGATCGGTTAAAAAATAAAGAGGCTTCCCTTTTCCAAGAGGATACCGAACAACTTGACTTGTTACATGAAATTGAAACGATTTTGGTTTCTGAAGAAGGTCCCTTCTATTTTTTCGATTTACACACCACTTCTAGCGAAACCCTTCCCTTTTTAACGGTAAACGACAGCTTACT
The DNA here is from genome assembly GCA_002707025.1 of Flavobacteriaceae bacterium. Taxonomy (GTDB): domain Bacteria; phylum Bacteroidota; class Bacteroidia; order Flavobacteriales; family Flavobacteriaceae; genus PALG01. The sequence continues at coordinate 94,782 of PALG01000020.1, read as the reverse complement.
AAACCGAAAATTCACCCAACAATACCCTTTGCCCATTGTTTTGGGGATTGAAGAGTACCTAGAAGGCCCTTTGCTTAGTTATATCAATAAATTAGGGTATGTTGCCTTCGGATTTGAAGGAGGCCAACATGAATCGCCGGAAGCTTTTAAAAACCATAAAAAGTTTATCTGGCAAAGTATCCTATTGGCGGGGTGTCTTCCGCAGGACAAGGTATCGCCCGAAAACTATTTTTCAGAATCACTTACCCACACCTTTTACGAAATACTGTACCGTCAGTTTGTCTCGAATGAAGATGCTTTTACCATGATGCCCGGATTTCAGAATTTTCAGAAAATAAAAAAGGGGCAGGTCTTGGCCAGCATGAACAAAAAAACTTTGGAAGCTCCCATGGATGGAAGGATTTTTATGCCCTTGTACCAAGGGAAAGGAAATGACGGCTATTTTATTGTACGGAAAATTCCAAAATTCTTTCTAAGGCTATCCAAATGGCTACGGAATGTAAAGTTGGATCATTGGTTGGTGATCTTACCGGGGATTCAATGGGCCTCCCCAGATAAAACCGCCCTTAGGGTAAACCGAAAGATTGCCCGGTTTTTTACCAAGGATTTTTTTCACTTGCTCGGCTATCGCAGTAGGACTGTTAGCAAGAAGCATTATCTCATGAAAAACCGGGAGGCTGCTTCACGAAATGAAGCCTATCGAAAAGAACCTTGGTTCCGTTAACCCAACCACCCATCCCGGTCCAAACTACTGTATTGAATGGCTTCGGAAATATGGTGCCCTGCAATGGCTTCCACTCCTTCCAGATCGGCTATGTTTGCTTAATAATTTTTATACCCATCGAGAAAATATTAAAATAAATTTACTAACTTGACAAAACAATAACTTATAAATTCTTTATATATCAAAAGAATAGTAATTGTAATCATATTGCTTTTTACCTTCAAAGGAATGGCGCAAGACCCAGAACTGTTTGAAAACACTTGGTATCTTGAAAATTTGAATATAAATTCAGTTGATTATTCCCCCCCGGTTAATTCAGAAGTAGATAATGTTTTTCTTGAATTTATAGAAGATGGTAACGACCAATTTTTATATTCTGAAGTTTGCGAAGCTATTCAAAGTAGTCCACTAATTAATTTTGATGATAGTAGTTTCACAGTTAGTGATTTTTTCATCTTGTTTGGAGATTGCTTTCTTACTGAAACCATTAATTTTCAAAGCTTATATTTTGAAGATTTTTTTCCACATGGTAGCAGTCCCTATGTTTTTACCTATGAAATTACCACAGATGGTTCCAATAAAGTGTTAACCATTACAAATGCACTTGGAGATTTTGCGGTTTACCATAATATATCGCTGTCTAATCCTTCTTTTATTGAAAATAAAACGATTGCATATCCGTCTCCAGTAAAAGATGAGCTAAGGTTTAGTACACAAGAAAATATTCTTAGTATCACCCTCTATACTATTGCGGGAGAAAAATTACATTATGTAGATAAAAACCTTCAGGTGTTAGATTTAAGTCTGATCCCATCTGGTATTTTCCTGTTAGAAATTGAAACAGATAGAGGAACAGTCATACAAAAAATAGTAAAAGAGTAATAAGGGATTGGTATAAAACTAAAGATTACCAATTAAAGTGAAAAAAAAAGGGGGGTGTCAATTAAGACAACCCCACTCTTCATTTGCCGTCAAAGATTTTTGTAAATAATAGTTTGATTCAACTAACCCAACCACCCATCCCGGTCCAAACTCCGGTATTGTATCGCTTCGGAAATATGGTGCCCCGCAATGGCTCCCACTCCTTCCAGATCGGCTATGGTACGGGCCACTTTCAAAATGCGATCGTAGGCCCTCGCCGAAAGGTTGAGCCGTTCCATCGCACTTTTCAATAGGGCCATGGAAGCCTCGTCCAGTTTACAGAACGAACGAATTTGCTTTACCCCCATTTGGGCGTTGTAATGTATGGATTCCAATTCCTTAAATCGTAGGGCCTGTAGTTCGCGCGCTTGGGTGACCCGCTCCCTAATGTTTACACTGGGCTCCCCCTTTCGGTCGTCACTCAATTTTTCAAAAGGCACGGGGGTCACTTCAATATGAATGTCGATTCGGTCCAGCAACGGTCCCGAGATCTTTCCTAGATAACGCTGCATTTCTGCGGGGGAAGAGAGTACGGGTGACTCCGGGTCGTTAAAATACCCGCCCGGACTGGGATTCATACTCGCCACCAACATAAAACTAGCTGGATAGGTTACAGTAAAACGGGCTCGGGAAATGGTCACGTCCCGGTCTTCCAAAGGTTGCCGCATCACTTCCAAAACACTTCGTTTAAATTCTGGCAATTCGTCCAAAAACAAGACCCCATTATGTGCCAACGAAATCTCCCCAGGCTGTGGGTATTGTCCGCCCCCTACTAAAGCGACATCCGATATGGTATGGTGCGGACTTCGGAACGGCCGCGAGGTCATGACCCCACCCTTTTCCAAGGTACGCCCTGCCACACTGTGAATTTTGGTGGTCTCCAAGGCTTCCGTAAGGGTCAAGGGCGGTAAAATACTAGGCAGACGTTTGGCCAACATGGTTTTCCCGCTGCCTGGCGGACCAATTAAAATGATGTTATGCCCTCCAGCCGCGGCGATTTCCATACAGCGTTTAATGGATTCCTGTCCTTTTACATCGGCAAAATCGAATTCGGGGTTTTCCAAATGTTCATAGAATTCGGCTTGAATATCCACCACTTCCTTTTCCAAAGGAGTACCCTCATTGAAGAAATCGATGACCTGCGCAATACTTTCCACCCCAAATACTTCCAAGCCATCAACAATGGCAGCTTCTTTTGCATTTTGCTTCGGAAGGATAAATCCCTTAAAACCTTCTTTTAAAGCATTGATGGCAATGGGCAACGCCCCCCGAATGGGCTGTAGGGAACCATCCAAGGACAATTCACCCATAATGACATAGTGACTTAAAGGTTCGTGTTCCAGAATTTGACCGGTAGAAACCAAGACTCCCATCGCCAAGGTAAGGTCATACGCAGACCCCTCCTTTCGCATGTCGGCTGGAGCCATATTTAAAGTAATTTTCTTTCCTGGAATTTTATAGCCATTGTTTTGCAAGGCTGCGGCAATTCGGTAATTGCTTTCCTTAATGGCATTATCGGGTAAGCCTACTAAATGATAGCCTACCCCAATGTCTGTATTTACTTCAACGGTAATGGTCGTTGCCTCCACACCCAATACAGCACTCCCGTATACTTTTGTGAGCATCGCTTATTGATATTAAGTAAAGTGGGGAGATTAAAAAGTGAAAATAGAAAAAATTATTCAATAATGATTGGGGAAACTAAATTGTTTTGAATGGCAAAGATCACCAAGCCCGCAATATTCTTAGCACCCGTTTTCTCCAAAAGGTTCTTTCGGTGTACTTCTACCGTACGTTTGCTAATAAATAAGGCTTCTGCAATTTCCTGGGAAGTTTTCTGAAGGCATATTTGCTCCAACACCTCTTTTTCCCTTTGGGTAATGAAGTCTTCATCGAATACCGTTCGTTTATCCAATTTTGATCCATTATGGGTTCCTTTTAAAGCTTCCATCACCAAATTATCATAATAAAAACCATGATAATACACCTGCTTAATGGTATGCAGTACTTTTTGGGTAGGCGAATTTTTCACCAAATACGCACTTGCGCCCACATCGATCATATTCCGTATAAAAGGTTTGGTATTGTAGGTGGTTAAGGCAATGATATTGATTTCCGGATATTGTGTTGCAATGGCTTTGGTGGCCTCTACCCCATTCAATTCTGGCATTTTGATATCCATGATGATGATATCGGGTAACTTTGTGGCTGTTTCCAAAAAGTGTAAAAGTTCCTTGCCATTTTCGGCTTCAAAAAGAATTTGAATTTCCTCATCACGCGATAAAATATGGGACATCCCCACTCTAAATAGTTCTTCATCATCAGCAAGTACAATAGTAATGGTCATAATTGAGATTCACATTTAATCGTTACATAAATACCGTTTCCAGGGCTGGAATCTAACTGATATTGAGCATTGATTAAAACCGCACGATTCTCAATCCCACTCATTCCCAATCCTTTGGCCCTTTTGGCTTCGGAAAGTTCAAAACCTTTACCGTCATCGGCGTATTGTAAAGATAATAGGTTTTCTTCAGAATGTAAAGAAAGATTGATTTTGGAAGCTTCGGAATGCTTTATAGAATTATTGAACAATTCTTGTGCAATACGGAATACATGCAGCTCGTTTTGAGTGGAAAGAAATGCTTCGGGATATTGCAAGTTATAGGTCAGCTGAAATTGCTGTGTCTCTTCAATTTCTTCGCAGAGTTCTTCCAAAGCAGCTTGCAACCCAAACTTTTCCAACGTAGGCGGTAGCAAATCATGGGCGATTCGTCGTGAATTCTCTAAAACAGTACCGGTCATTTTATGGATACTATCCCCTATTTTATTGGCTTCCGAAGCGGTGATAGTGGGATCGGATAAAATATTGGCATTTAAGGACACCACATTTAGCTTGGAGCTAATCGCATCGTGTAGATCCTGGGCAATTCGCTTGCGTTCCTCTTCTTGAGTAATGATGGTATTTTGAAGTAATTCCTTTTGGTAATCGATTTCCAATTGCGCTTTTTCCAATTGGGTTTTGACAATCTTTTTTCTGGAAAAATAGAAAAACAGTACAATGGCCAAAGACATCAGTACCAATAGCCCTATAGCAATTAGAATGATATTTATAATTTGAAAATCTTCAGAAATGAACCCCTCCTCCATGTGACATCAAAAAAATTAAAATTTATTTTCTGATAGGTTTAGGACGAAAATTTTGCCACCATTCTACCAGAATAAAAACAATCAATACAAAGTAAGAGAAATCATTTATAATTCCGATAAGGCGCATGGTTTCTTTTTTCAAACCAAGTTTTAATATCAGGTTTCCAGAAGAAAAAAACAGTACACTGGCGATGAGATATAAAAAAACACCATTATTAATTATGAGAAAGCTTCCTTTGCGGGAAAGCATTTTATAGTAATACAACATCGCATAAACCACAATTACACTTTGGGTTACAACTACCCCAATACTATTATAAGCTTCAAAACTTGAAGGACTTAAGAAATACTGAATGCCAAGTGCCCCTAATATTATTCCTAATACCAAGAGTACCATCCATGTTTTAAGTAGTTGCCAATAAAAAAGAGACAGGAATATAAATTGTCCTATAAAATAATACTGAAATAAATAAAGATTAGGAATGTTTTGTGAAGTCAGATAGTACATCACCCCTTGAATAATAGCAATAAAGAAGAGGTACATCGTAAAAATTTTATAAGCTTTCCCTTGTTTGGAAAAGCTTATAAAATAGATAAATGGTAAAACGACAGATACTAAAGTTAAAAACTCATTAAAGTAAGAGATAAATTTCTGCATACTAGTTCAAAGCACTTTCATCATCACACCATGATGGGCAAGGTCTTGTAAAATCCCAAATACTGAAACCATTGGTTCCTGCGGCATCTGGCAGTAAGTCCCGGTACACACCACTACGGTCTTGTTGGGTCCCCACAATGACTAATTTTTCTTCATTGGTAGTAGGGTCTAAAGCCAAATAGGCACGTACACAGGCATTGGGGCCTGTAGTTCCCATTTCTTCCAAAACCCCTTGTAAATCCTGTACAGGAATCAAAAAAGCCCTAGCACTGGTGGTGGGGGCATTTCGGTAATCGGTAGTCCAATCTATAGCTTGTTGCAGGGAGATTTTTTTGTCGGTGTCGCTCATCTTGAAAAAATTTAAAAAGTTAGTAAGTTTAAAAATAGAAAAACCTTCGGGAGTTACCGAAGGTTTTTCTATTAAAATCGTTTAAGCGATACTTATTTCAGTTGTTGGATAAGCTTTTTTGTAGCTGCATTTGGCATACTTGAAACATCCTTTTTTTCAATGGCAGAAAGCGTTTCTTTGGCCAATTTTTTTCCTAATTCTACGCCCCATTGGTCGTAACTGAATATGTTCCAAATGACGCCTTGTACAAATAGTTTATGTTCGTACATCGCAATCAAGCTTCCCAAGGATTTGGGCGTTAACGTTTCAATAAGCAACGTATTGGTGGGTTTGTTCCCTTCAAATACCTTAAAGCTATTTTCTACCTCACTTCCGTGGGTTCCCTGCAACAACGCTTCCGTTTGGGCAAAACAATTGGCCAAAAGCTTGTTTTGATGGTCTTCGTTTCCGTAGAGGGATTTTTTAAACGCAATGAAATCGGTTGGAATCAATTTGGTTCCTTGATGAATTAACTGAAAAAACGCATGCTGGGCATTGGTTCCCGTACTTCCCCAAACAATGGTTCCCGTTTGGTAATCGATAGGGTTTCCGTTTCTATCCACACTTTTCCCATTGCTCTCCATGATGCCCTGTTGAAGGTATGCCACTAACTTATTCAAGTACTGGGAATACGGTACGATGCACTCGCTTTCGGCTTCAAAAAAGTTATTGTACCAAATAGAAAGTAGCGCCAGCACTACCGGAATATTTTCTGAAAAATCACTTTCCCTAAAATGAAGGTCCATTTCGTGGGCCCCTTTCAATAGGTCTTCAAAATGATGGTAGCCTATCGCACAAGCCACCGAAAGACCCACGGCACTCCACAAAGAAAAGCGACCTCCTACCCAGTCCCACATAGGGAAAATATTTTCTGAAGCGATGCCAAAGTTGGCTACGGCCTCCAAGTTGGTAGAAACGGCTGCAAAGTGTTGTGCGATATCACCTTCTGAAGCTTCCTGCAAAAACCAATTGCGTATGGTCGTAGCATTGGTAAGGGTTTCTTGCGTAGTAAAGGTTTTGGAAACGATGATAAACAACGTGGTTTCCCGGTCCAAATCCTTAATGGTTTCCATCACATGATCCCCGTCCACATTGCTTACAAACCGAACTTCCAGGTGGTTTTTATAGTAGCGTAGCGCTTCACAAACCATGTCGGGGCCTAAATCGCTTCCACCAATTCCGATATTCACCACATGGGTGATTTTTTTACCGGTATATCCTTTCCAATCGCCCTCAATCACTCTTTGGGTAAAGTTTTGAATTTGCTGAAGGGTTTCTGAAACTTCTTTTGGAAGGTTTTTGAAATTCCGAAGCTGGGTATGTCCCACGGCCCTGTCTTCGGTTTCATTGATGTGCTCTCCGGTGAATTGTGCCTCCATAGCGTCTTTCAGTTGGACTTCTTCTGCTAACTGAAGCAATTGATTCAACGTAGTTTGTGTAATTCTATTTTTGGAATAATCTATATAGAAGTCTTTCCATTGAAGGGAAAACTGCTGGGCTCTCTTTGGATTTTCAGTAAAAAGATCCTGCATTTTAAGGTATTTCACTTCTTGAAAATGGGTGGAAAGCGATTTCCAGGCTTGGGTTTGGGTTGGGTTTACCTTCGGAAAACTCATTAACTATTCACTTTTAAACGGTGTGTTCGGTAGTAGTCGATTAGTCCGTCGATAGGACGTCTAATAATATTTCCTAATTGAAGATGATAGGGTTTCATGGCATCGCGGATCATTTCTTCAGAAAAATGGGCAATCGATCCTATGAAATGAATGGGGACGTTTTGTGCTTCTTTATAACAAAGCACCCGATATTCGATAAAGCGGGTCATTCCTTCACTAATCAATTTATAAAAATACCCATTTACCTCTTCCGAAGTAAAAATAAACTCAGCAAACGAAGCCAAATAGGTATTTGGATTAGGACGTTGATACACGTTCATTTTGATGATATCGGGGTCCAAGTCGAAACGCTTTTCAAATAAACGAGCCAGCTTATCGGGCATTTTTTGGTAATAGTAATCCCGAATGAGTCGTTTTCCGAAGTAATTTCCGCTGGCTTCATCCATAAGGATAAAACCCAATGAAGGCACATGTGCATGTATTTTTTCACCATCGTAGTAGCAACTATTCGATCCCGTTCCAAGAATACAAACGATTCCGGGTTCGGTAGTCGCTGCATAAACAGCAGCCAAAAGATCTTCATTCACTTCTACTTTGGCTTTTGGAAACACCTCCTGAAGTACTTGTGTTAATATAGCATTAGGAGTTTTAGTACCTGCTCCCGCACCATAAAAATCCACTACTTCGGCAACTTCAAAGATAGAAGCTAAATCTTCATTTTCCCGAAGTCTGTTGTAAAGTTCTTCCTGAGGCACTACAGCAGGATTGAGTCCTCTCGTACGGGTTTTAATTAAAACCTCGCCATCGGGTCCCAACAAAATCCAATCGCATTTTGTTGACCCACCATCTGCAATTAATGTCATACGCGTTATGAAATACTAGCAACGTGTAAGGCCAAATCAATCAATTTTGCTGAATAACCATATTCGTTGTCATACCATGCTACTAATTTAAAGAAATTGTCGTTAAGGGCAATTCCGGCACCTGCATCGAAGTTACAGGTATGGGGATCGCTTACAAAGTCTTGTGAAACTACATCGTCCTCTACATAGTCAATCACTCCTTTAAAAGCACCTTGAGCCGCATCTTTAAATAGTTGTTTTACTTCTTCGTAAGAAGCCGATTTTTCGGTACGAACGGTTAAATCTACTACCGATACATCGGCGGTAGGTACACGGAAAGCCATTCCGGTTAATTTTCCTTTAAGTTCAGGAATTACTTTAGTTACTGCTACCGCAGCTCCTGTAGAGGCAGGGATAATATTCAATAAAGCACTACGCCCACCTCTAAAATCCTTTCGGGAAGGACCGTCTACCGTTAACTGGGTAGCAGTTGTAGCGTGTACGGTGGTCATTAAACCTTCTACAATTCCTAAATTATCATCGATGACTTTAGCCAATGGCGCCAAACAGTTTGTGGTACAAGATGCATTGGAAACAATGGTATCTTCCGCTTTCACATCGGTATGGTTTACCCCCATTACAAACATAGGAGCTGTTTTGGAAGGCGCTGAAATCACAACTTTCTTGGCTCCTGCCTTAAGGTGAGCAGATGCGTTATCCTTATCGGTAAAGATTCCGGTACAGTCCAAAACAATTTCGGCACCAATCTCGTCCCATTTTAAATCTTCAGGGTTCCGTTCGGCCGTAACACGAATGGTTTTCCCGTTTACCACCAAGTTGCCGTTGGCCACTTCAACAGTACCATTAAACTTTCCGTGAACAGAATCATATTTTAATAAATAGGCCAAATGATCTACATCCAATAAATCATTAATTCCTACTATTTCTACGTTATTATTTGCGGCAGCAATTCTAAATGCGATTCTACCAATTCGGCCAAAGCCATTAATTCCAATTTTCGTCATAATTATTTGGTTTATACAGATATAATATCTGCGACTCGTATTAAATCTAAATCTATTTCATTTTCCCCTTTAATCGCTTCGGAAAAAGGTACATGTACTATTTTATTGTGGGAAATCCCGATCATGATATCGCGTTTACCTGCTAAAAGGGCATCCACGGCACCTACACCTAACCTACTCGCTAGGACCCGGTCGTAACAACTAGGAGACCCACCTCTTTGGATATGTCCCAAAACCGTTACCTTGACCTCATATTCGTCTAGGTTCTGGCGGATGTATTCGGCTAGTTCAAAAATATTCTTCCCAATCTGGTCGCCTTCAGCCACGACAACGATACTAGACGATTTTCCCGACTTTTTACTTCGTTTTAAAGAAGAGATCAGTCGTTCTTTTCCCAAGTTTTGCTCAGGGATTAGAATTTCCTCTGCACCAGCGCCAATACCTGCATTTAGGGCTATATCACCGGCATCACGTCCCATTACCTCTACTAAAAAGAGTCGGTTGTGGGAATTGGCGGTATCCCGAATTTTATCAATGGCTTCAATTACCGTATTCAAGGCGGTGTCGTACCCAATGGTATAATCGGTTCCGTTAATATCGTTATCGATGGTTCCTGGAAGACCGACAATAGGAAAGTCAAACTCTTCAATAAAAATACTGGAACCCGTAAAAGATCCGTCCCCACCAATAACCACCAAAGCATCAATTTGGGCTTCCTGTAAATTTTTATAGGCTTTCTCCCTACCTTCCTTGGTACGGAATTCTTGAGATCGAGCAGACTTCAATAAGGTACCGCCACGATTGATGATATTCTTAACCGAACGCGGGCCCAATTCTTTAAAGTCGCCTTCAATCAGTCCTTGAAGTCCTCTAAAAACCCCCACACATTCCAGTTTATGATAAGCACACGAACGAACTACGGCACGTATGGCAGCGTTCATTCCGGGGGCATCCCCTCCACTGGTTAAAACAGCAATTCGTTTTATTTTTGTACTCATATAAGGGTAAAATTATACCAATAATTTCAGATAACAAACAGAAAAACAAACGATAACGTTTTCGATTTTGTTAATTCATAAAAAAGCCCCTTTTTGAGGGGCCATTTTGTTATTTTGTTAAAATAAGGTATTCCCAGGGAGCGAAGGAATGCTCCTGATTATCAAGTAGATTTACCGTTCCCTTATCCATGGCATTGGTAAATTCTCCCGAAACCGGTAAGGTAAAAGTTACCGGATTCTCTGATACATTAGCCACATAAATAAGTTCACTATTGCCTTTTTTTCTTCGGAAGGCCAATACGTTTTCATCGAGAGAAGTAGCGATTCTTTCATACGAAGCAGGTTCTTTTCCTCCTTCCAAAGCAGGAAGTGTATTCTTTAAATTACCGAGTTTATTCAGCAAGAGCCAAGTCATTCCCTTGGTATTGGGAATGGTATCCTTTCCAAAGAAACTGAGCCTTTTATTTAAGTCGTATTCCTGCCCACTGTAAATAAGGGGCATTCCTGGCAGGGTGTAGGTTAAGGCCGTCATGGTCTCGGAAGCCTCGCCCATACGTTCACGTAACGGACCCGCCCATGCGTTTTCATCATGATTGGTGACAAAGTTCATCAAAATATCATTGGCTTCCATTTTAACGGTAAGACTATCCATGTAACGGTCAAAATCTTTTACATTTTTCTTGCCTTGTGCCAACTCGTTGAGTACATGATGTCCTTCCCAAGCATACGACATATCAAAAAGGCTATCTCCTTGCATCAAGGCAGGAATCTCTGCCTCTGCTAACATAAAGATGTCCTTTTTTTCACGTAATGCAGGAATGGCCGTTTGCCAGAAATCCAACGGCACACCATGTGCTACGTCGCAACGGAATCCATCGATATCCTGTTCGGCAACCCAATACATCATTTCATCGATCATTGCTTTGCGCATTTCTGGATTGTCATAGTTTAAGTCGGCCACATCGGTCCAACCCCAAGGCTCTCCATTATCCTGAATGGGGTCGGTGATTTCCCCTTTTTCATTTTTGGTATAATAGTCTGGGTGTTCCGTAATCCAAACATGGTCCCAACCCGTATGGTTAGGCACCCAGTCTATAATAACATACATACCGTTTTCATGAGCTATGTTGACCAACTCGCTAAAATCCTCTTTGGTTCCAAAGTCGGGGTTCACTTCGTTATAATTGGCCACCGCATAAGGGCTTCCCAGGTATTTTTTACGCTCTTCGGGATCTTCAATATCGGCTACGAGCAAATCGCCTTCTGCCTTTCTCTTTTCCATAGAGATAGGGTGAATAGGCATCAACCAAATGATTTTCACCCCCAAGTCCTTAAGCTCAGGGATTTTAGCCGTAAAAGCATCGAAAGTCCCTTCTGGGGAGAATTGACGGATATTGGCTTCATAAATAACAGCATTTGCTACAATACTATCATTAATAGGGGTAAATTCGGGTTCTTCTTCCATGGTGGCTTCGGAAGCATTCGCTGCTTCCTTTTCCTTACAAGCGCCAACAATCACCAATAGTAGGAATAGTACTACTGGAGTAATGCTTTTCATAAATTTAAAATGTTTCATAAAATTCGTATTAGTTTACAACCGTATCATTATCTGAAGTAATCGTTACTTCTTCACTATTGACGACAATCGACAAAGGGCTTCCCGAGTCCACAGCAAAACTACTTTGTCCCTGCGAGATACTTACTTTTACAATTTGCCCCCTAAAATTGATTTTGAAGGAATAGGCTTCCCATTGTTTTGGGATTTTGGGCGCAAAATGCAGTTTCCCTTCTTTTACGCGCATTCCTGCGAACCCTTCCACAATACTCATCCAGGTTCCAGCCATGCTCGTGATATGACATCCTTCCTCTACCTCTTTATTGTAGTCGTCCAGATCCAATCGGGAGGTTCTCAAGTAGAACGCATACGCCTGCTCCATTCTACCCAATTTGGCCGCCTGAATACTATGCACACATGGCGATAAGGAAGATTCATGAACCGTAAAAGGTTCGTAAAAATCGAAGTGTTTCTCCAGTTCTGCTTCCGTAAAGTGGTCTTCAAAAAAGTAAAATCCTTGTAAGGTATCGGCTTGTTTAATGTAGGGGGAACGCAAAATTCGGTCCCACGACCAATTTTGGTTGATAGGACGCTGCGATTTAGGCAATTGGGATACTGGTACCAATTCCTTGTCTAAAAATCCGTCCTGCTGAAGGTACACACCGTATTCCTCCGATTTTGGAAAAAACATCCTTGAAGCGATGTGTTGCCATTGATTTACTTCGTCTAACTGCAATTGGGTATCCTTCTGAATCCTTTCAAAATCTACTTTATGATGATTTTTTATTTTTTCGACTTCCGAAGCAGCGTATTCCAAGCACCATTTAGCGGTGTAATTGGTATACCAATTGTTATTGACATTATTTTCGTATTCATTGGGACCCGTCACCCCTAAAATCACAAATTGACCTTTCGCTTCACTGAAGGTTGCGCGCTGGGCCCAGAAACGGGCAATTCCTATTAATACTTCCAATCCTTTTTCGGGAATGTAGGTAGTATCGCCCGTAAAACGTTCGTAGTTATAGATGGCAAAGGCAATGGCGCCATTACGGTGAATTTCCTCGAAGGTGATTTCCCACTCGTTATGGCACTCTTCCCCGTTCATAGTGACCATAGGATATAATGCTGCTCCATTGGTAAAACCGAGCTTTTGGGCATTTTCAATGGCTTTTTGTAAGTGGTTGTAGCGATACGTCAAAAGATTTCGCGCTACTTCTTGGTCTTTGGTAGCCATATAAAACGGAATGCAATAAGCTTCCGTATCCCAATAGGTGCTTCCCCCGTACTTCTCCCCAGTAAATCCTTTGGGGCCAATGTTCAGTCTAGCGTCTTTTCCCAAATACGTTTGATTTAGCTGAAAAATATTGAAACGGATACCCTGTTGCGCCTTCACATCGCCACTTATGGTAATATCGGCCATCTCCCATATCGCAGCCCAAGCTTCTTTCTGTTGTTGCTGAAGGCGTTCATACCCTTCCGAAAGGGCTTTGGATAACACTGCTTTTGCTGCATCGATCAACGCCTCAGGACGATGGTTTAAAGAAACCGTATAACCAGCATATTTTTCCACGCTAGCCGTCTCGCCTTTCTTTACTGAAACCGTATAAGAAAGTCCTACGGAAACATCTGTAATTTGGGCCCTGTAGGCAAGGTCTTGTTTTTCCTGCCCTACAAAAACCCGTGATTGCATATAGGTACAAACATCGAAACGGGTTTTCATGGTTCGGGAGCGGATAAATGCTTGGTGGTTTTCTTCAGAAACACTTAAGGTTTCCCAAAACTGATCGTCCCAATTGGAATCTTCATTAGTGATCCCTCCATCTAGGTAAGGTGTAAAAACTATTTCAGCAGTATCATTTAAAGGAGTTACCTTATAACGGATTGCCCCCAATTCATCATGATTCAAATGAAGGATCCGGGTACTTTCTACTGCAATTTCGGTACCGTTGGGAAGGGTGGCTTCAAACGAGCGTTGGTACCAGCCCTCTTTCATATTCAATTCCCTTCTAAAGTTTTTTACCGAAGTACAGGTATGTAAATCCAATTCTGTTCCATTCACCTCCACTTTTATGCCCATCCAGTTGGGTGCATTGATGACTTTGGCAAAATATTCGGGATAGCCATTTTTCCACCATCCCACGCGGGTTTTGTCTGGGTAGTAAACTCCAGCGATATAGCTTCCCTGAAAGGTCTCCCCGGTATAGGTTTCTTCAAAATTGGCCCGTTGCCCCATGGCACCGTTCCCGATACTAAAAAGACTTTCGGAAGATTTTACCAATTCGGGATCGAATCCCTCTTCAATAATGCTCCATTCGTTGGGTTGTATGTACTCTTGATTCATAATTCCGAAATTAACTGGTATAAAAATTCATTTGAAATTTCCGTAAAGTCTGAAAAAACATGATCTGCTTCCTTTAAAATGGTCGCATCGCCTATCCCAATACTAATCATTCCAGCGGTGTTGGCCGCTTGAATTCCTGCTAGGGAATCCTCAAAAACCACACAGTCCTTTGGAGGTACCTGTAATCCTTCGGCAGCCTTTAAAAAAACTTCAGGATTGGGTTTTGCCTTCGTGACATCATTCCCGTCTACAATAACCTTAAAATCATTAATCAAGGCCACTTTCTTCAATATAGAACGGGCATTTTTACTAGCGGAACCCAAAGCCAAAAATTGCTGGTGGGATTTTAAATACGCTAGCACCCTGGGTACATCGGCCAAAATTTCATCTTCTTTCATGCTTTCCACAAAACCCAAGTAGTCTTCATTCTTAGCCGTAATCAGTTCTTGAAATTTTTCTTTGGAAAGTTGGATATTTCCCCACTCCAAAATCTTTTCCAGCGATTTGATGCGGCTTACGCCCTTTAAGTGTTCATTATCCTCTTCCGTAAAAGAAATCCCGATACTTTCAGCAAGTTTCTTCCATGCAAAATAGTGATATTTTGCGGTATCTACAATAACCCCATCAAGGTCGAATATAAATCCCTTAGTATTCATTTGGTTGGTTTTTTGTTCTGTATAAGCTTCTATAATTTATCAAGCTTTCGCAAATTTACTATATGTGTGATGAAAAATACGAATCTGCTTAAAAAGAAAAGTTTTGTAAAAATATGTTAAAATTACGTGTTACTACGTATAGTTTTTTTGAAGGGTACGAGTTAATTTTGAGCATTAGTGAATGAGTAAAAAAGTTTTAGTTTTTTGTGGGGATAAAAAACTTTACTGTACTACTCAAATAAAATTTACTAAGTTAGGTTTGTTATTAGCGCCATAAGAAAACTTATGGCGCTTTTTTGTATTGGGATGAAAGCTATTATGCTTGTACTATTTGGAAAAATTCGATATGCCTAATTCCAACCACTCTAAATATTCTTCAGGGTCTGGCGTATAACCTGCGGGATCGATTAAATTCTTCTCATTTAAATCCATCAACACATAGAAAGGCTGGGCATTGGCTTTGTAGCGTTTTATTTGAAGATCGCTCCATTTATTACCAATGGTTTTTATCTTTTTCCCTGTAGCCTCACTTACATATTGGTCGTCTTCGGGCAATTTTCGCTTGTCGTCAACATAAAGCGAAATGAGTACTACTTCATTTTTTAAGAGGTTTAAGATATTGCCTTTAGGCCATACATTCTGCTCCATTTTTCGGCAATTCACACAGGCCCAACCTGTAAAATCGATAAGCACGGGTTTATTCACTTCCTTGGCATAAGCCAATCCCTTTTCGTAGTCATTGAAGGCCAAAATATCGTGAGGCGCCAACAAATGCCCCCCATCTGGAAGTTCTTCATGGGCCGAAGCACTACCCCCTCCTACTTTGGAGAAACCCACCCCATAGGGAGATTCACTATATTCTTGGGGAGGTGGAAATGCACTGATTAAATTAAGGGGTGCTCCCCACATTCCAGGTAAAAGGTACACTACAAACGAAAGTGTTACTAATCCCAGCATGAGTCTCCCCACAGAGATATGATCCAACGGACCATCGTGTGGAAGTTTTATTTTTCCTAAAAGGTAAAGCGCCAAAGCACCAAAAACAGCAATCCATATAGCGATAAAAACCTCACGCTCCAAGATATGCATCTGCATAACGAGGTCTGCTTGAGATAAAAACTTAAAGGCAAAAGCAATTTCCAAAAACCCTAAAACCACTTTAACGGTATTTAACCAACCGCCACTTTTCGGTAAAGAGTTAAGCCAGCTTGGGAACATGGCAAATAAGGCAAAAGGTAAGGCTATGGCTAACGAGAAACCCAGCATTCCTATAACTGGAGCTAAACCGCCCTTAGAAGCGGCTTCCACTAGCAAAGTCCCAACGATAGGGCCCGTACAGGAAAAAGAAACAATGGCCAGTGCCAATGCCATAAAAAAGATTCCTATAATGCCCCCTTTATCGGCTTGACGGTCTACTTTATTGGCCCAAGACTGTGGCAGCGTAATTTCGAAAGCCCCTAAAAACGAAATACCAAAAATAATCAATAGTAAAAAGAAAATGATATTAAACCAGACGTTGGTAGACAACGCATTAAGGGAGTCGGCTCCAAAAATAGCGGTAATTACAGAACCCAACAATACGTAAATAACAATAATGAAAACACCATATAGAATAGCATTTCGCTTTCCTACTGTGGGGTTCTTACTTTGTTTGGTAAAAAAGCTTACCGTCAAAGGAATCATAGGAAATACACAAGGCGTTAATAAAGCTGCAAAACCCGATAAAAATGCGACAAAAAAGATGGCCCAAAGCCCTTTATTATCGGTAGCGGAATTAATTTCAGATACATCTTCTTTTGTTTTTTCCTCCTTCGTTACTTTTTCAATTTGCTTTTCGGTAGATGGGCCAGTTGTAGCGCCAGGGATGGCAAATTCGAAATCGGCCATTTCAAAAATACACTTTTCATCATCACAACTTTGATAATCCACTGTAGCACTAATAGCGGAAAGAGCAGGATTGGTTACTTTTATTTGCTGTGTAAAGCTGGCCTCATGCGAAAAATAGGAAAGCTCCATTTCAAAAATCTTATCGAATTTTGATTTGGAAGCACTTTCTTCCACATCCCCTATAAGTTCAAAGTCATTGTTTTCATTTTCAAATGTAAATAGGGTAGGAATAGGTCCGCCTTCTGGAATATCCTGTGTATACAAGTACCAACCCTCATCGATGGTGGCATTCATGATGAGTTTGTAAGTATCTTCTCCCGTTTTCTCCACTTCCGAACTCCATTTTACGGGTTCTACAATTTGGGAGAAAGAAGAGACGCTAAGGGTAAAAAGTGTAAGGAGTAGGAAAAAAACTTTTTTCATATCAATCTGAAACTGAAATTTTTAAAATTTTCTGGGTGTCTTGGGTTACTTTAAAACGGTCGTCTGCCCTAAGACCGATTACCCAAACTATTTGACCATTACTTTCCAATAGCCAAATATGTTCTTTGGAAGCCAAAGATAACTTTTCATCTTTAAAAAACTTGCTTAATTTCTTTTTTCCTTTCATCCCAAAAGGCTGAAAAACATCCCCTTTTTTCCAAGTTCTTAACAAAAGTGGAAATACAAGTTGGTCCGCATCTACGTAAATCGTATTCATATCAATATACCCCACTTTTTCAGTAGGAATAAAAGACATCCTAAGGGGAGTTATTATTTGGGTGACATTTTTTTCAATTATGGTCTTACTTTTTTTTGCTTCGGAAGGGATTTCCGTGAGTAAAAGTACCTCACGGTCTTTTAGCAGTCGGTGGCTTTTCGAGACAATCTGTTTGCCGCTTTGTGCGGAAAGTAGGCCAGAAATATCGAGCCAAGCGGTAAAACCGAAAGGATGGAGTAATTCATACAATAGGGCATCCTTATGGGGCATTTCCTGAAGCTTTGGAATGGAAATTTCAATACCCTGATCCGTTTCCTGTATTAGCAAACGAGCAATCAAGGTCATATAGTCTTCTACAAGAAACTGAGACTGTTGTAGGAATTTCTGTGTTTTCTGAAAGCTTGTATTCCAGGAAGTACTTATCCCTTTTAACTTAGGCACCACTTCATGGCGAATCTGGTTTCGTAAATAATCGGTATTTTGGTTACTGCTATCCTCCCGCCAATACAACTGTTGTTCTTTTGCAAAAGCTTCAATTTGGGTTCGTTTAAAAGGTAGTAAAGGACGTATGGTATTGCCATTCACTTCAGGGATTCCCATAAGTCCTTTTAATCCGGTTCCACGGGAAAGGTTGATCAAAAACGTTTCCAGCGAATCATCGGCATGATGGGCCGTTACCACATAATCGTAATGAAAATCCTTCCGTATTTCCTCAAACCAGCGGTAACGCAATTCCCGGGCAGCCATTTGGATGGATAATTTCTGTTCAACGGCGTAGACTTTGGTTTCAAAAGTTTCGGTGAAAACGGGTACCTCCCATTTTTCAGACAAATTGATTACAAAGGCTTCGTCCCCATCGCTTTCCTTTCCGCGGAGCGAAAAGTTAGCATGCGCCAAACCAATTTCCATATTCAATTCCTTCAGTAAAAAACCCAAAACCACACTATCCAATCCGCCGCTACAAGCTACCAAAAGCTTACTTCCTTTTAAAAAGGAAAGGTTTTCCTCCAAGTGTTTTTGAAAATCTGTTCGCATTTATAGTGAATTGATAAAAATGCCCAACAATACGGCTACTCCAAAGCTAAGCATGGTCCCTATAAGTACATACTCGGTCTTTAAGGTTTCGGTATCTTTATAACGTAACACCGATTTTGCGGCGATGAGAAACCCGACTGCCTGAAACTGGCCAATAATGATAAAAGTAAGGGTAAGGATGCGTTCCAAAATCCCAATCAGTTTTCCAGCATTCGGTAATTCGTTATCACTTATCATTTGTACTTCGGCAGCACAGAATACCTGTTTAATAAAAATATTAGTTGGTTTTAAAGTTAATAGAAACGCCACCACAGTGACTCCGGTTTTAAAAGAAACGGGGATTTCCCAAAGTGGATCCCACCCATAGTAAGCATCAAACCATAAAGTTACCGCCGTAAGTACCAACAAGTGCATCAACTGATCTATAAAAAAAGCATATTTGCCTAAGGTTTTATGGCGATTGAGTTTGGGCTTAAAACCATCAATGAGGTAATGAAAAATAGCAATGATTCCGGACCCTATAAAAAATTCAATTTGAAGTGACAGCAACCAAGAAAAAACAAAAACCATCAAAATATGCCATACCAAAAACTTGCTTTTAAAACCCAGATTGTTTTTGTCTTCTGCCAGGGCATCGGTCTGAAAAAAATAATCGGCTATGATATGTGCCAAAAACTGAAGCAATAAAAACCACTGTACCTCCATATCCTTATTGTGCTACAACTTTATTAAAATAGTTTACCGCTTCTTCAATGGCATTCCAACCCACGCTAGTGGAATGTTGGTTGACTGCAGACTGCCCAATACCAAGTAATTGGGAGATTTCCTCCTCTTCCCTATACAGGAGTTTGTGATAAAGCACTTCACACTGTCTTGCGGTAGCTTTGCTTAACAATACATCCAACAAAGATAATAAAGGTAGAAATCTTTGATTATAGTCTGGGTTATTGGAGGCAAAAAACAAGGTGTTTTTAATGACAATACGTTCCTTATTATAGGTAGGCGATACACTACTTATCTCCCTTCCAGAAAAATAAATGGCTTCCCCATCGATAATTCCCTCTTCTGGTTGGTAACGTTCCAAAGCGCCATACCCCATAGCCAAACGAATGCCGTGTACCTTAAACTGTTTGGCTCGGTTTTTATCTTTTGTATACGCTTCAATTTCCACGGGAATCGACTTTACATAGCT
Source organism: Flavobacteriaceae bacterium (assembly GCA_002707025.1). Classification (GTDB taxonomy): domain Bacteria; phylum Bacteroidota; class Bacteroidia; order Flavobacteriales; family Flavobacteriaceae; genus PALG01. Next base: position 75,094 of record PALG01000020.1, on the reverse strand, counting down.
TTTTATCGCTAATGCGACTCGCAGACCTTCTTTGGCTTGAGGCACCACGCATTCTATGTAATCACCCTTAATGACACGTCCAAAAACCTGAAACTCTTTTTTCAGGTCCTTTAATAAATTCAACAGATGTGTTTCCAAGGCTTCCTTGTGCAAGCTTTGCAAACTAGTAGAAGAAATTACATCTCCCGAGATGACGATATACTTCATTACGGACATTATTTAACGCAAATATACCTATTTATAAGTAAAAAAACTAATATTTATTATTTATTAGTTAATAAGCTAATAAAATAATTTTATGAGTTTAAAAACTGATACTATCATTCAAGGGCCTCCCGCATCGCTTTGGCTTTTAATAAACACTCTTCATATTCTTTGTCGGGAATTGAATTCGCGGTTATGGCTCCCCCTACCGAATAGCTTGCGTAACGGCGCTCTGCATTGTAAAAAATACTGCGAATCATCACGTTAAAATCGAAATCCCCATGCGGATCAAAATAGCCTATGGCCCCACTATACAATCCGCGCTTGGCATCCTCCAATGCTTCAATGATTTTCATGGCCGAGATTTTAGGGGCTCCGGTCATACTTCCCATAGGAAAGGTGTTTTTAAGGATTTCTACGGAAGGTAATTGAGGGGAAACCCTACAGGAAATAGTAGAGATAAGTTGATGAACTTGCTCAAAAGAGTACACCTCGCAGAGTTCTTCTACCAAAACCGAACCTTTTTCAGCAAATCGGGAAAGATCATTTCGAACCAAATCGGTAATCATTATATTTTCACTGCGCTCTTTTGGGTCTTGCTGAAGTTGCAACGCCGCCTTCCGATCTTCGGAAGGACTTGGCAAACGCTTGGCCGTTCCTTTAATAGGTTGTGAAATCACCTTCGCTCCTACCCGTTTGATATACCGCTCTGGAGAGGCCGAAAAGGCATAATGCTCCTGAAGCTTTAAAAAAGTAGCAAACGGAGGTTTTGAAATTTGGTTTAAGTGCCAAAAAGTGGGCAATGGGTTTAAAGAAACTTCTTCTGCATAAAACTCCTGACAAAAATTGGCTTCATAAATATCCCCCCTTTCAATATGCGAAAGTAAGGTGCGTACTTTTTCGAAATAACTGTCTTTACTGGTTCGTAAATGAATTTTCACTGGGGTTTCGGAGGAACCCGTAGCGAACGATTCCTGCGGAAAGCCCTGTATGGCCTTCCAATCGGTTTCCATTTCGTCTTCCACCATGCGTAAATAGGACAGCGTCACTGTGTTTTCTGAAAAAAGAAATATTTTTTTTGGCTGAAAGAAATACAGTTCCGGAAAAAAGAGCCCGTCGTAATTGTGGGAAGAAAGTTGTTCTACATCATTTTTTAAGTCGTAAGACAAATACCCAAAAAGCCAATCCTGGGTAACCATTTGGTACTCCTGAAGCTTTTCGAAAGCCCGAAAAGCATCCGTTTTAATGGCCGTAAATGCGTCTACGGCTAAAATAGCCTCGTAAGAATGGTACTGCTGTGGATATTCATTGGAGTCCATCCAGATTACTTCAGAAAACTGTTGCGCCCAAGCCAAGATCTTTTTTTTAAGACTTTGGGTTAAAGGAACATGAAAAACTTTTTCTTCTCGCATAACTTGATTTCACAAAGATATTTTAAATATATGCAATGCTAAAACCGATTTTTTCTTACATATTTTTTACAAATAAGTTATTTCCTACATAATTTATGCTTTTCAACGATTATTTATGTGATTACATCTAATAGTTTTGATTTTCAATTACTTAATTGTAGGAATTATTTAATATTGCGTCACCCAAATTTGAAATAACCATGAGAAGTTTTTACTATGCTATTCTAGCAATGTTACTATCTGCCCCCGCTTTTACCCAAGTAGGTATTAACACCACCGACCCTAGCAGTACATTAGACGTGCAAGCCTCCAACAGTGCTTCGCCTGCAAGCACCGATGGTATTTTAATACCAAGAGTTACCGCATTTCCTTCCACTAACCCAGGAGCCAACCAAGATGGAATGCTCATCTTTCTTTCTAACGCTATTGGCGTAAGTGATAAAGGATTTTATTATTGGGACAATTCCTTATCCAGGTGGATGAACCTTGGTGCCGAAGAATGGAAACCAGGTGTTAACGGTAGCGGCGATAATTATATTTACGCTACAAGATCCAAATTGGCAGGAACCGATATGATTATTACCGATGACGGTAGAATAGGTTTTGGTACGGACGACCCCGTAGAGCGATTTGAATTTAGAGGTCCCGGAGACAACGACTTTCAAATTACCAGTGCCAACACCAACCCCCCTAACTATATCCTATACAATACCGGTGGAACCATTGACGCCCCTACAGCTTTGGCCACCAATCAAGAAGTAGGCTCCCTAGTGGTGAAAACCCACGATGGAGCAGGTATCAGGGAAGTAGGTGGTTTCCGTTTTTATATGGACGGAACCCCTGCCGTGGGAAGCACACCCTCTAGGTTTGTAATTTCCACAACCCCCACAGGTAGTACTGCACAAAGAGAGCGCATTATTGTAAGACAAAATGGAAATGTAGGATTTAGCGAAGCAAACCCTACAGCTACCTTACATTTAAGAGCCGGTAGCGCAACTGCCAACTCAGCCCCCCTTAAATTTACAGCAGGTCCATTGTTAAGCACTCCCGAAGCAGGAACCATGGAATATGATGGTACTCAATTTTATTTTACCGCAGGGAGCACCCGAAAAGTTCTTTTAAAGGGGTTCAGTAGTACCGTGACACTAGATTTCCCTAGTATTCCAAACAATAGTTCTTCAGAACTTACGGTTACAGTGCCCGGGGCTACCGTAGGAAGCTCTTGCAATTGTGGTCCAAACACATCGATTGAGTCTGGAATTATGTGGAATTGCTATGTAAGTGCTACCAATACAGTAACCATTCGCTTATTAAACTCTCAAAACCTCGCTGTAAATCCGACAAGTAAAACCTGGAAGGTGAATGTTGTCGAATAAAAATAAACCACTATTGAAGTGGAGTTTTAGGTTTGAATTAAAAAAGCCGTTCTTGAAAGAACGGCTTTTTGTATAAATATATATTTCCCTTAAAAATGCAACGCCCTTTTATCGGTAGCATCCAAAGCTGCTTCTTTCACGGCTTCTGCATAGGTTGGATGCGCATGGCTCATACGGGCGATATCTTCAGCGCTTGCACGGAATTCCATGGCGGTCACCGCTTCAGAGATCAAGTCGGCCACACGGGCTCCCACCATGTGCACACCCAGTACCTCATCGGTATTGGCATCGCTCAATATTTTTACAAATCCGTCGGTATCCCCGCTAGCACGGCTTCTTCCTAAGGCACGCATCGGAAACTGTCCGCTATTATATTTTACTCCATCCTCCTTCAGCTGCTCTTCGGTTTTTCCTACCGAAGCCACTTCAGGCCAAGTATACACTACTCCTGGAATTAAATTATAATCGATATGCGGCTTTTGCCCCGCTAATATTTCAGCTACCAAGACCCCTTCTTCTTCCGCTTTGTGAGCCAACATCGCACCGCGAATTACATCCCCAATAGCATAAATATTGGACACATTGGTTTGCAAGTGGTCATTCACCTCAACCTGGCCGCGTTCATTCGCCTTTACACCGGCTTTATCCAAATTCAACCCCTCGGTGTAAGGTTTCCGTCCTACGGAAACCAGACAATAATCCCCTTCAAAAGTCACTTCCTCGTCTTTTTTATTGGTCGCGGTTACCGTCACGGTTTTTCCATCCCTTTTTACGGCAGAAACTTTATGCGATACATAAAACTTGACCCCTTGTTTTTTCATCACCTTCATCAACTCCTTGCTTTGCGCTCCATCCATGGTGGGTATGATTCGGTCCATGTATTCCACTACGGAAACCTCAGCACCCAATCGGCGATATACTTGCCCTAGCTCCAATCCAATCACTCCCCCACCAATTACGATTAGGTGTTTCGGGATTTCAGAAAGGCTTAAAGCTTCGGTAGAAGTAATCACCCGCTCTTTATCCAATTTGATAAAAGGAAGCGTGGAAGGCTTACTTCCCGTCGCTATGATGGTATTCTTAGCTTCAATGGTTTCGGTTTTCCCTTCCGAAGCAATCTCAATATGCGTAGCATCCTTAAAAGAACCCACCCCGGTAAAGACTTCAATTTTGTTCTTATCCATCAAGAAATTGATTCCTTTGGTGGTTTGCTCCACTACGGAAGCCTTCCGATCGATCATTTTCTTGAAATTGATCTTTACCTCTCCGGGGATTTCAATTCCGTGTTCCTCAAAATGCTTGATGGCATCTTCATAGTGGTGAGAAGAATCCAGCAAAGCTTTGCTTGGAATACACCCCACATTAAGGCAAGTTCCTCCAAGAGTGTTGTATTTTTCTATAATGGCGGTTTTCATCCCTAGTTGGGCACAGCGAATGGCTGCTACATATCCTCCAGGTCCCGATCCTATTATGGCTACGTCGTAGGTGCTCATATAAAAGGTTTTAGATTTTAGAAGAGCAAAGTTACGACAGTGTTTAGGAGTTTCAAAGTTTCGAAGTCGCAAAGTTGAAAGAACCTTCCGTTTCTTCAGCAAGACTAGTTTTCATAAAAAATGATGTTTCAGCTGGTTTCCATGCCTGGAAAGCCTAGCATCTGTCCCATCCCAACGGTAAAGAGCCAATTTCCGTAAATGGCATGTTCGATAGTCACTAGGGTGGTCGATTTGTATTTCAGAAAAGTGAGTCCGAAAAGTATTCCACCCAAAAAAGTGAGCACAATTACCAGCGTATTCCTGAAAAATAAATGCGCTAAAGAGAAAAGGGTGGCATTCACGAAAACAAGGAGGTATGTTGAATTAAAGAAAACCCCATACCGTTTAAAAAAGAAGGTCCGGTAAAGAATTTCCTGCGGCCACACAGACAATATACTGTAAAAAAACAAGATGAAGAAAAACAGCAAAGGATGCTGAAAAGGCACGTAAAATAAATGCTGCGGAGCTTGCCACCAAACGAACAGTATAGTTAACAAAGCTATGATCAAAAAAATGATAAGGGTTCGTTTCCAAAAGGTTCTCCAGGGTAATTGTTTCGGAATTTGAAAACGGATGTTTTCTACCCGGGCCATAACCCACAAAATGTACACAAACCCTAAAATCCCCAAGCCCATCTTGAGCCCAATGGCGTAAGGCAGCGCCAATGTAATGGGAAATAAAACAAATAACAGAAATAACTCTATAAGCTTGTAGGCAGTACTTTTCATGATACCGAAATTTGGGTCGTATTCTTTACTTCATTAATGACAAACGAACTTTGGGTGCTACCAATATGCTGTAAGGTAGTAAGTTTGGTTACCATAAAGGTACGGAAATGCTCCATGTCCCTCACAATCACTTTCAGCAGGTAGTCATACTCTCCGCTTACATGAAAGCACTCCAAGACTTCTTCCAGTTGTGTAACTTCGTTTTCGAACTTGGTTAAATATTCTTTGGCATGTTGCACCAATTTTATTTGACAAAAAACCACTAAACTCAAGTTTACTTTCTCTTTGTTGAGCAGTGTCACATATTTTTGGATCACCCCTTCCCGCTCCAGTTTTTTGATACGTTCGTAAACTGCCGTAACCGATAAGTTTAACTGAAGGGATAGTTGCTTATTCGTTTGTTTGCAATCTTGTTGAAGCAAGTTGAGCAGGGCTTTATCTGTGGCGTCTAAAGTCATTCTGAAATTTTTTCTGAAATAATTAAAATTTATAGTAAAATTATGATTTTATTTCTTTACAAATTAAAATAAACAGTAAATAAATCTAATTTATAATTTTAATATTGATATATTATCTATGTGTTATTAATTTTGAAGAAATAAAATTATAAACATGAAATTCAATCCGGCCGATAAAATTCAAGACCTACAGTATTTTGGGGAATTTGGAGGGGTAAACCCTTCTATTTCCGATTCTTCAACGTATACCTTTCTCTCTGCAAAAACCATGTTCGATACCTTTGAAGGCAATGCCGAAGGGTGTTACTTATATTCCAGGCACAGCTCTCCTTCTTGTTTGTACCTAGGAGAAGCGCTCGCTGCTATGGAAGGTACGGAAACCGCTCACGTTTCGGCCACAGGAATGGGGGCCATCACCCCTACCCTGATGCAGTTTTGTAACGCTGGCGATCATATTGTTTCCAGCCGTACTATATATGGAGGTACGTATGCGTTTCTGAAAAATTTTGCACCTAAGTTCGGTATGGAGACTTCCTTTGTGGACATTACCAAACTAGACGTGGTAGAAGCGGCTATTCAGCCGAATACCAAAGTACTTTACTGCGAAAGCGTAAGCAATCCACTTTTGGAGGTAGCCGATATCGAAGGATTGGCAAAGCTTGCCAAAAAACACGGTTTGAAACTATTGGTGGACAATACCTTCTCCCCTTTAAGTATTTCCCCTGCAAAACTAGGGGCCGATGTGGTTTTACACAGTCTTACCAAGTTTATCAACGGAAGTAGCGATACCATGGGCGGCGTTACCTGCGGAAGTCGGGAGCTTATCGATAACCTACGGAATGTAAATGATGGGGCCAGTATGCTCTTGGGACCTTCCATGGACAGTCTTCGTGCTGCCTCCATTCTGAAAAACCTAAGAACCCTTCATATTCGAATGAAGCAGCATAGCTTAAATGCCCTGTACCTTGCTGAAAAGTTTGAAGGCCTCGGATTAAAAACCGTATATCCCGGATTGAAATCACACCCAAGCCATGAATTGTTCAAAAGTATGATGAACGAGCAATATGGTTTCGGAGGTATGTTAACCATTGATGTAGGAAGTTTGGACAAAGCGAACGAACTTATGGAATTGATGCAGGAAAGAAACCTGGGCTATTTGGCCGTGAGTTTAGGCTTTTACAAAACCTTGTTTAGTGCGCCAGGAACCTCAACTTCATCCGAGATACCAGAGGAGGAACAAGAAGAAATGGGCTTGACCGACGGGCTGATCCGTTTTAGTATTGGTTTGGACAATGACATAGAGCGCACTTTCCAAATGATGAAACAGTGCATGGAAGAAACCGGAGTCCTATAAAAAAAGCCCCTATCCAGGGGCTTTTTTTTAGTCAGCTCTAATCAGTTCTACATTCAAATAAGTACCATCGGTTAAGGTGCTGATGTTTGAACTGGAAGTATCTGTAAAGACATAAATTTGGTCGCTAGCATCCAACTGTACGTATTTAGTAGCAGTGGCGGTAACCCGATCTCCATTTCCCATAAAGATATAGGAAGTAGTTCCATTAATCTTGTTGGAAGAACCCCAGCCATTGGTAAGGAAGAATTTTACGTTTCCATCACCCCCTCCTGATTTATGAACAGAAACCGCATAGGTGATTCGGTAAGTTCCAGAAGTAAGTATTTGGATATGGTTAGAGTTTACGTTCACCCCTTCTGCAATGGAAACATTCCCAAAATTGATAGGGCTCCATTGAGATAAGTTAGCAGAAGAACTGGCACTTGTTTCAGCCATAACAGGGGCTCCACCTATACTTGAAGCATCGGTCCAAGTAGCATTTCCTTGTGCATCTGAAGTTAATACTTTTCCTTCTCCTTGGGTACCATCGGCAATTTTAATAGTCCCACTTTCCAGTTTTAGGGTTCCACTTGTAACTTTAATGTTTCCTCTAACCTCTAATTTTTCCGAAGGATTAGAAACTCCTATTCCAACTTTGGTAGCATTCCAATCGGACACATCATAAATATTATTTCCAAGAACGATCGTATTGGCATTAGTGGCGGTAGCTCCGTAACCAATCGCCATGGCATTTTGACCGCTGGAGGAAGCTGTAGCACCCAAGGCAGTACTATTCAATCCTGTTGCCGTACTACCAGACCCTATAGCCAAACTATTGTTATTGGTGGTTGCCTGTGCATTATATCCTATGGCAGTAGACTGAAATCCTGATGCTGTAGCATTGTACCCCAAAGCCAAAGTAGCATTATTTGAAGTAGCATTGGCTTGATACCCCAATGCAGTAGAACGGAATGCCGTAGCAGAAGCACTTGGTCCAATCGCTGTAGCTTCATTGTTTGTACTTGCATTCGCACCTGTACCAATGGCAATAGCATTGTTATCGTTAGCAGAAGCGCCTAATCCTATTGTCAATCCGCCATTAGGGTCAAAGTTTGCAACTTGATTATTGTTTACCCTAAATTGAAGATCATTGTAATTTGTACTTCCTATAAACTCGGAACCAGTAAGCTCATTACCTTCGGTATCCCATTTTTTTGGATCCTCACTACCTGAACCTGAACCACCACCATTGGTTGACAAGGTAGTCCATTCGGTTCCTGTCCAATAGTAAAAACCTGGGGTAACACCTCCAGTACTTGCTGTATTGTAAACCAACAAACTTTCCACTGGATTAACAATGGTGGAATTATCGGTAGTTCCGCTAAGCGCAATACGCGGTACAAGTAATCCTTTATCGGAAGCATTTAAATCTAAAATACTAGAAGGATCTGGATTGGTGGTATTAATACCTACTTGAGAAAATGCAACAAGAGGTAATAACATTAAAATATTAATAACTGCGGGGAGTTTCATAGCTTGGGGATTTGCGGGCAAATGTAAGAATCTAGAGAGTTCTTCCTACATAAAGGCTATATTTTTCGCTTAAATTGCCAATAAATTCGATGAAATACACTTTTGTAATCTAAATCTTACAGCAAAGTGTCTCATTCAGTAATTTAAAAATGATTTTAAAGGTCTCGGGCATATTTGCACAACATTTTACAAAATCGTAACATTACACTTCTTAAAAACCAACCCTTATGCAAAGTCAGGACATTAAGCCAAAAGAACCACAGGATGAACCTATCGTAGAAAATAAAGAATTGAATATATGGGAAGCCCTTATTCCTGTTTTTGCCTTGGTCTTGATGCTTTTTTTCAATGTATTCTATGTTTTTGGAGATGACGCCCTAAGTGGGAGCAATCAGTTTATTCTATTGCTAGGAGCCGCTGTAGCAGCAATTGTAGGACATTTCAATAAAGTGAAATTTAGCCAGATGGTAGATGAAGTTGCCGAAAATGTAAAATCGACTACCGGAGCCATCCTTATTTTATTGATGGTGGGTTCCTTAGCAGGAACATGGCTCGTAAGTGGCATCATACCTACCATGATTTATTATGGGATGCTTATTTTAAATCCTACCATTTTTCTGGTATCTACAGTGGTTATATGTTCCATTATCTCAATTGCTACGGGAAGTAGCTGGACAACTTCAGCTACCGTAGGAATTGCCTTAATCGGTATCGCAGGAGCTCTGGGAATTCCCTTAGGAATGACTGCAGGGGCTGTAATTTCGGGGGCTTATTTTGGTGATAAGCTTTCTCCTTTAAGTGATACAACAAACCTTGCTCCGGCCATGGCGGGAACAGATCTTTTTACCCATATTCGATACATGACATTTACAACAGTCCCTACTTATGTTGTCACGTTAATTTTCTTTACGGTTATGGGATTCACCATAGAACCGGAAGGTGCTGCCAATACGGAAGGGTTACTTGCTTCCATTCGAAGTTCCTTTACCATTAGTCCTTGGTTGTTTATAGTACCGGTTCTGGTAATTTTCATGATCATCAAAAAGACGCCTCCCCTTATTGCATTGTTAGTGGGTACCCTCTTGGGCGGAGTAGCTGCTTTAATTTTTCAACCCAGTATTGTAGCCATGCTTGGAGGAAGTGAACAATTAAATTTTATTTCGGGATACAAGGGAATTATGAATGCCATAACAGTAGACACTGCTATTCCCACAGACAATGAATCTTTAAACGATTTATTTTCTTCGGGAGGTATGTATGGCATGTTGGGTACCATTTGGCTTATTATTTGTGCCATGGTGTTTGGTGGGGTCATGGATGCTATTGGTGCCCTATCTAGGATTAGCCGAGCCTTGCTTTCTTTGTTTCATACCACTTTTGGACTTTTTGCCAGTACCGTGTTAAGTTGCTTGGCACTTAATGTAACGGCGAGCGATCAATACCTAGCCATTGTAGTACCTGGGAAAATGTATGCCAAAGCCTATAAACAAAAAGGATTGGCCCCAGAAAATCTTTCCCGAACCTTAGAGGATAGTGGTACGGTAACATCAGTACTAATCCCATGGAATACTTGCGGAGCTTACCAAGCAGGTGTTTTGGGAGTGGATACTTTTTCCTATGCCGGGTATGCGATCTTTAATTGGTTAAGCCCATTCACTACTTTGCTTTATGCGGCTTTCAGAATTAAAATAAGGCAACTTACTACTGCTGCAAAAAGCTAGAAAAAAAGAACGTTTGTCATTTTAAAACCCAAGATGAATTTGTAATTTTGCCGCTTCAAAATGGAACCTAAAATTATAAAATTCAAACTATGGCATTCGTAGGAAAAAAATTTCCAAATTTATCTGTAAATGTAATTGACAAAACGGGGGTAACCCAATCTATCAACATTCTGGAAAAAGCGCAGAAAGAACAGAAAAAAGTGATTCTTTTTTGGTATCCAAAAGATTTTACATTTGTATGCCCTACCGAGCTACATGCCTTTCAAAATGCAGTAGCGGAATTCGAGAAAAGGAACACCCTTGTTATTGGGGCTTCCTGTGATACTGCTGAAGTGCATTTTGCATGGCTCAATACCTCAAAAAACCATGGGGGAATTGAAGGCGTTACCTATCCTTTGGTAGCAGACACCAACCGAAATCTAGCAAGTACCTTGGGGATTTTAGATGCCACCAACGAGCGTTTTGATGACGAACTGGAAACGGTTGTCATGGATGGTGACAATGTCACATATAGAGCTACTTATTTAATCGATGAAGAAGGCATGGTTTTCCATGAGAGCATCAACCACATGCCCGTAGGCAGAAACGTATCCGAATTTATCCGATTGATTGATGCGTATTCACATGTACAGAAATTTGGGGAAGTATGCCCAGCCAACTGGCAAGAAGGTGCTACTGCCATGAATGCAGATAGGGATGGTGTGTCCGAGTATTTAAGTCAGCACGTAAACTAAAATTTACCTTTCTGAAGAAGAAAAGCCCTTCAAAAACTGAAGGGTTTTGTTTTTTTCCGAAGAAATTAAGGTTATATTTATTCACTAAAAAAAATGATATGGCTAAGATTACATTGGGAGGTAATCCCGCTGAAACCATAGGTTCTTTACCAAAAGTTGGGTCCAAAGGCACCGAGTTTAATTTGGTCACCAAAGATTTAACCAACAAAACCTTGGAAGACTATGGAGCTACCAAAAAGTTACTGAATATTTTTCCTAGCGTCAATACTGGTGTTTGCGCTACATCTGTAAGGAAATTCAATGAAAAAGCAGCGAAACTTAAAAATGTAAAAGTATTGTGCATCTCGAGGGATCTTCCCTTTGCCCAAGACCAGTTTTGTGGGGCCGAAGGTATTGATCAGGTCGAAATGCTAAGTGATTTCAGAACGGGTCAATTTGGAAAGGATTATGGCGTTGAAATCACCCGAAGTGCTTTTCAAGGACTTCACTCAAGAGCTATTGTAGTGCTCGATGAAAACAATACCGTACTCTACACCGAACAGGTACCTGAAATAGGGCAAGAACCCGATTATGAGGCTGCACTTAATGCCTTAAAGTAATGTGGAAAACCTTTCTTGGCAAAAGAATACTTGGTTTTAAATATGCCTTTAAAGGTGCTTGGATGCTCCTTAAAAATGAAGCCAGCATTCAAGTACAGGTAGCTATTTCAATTTTCATGACCTTTGCAGGTTTCTACTTTGAAATTTCTACAACTGAATGGATTTTTCAAATACTTGCAATTGGCCTCGTCTTGAGCATCGAAGGGCTCAATACGGCCGCTGAAGAAATTGCCAATTTCGTACACCCCGATTTTCACAATAAGATTGGCTACATTAAAGATGTAGCGGCCGGAGCCGTATTCTTTGCAGCTGTAGCGGCCATTGTGATAGGCTGTATAATTTATATTCCCAAATTCTAAGCTTTGCATGCCTTAAAAAATTTTATTTCATAAGTCCCGTTCTATATTTGTATTTTTGTGAAAAGCAACCACTTTTAAATGGCCAAAAAAAAGAAAAAGACCACTTCCCAATCCAAGACCCTAAAGGAAAGGCTTTCTTTCTCACTCAACAAACAACAAAAAATCATTTTAGGAAGTTTTTTGATGTTGTTCGGACTTGCCTTGCTTATTTCTTTTGTTTCCTATCTGTTCAATTGGCAGGCAGATCAAAGTGTGGTGGGGGACTTAAACCGTAACGTGGAAACCCAAAACTGGCTTAGTAAATTCGGTAGTAATATTGGGCACTTTTTTGTTTACAAAGGCTTTGGGTTGGCCGCTTTTATTTTTGGCACATTGGTATTGCTAAGTGGTGTTTATTATTTTTTCGATTTTGCCAAAAAACAGTTGCTCCGGTTTTGGTTTTGGGGCCTCCTGGTAATGGTATGGCTCGCAGTGTTCTTCGGGTTCTTTACGGAAGGAGAATCCCTTTGGAGCGGCGTCGTTGGTTTTGAAATCAATGATGTGCTTCAAGACTATATAGGATTGGCTGGGACCATTTTATTGATGACGTTCTTAGCTATTGTTTACTTGGTCGTCCGACTTAAAATGACACCCGACAAAGTGGCCGCCAAACTTAAAAAGACCCGAAAGGAAATTCAGGAAGACTTTGCTTCGGAAGAGACCCCCCTAGTAGCTACCAAGGTTGCTTCAGAAAGCTCAGAAGAACAAACAAACGAAGTTGATTTTTCAGCATCGGAAGAAAAGATCCCTTCAGAAAAAACCAAAGACCCCATTGAAACACCTTCTGAAATTACCCCTACTTTAAAAACCACGGAAGACGAAACCGAGGTTGCCATGGAAATTGAAACCACAGAAGAAGAGGAAGAAATAGAAGAAGATTTAAGCAAAAAACTGGTAGCCGATTTCGGGGAATTCGACCCAAAACTGGAACTAAGCAATTATAAATTCCCTTCCATAGAACTTTTAAAAGATTATACGAGCGGCCAAGGTATTACTATTAACCAAGAGGAGTTAGAAGAATACAAAAACCGTATCGTAGATACTTTGAAAAACTACAACATCGGCATTGCCAACATTAAAGCAACGGTGGGTCCTACGGTAACTTTGTATGAAATTGTACCCGATGCGGGAATTCGAATTTCAAAAATTAAAAACCTGGAAGATGATATTGCCTTATCCCTTTCGGCCCTTGGGATCCGTATCATTGCCCCTATTCCCGGAAAGGGAACTATTGGTATTGAAGTACCTAGCAAAAGCCCAAAGGTCGTCTCCATGCGATCGGTAATTGCCTCTCCAAAATTCCAAAAAGCCGAGATGGAACTTCCTCTGGCATTAGGAAAAACCATTAGCAATGAAACGTTTGTGGTCGATTTGGCTAAAATGCCACACCTCTTAATGGCGGGTGCCACTGGGCAAGGGAAATCGGTAGGCTTAAACGCCATTCTTACTTCCCTTCTCTACAAAAAGCACCCTGCTGAAGTAAAATTTGTATTGGTAGACCCTAAGAAAGTAGAATTGACCCTTTTCAATAAAATTGAAAGACATTACTTGGCAAAACTGCCAGATACGGAAGAGGCTATCATTACCGATACCACTAAGGTGATCAACACCCTCAATTCCCTTTGTATTGAAATGGATGCCCGGTACGATTTGCTGAAAGATGCCATGGTTCGGAACATCAAGGAATACAATCAAAAGTTCAAGTCCCGAAAGTTAAACCCCAATGAAGGACACCGCTTCCTTCCTTATATCGTTTTGGTAATTGATGAGTTTGCCGATTTGATCATGACTGCGGGAAAAGAAGTGGAGACACCCATAGCCCGTTTGGCCCAGCTAGCCCGTGCCATTGGAATTCACTTAATTATTGCCACGCAACGACCTTCCGTAAATGTAATCACCGGAATTATAAAAGCCAACTTCCCAGCACGTATTGCTTTTCGTGTAACCAGTAAAATAGATTCGCGAACCATTTTGGACAATGCTGGAGCCGATCAGCTTATTGGTCGCGGGGATATGTTGTATACCCAAGGAAATGATCTAACCCGATTGCAATGTGCCTTTGTGGATACTCCTGAAGTAGCCGATATTACCGAATATATTGGCTCCCAAAAAGCCTATCCCGACGCCCACCTACTGCCAGAATATGTAGGCGAGGAAGGTGGCACAAATCTTGATATTGATATCGAGGAACGGGATAAATTGTTCCGGGAAGCAGCCGAAGTGTTGGTCATTGCACAACAAGGCTCGGCCTCTCTTTTGCAACGAAAATTGAAATTGGGCTATAACCGTGCAGGAAGAATTATCGATCAATTAGAAGCTGCCGGGGTGGTAGGCCCCTTTGAAGGAAGTAAAGCAAGACAAGTATTGGTCCCAACCATTGAAGCATTAAATCAGCTATTAGACAACGAAAACAACGACACATAGTTATGAAAAAATATCTTTTATTAGTCACCTTGGTATTTACAGTAAGTTTTTCTTTTGCCCAAGATGCCAAGAAACTACTCAATGAGGTTTCAGCCAAGGTAAAAAGCTACGACAATATTTACATCGATTTTAAGTGGAACCTCAGTAATGAAAAGGAAAACGTAAATCAGGAAACCCGAGGCGATGTTACTATTTCTGGAGATAAGTACATTTTAAACATGCTTGGGACCACGCGTATTTTCGATGGTTCTAAAATGTATACCATTGTTCCTGAAGATGAAGAAGTGACCATCTCAAAATACGATCCGCAGGACGATAAGGAAATTACCCCTTCCAAATTATTGACCTTTTATGAAAAGGGCTATAATTACAAAATGGACATTGTTCAAAATGTGAAAGGGCGAAAAATTCAATATGTGAAGCTTACCCCTATCGATTCCAAAGCCGAAATTAAAGATATTCTCTTAGGTATTGACGTTCAGACAAAACACATTTACCGATTGATCCAAACCGATGACAACGGTACAAAATATACGTTAACGGTAAATTCCTTTAAAACCAATGAACCCCTTTCCAAAACACTTTTTACGTTCGATCAGGCAAAGTATGAAAGGGAAGGATATTATATCAACAAATTGAACTAAGGGATGTCTTGAAAATCCTAGATCGATACATATTAACTTCGTATTTGAAGACGTTTACCAGCGTCTTCATTATTTTAATGTTCATTTTTGTACTACAAACCATCTGGCTCTATATTTCTGAATTGGCCGGAAAGGATCTGGATGTTTGGATCGTACTCAAGTTTTTATGGTATGTATCCCCCAGGCTGATTCCCTTGGTACTTCCCCTTACCATTTTGGTCACTTCCTTAATGGTCTTCGGAAGTTTTTCTGAAAAGTACGAATTTGCAGCGATGAAATCGACGGGAATTTCCTTACAAAGAGCCATGAAGAGTGTCATGGTTTTTATAGGTATTTTGGCCGTGACGGCTTTTTTCTTTGCCAATAATGTGATCCCCTATTCTGAATATAAATGGCAAAACCTTCGAAGAAACATCGCACAGTTAAGTCCGTCGATGGCCATCGTAGAAGGGCAATTTAGCAGTATTGGTGATGATTTCAACATTAAAGTAGCCGAAAAAAGTGGAGATCGGGATCAGTTTCTCAAGGATATTGTAATCCATAAAAAAAATCCGCAAAGCCCTAGTGAAAACACCACCGTAATCATTGCCGAAGAAGGGGAACTCGCCAGCGAGAAAGACAGCAACACCCTTTCGTTGATTCTGAAGCGGGGAAATTACTATGAAGACATCCAATTAAAAGATGGTGTGCGGGAACGGATCAACAAACCTTTTGCAAAAAGTTACTTTGAAGAATACACCATTAATATTGACCTCACCGCGTTCAATAATGCAGACATCGACAAAGAGAACAACCTCAACAACCAAAACATGTATAAGATAAGCGAGTTGTTACCCGAGATTGATAAACTTTCGAACGAGTACACCGATGACATCAAAATATACACCCAAGGAATGTACGCACGTACAGGAATGGCACAATTTTCAGATTCTATCTATACCAAGGTAAAGAAAGACACTTCTTATGCCCAAGTATTGGACGTACTCCCCTTAAAAAAGAAAAGCGAAACCCTCAATACCGCCATCGATAACGTAGGGAGTACTTTACAAGCATTGCAAGCCAAAAAAAATCAGTATAAAGTACGAACCAAAAGCCTAAACAAACATGAAATTGCGTTGCATGATAAGTATGTTTTGGCCATTGCCTGTATCATACTTTTCTTTGTAGGGGCGCCTTTGGGAGCCATTATTAGAAAAGGAGGTATGGGGCTTCCCATGGTCGTGGCCGTGATCCTTTTCCTTACCTACCATTTTATTGGGATTTTTGCGAAAAATAGTGCCGAAGATGGAACTACGCATCCTTTTGTGGCTAGCTGGTTAAGTACTTTTATTATGATGCCATTGGGCGTTTGGCTTACGTATAGAGCTACGACCGACCAAGGAGTGTTCGATCTGGACAGTTTCTTTCAACGGTTTAAGTTCCTTAAAAGGAAGAAGAAAGACAATACGTCCTTTGCAGATGCTGGTATTTACCTCACCCAACAGGAAAAAGCGTTGGTGCTCTCTCGAAACGAAAACCAATTAAAGGAAATCGTAAAAAATTATAAAGAATTTGATTATTCTGAAGATGTAAAAAAAGCAGCTATAAAAGAACTTAAAAGAAAAGGCACTTCAGAAGAGGAGCTCAACTCTTTACAAGAATAGTCGGTTACTTTCCTTATCTTTGCAACAAATTAAAAAGCCATGATTACTGCCCAAAAAAAGCCCATGATTCAATTAAACACCATTGAAGAAGCCATAGAAGATATTAAGAATGGAAAGGTTATTATTGTTGTAGATGATCAAGATCGTGAAAACGAAGGGGATTTCCTGGCGGCTGCCGAAAAGGTGACTCCCGAAATGATCAATTTTATGGCTACTCACGGAAGAGGGCTTATTTGTGCCCCCCTTACCGAGTCCCGCTGCAAGGAGCTAGACCTTCACTTAATGGTGGGCAACAATACCGACCCCATGGAAACGGCTTTTACCATTTCCATCGATTTGAAAGGAAAAGGGGTAACCACGGGCATCTCAGCTTCCGATCGAGCCAAAACCGTACAAGCCCTTATAGACAATGCTACTAAGCCTTTCGACTTAAGCCGTCCAGGCCATATTTTTCCATTAATTGCTAAAGAAGGCGGCGTACTTCGCCGTACGGGACATACCGAAGCAGCCATAGATTTTGCACGATTAGCAGGGTTGCAACCCGCAGGGGTCATTGTGGAAATTATGAATGAAGATGGTACCATGGCTCGTTTACCGCAACTCATGGAAGTGGCAAAGAGGTTCGACTTAAAACTGGTTTCTATTGAAGACTTGGTCGCCTACAGAATGGAGCACGATTCTTTGATTGAGAAAAAGGAAGATTTCAATATCACCACCAAGTTTGGAGAGTTCCGACTAAGAGCGTATCAACAAACCACCAACGACCAAGTTCATATTGCCCTTACCAAAGGATCATGGGAACCCAATGAGCAAGTACCGGTGCGGGTAAATTCAACCTTGGTAAACAATGATATTTTAGGAACTTTAACCAATAATGCCGATCAACAATTGGACGATATGTTTAAGGTAATTAATTCCGAAGGAAAAGGTGCCATCGTTTTTATCAATCAGCAGAGTCAGTCGTTTAATCTCCTAAGCCGTCTAGCAACTTTAAAAAACAATCAAAAAGAGGGAGAGGTTACCAAAGCCCCAAGAATTGTCATGGACAGTAAGGATTTTGGAATTGGTGCCCAAATCTTACACGATTTAGGTATCCATAAAATTCGATTGATCTCCAACAGTCAGCAAACCAAACGAGTAGGAATGATAGGCTACGGATTGGAAATTACAGAATACCTTACCTATTAATTATCGGGACACGTAATCTCTTTACCAACCAAATTCCCTCTTTCATCGGCTTGATAGCGGAAACATTTTCCACTAGCTGTTTTCATAATAACCCCCCTATGTATGTTATTGATGAAAATATCGCCATCAGTCACTTCCAGTAAGCTATGGGGTGTAGTGGTGTTGATCCCTACGCCGCCAATGCCACTTCCTGAAGAACCTGCTATTCCTTCACAATCATCGCCAATACCATCCCCATCAGCATCTGCTTGAGACGGGTTTGCTATATCGGGACAGTTATCACAGGCATTCCCTATGCCATCCCCATCGGTATCATCCTGTCCCGGGTTCGAGGTATTGGGGCAATTATCGTTGGTATTCGTGGTTCCGTCCCCATCATCATCTGCTTGAGAGGTGTTACAATAAACCACCAAGGTCGCCGTATCAGCACAATTGGTGTTATTTCCAGAAATGACAAGGTTTCCGCCCAAATAAGAGCCACCAGAGATGAAATTTCGCAACACACAGCATTCATCCAATTGCGTATTACCTTGCAGTTGTATATCCCCCCCTACATAAACGAGACCATCTAACGCTTCAATATCTGTAAGGACCCCATTATTTGAACAAATAACACTGTTGTTTACACTTATCAGGTTTTCCAATCCTGAGAGACTATTTAAACTGGCATTATCAGTTACATTCAGTACATAAGAGAGGGAAGTGACGCTAGTAAGCGCAGAAATATCTGAAAGGTCGTTATTGTTTGCAATATCAATGGAAGATGCACTAGAGGCGCTCATCGCAAGCCCATTTAAGGAGGAAATACCTACATTATCAACCTCTAGTGAGGTAATTCCTGCAATGGCCAGCATCGAGATGTCTGTTACCAAAGGAATATCGATTAAGTCTAAATTAGCGACACTGGTGACCCCACTCAATTGGGAAATATCACTGCACGAGGCTAAATTATTTAACCTTAGGTTCACCAGACTCGTCATTCCCTGCAATCCATCGGCACTGGTGATGCTCCCGCAGTTTTGTATAGTCACGTTTGTACAAGTACTAATATTTTGTAAGGGTTGAAGGCTAGTGAGTAGATTACAACCCATCACTTGTATACCATAAATGGAGGTTACTCCCTGTAATCCATTTAAGGAAGTGAGGGTCGAAATATTATTCAGGGATATAGTCCCTACTACAGACGTTAAGGAACTTAGACCACTCATATCGGTAAAGGCATTGGAAGAAATGGTAATACCACCAGCAACCGAACTAATTAAAGGGAATCCACCCCCCCAGTTAGACAAGTTTGCATTCGTCATTATCAACATACTATTCCCTAAGTTATTTAACGATTGCAAACCATTAAGGGAAAGAAGGTTTAAATTTCCTGTAATACTTAAATCTCCACCTATACTTGTAAGGTTCGATAAGGCGGAAATATCCGTTAAACTTGAATTAGAAAAAATACGAAAATCATTTCCTACGGTCTGCAAATTATCCAAACCCGTTAAATTGGTCAGGCTTCCGTTGCTTTGGATGCTTAACAATCCTCCCACACTGGTGATATTTTGAAGCCCGGTCAAGGAAGGTAATGCACTATTGAGGTCTATAGCCATACTTCCTGTAACTTCCGTGATAAAGGAAAGCCCGGACAAATCGGTAATACCGCTATAACCTCGTATGGTAAGATCTCCATCAATTTGGGAGCAGCCACTACCCCCATAGGTCGCCACGAAGTTATCAATCTCGGCTTGGGAGGTCCAATAATAATCGGTTGCTGCACAGGCTTGCGCTAGAACATTACCGGAATTCATGAGTATTGCAAAAAGGAGTAAAAAGGAAAATTGTTTCAAAACATTCGGGTTTTAAAACATAATTAGGTTAAGAATAACAATTGGGAAGGCTAAAATAATAAACACGTTAAAATTAAACCTCTATGAAAACCCGTAATTTTGTATTATACTGGGGTTTTTTCCAATAATTCCTGAATCACTTCCTGCATTTTTTGGGCACGTTCGTTAGTAGCTTCTTCACTCCATCCCAATTTTACCAAACAGGAAATCGTGCGGCCCATCCAATGATTGCTTTGTGAGAAGTCGGTTTTGCTGAAATCCTGAAGCTGTTCTTGGATTTCCTTCGGAAGGTTTCCTAAGCCTTTCAGCTTGCGTAAATGTTCCCACCCATTGATGTAGTGCCAATTGTTTTGGTACCAGTAAAAGCAACCGTCCACCCCTGCTTCCGATAACGCTTTATGCGCTTGCTGGGCCAAGGCTTCCGTGGGTAAAAAGAAATTCAGGAAAGAATAGTTTTCCACTCCCCCTTCCGGAACGGTTCTAAAACTAACGCCCTCTACTTCCGTTAAGGCATTCCGAAGTACGGTATAGTTTTTTTTCTGCAAGGCAAGAATGTCGTCCAACTTCCGAAGCTGGGCAATTCCAACGGCAGCATTCAGTTCCGAAATACGGAAATTATACCCCAAATGCGGATGGGTCTCGGCTCCGCGATCATTCCCAACATGGTCGTGCCCATGGTCTTGGTACTGATCGGCGTTTATGGCATACGCTTTAGTATTGGTAATAATTCCGCCACCCTCACCACAGGTAATGGTCTTTACAAAGTCGAAAGAGAAACATCCCAAATCGCCATAACTTCCCAAAGGCTTCCCTTCAAAAGTGCCGCCAATGGCCTGACAGGCATCTTCCAGAAGAATTAGATCATGTTTGTCACAGATTCCCTTCAAGGCTTTTAGGTTGGCCATGGAGCCGCACATATGCACGGGCATCACACATCGGGTTTTGGAAGTGATGGCCGCTTCCACCGCTTTCGGGTCCAAGGTTAACGTATCATCGATATCCACCAACACCGGAACCGCGCCCAACATCATAATCGATTCAAAACTGGCCACAAACGTAAACGTGGGCATGATTACCTCATCCCCTGCGCCGATCCCTGCCGCCGCCAAAGCTACGGTCAAAGCGGAAGTTCCACTGGACACCAATTGGCAATACTGCGAACCCATACGTTGGGCAAAAGCCGTTTCAAACTCCTTGGCCTTCCAATGGCCGTTGCGCATTCCATCAAATCCGTAACGCATCAACACGCCACTTTCCAACACATCGTTTACCTCTTTACGTTCTTCGTTTCCAAAAACTTCAAATCCTGGCATAGTAGTATATTCTTCTATTCGGTTATTAGACGAGGCACAAAGGTAAGGGTTGCGCCCCAATTGGCAATATATTCCTTACAATTCCACAATCACTTCCTCCACACCCCTACGCACTTTTTTTAAAGTAGCGAAAAAGTCGTCTTCCGCACGGTAGCCTACGGGTAAGACCAACACCGATTCCAGCCCTAGAGCGTCCAACCCCAATAGCGTATCGTATGCTTCTGGCTGAAAACCCTCCATAGGGCACGCATCAATGCCTTCCAGGGCACAAACGGTCAATAAATTTCCCAAAGCCAAATACGCTTGTTTTACCATCCACTGCGAAATGGCTTCAGGCGTTTTAGCGGCAAAATCGTCGATTAGGAACTTCTCAAAAGGTTCCAAAATCTTCCTAGGGGTATTCCGAATGGCTTCTTCCCGTTCAAAATGGGCTTTAATGTATTCCGTAGAGATATTTTTTTCGGTGCATAGTATCAATACATGCGACGCATCCCGTACCTGTGCCTGATTAAAGCTGATGGGAACCAATTGTTCCTTGGTCTCCGAATCACTTACCACCACCAATTTTAAAGGCTGTAATCCATAAGAAGTTGCCGTAAGGTTGAAGGAATTTTTAAGAATATCCAATTGTTCTTCGGAAAGTATTTTGGAAGGATCAAACTTTTTGCAGGCATAACGCCATTGTAGTTTTTTGATTACTTGGGAAGCCATCTCTTCATTTTAGTGTTACTTTGCAAAAGTACATACTGAAAAGGCAACCGCCTAACGGAAACGATTGTATTGATTGATGGTAAAAAATGTTTTAATGATGACTACCAAAACCCAACGTATTGAAGCCAGTGAAACCCGTATTTTTAAAGCGGTGTTCCCCAACACAACCAACCACTACGATACCCTTTTTGGGGGTACGGCCCTACAGCTTATGGACGAAGCCTCGTTTATCTGTGCCACCCGATTCAGCCGAAAAAAGATGGTCACGGTCTCGACCGATAGGATTGACTTCAACAAACCCATCCCAGAAGGCTCCATTGTGGAACTCATTGCCAGAATTGATGATGTGGGGCGCACCAGTTGTGTGGTAAAAGTGGATATCTACATGGAAGACATGTACAGTTTAAAGAGGGAGCAGGTGGTAACAGGTTACTTTACTTTTGTAGCCATTGGGGACGATAAAAAACCCATAGAAATTCTAGACAATTAAATTCTTTAAAAACTTTAGAAAAATAAAAAAGCGTATTATATTTGCAGCCGCATTGGAGGAATGGCAGTCACGTGAGCTGCGCAACGTGATGCTATCGTGAGCTCCGCAACGTGATGCTATCGTGAGCTCCGCAACGTGATGCTATCGTGAGCTGCGCAACGTGATAAAGTGGCGAGTGGCGTTTGAGCAAAGCGATTCACGCCATCGAATGCGGAAAAACGTTCATTATGAAATACTGGGTATATGCGCTTTGGAGCGAGTCTCATGATAAAATCTATGTGGGTTTTACCAATAATCTGGAAAGAAGACTTTCGCAACATGCAAATGGAGAAAGCACTTATACTCGTAAATTTAGGCCTTGGCAATGCTTTTTCACGGAAATGGCAAGCACAAAAGAAGAGGCTTTGAAAAAAGAAACATATTACAAGTCTGGATGGGGCCGAAGACGGCTTCAAAAGGAATTGGAGGAATGGCAGAGTGGTCGAATGCGGCAGTCTTGAAAACTGTTGAGGGTCACACCTCCGGGGGTTCGAATCCCTCTTCCTCCGCAAAGAAAAGCTTCACTTAGGTGAAGCTTTTTTCATTTCCGGAGCGTCCTAAGCTCGCTTAGGTAAGCAAAGGGAATGAAAAAAAGCCATGACGCAGTCATGGAAGCTTTTCTTTGCAAGGCTCCCCCACTGGGATCACGAGCGAAGCGAGTAATCCCCTGAAAAAAGTCCCACCCCCGGCCCCTCCCAGTGGGAGGGGTATTTTAATTTTGAACAGTTACAAGATGGAAAGCTGTGTTGCGCATGACGCACAGTCATGGAAGCTTTTCTTTGCAAGGCTCCCCCACCAGGATCACGAGCGAAGCGAGTAATCCCAATACCACAATTACCAAGGAAAAAGAACAATGACGCAGACCTAAAGCTTTTCTTTGCAAGGCTCCCCCACTGGGATCAAGAGCGAAGCGAGTAATCCCTTGAATAGGTCCCACCCCCGGCCCCTCCCAGTGGGAGGGGTATTTTAATTTTGAACAGTTACGGGATGGAAAGCTGTGTTGCGCATGACGCACAGTCATGGAAGCTTTTCTTTACAATGTGTTTGTTGGCGCAGACGTCCTCATCTGTGGCTTTATATTTTTACAGTTACTTCTTGGCACGGACATGGACGTCCGCGCTAGCGGGGGAAGAACTAATTGCATTTAATTTTTAAAACATCTTTTTTCTTCCTTAGTAAATTTTTTTCTTATAACTCTAGATGGACCTTGCGGATAATAGAAATCATAATTATAGTCCTTTCCTGGAAGTGGTATATAAAATTTTTTATTTTTCCTTATGTAAGTGTTGTAAATATAAATAATGAAATATTCATTGTTTAGCCAATTTGAAGGCATGGGTATCTCGTAATAATCTGAATTATAACAAGTTGTTTGATTGTTGATTTTTAGAATTATATCAAATTTATTTTTATGATTTTTGATTCTATCAAAAAGGGTTTGGTTTAAAACCAATTTTCCAGGAACTATCAAAACTTTATGCTTTTCAATAGAGTCATTTTTATATTTCAAGTAAATTTCTGGGTCATAAACATTTTCTAATTTCCCATCTACTATTACCGTAAAATTAATTTCAACTTGACTTTGGGCAAAAGCATTATAATTCGATAATAGTATAATGACTATTACATTTAATAAATATTTCATCTTTTATAATTAATAATATTCTATATAGCTGTTTTACTTAATCCCCGCTGCCGCGCGATGGCATCGTGTGACACCCATCTAATTACGGATCATCCAAAATAATTAAAAACCACGATATCCTCTAATAGCCCCTTTCCCGCTAGCGCGCAAAATAGAAGATTTGACGGAGTCAATCTTTTATATGGCATTATCTCTCTAAAGTTATAAAAAAAGGGCATGATACATACCCTAAAAAATAGGCACGCTTTTCAAAGCGCGCCAGTAGGAGCCATCTTAGTCTCTGCCTTTTTACATTTCTGCAGCTTCCTTTTAGCCCGGACGAGGATGTTTGCGCTAGTGGGGGAAACTGTAGCGTGTTCTACCATACAAAAAGCCCCTTAAGTTAGGGCTTTATATTTTTAGTTGACAAGATGGTTGACAATGCTCTGTATTTTAAGCACTTTTTATAGTAGGTTTCAATTAAATAATCCATTATAACTACTCCCCTACTTTTCCAATTAACGCTTAAGTCACCTCAACAATTTACTCAATTTCAATTGTATCAATTTCCTTCATTAGCCTATCGGTTTCGTTGAGGGCGACGATTATTTTCTGATAGTGTAGAATATCATCAAACTCCAATGTACGCTCTTTTCGGTCTTTGAGCCATTTTTGGGCGGGTTGATACCCCCCTATATAAAACTCCCCCGCTGCCGCGCGATTGCATCGCGTGGCATCTATCCAACTATAAACCACCCAAAATACCCAGCACGACTCCATCGCGTGGCACCCATCTAATTACGGGTCATCCAAAATACTGAAAAACTACTATATCCTCCAACAGCCCTTTCCCTCCCGCATAGTCTGCCGCACTACTGTAAAGGTAGTTTTCCGGTTTAGCCACAAGCCCTGCAGATACAGGATTTTCATGAATATACGTGATCTTTTGTTGAATCACGGAATTGCTCCAAAGCTCAATGGGCCTATTGTCATGCCTCCAGAATTGATAGCGGGACACATTGTGCGATTTAGCAGCTTCTACCCTGAAGGAGTTCAATAATATTGCCTTCCTGCTTTCCCGGGGGTTTTCCTGTATGGCCTTGACAACGGACTTGCTGGTGAATCTCTTGAAATCCCCTAAAAGCTGTGCTGGGTGCTCCCCTCGCACACTTCGGAATACCAGGTGCATATGGTTGCTCATGATACACCAGGCCATGATTTCCATACCCTTGGACTTCTGGCAATAGGAAAGGCTTTCCAGAAGTAGATTTCGGTAGGTTGTTCTTGTAAATACATCCAGCCATTGTACTACGGCAAAGCTTACAAAGTATAGACCTTCCGGGTTATGAAACTTGTAGTTACGGCTCATTGGTGCAAGATAAAGTGCGATAGGCTTGCAGGAAAGAAGTATAGATGCGGATTTATAAAACTGTAGTGTGATTTACCACGTGATAGAATCGCTTGGCTGCGAGGGAGCTCTTTGCCATTGTATTTAAATTTAAAACTACCACACAAATCATTAGTAAGGAAGCGGGAAGAAGAAGCAACCGGCACTGCCGTGAAATCCTTCAAAAAATAAGGGAACAACTTCAAAAAGAAAGCCACCAATCCATTAGCTTTTGTGAATTTGCAGATTATATGGGCCTTAAACGGGAAGCGGTGTTTAATGCCATCAATAAACTTCCGGTTCTTATGGAGGAAGAATAACTATAGAACACCCATCTTCACAAAACTATAACAGTCCCCCGCCCTTTTTTAGCAATTCCTTACCAGAGATTGGCGAAGCCGTTCCTTACCTTTAAACTAGTACTAATTTAAAAATCAAAAGCTATGAACTCTGAACAAGTAAAAGGAAAATGGAACCAGATCAAAGGAAAGATGAAACAGGAATACGGTATTGCCGTAGACGACGATGCTTCCTTTACGGAAGGTAAATATGAAGAACTTTTGGGCCGTGCCCAAGAGAAAACAGGAAAAGCCAAGGAAGACCTAAAAAAAGAAATTGAATCTTGGTAGTAATACATAAACCCCAAGTCTCCCTTGGGGTTTTTTTATGAAAAAATTCAATAACCGCAAATAAAAAACTATGGAAACGACAAAAGAAAAAGCAAAACAGGAATTTCACGACAATGTAGTAAACCATCTTCAGGATTTATTGGAGAAAAACTACGATGCCGAAGCAGGATATAAGAAAGCCATGGAGCTTTCCAAAAGTGACCACCTTACCAATTTCCTAAAACGCCGCGCAGCACAACGCAGCGAATTTGCCACACAACTGGACAAGGAAATTAGGGACCTTAACGAAACTCCCAAAGAAAAAGGAACCACACAGGGCGCCTTGCACCGTTCTTGGATGAGTTTAAAGGAATCGGTAAGTGGAAACTCAGACGAAGCCGTACTGGAAGAGTGCATCCGTGGAGAGAAATCCAGCGTGGAAGAATATCAAAAAACCTTGGAGAAGCAAGGGTTTACACCGCACCTACAGCAAGTGATTTCCAATCAGAAACAATCCATCGAAAGCATGCTCAATGAGGTACAACGTTTGGAAGACCTTGAAGGATAAGAATACCTATTTACATAGAAAACCGAAGTGACTGCTTCGGTTTTTTTATGCTTTTTATATAGAATTAAATACACCAACTATGAATCTTCGAAAAAAACTAAGCCCAGATCACATGAAGGGGTTTTTCAGTATCAATAAACGATCCATTTACGGCGGACTCATCGCTACGGTGTTTACTGGGGCAGGGGTCTTTGTCCTTGGGAATGTTTCGGGCTATGAAGCCAAACAACTCCTCACCTCTTCCCTACCGGGTATCAATATGCTGTGCAATACCATTGTCCTGGCATCGGCCACTATTTTGGCGTTACTACTAACCCTCTTGGGGATTAGCACCGGAACAAAGTCCCAATTGAAAAGTGCTCACTACCGACAAGTATTGAACATTGCCAAATTCGATACCATTCTTTTTGTGGGGGCACTGATTTTATTCCAGTTTTTCAACATTCCCATTACCGAAGCCGAAAATGTTCCTACTTCCTGGTTTGTGACCATTTATTGGGCCACACTGCTGTTTTCTTCCATCCTTAGCGGAATGATGATTACGGTCATTTTAATGCTTTATACCACTGTGACCAACATCATCAAGATCGTCGGATTGGGAAAAGACCACCACCTTATCTCCAAAGAAGAGATTGAACAGGAGGAAGAATAAGGTATTTATTTATCACCTAACATTTCCGCAACCTTATTATAGGCTTCTTGCGTAAGTACTTCCGTCCAAATAGTAGGTTGCTCCCCACCATAGATGGCAAGATAGGTAACAGAACTGTCCTTGCTAGAGGAAT
Organism: Flavobacteriaceae bacterium; assembly: GCA_002707025.1. Lineage (GTDB taxonomy): Bacteria > Bacteroidota > Bacteroidia > Flavobacteriales > Flavobacteriaceae > PALG01. The sequence continues at coordinate 47,804 of PALG01000020.1, read as the reverse complement.
GCCAATGCTCAATATCCTTTTCGCATTTAATAACATCTCCTGCTTTAAGGACGATGGGATCCTTTCCCCTTTCTTGGTAATAGCCCTCCCCTTCTACATAGATCAGTACTTGTGGAGAGGTGTGTTTGTGCCAATCCAAAGTAGAATTTGCCTTAAAGGTCGCTTTGGTAATATTATATCCCAATTCGGTATCATCGTGTAGGATTGCGTTGAGCCACGCCTCCCCAAGATAATGGGTGTTGGGCGCTTTTACGCCTTCTTCCAAATAAGAGGTTACCGCATAAGGACCATCCTGACTCAAAAGATAAAAAGGAAGAAGTAAAAGGAAAATAGATAGGAACTGTTTCATGTTTTCGAAGTTTAATAGGTAATCAAAATTAAGGACTATTGAGGGTTTTGGAATACCAATAGTACTTTTATTCCTACCATTATTACTGATTAGCATAGAAGCATTTGAAAAACTGGGGTTCAATCGCTTATCTTTAACAGTAAATTTACGGAAAATGAAGCGCATTTTAGAAATCAATACTGTTGCCGATTATTGCAAACTTCGGAATTATGAGGTTTTGCACCCTCAGGTGGGTATTGTGGATTTTAACAAGGTGGATATGAATCAATATCCCAATAATTCCTATGATGCATTTCATTACCATTGCTATGCTATATTTCTGAAAGATGCTAAGGGTTGCAAGCTACAATACGGTGGGAAACCCTATGATTATGATGAAGGCACCTTGGTTTTTTTAGGCCCAGGGCAGACCATTCATTTTGGAGGCTATGATCCCAATTATATTCCGAAAGGCTATGTCTTGCTTTTTCATCCAGATTTATTATTGGGCACCTCCCTGGCTTCAAAAATGGAGCAGTATGGGTTCTTCTCCTATGCTACTAATGAAGCGTTACATCTATCTGAAAAAGAGCGAACCATCATTCTAAGTTTACTAGAGAAAATTGAGTACGAGCTCAATCAGAATATGGACAAACACAGTAAAAAGCTAATTGTAGGCAATATTGAAATGTTCTTGGATTATTGCTTGCGCTTCTACGACCGGCAGTTCCTTACAAGGGAAGTAGCACACCAAAGTTCCCTCCAAAAGTTTGACACCTTACTGAATGAGTATTTGGCATCAGACAAACCCCAAGTAGAAGGACTTCCTACGGTTGGCTATTTTGCAGACCAACTGCATTTGTCGCCTAATTATTTTGGCGATTTGGTAAAAAAGGAGACAGGTAAATCGGCTCAGGAGTACATACAAGGGAAGCTAATTGATTTAGCCAAGAAAAAAGTATTTGACCCAAATAAAACCGTGAGTGAAATAGCCTATGAACTAGGATTTAAATACCCACAACACTTCAGCAGGCTTTTTAAACAAAAAGTGGGACATTCCCCACAGGAGTTTAGGAATTTGAATTGACAGAATTTTATTTAAAAAAAATGATTATTTATACGTATCTTATTACAAATTTTATATCATGGCAACATACCAACTCAACGTTAACGGGAAGACCCATTCGGTAGAAGTAGATCCCGCTACTCCAATTCTTTGGGTGCTTCGCGATCACCTAAACCTTGTGGGCACTAAATTTGGCTGCGGCATCGCCCAATGTGGCGCTTGTACCATTCATGTGGATGGCTCGGCAACGAGATCCTGTATGATTCCGGTGTCCTCCATCGGGAACAGTAAAGTCACTACCATTGAAGGCCTTTCAGAAAAAGGCGACCATCCCGTTCAAAAAGCGTGGTTGGAACACGATGTGTATCAGTGTGGGTATTGCCAAGCAGGCCAGATCATGACCGCTTCCGCATTGTTGAATTCGAACCCCAATCCTTCCGATGAGGATATTGAAGCCACCATGAGCGGTAACATCTGCCGTTGTGGCACCTATACGCGTATCAAAGCAGCCATTAAAACGGCTGCCAATAATTCCCTTGAAAGCTAAAATCCAACATTATGACAAAAGTAAGAACAACATTTGGAAGACGTGCCTTCATTAAAAGAGTAGGTATCGCAGGCGGTGGAATGATGATTGGCTTTAGCTGGTTGGCTTCCTGTAAGGAGGCTGCGGAAGAGGAAGTAGTCATGCAAATGCCCGAAGAATGGTTTGAAATCAATGGCTACCTTAAAATTGGGGACAATGGCATCGTGACCATCATGTCGCCCAACCCGGAAATCGGTCAGAATGTAAAAACGTCCATGCCCATGATTGTAGCAGAGGAGCTGGATACCGATTGGGAAAAGGTAATCGTGGAGCAAGCCCCTCTAAATACCGAGCTATTCACCCGCCAATTGGCCGGGGGAAGTCAATCCATCCGTCAAGGTTGGGAAGGCTTGCGCATGGCGGGAGCCACGGCACTGCACATGTTAAAGCAGGCGGCCGCCAATACGTGGCAAGTACCTTTTGATGAAATTACTTCGGAAGCAGGCAATTTGCACCACAAAGCCAGTGGCCAATCGGCACACTTTGGCGAAATGGCTTCCGCAGCGGCACAATTGGACGTGCCTGAAGAAGTGGAATTAAAAGAAAAAACCGACTTCAATATTATTGGGACTTCCCGAAAAAACGTCGATGGAAAGAAAATCGTTACGGGTCAACCACTCTTCGGATTGGATATTCAGAAGGAAGGAATGCTCATTGCCATGATCGTGCACCCTCCTGGCTTCGGAATGCAATTCAAGTCCATGGATGCCTCCAGTGTGAAAAACATGCCGGGGATTAAAGACGTGTTTGTTTTTGATACCTATACGGAAGGGACCCGTAAAAGTTTTGCCGATATCGCTACTTTCAATAAAAAAGTAGCCATTGTAGGGGAAACCACTTGGCAGGTCATGCAGGCTAAAAAAGCGCTTTCCGTAGAATGGGAAAACGCACCCGACGAAACCTTTGAAATCGATTTTTTTGGAAGAACTTCGACTACGGAATATCCTGGCGGACTCGAAAATACACAAAACCACGTCCTAAAAATGGCCGAAATGGCTGCTAAAAAAGGAAACGTGGCACGTGCCGATGGCGATGTGGAAAAAGCCTTTAAAAATGCCGAAAAGGTGATTGAAAAGGATTACTCCTGCCCGTTCCTACCGCACAACACCATGGAACCCATGAATTTCTACGCCCATGTTACGGCAGATCATGCCGAACTCATTGGTCCCATTCAAACGCCCGAGTTTATGGAGCAGAGTGTCGCCGCGCGTTTAGGCCTTACCTTGGAACAGGTCGACATTCAAATGAGCCGTATGGGTGGCGGATTTGGACGAAGGCTCTACGGACATTTCCTTACGGAAGCTGCCGTTATCTCACAACAAGTGAAAGCACCTGTAAAATTGGTGTACACCCGTGAAGACGATATGACCTTCGGAAACTATCGCCCTGCGTATTATGTTCGGTACAAAGCCGGACTCGATAAAGACAATAACCTCATCGCGTTTCATGTTCGGGCGGGCGGGATCCCTGAGAGTCCGTTATTCGCCAACCGTTTCCCTGCAGGTGCTGTTGATAATTACCTAGCCGAAGACTGGACGTTGAAATCCAACGTAAGTGTAGGTGCCTGGCGTGCACCGCGTTCCAATTTTATCGCTGGAGCCGAGCAATCCTTCTTGGATGAAGTAGCCGAACTGGCGGGCAAAGACCCGATTGAATTCCGTTTGGAATTGTTCGAAAAAGCCATGAAGAATCCGGTAGGAGAAAATAATGATTACGAAGCCGAAAGATATGCCGGCGTACTAAAACTGTTGAAGGAAAAAGCCAACTGGGGACAATCCAATACGGGAATCTCCCGTGGTGTGGCTGCGTATTATTGCCATAATTCCTATGTAGCACAGGTAGTGGATGTCGTCATGGAGAATGGACGTCCTCGCGTAGAGAAAGTGGTGAGTACCGTGGACTGCGGAATCGTAGTCAATCCCGATGCAGCGACCAACATGATTGAAGGTGGGGTCGTCGACGGAATTGGACATTCCATGTACAGCGCCATGACCCTGAAGGACGGAGTGCCACAGGCAAGTAATTTTGACAAATACCGTTTGATACGCCACAACGAAGCACCCAAAAGTCAGGAAGTCTATTTTGTACAAAATGATATCGACCCTACAGGATTGGGAGAACCCCCACTTCCGCCCGTAATGGGAGCTTTGGCAAACGCTCTGTACAAGGCGACCGAAAAGCGGCATTATCACCAACCTTTTATATCCAACAAACCCTTTTTAGGCTAAAACGAGGCAAGCTATTTTATGACGCATGAGTTTAGGGACCTGATGGAAACTGCCTTTCATTGGCAAAAGGATGAAATGGTGGTTTTGGCTACCGTGGTGGCCCTCGAAGGTTCTTCCTATCGAAGACCGGGCGTACGTATGATAATCTCGCAATCGGGCCGGATGAAAGGAGCCGTAAGTGGGGGCTGTGTGGAAAAGGAAGTGCTTCGGCAGAGCCAAAGCGTCTTTAAGGAAGGAACCCCTAAGGTGATGACCTATGATGGACGTTTCCGTTTGGGCTGTGAGGGAATATTGTATGTGCTGGTAGAACCTTTGGAAATAAGTGAGGGTTTATATGAAAACCTTCAGACTCATTTTACGGAACGCAAGATGTTTTCCTGCGATTCTCTCTTTCTGAAAGAAGCCGGGATTCATGAAGGGATGGGAACTTTCATTATGTTGGAGGGAACGAAATATGCCCTCTCCCCTAGCCCTTCAGAACCAAATAGCGAAGCATTACAATGTTTCACACAAACTTTCCTGCCTATTTTTCAGTTGTATATTTTTGGTGCCGAACACGATGCAGTTCAGTTGTGCCAAATGGCCACACAGGTAGGCTGGGACGTCCATATAATTGCGCCACCCGATGAAGAAAAAACGATCGATTATTTTAAAGGCGCCCGAAGTCTTGCTACCCCACTCTTTCAAGAGGTAGATGTTTCGGGTATTGACGACCAAACGGCTGTGATGCTGATGTCCCATAGTTTACATAAAGATTTGCAATACCTCTTGCAGCTGATTCATAAAAAACCTGTATACCTAGGTATTTTAGGCCCAAAACACCGTCGGGAGCGTCTTTTTTCAGAATTGCTGAACCTACAACCCGAGGTTCCATTTGACTTTCTGGAAGAGATTCATGGTCCGGCCGGAATTGACATTGGTGCGGAAAGTGCTTCGGAAATAGCCGTATCCATTATCGCTGAGATACTAAGTACCCTCAGAAAAGTAAACCCACAACCGCTACGGAATAAAAAAGGCTCCATTCATGAGTAACCTGGCCATTTTACTACTCGCCGCGGGAGCCTCGAAACGTATGGGAAGCCCCAAACAATTATTGCCTTGGGGGGAAACCCATTTAATTGAGCATCAAATCAATAGCTTACGACTGCTTCAGCTACCGCTTTATGTGGTTTTAGGAGCCAATGCTGAAGAAATTTCCAAAGTTATTACTCATAAAAAAGAGCTGTGTATCTGTGAAAATAAAGATTGGAGCAAAGGTATGGGCCATTCCATTGCCTTTGGCGTTTCAGAAATCCTTTCCCAAAGCCCTTCCGTAGAAGGCATTCTTATTGCTTTGGTAGATCAGCCTTTTATTACTTCTGCACATTACCTGCGTCTAATCAATCATTTTCTTACAAATAAAGAAACTATTATTGTATCCGAATCTAAAGAAGGATATTGGAGTCCGCCAGTGCTCTTCGGAAAGAAGGAGTTTTCAAAATTACAACAACTGGAAGGGGATGAAGGCGCTATGAAAATAATTACCTCACAAAAAGAAAAAGTACAGGCCATTTTGTGCAAGACCAGCTTAGCAGATATGGATACCCCTGAAGCCTATCGAAAGCTTCGGAAGGATCACTAACCCCCAATACGGATCATGCTTCGGTTTTTGGTGTGTTCTTCAGGGTTATTGAAATCTTCAGGAGCAGACAACCCACCGCGCATGGCGAATTTAGAACCCACATTTTCCTGAATAAGTGGCAGGATGTCTTTCCCTTCCCGAAAGGGTGTCAATACATCGGTTTCCGAAGAAGAAAACAAACAGTTTTTCAAGCGTCCGTTTGAGGTAAGCCGTATACGATTGCAGGTATCACAAAAAGGATTGGTTACCGTACTAATAATACCGAAGCTTCCCTTAAATCCCTCAATTTTAAAATTACGGGTGGTGTCATGAGGCGCATCCTTCAACCGTAGCACTTTCCCTTCACCGTAGTGGGCGTTTACCTGCTGTAAAATTTCCTGATACGAAACCGTTTTTTGGCGGTTCCATTGGTTTCCATCGAAAGGCATAAATTCAATAAACCGAACAATAAGCGGGTATTTTTCGGAGAGTTGTATGAAATCCATAATCTCATCGTCGTTTACTCCCTTCATAAGTACGGCATTGATTTTCAACCGGAAACCTGCTTCCAAAAGTTTGAAAATATTGCGATACACTTCCGCAAAATAATCCCGAAACGTAATTTTCTTGAATTTTTCAGCATTTAAGGTGTCCAGGCTTAGGTTGATGGTTTTTACACCGTGTGTTTTAAGTAAGTCAAAGTGCCGATCAATGCTAATACCGTTAGTCGTAATGGAAAGGGTGACCGGAAGGGTAGCCAACCGACTCAAAATTTCTGGAAAATCCTTTCGTAATAAGGGCTCTCCACCGGTAAGCCGGATTTTGGTCACTCCTTGATCCACAAAAATTTTGGCAATTTCGAAAACCTCTTGGGCATTCATAAGATGCGCTTTGGGTGTGAGCGGCACGCCTTCTTCGGGCATGCAATAGGTACACCTCAAATTGCAACGTTCTGTGAGGGAAATACGCAAATAGGTATGTGTTCTCCCATGGGAATCGGTGATATGTTTCGAGGTTTCCTTCATCTTAATGCTTTGCTCCCTTCACAATATCGAATACATGTAATACTGCTGGAAAAATGGCTTGAAGGCATTCTTCAGAGCCTTTGGTGGATCCGGGCAGTGCCAAAATAAGAGAATCGCCTATCATTCCCGCTACACTTCTGGAAAGCATGGCATACGGTGTCCGGTTTTGCCCAAAGCTTCGCATGGCCTCTTCCACTCCAGGAATGGGTCGCTCCAATAAAGGACGCAACGCTTCTGGAGTCATATCCCGCGGTGAGAGTCCGGTTCCTCCAATAAAAATAATCAAAGGGATTTCTTCCTTGGTTCCTTTTTCAACCCAGTTTCGTATTGCGGAAGTTTCGTCGGGGATGACGTCGTATTGCGCTGTGGTCACATTCCAATTTTTAAGGAGCTCCATCACATTCTTTCCCGCTTTGTCTTCCTTTTCCCCTTTCGATACCGTATCGGAACACACCACCACATAGGCCTTAATTCCTTTAGGTAAGTTCTTTACATCCGACTTCCCTCCTTGTTTTTGAAGTAATTTGATATGATGAATCTCCACTCCCTTATCGATAGGCTTCAGCATATCGTATAGATTGAGGGCCACAATACTGGCTCCATGCATCGCTTCTACTTCTACACCTGTTTTATAAATGGTTTTCACCGTCATGAGAACAGTAATTTCCAATCCGTTGATCTCATACGCTATATGGGCATATTCAATAGGAAGCGGATGGCAATCGGGAAGCAGCTCGGGCGTTTTTTTAATGCCCAATAATCCCGCAGCACGGCTCATTTCAAAAACATTGCCTTTTGGGACTTGACCATTTTTAATCGCCTCAATGGTTTGAACGTGACTTACCTTAACAACCGCTTGCGCAACTGCCGTTCTTAGTGTGTGCTGTTTGTGGGTAATATCTACCATACTTAGTTATTGATTTTCCATTGATAAGAAGCATCTTCAAAGAGTTCCTTTCCGAAGATAGGTACCTTAGCTTTAATTTCGTTGACCAAGTAAGGGAGCGCTTCAAAAACCGTGGTTCTATGGGCGGCAGATACAAATACGAAAATACACAGCTCCCCTGCCTTCACCGTTCCCAAACTATGGTGAATATGCAAACAATGAATGGGAAACTTTTCAAATACCCGTTCCTTGATCTCATGACAAACCTGATTGGCCATTTCCTCTTGGGCCGTAAATTCGATAGCCGTAACGGTCTTCCCATTCACTTCATCGGCACGCACTTGGCCCATAAAAATATCATGCGCCCCGATTCCCGTTTTGGATTGGTGCTTCTCGATGGATTCCGCAATAAAAGAAGGCGGAATGGCCCCTTGTTTAAAGATGTTTTTAATCTGCTTCTCTTTCATAGTGTTTTTTTATCCAATAGCGTATTGTTTCTGCCCCTTCCTGAAGGCTATAACATTGGGTGATTCCGTATGATTGTGCTACTTGAACCGCTGTCTGACTCCGAACACCCGACTGACAAAAAAAGATTTTGGGCCGTGTTTCTTTCTGAAGGCTAGCGAATTTTTCCCTTTCACTTAAAGGTACATGAATTAGTGGAAATGGAGCGGTTATTTTTGGAGATTCTCCTACTTCCCTTACATCAATCCAGATATAGTCTTTAGGGGAGTTGATTTGCTGAAGGGATAGGATAGGAGTTTCACAAGGAGCATCCTCTAGTACTTCAGGCGTCCCTGCCTCTATTATTTTCTGAATTTCCTTTTCATTTCGTTGGAAAGAAAGAAGTTGTTGCCGATGTTCCAATACATTGTAATACAGTATTTTTCCATTTAGAATACTTCCTAGGTTCAGTATTATTTTTAGGGCTTCCATGGCCTGAAACATCCCTATAATTCCGGGGAGCAACCCTAAAACCCCTATTTCGTTACAATTGGGCACCTCTCCCGCTTTGGGAGGCTTCGGAAACAAGCATCGATAGGTAGGCCCATTCTGGTAATTAAAAACCGAAACCTGCCCTTCAAATTTGTACAAGGCCCCAAAAACCATGGGTTTATTCAGTAAAACACAAGCATCACTAATTAAATAACGCGTTTGAAAATTATCGGTTCCATCCATAATTACCTCATAATCTGAAAGGATTTCCCGATAGTTTTCAAGGGTCAATCGGAATGGATACGCTTTTACGGAAACCGCTGGATTCATCCCCTGAAGCTTCTTTTGGGCGCAAAGCGCCTTATTCTTTCCAATGTCAGCATCGGTATATAAAATTTGACGGTGTAAATTGGACAAGGAAACCACATCAAAATCCACGATCCCTATATGCCCCACCCCTGAAGCTGCCAAATACTGAAGAATGGGACATCCCAAGCCACCGGCACCCACTACCAATATACGGGCTTGGGACAGCTTTTTCTGGCCTTCGAGACCAATTTCAGCAAGTTGGATATGTCTTTGGTATCTTTCGTTCATCAGCCACCGGAAAAAGGGGGAAATACTTCTATATTTTGATGGGTAAGCACGGTTTCTTCAGTAAGAAGCGCATTATTTTGCGCTAATTGATACGGAATAGCTTTCATTTTTGGATAGTGATTATTTAAAAGTTCCCGAATCCCTGATGCGGAATTCCCGTCTACTTCAATGGTTTCCGAAGCCGTTCCCGTAATCTCCGTGAGTTGTCCGTAATAGGTTACTGTAATTTTCATTTTTAAAAAAACAAAAGTTTTAAAGAAGCCGTGGTTAAAACCAGAGCCAAAAAATACTCCAAAAATTGGGGCGTCCATTTTTTACTGCCTAGATAGCTACCGGCCATTCCCCCTACTACTGCCACCAAAACCATGACTGCCGCAAAAGGCTCCAGCGTGACACCCGTGCTAAACTGGCCTAAAAGTCCGGAGGCCGAATTTACCCAAATAAAGAGGGCCGAAACTGCCGCCGCTTCTTTCATGTTTCCCCAATGTAGTAAAAGTATCAAGGGCGTTAAAATAATTCCGCCACCAATTCCTATCAATCCCGAAAAAAATCCGACGGCAACTCCCACCAGCAATCCTTGATAGATTTTCACTTTTTTTACTTCAGCATCTTTGACCTCCCCTTTCCACAACATTCTGGCAATAGCAAACAACAGTAATACCCCCAATACTTTTTTATAGAGGCTAGGTTCCAAACTTAAAGTGCCCCCTAGAAACGCAGCAGGTATGGAGCCTATGGCAAATGGAACAAATAAAGATAATTTAAAATGGCCTGCCTTGTAATAGTAATAAAAGGAGATTCCTGCTACAAAAAGGTTTAATAAAAGTGCCGTTTGCTTCATCATATCGTTCGGAAAAGCAAAAAGTGCCATCAAAGCGAGGTATCCACTCGCCCCACCATGACCTACACTGGCATATAGAAATGAAACGATGGGTAAAACCCCTAAAAAAATAAGCAAAGTTCCTGTTTCTAGTCCCATACTAAAAAAATCAAGGTAATAAATAGATTTTTACAAGACTTCCAGAAGTTACTTTGGTACAATTTTCAGGAATATAAATGAGGGCATTGGCTTCGGTAAAACTCAATACCATGGAAGAATTTTGCTGGGTTAATTCAGTTACCCGATTTCCCTCGACAAGGGCTTTTAAAAATAAGGCACGGCCAAAAGGATTTTTAATTTCCATGGCTGTGGGAAGTTCCAAAGAGGTCAACCCTGGCTGATTCCTTCCACACAATTGGTCAATTAAGGAATACCCATATACATACAGGCACGTGAGTGTAGATGCTGGGTTTCCAGGTAGTCCCAATACATACGTTTGGTCTTTAGAACCAAAATACAAGGGTTTTCCAGGTTTCTGGGCGACTTTGTAGAAATGTTCCTGTACCCCCAAATGGGTCAAAGCTTTTCCCACAAAATCATAGTCCCCTACCGATATTCCACCGGAAACAAGTATGACATCTGAAGTTTCCAGCAACTCGGCTAAAGCGGCTTTAGTAGCCTCAATGCTATCCGGAACTTGGCGTATTTTGTGTGGTTGCATACCTTTTTGTTGAAGTGCTGCAGCCATGAGGGTACTATTGCTTTCATAAATTTTTCCGGGCGGAAGGGCGTTTCCTGCAGACACCAACTCATTTCCCGTAACCAAAATAGAAACCTTAGGGGTTTTGGTTACCGAAACTTCAGTTATTCCAAAGCTTTTTAAGAGTCCTATTGCAGAAGGGTTTAGAGTCATTCCTTTGGAAAGGGCTAAAGCTCCTTTTTTAATTTGCTGACCAATCTCGCGAATTTGATTTCCTTCGGAAGGGTTTTCAGAAAGAACAATCATGTTTTCCTGAACGTTTACTTTTTCCTGCATCATTACGGCATTGGCCGTATCGGGTACCCAAGCTCCTGTAAAAATACGAACTGCCTCACCTGGTTGAAGCACATACGGATGGGAATCGCCTGTTTTCACCTCTCCAACCACCGTATATTCCAATGAATCATGAAGGTGAAGGGCATATCCATCCATAACCGATTGCCGAAAGGGTGGTAAGGGTATGGGAGCTAAAATAGCTTCAAATAAAATACGTCCCAAGGAGTCTTCAACGGGAATCCGCTCTGAAGTAGTTCCGGGAGTAACTTTGGCTTTAAGTATGGCTAGGGCTTTCGCTACAGAAATCATGGTATGGGTAAATTCAAATATAATGATAAGCAAAATAGGAAGTAGCCCTAGTCCCTTCTTTTAACTTTTTATACTAAAAAAACCTCTTTTTCAAGAGGTTTTATGCTTAGTGGGAATGATCGGATTCGCTTTCGGTTTTAACTTCCTTAAGGGCCATTCCGCAGACACCGCATTTGGCATCTTTATCGGTATAGGTCTTGTCCCCTTCACATTTCATAGGGCATTGATAGTGGGTCATTGCTACTTCTTCGGTGTTGGTTTCCACTTCGTTTTTAGCACCGTCCTTACAGCTGGTAAGGCTAAAAGTTGCTACTGCAAAAATTAAAAGTATGTATTTCATAATTATGGTTTATTGAAATTTATCGAATCCAAATTTTTTCAATCCTTTATGGCTAATCTTGATCGCTTCCAAAGGATTTAATTCCCAAGTCATGTCTTGTTCTACAATGTAGTATTTTAATCCGGAAACCTCCTTCTTTTCTAGAATTCTTCCGAAGTCGATCGTTCCTTCACCTACGGGTGCAAACTTTCCTTCTTTATCCATATCCTTTACATGCCACATTTTGAAACGACCAGGATACTTCTCAAAATACGCTACAGGATCCTTCCCCGCAGCGGTAATCCAGTACAAGTCCAATTGGAAGTTTACAGTATCAGCGCTTGTATTTTCAAGGAAATAATCCATAGGAACCACACCTTTGCTATTTTCCACAAATTCGAAATTATGGTTGTGATAGAGTAATTCCAGACCTGCATCTTTACATTTTTTGCCGATGGTATTGAACACTTCCGTAAGCCATTCCACATCTTCAGACATGCCCATGGTCATGGTTTCCTGATCGAAAGTAAAATGTCCCATAGGTGGGATTGGAATCACAAAATACTGAAAACCGGCAGCCTTGGCATCTGCAATAAGCTGATCGGCATTATCCAAAGTTACCATGGCGAAGTGCGAACTCACAGGCACCAATCCAATGGAGGTAAGATATTCCTTGAACTCTGAAGGCTCCATTCCGTAGAACTTTCCTTCGTTGTAACCCGTTGCTTCAATATATTTATAACCAATATTGGCGACTTCCTGAAGGGTTTCCTTAGGATTTTCATTCATTAAATCACGAACCGTGTATAAGGTAGCCCCTCCATAGGTTTCCTGTGCTTGGACCGTTACTGAAGCCAATATCATTAAAAGGATCAGTTTCAGGGTCAAAAAATGGTATTTTTTCATGGTAAAGTATTTTGAACTGTAAATGTAACCTAAATTTTTCAGAAGCAATAATGAAAAAAAGGCCCTTTAGTAAAGGCCCCTTTTAAAATGACTCCGCAATGAGGGATTAATAAAAATCAACGCCACCCGAGCTAATATCGTACATAGCGCCCACAATTTTAATCTCTCCTTTTTCCTCCATCTCCTTTAAAATGACGCTTTGGCTTCGAATATTGTCCAGGGTCATTTCTACGTTCTTCTTAGAAACTGCATCTACAAACTCGAGGTTGGAAGAATTTCTTTTCTCTTTCTCTTGTGGTTCCTCTACCGCATATACTGCGGGCTCAATTTTATTGATAAGTGCGGTTAAGTTCCCCATTCTGGCATGGTCACAAGCTCCTTTTACCGCACCACAACTGGTATGTCCCAAAACCACGATAAGCTTTGTACCGGCCAATTTACAGGCAAACTCCATGCTTCCTAGGATATCCTGGTTCACAAAATTACCGGCAATGCGGATACTGAAAATATCCCCAAGGCCTTGGTCAAAAACCAATTCGGCCGAAACCCTCGAATCGATACAGCTTAAAATAGTCGCAAAAGGAAATTGGCCTTCGGCAGTGTCGTTCACTTGTTCCAATAAGTTTCGATTGGCTTTCAAATTATTTTGAAATCGAACATTCCCTTCCTGCAAGAACTTTAAGGCCTTGTCTGGGGTCATGGTCGATTGTGTTTCTCTAGTATGTGCTTTCATATTATGATGTTTTTTTTCTAAGTTTAAAAAATTCGATATAACTCTCTGGATTTTCGATTTCCCCCCTTTCAGAAATCAATTTAATGGTAATATCCCTATTTCTGGCTTTTTCTGAAAAGTCTTCTAGGATTTCAATGATATCATTATCCAAATAACGGGTTTTTCGAACATCCAATTCCAGATAGCTATGCTCTTTCAATCTATCGAGTTCTTTCAGAATGGCACCTTTGTTCATAAAGGTCACTTCTTCCGCTAAGGTCATTTTTACACGTTTATGTCCATCCCCTTTTTCTTCGATGTGAAGAAAATGGGAGTTTTGATAGCTTTTAATTAAAACGACCACGATTCCTACTGCTAGTCCCAGTCCAATTCCTTTTAGTAAATCTAAAAATATAAGTCCTAAAACAGTAACAATAAAAGGAATAAACTGTTTCCAACCCGCTTGGTACATTTTTTTGAACAATGAGGGTTTTGCCAATTTATATCCTACTACCAATAAGATCGCAGCTAATACAGACAACGGAATTTTATTGAGTAATGCCGGAATCAACATGACCGAAATTAATAAAAAGAAACCGTGGATGATGGCCGAAACCTTGGTTTTCCCTCCCGATTGGATGTTGGCCGAACTTCTTACAATTACTTGCGTAATAGGCAATCCACCTATTAAGCCCGAAAGAACATTTCCGGTTCCCTGTGCCAACAATTCCCTATTGGTAGGCGTTACGCGCTTTTCTGGATCCAGCTTATCGGTCGCCTCCACACACAATAACGTCTCCAAACTTGCCACTAGGGCAATAGTGAAAGCCGTAATCCAAACATCGGTATTCGATATGGCAGAGAAATTAGGAAAGGTAAATTGAGCTAAAAAAGAATCAACCCCCTCTGGTACAGGCACCTTAACCAAGTGCTCTTTTGTAATGGCAAACTCGGTACCGCCTGTCACCGAAAAGAAAATAATCCCTAAAACTACAGCCACTAAAGGCCCTTGAATCAATTGAAATATTTTAGCTTTTTTAGACAGTACTTTTTCCCATAAGATCAATATCAGTAATGCGATCACTCCAATTACCGTAGCCCCAAGACTAATGTAGTTGGTCATATTAATTAATTCTGAAAAAGTATTTTCACCATCGGGCTGTAGAAACGAGAAATCACCCTCAGGATCGGCATCATATCCAAAAAAGTGAGGGATTTGTTTCAGGAAGATAATGATCCCAATACCGGTTAACATCCCTTTAATTACAGCCGAAGGAAAGTAATATCCAATAATTCCTAACCGAAGTAATCCAAAAATCAATTGTATCACGCCGCCCAGAACAACAGCAACTAAAAAGTTTTCATAGCCGCCCAGGGTTCCAATAGCTGCCAATACAATAGCTGCAAGTCCAGCTGCAGGACCACTAACCCCTATTTGGGAGCCACTTAAGGAACCCACCACTATTCCTCCAATAATTCCTGCAATGAGACCAGAAAAAAGAGGAGCTCCACTAGCCAGCGCAATCCCCAAACAGAGGGGCAACGCAACAAAAAATACAACGATACTTGCAGGTAAATCGTTTTTAATATATTTAAACATATATAAAGAATTTTCCTAAATGAATAGGATTAATATTTATTCTGAAGAGATCTTATATCAAACTATTTCGGGAGGGGGAAGAATGATTTCGAACGTAAGGAGGGTTTGGTTCCCTAAATAATAGTAGTTACTTATTTGAGCAGCATCGTTCACTGAAACCTGAAGGAAGTCCCCATAGACAAACAAGTCGTTTTCACCAATTAATTTGGCTTCTCCATTTTTTTGATGCTCGGTAGTATTTTCCTCTTCGTTCGAGGCCTTCACCACCATTTTGTACCAATCTTCTGCTACAAATGGAGTGATGGTAGGCGTTAACAAAGAGAGTACCATCAAAAAAGAAAATACTATTTTAATATTTTGGGTTCTCATAAAATTAAAGTTAAATCTAAGAAAATTTAGAAAACTGTTAAAATTATTGCACATCTTATTAAAAATTTGCGTTTTAATTCAATTTTATAATTCTAATAGGAGAGTATGATTATATTTACGCTTAAAATACAAACCATGAAATATTTATTGCTTACCCTTTTTGCGCTCGGATTGGTTTCCTGCAATTCTGCCCAAAATACCGTTTCCTCCAAAAAGGACCGAACAGATTATGCGCAAACCATAACTGCGGAAGACTTGAAAGTACTTCTCTACGAATTTTCAGACGATAAAATGCAAGGAAGAATGACCGGCGAGCCTGGACAGAAAATGGCCGCCGAATTCTTAAAAGATTTCTATGTAACCCACGGAATTGCCTCTCCTATCGCAGAAGGGGACTACTTTCAGGAAATTCCTGCTTCGTACTTTAGCCGAAGAAGAGATGCAAAAGCTTCCGAAAATGTAGTTGCTTTCATTAAAGGCTCTGAAAAACCAGACGAAATTGTAGTGCTTTCCGCCCATTATGATCATGTTGGCATGAAGGATGGTGAAATTTATAATGGTGCCGATGATGATGGTAGTGGCACGGTAAGCTTATTGGAGATGGCAGAAGCTTTTAAGATGGCCGTAAAAGACGGGAACGGCCCTAAGCGTTCCATTCTATTTTTACACGTAACAGGCGAGGAAATAGGCTTGTATGGTTCAAAATATTACACCGAACATCCTATTTTTCCCTTGGAAAATACGGTGTGCGACTTAAATACCGATATGGTGGGACGTATCGACCCTGATAAAAAGGATACACCCAATTATATTTATCTTATAGGAAGTGACAAATTGAGCCAAGAGCTACATGATCTTTCCGAAATGGTTAACGAAAAATACATTAACCTAGAACTGGATTATACCTATAATGATGATAATGACCCCAATCGTTTCTACTACCGAAGTGACCATTACAATTTTGCCAAAAATAATGTCCCTATCATTTTTTATTTCAATGGTGTGCACGAAGACTATCATCAGCCAACAGATACCCCCGATAAAATTGAATACGAATTGCTGGCCAAAAGAGCCCAGCTTATTTTTCAAACGGCTTGGGAAGTAGCCAATAGAGAAGAAAGAATTACCGCAGACAAATTGAAATAACCCTTACTATAAGAACATAAAAAAGCCTCCAAATAGGAGGCTTTTTTTATTGGGTGGAAGACCGGGTTCGAACCGGCGACCTCTGGAACCACAATCCAGCGCTCTAACCAACTGAGCTACAACCACCGTATATGTGTTTGCTTAAATAGCGGGTGCAAATATAAATGAATTTGCCACTTCCTACAATAGTTTTAAAAAAATTAAATTAAATCTTCCAACGAATTTACGGCCGGGTATCGCTCTACCGTAAATCCTTCCCCATATTCGGTGCCGATAAGCCTTCCCAAATTGCGGTTGCGATAACTTAAACTTTCCATGGTATTTTTAGAAGAAATAGGGGTTTCGGGTTCTTCACTATTGGCATCGAAAAACTGACTCTTATAAGCAAATACAGCTTCCAACTTTTTCTCCATAAAACCTGAAACATCGACCACAAAATCGGGCTCTAATTCTTTCCACTGAATGTAGTGATATACCTGCTTGGGCCGCCATTCTTTTTGGTGGTTCCCTTCATGGATGGTTTCAATTTTTCGCAGTCCGCTTAAAAAACAAGCATCACTTACCAATTTACTTCCTTTACCGTGATCTATATGCCGGTCATCTATGGCATTACACAAAACGATGTCTGGACGGTATTTCCGTAAAATTTTAATCACTTCCAATTGAGTTACGTGATTATTTACAAAAAAACCATCCGAGAAAGCCAAATTATGACGCATCACCACACCTAATATTTTTGCGGCTTCCTGCGCTTCTTCATCCCTAATTTCGGCACTGCCCCGCGTTCCCAATTCGCCACGGGTTAAATCTAAAATTCCTACTTTCTTACCCAACGAAATTTCTTTTGCCAAGGTAGCACCACAGCTCATTTCAACATCGTCGGGGTGGGCACCTATGGCGAGTATATCCAGTTTCATAACTTATAAGTTCTTTATTTCTTTCTTTGCCACTGCTTCAAAAGCCTGTTGCAAATCGGCAATTAAATCCTTTTTATTTTCTATCCCTACGGAAAAACGCAATAACCCATCTGCAATTCCTTGTCGCTCTCGTTCTTCCGAAGAAAGCAAGGAATGTGAAGTTTTGGTAGGCGATAAAATGGTGGATTCTACACCCGCCAAGCTCATGGAGGGCTTGATTAAGATAAGGGATTTTACAAACTTCTCTGGGTTTAATGAAGGTATCAATTCAAATGAAAGCATTCCCGTGAAACCATTCATTTGCCGCTTGGCCAACTCATAGTCGGGGTGACTTCGTAACCCTGGATAATAGACCTTATCCACCAACGGGTGGTTATCCAACCACTTGGCAAGACGCTTTGCATTTCGGTTCTGCGCTTTCACTCGAATACCCATGGTTTTGATACTTCGTTCCAATAGCCATACGGTGTAATCACTTAAACTTCCGCCCAAATTTTTTCCTAAATTCCAGATGCGATCCATGTGCTCTTGGGACGCTGCCACTGCTCCAGCACAAATGTCACTATGTCCTCCCATATACTTGGTGGCACTATGAATAATAATATCCATACCAAAATCGGCCGGATTTTGGTTAATAGGTGATGCAAAAGTATTGTCGATCATGGAGACCAAACCATGGGCTTCAGCCAAGTCTGCAATCATCTCCAAATCGGTTAGGAGCATCAAGGGGTTGGAAGGTGTTTCAACATATATAACCTTGGTATTGTCTTTTATTTTTGAAGCAAAATCCTCCTCCGCAAAACCTTCCGTAAAATCATATTCTATACCATATTTGGGAAACTCTTCCACGATAAAATTGTAGGTCCCCCCGTAAATGGTTTTTTGCACCACTACGTGATCTCCTTTTTGAAGAAACGCCAGCATACTAGTACTCACCGCCGCCATGCCGCTACCAAAAATCATCCCTGCTTCACAATGTTCCAGGGCCGCAATTTTTTTTCCTAACGCTTCTTGATTAGGAGTATTGAAATACCTAGGATACCTTTTCACATCTACATCTTCGTACGCGTAAGAACTAGACATATATAACGGGGAAATCGCCCCCTGAAATTGTTCATCCTTCACCTCACCTACGTGTGTACAAACGGTATTTACTCCTAACTTTTTGGGTTTCATGTTATTTGGTTTTTAGGGCTTTAAAAGTATAAAATCCTGCTTAGGTTTGCTATCTTTGAAGAATGAAAGTTTTGTTAATAAACATCAAGGAACTCCTGCAAGTAAGGGACGAAGCTCCACTAATGGTAGCTGGAGCTGCGATGAAAACCCTCCCTTCGCTCAAAAATGCCTGGCTCTTACTAGAGGAAGGCCTAATTTCAGATTATGGCACCATGGACAGCGTGCCCGATGTGGGCTTTTCGAAAACCATTAATTGCGCTGGAAAAATAGTGCTTCCCACTTGGTGCGATAGCCATACACATATTGTATATGCGGGAAATCGGGAGCAGGAATTTGTAGATCGAATTAACGGACTCACCTATCAGGAAATTGCCGAAAAAGGCGGTGGTATTTTGAATAGCGCTACCAAACTTCAGGAAACACCAGAAGACATCCTTTTGAAAGAATCTGCCCAGCGTTTGGAAGAAATGATTCAAATGGGAACGGGTGCTGTGGAAATAAAAAGTGGCTACGGACTCACCCCAGAAGCGGAAATGAAAATGCTTCGGGTAGCCAAAAAATTGGGGGAGAGATACCCGATCCCCATTAAAACTACTTTTTTAGGAGCACATGCGGTTCCTTTAGCCTATAAAAACAACAAAAAAGGATACATCGACTTGATTTGCAACGAGATGCTTCCGAAGATTGCCGAAGAAGGCTTGGCCAATTATATTGATGTGTTTTGTGAAGAAGGCTATTTTTCGGTAGCAGATACCGAACGAATCCTTTCCGAAGGAAAAAAATACCAGCTCATCCCAAAAATACATGTCAACCAATTCAATGTAATAGGCGGTGTGGCAGCTGGTGTGAAATATAATGCCCTAAGCGTGGACCACCTTGAACTACTTAGCGATGAGGATATTGCCGTGTTACAATCTTCACATACTATGCCAGTTGCCCTTCCCGCTTGTTCTTTCTTTTTAAGTATTCCTTATACCCCCGGCAGAAAAATTATTGATGCCGGACTTCCCTTGGCGGTGGCAACCGACTTTAACCCTGGGTCCTCCCCTACCGGGAACATGAATTTTGTTGTAGCAGCTGCTTGTATCAAGATGAAACTTACACCCGAGGAAGCCATTAATGCTGCCACCCTAAATGGCGCCTATGCCATGGGTATTAGTGAAACCCATGGAAGTATTACACGTGGGAAAGTGGCTAATATCATGATTACGCAAGAGGTTCCTTCGTATGGGTTCCTGCCTTATTCCTTCGGAAAGCACTACATTGAACAAGTGATTTTAAACGGAAAGGTTTTATAATCCCAATTCCTCGATTCGTAGGTTTCTGAATTTTTGTATCTTTAAAAGAAAAAGAAACTATGAAAACCAAAATCCTTATTATCGCTTTGGCTGTTGCTATTGGGAGTTGTAAAAACGAAACCAAAAAAGAGTCGACCGTAGCTAACGCTGAATCCAACGAAGTAGCAACAACAACAGAACAAGACACTTCCCGTTCATTTGAGATTCACCCTATTTCGCATGCGACAATGGTACTGGAATGGGCTGGCAATGTACTCTATGTAGATCCTGTAGGAGGTGCCGAAGCTTTTGCCAATCAACCCGAACCTAACCTCATCTTTATTACCGATATCCATGGCGATCACTTGAATGTGGAAACCTTGGAAGCCATCAAAACCCCCAATGCAAAAATCATTGTGCCGCAGGCCGTAGCCGACAAATTACCGGAATCCCTGAACAGTCAGGTGGTGATCCTAAACAATGGGGAGATCCAGGAATTCATGGGATTTTCTGTAGAAGCGATTCCTATGTACAATCTTCGGGAAGAAGCCCTAAAATTTCATGAAAAAGGACGTGGCAATGGCTATGTTATTGAAAATAAGGGTAAGAGAGTGTACGTTTCTGGAGATACTGAAGACATCCCCGAAATGAGATCCTTGAAAAACATCGATGTAGCTTTTGTGTGTATGAACCTTCCCTACACCATGACTGTAGAAAGTGCTGCCAGTGCGGTTTTAGATTTCCAACCTAAAACGGTGTATCCTTATCATTACCGTGGCACTGACGGTTTAAGCAATGTTGGAAAATTTAAGGAATTGGTAAACGAAGGCAACAGTACTATAACCGTAAATCAACTGGATTGGTATAAAAATGCCAACTAATTTCATCTTACAACTTTCTTGTTGTGAATTAGTTATGACACCTCACTCGTATTTTTAAAAAAGTTAGGTTGTCGCAGACCATTTTTTCCCCTATTTTAGTTGGCAATAACAAACCAAATGAACATCAATTCCCCCAAATTTATGTTTACAGCTGGGCTGTGGCTCATGCTAGTGATTCCGCTTTTTTCCCAAGAAGGTCGTATTCAGGAAATACAATCCCTTTATGAGCAAAGTAAAAAGTTTGGGAATTATCCAGATAGTCTCTGGCAGTATGGAGAAAAAATCCTTTCCCTTTCTGAAGAAAACAACTCTTTTGGACAGCTTACCGGATATTATTTAAAGGGCTATTCTGAATACAAAAAAGGGGATTTCAAAAAAAGTGTGCCTTTATTCGATACTGCACTCACACATTATAAAAAAACCATTAACGACCATTACCCTGAAACCATCAAGGTATTTATTAGCCGTGCAACAGCCTATGGTCGTATGGGAAAAAATGACAGCGCCGATGTAGCATTTGAGCGTGTAATTACCCTTGCAAAAGAACACCAGGATTTTGATGCCCAGGCTACGGCATACAACGGTCTGGGTATTGGTGAAAAAAACAAGGGGAATTACCAAAAGGCCATCGAATACTACCAAAAAGCTTTCGAAAATTGGGAGAAAGCGGGTAATAAAGGAAAACTCACCTTTGTCCTTATGAATATTGGCATTGCCCAATCGGGTATTGGCAATCATGAACAAGCACACCAAAGTTTCATGGAGGGCTTAAAAATTGCCCAAGAAACAGGTCATAAAGAAAATGAATACCGAATGTACAATAACATTTCGGTAAATCTTTCGGTGATGAAAAAAACCGACTCAGCTCGCTACTACCTTCATAAAGTTGTTCCGTTTTATAAGGAACGAAATATGAAAATGCCCTTGTTTTTGGCTTATCAAAATTTGGGGAAAAGCTTTGTGGAAGAGGCCAAAATGGATAGTGTCTTCTACTATATTGAAAAGGCTGAAAAAGGTTTTACCTCGCTGAATTATGAAAACGGATTGATGGAGTTGGATTATCTTGCTGCTGAAGCCTACCTTACAAACAATCAATACCAAAAAGCGCTAGACCACCTGGAAGAAGCCGAAACCTGGGCCAGAAGCCAAAAAATGGATAATTACCTTGCCAATATTTACAATTTTAAAGCCGAAGCGTATGAAGGCTTGGGAAGGTACGACAAAGCTACCGAGAGTTTAAAACTAGAGGATTCCCTAAAACAACTTAAGTACACTAATGATAATTCAAAATCCCTAAATGAATTATTAACGAAACATCAGGTAAATCGGAAAAACGAGGAGATAAATAACCTTTCCCAGGAAAATAGCTTTTATAAATCTACTGCCTTCATTGTGGGGATCATTGCATTGGTAGTGGTTTCCCTTTTACTTTTCTACGGAAAAAGATTCCGAAGCTCTCAAAAGGAACTCAAGGACTTAAGAAAACGGTTTGAAACCTACCACCATAAAGCCCAAGAAAACACTTCCAACCTATATGCCTTGAAAAGCAAGGCCGTGGTAAAGATTGAAAAACTAATGTATGTAAAATCTGATGGACATTATGTAGAGTTTTATACCGAAGGCGAGCCTAAACCCGAAATAGATCGCAATGCGCTCAAGGAAGTTCTTTTGCAATTGGAAGGTGAAGGTTTTGTGCAAATACACAAATCGTATCTGGTCAACCTTCAGTACATCCGTATTATCAATTCGACCAAAATCATGCTCCAGGATGGAACCTGGCTTCCTCTTTCCCGAACTTACAAACCCCGATTAAAAGAAACATTGATTACACGAACCCCGGAATAAATGATTTCCACCTTTCCTGTTATGTCGCAAAACTTGCATTTCGTGACAAAAACCTTCTTTTTCAACTTAGGAATGAGTGTTTGTGGTGATAAGTTCATCGCAGTTGGTGACATACATTTTTAATCCTAACCATGCTGAAGTAGATTCGTTTACGAACAAACAAACCAATCTAAATTAAAGCAGATGTTACAACTAGCCAATCCCGTAATACCTATTTCTGAAACTTACGACGAAGTTCCCGCTACAAAACCTTCCCATTTTCCAATTCAATTTGGGAAGGCGATCAAAATTTGGAACAAGCTTTTGTCCGATTTAAAACACAGGGGAATTTATCAAGACCACATCGAGAATTTAACCGATCAGGAATGTGCCATTATTCAATTGATAGCCGAAGGGCTTCAAAGCAAGGAAATCGCCCAACAACTATGCATTTCCAAACATACCGTGCAAACCCATAGAAAGAATATTTATCGAAAATTGGAAACCGACTCCATCGCCGATATCATCAAAATTTCATTTTTGTTATAATTTAAAGTACGCTTAATTTCTTCGGAAGCATTGCTTTTGGTAAATTCCCTACTTTTACCAAAAAGTATCCATATGGCAAAAATCAACACCCTTATTTTCGATTTGGGAGGGGTTCTTATCGACTGGAACCCAGAATATGTTTTTTTAAAGGAATTCCGTGGTAACCGCAAAAAAATGGAGTGGTTCCTCAATGAGGTGTGTGCTTGGGAATGGAACATGAATCAGGATGCCGGTTACCCACTTGATAAGGCCACCGAAGAACGGGTTGCCCTGTTTCCGGAACATGAAAACCTTATTCGCATGTATTATGGCCGATGGGAAGAAATGTTGGGGTATGCCCACGAAGACACTCTAGAGATTTTAAATGCCGCAAAAAACCATCCCGAATATCAAATTTATGCACTTACCAATTGGAGTGGCGAAACCTTTCCGAAGGCATTAGCTAAATTTCCTTGGCTGCAATGGTTTAAAGGCATTTTAGTAAGTGGGGACGAAGGCATGCGAAAACCCTTTCCTGAAATTTATGAATTACTGCTCTCAAGATACGACATCAATCCAGCTGAAGCGGTTTTTATAGACGATAGCCAAAAAAATATTATGGGTAGTGAAGCCGCTGGTATAAAAGGAATCCATTTCACTGATGCCAACAGTCTTTCAATTGAGCTGCAAAAACTGGGAGTACATTTATGACATTCTTAAAAGGAATGATTTCAAAATAAGAATTTCATAATTTTTAAAAGAGCCCTTGCGGCTATTCCCAAGGTTTTTTGTAATTTACCTATTCATACCTTTTGCACCGTGATTCATGAAAAAACATAAAATTGGCGTTTTAGGGCCCATTCCCAGAGACTATATTATTACCCACAACAATGAGGTGATTCAAAAATATGGCTGTGCCACCCACACCGCTATTGCCATTTCCAATTTACTTGGGGATTCCGGGGAAATCTTTCCGGTAACCCATATAAGAAAACAAGACGAAAAAGGCATTTTAGATTTATTAAATCCCTACGACAATATAAACACATCCTATATCTCTTCGGAAGCCGACCAAGGGGATGTGATCCAATTGCGCTTTCTAGATCAGAATAAACGCGTGGAAACACAAACGGCTTTCATGAAACCCATAATGCCCAAAGATGTGGCTCCTCTTATGGATTGCGAAGTATTTGTTTGTGTTCCGGTAACCGACTTTGAAGTGCCCCTGGAAACCCTTATTTACATTAAGGAACATAGCAATGCTTCCATTGTTTTTGATGCCCACGGCCCTACCACTGCCCTTACCGTGAAAGGAGAACGGGTAACGAAGTTTTGGGCAGACAGGGACCTTTGGCTTCCCTATATCGATGTATTGAAAATGAATTTGGAAGAAGCGAACTGTAGCTGGTTTCAACATGAGTATTCGTTAGAGGAACTTCAGGAGAATGAAGAAATAGCCTCTTCCCAGCTTCCGGTATTTGCCGAATATTGTTTAAAACATGGGCTCAAAGCCTTGTATGTAACCTTGGATTCCCGGGGGGTCATGGTTTATACCCTCAAGGAAGGGGTCCTTCAGCAAGAATTGGTCCCTTCCGTACCGGTTAGCCATGTAGTGGACACCACGGGTTGTGGCGATTCGTTTGCCGGTGGAATTGCCTTCAGTTTATTGGATCATCCTAACGATTTTGTGAAAGCCGCCCAATTCGGAAATGCCATGGGGGCTCAACGTACTCAAGGAAAAACTTTTGAAGTGTTTAAATCGTTGGAGGAAACCAAAAAAATACTTTCAGAAACCTATAAACAACCTATTTGAAAGCCCCACCCTTAGCACAGATTAAAAAAGAACTGAAGTATCGCTCTTCCGAAGAACTGGCAGAACTCTGCGTGAGACTGGCGCGCTTCAAAAAAGAAAACAAAGAACTCCTAGCCTATTTGTTATTCGACGTAGGGGATGAAGCGCACTACGTAAAACAAGTACAAGAACACATCGAAGAACGCTTTCAGGAAATCAATACCACTAACTTTTACTACATCAAGAAAAGCATCCGAAAGATTTTACGGGATACGAAAAAATACATCCGGTATTCTTCCGTAAAGGAAACAGAAGTAGAACTATTGCTCTACTTTTGCCAAACCCTTAAAGACTTTCGACCCAGCATCCAAAATAATGCTGCCTTAATGCGATTATACCACAATCAAATTTCATTGATCAAGAGAAAACTTACTACCTTGCACGAAGACCTTCAATACGACTACCGTAGGGTCTTGGAAAAACTGGAAGAAAATAGCCTATGACCACCATTTACCATAATCCACGATGCCGAAAATCAAGGGAAACCCTTCAATTATTGGAAGCCGCCCACGAAACTATTTCCATTGTTAAATATTTGGAAGAACCCCCTTCGGAAAAAGAACTCGCCCACATTCTAACAATGCTAAAAATTCCCGCCATACAACTGGTCCGGAAAAATGAAGCCCTCTGGAAAGAACAATTTAAAGGAAGGGAATTTTCTGAAAGTGAACTGGTTCAGATTATGGTACAAAATCCAAAACTGATAGAACGCCCCATTGTCCTTAAAAATGGAAAAGCTGCCTTAGGGAGACCCCCTGAAAACGTTAAGGAAATTCTATAAAAACATTAACAGAACTTTGGCAAATATTGCTTAAACCTAGGGTTATTTTCGTAGTCGAATTGCGAAAAAGAAACCATGCCTAGATTATTATTACCCCTATTATTCCTATTTTCCGTATCCCTATTTGCCCAAATGCCCAGTGACCGTGAAGTAACCATTTCTGGAAAAGTTCTGGAAGAAGGTACCAACTATCCGTTGGAATATGCCACTGTTTCTTTTGTGGATTCGCAAGGAAATGTTGCCACAGGTGGGGTTACCGATTTGGAGGGAAATTATAGCATTTCACTACAGGCAGGGGTTTATGATGTCAAGTTTGAATTTATTTCGTATAAAAGCAAAGTACTAGAAAATCAAAGCCTACTTAAAAACAAAACTTTACCCACTGTGTATTTAGCTTTAAACTCGGAAAGTCTGGACGAAGTTGTTATTCGTGCCGAAACCACCGAAGTACAAATCCGTTTGGATAAGAAAGTCTATAATATTGGAAAGGATTTAACCACTAGCGGGGCTACCGTAAGTGATGCTTTAAACAATGTACCTTCTGTCACCGTCGACGTAGATGGCGCCATTGCCCTTCGGGGAAATGAAAACGTACGCATATTAATAAACGGAAAGCCTTCGGCTATTGCGGGATTTGGAGATACCGACGCCTTGCGCCAGCTCCCCGCCGAAGCCATTGAACGTGTGGAAGTAATTACCTCCCCGTCTGCCAGGTACGATGCCGAAGGAACCGCCGGAATCTTAAACATTATCCTAAAAAAGGAAAAAACACTTGGCCTGAACGGTTCGGTACAAACCAACTTTACCTATCCTTTAGGAAGTTCCGTTACTGGAAACCTGAACATCCGTACCGATAAATTCAATATTTTTAATACCACAGGGGTACGCTACAATGAAACGCCTGGAAATGCCAACTTTAACAATACCTACCTAAGCGATGGCGTGGAAAATCCATTTGTAACAGAAGCTCGGAAATACGACCGACAAAGACAAGGGTTCAATACCAACCTAGGTATTGAGTATTTTCTTACCGATAGGTCATCCCTTACCGCTACGGGATTTTACCGCATGAGTGATGATGAAGACTTTACCACAAACGTGACCAACGAGTTCGATGTGGCAAATACCTTGGCCGTCACCCGAAACCGAAATGAAACGGAGACGGAAGATGATGAAAACCTTCAGTTTTCTTTAAACTATGTAAACAATTTTAATGACGACGGTCATAAGCTTACGGCCGATTTCCAGTGGGAGACAGGCGCTGAAACCCAGCGGTCACTCATTGAGGAATTCAATTCCTTTCCCAATAATGACTTATTACCTTCTGAAAGAATTGTAGAAAAAGAAGACGAAGAGGAATACCTTATTCAGGCAGATTATGTTCTGCCCATTGGAGAGGGTGCTCAGTTTGAAGCAGGGTTTCGTGGTACTTTCGAAAATCAGGTGACCGATTACTTATTGGAAGAGCAACTTACTACCGGAGGGGCGTTTGTAAGAAACGACAGCCTTACCAATATTTTTGATTACACCGAAAATGTAATGGCCGCCTACACCCAGTACGGTAATAAATTTGGAAAATTTTCATTCCTACTGGGTCTCCGATTGGAAAGTACGCAATTAAAAGGGGAAGTAACCGCTAACGATGTAACAAGTGCTGGAAATTTGAATATCAATTTCGATAAAAACTTTTTAGGCCTCTTCCCTACCGTAAACTTGGTGTATGAGTTAGGCGAAAGGGAAAACATTACTTTAGGATACAACAGAAGGATCAACCGCCCGCGCAGCTGGTTTATCAATCCGTTTCCTTCCCGTTCCAGTGAAGCAAATGTGTTTCAGGGGAACCCAGATTTAAATCCGGCCTACGCCAGTGCTTTCGATGTAGGTTATTTAAAGCGTTGGGATAAGATTACCTTAACCAGTTCGGTCTATTATCAATATGAAACCGACGCTTTTGAAAGAGTTCAGGAAGATACCGGGGCTGAAACCCCTAACGGCATTCCTATTATCCGTACCATCCCAATCAACCTCTCCACCAACGAACGTATTGGTGTAGAAGCGGGAATTTTATACAATCCCGCCAAATGGCTTCGGTTAAATGGTAGTTTTAACTTCTTTAGGTTTTCTACGGAAGGGGAATTTAACGGAATTGACTACGGTGCCGAAAACAATAGCTGGTTTACCCGCGGAAGTGCCAAAGTGACCCTGCCGGCCAAAATAGATTGGCAAACCAATGTCTTTTATAGAGGGCCCAACAACAATGCCCAAACCGAAAATGAAGGGATCCTCTC
Source organism: Flavobacteriaceae bacterium (assembly GCA_002707025.1). Taxonomy (GTDB): domain Bacteria; phylum Bacteroidota; class Bacteroidia; order Flavobacteriales; family Flavobacteriaceae; genus PALG01. The sequence goes on along the minus strand of PALG01000020.1, from coordinate 19,811 downwards.
GGTAGATTTAGCCTTCAGCAAGGATATTCTGGGCGATAATGGAACCATCGGTTTTAATGTTAGGGATTTATTCAATTCCCGAAAAAGACGTTCGCTAACGCAAACAAATAACTTTATTAGCGATAGCGAATTCCAATGGAGGGAACGACAATTCAATATTTCCTTTACCTATCGTTTCAATCAGAAGAAAGAACGTTCCAGAGGACGTGGCGATGGCAATGACTACAACGATGGTGATTTTGAAGGCTAAAATTATGTATCTTTAAATCATGCCAGCACACTTACTTCCTTGGGCTATTTTAATAGGGTACGTTTTACTACTATTGGGGCTGGACTATTTTGTATTGCATAAAAAAGACAGTGTCCCCACCACCCGAAAAGCATTTTTGGAAACCCTTTTCTTCGTAGGAAATGCACTGTTGTTTACAGGAGCGGTATACTGGTTTTTTAAGGAAGGGATGGTGGACAACCCCAATGATATTACCCCAACCAAAGCCATCATGGATTACCTTTCGGGCTATTTTATTGAATTGTCCCTAAGTGTTGACAACCTATTTGTGATTGCTGTTATTTTTAGTTCCTTTAAAATACCTAGCAACCAACAACATCGCTTATTGTTTTTAGGAATTTTGGGAGCTATCGTGTTTCGGGCTTTGCTCATTAGCCTAGGGATCATCCTTATCAATAAAATTCATGGAATGAGTATCATCTTTGGGCTCTTCCTATTGTTTCCCGCCTTCCGAATGCTGAAAAAAGAAGCGAGCCACGAAGAACCCCATCAGCCAAAAGGGCTTTCCAAACTCTTCCGATTTACAAAAATTTTGGATGGAGGGAAGTTTGTGACCCGGGTGGATGGAAAAAAAGTGTTTACTGCGATGTTTGGGGCTTTGATCACCATCGAGTTTACCGATTTATTATTCGCACTGGATAGCATCCCGGCTATTTTTGCTGTAACTACCGATCCATTTATTGTATTTAGCTCCAATATTTTTGCCATTATGGGATTACGGTCTTTGTATTTCTTCTTGGCCAATATGTTGGAACGCTTCCAGTATTTAAAATACAGTGTGTTTGCCATCCTTATCTTCGTGTCCATTAAATTGATGACCGCCAGCTTTACGGAAATCCCCGAATGGTTCTCCCTATTGTTTATTGCACTATCCTTGGCTGTGGGGGTTTATGTTTCCATTTGGAGTAATAAGAAGGAATAACTTTTCATTTGAAGAAAGCCCCACATATTATTTTAGAAAATGCGCTTGATAGCAATATGAAGCTCTACGTTTACATCATCTCTTTATTCGCGCTTTGCTTCCCTATTGTCATGATTTTTAACACCGAGGGACTGTTTATCTGGATTGGGGTATTGTTGGGTATAATGGTGATAGGGATTGCTATTTCTATTTGGACGATAAAAAAAGGGTTTATTAAAACCAACAAGGGTACAAGAATTTGCTATTTCTCCTGGGGAGTTCCCATCTTCATGGAGGCTTATGGAGCTCCAAATAAACCAGTTTTGAGCATACTGAAATTTAAAAAGCGGGGAAGAGCCGCTTTTGTTAGTGTAGCCAATCCAGAGTTTTCGGAAAAATTCAATGCATTCTGTATTTATTTACTGAATGAAAAACACACACAAAAGAAAGTCGTACTCTGTTTTAAAAAAGAAAAAAATGCCCGGCTAGCCATTGATTTTCTATTAAAACATACAAGTTATCGGGAAGAAATCTATAGCCCAGATTTTTCTTAATGGTACATTTATGTAGCAGCAATCTAAATTTTTTTAGATAACTTTACTTTCAACATTCGATAAATTCTTCCATGAGCCCTCGAAAACTATCCCTTATAGCAGGTACAAGTTATTGGATCCTCTTTTTTACTGCTATTTTCGCCAATTTTTTTATGTTGGAATCCCTTACCCAACAACCCTTGGAAACCGTACAACAGCAACCTTTTATGATTCGCTTGGGCATCCTTGCATTTCTCATTACAGTGGTATTTGACGTTGTGGTAGCTTGGGCTTTATTCGAACTCTATAAAAATCATCCACTCGCTCGAATAAGCACCTATTTCCGGATGATGCATGCCGCACTTATGGGAGTGGCCTTATTTGCATTGCCCATGACCCTAACGGCCACTTCGGAAGCAGCCATCCTTCAGCAGGTCAATAGCTTTAATACCTTGTGGCTCATTGGATTGTTCTTTTTTGGATTGCATTTAATCCTCCTAGGAAGGATCCTTCAAAAACCACGACTCATGGCCCTTTTGCTCGTACTTGCCGGACTCATGTACATGGTAGACACCACCGCTCATCTATTAATGGAAAACTACGAAGAGTATGCATCCATATTTCTAGCGATGGTAGCCATTCCCAGTATTTTAGGGGAAATGTCCTTTGCGGTTTGGCTCTTGGTAAAAGGAGGGAAAACTACCCCTTAATTGGTATCTTTAGATAAAGTAAACACAAAATGAAAAATCCCAAAGTAGATTTTTTCTTTCTGAAAGAGAGCCCTTGGCAGAAAAGCTATCAAGCGCTTAGGGCAATAGCTGTTGGCTCCGGACTCACAGAAGAACTCAAATGGGGAAAACCCTGTTATACCTTACAAGGGAAGAATGTTTTTTTAATTCATGGTTTCAAAGCGTATTGTGCATTGTTATTTCACAAAGGGGCACTCCTGAAGGATGCTAAGAATATCCTCATCCAACAAACCGAAAACGTACAAGCGGGCAGACAGCTTCGCTTTACATCGGTTTCTGAAGTGTTTTCCCAAGAAGACCTTATTAAAGCCTATATCCACGAGGCCATTCAAATTGAAAAAGAGGGAAAGGAAGTAACGTTGAAAAAAACCTCTGAATTTGAGGTCCCTGAAGAACTGGAACAAAAATTTCAGGAAGATCCTTCTTTTAAAAAAGCGTTTTTCGACTTAACCCCAGGACGGCAACGAGGCTATTTACTCTATTTTGGAGATGCCAAACAATCCAAAACCCGAACGGCCCGTATTGAAAAATTTACCCCGCATATCTTTAACGGTAAAGGCCATCAAGAACGATAATATGATACATCCAGACACCCAAAACTATATAACGGCACTTGCTCCAGAAGATCAGGAAATTGGAAACGCTTTAGCCGAAATAATCCACCAACAACTTCCAGAGGCCGAAAACAAAATCTGGCACCGTCACCCCGTTTGGTTCTTGGAGGGAAATCCTATTGTAGGATTCAGTAAACAAAAGGCAGGGATCCGACTCATGTTTTGGAGCGGGATGGGTTTTGAAGAAGAAAAGCTGAAACCAGGAACCGGGAAATTCAAAGATGCCTCTATTTTTTTCACCGCAGTTTCAGAAGTTAATAAGGAAGAGTTGAAAAGATGGCTTAAAAAAAGCCGGGACATACAATGGGATTACAAAAATATCGTAAAACGTAAGGGAGTGCTCGACCGACTTAAATAAAAAAGGGCAGCGAATGCTGCCCTTTTTCTAACGACCAAAAATTAAAATCTCAATTAACCGATTTTAATACTTTTCGCAAACTGCTCTCCATTGGTAGATACTACTTTGAAAGTGTATTCTCCTTTTTCAGCAGTTTTAAAATCAAAAGCTTTCCCTAAACTAGCCTGATCTCCAAGTTTTCCTTTAAATACCAAATCGCCGTTGTTACTGTAAATGAATAGTTGGTAAGAGGCGTTATTGGTATTTAATACAGAAACCGCTACAGTTTCATTTTCTTCAGTAATGGTTACGTTACCTTCTTTGGTGGTAACTTTCTCGTTGTTGGCCATAGCTGCCATGGAAATCATAAATAATCCGGTAAGCAATACATTTTTAATAGTCTTCATAATTTTATCTTTTTAGGATTAATGATGGTACAAAGATGGGGCAGCTCTCGCTTCTGTACTACTGCTCTTTTTGCTGAAATATGTTCTTTTTTAACATCAATGCATTGTTAATTTAAGGTTAAGGTTAAAATACCACATATTTATGCTAAATTTGCACATATACTCGCCTTAAGGCTGTTGTAATTTTGTAGTTCGAAAATGCTGTATGAAGAAAAAACCACAATTTGAATCGATTGCTCCTTCCCACGGAAGCTCCCTTTCGGTGAATAACTTTAAAAACTTTAATGCCGAGAACCCGGCTTCGTGGCATTACCATCCCGAAATGGAGATTGTATATGTTAATGGTGGAAGTGGCAAACGGCATATCGGAAACCACATTTCCTACTACAATGATGGCGACTTGATATTTATAGGGGCCCATCTGCCCCACTTTGGTTTTACCGATCGACTTACCGAAAACAAAAGTGAAGTGGTCATCCAAGCGCGTGAAGACTTTTTGGGGGAAGACTTTTTTGAAGCTCCTGAAATGGCTTCCGTAAAGCGGCTACTTACTAGAAGCAAACAGGGAATTGTTTTTCACGATCAAACCAAGGAAACCATTGGTCCTAAAATTGAAGGGCTTTTGGAACTGTCTAATTTCGACCGACTCATTGCTTTTCTGGAAATACTGCAGGAACTGGCGGAAGTGGAAGATTACACCATTCTAAATGTGGAAAATGTGGTGCTGGAATCCAAGCCACAGGATACCGCCCGTTTGGATACCATTTACAGCTTTGTAAGCGAACACTTTAAACGAACCATCTCGTTAGAGGAAATCTCAGATAAGGTGAGCATGACCGAACAGGCTTTCAGCCGCTATTTCAAAAACAAGACGGGAAAAACCTTTACCCAATTCGTAAATGAGTACCGACTGGTTCATGCTTCCAAACTATTGGCCGAAGAGCACCTTAGTATCACCGATGTTTGCTTTGAATGCGGCTTCAATAACTTTTCACACTTCAATAAAAAATTTAAAGAATTTACGGGGAAAAGCCCTTCCCAATACCGAAATGAAATCAAAAAAGTATTGGTATAAAAAAACGCTCCACAAAGGAGCGTTTTCATGATAGTAAAGAGAGGGATTTACTTAACTCCCCACTCGGCCAAAGATTTTTTATTTAAGGCTACGTAGTCGCTGTTCCCAGCTTCTTGAGCTAATTGCATGGATTTTTGAGCCGCTTCAATAGCGCCTTTCTTATCACCAGCCTTGGCGTAGATCAAAGACTTCTGGCGGTAATACCAAAAGGCAGGCTTTTCGCTCATTTCGATAGATTTATCAATCCACATCTTGGCTTTGTTGATGTCCTTATCGGCGGTTAAATAATATACAGCTGCATTGTAGTAATCACCAGAACTAGGTCCTCCCATTACTCGCTCAATGTTCGCAGTCACCATTTTATCGGTAGGTACACTAAAAGGTACTCCCACGTAAGTGTTCTCCCAAAGGATCCCAATAGTAGCTCCATCATTTTTAAGGTCATCAAAAGTGATGGTAAAGGTTTCTACACTCATAGGCATAGGTAAAGGCTGTGTTTTTACCGCAACAGCTACTTTACTTTCTTCCCACTCCTGTGGATTTCCCCAATTATTGGTATCGGTATAAAAATACACCTCCCAGCTTTGAGTTCCTGGCTTGGTGTAAATGGCGTAAGATCCTGCTTTTAATTTGGTATCGCCAATCATCACATCATCACTGAAAGTAATTTTGGTATTTTGGTTGGCTCCGGTTCTCCATACTTTATCGTAAGGCACTAAATCACCAAAGATTTTCCTTCCTTTCATAGAAGGACGGGAGTATTCCAAGGTTACATCAGAGAGTCCAACTTTCTGTTCTATTTTCTGAAACGGACTGGGTTGTGGGGTTTCAATTTGTGCAAAGCCTACAGAAGCCACAAGACCTGCAAAAACAAATAAAAATAATTTTTTCATGATTATAAGATTGATTTTTTACGTTGTAACGAAGATACTACTTGAAAAAGCGGATTTTAGTTAACAAAACCTTAAAAAGAAATATTTCGTAACTACTTACAAAACAAAAAAGTTAGCAAATTGCTAAATAAGGGTTAATGATTGCCAATTTGTTTTTACAGCTCAAATTTTCATCCTAGATTTAAAATAAAAAACATGCTTAGCCTCTTAAAGAAACTATTCGGACTCAAGTCTTTCACTCCACGAAAGCCCCCTGTAAAACTCTATCGATTGAAAACCATGAATCGCAAAGTTTTCACTTACAAACGGTAAGCTGTTAAATTTTGTTTAATCATTTTTTAATTCTGTTCAACAAAGTGTACCTTTACGGAAAATCAATCCGTGAAAATATATACCCTCACTGCAAAACAGACGCTTCCCATTACCTTAAAGGAAGCGTGGGACTTCCTCTCAGATCCTGCCAACTTAAAAGTGATTACCCCAGATTACATGGGTTTCCATATTCTTTCGGGTGCTGAAAGGACCATGTACCCAGGGCAAATTATTCAATACATTGTAACACCTGTCATGGGAATAAAAACCAAATGGGTGACCGAAATTACCCACGTGGTCGATCAAGAATACTTTGTAGACGAGCAACGCTTTGGCCCGTATGCCCTTTGGCACCATAAGCATTTTTTAAAAGAAGTACCCGGCGGGGTCGAAATGGAAGACATCATTCACTACAAACTTCCCATGGGTTGGTTGGGACAACTAATGCACCCCATTTTGGTGAAACCCAAACTGAATGAAATTTTTAATTACCGAAGGGAAAAATTGATAGAACTCTTTGGACAAAAACCTGTATCATGAAAAACATATTACTCATTGGCGGTTCCTACGGAATTGGCCACGAAATAGCTTCTTTACTCAGCGACTCCCACAACGTGATCATTGCTTCGCGTTCGGCAGACGATCTCCCAGAGGGGTGCGAGCATCGCAAATTTGATGTTTTAAAAGATGACATTACTGAAATAGATTTGCCCGAAACGCTCGACGGACTCGCATACTGCCCAGGAAGTATCAATTTAAAACCCTTCAAAATGCTGAAGCCCGATCACTTTTCAGAAGATCTGGAAATTAACTTTCTGTCCCTGGTGAAAGTAGTTCACGAATTGCTGCCAAAATTGAAAAAGGCAGATCAAGCAAGCTTAGTGTTTTTTAGCACAGTGGCGGTACAAATTGGGATGCCCTTTCATACCAGTGTAGCGGCCGCAAAAGGGGCTATTGAAGGCTTTGCTAAGTCCTTGGCAGCCGAGTATGCCCCAAACTTTCGGGTAAATGTGATTGCACCTTCACTTACCGATACACCCTTAGCGGGTAAATTGCTATCTTCCGAAGACAAAAAAGAGAAAATGGCCGAACGTCATCCGCTTAAACGTGTAGGAACTACTAAAGATATCGCCAAAGTGGCTTCCTTTCTACTCCAAGACGATTCGTCATGGATAACCGGACAAATCATCGGGGTGGACGGCGGAATGTCTACCTTAAATATTCAGTAAGTGGCAAAGGAAGTAAACGTTTTTTGGTTCCGAAGGGACCTTCGACTAGAGGACAATACCGGTTTTTATAAAGCACTCTGCGGAAAATATCCCGTAATGCCTATTTTTATTTTCGATAAGGAAATTTTGGACAAGCTTCCAAAAGACGATGCGCGTGTGACCTTTATTTTTGAAACACTTCAGGAATTACGCAATCAATTACAGGAACACGGAAGCAGTGTTGGCATCTACCACGGGACCCCAAAAAAGGTATTTCAGGAAATACTGAAGGATTTTGACGTGAAGAATGTCATTACCAATCACGATTACGAACCCTATGCCAAAGAGCGGGACGAAGCGATAGAAGCATTGCTTTCCGAAAAAGAGATTGGCTTCTATACCTTTAAGGACCAAGTGATTTTTGAAAAGGATGAAGTGGTCAAAAACGATGGGGATCCCTATGTGGTCTACACCCCATACAGTAAAAAATGGCTGGAAAAATACAAGGAGTTAGGCAAATTGAAGGTATACGATCCCTCCAAAAAATGGGACAACCTCTATCAAAATTCACGCCTTCCCAACCTGTCATTAAGTGACATCGGATTTACAAAATCGTCTATTGAAGTAAAACCTTTTGACATTTCAAAAGACCTGATGGCTTCGTATGAAGATACCCGAAACTTCCCGGGAAATACAGAGGGTACCTCCCATCTCTCGCCACATCTTCGCTTTGGAACAATAGGCATCCGTAGCTTGGTTAAAAAGGCTTCCGAAGTAAAAAACAATACCTTCTTAAAGGAATTGATCTGGCGCGAATTCTTTATGCAAATCCTATGGCACTTCCCAGAAACCGTAAACAACGCTTTCCGAAAGGAATACGACCGCATCGAATGGCGTAACAATGAAGACGAATTCGATAAATGGAAAGAAGGGAAAACCGGATATCCCTTTGTCGACGCTGGGATGCGACAATTAAACGAGACAGGATACATGCACAACCGCGTGCGAATGATCGTGGCCAGTTTTTTATGCAAACACCTGCTCATCGATTGGCGTTGGGGCGAAGCGTATTTTGCGGAAAAGCTATTGGATTACGAAATGTCCAGCAATGTAGGCAATTGGCAATGGGCTGCTGGCAGCGGCGTAGATGCGGCTCCATACTTCCGGATCTTTAACCCTACCACCCAAATAGATAAATTTGATAAGGATCGGAAATACATCAAAAAGTGGGTACCTGAAGTAGATAAAGACGCCTACCCAGATCCTATGGTAAACCATAAGGAAGCCCGCGAACGCTGTTTGGAAACCTACAAGGAAGCCTTAAAATAATTGTAAGAAAATTCAATATATTATGTATTTCGTCGTTATTTTATATATATTTAACGATAATTTAATGACATTTAGATAGTTAACCCCCAAATTCTTAACTATGATAAACGACCCCAATTGCTTCTCCAATGGAGAAATTACCGTGACGTATAACCCCAAAACCTGTCAGCATTCTGGAAGGTGTTGTCACGAACTCTCAGAAGTTTTTAGAAATTCGGTTATTCCTTGGGTAGATCTTGACGCAGCAAATACCCTGCAAATTATCAACCAAATAAAACGGTGTCCCTCGGGAGCTTTAAGTTATTGTTATTCAGAAGCGTTAGTTGCTGTTAAATAAATGATAAACCAAAATGAATGTTGGGCGTTATAAAAGTAATTTTTTAATGTTGCGGCTGAAACAAACCTAAATCATCCCCTTGCTATGAAACACCGCCAATTCCTTCTATTTGTATGTATGATTGCTGCTTTTGCCATCAATTTGCAGGCTCAGGAAAGTGAAAACAGTCTGGAAGATCAATTCACCGATGTGATTGAAAATTCCAATCGCTACCAAGATTATAAAGTCGTAAAAATTTTCAAATTGAATGCGCTAAAGAAAAGTGTGACCGACTCCCTAAATGCCCTGCAAAATGATCTTTCGTCCAGTAACGCCAAAATAAACGAACTCACCCAACGTATCGATTCCCTTCAGCAGGAAATCAATAAAACCGAAACAGCTTTGGGGATTAGCAAAGAAAAAGAGGATGGCATTCATTTGTTTGGGGCCTTGATTAAAAAATCGACCTACAACGCTATTTTATGGTCCATTATTGGAGTGCTCCTACTTGTTACCTTATATTTTATCTACCGCTTTAAATCCAGTAATAGCATTACCAAAGAGGCGCAAGAAAAGTTGACCGATACCGAGGCAGAATTCGAATCCCATCGCCAGCGTTCCTTGGAACGGGAACAACAACTTCGAAGAAAGCTTCAGGATGAACTTAACAAACAGAAAAAGTCTTAATTAGTCGAGTCGGGTAATTTTAGCCCCAATGGCACGCAGTCTTTCGTCGATATTCTCGTAACCACGATCAATCTGTTCAATATTGTGAATCGTACTGGTCCCTTTGGCTGAAAGTGCCGCAATTAATAAGGAAATACCCGCTCTAATATCGGGCGAAACCATGGTGGTGGCCTTTAACTTCGACTTAAAGTTATGCCCTATAACCGTAGCCCGGTGTGGGTCACACAAAATAATCTTGGCACCCATATCAATCAGTTTGTCCACAAAGAACAAACGGCTTTCAAACATTTTTTGGTGAATCAACACACTCCCTTTGGCTTGCGTACATGTAACGAGTACAATACTTAACAAATCGGGCGTAAAGCCGGGCCAAGGGGCGTCGGCAATCGTTAAGATAGAACCATCCATATCAGACTGGATTTCGTACTCCTTTTGGGAGGGGATGTAAATATCATCGCCCTTCTTTTCTAAGGTAATCCCTAATTTTCTAAACGTATCGGGGATAATTCCCAAGTTGTCCCAACTTACGTCTTTAATGGTAATCTCACTTTGGGTCATGGCAGCCAGTCCAATCCAACTTCCAATCTCAATCATGTCGGGCAAAATACGGTGGGTACATCCGCCTAAGGACTTTACCCCTTCAATGGTCAATAGATTGGACCCTACGCCACTAATTTTTGCGCCCATGGCATTGAGCATCTTGCACAGTTGCTGAAGATAAGGCTCACACGCAGCATTATAAACCGTAGTGGTTCCTTCGGCTAAGACCGCAGCCATCACAATATTGGCAGTACCCGTTACCGAAGCCTGGTCCAAGAGCATGTAGGTTCCTTGGAGTCCATTTGGGGCTTCCACCCCATAAAAACGTTCTTCTTTATTGTAGCGGAACTTCGCCCCTAACTTAATAAACCCTTCAAAGTGGGTATCCAGCCTTCTCCGGCCAATTTTATCCCCACCGGGACGCGGAATGTAACCTTTTCCGAAGCGCGCCAATAAAGGACCCACAATCATAATGGAGCCACGAAGGGAGCTTCCCTCTTTCTTGAAAAGTTCAGACTCCAAGTATTCCAAATGAATGGCGTCCGAACGGAATGCGTACTTCCCTTTGCCCAGCTTTTGGATTTTCACCCCTAAATTCCCTAGGATGTTAATCAGTTTATTGACATCCACAATGTCGGGGATGTTTTCAATAATGACCTCTTCCGGGGTTAATAATACGGCACAGAGAATTTGTAAGGCTTCGTTTTTGGCACCTTGCGGACGAATTTCCCCTTGTAGGGAGCGTCCACCTTCAATTTGAAAAGTTCCCATGAATAACGGTTGGTTTAGTGGCGTTTACGGTTGCGGTTGTTTTTAGTTTTATGGGTTTTTTTATAGCGCTTTTTATTCTTTAGCAAGTTCTGGGAATCGGACAGGTCTTCATCACTGTTCTTCAAATTGATTTTCCCTTCGGAAAGTTCATACAGGTGCTGAAAGATCACGTCATCCTCTACCGTATCCTTGTTCCAGTTCAGGAAGCTTTTCTTCATATGGTTGGCGATGGTAAGGATAAGTCCCTCCTTCTTATCGCCCGCTTCCCAACTATTGGCCACATCGATCATACGCTTGATGTTGTTTCCGTAGAAACGATACTTCGGAAAGTTTTGGGGATAGCCCATGTGCTGTGGACGTTCGGCCAATTCTTCACGGGAAGGTTTGGGAAAAGGCGAATCCACATCCAACTTAAAGTCGGAAATAATAAACAACTGGTCCCATAGCTTATGCTGAAAGTCGGGTACGTCGCGTAAATGGGGATTCAAATTTCCCATCACGGCAATAATGCTGTTGGCACATCGGTTTCGTGCCTCCTTGTCTTCCAAGGAAACCGCGTGGTCCACCATTTTTTGAATATGCCTTCCATATTCGGGAATAATTAAATGGGGACGCTCGGTATTGTATTCAATATTGTCAATCAAAATATAAATGTATTAGGAATAATACTTGTTGAAGTATGTTGCAAAATAATAAAATTATAAGGAAATCACTCCTTCTACCTTAGAAACTTCCTGATATTTTTCCACGACGGCTTCCGGTGACTCCATGGTGACCCGTACCGAAACACTGGTAAAGTTCCCTTTTGAGGAGTCCCGGGTGCTAATATCGGCATCCATATCATTGAAAACCCCTTGTATTTCAGAGATCTTCTCCATACTGGCAGGGACAATAAATTTGTATAAATAGGGAGCGGGCCAGGAAGTATCCTGTTCCAATTCGTCCCGTAAACGTTCGTAAAAATCTTTTGTTTTTTTCTCTTCTTCTGTCATAGTATCCTGTAATCTTTTTTACAAAGATAGGGTAAGGTAGTTATATTCACTAATTTTGCCTAAAATAGTAACGCTTGAACACCAAAAGAATTGTCATAACGGGGGGACCGGGATCGGGCAAAACTTCCTTGATAAACGAATTGGAATCTAAAGGCTTTGCCTGCCTTCCGGAAATTTCACGGGAAGTCATTAAAAAAGCACAAGAAGAGGGGATTGACCAACTATTTTTGGAAGAACCCCTGTTGTTTAGTCAACGGCTATTGGAAGGCCGTTTAAAACAATTCCAAGAAGCCCAAAATTATAAGGAACCCCGTCTATTTTACGACCGGGGCATGCCCGATGTTGTGGCATATATGGATTACATCAATACCGATTACCCCAAGGAATTTGAAAAAACCTGCCAAGACCATCGGTACGATGTTGTGTTCCTATTACCTCCTTGGGAAGCTATTTACCAGCAGGACAACGAACGCTACGAATCCTACGAACAGGCCGAGAAAATCTTTCAATACCTAGACCGTGCCTACCAACGCTACGGCTACGAGGTGCATCACGTCCCATTTGGCACCCTTCCCTATAGAAGTGAATTCATTTTAAAAAAACTAAGCCAACTATTGTGAAACATCCGTTGCACCTATTGCGGGAATATTGGGGGCACGAACAGTTCCGTCCCCTTCAGGAAGACATCATCCAGTCGGTTTTAAACGGACGCGACACGGTTGCGCTGCTGCCTACGGGCGGTGGGAAATCGGTTTGCTTTCAGATCCCTGCCTTAGCTACGGAAGGCATTTGCGTGGTGGTTTCCCCCTTGGTGGCCCTTATGAACGACCAAGTAAACGGCTTGCGCGAAAAAGGGATCAAAGCCCTGTGTTTGGCGGGAGGGATTTCACAGGATGCGCTTACGGCCTTATTGGACAATGCCCGCTTCGGAAACTACAAGTTCTTATACCTCTCCCCCGAAAGGCTGCAACAGGAACAGGTGCAAAATGCTCTTCGGAAAATGAACGTGAATGTAATTGCCGTGGATGAAGCGCACTGTATTTCACAATGGGGGAACGACTTCCGGCCGGCCTATCAGCATATTAAGGTGCTTCGGGAAATGCATCCCTTGATCCCAATCATTGCGCTCACCGCCACGGCCACCCCCGAAGTACTTACCGATACCCTTGCACAATTGCAACTGGAACAGCCGCAAGTGTTTAAAAGCTCGTTTGCCCGCAATAACCTTTCGTATAAAGTGTATCCTGAAAGTGACAAGCGCTATCGGGTATCGCAACTGCTAAAGGACCACCCAGGAACGGCCATTGTCTATGTACGCAACCGAAAACAAACGGAAGTCTTTAGCCGCCAATTACAAAACCAGGGGTTCTCGAGCACCTTTTATCACGGCGGACTCCCCCCCAAGGAGAAACAGCAACGGTTGGAGGCATGGAAAACCACTCCCAATCATGTGATGGTAGCGACCAATGCCTTTGGGATGGGAATCGATTTTGCCCATGTACGCCATGTAATCCACATCCAATTGCCCGAAAGCCTGGAAAGCTATTTTCAAGAGGCAGGACGGGCAGGACGGGATGGTAAAGCGGCACAAGCCGTGGTGCTATACGACGAAAGTGACAAAACCCTTTTAAAAAGACAGTTTGTAGACACCCTGCCTTCCGTAGGTGACCTAAAAAAACTGTACCGCACCCTCAATAACTACTTTCAAATTTCCTACGGGGAAGGGGCTTTTACCGAACATGATTTTAGCTTGGTTACCTTTTGCCAAACCTACGGATTGAACCCTATGGTTACTTTCAACGGACTCAACACTTTGGATCGGATTGGGGTGTTGCAGCTTTCCAAACAATTTGGTCGCAAATCAAAACTACAGTTCTTGGTGTCTTCGCAGCAATTACTGAAACGCTTTGAGGAAAAAGTGGCTTTTTCGGTGGTGGGCAAAACCATCCTTCGTATTTACGGAGGAATTTTTGATGCCCCCAATGCGGTCAACCTAGAACTCGTAGCATCTAAATCGGGTATTTCCGTAGACCGTATCATCACTACTTTAAAGGAAATGGAACACGAAGATTTACTCACCCTTTCCTTGTTTGAAACCGATGCCAAGATTACCTTTTTGGTCCCGCGGGAAGACGACCGAACCATCAATCCCTTCAGCAAGGATATTACCCAGCTCAACGAAAAGAAAAAACAGCAGGTTCATGCCGTGCTTCAGTATGTGGAAAACACCACGCAATGCCTGCAAGGGCAATTACTGGCCTATTTTGGGGAAGAAAGCGTACAGCCCTGCGGAAATTGTTCCGTGTGTCTGGAAAAAACCCAAGGGAGCATTAAAGTGAAAACCTTAAAGGTAACCGACGCTATTTTAGCACTCCTAAAAGAAGGCCCCATGGATTCGCGTACCGTGAGCGAAAATCTTACCTTTGCCGAAACAGAAGTATTACAAGGCTTGCAGTGGCTATTGGATCGCAAAAAAATCAAGCTAAACGCCGTAAACCAATATTACCGAACTTCATGAAAGACCTACGCATTGTATTTATGGGCACCCCACATTTTGCCGTGGGGGTATTGCAGAAACTAGTCGAACACTCTTTTAACATTGCTGGAGTGATTACCGCTCCGGACAAACCCGCGGGTAGAGGCAGAAAACTATCGCAGTCCGCCGTCAAGGAATACGCCCTTTCGCAAAACCTCCCAGTACTGCAACCTACAAATTTGAAGGACCCCCATTTTTTAAAGGAACTGGAAGCTTTACACCCCAACCTGTTTATTGTGGTGGCGTTTCGAATGTTGCCAAAAGTGGTTTGGCAACTTCCCGAACAGGGTACTTTTAACCTACACGCATCCCTATTACCCCAATACCGTGGTGCGGCACCTATTAATTGGGCAGTAATGAATGGGGAAGCCGAAACAGGGGTCACCACCTTCTTTATTGATGAAAAGATAGACACTGGAGCCATTATTGCTTCCGAAACCGTAGCCATAGAAGCCCGGGAAACAGCCGGAAGCTTGCATGACAAACTGATGGACGTAGGAAGCGACTTGGTGGTACGCACGGTGCAGCTCATCCAGGAAGGCAAAGCTACCCCTCAACCGCAGCCTATGGTGGAAAGCCTTAAGGAAGCTCCTAAGCTTACTTCAGAAAACACCCAAATAAATTGGCAGCAACCCGCTGCAAAGATAGATGCGTTTATAAGAGGGCTCTCCCCCTATCCTACCGCATGGACACAGCTGCGCAATGGTGAAGAGGAATGGAAGGTGAAAATCTACGACACCAAGCTTTCCGAAGAGAAAAGTACCGCAGCTCCCGGGACCCTTATGGCAACCAAAAAAGAGCTGAAAGTGGCCACCCAAGACAACAACCTATATATTGAAACATTGCAGTTGCCCGGAAAGAAAAAAATGCCCGCTAGGGATTTGCTCAACGGATTTACAGTTGCGGAAGGGGCGCAATTCGTGTAAACCCTTATTGTTACTGAATTCCTTAAAAACCATCGATAAACGGTCAACTTTATCAACAATGACCCCAAGTTATCAACAAATACGGCGTTTTAGCGCGTCATTACTTGCGTGAACCGATAATCCGTTTAAATTTGTAGAGCAATTATTTAATGTTTAACAACACAGTTTTAATTTTAAAAAGTAAACTATGAACAAATCAGATTTAATCGACGCAATGGCAGAAGATGCCGGAATTACAAAAGCAGCTGCAAAAAAAGCACTAGAGTCTTTCTTAGGAAATGTAGAGAAGTCTCTTAAAAAAGGAAACAGAGTATCTTTAGTAGGATTCGGTTCTTGGTCAGTTTCTAAAAGAGCGGCTAGAGAAGGAAGAAACCCTCAAACTGGTAAAACCATAAAAATTGCTGCTAAAAACGTAGTAAAATTCAAAGCTGGTTCTGATTTATCAAACAGTGTGAACTAATCACCGAACGAATTTAAACCATCATAAACCCTGCCCTTCGGCAGGGTTTATTTTTTGGGCATCGGTGACCCTAAGTCCTCCCAAAATTGCAGTTTCATTTTTTTTTAGTAGATTTAAGTACCTAAAACCTACGGTATGATAGGCATTACACCAACCAAAGGCGCCTTACTTATTGCCGAACCGTCCATTATAGGGGATGCCTCCTTTAACCGGTCGGTCGTACTATTGGCCGAACACAACGATGAGGGATCGGTGGGTTTTATTTTAAACAAACCCCTAAAACACCGCTTAAAGGATTTTGTCCCCGAGGTGAATTCCAATCTAAGGGTCTACAATGGCGGTCCTGTAGAGCAGGACAACCTGTATTTTATTCACCGGGTACCCGAACTCATTCCCGATAGTATTGAAATTTCCAACGGAATTTATTGGGGGGGGCGACTTTACCACGATTATCGACATGCTCAACAACAACGTCCTGAAAAAGGATCAGATTCAGTTTTTCCTGGGCTATTCGGGCTGGTCCGAACACCAATTGGACGACGAACTCAAAGTAAATAGCTGGGTCGTGATTCACAATGATCAAAAGAGTGACATTATTGGGATGGATTCCAAGGACATCTGGAAAAAGCAAATGATGCAGCTAGGCGGCGAATACATGATCTGGTCCAACGCACCAGAAAACCCTAACTTCAACTAGCCCAAGCGGGCCTTGGCATTCAGTTTGGCCAACAACTCCTTGGCTAGGGTATGCCCATATTCCTTTTTTCGGTATTTCGTGATAGGTTGAATCCCCACAATGGTATTGGTCACAAACAACTCATCGGCTTTTTGCAATTCGAATGGCGAAATGGAGGTTTCTTCCACCACATAGTCGGGCAACTGGGCCAAGATAAGCAACAACTGTTTCCGGGCTATCCCATTTAGGCAACCGTCGCTTAAGGGTGGGGTCTTTATTTTGTAGTCCTTCACCAAAAAGAGGTTTCCGTTAAGGGCTTCCACCACTTGTTTCTTTTCATTGAGCAACAAACAGTTTTGGTAGTCATTTTCCGAAGCAAAGATACTCCCCAGTACATTAATGGCCCGGTTGTTATGCTTTAGGGTGGACAATAAGCCCGAAGTAATGTAATGATCCTTAAAAAGCTCTACTTCATAATGCGACTCATTCAATAGATAAAAGGGTTGTTCCAGGGTTTCCGCAAACAAGGCGTACGCAATGTCTTGGGCAGTAGGCGTGTATTTTCCGCCCCATTGCCGCCACACCAACAGCTTTACCCGTTGCGCCCCGGTTTTTTCGAAAGTAGCCACCGTTTTTAGGATTTCTGCCTCTAGGAATTCCATGGTAAAGTTCATGGGTATTTCCATACGCATCACCCGCATGGCCGCCATAAGGCGGAAGTAATGATCTTCCCAGAACAGGACCTTTCCGGCCGAGACTTTAATGGTTTCGAACACGGCATCGCCATAATGCAGGCCCCGGTTTTCAAGAAGGGATTGTTCTTGTTTGTTTTCTGAAAGGGTTCCGTTGTAATTCAGCATAAAAAAACCACCTTTTTAGGTGGTTCAAAGATACTATTATTGATGGGTTTTACACAGAACCCAGCACGTGTTTTAGGTTGGAAATCATATTTTCCCAAAGCATCTTCCCTTCCTCGATCTCGTCTTCCTCGGCATAATCGGTCACGATCAACGAAACATCCTTGGTGATTTCGTCCACCTGAATGCGCAGTTCGAAGTAAAAATCGGTTTCTTCATCATCTACCCAGCGAAACTTGACCCGTTCGCCATTTTTCTTACCCAGCAGGCGTGCCTTTTCTTCACTGCCCTCCCAGATAAACGTAAAATATTCGCCTCGGGAATTCACATTATCGGCGTACCATTCGCTCATGCCCGAAGGGGTAGAGATGTATTGATATAAAAGGGATGGAGATACATGTATTGGGAACTCCATTTCGTATTTCTTCTTGTCTTCCATAGGTTGGTGTTAGCGATTGCCCAATATATACTATAAATTTTTATTAGCAAAAATGGAATTGTATTTTTTTTGAAAAAGTGAAGGATTGAAAAAATAAAATTTTGTGTTTGTAGGAGCGTTTTTTGTTTCTATATTTGCACACGCAAAAAAGGCGTGGTAGCTCAGGTGGTTAGAGCGTCGGATTCATAACCCGGAGGTCGGGAGTTCAAGTCTCCCCCACGCTACGAGAAAAACCCAACACCTAAGGTGTTGGGTTTTTTGTTGGGCACTGTTGCAAATGTATTTCCATAAAGGGGAAACGAAAAATCCATAAAAGCGAAGCTTTTGGGTTTTTTCCGTAAGTATCATCCCATTAAGACTCAGCGTAAGAACATCCCCCTCAACCCTCCCGAAGCAAGTTCGGGACAAGCTCTTTAAGGGGGGAAGGAAACAGGAGACAGGAGACAGGAGTCACGAATCATCCCGAAGCAAGTTCGGGACAAGTACCCGAAGCAAGTTCGGGACACGCACTTCAAAGGGGGGATGACAATACCTAAGTTCGTTTGTAGAAAGGCAATCCTAAACCTGCTCGGGGCAAGCTTTTAAAAGGGAAAGTTTTCGTTAGTGATTTTTTATAAAAACGCAATACTACTTCTCCCTCCCTTCGAAGGGAGGGGTTAGGGGTGGGATGTTTTTTTACTAGCTTTACAAATGGCCAATAAAATTATACCTTACCGAAGTGATTTAAAAGAGCTTGCCCGAAGATTACGTTCCGAAATGACCCCTGCTGAAAAAACACTTTGGAAAGTGATACGAAAAAAAGCACTTAATGTAGAGTTCCATAGGCAAGTTCCATTGTTAGATTATATTGTTGATTTTTACTGCCATGAAATTGGTCTTGCTATTGAAGTTGATGGAAATATCCATAATACCTCGTTTCTTGAAGATGCTAAAAGACAAGGAAGACTGGAATTATATGGGATTAGATTTTATAGGGTTCAGAATGAAGAGGTACTGTACCACCTTGAGAAGGTTTTAAATGATTTGAAAGAATTGATTGAAGACTCAGATAGGTAAGATATGTCTCCACCCAAAGCTAGTTTGGGACAAGCTTAAAACATCCCCCTCGGTCCCCCTTCAAAGGGGGAGGGAAACAGGAAACAGGAGATAGGAAACACGAACCATCCCGAAGCAAGTTCGGGACAAGCTCTTTAAGGGGTAAAGGAAACAGGAGACAGGAGTCAGGAGACAGGAAACAGGAAACACGAATCACGAGTCACGAACCATCCCGAAGCTAGTTCGGGACAAGCTCTTCAATGGGAGAAGGAAGCACTAAACACAAACGTGTTGTCACCCTGAGCTTGTCGAAGGGATGGTAACGAAGGAAATAGGAAAAAGAAGTTAGGTGACAGGATTTAAAAATAATTCCATACCAAGTGCTCCCCGCCCTAGAAAGGGAGGGGTGGCAGCCCGAAGGGCTGACGGGGTGGGTTGTACCTCAAAGGCACAGCCATACCCACAAATGCTCCCCTCTTTAGACAAAGAGGGGTCGCCAAGCCCTAGGCTTGGCGGGGGAGTTTGAATAGTCCCCTCCGCCCGTGTGCCTGTGCGTAAAACACAATCCCCTTAATGCTTCTAAACTTTTTTGGTTCTTTTTACGGCAATGCAAAAAAGAACAAACATTTCACAACCCTTTAAGAAATTTTATACCCAAAATAACCGTTATTATCCCTACTTTTGCGTGCTATTATGATCAAGGAAATTATCATCACGCTATTATGGAGCCTTTCACCCTTTGGGGAAGCCAAGGTAGGCATCCCGTATGGGCTCCTTAACGACCTCAACCCCTATTTGGTGTTGGTGGGCGCCATTGCCGCCAATATTTTGGTGTTCCCGATGATGCTCTTCTTCCTGGATAAGATCAATACCTCCTTTATACGTTGGCGCTGGTACAAAAAGAGTGCCCTATGGGTGGCAAAGCGTGC